>NC_015138.1:4111627-5482170 GCF_000176855.2 Paracidovorax avenae ATCC 19860 | reverse complement strand
TCGCCGGTTTCCCTGAATGCGTTCAGGGCGATGAAGCCCGGGCGGCTTCCTGCCTTGCTGCTTTGCTTTGCGATGCAGCGGTTTCGAGGCGGGCGGCGCGTGCGGCTCGCGCGGCACTTTTGATGGGTGGTCCGCGCAACGGGTCCGGCCGATCGAAGCCGGGCCTGCAAACCCAAGAACCTTCGAGGAATCGATCATGAAACGTACCTACCAGCCTTCCAAGACGCGCCGCGCGCGCACCCACGGTTTCCTCGTGCGCATGAAGACGCGCGGCGGCCGTGCCGTCATCAACGCACGCCGCGCCAAGGGCCGCAAGCGCCTGGCCGTCTGATACGGCTTCGCGCTCAGGGAGGCCGCGTTGCTCCGTTCGCTTCCCTGATTGCCGATCCGTATGAGGCCGCCACGGCGTCCCGCCCGTGATGCGGGCGAGGATGGTTCCATGCACCGGCTCAAGACCCGTCCGCAGTTCCAGGCCGCCATGGCCGGGGGAACCATTTCCCGGACGGCGCACTTCGCCCTGCACCGCCTGCGTCTCGACGCGGGCCCTGCCACCCTTTCCGATTCCCATCCAGGGCCCGGAGCCCCGCCGCAACGGCAGGCTCCGCAGGCCCTGTTTGCCGTGGACGACTCCGCAGGACCGTGGCTGGGCGCTATGGTGCCCAAGCGCTGGGCGCGGCGCGCGGTGACACGCAACACCATCAAGCGGCAGATCTACGCCGTGGCGCCGGACTTCGCGCCGCAGCTGGGCCATGCCGCGCACGTGGTGCGCCTGCGCGCCGGGTTCGACCGCAAGCAGTTTCCGAGCGCGACCTCCGACGCGCTGCGGCGTGCCGTGCGCGAGGAGCTGCTGCAGCTCTTCGGGCAGGCCGTCCGCCCGCAGCGCGGCGGCAAGCCCGCTCCGTCGGCACGGCCACCGGCACCGGCTGCCGTGCCCGTGCCAGAGGCTGCGCGGCCATGATGCGCTCGCTGCTCATGGCGCTGGTGCGCGGCTACCGCTTCTTCCTGAGCCCGTGGCTCGGGTCGGCGTGCCGGTTCGAGCCCACCTGCTCCGCCTATGCGCTGCAGGCGCTGGAGCGGCACGGCGCGGGCGCAGGCTCCTACCTCACCCTGCGGCGCCTCGCGCGCTGCCATCCGTGGTGCGATGGCGGCCATGATCCGGTGCCAGCCGAAGCGCCGCGCGCGACACGCCTGTTTTCCCGGCTGGCCGGGCGGCCGGCAACGGCCGCCGCGGCCGCGACCCCCACCCCTTCCTCTCCAAAGAAGTCTTCATGAACGACATTCGCCGTACCATCCTGTGGGTGATATTTGGCTTTTCCATGGTTCTGCTGTGGGACAAGTGGCAAGTACACAACGGCCACAAGGCCACGTTCTTCCCGGAGCCGGTGCCGGCCCAGGTGGCGTCCGCGCCGGCCGGCGGCGGTGCCAGCGCCCCGGGCAGCGTGCCCACGCCGAGCGCCGCGCCCGCTGCGGGCGCGCAGCAGGTGCCGCCGGGCGGCACCGCGGCCGCGGCTCCTGCCGCGCCGCGCGAGCGCGTCACCGTCACCACGGACGTGCTGCGCCTGACCTTCGACAGCGAAGGCGGCACCCTCACGCACGGCGAACTGCTGGGCTATCCCGACATGGCGGACAAGTCCCGCCCGTTCACGCTGCTGGACGACAGCGCCCAGCGCGTCTACGTGGCGCAGACCGGCCTGATCGGGGGGGCCGGCTATCCCACGCACAAGACGCCCATGGCCGTGGTGCCGGGCAACCGCACCCTGCAGGACGGGCAGAACGACATCAGCATCCGCTTCGAGTCGCCGGACCTGGGCGGCGTGAAGCTGGTCAAGACCTGGACGCTCAAGCGCGGTGCGTATGACATCGCCGTGAAGCACGAGGTGGTGAACACGGGCACGACGCCGGTGTCTCCGCAGCTGTACATGCAGCTGGTGCGCGACGGCAACAAGCCGCCGGGAGAGTCGTCGTTCTACTCCACCTTCACCGGCCCGGCCGTCTATACCGAGGCCAAGAAGTACCACAAGGTCGAGTTCAAGGACATCGAGAGCGGCAAGGCCGAGATCGACAAGTCGTCCACCAACGGCTACGTGGCCATGGTGCAGCACTATTTCGCCACCGCCTGGCTGCTGGCCGACGGCATCCAGCGCGACCTGTTCGTGCGCAAGGTGGACACCAACCTCTATTCGGTGGGCATGATCACCTCGGTGGGCGAGATCGCCCCGGGCCAGTCGAAGACGCTGGACGCGCGCCTGTTCGCCGGCCCGCAGATCGAGACGATGCTGGAGAAGCTGTCGCCCGGCCTGGAACTGGTGAAGGACTACGGCTGGCTCACGATCCTGGCCAAGCCGCTCTACTGGCTGCTGGAACAGCTGCACAAGATCCTGAACAACTGGGGCTGGTCCATCGTGGGCCTGGTGCTGCTGCTCAAGATCGCGTTCTACTGGCTCAACGCCAAGGCGTACGCCTCCATGGCCAAGATGAAGGCCATCAACCCGAAGATCATGGAGATGCGCGAGCGCCTGAAGGACAAGCCGCAGCAGATGCAGCAGGAGATGATGCGCATCTACCGCGAGGAGAAGGTCAACCCGATGGGCGGCTGCTTCCCCATCGTGATCCAGATCCCGGTGTTCATCGCGCTGTACTGGGTGCTGCTGTCGAGCGTGGAAATGCGCAATGCGCCCTGGATCGGCTGGATCCACGACCTGTCCTCGCCCGACCCGTACTTCATCCTGCCCCTGCTGATGACGGCCAGCTCGCTGCTGCAGACCGCGCTCAACCCCGCGCCGCCGGACCCGATGCAGGCCAAGATGATGTGGTTCATGCCGCTGATCTTCAGCGTGATGTTCTTCTTCTTCCCGGCCGGCCTGGTGATGTACTGGCTGACGAACAACATCCTGTCGATCGCCCAGCAGTGGATCATCAACAAGCGCATGGGCGTGCCGCCGCAGTTCAACCTGCCGAAGTTCCGCTGACGTGAACTGATCCGCTTCGCTGCGTGACCCGGACGCCGTTTTTCGGCGCGCCATCCGGGCAATCCCCAACGGCCACCTGCGTGTGGCCGTTGTCTTTTGGGTACGAGGATTGCTAGGCTAGTGGTCTTTCCATCGACCCCCTTTGACTGGAGGCTTGCAGATGAAGCAGCGTTTGAATTTATCCCTCGGAACGATCGCCCTCGCCGTGCTCCTCGGCGCCGGGGCCGCGCATGCGGCCACCCTGCGCTGGGCCGGCGCGAACGACATCCTGACCGTGGACCCGCACGCGCAGAACCACCAGACCACGCATGCCTTCCTGCAGCAGGTGTACGAGAGCCTCGTGCGCTATGACAAGAACTACCAGGTCGAGCCCGCGCTGGCCACGAAATGGACGCAGGTCTCGCCCACGCAGGTGCGCTTCGAACTGCGCAAGGGGGTCAAGTTCCACGACGGCGCCCCGTTCACGGCGGACGACGTGGTGTTCTCGCTCACGCGGGCGATGACGCCGCCGTCCAACATGCAGTCGTCGGTGCAGAGCGTGAAGGAAGTGAAGAAGGTGGACGACTTCACCGTGGACCTGATCCTCAAGGGTCCCAGCCCGGTGCTGCTGCGCGAGCTGACCGAGGCGCGCATCATGAACAAGGCCTGGGCCGAGAAGAACAACTCGGTGAAGGCTCAGGACTACGCGGGCAAGGAAGAGAACTACGCATCGCGCAACGCCAACGGGACCGGTCCCTTCATCATGGTGGGCTGGCAGCCCGACGTGAAGGTCACGCTCAAGAAGAACCCGAACTGGTGGGACAAGCCCACGGGCAACATCGACGAGGTGGTATTCACGCCGATCAAGTCGGCCGCCACGCGCTCGGCCGCGCTCATCTCGGGCCAGGTGGACTTCGTGCCCGATCCGCCGCCGCAGGATCTGGCGCGCATGAAGTCCAGCCCCGACATCAAGCTGATCGAGGGTGCCGAGAACCGCACCATCTACCTGGGCCTGGACCAGTTCCGCGATGAGCTGCCCGGCGCGGGCACCCCGGGCAAGAACCCGCTCAAGGACAAGCGCGTGCGCCAGGCGCTCTACCAGGCGATCGATTCCGCGACCATCCACAGCCGCACCATGCGCAACCTCTCGGTGCCCACCGGCACCATGGTGGCGCCCATGGTGCATGGCTGGAGCAAGAGCCTGGAGGAGCGCGCCTCCAAGTACGACGTCGAGGCCGCGAAGAAGCTGCTGGCCGATGCCGGCTACCCCAGCGGCTTCGCGATCAAGCTCGACTGCCCGAACGACCGCTACGTGAACGACGAGGCGATCTGCCAGGCCGTGACGGCCATGTGGACGCGCATCGGCGTGAAGACCACGCTGCAGACGGCGCCGATGTCGCAGTTCGTCACCCGCGTGATGAACAACGACGTGAATGCCTACCTGTTCGGCTGGGGCGTGGCCACGTTCGACGCGCTCTATTCGCTGGATTCGCTGATGTCCACGAAGGACGGCAAGACCGCGGCGGGCGTGTACAACGGCGGCCGGTTCAGCGATGCCAAGCTCGACGGCATGATCGGCCAGATCAAGGTGGAGATGGACCCGGCCAAGCGCGATGCGCTCATCGCCGATGCCCTGAAGCTGGTCAAGGACGAGTACTACTACCTCCCGCTGCACCACCAGATCCGGCCCTGGGCGATGCGCAAGGGCATGGACACGCCGCACCGCGCGGACGACCGCCCGATGCCGGCCTGGACCACCATCAAGTAAGCCCGTCTGGCGGACCCGGCTCCAGTCCCCGTGCCCTGGCCCGGGGGGGAGGGCGGCAGGCAACCGGGGCAGGGGGCGGGCTTATCATGCGCGCCTTCCCCTCATCGCCTGCCGCCGCCCCGCGGCCGTTCCGCCCATGCTGCCCCGCCACACCGATCCCATCGCCGCCATCGCCACCGCACCGGGGCGGGGCGCCGTGGGCATCGTGCGCGTGTCGGGCCGCGGGGTCGGCCCGCTGGTGGAAGCGCTGTGCGGGCGTACGCTGCGCCCGCGCGAGGCCACCTACCTGCCGTTCCGTGATGCCGCGGGGCAGTCCATCGACCAGGGGCTGGCGCTGTACTTTCCCGCGCCCCACAGCTACACCGGCGAGGATGTGCTCGAACTGCAGGCCCACGGCGGCCCCGTGGTGCTGCAGCTGCTGCTGGCCCGCTGCCTGCAGGCTGCCAGCGAGCCGGACCGTGCCACGGGCCGGCCGCGTTTGCCGGGCCTGCGGCTGGCGCGTCCCGGCGAGTTCACCGAGCGCGCGTTCCTGAACGACAAGATCGACCTCGCGCAGGCCGAGGCGATCGCCGACCTGATCGACGCCAGCACCGAGGCTGCCGCGCGCAGCGCGAGCCGGTCGCTGGCGGGCGCATTCTCCGATGAGATCCACCGGCTGCGTGACGCGCTGGTGCACCTGCGCATGCTGGTGGAGGCCACGCTCGACTTTCCCGAGGAGGAGATCGACTTCCTGCGCAAGGCGGATGCCCATGGCCAGCTGGCGGCGCTGCAGCGCACGCTGGCGGAGGTGATGGGCCGCACGCGCCAGGGCGCGCTGCTGCGCGAGGGCATCAAGGTGGTGATCGCGGGCCAGCCCAATGCGGGCAAGAGTTCGCTGCTGAACGCGCTCGCGGGCGCCGAACTGGCCATCGTGACGCCGATCGCCGGCACCACGCGCGACAAGGTGCAGCAGACCATCCAGATCGAGGGCGTGCCGCTGCACGTGATCGACACGGCGGGCCTGCGCGAGAGCGACGACGAGGTGGAGCGGATCGGCATCGAGCGTGCCTGGCAGGAGATCGCGGCGGCCGACGCGGTGCTGTTCCTGCACGACCTCACGCGCGCGGGCCAGCCGGATTACGAAGCCGCGGATGCGGAGATCGCGGCTCGCCTCGCCGGCATGGCGCCGGCCCAGGTGCCCGTGGTCGATGTGTGGAACAAGAGCGATCGCGCAGAAGGCTCCTCAGGGGCCGCGCCGGATGCCCCCGGCCGCGCCGCCGCCGTGCGCCTGTCCGCGCGCACGGGCGAGGGCCTGGACGGGCTGCGGCGCGTGCTGCTGGACATCGCCGGCTGGCAGTCCGCCCCGGAGGGCATCTACACCGCCCGTGCCCGACACCTGGAAGCACTGCAGGCAGTGGATGCGCACCTGATGGAAGCGGCGGCGCAACTGGAATCCGACGGCCCCGCGCTCGACCTGCTGGCCGAGGAACTGCGGCTGGCCCAGCAGGCGCTCAACGCGATCACCGGGGAGTTCACGTCCGACGATCTGCTGGGGGTGATCTTCTCGAGCTTCTGCATCGGGAAGTAGCGCGCGCGGAGGCCGGTTTCCGCGGGGTGGATCGCGTGTGTAAAAAGACGTAATCCTGCCTTGTGTGCCGGGGCGCGGGGGGATACCGTCCCGCCACCATGAATGCCGTGCTGTCTTCCACCCCTCCCGCCTCCCCGACCGTGCTGCAGGCCGACCTCGGTGGCCTCGTGCAGGCCGTTTCCCAGTCCACGGCGGAGGACGGGCTGCACAACCCATTCACGCCGGAGCAGTGGGACCTGCTGGCCGGCTATCTGCTGCCCATGCAGGTGGAGGCGGGCCACACGCTGTTCACCCAGGGGGTGCAGGACCGGACGCTGTATTTCATCGAGAGTGGCAACTGCAGCGTGCATTACGAGGACGAGAAGGGCCGCCTGCGGCTGGCCATCGTGGGCGCGGGGTCCGTGGTGGGCGAGGGGGCTTTCTTCTCGCACCGGCCGCGCAGCGCCACGGTGCAGGCGGGTTCGCCCAGCAAGCTGTGGACGCTCACGGCGCTGCGGTTTTCCGAACTGTCGAACCGGCAGCCGGCCGTGGCCCTGGCGCTCGCGATGGCGGCGGGCTCGGTGCTGGCGCGGCGCCTGGGCAACCGGCGCCGCCGTGTTGCGGCAACCTGACACCCGGGCGCCGGGAGCATGATGGCGCCGACAGGTTCCCGCACGGAGGCCTGGCGGGCCGGAGAGCCGCAGCTACACTCGCGCCATTCGCCCGCATCCTGACAAGAAGGCCCTCCGCATGTCGCTGTTCAGCTGGTTTTCCCGCAAAAAGCCCTCGTCCCGGCCACGCCCTGCGGTGGAGCCGGCCGGGCTGCTGAACGCGGATGCCACGGTGCCGCTCATGCCCGGACGCAGCGGCCGGCCGGCCGTGCCGCCGGCTCCGGCCGATCACGCCGCCAACCGCAAGAACGAGCGCATGGAGCGGCGCGAGCTGCTCTACACGGTGGTGCGCGACGCCATGGTGCGCGCCAGCGTGCTGTCGGCGGGCTACAAGTTCAAGGTGCTGTCGCTCGACCAGCGGGGCCGGCAGTTCCTGGTGATGATCGACCTGGGACGTGAATACGGCGGAGAGACCGCGCGCCTGAGCGAGATCGAGGCCCTGATCGCGCAGACCGCGAAGTCGCGCTTCGACATCCTCGTCACGGCCGTCTATTGGCGCATCAACGACCATGTGGCGGTAGGGGTGCCGGGGCATGGCACGCCGCATCCCTCGCTCGCGCCGGCGCACGCCGGCCCCGTTCCGGGACACGCGCATCCGAAGCAGGGCCCGGCTTCTGCCCCGGCGCCCCTGCTGCCGCCCCGTCCCGCGTCCGTTCCCGCCCCTGCTCCCGTGCCTGCGCCTGCGATCGCCGAACCGGTGTCGCTGCTGGCTCCGCGCGAAATACCTCCTTCCCTGGCGCCGTCCGTGCCGGCGGAAGGCGCCCGGCCGGGTGCAGCGCCGGGCAAGGGCTACGAACCGATCGATGCGGACGAAGTCGCGGCCTTTCGCCGTGCGCTGGGCAGTGCCGCCGCCACGGGCCGCGCCCAGCCTGCGGCGGCCAGCATGCCGGGCACCACGGTGCGATCCGGGCCGCTGCTGCCGCCCGCACCTTCGGCACCTGGTTTCGAGGACACGGAGATGCCTGGCCATGACCGGGCGGCCCCGGACCTGAGCAACACCCAGTACGGCGAGCTGCGCTGAAAAGGCGGCTGCGGGGAGGAACCGCGCCGCCGTCCGTCAATAGACGTCGCGCCGGTAGCGGCCCGCGTCGATGAGCGCGTCCATGCCTTCGGCGCCCAGCGCGTCGGAGAGCACATGGTCCACGCCGGCGCCCATGCCCTCGGCGCTGCCGCACACGAACACCACGGCCCCCTCGTCCAGCCACCGCCGCAGTTCCGGCATGGCCGCCCGCAGGGCATCCTGCACATAGCGGTGCGGGACATCGGCATCCCGGGAGAACACCCGGTCCAGGCGCGGCAGGCAGCCCCGGTCCTGCCAGTGCGCGATTTCCTCGGCGCACAGGGTATCGGCCGCGCGCTGCCGCTCGCCGAAGAGCAGCCAGTTGCGCTGCTGCCCGGCACGCACGCGGGCGCGCAGCAGCGATCGCAGGCCCGCCAGCCCGGAGCCGTTGCCGATGAAGAGGCAGGGGCGCCCTTCGGTGCCCTCGAGGCCGAAGCACGGGTTTTCGACGAAGCGCAGCGTCTGGATGCTGCCCAGCGGGGCATGCGCGGTCAGCCAGCCGGACGCGATGCCCAGGCCCTGCGCATGCCGCTCCTGGCGCACCAGCAGCTGCAGTGCTCCGTCTTCGGGCAGGGACGCGATGGAATAGGTGCGCGGCGCGAGGGGAATGAGCGCATCCGCGCAGGCCTGTGGATGAAGGCGCACCGGTAGCGGCAGGGCGGGCAGCACGCTGCGCGCCAGCACATCGGCCAACGGCTCGGGCGCTCCGCCGGCCTGCACGGGGACCTGGCCGTCGAGGCCTGCCTCGTGCAGCCAGCGCTCGACCGCATCCGCGGGCTGGCGGGGCAGCAGGTCCACGAGGGCTCCGGCCGGCCAGTGGAGCGCGGTGCCGGCCACCGCGGGCTTGAACGTGATCTCCACCAGAGGGTTGCCCAGGCTGCCGGGGTTGAGCGTCTCACGGCTTTCGAGCCGCCAGGACTGCAGGTCCGCCGAAGGGGGCAGGGCCTGCAGGGCGGGGGCGTCGGCCGCCCAGGCCCGCGCTCCGTCCAGCGCCGTGAGCGCTTCGCGCCAGCGGGCCAGCGCGCCGGCATCGCCGCCGTCCACCTCGATCAGCGGGAACAGGGGCTGCGCTCCCCAACGGCGCAGCTCCCCGTCCAGTGCATGGCCGAAGCCACAGAAGTGCGCATAGTGCCGGTCGCCGAGCGCCAGCAGCGCGTAACGCACGGATGCGAGCGGACGGGCGCCCTGCACCGGTCCGCGCTGCAGGAGGCGCATGAAGCGCCGCGCCGCGTCCGGCGGCTCGCCTTCGCCGAAGCTGCTGGCCACGATCAGGATGCGCGCATGGTCCGCGAGGTCTTCCGGCGCGAGATGCTGCAGCGCGCCGACCTGCGAAGGCAGGCCGGACTGGTGCAGGGCCGCTGCCGTCTGCTGGGCGATGCGCTCGGCCGTGCCGGACTGGCTGGCGTAGGCCACCAGGACGGTGTCCGCTGCGTTCGCGGAGTTGCTGGCGGTGAGCGGGCCGGCCGGTGCCGCCACGGCCTGCCGGGCGGCTTCGGCCTCCCTGCGCTGGCGGCGCCGGCCGAGGTAGAGCATCCAGCCCGTCACGGCGAAAAGCGGCAGGGCCAGGGCCGCGGCGGTGACCGCGATACGGCCGGGCAGGCCGAAGTACGTGCCCATGTGCAGCGGGTAGAAGGTGGAAAGCGCGCGCGCCGCGACGCTGCGCTGGCTGTATCGGTCGTCCGTGGCGACCACGCCGGTCGCCGTGTCGATCACCATGCGGTGGCGGGCCCGGTCGTGCGGCGCGTTGCGGTCCAGCCAGAGGATCTGCAGAGGCTGGTCCGCGCGCTGGGGCATCCGCAGCACGGCCGTCTGCCAGTCCGGGGCCCGCTGCGAGAACGCTCGCCAGGCAGCGGTGAGATCCATGGTGCGGGCCGGAGCGGACTGGGCCGGAGCCTTGTCGGTGCGCGGTGACGCGGCCATGGCCTGGCGGGGCGGGCGCGGCTGTCCGGCCCATGCGTCCACGGTGTCGCGGACGGTGTCGAAGGCCCAGTACAGCCCGGTGGCGGTGAGCCCCACATAGACGGCCAGGACCCAGGTGCCGGCGACCGCGTGCAGGCTCCAGAGGAAGGGGCGGCCCTTGCGGTGCGTGTCGAGTGCGAACCAGGTGCGCCAGCGCAGCGGGTGGCGGGGCCAGCGCAAATACAGCCCGGACAGCGACAGGCCCAGCAGGCACAGGGCCAGCACGCCGGAGGCCACGCGGCCCGGCTCGCGCGGCAGCAGCAGCCAGCGGTGCAGTGCTTCGACCCATTCGAAGAAGTCGTCCCCGCGCAGTGCGGGCTGCGCGGCGCCGGTGTAGGGATGCAGGTATTCCGTCTCGCCGCGGCGCTCGCCGGGCAGGGCGGCGAAACCCACCCGCGCAGCCACGCCCGACGTGGATTGCACGGTGAGCACATTCACGCGGCGCCCGGCGGCGCCGTCGCGGGCCAGGGCTTCCAGCAGCTGGGGCGGCGTCAGTGCCGGGCCGGCCTGGGGCGCGACATGCCGCACGCCCGGATTGAACAGGTCGAGGATTTCTTCGCGGAACGCCAGCAGCGCGCCCGACAGGCCGATGACCACGAGCAGGGTGCCGGCCGTGATGCCGACGAACCAGTGCAGCTGGACGATGGCGGCCCGCAGTCCGGGCCATGCGAAAGCCCTGCGTCGATGGCCCGGCGCGGCCGGGGCGGGAGAGGGCACGCGGATGGGCGCTGCCTGGGGATGCGCGGGATCGAGGGCCATGGGGTGGAGGGCGGAAAGCACGGGCGGCCCGGCGGAGGACTCCGCCAGGCCGCTGCCGTGAGAATGATTGTCATTCTATCGCCGGGCGTGCAGGGGCTCCCTGGCCCGCACCGGCGCAAGCCGCCTTCAGTGGCCCGCGAAGTCCACCAGGGTGTAGAGCGACAGCCCGGATTCGCGCAGCCGCGAGGAGCCGCCCAGTTCGGGCAGATCGACGATGGCCGCACCTTCGGTCACCGTGGCGCCCAGCCGCTCCAGCAGCCTGCGCCCGGCCATCATGGTGCCGCCCGTGGCGATGAGGTCGTCGATCAGCAGCACCCGGTCGCCGGGCTTGACCGCGTCGGCATGCAACTCGACCGTGGCGCTGCCGTATTCCAGTTCGTAGGTTTCCTCGACCGTGGTGAAAGGCAGCTTGCCCTTCTTGCGAATGGGTACGAAGCCCACGTTGAGCTCGTAGGCCACGACGGCGCCGAGGATGAAGCCGCGCGCATCCAGGCCCGCGACCACGTCGGGGCGCAGGGCCCGGTCCATGTAGCGGTGCACGAAGGCATCGATGAGCACGCGGAACACCTTCGGGTCCTGCAGCAGCGGGGTGATGTCGCGGAACTGCACGCCCGCCGCGGGCCAGTCGGGCACGGTGCGGATGTACTGGCGGAGGTATTCGTTGACGCTGAGGTCTTGCATGGCGGGGGCGGGAAAAGGGATGGGCCGCGGCGCGGGCGCGGCGGGAAAAAGGGCGGCAGTTTAGAGCCTGCAACTGCGCCGGGCGTTCCCGGGCGCGCCGGCGCAGGTGGCTTCAGCCGCGCAGCAGCGCGTCTTCCGCCAGCGCCAGGGCCGTGGGGTGACCGGAGATCACCAGCGTATCGCCTTCGGAGAGCACGCTGTCGTCGGTAGGGGTGGAGCTGCGCCCGTCCTTGTGGCGCAGGTTGACCGCCCGCACGCCCATGGCGTGCAGCGGCAGCTCGGACAGCGGCCGGCCTACGGTGCCGGCGCCGGGCGGCAGGGTGACCGTGGCGAGGCGCTCCTGGTCGCGCTCCGAGGCCGTGTCGTCGTCGGCGCCGTGGAAGTAGCCGCGCAGCAGGTTGTAGCGGGCTTCGCGCTGGTCCTGCACCAGCCGCAGCACCCTGCGCATGGGCACGCCCACCAGGGCCAGCGCATGGCCCGCGAGCATGAGCGAGCCTTCGATGGCCTCGGGCACGACTTCGGTGGCGCCGGCCGCCTGCAGCTTGTCGAGATGCAGGTCGTCCTGCGTGCGGACCACGACAGGCACCTGGGGCGCGTGCGAGCGGGTGTTGGCCAGCACCTTGAGGGTGGCGGGAATGTCGAGGTAAGTCACCGCCACGGCGCTGGCACGCACCAGGCCGGCGGCCATCAGCGCCTGCAGCCGCGTGGCGTCCCCATAGACCACGGAGTCGCCCGCGGCGGCGGCCTGCCGGACGCGGTCGGGATCGAGGTCCAGCGCCATGTAGGGAATGTGCTCGCGTTCCAGCATGCGGGCCAGGTTCTGGCCGCAGCGGCCGTAGCCGCAGATGAGCACGTGGCCGCTGGTGTTGATCGCCTTGCGCGCGATGGAGGTCATCTGCAGCGACTGCTGCAGCCAGTCGCTGGCGACCAGCTTCATCACGATCGGGTTGCTGTACTGGATCAGGAAAGGCGTGGCCAGCATGGACAGCACCATCGCGGCCAGCACGGGGTTCATGAGCGCCGGCTCGACCAGGCCGTGCTCCTGCGTGAGCGACAGCAGCACGAAGCCGAACTCGCCGGCCTGCGCGAGGTAGAGGCCGGTGCGCAGCGATACGCCGGTGGTGGCGCCCATGCCGCGCGCCAGCAGCAGGATGACGCCGGCCTTGAGCAGCAGCGGCACGGTCAGCAGCACGAAGACCAGCGCCCAGCGCTCCAGCAGGATGTGCCAGTCGAGCATCATGCCCACGGTGATGAAGAAGAGCCCCAGCAGCACGTCGTGGAATGGGCGGATGTCCGTGCCCACCTGGTGCCGGTATTCCGTCTCGGACACCAGCACGCCCGCGATGAAGGCGCCCAGCGCGAGGGACAACCCGGCCGCTTCGGTCAGCCAGGCGAGGCCCAGCGTGATGAGCAGCAGGTTCAGCATGAACAGCTCGTCGCTCTTGCGCCGCGCCACCAGGGTGAGCCACCAGCGCATCACGCGCTGGCCGCCCACCAGCAGGACGCCCACGAGCACGGTGGCCTTCAGCAGGGCGAGCCCGAGCGCCACCAGCAGCCGCTCGGGAGAGGAGCCCAGGGCGGGGATGAGCACCAGCAGGGGCACCACCGCCAGATCCTGGAACAGCAGCACGCCCAGCACGCGGCGGCCGTGCTCGCTCTCCAGTTCGGCGCGCTCGCTCATCAGCTTGACCACGATGGCCGTGCTGCTCATGACCAGGGTGCCGCCGAGCGCCAGCGCGGTCTGCCAACCCATGCGCCACAGCCCGCCCACGAAGTGCGACAGCAGCAGCATGCCCACCATGCCGGCGGTGAGGGTGAGCGCCACCTGCAGCAACCCCAGCCCGAACACGAACTGCCGCATGGCGCGGAGCTTGGACAGGCTGAACTCCAGGCCGATGGAGAACATGAGGAACACTACCCCGAATTCCCCCAGGTGGCGCACCCCCTCGGAATTCTGGGTGAGCGCGAGCGCATGGGGGCCGATCAGGATGCCGGCGGCCAGGTAGCCGAGCATCGGCGGCAGCTTGAGGCTGCGGCAGGCGACCACGCCCAGCACGGCGGCCAGCAGGTACAGCAGCGTCAGGGCGAGGGAAGACATGCCCGATGCTAGCCGAGCCCGTAGGGGTTTTCGCGTGTTTTCCTGCATCGCGCCCCGGCGGCACCGTGATGCGGGCCACGTGGGGCTTTCGGTCCGGCGGGCTCACGGGCGGCGGGGCCGCCGCATAGAATCCGCGGATGCTTTCCGCCCCCCCCGCGCAGGGGCCGGCCCTGCCGCCCGCGCCTTTCTCCGCCGAACGGGCCGTGCGCCTGGCCCGCGAAACCTTCGATACCGAAGCTGCCGCCCTCTCGGCGCTCGCCGCCCGCGTGGGCGGTGCCTTTGCGGACGTGGTGCACCGCGTGCTGGCCACCTCCGGCCGCGTGGTGGTCATGGGCATGGGCAAGAGCGGCCACGTGGGCCGCAAGATCGCGGCGACGCTGGCTTCCACCGGCACGCCGGCCTTCTTCGTGCATCCGGCCGAGGCCAGCCATGGCGACCTCGGCATGGTGACGCCCGGCGACCTGGTGCTGGCCATCTCCAACAGCGGCGAGAGCGGCGAGCTGACCGTGCTGCTGCCGGTGCTCCGGCGCCTGGGCGTGCCGCTGGTGGCGATGACGGGCGGACTGGAGTCCACCCTGGCCCGCCATGCCGACCTGGTGCTCGATTGCGGCGTGGAGCGCGAAGCCTGCCCGCTCAACCTGGCGCCCACGACCAGCACCACGGCCCAGCTGGCCATGGGCGACGCCCTGGCGGTGGCGCTGCTGGATGCCCGGGGCTTTCGCTCCGAGGATTTCGCGCGCTCCCATCCTGGCGGCGCTCTGGGCCGCAAGCTGCTCACGCACGTGAGCGACGTGATGCGCTCGGGCACCGACGTGCCGCGCGTGCTGCCGGAGGCCTCGTTCAGCGAACTGATGCGCGAGATGAGCGCCAAGCGCCTCGGCGCGTCGGCCATCGCGGACGCGCAGGGCCGCATCCTGGGCATCTTCACCGATGGCGACCTGCGCCGCCGCATCGAGGCCGGCGCGGACCTGCGCAGCGTCACGGCCGGCGAGGTGATGCATGCCGCGCCGCGGACCATCGCCCCCGACGCGCTCGCGGCGGATGCGGCCGAGATGATGGAGCGCCATGCCATCACCAGCGTGCTCGTCGCCTCGGAAGGCGGCGTGCTGGCGGGCGTGGTCCATATCGGCGACCTCATGCGGGCGAAGGTCATCTGATGGACGGCCGGATCGCTTCCACGCCCGCGGCGGGCAGCCCCGTGCCGGACACGGCCGCGCTGCCGGCCCTGCGGCCCGTGCTGCAGTTCGACCCCGCACTTTTGCTACGCGCGCAAGATGTGCGCGTCGCGTTTTTCGACGTCGATGGCGTGCTGACCGACGGCGGGCTCTACATCTCCGAAGCGGGCGAGACCCTCAAGCGCTTCCATACCCTGGACGGGCACGGCCTCAAGCTGCTGCAGAAGGCCGGCATCGTGCCGGCCGTGGTGACCGGGCGGGACTCGCCCGCGCTGCGCCTGCGGCTGCAGGCGCTGGGCGTGGTGCATGCCCGCTTCGGCACCGAGGACAAGCGTCCCGCTGCCGAGGCCATCCTGGCCGAGCTGGGGCTGGGCTGGCACCAGGCCGCGGCCATCGGCGACGACTGGCCCGACCTGCCCGTGATGCGGCGCTGCGCGCTGGCCTGCGCGCCGTTCCACGCCCATGCCGAAGCGCGTGCCGTGGCCCACCATGTCACCGCGGCCCCCGGCGGTGGCGGCGCTGCGCGCGAGTTCTGCGACCTGCTGCTGGTGGCCACCGGCCGCTATGCGGCGTTGCTGGAGGCGCACGCCGCATGATGGGCCGCCTGCGCCAGGCATGGGAGCGCATGTCCCTCTACCTGCCCGTGGTGCTCATGGGCGTGATGGCTTTGGGCACCTGGTGGCTGGTGCGCAATGCCCCCAAGCCGGTGCGCCCCGCGCAGACGGTGGCGCCCACGCACGAGCCCGACTATTTCATGCGCGGCTTCTCGGTCAAGAACTTCGATGCGAACGGCCGGCTGCAGAGCGAGATCCGCGGCGACGTCGCTCGGCACTACCCGGACACCGACACGCTGGAAATCGACAACGCCCACATGCGCTCCGTGGCCCTGGACGGGCGCGTGACGGTGGCCACAGCGAAGCGGGCGCTCACCAACGCCGATGCCTCCGAAGTGCAGTTGTTCGGCAACGCGGTCGTCACCCGCGAACCGCTCAACCGGCCGGGCCGCGAACCCCTGCCGCGGCTGCAGTTCCGCGGGGAGTTCCTGCACGCCTGGCTCAACAGCGAGCGCGTCCGCTCGAACCAGCCGGTCACGCTGGTCCGCGGTTCCGACCAGTTCACCGCGGACAACATGGATTACGACAACCTGGACCAGATCATGCAGCTGCGCGGCCGCGTGCGCGGGATGCTCATTCCCCCGCAGGCACGCTGAGACCAGGCAAGCCATCCACCCCAAGAGGCCTCCATGCACCCACGTCCCCTGGCCTTCATCACCGGCGCTTCCAGCGGCATCGGGCAAGCCCTGGCCCTGCGCTACCGGCAGGCCGGGTTCCGCCTGGCGCTGGTCGCGCGGCGCACCGCGGACATCCAGGCCTGGGCGGCCGCCAGCGGGCTCGGGCCGGACGACTTTCGCGTGTATGGCGCCGATGTGGCGCAGGCCGACAGCATCATCGCGGCTGGCAAGGCCTGCATTGCGGAACTGGGGCTGCCCGACGTGGTGATCGCGAATGCCGGCATCAGCGTGGGCATGGACACCGCGGAGCGCGAGGACCTCGATGTCATGGCGCAGACCTTCGCGACCAACAACCTCGGAATGGCGGCCACCTTCCATCCGTTCGTGGCCGGCATGGTCGAGCGCGGCAGCGGCGCGCTGGTGGGCATCGGCAGCGTGGCGGGCATCCGCGGACTGCCCGGGCACGGCGCCTACTGCTCCAGCAAGGCCGCCGTGATCAGCTATTGCGAGAGCCTGCGGGGCGAGTTGCGGGCCAGCGGCGTGCGGGTGGTCACTCTGTGCCCTGGATACATCGACACGCCGCTCACCCGCCAGAACCGCTACGCCATGCCGTTCCTCATGCAGCCCGGGGACTTCGCGGACAAGGCCTATGCGGCCATCGCGGCGGGCGCGCGCTACCGCGTGATTCCCTGGCAGATGGGCGTGGTGGCCAAGCTGCTGCGCATGCTGCCGGACAGCCTGTTCGACCGGTTGCTGGCCGGGCGGCCACGCAAGCACCGGCGCGGCGCGACCGGCCCCGCCTCCTGATCGCCTGCCACCGGGGAAAGAAAAAGGCCCCTGTGACAGGGGCCTGGAAAACCTTGGAGTGGCTGGCCGGCAAGGACCCCGTGGGAGGTCCAGGCCGGCAGGGGGCTCAATAGCCGCCGTTGTTGCCGCCGCCGTAGCCGCCGCGGCCACCACCGCCGCCGCCATTGCGAGCGCCCGAGCCGTACGGACTGCGGAAGCCGCCGTCGCCGCGGCCACCGTAGCCGCCGCCGCTGTCGCCGCCACGGCCACCGCCGTAACCGCCGCCGCCGTCACCACGGCCACCGCCATAGCCGCCGCCACCGCCGCTGCGGCCACCACCGTAGCCGCCGCCACCACCACCACCGCCGAACCCGCCACCGCTACGGGGCGGGCGCGGCTCCATGGGGCGCGCCTCGTTCACGACGATGCTGCGGCCGCCCAGGGCCTGGCCGTTCATGCCATTGATGGCGGCCTGCGCTTCGGCGTCGCTGCCCATCTCCACGAAGCCGAAGCCCTTGGAGCGGCCGGTGTCGCGTTCCATCATGACCTTGGCGCTGGTCACGGCGCCGAACTGGCCGAACGCCTGCTCGAGATCGTTGTCGCGAACGGAGTACGGCAGGTTGCCGACGTACAGTTTGTTGCCCATCACGGGACTCCTCAAAAACACATGGAAAAAGCGATGGAGTCCCGAAAACGCAGCCGGTCGGTCACAAAGAGCCCCTACGCGCGAAACTGACGGATCCCCGCAATGCAACGCGAAAAAACATTTTTCGCCGAAGCATTATGGGCCATAAAGCCCCGAAAAGATCAAGCCTTACCACACTCTTGCCACAGCTGCGCATCAATAAAAAAAGGGCCCGGAGAGGCCCTTTTTTGTATCCGTTTGCAACCCGGAGGTTGCTGGTGGATCAGTAGCCGCGGCCGCCGCCGTAGCCACCGCCATTGCCGCCACCGTAGCCACCGCCGCCGCTGCGGCCACCGCCGAAGCCGCCGCCATTGCCGCCACCGAAGCCACCGCTGCGGGGGGGACGGGGTTCCATCGGACGGGCTTCGTTGACCACGAGGTCGCGGCCGCCGAAGTTCTGGCCGTGCGCGCCCTGGATGGCGGCTTGCGCCTCGGCATCGCTGCCCATCTCGACGAAGCCGAAGCCCTTGGAGCGGCCGGTGTCGCGTTCCATCATGACCTTGGCGCTGTTGACATTGCCGTACTGGCTGAACGTCTGTTGCAGGTCTTCATCGCGGAAGGAATAGGGCAGGTTGCCCACGTAGAGTTTGTTGCCCATGAAGGACTCCTTAAAGAAACATGAAAACGCGATGGAGCCCGACGCAACCAGCAAACCTGTGACGAATTTCAGAGACGCGAAACCGACCAATCACCGCAATTTGCTTCCTGCAAGCAGAAAGACCGGACCATTATCAACCAATTGTTCTGATCCGGCCCGTGGAAATTGGCGCGCCTGCAACGTTCATCATGGGTATTTACCCGAACTTTGCGCCAGCTGACGGGCTGAACGCCCTGCGGAGCGGCTGCCCTGGTTGCACTACAATCGCGGCAGTCTCTGGGGAGTAGCCCGCCCGGCGCCATGCGCGCACGGGGGCATGCGTCAACAAACTTGGGCCCTCGCGGCCCATGGCGCACGCGGTTCAGCCGGACTGGGCGAGACCATTGACTGTGCACCGATCCCAAGGCCGGAGTCGGGGCGCAGTCAATGCTGTCTGTCCACCTATCCGGCCGGATAACCCCACCCCATGGAAGCTTTCCTCGTATCCACGTCCATCGTCGCGCTCGCGGAGATGGGCGACAAGACCCAACTCCTCTCCCTCGTCCTGGCGGCCCGGTTCCGCAAGCCCTGGCCCATCGTGCTGGGCATCCTGGTGGCCACCACCGCCAACCACGCGCTCGCCGGCGCCGTGGGCGCCTGGGTGACCACGGTCATCGGGCCGCAGGTGCTGCGCTGGATCCTCGGCCTGTCCTTCATCGCCATGGCGGTGTGGATGCTCATTCCCGACAAGCTGGACGACGACGAGACGGGCGGCACCCCTCGCTTCGGCGTGTTCGGCACCACGGTGGTGGCGTTCTTCCTCGCCGAGATGGGCGACAAGACGCAGGTGGCCACCGTCATGCTGGCCGCCCAGTACAGCGCCTATTTCTGGGTCGTGGCGGGCACGACGCTGGGCATGATGCTCGCCAACGCGCCGGTGGTGTGGCTGGGCGAGCGCATCACCCGGCGCGTGCCGATCCGCGCGGTGCACGTGGTGTCGGCCGTCATCTTCGTGGTGCTGGGGCTCGTCGCGCTGTTCGCACCGGCGCCCGGTCCTTTGGCATAATTGCCGGACACGCGCCGATTTGCCACCGCTTGCGGGCGCTCTATAAATCCAGCTAAAGACCCGACCGTTGGTGCAGTGCGACGACCCGGCCTCGTTTTTAGCGATGCCGGGTTTTTTCATCCATGTCGTTCATCGCCACACCGCAATCCATGCACTTCGCGGAGCCGCTGCCCCTGCAGGGGGGCGCATCGATCCGCGACTACACGCTGGCCTACGAAACCTACGGCACCCTGAACGCCGACCGCTCCAACGCGGTGCTGGTGTGCCATGCCCTCAATGCCTCGCACCACGTGGCCGGCGTGTACGAAGGGCAGCCCCGCAGCGAGGGCTGGTGGGACAACATGATCGGCCCGGGCAAGCCGGTGGACACGGACCGCTTCTTCGTGGTCGGCATCAACAACCTGGGCTCGTGCTTCGGCTCCACGGGGCCGATGCACACGCACCCGGATACCGGCGAGGTGTACGGCGCCGACTTTCCCGTGGTGACGGTGGAGGACTGGGTGGATGCCCAGGCGCGGCTGCTGGACCGCCTGGGTGTGCAGCAACTCGCCGCCGTGCTGGGCGGCAGCCTGGGCGGCATGCAGGCGCTGTCGTGGGCGCTGCAGTACCCCGAGCGCATGCGCCATGCGGTGGTGGTGGCGAGCGCGCCCAACCTCACCGCGGAGAACATCGCTTTCAACGAGGTGGCGCGCCGCGCGATCGTCACCGACCCGGACTTCCACGGCGGGCACTTCTACCGCCACGGCACCATCCCGAAGCGGGGGCTGCGCATCGCGCGCATGATCGGCCACATCACGTACCTGTCGGACGACGTCATGAACGAGAAGTTCGGGCGGCAACTGCGCGAAGGACTGGCACCCCGCTACAGCACGCAGGACATCGAGTTCCAGATCGAGAGCTATTTGCGCTACCAGGGCGACAAGTTCAGCGATTACTTCGACGCCAACACCTACCTGCTCATCACGCGGGCGCTGGACTACTTCGATCCGGCGCTCGCCTTCGGCGGCAACCTCACGCTGGCGCTCGCCCGCGCCCAGGCGAGGTTCCTGCTGGTGAGCTTCACCACCGACTGGCGCTTCTCGCCCGCGCGCAGCCGGGAGATCGTCAAGGCCCTGCTGGAGAACCGGCGCGACGTGAGCTACGCCGAGATCGATGCCCCCCACGGCCACGATGCCTTCCTGCTCGACGATGCGCGCTACATGGGCGTGATGCGTTCCTACTTCGACGGCATTGCCAGGGAGACCGCCGCATGAGCGATCCATCCACCATGCACGCGATTGCGCGCCTCGTGCCCCATGGCGCGCGCGTGCTCGACCTGGGCTGTGGCGACGGCGCGCTGCTCGACATGCTGCGGCGCGAGCGCGGCTGCACGGGCTACGGCGTCGAGATCGACGACGCGAACGTGCTGGCGTGCGTGCGCCGCGGGGTGAACGTGGTGCAGCTCAACCTGGACGAGGGCCTCGCGATGTTCGGCGACAACGCGTTCGACATGGTCCTGCAGATCGACACGCTGCAGCACCTGCGCAACGCGGAGGTGATGCTGCGCGAGACGGCGCGGGTGGGGCGGGCCGGCATCGTCGCGTTCCCGAATTTCGCGCACTGGCCCAACCGGCTGTCTGTCCTGCGCGGGCGCATGCCCGTGACGCGGCGGCTGCCCTACCAGTGGTACGACACGCCCAACATCCGTGTCGGCACGTTCAAGGATTTCGAGGTGCTCGCGCACAAGAACCGCCTGCGCGTGCTCGACGCGTTCGGCCTGCAGAACGGGCGTGAGGTGCGCTGGATGCCCAACGCGATGGCCGGCACGGCCGTGTTCCATTTCGAACACGATTGAGGTGCTCCGGCGCACTGCACGCCGGAATTCCTGCAGCCGGCGGCCATGGCGGTAGCATGCAGCGGCGCGTTCGCGTATTCTCCTGCGCCCGCACGACCGTTCTTTTTTCGTTCCACGCCCATGTCCGAGTCCTTGCTGCACCTGCCGACCATGCTGGTGATGACCGTCGTGGGCTCGCTGGTGATGGCGGCCGGGCTGCTGCTGGTGGCAGCCCGCCGCCGCCGCGAGGGGCTGGGCCTGTGGGCGGCGGCCCTGCTGATGCAGTCGCTGGCCTACGTGCTGCTTGCGCTGCGCGGCCGCATTCCTGATGTGCTGTCGGTCGTGGTGGCCAACGGCCTGCTCGCCGGAGTGTTCGCGAGCCTGCTGGCGGCCGTGTACCAGTTCCTGCGGCGGCCGGTGCCGTGGTTGCACACCGTGCCGCCGGTCCTGCTGACGATCGTCCTGTTCGTGGCCTTCCTGGGGGACTACACGGCCCGGCTGGTGCTGGCGGGCCTCATCTATCCGGCCCAGCTGGGGCTGGTGCTGTGGACGCTCGGCCGGCACCCCTCCGAAGGTTATGGCGCGCGCATGGTGGCGGCGGGCATCTGGCTGCAGGCCGCCGTGCTGGTGGTGAGGGCGCTGGCGGCGATCACGGGGCACATGCCGGCTTCCGGCCTGCTGGCGGCGAATTTCTGGCAGCACGCGACTTTCCTCGCCACCTTCGTCACGGTCCAGGCCTCGTCCTTCGGTTTCATTTTCATGGCCCGTGACCGCGCCGATGCCGCCAACGAGCGCATGGCCGCGCGGGATCCGCTCACGGACGTGCCCAACCGCCGGGCGACCATCGCGGCGCTGGACCGCTGCGTGGCGCAGGCCGTGCGCTCGGGCGAGCCGCTGTCGGTGATGATGCTGGACATCGACCATTTCAAGCGCATCAATGACGGCCTGGGCCACCTGGCGGGGGACCAGGTGCTGTGCGGCGTCGTCGATGTGCTGGGCGAGCGGCTGCGATCGCAGGACCTCATCGGCCGTTATGGCGGCGAGGAGTTCCTGGTGCTGCTGCCGCGCACTCCGCTGGCTGGCGCGCTGGTGCTGGCGGGCGAGTTGCGCGCCGCGGTGGAGCAGGCGCATTTCGAATTCGTGGGCCGCACCGTGCCCGTCACCCTCAGCATTGGCGTGGCCGGCGGCGTGCTCGAGCCCGGCGATCGCTGGGACGGGCTGGTCGCGGCTGCGGACGAGGCCATGTACCGCGCCAAGCGCGCGGGACGCAACCAGGTGGCCGCGGCCGAGGCACCGCGGCCTGCGGCAGGCGGCCCGGGGGCGGATTCAGCCACCGCCCAGCCGCGCTGACGCCCGCTGTGCCTGCAGGGCCCACTCGGCGTCGCTGTCGTCCTTGAGCGCCACGCCCGTGGCGCCCAGCCGCCGGGCCTGGCGCATCAGCCAGTCGAGCTTGAAGGCGGCGGCGGCATGGCCCAGGCCCTCGGCCCGCACGTTGGAGATGCAGTTGCGCTCCGCGTCGCTGCGCCCGCGCCGGGGGGCGTGCGTGAGGTAGATGCCCAGGCTGTCGGGCGAACTCAGGCCCGGCCGCTCGCCGATCAGCATGGCGCTCATGTCCGCGCCCAGCAACTCGCCCACCTCGTCGGCCACCGCCACGCGGGCCTGGCGCACGACCACGACGGGCGCGATGGTGGCCTCCGGCGGCAGCAGCGGCACCAGCGCCTGCAGCAGCGGCACGGCGTGGCGCTGCACGGCGAGCGACGAAAGGCCGTCGCCCACCACCACGCACAGCGTGGGCTTCGGCGCCCCGGCCTGCGCGGCATGCGCCTGCAGGGCCATGGCGTCTTCCGGATGCAGCTGGCGGCCCAGGTCGGGGCGGCGCAGGTAGGTGGCGCGGTCTTCGGCGCGGCTGCGGGCCTGCAGCACCTCATGCCCGGCGTCGCGCAGTGCTGCGGCCAGGGCCTCGGTGTCCAGTGGCGCATGGATGGCGTCGCGGGCCATGGCGTGCGCCCAGCCGAAGCGCAGCGCCTCGTCGGTGGGGACCGCCACGCCGGCGCGGCCCAGGGCGATGCGCGCGGGCGTGGCCTGGCGCCAGTGGTGCCAGGGCATGGCAGTCACGCCGGGCTGCGAATCCGTGGCCGCCGGCAGGGGCGCTGGCATGGCGTCGGCGGCTTGATCGTCGCGGGAAGAGTCGTCCATGTCGATCCGTGCGGAAGGGGCATTGGGGGCAGTGGGGCTCTTCAGTGGGCCTGCGTGTCCAGCACTTGCGCCAGCGCCAGCGGTGCGGCGCCGTCGCGCAGCCGGCCCTGGGCCGTGGTCAGGCCCTGGCGCTGCAGCCAGGCCTCGAATTCAGGGGCGCGCTGCAGGCCCAGCGTGTCGCGCAGGAAGAGCGCGTCGTGGAAGGAGGTGCTCTGGTAGTTGAGCATGATGTCGTCCGCCCCCGGCACGCCGATGAGGAAGTTGAGCCCGGCCGTGGCCAGGAGCACCAGCAGCGTGTCCATGTCGTCCTGGTCGGCCTCGGCATGGTTGGTGTAGCAGATGTCGCAGCCCATGGGCAGGCCCATCAGCTTGCCGCAGAAGTGGTCCTCCAGCCCGGCGCGGATGATCTGCTTGCCGTCGTAGAGGTATTCGGGGCCGATGAAGCCCACCACCGTGTTCACCAGCAGCGGGTGGTAGCGGCGCGCCAGCGCATAGGCGCGCACCTCGCAGGTCTGCTGGTCCACGCCGTGGTGGCCTCCGGCCGACAGGGCGCTGCCCTGGCCGGTTTCGAAGTACATGACGTTGTCGCCCACGGTGCCGCGCCGCAGCTGCAGGGCGGCGTCGTAGGCCTCGTCGAGCACGGAGATGCTCACGCCGAAGCCGCTGTTGGTCTTCTCGGTTCCGCCGATGGACTGGAACACCAGGTCCACCGGCACGCCCGCGTTCATCAACTGCAGCGTGTTGGTGACGTGGGTCAGCACGCAGGCCTGGGTGGGAATCTCCAGGCCCTGGATCAGCGTGTCGAACATGCGGCACAGGCCCTCCAGCGTGGCCATGCTGTCGGACACCGGGTTGATGCCGATCACCGCGTCGCCCGCGCCCAGCATCAGCCCGTCCAGCACCGAGGCGGCCACGCCGCGCAGGTCGTCGGTGGGGTGGTTGGGCTGCAGCCGCACGGCGGTGCGGCCAGCCAGGCCCAGCGTGTTGCGGAAACGCGTGACCACGCGGCACTTGCGGGCCACGGCGATCAGGTCCTGGTTGCGCATGATCTTGCTCACGGCCGACACCATCTCGGGCGTGAGCCCGGGCGCGAGGGCGGCCAGTGCCTCTGGCGTGGCCTCGTCGCCCAGCAGCCAGTTGCGCCAGTCGCCCACCGTCATATGGCGGATGGGCGCGAAGGCGGCGGCATCGTGGCCGTCGATGACGAGGCGGGTGATGGCATCGTCCTCGTAGGGCACCAAGGCCTCGTTCAGGAAGGTGGCGAGCGGCAGGTCGGCCAGCACGTGGCGCGCGGCCATGCGCTGCTGCGCGGTGGCCGCGCCCACGCCGGCCAGGTAGTCGCCCGAGCGCGCCGGGCTGGCGTGGGCCATCACCTGGCGGAGGTCGTCGAAGGCATGGCCCTGGCCGCCCAGGGTCGCGTGGTAGCGCATGGCGGAATCCCTTCGTTACCGTGAGGAGGCATCCAGCAGGGCGTCGGGCGTGGCCTGCGCGCGGCGGCTGGCAGTGCCAGCGTAATACAACCACGACAGGGCCATGAGTGCAAGAAACACCCCTGCCAGCACGGTGTTGAACCACACCATGGCGATCAGGCACACCACGCCCAGGGCCAGCGCCAGCATGGGAAAGAAGGGGTAGAGCGGCGCCCGGTAGGGGCGGTGCATGCCGGGCTCGGTGCGGCGCAGGCGCAGCAGCGCGGCCATGGAGACGATGTACATCACGATGGCGCCGAAGACCGCCATGGTCACGATGTTGGCCGTGAGCGTCTGGCCGCCGAACTGGATCCATTCGTCGCTGAAGATCGCGGCCACCCCCACGGCGCCGCCCGCCAGCAGGGCGCGGTGCGGCGTGTTGAAGCGCGGGCTGAGCCGGGCGAAGGCGCGGGGCAGGTAGCCGGCGCGGGCCAGCGCGAAGATCTGGCGCGAATAGCCCATGATGATCCCGTGGAACGAGGCCACCAGCCCGAAGAGGCCGATCCACACCATCATGTGCAGCCAGCCGCTGTTGGCGCCCAGCAGCGCCTTCATGGCCTGGGGTAGCGGGTCGTTGATGTTGGCCAACGTGCGCCAGTCGGTCACGCCGCCGGCCATGACCATCACGCCGAAGGCCAGCGCCACCAGCGTGAGGATGCCGGCGATGTAGGCGCGCGGAATGGTGCGCTGCGGGTCGCGTGCCTCTTCGGCCGCCATGGCCGCGCCTTCGATCGCCAGGAAGAACCAGATCGCGAACGGGATGGATGCGAAGATGCCCGCCACGGTGGCGCTGCTGAAGGTGTCGCTGCCGGCCCAGCCCAGGTGGGCGAAGTTCGCCCACGACCAGCCGGGGCTGACCACGCCCATGAACACCAGCAACTCGAAGATGGCCAGCAGCGTGACGATCAGCTCGAACGTGGCCGCGATGCCCACGCCCAACCAGTTCAGGCCGATGAAGACCGCATAGGCGCCCAGCGCGATGGTCTTGGGGTTGATGGCCGGGAACTGCACGTTCAGGTAGGCGCCGATGGCCAGCGCGATGGCTGGCGGCGCGAAGACGAATTCCACCAGCGTGGCGTAGCCCGCCACGAAGCCGCCCGCCGGCCCGAAGGCACGGCGCGCATAGGCGAAGGGGCCGCCCGCGTGCGGGATGGCCGTGGTCAGCTCGGTGAAGCTGAAGATGAAGCTGGTGTACATGGTGGCCACCAGCACGGTGGCGGCCAGGAAGCCCAGCGTGCCGGCGCTGGCCCAGCCGTAGCTCCAGCCGAAGTATTCGCCGGAGATCACCAGCCCGACGGCGATGCCCCAGAGCTGGAAGGTGCCCAGCACCTTCTTCAGGTGCGGTGCGTGGGCCGGATCGGAAGGGGTGGGGGCGGAGGTGTGCATGGAGTGCCTTGCTGCGTTCGAAAGCCGATGGGCGACGTGCCGCCATTGCACCCATTCCGGGCCGCCGGCGTCTATCCGGATTCGGAAAAACCGGGCCGTGCCGGTTTTTTTTTCCGATCCGGGATAGCGGTGTCGGGGTTTTCTCGCAGGGGCTGGCGCTTTTCTTGCATCACATTCCCTACTCCAACGCCCGAACGCTCCACGACATGGCTGCCGCGCTTTCCTCCCGCACTGCCCTGGTGCCTTCCACGGGGGCGGCCGCTTCGCCGGCCGGGTGCGTGAGCTGTGGATGGGCGGCCCGCGGCTGCAGGTCTTCCACGAGTACACCTCCCCGCCCACCAGCCAGCAGTGCGCGCCCTGGCAGGGCTCGGTGTGGTTCGGAGTGCCCAACGCCCGGTGCGCGCGGCCCCTGCACTTCTGCGGCGGCGAGCGGCGCACCGATGCACAGCGCTTCGTGCTGCGCGCCCGCGCCAGCGACGGCTTCACGCTGCGCACGCCGGAAGACTTCGGCATCTACGGCGTGGTCATGGACCAGGAATGGCTGCGTGCCGAGGCCGATGCCATGGGCCTGCACGGCGCGGCCATCCTGTTGTCCGGCCCGGCGCACGCGGTGCCCGTGGACGCTGCAGCGCATGCCGCGCTGTGCGCCACCATCGAATCGCTGCTGCGCATCGGCGAGGCGGCCCGGGAGCCTGCGGGCACCGGCCGGCAGCAGGCGCTGGCGCGGCGGCTGCTGCGCCAGTTGTGCGGCGATCCCGCCGCAGCAGCGCCCGCCGCGGCGCCTTCGCAAGGCGCCGCCCAGCGCCGCTTCGCGCTGGTGATGGCGGCGCGTGCGTGGGCCGGCCAGCCGTGCTGCGGCGACGCCCGGGACGTGGACGCCCTGTGCCGGCACCTGCACGTGACCCGGCGCACGCTGCAGAACCACTTCCATGCCGTGCTGGGCCAGTCGCCCGCCGAGTTCCTGAAGGCGGTGCGCCTGAATGCCTGCCGCCGCGCGCTGCGCACGGCCGCGCCGGGCGAGACGGTGCAGGAGATCGCCGAGCGCTGGGGGTTCTTCCACATGGGCCATTTCTCCCAGGACTACAAGACCCTCTTCGGGGAGGCGCCTTCGCAGACCCTGCGCCGGCCGGCCCTGCAGGCCCTGTAGCACAATCATCGGCTCGTCGCGGCACGTTCCGCGCAGCAGGAGAGCCCCATGAACGCCCGTGTACCCGCCACCGCCTTCCAGCCCGACCAGGCCCTGTCCCAGCTCAGCGAGCGCTGGGACGGCGATATCCTGAAGCAGCTGACCGAATACATCGCCATTCCCGCCAAATCGCCCGGCTTCGCGCCCGACTGGGAGCAGCAGGGCCTGCTCGACCGCGTGCTGCGCAATGCTGCCGATTGGGTGGAGGCCCAGAAAGTCCCGGGGCTGCGCCTGGAGATCCTGCGCATGCCGGGCCGCACGCCGGTGCTGTTCTTCGAGGTGGAGGCGACGCGGCCGGCTTCGCAGCAGACGGTGCTGATGTACGGCCACCTCGACAAGCAGCCCGAGTTCGATGGCTGGCGCAAGGACCTGGGACCATGGTCCCCGAAGTACGAGGACGGAAAGCTCTACGGCCGTGGCGGCGCGGACGACGGCTATGCCGTCTATGCCAGCATCGCCGCCGTGCAGGAAATCCAGCGCCAGGGCGTTCCGCACCCGTGCATCGTGGGGCTGATCGAGACCTGCGAGGAAAGCGGCTCGCGCGACCTGCTGCCCTACATCGACCTGCTGCGCCCGCGCCTGGGCGACGTCACGCTCGTGATCTGCCTGGACTCCGGCGCAGGCAACTACGACCAGCTCTGGCTCACCACCAGCCTGCGCGGCATGGTGAGCGGCACGCTCAAGGTGCAGATCCTGACCGAGGGCGTGCATTCAGGCGATGCGTCGGGCCTGGTGCCCTCGTCGTTCCGCATCATGCGGCAGGTGCTCGACCGGCTGGAGGACAGTGCCACCGGCCGCCTGCTGCCCGCCAGCTTCCATTGCGAGGTGCCGCCCGACCGCCTCGCGCAGGCGCGCGCCACGGCCGCGATCCTGGGCGACGAGGTGACGAAGCGTTTCCCCTGGGCGCACTACGACTGCGGCGGCTCGACCACGTTCGCGCTGCCGACCACCACCGACCCGGTGCAGGCGCTCATCAACCGCACCTGGACGCCCACGCTCAGCGTCACCGGCGCGGAAGGGCTGCCTGCGCTGCAGGACGCGGGCAACGTGCTGCGCCCCTACACCGCCTTCAAGCTCAGCCTGCGCCTGCCGCCCGTGGTGGATGCCGCCGAAAGCGTGCAGAAGCTCAAGGCCCTGCTGGAGGACAACGCGCCCTACCAGGCCCGCGTGACCTTCGAGCCCGGCAGCGCGGCCAGTGGATGGAACGCGCCGGCCATCACGCCGTGGTTCGAGAAGGCGCTGAACGCCGCGAGCCAGGCGCATTTCGGCGCGCCCTGCGGCTACATCGGCCAGGGCGGGACCATTCCGCTCATGAACATGCTGAGCCAGGGCTTTCCCACGGCGCAGATGATGGTCTGCGGGGTGCTCGGGCCCAAGAGCAATGCGCACGGCCCGAACGAGTTCCTCCACGTGCCCTACGCCAAGAAGCTCACGGCCGCCGTGGCGCAGGTGGTGGTCAGCCTGCCGGAGCCGGGCGCGGAAGGCTGAGGGCCGGCCGCCGGTCCGGCACGATCCATACCTGCACGCCGGTGCGCCGGCACTGCCGGGTGATGCGGTTCGCCCAGGTGCGGGTGACCAGGAAGCTGCTGCCGAACAGCTCGGCATCGGTGTCCACGACGCCGTCCTTGAGATCCGCGGAGCGCATCCAGGCCAGGGCCTGCCCCGCGAAGAGGGGGTTCTCGTCCCGGTCTCCGATGCGGGACGGCCACGGCAGGGTGTAGAGGCGCGATCCCGTGGTCCACACCATGCGCAGCAGCTGTTGCCGCTCCGGCGTGGCCGGGTCGGCGGGCAGGCGCTCGACCACGAAGCAGAAGCGCTGCGTGCCCTGTGGCCGCCCCAGGGTGGCGAGGAAGGACTGCAGCACGGCGACTCCCGGGAGCTGCCGCCGGTCCGGGGTGGAGAACGCGGGGTCCGCGCCTGCGGATGGCATTGCCGTGGGCGGGCGTGCCAGGGCGGGAAGGGCCCCGCCGGCCACGCAGACCGCCAGTGCCATGACCGCGCGGCGTTTGGTCTTTCCTGCGGCCGCCTTCATGCGGCCTGCCGGGGCCGGTGCCGCAGCGCCAGCCATGCGAGCCCCGCGCCGGTGAGCCCGATGGGCAGAAGGGAGCCGTAGTTCAGCAGTGTCCAGCCCTGGGTGGTGACCAGTGCGCCGGATGCGAAGGATGTGAGCGCCATGGTGGCGAAGACGCCGAAATTGATCGCGGCCTGGGCCCGGTCCTTCTCTTCGGGCCGGTAGGCGCGCATCGCCAGGGCGGTGCTGCCCGTGAAGAGGAAGTTCCAACCCACGCCCAGCAGGAAGAGCGCGGCCAAGAAATGCCCGAGCTCCACGCCGGAGAGCGCGATCGCCACGCAGGCGGCGTTGAGCGCCACGCCGGCCGCCATGACGTGCAGCACGCCGAAGCGCCGGATCAGGTGGCCCGTGAAGAAGCCCGGCGCGAACATGCCGATCACATGCCATTCGAGCACGAAGGCCGCGTCGCCGAAGGCGTGCCCGCACACCTGCATGGCCAGCGGCGTGGCCGCCATCAGCAGGTTCATCACCCCGTAGCCCAGCGCTGCCCCCAGCAGCGCGACCGCGAATACCGGATCGCGCAGCAGTTGCGCCACCGGGCGGCCCGTGGCGGCGCCGGCCGCTGGCGCCGGTGGAACGGCCGGAAAGCGGATGCATGCCATGCAGGCCATGGATACCAGGGCCACCACGAACAGTGCCAGGTAGGCCCCGGTGAAGGGAACGGAGAACAGGTCGCGCGTGTGGTTGGCCAGGTTGGGGCCGGCCACCGCGCCCAGCAGGCCGCCGGCCATCACCAGCGACATGGCCGTGTCCCGCTGCGGCGCGGGCGCGATCTCGGCCGCGGCGAAGCGGTAGAGCTGGCCGTTGGCACTGTAGTAGCCCGCTGCCAGCGTGGCGGCGCACAGCAGCCAGAACGCGTGCATCCACACGGCCAGCGCGCAGAGCAAGGCCGACGCCGCCGCCACTGCCAGCCCGATCTGGAAGGAGGCCTGCCGCCCCCAGCGCCTCTGGGCCCGGGCCACGGGACCGGTGGACAGCGCTCCGCCCACCACGTAGCCCATCACCGGCAGGGTGGCCATCCAGCCGCGCGGCGCGAGCTGCAGGCCCACCAGCCCGTTGATGGCGATGAAGACGACGTTGTTGGTGAGGAACAGCCCCTGGCAGAGGGCGAGCAGGCCCAGCGGGCGGCGGTGGGAGGAGGTCATGGCCGGATCTTGCAGGCTTCCATGGTGTCAGGGTCAAGCGCTTCTTCCACGGTCCGGTTGCGGCCGCCCAGCTTGGCAGCATAGAGCGCCCGGTCGGCGCGCTCCAGCGTTTCCTCGATGGGGTGCCGGGGGCGGTGCAGCGCGAACCCGATGGACACGGTGATGCGCAGATGTCCGGCGCTGGCTCCGGCTCCGTCGCCGCGGTCCGCCGGCACCGAGAGTGCCGCCACGGCCTCCCGCACCCGCTCCAGCAGCGCGCGGGCGGCCTCGGGCGGCGTGTTGCAGAGCATGAGCACGAATTCCTCGCCGCCCCACCGGGAAATCACATCCCCGTCGCGTACGCAGCGGCGAACTGCCTGGGCGAATGCCTGCAGCACGCGGTCGCCCGCGGCGTGGCCATGGGTGTCGTTGACCGCCTTGAAATGGTCCACGTCCAGCAGCGCGATCACCAGCGGGAAGTCCGACCGGGACACGCGCCGCTGCTCCAGCCGCATCAGCTCCAGCATGTGGCGGCGGTTGAGCAGCCCGGTGAGTTCGTCGTGCGTGGCCAGTTCACGGATGTGCTCCAGCGCGCGTGCCAGGTCGTGCTTCTGGCGGCGCAGGTCCTCGCGCGTGGCCTGCAGGCGCGTGGTGAGGAAGGTGCTGCCCAGCAGCACCACGGCCGTCATGATGCCGTAGGCCACCGACAGGCCGGAGGAGTGTCCCGGTTCGTCGCGCAGCTCCACCGACACCGTAGCCAGGCCGAACGCGGCCATGGCGTAGAGCATCACGCCGAACATCTGGCGCGTGGACAGCCCGAACATGCCGAACATCAGGATCACCGCCAGGATCGGCAGGGCGATGCCGCGGGCCTGGCCGCCGATGGCGTAGGCCGCGGCATTGCAGGCGATGGCATAGACGATCTGCGGCAGCGTCAAGGACGGGTCCGACCAGCGCTGCGAGATGCCGCTGCGGATCAGGGCATACACCACCAGCAGTCCGCCGGCCGACAGGGCCGTCCAGATCCGGACCGGCCCCGGCTGCGCCAGCCCCGCGCCCACCGCGATGTGCATCGCCGTGATGCAGCAGGCCATCAGCAGCGCGGCCAGCCCGGCCATGGCAAGCCGGATGCGCTGGCGCGGCTCGGTGGTGAGCAGGGCGTCCAGCAGGCGCGAGCCCAGGGGAGCACCGCCGGGGTACGGCGGCCTGGCTGGCACCTGGGACAGGGGCGGCTCTGACACCGGGGTTCTCCTTGAGGGCGTGGACGACGCCGCCGATGGTTTTTACCCCAGGCACCCTGGGGGGACAATGTCTGGACCGCTGGCCGAGGGGAAACCCTAGAGGGGGGCGTGGCAGCCGCTGTTCAAAGCCAGGCCTCCTGTTCGGCCTTGCGGCCCAGCCGCTCCAGCGCCCCGCGCAGCGAGGCCACTGGCGCGGGCAAATCGTTCCGCGCGGCCAGGCGTGCCAGCAAGGCGCGGTCGAAATCGTTCAGCGGCTGGGTCGTGCCGTCCTGCCATAGCGCAGGCTCCATCCGGTATGGAGCCCATTCCAGCCCGCGTGCCGTCCACACGGCGCCTGCGGTCAACGCGATATCAAGGCCGGCGGGGTCCGGATCGCAGCTGATGCGCGCGGGCGCGGGGGCCCTGTCCAGCAGCCAGCCCAGCGCGCCGAGCCAGTCATCCGGGGGCCTGCCCGGAAGCCAGACCACGCAGGTTCCGGGCTCTGCCCGGATCACCTGTCGCTCGAAACTCGTGCGGTTCTCGATAAGCCAGTAGCGAACGGGAGCGTCCACAACGCGCGTATCTCCCGCCAACGTGCTCATGGGGAGGCCGCAAAAGCCCGCGGCGCCGACATCGATGTGCCCCTTCCCGGTGGCCAGTGCGAGGCTGCCGCCGAGCCAGAGGATGAACGCGAGCTTCTCGATGCCGAGGGACTCGAGCGCGAAATGTGCTTCCAGCCATTTCCATTCGGACGGGGTGATGTCCTTGGTACCCTGCCGTGCGTGCAGGGCGAAGTCCCGGCGTTTGCCGAAGCGCTGTTCGGCATGCCATGACGCAAGTGCGTGCAGCAGTTCGGCACGGGCTTTCAGCAGATCGGCGCCTTTCGCGGTGTCCAGGCAGCTGGCGATGGCGGGCTGAAGCCATGGGAGGCCGTCCGCCAGGGCTGCCAGCTGCTGCCGGGTGTCGTCCCGCAGTGCCCGGCGTTCGTCCGATGTGCGGATGCCGCGGCTGGCCTGGAGCGCCGGAAGATCGCGCCACTCCATCCGCTCGATCTGCCAGGTGCCTCGCACGAGGCGCTCGCGGGCCACCGCCGCGCCGGATTCCACGAGGCACTCCAGCAGCGCCTCCGTGGAGTCCAGCAGATCCTGTCCCGCTGCATCAAGCAGCGTTTGCCAGCGCCGCTCTGCGGCATGGGAGGCAAGCCAGCGGCGCAGCAGTGCCTCCTGGCGGGGCGACAGCGGAGGGAGCCCGGCAAATGGTGCATCGCTCTCCCGCGTGCGGGTGCGGCCCCTGGCGGTGGTGACGATGGCCATGCGCTATTCCCGTGCAACGACCGCCCGGCGGCTATCCCGCCATCGGCTCCAGCTGCGGCACGCCGCGCCGCTTGGCCACGGCGATGGGCGGGGCCCAGCGCGAGCCCTGGGGCTTCTTGCTGGTCACGAGCGTGATCTCCGCGGGCTCGAAGACCTCGAGGTTGTGGGTGATGGGCGTGGTCAGCACGTACTGCGCCTGGGTGGAACGCAGGAAGTGGCCCACCAGCTGGATGTTGCGCACGTCCAGGTGGGCGAAGGGCTCGTCGATGAAGACGAAGCCGCCGGAGCCGCTTTCCTCGTCCTTGAGCAGGCCCACCAGCAGGATCAGTGACTTGATGACCTGCTGCCCGCCCGATGCCTCGCCGTCGTTCATGCCGATGCTGCCCTTGCCGTCGAACGCGAAATGCACCTTGAGCCCGGCCTGGGCGAGCACGGTGTCGTCGTTCTCCAGCAGCGGCAGGTCGGCCGCCACCTCCACACCCGCCAGGGCGCCGAGTTCCTGGATGTTCTTGCGGTAGCGCCGCACGGTGCTGCGCAGCACCTCGATATAGCTTTCGCGCGCATTCATCACGGCCGTGCCGGCCTGGGCGTTCTTGACCTGGTGGTCCGACAGGCTTGAGGCCTGCTCGCGCACGGTGGCTTCCATGCGGCGGTAGCGCTCCTCCACCGTGGCATCCTGCTCCCAGGTGCCCTGTTCCAGCTCCTGCTCGACGGCGGAGAGGCGCAGCTTCGCCTGGGTGTCGTTCACGTATTCGTCCACCAGTGCGCCCAGCGTCTCCGCGGCCGTCCAGCGCGCGGGAAACTGGCGCCGCTGCGTCTGGCTGCGCGCTGCGGCCTCCACATGCCCGCGGCGGCGCGCGGTCCATTCCTGCGCGGCGCGTTCGGTATCGCCGCGCGAGCGCCGCAACTGCTGCTCCAGCCGCTGGTGCTCCTCCGTGAAGGCCCGATGGCGGTCATGCACGCGCGCAGCCTCGGTGTCCAGGCGCTGCCAGCGCTGGGCCGCGGCGATGCGCGCCTGTTTGGCCGCCGGCAATTCCTCGCGTGCCTGGGAGAACTCCTCGCTGCGGCGCGCCAGCTCTTCCGCGGCGCTGTGGCCTTCGAGCGCGCGGCGGGTATCGGTGATCTGCCGCTTCAGGGCCATGAGCCGGTCGAGCACGGGCGCGAGCTGGCCGTCGATCTGCGCAAGGTCGCGCTCGGCGGCGGCGCGGCGCGCCTGCACGGCGGCGGCGCCGAACTGGTGGTCGCGCGGCTCCACCCACATGGACCGCGCTCCGCGACCGTCGTGCATGTAGGCCTGGGGCGTGATCCAGGTGCCGCCCAGGCGCTTGCCTTCGCGCGGGTCGGCCACGCAGCGCAGTTGCTGCAATTGCTGCACCAGCCAGCGCGGCACCGGCGCGGTGAAGCGCACGTGCGCGAGCAGGGTGCCGGGCTCGCCGCGCAGGGGCTTCTCGCCGGGGCCGACCAGGTAATGGCGGTAGCGTTCACGCTCGCCGATGTCGTAGGCCTCGGCCAGGTCGCTTTCCTTGTCGAGCAGCACCACCCAGCGATGGCCGCGCAGCACGCCTTCGATGGCGGCGCGCCAGGCCTCGTCCGCCACCTCGATCACTTCGGCCACGAACTGGTGGCCGATTCCCTGGGCCGTGAGGCGCCTGCGGAACTGCTGCACCTCGGGCGGCAGGGGCGGCAGCGACTGGCCTTCGAGCGCCTTGAGGGCGTCCTGCGCGATCCGGCGGCGCTGCTGCAGCGCGGAGCGCTCGTCCTGCGCGCCGGATTCCTGCTCCTGCAGCTGGCGCAGGTGGGCCTGCAGTTCGTCGGCGTTGCTGCCCTTGTCCACGAGCGCGAGCAGTTCGGCCTCCCGCTTTGCCAGCTGCTCGAGCGGTGCCTCGTGGCGCGTGGCGTCGTCCAGGGCCGAGCGCGCTTCGTCGCGCTCGGCGCGCAGGCGCTCGGCATCGGCCTGGGCGCGCGTGCCTTCGTCCAGCAGCGTGAGCAGGCGCTTGTTCTGCGCCGCCTGCTCGGCGAGCGCCGCGCGGTGCTGCGTCTTCTGGCGGCGCAGTTCGCGCGCCTGCTTCGCCAGGCCTTCACGCTCGCCATGCCAGCTGAGCACGGGCAGGACCTCGGTGGCGAGCCGCTCGCGCTCGGCCAGCTTGAGCTGCCAGGTCTTGTAGCTGGTCACCCGGTTGCTCAGTTCGGTGAGCTGGGCGCGGCTGTGGTCGAGCTCGCGCTCGGCCTGCGCCATTTCGCGCGAGAGCTGCTGCTGGTGCTCGCGCGCCTGGTCGTAGGCATCCAGCACCTGCTGGTCGCCGAACACGTCGAACACGAGCCGCAGCAGTTCGCGCGGGCTGAATTCGCACAGCCGGTCGGTCTGTCCCTGTTCGAGCGACAGCACGCGTGCGATGGCAGGGGACAGGCCGGCCGCGCCGAGCACGCGGCCCCAGGCTTCCACGCCCATGAAGCCGAGATCCTTCTCGGGCGTGTCGCGCAGCTGCTCGATGGAGACATCGCCATCGAGCAGGCAGTAGCGCCGCTGCCAATCGCCGCCGTTCTTGTCGATGCGGCAGGCGAGCGTGACCTGGTCGGCGTACAGCAGCCGGCGCGCGAAGGGCCGGCTGGAGGTCTGGCGGCCCTGCGGGCGGTTGTCCACCACCGCGCGCAGCCACGCAGTCTGCGCGCCGGCATGGCGGGCATAGGTGCGGTAGTCGCGCGGGGCCGAGCAGCGCAGGCCCAGCAGCGTGCGCATGGCGTCCAGCAGCGTGGTCTTGCCCGAGCCGTTGGGGCCGGCGATGGTGATGATGGAGGCGTCCAGCGGCAGCGCGACGCGCTGGCAGTAGTCCCAGTGGACGAGTTCGAGGGTTTGCAGGTGGAACATGGGCGGGTGGAGAGGCCCGGTCAGGCCGTGGGGGTCTCGGACCCGGAAGAAGTGGGGGCAGCAACCGCTGCGTCCGTCGCCGGCGGCGCCGCGGCGCGTTCGCGCGCCAGCACGTCGGCCAGCGCGCCGTCGAGGATGCGGGGTGCGAGCACGTCGTAGTCGAGCAGCACGTCCAGCAGCGGGCCCTCGCCGATCTCGTCCTGGCGCCGCGTGATGAAGCCGTGGCGTTCCAGCAGCTTCAGGTTGGCATCCAGCCGCAGCTTCTTGCCGAGCTGGTTGCCGTAGTCCTCCAGCAGCGTCTTGTACGACAGCACGGGGCTCACGAGCCGGGCGGAGGGCAGGGGCTTGGCACCGGGGAAGAAGTCGTTCTGGCCGTCGCCCTCGGCTTCGGTGCGGCTGGTCTGGCGCTCGCGCTTCGGTAAAACGATGAGGGCCCAGAGCACCACCAGCAGGGCCTGCGCGTCGCGCGGCAGGTCCAGGTTGTTGTTGGCGTTGAGCGCGCCTTCGCCCAGCACGGCGTTCTGCGCGGGCTGCAGCAGGGCGAGGCTGACGTGGTCGGCGTAGATGCTGTCCACGAAGCGCAGCCCGGACTGCGCCAGGCGCTGTTCGACCTGCGCGAAGAGCTCGGCATCGACCAGCGCGCGCTTGACCCGCGGGTGGCTGCGCGGCAGCCAGCGGCGCGTGAGGAGTTCTGCGATCAGCAGGGCGGCGTCGTCCATGGGCAGCGGTCCATCCGGAAACGAAAAGGGCGGTCAGGAAAAAACGAAACGAAAACAGGGAGCAGGCAACGGGCCGAAGCTTCAGCCGTCGGTATCCGGCGGAGTGTCCGCGGGCACCAGCCGGCCCCGGCTCACCAGTTCCAACTGCGGGTGGTCCAGGGCCTGGATGGCGGCTTCCCATTCCACGCGCCAGGGCTGGCGCGCGAGCGCGCCGGTGGCGCCGGGCAGCACGCCGGCCTGCGGATCGCCCAGCAGCGGCAGCAGCTGTGCCTTGTAGGCAACCTGGGCATAGCGGGCCGATTCCGGCTCGGCGCCGAGCAGTGCGGCGGCCACGTCGCGCGGCGCCCCGGCCGCTTCTCCGGCGGGCGCTTCCAGCGTCCAGGCCGCCAGCAGATCGGACAGATCGCCCAGTTCGCGCGGCAGGGCCACGGCGGCCAGCGTTCCGGCCGGGGCTTCCTGGGCGCCGGGCAGGTCTTCCGCGGGTCCCTGGGTGGGGCGGTCGCGCTCGAACTCGGCCTCGGTCACGTCCAGCAGTTCGTGCGGTGCCAGGGCGCACAGGCCCACAGGCACGGCCAGCGCGGTGTCGAGCAGCGCGGCGGGATGGCGCAGCGTCTGCAGCCAGCGCTTCACGTCGGTGCTGGTGATGCCGGTGGTGCCGAGCGTCACGCGCTGGCGGTCCACCTGCTGCAGCGCGCGGTTGAACTGGCTGGCCATCGCCAGCAGGCGCGATTGCGCCTGGCCCAGCGCGCGGGCTGCGCGTTCCATGGCGATGTGGCCGTGGGCATGGCCGATGATGGCGGTGATGGCGTCGGATGCCCGGTCGATCAGCAGGGCCGCGCGATCGTAGCGCTGGCGCGCAGCGCGCAGCCGGAATTCGGAGCCGCTCGCGATCGCGTCGGCGAACTCGCCGTGCAGCCGGGTGAGTTGCGCCTGCAGCATCTGCAACTGCCCGGCATCGAGCGCCCCGAGCTGGTTCGCGCCCACGACCTGCCCGAGCAGCGCGGCGAGTTCGCCGCCTTCGGCGTCCTGCCCGGCCGCGTCGCCGCTGGCCAGCGGGGCCAGCAGGCCGGCCACCCGCTGCGCCAGGGGGGGCAGCGCATAGGCGCGCAGGCTGTCGTCCCAGGCCAGCAGGCCCACGTCGCGGAAGCGCTTGAGCACGGTGTCCAGGGCCTCGGGCCGCAGCGCGTGGAAGAGTTCGTCGATGCGCTCGCGCGACAGCTGGGACTCGCCCTGGCGGGCAAGCTGCAGGAACGCCCACAGGCGCAGCTGCACCAGCGCGGCGGGGCCGTGGAACAGCCCGCTCAGCGCCTGCGACAGCTCCTGCTCGCGCGCGATGCGCCAGAGCAGGGGGTCGTCCGTGGCGGCGTCCGTGTCGCGGAAGAAGTCGAACAGGGCGCCCGATGCTTCGTCCGGCCCGCCGGGCAGCAGGGCATCGGCGTCCGCCAGGTCCGCCCAGGGGGCGTCGGCGCCGGGAGCCGGGGAAGAAGATTCCATGCGCACCGCCATCATGCGCACGCCAGCAGCGAAAGCGCCGCCACCGAGGCCGTCTCGGCGCGCAGCACGCGGGGCCCGAGGCTCGCGGGCAGGAAGCCGCGCTCCAGGGCAAGGTCTTCCTCGTGCGGGGCCAGGCCACCCTCGGGGCCGTGCAGCACCTGCACGCAGGCGGCGCTCGCCGCAGCGTCGTGCAGCGGCCGGCTGCCTTCGCGCAGCGACAGCACCAGCCGCGCGGCATCGGGCGCGGGAGGCAGCCGCAGCCAGTCCGCCAGCGGCACGGGGGCTTCCACCTGCGGCACCCGGTTGCGCCCGCACTGTTCGCAGGCCGCCGCGGCGATCGCCTGCCAGTGCGCCTGTCGCTTGAGCGCCCGCTCCCCGGAGAGCTTGAGCACGCTGCGGGCTGCCGCCACGGGCTGGATGCGCGCCACGCCCAGTTCGGTGGCCTTCTCCACGAGCCAGTCCATGCGCTCGTTGGCCGGCATGCCCACGACGAGGTGGACGCTGCGGCCGGCCTCGCGCTCCACCGGGTCGTGCGCGCCCACCAGGACTTCGACATCCGACCGGCCCATGCGCGCCACCGTGGCCGCGTATTCGCCGCCACGTCCGTCGAACAGCGTGATCGCGTCGCCCGGCTGCAGGCGCAGGACCTGCACGTGGCGCGCGGCAGCGGGCGGCAGGGCCAGCGCGGCTCCGCTGGACAGCGGCTCGGGGCAATGGAAGCGGGGGATGTTCACGCTGGCGTCGTCGGTGGTTGCTGCTGATGGAGTGGGGAATGCGGTGGGGACGGCCGTCCCCTTCAGACCCGGCCGAAGGCGTATCCGGCCACGGCTTCGGTGCCCTCGATGGCGTCGACGAGCCGCAGCAGCGGCACGAGTTCGCGGTAGCGGCCCGCCGTGGAGCGGATGTAGCCGATGAAGCGGGGCGTGTCGGCCAGGTACCGGGGCTTGCCGTCGCGCAGCGTGAGCCGCGCGAAGATGCCGGCCACCTTCAGGTGGCGCTGCAGTCCCATCCATTCGACCGCGCGATAGAACTCTCCGAAGTCGTCGCCCCAGCCGGAAGCGCTGCCGCTGCCGAGAATGCCCGCACGCCGGGCCTTTTCCCAGTAACGTACGGTAATGTCGATGACGAAATCCTCGTCCCAGCTGATGAAGGCATCGCGCACCAGGCTGGCGATGTCGTAGGTGGCGGGGCCCCACACGGCGTCCTGGAAATCGAGCACGCCCAGGGGGGCACCGGTCTCGGCGGGCACCATCAGGTTGCGCATCATGAAGTCGCGGTGCACATAGACCGAGGGCGCGGCGAGGTTGGCCGCCACGATGGCGTCGAACGCGCGCGCCAGCGTCGCCTGCTGCCCGTCGTCCAGCGCCACGCCCCGGTGGCGCGCCAGGTACCAGTCGGGAAACAGCGCCAGTTCGCGCCGCAGCAGCGCGGCGTCATAGGGCGGCAGCGTGTCCGGCTTCGACGCCTGCTGCCACTGCAGCAGCACATCGGTGGCCTGCAGGTACCAGGCATGGGCGTCGGCCGGGCGCGCCGGGTCGAGGCGCTCGATCACCGTTTCCCGGCCCAGGTCGGACAGCAGCATGAAACCATGGGCTTCGTCCCAGGCCAGGACCTGCGGCACGTTCAGGCCCGCCTCGGCCATCAGCCGCTGCACGTGCGCGAAGGGGCGGCAGTCTTCCTTGTCCGGTGGGGCGTCCATGACGATGCGGCTTGCGCCATCCGCGCCGTCGATGCGCAGGTAGCGGCGGAAGCTCGCGTCGGCGGAGGCGGGGCGCAGGCTGGACGGCACCAGGCCGTGCGCAGCCACCAGCGGAGCCAGCCATGCATCGAAGGTGTCGCGGCGGGAAGGATCGGGCCACGCGACGGCGTGGGCTCCGGCATCGGCGGCCGGGGAGGGGGGACGGGGGTGGCTCATGGATAATCCGATTTTACAAACCCGGTCTCTCCCGTCCGGGTGGCCTGCGGTGCCCGCCCCGAGCGGGCGCGCCGCCGACCGGTTGAATCCATGGACCTTTCTTCCTTGCCCGATCCCCTCCGACCGACGCATTCCCGCCTGCCTGCCCGCCGCCGGAACCGTGCCGCCCCCCCGCGGTTCGAGCAGCGGGCGCTGGCTCGCCTTGCCGCCTGGATGGTCTGCGGGCTGCCGCTGGCAGCGCTCGCGCAGACCGACCCCGGCCCTGGAGCCGCGGCCGAGCCCGCTCCCGCCCTGCGGTCCAGCCCGCTGCTGCAGGAGAAGATTCCCGAGGACGTGCGGCCGAAGCTGCCGATCTTCGTGCGGGGCGACCATGTCTCCGGCCAGCCCGACATCAACGCGACCGTCGAGGGCAATGCCGAGCTGCGGCGCGGCGACACCATCATCCACGCGGACCGGCTCGACTACGCGGTGCCCGACGACCTCGCCAAGGCGCGCGGCAACGTGCGCATCAACCGCGCCGGCAACGTGTACGAAGGTTCGCTGCTCGAGCTGCAGGTGGACGCGTTCTCCGGGTTCTTCGACGACGCCAGCTACCGCTTCCTCGCGAATGGCGCCTATGGCGACGCACGCCGCGTGGACTTCATCGACCGCGACCGCGCCGTGGTCCACGAAGCCACCTACACCACCTGCCAGAAGAACGACGAGTCCACCTGGAAGCCGGCCTGGATCGTGCGCGCCCGCAGCATCAAGATCGACAACGCAGAGCAGGTGGGCACGGCCGAAGGGGGCGTGCTTGAGTTCCAGGGCGTGCCCGTCCTGCCGATACCCGGCAGCTTCACGTTCCCGCTGTCGGACAAGCGCAAGACCGGCCTGCTGCCACCCACCGTGGGCATCGACAGCGTGAGCGGCGTCGTGTATTCGCAGCCCTACTACTGGAACATCGCGCCCAACCGGGATGCCACCATCACGCCCACGGTCATGTCCAAGCGGGGCGTCAGCACCAGCGGTGAATTCCGCTACCTGGAACCGACCTACAACGGCGAGATCCGGGGCGACTACATGCCTTCGGACCGGCTGCGCAACCGCGACCGCTGGGCGCTGGGCCTGAAGCACCGCGGCACCTTCGATACCGGCATCGGCGGCATCGGCCTGAACGTGGATGCGACGCGCGTAAGCGACGACAACTACTGGCGCGACTTCAGCACCCGGACCAACGGCGGCATCAGCCAGCTCACGCAGCGCCTGCTGCCGGCGGATGCGTCCCTGTCCTGGGGCGCCTACGACATGTCGCTGAGCATGCGCACCCTCAAGTGGCAGGTCCTGCAGGACGTGAACGCGCCCATCGTGCCGCCCTACGATCGCATGCCCCAGATCCATTGGGGCTACACGCCGTCGTCGCTGCCCGGCGGCTTCGACGCCAGCGTCGAGGCCGACTACACCGACTTCCGCGCGGACCGTGCGCTCACCGGCCAGCCCAATGCCCGCCGCAGCTATGCCATGGCGCAGTTCAGCCGGCCGTTCCTGGCACCGGGCGGTTTCATCACGCCGCGCGTGCAGTTCCACGCCACGCAGTACGACTTCGACAGCGCCCTGACGGCGACCGGGCAGCGCACGGCATCGCGCGCGCTGCCCACCTTCAGTCTGGACAGCGGCCTCGTGTTCGAGCGCGACGCGCGCTACTTCGGCCGCAACTTCGTGCAGACGCTGGAACCACGGGCCTTCTATACCTACACGCCGTACCGCGACCAGAGCATGATCCCGGTGTACGACACGGCGGCGAACGACTTCAACTTCGCCACCATCTACACCGAGAACGGCTACAGCGGCAACGACCGCATCGCCGACAACAACCTGCTCACGCTGGGCGTCACCACCCGCCTGCTGGACCCCGACGACGGCGGCGAGGCGGCGCGCTTCGGCATCGCCCAGCGCCTGCGCTTCAGCGACCAGAACGTGGTCATGCCGGGCGAGACGCCGGTGAGCGAACGCCTCTCGGACGTGCTGCTGGGTGCCGGCATCAACTGGACGCGCCAGTGGGGCTTCGACTCCACCGTGCAGTACAACCCCAAGACCGGCCGATCCATCCGCTCCACCGTCGGCGCGCGCTACAACCCCAGCGACTACCGCGTCATCAACGCGGCCTACCGCTTCCAGCGGGGCACCAGCGAGCAGATCGACGTGGGCTGGCAGTGGCCCATCAACGACCTCTGGGGCGACAAGGGCCAGAACCTCGGCCCGGGCCGCGGGCAGGGCGGGGGGCGCTGGTACTCCGTCGGCCGCCTGAACTACAGCCTGCAGGACCGCAAGCTCGTGGACACGGTCATCGGCTTCGAGTACGACAGCTGCTGCTGGATCGGGCGCGTGGTGCTCGAGCGCCTGCAGAGCAGCGTGACCACGGCCACCACCCGGCTGCTCTTCCAGATCGAGTTCGTGGGCTTCTCCCGGCTCTCCCTGGGTTCCGACCCGATCCAGACACTCAAGCAGAACATCCCGCGCTACCAGTACCTGCGCGAGCCGGTGCCTGCGCCGAGCCGGTTCACGAACTACGACTGACGGCCGCAGTCCAAGACCCATCGCCCCGATCCGCATCCGACGCTTTTCCATGAACCACCGAGCATTCATCCTGGGCCTCGCGGGCTTCGCCTCCGCCATCGTTTCCGTCGCGCCTGCGGGCGCGCAGGGGCTGCGCATGCCCGGCGGCCCGGGGCTGTCGGCACCGTCGGCTTCGCCATCGCTGCGCGCCGCGCCCCAGATCACGCTGCCGGATCCCGGCCCCTCGGCGCGGGGTGACCAGGCGGCCCGGCAGGCCGACTTCATCGTCGCCGTGGTGAACACCGAGCCGATCACCAACAACGAAGTGCAGGCCCGCCTTGCGCGCGTGGAGCACCAGCTGGCCGCCCAGGGCGGAGAGCGGCCGCCGCGGCAGGTGCTCGCCCGCGAAGTGCTCGAGCGCCTGATCAACGAGAAGATCCAGGTGCAGATGGCCATCGAAAGCGGCATCAAGGTGGACGACTACGCCATCTCGCAGGCCGAGCAGTCCGTGGCCCGCCAGAACAGCGTGAGCATTCCGGAAATGCACCGCCGCCTCGCGGCCGACGGCATCAGCCCGGAGCGCTTCCGCAGCGAACTGCGCAACCAGATGCTGATCCAGCGGCTGCGCGAGCGCGACGTCGAGTCGCGCGTGCGCGTGACCGACCTGGACGTGGACCAGTACATGCGCGACCAGCAGCAGTCCGCGATATCGGATCCGTCCAAGATCGAACTGAACCTCGCCAACATCCTCGTTGCCGTGCCGGAGAACGCCACGCCGGAGGTGGTGGAACAGCGCCGCCAGCGCGCGCAGCAGGCCGCCGACCGCGTGCGGGCCGGCGAGGATTTCGCCAAGGTGGCACGTGAACTCTCCGATGCGCCGGACGCACCCATCGGCGGCGAACTGGGCCTGCGCCCGGCCGACCGCTACCCGGACCTGTTCGTGCGGACCGTCCAGCAGGTGCCCGTGGGTGGCATCGCCGGCCCGGTGCGCTCGCCCGCCGGGTTCCACGTGCTGCGGGTGCTGGAGCGTTCGCGCGCAGGCATTCCTTCCTCGGCCGTGCAAACCCATGTGCGCCACATCCTGCTGCGCACCGGGCCGCAACTGACCGAGGCCGCGGCCGCGGAGCGGCTGGCCGAGTACCGCCGCCGCATCCTGTCGGGCCAGGCCGATTTCGCCACCCTCGCGCGCGAGCATTCCCAGGACGGCAGCGCCAAGCAGGGCGGCGACCTGGGCTGGGCCGGACCGGGCCGCTACGTGCCGGAATTCGAGGAGGCGGTGGAGGCGCTCAAGCCGGACGAGATCAGCCAGCCCATCGTGTCGCGCTTCGGCGTGCACCTGATCCAGCTGCTGGAGCGGCGCGAGGCCAAGCTCACGCAGCGCGAGCAGCGCGACATGGTGCGCGATGCCGTGCGCGAGAAAAAGCTCGAGGAAGCGTTCACCAACTGGGCCCAGGAAGCCCGTGCCCGCGCCTACGTGGAATACCGCGACGCGCCGCAATGAAGCACATCCCGCGCAAGCGCTTCGGCCAGCACTTCCTGGCTGACCAGGCCATCATCGACGCCATCGTCCGCGCCATCGCGCCGGCGCCCGGCCAGCCGATGGTGGAGATTGGCCCGGGCCTCGCCGCGCTCACGCAGCCGCTGGTCGAGCGGCTCGGGCGCCTGACGGTGGTGGAACTGGACCGCGACCTCGCCCAGCGCCTGCGCGGCCATGGCCAGCTCGACGTGATCGAGTCCGACGTGCTCAAGGTGGATTTCACCGCGGTGGCCGCCAACCTGGGAACGCCCCGCATCCGGATCGTGGGCAACCTGCCCTACAACATCTCCACCCCGATCCTTTTCCATCTGCTCGAGCACGTGGATGTCGTCGAGGACCAGCACTTCATGCTGCAGAAGGAGGTCATCGACCGGATGGTGGCGCAACCCGCCACCAGCGACTACGGCCGCCTGTCGGTGATGCTGCAGTGGCGCTACGCCATGGAAGACGTGCTCTTCGTGCCGCCCGAGAGCTTCGACCCGCCCCCGCGCGTGGACAGCGCCGTCGTGCGCATGGTGCCCCATGCCACCCCCGCACCGGTCGCGCCCCGGCTGCTCGAGGAACTCGTGCAGGTGGCCTTCAGCCAGCGCCGCAAGCTGCTGCGCCACACCCTCGGCCGCTGGCTCGAGGCACGCCAGTTCACCGGCACCTTCGACACCCAGCGCCGCGCCGAGGAAGTCCCCGTGGCCGACTACGTGGCCCTGGCGCAAGCCTGCGCTTGAAGTCCTGTTCTAGTTACCCCGCAGCAAGGTGTTGTCACTGCGCTTGGAAACCGGCGCGGCCCAGGCCAGAGACACCACGCAAGGGCCGCCCCGCCGCGCTGGTGTCGTCCCCCTTCCCGTAGCGCGAAGCGCGTAGAGAGAAGGGGGAAGGCGCGTCAGCGCCTCAGGGGGATGTACCGAATCAGGCCGCCGCGAGCCAGTAACCCGCATTGAACGGGCTGCTCATGCGCAGTGCCAGAGGAGAGACGTCCACGAGCTTGTCGGTAGGCATCTTCTCGGCGCCTGAGGCCAGAGCGATCTGGATGGGCTCCGCGGCAGCTTCTTTAGCCTCGTTCGCCCGTTCTGCCTGGCTGTTGGATGCAGAACGGGCTACAGAAAAGAATAGAAGCACCGGAAAGCGATCTTGCGGTCGCCCCAGTAGTCCGCCGCTTCGCGGAAGATGTCCAGCAGCTGCTCGCGCGCTTCCTTGTCGAACTTCACGGTCGTGGGGATCTGCTCCAGCACCACGATGAAGCCGGGCTGCGGGCCCGATTTATGCAAGGGATCCGTCATGCAGTCGTACAGCGCATCGAAATTCTTGCCGAAGTGCGCCGGGAACATGAACTGGCTGGCGATGAGTTCCAGGACGTCCTGCTTGGTCTGCGCATGTGCGAGGTTCGCATAGAGGAAGTGCTGGCCCAGCGCCTGGGCGGAGGCCTGCAGATCCTGCACGCGGAAGGCCCGGATCGACTGCACGATGTTGGGGCGCACGCCGCGCAGTGGGTTGTCCTGGTCGGTACGAAGTGGCATTTCCATCTCCGCTGCTCTTTCTTTATGTAGTCACCAATGAGGAATATCGCCGGAAACCGCCTGGATGGCACGGTTTCTCAGGAAAAGAGTCGGCAGGCCTGCGATCGTTCTGTGCATCGGCTCCTGCCCGCTGGGCTCGGGGGCCAAGTCATTCCACGATCTTCCGAAAGCTCGCGTAGTGGTCGCTGGTGTAGTAGCAGGCGTCCGGCGTGCGGGGAGGGCCGCCGCATACGATCCGCCGTGCACCACGGTTGCTCGCTCCCGGTGTCCTGACGGTGTATTCCCGGTAGTAGCCCCGCTTGTGCGGGGGCAACAGGCGTTCCCGGTTGCCAAAGACGCTACCGTCCTTGTCGTGTGGGAAGGGGCCGCCTTCGCGGATGAGACTGAAGGTGGCGCGTCCTTGCGGGGGAAGTTCGGCCAATGCGATGGTGTCGGTTCCGCCCGGGGACGGAGCATTCCGGGCTTCCCCCGAGAGAGGGGCCAGAACGAACGCGGCACCCAGAGCGTATGCAATACCTGCCGTGTACGCCCGGATGGCGATGGCCTTCAGCATCAACTACACCTTTCAGAAACTACGGGTTTACCCGAAATTTCGAGCCAGTAGTGTGACGTAAAGACCCCCAAAAAGCAAGCGCCTGCCCAAAAAATGGGCAGGCGCTGGAGGGTTTCACGGCGCTCTAAAGTTAGCGCTCGCTATGGCCGGGCAGTTCAGCGCGCGGCGTTGGCGTCGGCCACCGTCAGGGCTGTCATGTTGACGATGCGGCGCACGGTCGCGCTGGCCGTGAGGACATGCACCGGCTCGGCCGCGCCCAGCAGCACGGGGCCGATGGCGATGCCGCCACCGGCGGCGGTCTTGAGCAGGTTGTAGGAAATGTTGGCGGCATCGATGTTGGGCAACACCAGCAGGTTGGCGCTGCCGGCCAGCGTGCTGTGCGGCATCACCTGGGTGCGCAGGGCGGCATCCAGGGCCACGTCGCCGTGCATCTCGCCGTCCACTTCCAGCCAGGGGGCCTGCACACGCAGCAGTTCCAGCGTCTGGCGCATCTTCACGGCGCTGGGCTGGTTGCTGGAGCCGAAGTTGGAGTGCGACAGCAGCGCCGCCTTGGGCTTGATGCCGAAGCGCATCATTTCCTCGGCCGCCATCACGGTGATCTCGGCGAGCTGTTCGGCCGTCGGGTCGTAGTTGACGTGCGTGTCCACCAGGAAGACCTGGCGGTCGGGCAGCAGCAGGCCGTTCATGCAGGCGTAGGTGTTCACGCCGGCGCGCTTGCCGATCACCTGGTCGATGTAGTTCAGGTGGTGCGCCGTGTGGCCCCAGGTGCCGCAGATCATGCCGTCCACTTCGCCCTTGTGCAGCAGCATGGATGCGATCAGCGCGAGGCGGCGGCGCATCTCGATCTTGGCGATGGGCACGGTGATGCCCTTGCGCTCCGTCATGCGGTGGTAGGTCTGCCAGAAGTCGCGGTAGCGGTGGTCGTTCTCGACGTTCACCACGTCGTAGTCCACACCTTCCCTCAGCCGCAGGCCGAACTTCTCGACGCGCTGGGCGATGATGGCCGGGCGGCCGATCAGGGTGGGGCGGGCGATCTTCTCGTCCACCACGATCTGCGCAGCGCGCAGCACGCGCTCTTCCTCGCCCTCGGCATAGGCCACGCGCTTCTTGGCGGCCACCTTCGCGGCATTGACGATCGGCTTCATCATCGTGCCGGAGGCATAGACGAAGGTCTGCAGGTGGTCGCGGTAGGCGTCCATGTCGGCGATGGGCCGCTGGGCCACGCCGCTGTCCGCCGCGGCCTGGGCGACGGCCGGCGCGATCTTGATCATCAGGCGCGGATCGAACGGCTTGGGGATCAGGTATTCGGGGCCGAAGGCCAGGGGCTCGCCCACGTAGGCCGCAGCCACCACCTCGCTCTGCTCGGCCTGGGCCAGCTCGGCGATGGCGTGCACCGCGGCGATTTCCATTTCCAGGGTGATCGTGGTCGCGCCGCAGTCGAGCGCGCCGCGGAAGATATACGGGAAGCACAGGACGTTGTTGACCTGGTTCGGGTAGTCCGTGCGGCCCGTGGCCATGACCACGTCGCCGCGCACCGCATGGGCGTCCTCGGGCGTGATTTCCGGGTTGGGGTTGGCCAGCGCGAAGATGACCGGGCGCGCCGCCATCCTGGCCACCATCGCGGGCTTGAGCACGCCGCCGGCCGACAGGCCCAGGAACACGTCGGCGCCTTCGATGACTTCGGCCAGGGTGCGGGCGTCGGTCTTCTGGGCGAACTGGATCTTGTCCTCGTCCATCAGCTCGGTGCGGCCTTCATAGACCACGCCGGCCAGGTCGGTGACGAACACGTTCTCGCGCTTGAGGCCCACCTTCAGCAGCAGGTTCAGGCAGGCGAGCGCCGCGGCGCCCGCGCCCGAGGTGACCAGGCGCACTTCGCCGATGTCCTTGCCCACCACCTTCAGGGCGTTGAGCATGGCCGCGGCCACCGTGATGGCGGTGCCGTGCTGGTCGTCGTGGAAGACGGGGATGTTCAGGCGCTTGCGCAGCTCGCGCTCCACGTAGAAGCAATCGGGGGCCTTGATGTCCTCGAGGTTGATGGCGCCGAAGGTGGGCTCCAGGGCGGCGATGACCTCGACGAGCTTTGCCGGGTCTTTCTCGTTGATCTCGATGTCGAACACATCGACGCCGGCGAACTTCTTGAAGAGTACGCCCTTGCCTTCCATCACCGGCTTGGAGGCCAGCGCGCCGATGTCGCCCAGGCCGAGGACGGCCGTGCCGTTGGAGATCACGCCCACCAGGTTGCCGCGCGCGGTGTAGCGGAAGGCGGCGGCGGGGTCCTTGACGATCTCCTCGCAAGGCGCGGCCACGCCCGGCGAGTAGGCCAGCGCCAGGTCGTGCTGGTTGACCATCTGCTTGGTGGCGGCGATGGCGATCTTTCCCGGCTTCGGAAACTCGTGGTATTCGAGGGCCGCTTGGCGCAGCAGGGCGCGTTTGTCAGGCGTGGCGTTGACCGGGGGGGTATCGGACATCAAGGGGTCTCCAGCTCTGTGAAGGGCTGCCGGACCTCGCCAAAGGAGCGGACGCTCCAGGACGGGCCGGCGTTTTAGGGTGTGAGATTGTAGTCAGCCTGCCGTAGAAACCCTGGTAAGGAATTCTGCTTAACCAGGGCGAAGCACCCATGACCTGGCAGCGCAGCACCGGGCCGGCCGGGCATGCACGCGCCGCAACGGTTCTGCCGTTCTGCCGACCTTTTTTGTGCTGCCATTGTTATTTTTGAATCAATTGGTTTCCAACTGATGGGTTTTGCAGCGATTTGCCGCAATCCGCGGCGAAACTCGCGCCCGCAGTCACCTGCGTGCCGGAGGCTCCAGGCCTCTGCAAACCCCCAAAACATTACCTTTTTTATGCACCCATGAACGCAGTTCTTTCATGGTCCGGCTGGCTGGTTGGCGTTGCGCTGTCCACCGCGGTCCAGGCCGGGACCAAGGCGCCCCCGGCCATCGACCCCGCCCACTGCCAGCCGCCTGGCGCCGACCTGGTGCTGCCGGTGGAGTGGGCGCCCTACCGCGATGCGACGCGCGTGTGTGCCCTGGCCGAACGCCCGGCGGGCAAGGCACCGGCCCGGGCGCCGGCCGAGGTCCGCCTGGTGGCGGTGTTCACCGATGCCTATTACCGCAACCTGCCGGCCAACGCCCCGTGGGAGCGCTTTCCCCTGCCGGTGCTGGTGGACGAGGCGGGCCGCTGCCTGGCCCGGTTGCCGCATCTCTTTCCAGTGGACCCGCCCGAAGACCTCGAGGTGCGCCCGGGCCGCTGGCGCGACGGTATTCCCCAGGAAATCCAGTTGCAGGTGCGCTCGCCTGCGCAGGGCGGCGACTACCGCCTGCCCACCCTGAGGTGGGACAGTGAAGCCCGCCTTTACCGTGCCTCCCCCGCGAAGACCGCGGAGGCTTCATCGACACAGGACCACACCCCATGCCCGTAGACGCTGCAGCGGTCGCCAAACTCCAGCAGGCCTGCGACAAGGCCGCCGCCCTCTATCCCAATTCCTGCAGCCATTCGGTCTGGTACGTGATCCAGCAGTACCTGCCCGACCAGCCGTGGATGAATGCCAACGCGCTCATGGACCACGTGCAGGGCCAGCGCCACTGGCGCTCCGTTCCTGCGTCGCAGGTGGGCGAGCTGGCGCGCGGCGGGGCGCTCATCGTCGGCGGCAAGAAGGAACCGGGACATGGGCACGTCATCGTGGTCTATCCTGGTCCCGACAAGGCTGCCGGAGGGTATTCGTACACCCGGGGCGGCAAGACGGAAACGTTGCGGACCCGCGGCAGCTATCCGCCGGCGATGTCCACGTCTCTGGGCGGCTGGGCCGGAGCCCGCAGCAAGGGCGACAAGACCATCTGGGACCCCTGGGCCAGCGATGCCAAGTTCGCGCACGTGACCTTCTGGCAGCTCGTGCAGTAGCCTGTGGGCCCCGCCGTGGGCCCCTGCGGACCAGAGGAGCGCTTGCCTGCGCTCCGTATGCCGATCTCAGGCCGGATCGAGCGGGAATACCGGCCTGCGTACGTTCCTGAACGGGAAAAGCGCGTAGTTGGAACTGGTCACCCCGGTGGGGCTGTCGCATTCGACCAGCGCGTGCGAGAGCGGCACGAACACCGGCCGGCAGTACATGCGCGACTTGAGCAGCACGAAGCGGTGGGCCGTGGGGTCCATGCCCACGCAGGAGAACACGCCCAGGTCCCACGGCTCGTGGGTGCGCTCGGTGACCACGATGCGCGCCTTGCCCGTGTCGAACAGCACGGTGCGGCCCATGGCGCAGCGCTGGCCGGTGTAGATGGGGCCGGTGACGGTGTATTCGCCGTCGCTGATGGCCACCACGGTGCCTTCGACGGCCACCGGCTCCTTGGCCACGCCGAGCTGGGTGAGCGGCACCTTGTTGCCCAGGCGCACGGTGGTGCGGGCGCCCACGCCGGCCACGATCAGCTCGGCGACGGCCTCGGGGTCGCACAGCGGGCCCACGGCGATGTCTTCCAGGCCCTCGGCGAGGGCGGCCTGCAGCACGTCCATGGAGTCGCAGGTGCCGCCGGACATGCAGTTGTCGCTGTGGTCCAGCAGCAGCACCGGGCGTTGAGCGCCCTCGGCCAGGGCCTGGGCGCGCTGCAGCGACGCGCCCAGCGGTTCGCTGTCGTAGACGAATTCCGCGCGCTCCTCCCAGATCGCGGCGGCGATGCGGTCCGCAGCGGCTTGGGCCGGCGCGGGGTCGTCGGCATCGGCGGTGACGACCACGCTCATGCAGGGCGCCTCGATGTCGGCGAGCGAGAAGCCCGCGAACACCGTGGCGGCGGGAATGCCTTCGGCCTCGGCCGCGCGCGCCGCGTCCACCGCGCGCAGCATCGCCCCCTGCAGTGTGGTGCTGCGCAGCGTGTGGCCCATCATGGGCAGCGGGTGCCAGCGCACGGTGTAGCGCGCCCGGCCCTGCAGCATGTCCAGCAGCAGGCGGCCGGCGTGCTCGCCGGTTTCGTACATGTCGATGTGCGGATAGGTCTTGAAGCCCACCATCACGTCGGCGTGGGCGACCATCTTGGGCGTGATGTTGCCGTGCAGGTCCAGCGCCACGGCCACGGGCACGCCCGGCGCGGCGGCGCGCACGCGCTCCAGCAGGTCGCCTTCGCCGTCGGGGCTGTTCTCGGCCACCATGGCGCCGTGCAGGTCCAGCAGGATGGCGTCGCAGCCGGGCGCGGCTTCCACGATGCGGCGGGTGAGCTCGTCGTAGGCGGCGGCATGCACCGGGCCGCTGGGGTTGGCCATGGCCGACACGGGCGTCACCATCTCGGCGCCCAGGCTGCGGGCCAGGTCGATGAAGGCAGCCATGGCGGTACGCATGCCGAGGTTGTCCTGCAGCGCCTCCTGCCCGTAGCGGGGCGCGAAGGCTTCCAGCGGCGTGGGCACCGGCGAGAAGGTGTTGGTCTCGTGGTTGAGCCGCGCGATCAGGAACTTCATCGTCATGCCGCCACCCCCGCGCTGCGCAGCATGGCGTGCAGCAGCACGTTGCAGCCGGCCTCCAGGTGTTCGGGCTCTGCGTCTTCGATCTCGTTGTGGCTGATGCCGTCCGCGCACGGCACGAAGACCATGGCCGTGGGCGCCAGGCGTGCGAGGTACACGGCATCGTGCCCGGCGCCGCTCACCACGTCCATGGCGCTGTAGCCCAGCGCGGCCGCGTCGGCGCGCAAGCCTTCCACCAGTTCGGGGGTGAAGGGCTGCGGCGGGAAGTACACCACCTGCTCCACTGCCATCTGCGTGCGGCGGGCGGCACCGATGCGTTCGCACGCCGCGCGCAGGGCGGCGTCCATCTGCAGCAACACCGCGTCGTCGGCGGCGCGCAGGTCCACCGTCATGCGCACGCTGCCCGGGATCACGTTGCGCGAGCTGGGGAACACCTCCAGCACGCCCACCGTGCCGCGCGCGTGCGGCGCATGCGCCAGGGCGATGCGGTTCACTTCTTCCACCAGGCTGCTCGCCGCCAGCAGCGCGTCGCGGCGCAGGTCCATGGGCGTCGGGCCCGCATGGGCTTCCATGCCCTGCACGGTCACGTCGTACCAGCGCTGGCCGAGGGCGCCCTGCACCACGCCGATCACGCAACCGTTAGCTTCCAATACCGGCCCCTGCTCGATGTGCGCCTCGAAATACGCGCCCACCGCGGGCGTGGGGGCAGCCTCGCCGGCATAGCCGATGGCGGCGAGCGCCTCGGCCACGCTGGTGCCCTGGCCATCGCGCTGCTCCAGCGCATGCTCCAGCGTGAAGGCGCCGGCGAACACGCCCGAGCCCATCATCACGGGCACGAAGCGCGAGCCTTCCTCATTGGTCCACACGGCGATCTCGATCGGCGCCTCGGTCTCGATGCCGGCGTCGTTCAAGCTGCGCACCACCTCCAGGCCGGCCAGCACGCCGTAGTTGCCGTCGAACTTGCCGCCGGTGGGCTGGGTGTCGATGTGGCTGCCGGTCATCACGGGCGGCAGGGCGTCGTTGCGCCCGGCGCGGCGCGCGAAGATGTTGCCGATGGCGTCGATGCGCACGCTGCAGCCGGTCTCGCGCGCCCAGCGCACGAACAGGTCGCGGCCCTCGCCGTCCAGCGCGGTGAGCGCCAGCCGGCACACGCCGCCCTTCGGCGTGGCGCCGATCTGCGCCAGGTCCATCAGCGATTGCCAGAGGCGCGCGCCGTTCACGCGCGCCTGCAGCGCAGGGGGGGAAGTCTTCATGTCCACGGTGGGTGATCCTGAATGGGGTTCGGGGGTCAGGCCAGGCCGACGCCTAGGTAGCGGTCCTTGGTCGCTTCGTCGGCCAGGAAGTCGGCGTTGCGGGCTTCGTGCACGACCGCGCCTTGCTCGATGATGTAGTGGCGGTCGGCCAGCTGGGTGCAGACTTCGAGGTTCTGTTCCACGAGCAGGATGGCCACGCCCGCGGCCTTGATGGCCTGCAGCTGGGACACGATCTCCTCGACGATCACGGGTGCGAGGCCTTCCACGGGCTCGTCCAGCATGAGCAGGCGCGGGGCGTTCATCAGCGCGCGGCCAATGGCCAGCATCTGCTGCTCGCCGCCCGAGAGCTGCCCGCCGCCGTTGCTGCGGCGCTCCTTCAGGCGCGGGAAGATGCGGTAGATGTCGGCCAGTTGCCAGGGCGATTGCTTGCGCTGGCCCAGCAGCAGGTTCTCTTCCACCGTGAGCAGCCGGAAGATGCCGCGGTGCTCGGGCACCAGGCACACGCCGCGCTGCGCGATGCGGTGCGCGGGCAGGCCCTGTACGTCGTCACCCATGAAGCGCACGCGCCCCGCGCTGGGCTGCACCACGCCGCAGATGCTCTTGAGCGTGGTGGTCTTGCCCGCGCCGTTGCGCCCGAGCAGCGTGACCAGTTCGCCGTCGTCCACGCGCAGGTCGATGCCCTGCAGCACGTGGCTCTTGCCGTAGTGGGCGTGCAGCCCCTCGATCTGCAGGATGCTCATGCCTTGCCTCCGGTGATCATGTTGCCCAGGTAGGCGCTGCGAACGCGCTCGTCGCTGCGTATCGCGTGCGGATGGCCCTCGGCCAGCACGCGGCCCTGCTGCATGACGGTGACGGTGTCGGAGATGTCCATCACGATGTTCATGTTGTGCTCGATGAGCACCACGGTGTGCTCGTCCTTCAGGCCCTGGATCAGCCGCTTCATGTCGTCCAGATCGTCGATGCCCATGCCCGAGGTGGGCTCGTCCAGGAAGATCGCCTTCGGGCCCGCGGCCAGCGCCATGCCCACCTCGAGCCGGCGCTGCTGGCCGTGCGAGAGGTTGCCCACGGGCGTGTCGGCATGGCGCTCCAGGCCCAGCCGCGCCAGCACGCGGGCCACCACGTCGGCGCGGGAGCGGGCGCCCATGGGCGCGCTCCAGCAGTTGAGCGCCTGCGCGGGCGCCGTGCCCTGCGCGGCCAGCCGCAGGTTCTCGCGCACCGGCAGCGTGAGGAACAGGCTGGTCACCTGGAACGAGCGCGCCATGCCGCGCTGCACGCGGCGGTGGTCCGGCTCGCGGGTCACGTCGTGGCCGTCGAACACGATGCGCCCGCCGCTCACCGCCTTGGTGCCGGTGAGCATGTGGAACAGCGTGGTCTTGCCTGCGCCGTTGGGGCCGATCACCGAATGCACGGTGTTCGCGCGCACTTTCAGGTCGACGCCCGAGAGCGCGGCGAACTTGTCATAGCGCTTCTCGACGCCGATGGCTTCCAGCAGGATGGGGGCCGTGCTCATGCTTTGTCTCCCGTGCCGGCAGGGGTGGCGTCGCCAGGGGCCTTCGCGCCGCGCAGGCGGTCCCAGGCCGATTCGAACAGGCCCCAGAGACCGCGCTGCATGCCGAGGCTGATCACCATCAGCACCACGCCCAGCAGCAGCAGCCAGCGCGGCCAGAGGGTGGAGAGCCAGTCGCCCACGATCAGGTAGAAGGCCGAGCCCAGCAGCGAGGCCAGGAGGTTGCCGGTGCCGCCGATCACGGTCATCACGAGGATCATCTCGCTCGTGTGGTACTCGGCGTTCGCCAGCGGGGCAATGCCGGTCATCATGGCGTGGAGCGCGCCGGCCAGGCCCGTGACGGCACCGGAGATCACGAAGGCCTGCAGCTTCAGCAGCTTCAGGTCGTAGCCGATGGCGCCCGCGCGCTCCTCGTTGTCGCGCACGGCCAGCAGGGTGCGGCCGAACACCGAGGCCGACACCTTCTGCAGCAGCCAGAAGGCCACCAGGAACACCACGGCGACAAAGCCGTAATACTGCCAGGGCGAGGCGAGCGGCCACAGCGTGAAGCCGCCCACGGCGAGGGACGGGCGCGGGATGTCCATCAGGCCGTTGTCGCCGCCCGTGAGGCCGGGCATGGAGTAGGCGAGGAAGTAGAACATCTGCGCGAAGGCGAGCGTCAGCATCACGAAATAGGTGCCGCGCTGGCGGATGGCGACCCAGCCCACCAGCGCCGCGCCCACCGCACCCGCCACCACGGCGAGCGCCAGGGCCAGCGGCATGGGCAAGGGCCAGCGCGTGAGCGTGAGGGCGATGGTGTAGCTGCCGAGGCCAAAGAAGATGCCCTGCCCGAAGGACAGCAGCCCCGTGTGCCCCAGCAGCAGGTTGCAGCCCATGGCCGCGAGGCCGTAGATCAGCACCTCGCTGGCCAGAGACCCGGACTGCATGGTGAGCGGCATCGCCAGCACGAAGGCCAGGGCCAGCAGCAGGTGGAAGTGTTTGCGCAAGATCGTCATGGCGGTGTTCATCCTTTGCGGCCCAGCAGGCCATGCGGGCGCAGCAGCAGCACGGCGGCCATGGCGACGTAGATCATCAGGCGCGCGCCCTCGGGCCACACGGTGCTCATCACGCTCTGCACGATGCCGATCAGGAGGCCCCCGACCAGCGCGCCGCCGAAGCTGCCCATGCCGCCCACCACCACGACCACGAAGGCCACGCCCAGCGCCTCGATGCCCATGAAGGGCTCGGCGCCGCGGATGGGCGCCGCCAGCACGCCCGCGATGGCGGCAGTGGCCGCGCCCAGCGCGAACACCAGGCTGAAGATGCGGAACACGTTGATGCCCAGCAGCGACACCATCTCGGTCGATTCGCTGCCCGCGCGCACCGCGCTGCCCAGGCGCGTGCCTTCGAGCACCCACCACAGGCCCACGGCCAGCACGGCGGTGAAGCCGATCACGAAGAGCCGGTACTTGGGATAGACGAAGCTGCCCCACATCACCACGCCCTGCAGCAGATCGGGCACGGCCACGCTGTCGCCCAGCGGCCCCCACTGCAGGATCACCAGCTCCTGCACCGCGAGCGCCAGGCCCACGGTGACGAGGATGTGGAACTCGTGCGGCTTGGCGTACACGTGGCGCAGCACCAGCTTTTCGGTGAGCCAGCCCAGGGCGCCCACCACCAGCGGCACCACCGCCAGGGCGAGCCAGAAGCTCAGGCCCCAGCGCGTCATCTGGTAGCAGAAGTACGCGCCAAGCAGATAGAACGCGCCGTGCGCGAAGTTCACGAAGCGCAGCAGGCCGAACACGATGGACAGGCCGACCGCCAGCAGGAAATACAGCATGCCGATGCCGATCCCGTTGATGACCTGTAGCAGGTAGATGCTCATGGAGTGGGGCAGGACGCAGGAAGGGAAAGCCCCGGCACGGAGTGCGGGGCGGGAAGGTGCGAACGGAAGCGGCGGGTCAGCCGAGCTTGCAGCCGGTCTGGTCCAACGGCAGGAACGACTTGCCGGAGCTCACCACGTCCACGTAGTCGTCCTTGTTGGCCATCTTCGCCTTGGGCTTGCCCTTGAGCAGGTAGTAGTTCTTGAGCACCTGGTGGTCACCCTTGCGGACTTCTTCCTCGCCCGTGAGGCCCGCGTACTTCATGCCTTCCAGCGCGGCGACCACGGCCTTCGGCTCCACCGTGCCGGCCTTGATGATCCCGTCGATCAGCAGCTTGGTGCAGATGTACGAGCCTGCGAGGCTGTAGTTGGGGTTGGACTTGAACTTCTCCTGGCTGCGCTTGACCAGCTCCAGGTTCAGCGGAGCATCCACCGTGTGCCAGTACTGCGCGCCGAAGTAGATCCCGTCGCACAGGTCCGCGCCCAGCGACTCGAACTGCTCCAGCCCCGAGGCCCAGGCGATCAGGATGGTCATGTTCTTGTGCATGCCGAAGCTCACCGCCTGGCGCAGCGCGTCCGACGACTGCGAGCCGAAATTCAGCAGCAAGAGCACGTCGGGCTTGGCGGCCATCGCGTTGGTGAGGTAGCCGCTAAACTCCTTCTCGGTGAGCGAGTGGTAGCTGTTGCCCACGTGCTCCAGGCCTTTTTCCTTGAAGACGTTCTTGGCCGCCGAGAGCAGGCCGTCGCCGAACACGTACTGCGGCGTGATGGTGTACCAGCGCTTGGCCTTGGGCAGCGCGTCGGCCAGCGGGCGCACGGTCTGCTCGATCGCTCCGAAGGTGGGCACCGACCAGCGGAACGTGGCGCTGTTGCAGTCCTTGCCGGTGATCTCGTCGGCGCCCGCGGTGGTGATGAAGATGCCGCCGGCCTTCTCGGCCTCCTTGCCCATGGCCAGCGATTCGGAGGACAGGATGCCACCCGCGAAGAAGCGCGTACCCTGCTGCTGCGATGCCTCCTGCACCTTGCGCACCGCAGTGGCGGGCTTGCCCTCGGTATCGAGCACGGTGTAGGCCAGGGGGCGTCCCAGGGCCTTGCCGTACTGCTCGATGGCCAGCTTCATGCCCAGGTCGGCGAACTTGCCGTTCGCGGCGAAGGCGCCCGACATGGGCACGGGGCAACCGAACTGGATCGCGCCCGTGGACTGCGCCCAGGCTTCGCGCGCGAGGCCCAGCGATGCGGGCAGCGCGCCCAGTGCGGAGAGTTGCAAGAGGTGACGACGTTGCATGGGGAAGAGCTCCTGTGGGTGGATCCGGCCGGCCTGCGGGCCTGGGGCACGGCTTTTTTTGCAAAGCACGTGGCGTGCCATGTGTTTTTCCTATTTATAGTGATAAATAGAACAAATGCCGTGCACGTAAACCCTGCCTGCCGCGCCGCTGCACGCGCGTGGTGCATACACTGCACCACGGAGCGGACGGCCGGATGCCCTGCCGCCCACTGCGCTCCACCCGTCTTCAATCCGCAACGCACCATGGCCACGAAACCGCCCGCCGGCAAGCCGATCAAGCCCCTCAAGCGCTCCGACCTCGTCGCGCAGGAGATCAAGCGGCTCATCACCGAGAAGAACCTGAGCCCCGGCGACCGCCTGCCGCGCGAGGGCGAATTGCAGGCGCAGTTCGAGGTGAGCAAGGGCACCATTCGCGAGGCGCTCAAGTCGCTGGAGGTGCAGGGCCTGGTGACCATCTCCACCGGTCCCTCGGGCGGGGGCACCATCGCCGAGGTGTCGCTGGACCGCACGCTGCAGTTCCTGCAGAACTACCTGTTCTTCCAGGACGTGACGATCGACAACATCTACGCCGTGCGCCAGTTCCTGGAGCCCGAACTGGCCGCCGGCGCCGTGCCTCACCTGACGGAGGCCGACTTCGATGCGCTTGAGCACAGCATCGCCTGCTGCGATCCCCATTCCAGCAGCGAGGACCTGCTCGCCCAGCGCCGGGAGGACGTGAACTTCCACGACATCCTGGCCGCGGCCAACCCGAACCCCTTCCTGCGCTTCACCTGCGAGCTGATCAACGAGATGCTGCGCCAGCTCATCGTGTACGGCAACCGCACCCCGAAGTCGGAGCACCGCCGCTTCGGCGAGACCAACGCCCGGTTCCACCGCGAGATCGTGCAGGCGGCACGGGCGCGCGATGCCGTCCTGGTGCGCGAATTGATGGCGCGGCACATGCTCGACGCCGCCAGCAGCGTCCAGCGCATGAAGGGCCGCATCCAGGGCCGCCTGATCCTGGACGCCGAGACGCTGCGCGGCCCCCGGTCGGTCCACCTGCGCAAGAAGGAATAGCGCGCTCAGCCGGGCTCCGGGCTGCCGCCCGTCGTGCCGTGCACGGCCACACGGTTGCGTCCCTGCACCTTGGCGGAATACAACGCTTCGTCCGCGCGGGCCAGGAGTGCATGGGGCTCGTCCGCGTGCTGCGGGAAGGCCGAGACACCGCACGACAGGGTGGTGGACAGCGCATCGGGGCCGTGGCGCACCTGCAGCGCTTCGAAGGCCTGGCGCAGCGCCTCGGCCCGCTCCCGGGCGATGGTCAGCGGTGTCTCCGGCAGCAGCAGCACGAATTCCTCGCCACCGTGCCGGCAGGCCAGGTCCTGCACGCGCACGTGGCGCTGCAGCAGCTGCGCCAGGGCCTGCAGCATGGCGTCGCCGGCGGCGTGGCCGTGGGTGTCGTTGACGCGCTTGAAGTGGTCGATGTCGATCATCAGCAGCGACAGCGGCAGGCCCCTGGCGCCGCACTGCGCGATCCGGGCCGCGAGGGTGGCGTCCAGGTGGCGCCGGTTGTACAGGCCGGTGAGCGGGTCGCGCATGGCCTGCTCCTGCAACTGGTCCTGCAGCGCCCGGATTTCCTCGAACTGGGTGCGCAGCCGGGCGTTGCTCTGCTGCTGCTCCACCGCCCGCCGGTAGCTGGTGTGGGCGAACACGGTCAGGAACAGCGTGAGCGCCAGGATGCACAGCAGCGACGTGGCCATGTCGATGTCCGGGTGCAGGGGCTGGTCCCCGTACAGGGCGAGCCCGCCCAGGAGCCCGACGCCCATGGCGGCCAGGAGCCGCAGCAGGCCGGGATAGCCGTGGAACGCGACGACGTTGATGCAGTTGCCGATGAACAGCGTGAAGGTGATCCAGACCGGAAGGCCCAGCAGGCCCGCCCAGAGCCCGCCGAAGACGTTGTCCACCAGCATGTTGTGCAACTCGGCCTTCGCCTGGTGCGGCGAGCGGCGGGCCGTCCAGTAGGCGAGTTGCGGGTAGGCGAGGAACTGCACGGCCAGCACGGCCCAGGCGGCCCGGCCTGCACCGATGTGCAGGAAATGCGACCCCAGCGCCAGGAACAGCAGCGCGTAGAAGAAGGTGCGGTTGCGGTGGTTCATCCGCACCAGCCAGTGGACGGTGCGTGCGGGCGAGGGCGCTGGCGGGTTCGGAGAAGAAGGCATCGGCGGCGGTACGGCTTCCCGGCAGGCCCGCGGTGGAGGACGCGTGGAAGGGTGGCTCGACAGTGGATCCTTCCCTTATCGGCAGTTTTCCGGAAAGCTGCAGTGTTGTCTTCCCGCAGCCTTCCTGGTCTTTCCGGGCGGGCCGGTGGCCCCATTGCCTCGCAATGGAGTGACAATCCGCCTGCCACGGCATCCCGTGGCGCCGGGCGCTCCGGGAGGGAGTACCTGGCGCCGGTGTGCCGTGCCCCTTTCCCATCCAGCCATGAAAACAGGTGAAACGATGCGTTCCATGCGTTCCTACAGTGCCCTCTTGAGCCTTCTTTGCTGCGCCGCCGTGCTCGGCGGATGCGCCGCCGGTGCCTCCGGCCAGGCGCCCGGCACCCCCGCCGAGGCCCCGCCGCCGGCCGCCGCTCCCGCACCCGAGCCGGCTCCCGCCCCGGCCCCCGCCCCCGCCCCGGTGCGCATTCCCGACGACGGCACGGTCGCCGAGTTCTCCGGCCTGGAAACCGAGCTGCCCGCCAGTACCGCGGAGCTGCTGGACGCCCTGACCGCGGACAAGGCAGCCGCTAGCCAGCGCTGGGAGATCAAGGGCTACGCCGACCGGAAGGTCACCAAGAACGCGCGCCAGATCGCCCTGGCCCGCGCGCTCGCCGTGCGCAAGGAACTGGTGGCGCGCGGCGTGCCGGCGCAGAACCTGCGCGTGATGTTCAGCACCGACCAGGCCCGCAATGCGGTGACCGTGCTCCCGCGCTGATTCGCATCCCGTTCATGGCGGCCCGTGGCGACATCGCGCACCACGGGCCGCTGTGCTGTCAACGGCTGCTGGGGAAGCTGAACACCGCGCCTTCGCGCACGCCGGCCGAGGGCCAGCGCTGGGTGATGGTCTTGCGCTTGGTGTAGAAGCGCACGGCATCCGGGCCGTAGGCGTGCAGGTCGCCGAACAGGCTGCGCTTCCAGCCGCCGAACGAGTGGTAGGCCACCGGCACGGGCAGGGGCACGTTCACGCCCACCATGCCCACCTGGATGTGGTCGGTGAAGTAGCGGGCCGCCTCGCCGTCGCGCGTGAAGATGCAGGTGCCGTTGCCGTACTCGTGGTCGTCGATGAGCTGCATCGCTTCCTGCAGGTTCTTCACGCGCACCACGCCGAGCACGGGGCCGAAGATCTCTTCCTGGTAGATCTTCATGCCGGGCTTCACGTGGTCGAACAGGCAGGCGCCCAGGAAGTAGCCTTCCTCGTGGCCGGCCACCTTCACCGTGCGGCCGTCCACCACCAGCGTCGCGCCTTCGGCGACGCCGCTGTCCACATAGGCCTTCACCTTTTCGAAGTGCTGCTTCGTCACCAGCGGGCCCATGTCGTTGCCGTTGTCCGTACCGGGGCCGACCTTCATCTTCGCGATCTCGGCCTGCAGTCCGGCGATCACGGCATCCGCCGTGTCATCGCCCACGGCCACCACCAGCGGGATCGCCATGCAGCGCTCCCCGCAGCTGCCGTAAGCCGCACCCATCAGCGCGCTCACGGCGTTGCCGATGTCGGCGTCGGGCATGACGATGGCGTGGTTCTTGGCGCCGCCCAGGGCCTGCACGCGCTTGCCGTGTCTGCAGCCTTCCGCATAGATGTATTCTGCGATCGGCGTGGAGCCGACGAAGCTCACGGCCTTCACGCGCGGATCGCGCAGCAGCGTGTCCACGGCCGCCTTGTCGCCGTTCACCACGTTCAGCACGCCGGGCGGCAGGCCCGCTTCCAGCGCCAGTTGGGCGATGAGCAGGGCACTGCTCGGATCGCGTTCGGAGGGCTTGAGCACGAAGGTGTTGCCGCAGGCCACGGCCATGGGCCACATCCACAGCGGCACCATGGCCGGGAAGTTGAACGGCGTGATGCCTGCGGTAACGCCCAGCGCCTGGAACTCGGACCACGAATCGATGTTCGGGCCCACGTTGCGGCTGTGCTCGCCCTTGAGCAGTTCGGGCGCGTAGCTGGCGTATTCCACGTTCTCGATGCCGCGCTGCAGTTCGCCATGTGCGTCGGAGAGCACCTTGCCGTGTTCGGCGGTGATGAGGGCGGCGATCCTGTCGGCGTTCTCCTCGAGCAGCACCTTCAATTTGGACATCACGCGCGCGCGCTTGAGCGGCGGCGTGTTGCGCCAGGCGGGGAAGGCCTTTTCGGCCGAGGCGATGGCCGCCTCGACGGTGGCCTGGTCGGCCAGCGCCACGCTGGTGGTCGATTGGCCGGTGGCCGGGTTGAACACCGGCTGGGTGCGGGCGGTGTCGGCGACGATCTGGCCGTCGATCAGGTGGCCGACGGTGGAGGTCACGGATTTGTCGTGTTGCATGGCGTTCTTGTCGAAGGAAAAAACGGGGTCAGGCCATGGCGGCCTGGGGTTCCAGATGGGGAGTCACGTGGCCCAGGGCGCGCTCCACGTATTCTTCTTTTTCGCCCACGGGGGCGAAGTAGTGCAGCACTTCGCGCGCAGCCTCCATGCCCTTCAGGCGGCACAGCAGCCAGGCCACCAGGTATTGCGAGGCGAGGCAGCCGCCCGCCGTGGCGACATTGCCGCGCGCCACGAACGGCCGCTGCACCACCTGCACGCCCGAGGCTTCCACCCAGGGCCGGCTGGTGAGGTCGGTGCAGGCCGGCACGCCGCCGAGCAGCCCCAGGCGGCCCAGCAGGAAGGTGCCTGAGCACTGCGCGGCCAGCAATTGGCGGGCAGGGTCCAGCACGCGCAGCTGCTCCATGATGGCCGGGTTGGCGGCGATGTCGCGCGTCTTCATGCCGCTGCCCACCAGCACCGCGTCGGCCCCCGCCAGCGTGTCCAGGCCTTCGTGCGCATCGATCGTCAGCCCGTTCATGGAGGTTACCTGGCGCGACGGGCTGGCGATGCGCACCTGCCAATCGGCCTCCCCCCGCAGCGCGACGCGGTTGAGCATGCCGAACGCGACCAGCGAATCCAGGTCGTTGAAGGCATCGAAGGTCAGGATGGCGATGTGCATGGGCGTCAGGCCACTTCGTGCAGGGCGTCGCCCAGGGCGCTGACCAGGCGGTCGATTTCCGCCTCGGTACTGATGAAGGGCGGCGCGAGCTGGATGGTGTCGCCGCCATAGCGCACGTAGAAGCCCTTGTCCCAGCACTTCATGGCGATCTCGTAGGGGCGCTTCGCGGGCTCGCCCGGCAGGGCCGCGATGGTGATGCCCGCAGCCAGGCCGTAGTTGCGGATGTCGGCCACGTGCTTCGCGCCCTTGAGGCCATGCACCGCGTTCTCGAAATACGGCGCCAGCGCCTTTACGCGGGCCGGCATGTCTTCCTTCTGCAGGATGTCGAGCACCGCATTGCCCGCTGCGCACGCGACCGGGTGGGCCGAGTAGGTGTAGCCGTGCGGGAACTCGAGCATGTACTCGGGCCCGCCCTGCGAGATGAAGGTGTCGTAGATCTCCTTGGTAGCCATCACGCCGCCCAGCGGCTGCGCGCCGTTGGTCACCTGCTTGGCGAAGTTCAGGATGTCGGGCGTCACGCCGAAGGCCTCGGCCCCCGTCCATGCGCCGCAGCGGCCGAAGCCCGTGATGACCTCGTCGAAGATCAGCAGGATGTTGTTCTGCGTGCAGATCTCGCGAATGCGCTCCAAATAGCCCTTCGGAGGGATGACCACGCCGGCCGAACCCGAGAACGGCTCCACGATCACCGCGGCGATGTTGGAGGCGTCGTGCAGGGCGATCACGTCCAGCAGCCTGTCGGCCAGTGCGCGGCCGCCGTCCTCGGCCATGCCGCGCTGGAAGGTGCCCGCGGGCGGCTGGGTGTGGGGGATGTGGTCGGCTTCCACGGCCTGGCCGAAGGTCTTGCGGTTGCCGACGATGCCGCCCACCGAGATGCCGCCGAAGTTCACGCCGTGGTAGCCCTTCTCGCGGCCGATCAGGCGCGTCTTGCTCGCCTGGCCCTTGGCGCGCCAGTAGGCGCGCGCCATCTTGAGCGAGGTATCGGCGGATTCGGAGCCCGAGCCGGTGAAGAACACGTAGTCCAGCCCTGCGGGCGTCAATTCCTTGAGCTTGTTGGCCAGCGCGAACGAGGCGGGGTGGCCGAACTGGAAGGCCGGCGAATAGTCCAGCGTGGCGGCGGCGCGGCCGATGGCCTCGGCCACCTCGGTGCGGCCATGTCCCAGGCCCGAGCACCACAGTCCCGAGAGGCCGTCGAAGATCTTGCGGCCTTCGGCATCCGTGTAATAGGCCCCCTGGGCGCCCACGATCATGCGCGGGCGGGCCTTGAAGTTGCGGTTGCCCGTGAAGGGCATCCAGTGCGCTTCGAGCCAGGCGGCATCCATGCGGGGGGCGGCGGCGTCCGCGCCGGGCGCGGGTTCGATGACGGAAAAGCCCATGGTCGGTCCTTTGGAGAGGGATGGCGGAAGAAACACGCAGGCAGGCCACGGCGGCAGCGTTCTCGTACCCTGTGGCCCCTGCATTCGTAGGCGGATTCTTCCGGGGATGGATAATTTCTTGAATGAGCAAATATCCATGTTCACTTGCCGGTTCGTGCAAGTTTCCGGGCGAACCATGACGACACCTGCACAACCCCCCCGGGCGGCTCTGCCGTCCCCGCTGCCGGGCCCCGTGCCCGCCACCCGCGAGCGCGCCGTGCTCGGCCAGCTCAGCGACATGGACCTGCGCCTGCTGCAGGTGTTCAAGAGCGTGGTGGAATGCGGTGGCATGGCCGCGGCCGAGCTGGAGCTCAACATCGGCACCAGTACCGTGAGCCGCCACATGAAGGACCTGGAGACGCGCCTGGGCCTCACCCTCTGCCGCCGCGGCCGGGCGGGCTTCGCGCTCACGCCCGAGGGCCAGCGCGTCTATGAGGAAACGCTGCGCCTGCTGGCCTCGGTGCGCAGCTTCCGCGACGGCATCGACGACATCCATGCGCGCATGGGCGGCCAGCTGGCCGTGGCGGTGTTCGACAAGACCGCCACCAACCCGGCGGCGCGCATCGGCGAGGCCATCGCTGCTTTCGGCCGGCAGGCGCCCGAGGTGGAACTGCAGCTGCACGTGGGCCCGATCAATGCCATCGAACGCGGCGTGATCGACGGCAGCTACCAGGTCGGCATCATCCCCGCACACCGCAGCTCACAGAGCCTCGTCTACACCGACCTGTTCGGGGAGACCATGCTGCTGTACTGCGGCGCGGGCCACCCGCTCTTCGGCGCCGACCACACGGGCCTGGACTGGGATGCCGTGCGGGACTATCCCTTCGCCGGCCTGGGCTACCACTCGCCCAACATGGAACTGAGCCACCGCGCCCGCTTCGCCCGCGCGGCCACGGGCTTCGACCAGGAATCGATCGCCACGCTCATCCTGTCGGGGCGGTACCTGGGGTTCTTGCCCGACCACTATGCCGAGGCCTTCGAGCGGCGCGGGCGGATGCAGGCCGTGCGGCCGGAGCTGCTGCGCTATGAATGCCGGTTCGTGGGGCTGGTGCGCAGGTCGCCGGCGCCGTCGAGGGCGGCGCAGGCGTTCGGGGAGTGCCTGGTGCGGGCGCATGGGTGAGGTGCGCCTGCGGTAACAGGCCACGGCTCCAGCGACAGTCTCCTGCCCACCACGACCTGTTCAGAGGCGTTCAGCCCGACAGTTGCGCTTCGTAACCATGCGGTAGCTCAATGGGGGAGCAATGGAGATCTTTGCCTCCAGAATCCGGCCCGAAGAAAAAGCACCAAAGAGAGGGCCAGATGAACGATATCGTCCGTGTCGATGCGGAGCGACTGCGCGCACATTTGGAAGACAAGCTGCCGCCAAAGGTCCGGCGGTTTCGGCTCGATGACATTCCGGACGTGATGCGATCGCGTCTGGGGTGGCCGGTGGCGGCGGCGTTGATGGAGCGGTGGTTCAGGGGGGCGGGGTTTGAGATCACTCGCTCGATAAAGCGCAGCCTTCCACCCGGGCTGCTACACCAGTTACCCGCATCGCAACTGGATGAAGATACCGTCACCATGCAATGGGCACTGGGTTTTTCCCGTGTGCAGGCTGCGGTGTCGAGGTTGCAGTCGGAGTGGAGCAGCCCTGCTGGAATAGTGGAGCTACAAAGGAAGGTCATACGACAAACATTAGGACGGACCCCGCCCTGGCGTTTTGGCAACCTGAGCCAGCCGGCAAAGATATTGGATGACACGTGCCAAGTGAATGTCCTGCAAGTAGGCCGGCTCAGCGACCCGGTGGACGACTTCTACGGTGCCATGGGCGAGGCCACGCTCAAGGTCGCGGTGTCGGGCTTGGTGACGCCCAGGGGGCACGGCAAGGTGGTCATCGCTATCGATGCGCTGGCCTTCTACCTGCGCGATTCCTACGATTTCAACGATGACTCCTTGCTGTCGCAGCCGCTGGGCTTCTGGGGGCCGCATGGCGTGAAGCGTTTTCCCCGGTCTGCCCTGGACATTCCCCTCGCCGAGCAATGGATGTATGCCGATGCCGACGAGGCCAGCCGCCAAAGTTATTTGGTGCAGAACCGGCACTTCAGGCAATGGCGCGCCCTGCATGGACGGGGCGGCGATTTCATGATCGTCTCCGACACGCATCGCGTGCGCCTTCCGTTTCCCATCCAGCTGGAGTGGTGATGAAGCTTTCCGCTCTCAAGAATGTGCCCTGCATCGTCTGGTGCCTGGCGCTGACCGCCTGCGTGGTACTGGGCTGGTATGTGACCAGGCCGACATTGTTCATGACCTTTGACAGTCCCCACCGTGTCTATCGGCTGGAGATCTACGACGCATCGGTGTGGCAACGCATCGTGCATTACGGCCAGAGGGATCCAGCCATTTTCCGCCTGTATCGGGTGGACCCCAAGAAGCTTCTGGGCGAAAGCGAGGTAGTTGATCTTGCGCCTGGAGTCGGCGCGATCGATTGGCAACTCGACCCACCCGTGCAAACCAACAAGGTTTATGTGGGCCTCGGGGTCGTCTTTGAAAACATACCATCGGAATGCGGGGAAGCAGCCCGGATACCGGGCTGCACCAGCACCGGGCCCTGAAGCGCGTCTGCGGTATGTACCATCGCTCGCGATCTGCCGATGCAGTGGTGAACAAGCCCGATGTGACTGCCTTGAATGGTGTACAGGAAGTCGAGAGCAGGGCGGTGAGTCTTGCGCCCCGCTGGCCACGCCCCGCGTAGACAGGCCGGGCCGGAGCCGCCTGCTCAACAACCGTCCACGTGCACGCCGGAGCCGGTGTTGATGGCCGTGCAAGCCTTCACCTTGTTCTTGCTGTCCCTGGGGTCGACGTAGATGGTAACGTGCCGGTCGTTGGCTTGGTGACAGCCTTTTTGCACCTGTACCACCCCGCATGCCGCCAGAAGCTGGCCTCCCAATTGGGTGCTGTGCTTGTCTTTCTTGGAATCGAGGAAGGCTTTTATCTGGCTTTCCGTGTATGGACGGTCAGTGCCAGGATAGTTCTGGTCATTGTTGCCGCTGGCATTCCAGTCCACTTTGAACTGGTAATCCGGCCTTGCTGCCGCGACGGCGCTTGCCAGAGCCAATGCCGTGAATACTGCAAGTTTTCTCATGATCGTTCCCTCTCTGCATGTGTATGTTGGATGCCTTCGACCATGCTTGCCTCGATGGACGCACGGCAACGGGCATTTTCGGGAGAGGCACCCCATGGCGAAATTACATGGCATTTCCCGCCGCTGGGGCTGATAATCCGTTCACCGCCTTCCGTGCAGGAGCCCCGCCATGTCCTCCATTTCCTCCATCGCCTCCTCCGGCCTGCGCGCTGCGCAGCTGCAACTGGACACCTCGGCGCACAACGTGGCCAACATGAACACGGAGGGTTTCCGCCGCCAGACGGTGGAGCAGTCTGCGGTGCCGGACCAGGGCGGGGTGGAGGCGCGCGTCGGCCGGGCCGCGCAGGAAGGCGCCTCGCCGGAGGCGGACGCGGTGGACCAGATGTCCGCGACCTATGCCTTCTCGGCCAACCTGCAGACACTCAAGACCGAGGACCGCATGCTCGGTTCGCTGTTGGATACCCGCGCCTGACCTTGCGGCGTCGGCGGGGTCAGCGCCCGTTGGCGAGGCCGGCCAGGCGCTCGACCAGCCAGTGGGCGAACGGCAGGGCCCGGGGCTGCATGGCAACCGCGCGGTGCGCACCGGAGGTATGTGCGGCAGCATGTTCCATGGCGGTTCTCCAGCCCGTGGCGTTCAGGCGCCTGCAGCGGCGGGTTGCGATGCGGCTGCGGCGGCGCGTCGCCGGCCCGCGCGTTCCCAGGCCTTCTCATGGAAGAAGAATGCCACGGCCTGCACGGTGGGCTCCAGCAGGCTCAGCGTGAGCGAGGCGATCAGGTTGCCGGTGACCGCATAGGCCACCAGGGCCGCGACGCAGATGTGGATGAGGTAGTAGCTGCCCGTCTTCATGAGCGTGGGCAGGTTCTGGCGGGTGGCGTGGCGGATGCGGTCCATGGCGGCTCTCCTTCTTTCTTTCCGTATCGGTGTTCGCGGGGGATGTGTGAATGCTATGCATTCTCATTGGCGTGCGCCAATTGATCCTCTCGAAGCCGGCGATAGCGCCGCGGCCCGGCGCCGCTATGATCGGCCACCGCACGGACGGGTTCGCAGTCCGTTTTCCTTCCTTCCCTCTTCACAGCCGGAGCACCGCATGGCCCTCATGGACTTCATCAAGAAGCAGTTCATCGACATCATCCAGTGGACGGAAGACGACGACGGAACGCTGGCGTGGCGCTTTCCCATGCGCGATCTGGAAATCCAGAACGGCGGCACGCTGGTGGTGCGCGAGTCGCAGATGGCAGTGTTCGTCAACGAGGGCAAGGTGGCCGACGTGTTCGGCCCCGGCACCTACAAGCTGACCACGCAGACCCTGCCGGTGCTCACCTACCTGAAGAACTGGGACAAGCTGTTCGAGTCCCCGTTCAAGAGCGACGTGTACTTCTTCAGCACGCGCCAGCAGGTGGACCAGAAGTGGGGCACGCCGCAGCCCATCACCATCCGCGACAAGGATTTCGGTGCGGTGCGCTTGCGCGCCTTCGGCAACTACGCATACCGCGTGGCCGATCCGAAGCTGTTCCATACCGAGATCTCCGGCACGCGCGCAGCCTACACGGTGGGCGAGCTCGACGGCCAGCTGCGCGGCCTCGTGCTGCAGAACATCAGCAACGCGATCGCCTCCAGCGGCCTGCCGTTCCTCGACCTCGCGGCCAACCAGATCATGTTCGCCGATGCGCTCGCGAAGGAGCTGCAGCCCGCTTTCGCGAAGATCGGCCTGCAGCTGGAGGCGATGACGGTGCAGAACCTGTCGCTGCCCGAAGAGCTGCAGAAGATCCTCGACCAGAAGATCGGCATGGGCATGGTCGGCAACGACATGGGCAAGTTCATGCAGTACCAGACGGCGCAGTCCATTCCGAAGTTCGCGGAAGGCGCGGGCAACGGGGGCGGCGTTGCGGGCGACGCGATGGGCCTGGGCGCGGGCGTGGCGCTCGGGCAGGTGCTGGCGCAGAACCTGCAGCAGGGCCTGCAGGGGGGCGCAGGGGCTCCGGCTGCCGCCGCCGGGGGCGCCGTGCCCGTGGCGGGCGTGCGTCCCGAGGACGTGATGGCCACCCTGGAAAAACTGGGCGACCTCAAGGCCAAGGGCATCCTCACGCAGGAAGAGTTCGACGCCAAGAAGGCAGAGTTGCTCAAGAAGCTGGTCTGAGCGGGTGTGACCCGAAGCGCCGCAGGCGGTGGATGGCAAGGCCTCCGACCGCTGCGGAGTAAATCGTGCCCTGCCGGCGAGGATGCCGGCAGGGGGCCGACAACACCGATCACCACATGGCCGATCCCCAACTCCAGCGCCACTACCGGGCGCCCTGCCCGGGCTGCGGCGCGCCGGTCGAATTCCGCAGCGCGCAGTCCACGCACGCGGTCTGTCCCTACTGCCAGAGCACCGTCGTGCGCAGCGGGGAGGTGCTGTCGCGCGTGGGCAAGATGGCCGAGGTGTTCGACGACCACAGCCCGCTGCAGCTCATGGCGAGCGGCCGCGCCGTGCTGGATGGGCGCGAGCAGCCGTTCACGCTGATCGGGCGGCTGCAGTACAAGGCCGACACGGGCACGTGGACCGAGTGGAACGCGATCCTGGAGGATGGCACCACCGCCACGCTGGGCGAGGACAACGGGGGCTACGTGTTCACGCGGCCCATCGAGCCGGGGCGCGAGTTGCCAGCCCCGGAGCGCTTCCGCGTGGGCGCCACCACGGCGATCAACGGCGTGCCCTACAGCGTGGCGGCGAACGTGCAGGCGCATCTCGTGTCGGCGCAGGGCGAACTGCCCAAGCTGCCGCCGCTGGGCCAGCCTTTCTCGGTGGTGGAACTGCGCAGCGAGCAGGGCGAGGTGCTGTCCATCGACTATTCGCAGGCACCCCCGCGGGTGGAGCGCGGCCGCGCCGTGCGGCTGGAAGACCTGCACATGCAGGGCCTGCGCGAGGAGTCGGCGAAGGACGAGAAGGCGCGCCAGTTCAGTTGCCCGCATTGCGGCGCGCCGGTGCCGGTGGCGTTCGACACCACCAAGAGCCTGACCTGCCCGTCGTGCGCGAGCCTGATCGACATCTCGGGCGGCATCGGGGGCGAGCTGCGGCATGCGGTGCAGGACGAGCCCGTGCAGCCGCTGATCCCGCTGGGCACGACCGGCCTGCTCGAGGGCGTGGTCTGGCAGGTGGTGGGCTTCCAGCACCGCATGGGCCGCGAGCCGGACGACGACGAGAGCTTCGGCTGGGACGAGTACCTGCTCTACAACCGCCAGCGCGGGTTCGCTTTCCTCGTGGATGCCTCGGACGGCTGGAGCCTGGTGCGGCCCGCGACGGGCGCGCCCAAGCTGTCCGCCGACGGACAGACCGCCACCTACCTGCAGAATCCCTACCGGCTGGATTACCAGTACCGCGCCGAGACCACGTACGTGCTGGGCGAGTTCTACTGGCCGGTGGAGCGGGGGCAGGCTACCCAGAACCGCGACTACAGCAGCAAGGGCGGCCGGGGCCGGCTGTCGATGGAGCAGACCCCGCGCGAGATCACGTGGTCGGTGGGCAGCTTGGTGGACAGCGCCCTGGTGGCCCAGGCGTTCAAGCTCGAGGGGCGCAAGGACCTGTTCAAGCGCGACGACGCGGCGCCCCTGGCGAGCGCCGGCAGCCTCGGGGGAGTGGGCTGCGTCACGGTGATCATCGTGGCGGTCGTGCTGGTCCTTCTGCTGCTGCTGTTCTCGCGGGGCTGCAGCTCCTCCTGCGATCCTGCGCGGGAGAACTGCACCTCGTCGAGCTACCGCTCCTCGGGCGGCTCCTTCGGGGGCTGGTCCAGCGGCGGCGGGCACAAGTAGCGGCTGTGCTAGCCGAGCCCGTTTTTTTCCGGTTCGTTGTTTGAATGAAGGAGTTCACCATGCCATTCGACTGGCTGCACCCCGCCGCCTTCTTCGGCTCCATCCTGTTCGCGCTGATCGGCGTGCTGGTGTTCTGGATCAGCTTCATCGTCATCGACAAGATTACGCCCTACGACCTGTGGGCCGAGATCGTCGAGAAGCAGAACAAGGCCCTGGCCATGGTCGTGGCTGCGATGTGCCTGGGCATCAGCATCATCGTGGCGGCGGCGATCCACGGGGGGTGAGGCCGCCGTGGTGCTGGCTCGAGGTGCCGGCTGCGGGGGGCGGGCGCTGTCAGGTCGGATCGGGTTCCGACGCTGCGAGGGGCACGGCATGGAAGAAGGCCGGGGCATCCAGCGGGAATGCCATGAGGACGACATATCGCATCGTCCGGCCGCACTGGGCCAGCGTCCACAGCTCGACCGAGCGGCGCCCCGCAGCAGCCGTGGCGCTGATGTCGCGCACGATGCGCGAGGCCGCTGTCTCGATGCTCGGGCAAGCCGCCATTTCCGTGGCCCTGGCCTTCACCATGGCCAGCACTTTCGCACGCTGCGCGGGTGATGCGACGCTGCTGCCAGCGAAGGCCACGGCCGCAACGTCGCCGGTGGCGGGAAAGCCCGCGCCGCCGAGGGCCTTCAGTTCCACCCACGGGTCGGGCGGTGCGTCTTCCAGGCGCCAGTCGTAGTGCATGCTGTAGGACGACTGCATGGGCGAGCCAGTGGAGTCGTGTGCCGGCTGGAACCGGCAGGTGGACATGGCGTCCTGGGCCGCCAGGTCCAGCCGCGCGGATCCGCTGGAGTAGCTCACCGACGTTCTCCGCACGTTGCCGTCCGGACCCACGGTCAGGGTGAGGGCTGTCCGGCCCTGTTCCTTCTGCCGGATGGAGTTCAGTGGATAGACCGGGCGCACGCACGTTCCGGGAATGAGCGTGGGCTGCCACTGGACATCGCGGCGCGGGGCCTGCCGGGTGTCCGGAAACAGGTTGTACCCCTGGGCGGCAACGTTCGCCGGCAGTGCGGTGGCGATCAGCGCCCCGCAGAGGGCCAGGAGGGGAGAAAGGGGCATGGCTCGGCGGCTCACAGTTCACCCCCGAACCCGTAGCCCCGCTCCGACCGGACCATGGAGGCCGCCTTGCGCAGCAGTTCGTCGCGGGCCGGTGCGGCGTCTCTTCCGTCGGACTGGACATAGGGGGCGAGTTGCTCCAGCACGACGCGGGCCTCGAGCACCATCACCGCCTCGGGCAGGGGATCCCGGTACAGGGCAATGACGGCATCGTTGTGCCACGTGGTGACCGTGACGGTGGTGCCAGGGGTATAGATGAATATGGGCGCGCCGCCTCCCTTGGTCTTGAGCATGCGGGGCTGTTCACCGTCCGTGCCCGCATATCCGGCAGGCTGTATCGCAGGGATGGAGCGTTGCGGCGCCGGGCCGCCGGCCAGGGGCTCGTTCGGCTTGCGCACCGTGAAGTGGGTGTATCCCTTTTCCCTGGTGAGCTCGGCGCAGCGGTAGACCCAGAAATTCCAGACGCGGTCGGCGGACGTGTTGCCGTTGCCGTCGAACTTCACGCGGTAGTGCGTTTCATCGATCTTCTCGTCGGTGTATCCGCCTGCCATGCCCTTGCGGGCGTAGGGCGTGGTGCAGGCTGCGAGAGCCAGCGACGCAGCGATGGCGGCTGCCAGTAGAAGGGGGCGCAAATCGGATCTCCCAGCCGCAGCAGCTCGGACAGGCGGCGGTCGTGTTGGTATGGTGTTCGACAGAGAGCTGATACAAAATTTTACGTTAACTCGGCAGCAAAGCTTCAACCACGGAATCCATCAATGAATTATTAAGAATCGTTATCACTCTCATTACAATTTGTCGCTTTCGTAACGCGGCCGCAGCCAAGACGGCACGGCCGGATTTTTGAGAGCGATATGGCGACACCCATCTTTTCTGGAGCGCGGCGCATGCGGGGCCGCGGCATGCCCCCTGACGGATCCGCACCGCTGCGCGCGGCGATGCTGTGGGCCGGGCTGGCAGGAGCGGCCTGGGCCCAAGGCGAGGCACCTGCTGAGGAAGCCTCCGCGCGTGCGGCGTTGCCCACGGTCCATGTCTCCGGCGCGCAGTTCGACCCCGACGACGTGCGCCCCGAGGGCGTGACGACAGCCACCAAGACCTACACCGCCCCGCGCGACATTCCGCAGACCATCGACACGGTCGAGGTCAACAAGTACAAGAGCTACGGCATCAACGACCTCGCCACCATGCTCGACGGCCAGCCGGGGGTGAGCGCGAGCTATGACATGCGCGGCGAGGGGCTGACGATCCGCGGCTTCGACGTGAGCTCGGGCGACATCTACCGCGACGGAGTGCGCGAGGGCGGCCAGGTGCGCCGCAGCACCGCGAACGTGGAGCGCATCGAGATCCTCAAGGGCCCGGCGTCGGTGCTCTACGGCCGCGGGGCGGGCGGCGGAGTGGTCAACCTGGTGAGCAAGCAGGCGCGCTTCGACGCCAGGAGCAGTGCCACGCTGCGCGGCGGATCATGGGACAACGTGGGCGGCACGCTGGACATCAACCGCGTGCTGAGCCCGAACGTGGCCGTGCGCCTCACGGCCGACCGCGAGCAGGCGCACAGCTTCCGCAGCGGCATCCGCAACAGGAACGAGATGGTGTCGCCCAGCATCCTCGTGGACACGCGCACGGGCCTGCGCTGGACGGGCCAGTACACCTATGACAACGTCTGGCGCGTGCCGGACCGGGGGCCGGCCTACGAGCAGCTGCCTTCGGGCGTCTCGCCGCGCCAGGGCTTCGCGCAGCCCGGCGACTACGTGGAAGACCGCCTGCGCGTGCTGCGCTCGGACCTGAGCTACGACTTCAATCCGCGGTGGAGCGTGCGCTGGGTGGCCAGCCGGCGCGAGGCGCGGCAGGATTTCGACCACTACTTCCTGGGTACCTACTGCAATGCGCGCGGCCGCACGCCCACGGGCGCTGCCTGCACGAACCCGGGCCTGCTGCGCCAGAGCTATGCCTGGCAGCAGACGAACAACAAGACCACCATCCATACCGTGGACCTGACGGGCCGCGTCGAGCTGGCCGGCATGGCGCACGAGCTGCTGGTGGGCGTGGAGCACAGCGACGAGGAGCGCCAGCCGCGGCTTTTCTCCACCGCGGCGAGCAACGGCTTCGTCGATCCGTTCAACCCGGTGTTCAACGCCGTGCGGCCCGCGCAGGGCGCGCCGACGCAGCACAACCTGCACCTGGCCCGCGCCCGGGCGCTCTACGCGCAGGACCTCATCAGCCTCGCGCCGCAGTGGAAGCTGCTGGTGGGTGCGCGCTACGACGACTACGACTTCGACAGCCTGAACCGCCTCACCGATGCCTGGCGCCATTCGAGCGGCAGCTCCGTGAGCCCGCGCGCGGGCCTGGTGTGGCAGCCCGGCCGCGAGCACAGCGTGTATGCCTCCTACAGCAAGAGCTTCTCGCCGTTCGGTGGGCGCGGCATGCTGGGCATCAGCGGCGCGCAGGACGACGAGCCGCAGTATTCGCGCCAGTTCGAGGCAGGCATCAAGAGCGACTGGCTGCAGGGCGCGCTTTCCACGCAGTTCTCGGCCTACCAGATCGACCATTACAACATCCGCTACCAGCCCGATGCGACCAACCAGCCCGATGTCTGGGCGGTGCGCGGGCAGGAGCGCTCGCGCGGGCTGGAGTTCACCGCGTCGGGCCGCGTGGCGGCCGGCTGGTACGTGCGCGGGGGCGCGGGCATCACCCGTGCCGAAGTGGTGGAGAACAAGGCCAACCCCGCGCTGGAGGGCAAGGACCTGCGCGACGTGGCGCGCCGCACGGGCAACCTGTTCGTGCGCTATGCGCCTTCAGGGCCGTGGTACGGCGAAATCGGCGTGACCCATTCCGGCCCACGCTGGGCGAACGATGCCAACACGTCGCGCATGGCGGGCTACAGCCGCTGGGATGCGCTCATCGGCTGGCGCTCCGCGCCGTGGACGGTGACGGCGGCCGTCTCCAACCTGTTCGACAAGGAGTACTGGCGTCCCGGCACCAGCGCGCTTCCGGGCACGCCGCGATCGCTGCTGGTGAGCGCGAGCTACCAGTTCTGAGGCGCTTCCAGGTTCAGAGGCCCAGGGCCTGGCGCATCTGCGCGCCCGTGAGCCGCTGGCGCGGACCGGCGAGCAGGGCGCACATGCGTTCGTTGCAGGGCGCACGCAGGCCATGCGCTGCGGCCAGGCGCACGACGGCGCCGCAGAGGTCGTCGATCTCGGTGGGCCGGCCGGCTTCCAGGTCGTCCCACATCGATGAGCGCGCGGCCGGGTCGATGCGCAGCATGCGGCGTGCGAGCCGCGTGAACAGCGCGTCGGGCAACCGCAGCACGTGCGGCAGCAGTGCCGGTGGCACGGGCGCGACCTTCGCGGGGCGGATGCCGGCGTGCGCCATGGCGCGCAGCGCTTCGGCCTGCAGCGCCGCGAACACCTTGCGGCAGTCACGGTCCTGCAGTTCCTCGCGCAGCGGCAGGTCCGAGAGCGCATTCACGGGGTTGTTGAGGTTCAGCAGCAGCTTGCCCCACTGCACAGGGCGAATGTCCTCGACGACCGTGGTGCCCAGTCCTGCCGCCCTGAAGGCGTCAGCCGCCGCGGCGGTGGCCGGATCGCGCTGCAGGTGGATGTCTCCGGTGGTCGCACGGTGCACGTGCGTGCCGCGCAGCACCACGTTGTAGGGCACCATGGCCCCGATGGCAATGCCGGCGCGTGGTCGGCGATGCGCGCCACGTTGTCCACGCCGTTCTGCAGCGACACCACGGGCGTGCCGGGCGGGCAGGCGGTGACGAGCGCGCGCGCCGCCTGCGCCGTGGCGCCGCCCTTCACGCACAGCAGGACGATGGCGTCGCCGGGGCATTCCATGCCGTCCGGCGACGGGGCCCGCTGCAGCGCATGCGGTGGCACGCGCGCATCGGCCCCTTCCAGGTCGCTCACCCGCAGGCCGTCCTGCGCGATCGCGTCCAGGATGCGCGGGCGGCCCACCAGGGTCACCGTTTCCCCGGCCGCGGCCAGGCGCCCGCCCACGTAAAGGCCGATGGCGCCCGCGCCCATGACGATGAAATGCATGCGAAGCCTCCCGGAGGGCCGTGCAGGGGCCCTGCGCCCGAGACGGTGTGGGTGGATTGTGCGACCGGAGGCGGCAAGGCGCGGTGGCCCGCATCCCGCAAAATAGCGGGCTTGACCGCCGCCGCTCCCCTCCCATCCCCCCCGCAGCCCGCCCCCCGTCCGCTGGACATCGCGCTGCTCGCCAGCGTGTTCGTGGTGGCCGCCTGCGGCCTGCTCTACGAACTCGTCGCGGGCGCGCTCGCCTCGTACGTGCTGGGCGATTCGGTGCTGCAGTTCTCCACCATCATCGGCACCTACCTGTTCGCGATGGGCGTGGGCTCGTGGCTGTCGCGGTATTTCGACCGCCAGCTGCCCGCGCATTTCCTGCGGATCGAACTGCTGGTGGCGGTGGTCGGCGGGGCGCTGCCCGCGCTGCTGTTCCTGGCCAATGCCTATGTCCCGGGTGCGTTCCGGCTGCTGCTCTATGGCATGGTGCTGCTGGTCGGCATGCTGGTGGGCCTGGAGATACCGCTGGTGATGCGCATCCTCAAGCGCAACGTGGCGCTCAAGGACCTGGTCTCGCAGGTGCTCACCTTCGACTACCTCGGCGCGCTCGCGGTGTCGCTCGCATTCCCGCTGCTGCTGGTGCCGCACCTGGGGCTGGTGCGCACGGGGCTGCTGTTCGGCATCTTCAACGCGGTGGTGGCGGTCTGGGCGCTGTGGCTCTTCCGGCACGAACTGCGGCGTTTCCGGGCGCATGCGCTGGCGTGCGCGGCCGTGCTCGGGGCGCTGCTGGCCGGCTTCGCGGGGGCCGAGCACATCACCCGCCTGGCGGAAGACCATTTCTACCAGGACCGCATCGTCATCGCCAGCGCATCGCCCTACCAGCGCATCGTGGTGACCCACGGCCGCTCGGGCTACCGGCTGTTCCTGAACGGCAACCTGCAGTTTGCCGAGCGCGACGAATACCGCTACCACGAGGCGCTGGTGCACCCGGCGATGTCCGCCCACGGGGCACCGAAGCGCGTGGCGGTGCTCGGCGGCGGCGACGGCATGGCCGTGCGCGAGATCCTCAAGTACCCATCGGTCGAATCGGTCACGCTGGTGGAACTCGATCCGGCCATGACGCGGCTCTTCCGCACCGATCCGGCGCTGGTACGGCTCAACGCAGGAGCGCTCAACGATCCGCGGGTGCACATCGTCAACACCGACGCGTTCCAGTGGCTGCAGGAGGGGAGCGGAGGGGATGCCTCCACCTCGAGCGCTGCCGGGCCGCCCCAAGGCGCGAGGGCCCCCTCGGGGGGCAGCGAACCACGCGCAGCGGGGAGCGTGGGGGCACACGATACGTTCGACGTGATCGTGGTGGACTTTCCCGACCCGACCAACTTCGCGATCGGCAAGCTCTACACGAACAGCTTCTATGCCCTGCTCGGGCAACGCCTGTCGGCGAGCGGCTATGCGGTGGTGCAGACCACCTCGCCGCTGGTGGCGCGCCAGAGTTTCTGGACCGTGGTGCAGACCATCGAATCGGTGGGCCTCGCCACGGCGCCCTACCACGTGCACGTGCCGAGTTTCGGGGAGTGGGGCTTCGTCATCGCCAGCCGGCGGCCATGGCGCCTGCCGGAGCACCTGCCCGGGGGGCTGCGGTTCCTGTCGGTGCCCACGCTGCCGCTGCTGTTCGACTTCCCCCTGGACATGGCGCGGGTGCCGGCGGAGGTGAACCGCCTGTCGAACCAGGTGCTGGTGCACACCTACGAGCAGGAGTGGGGCAAGGTGGCAGCGCATTGATGCCGGGCCCGGCCTGACACGCCCGTGGCGTAGAGTACGCCGCATGCCTCTTTCCCACCTCGATCTCCCCGCGCTGCAGCGCCGTACCCTGCTGCGGGGCGCCACGGCCACGGCCGCCGCCTGTGCGCTGGCCGGGTGCGGGCCGGCGCCGCGCGACCTGCCCGGGGGCTTCACGGGCATCGACATGGCCCGGGGCCATGCGCTGCGCGACCGGCTGCAGAAGGGCGGGACGATCGAGCCCGATATCGTGCGCCGCACCCAGGTGGTGGTGGCGGGCGGCGGAGTGGCGGGCCTGGCCGCGGCACGCGCCCTGCGCCTGGCCGGAATCGATGACTTCATGCTGGTGGAGATGGAGGATTCCGCGGGCGGCAACAGCCGCGCCGGCCAGGTGGACGGCATGGCCTGCCCCCTGGGTGCCCACTACCTGCCGGTGCCGGGCGACGGCGCGCGCGAGGTGCAGGACCTGCTGGAGGAACTCGGCCTGCGGCGGCGTGTTGCGGGGCGCTGGCAGATCGACGAGCGCAGCCTGTGCCACAGTCCGCAGGAACGGCTGTTCTTCCGGGGGGCCTGGCAGGAGGGCCTCCTGCCCGTGAACGGTGTCGGCGCGGACACCCTGGAGCAGTACCGGCGCTTCTCCGCGCGCGTGGCGGAACTGGGGCGCACGGCGCGTTTCGCCATGCCCACGTTCAAGCTGTGGCGGCCGGACCAGCCGGTTTCCGCCGCACTGCGCTCTCTGGATGCCGTCACGTTCGATGCCTGGCTGTCGCAGGAGGGCTTCTCGGATGCACACCTGCGCTGGTACCTGGACTACTGCTGCCGCGACGACTACGGCGCCGGCACGGCGCGGGTGTCGGCCTGGGCGGGCATCCACTATTTCGCCAGCCGCCACGGCTTCCATGCGCCCGGCGATGCGGCCAGCGAGGAGCGCGATGGCGTGCTCACCTGGCCCGAGGGCAACGGCTGGCTGGCCCAGCGGCTGGCCGCGCCGGTGAGCGACGCCGGGGCGCTGCGCACCGGCAGCACCGTGCTGCGCATCGAGGAGAACCGGCGCGGGGTGGAGGTGGACGTGCTGCACCACGCGAGCGACAGCATCGAGCGCTGGCAGGCGCGCCGCTGCGTGGTGGCGCTGCCCGTCTTCGTGGCGGCGCGCGTGGTGCGCAACCCGCCCGCGTTCCTCTCCCAGGCCGCGCAGCGGCTGCAGTGGGCGCCCTGGCTGGTGGCGAACCTGCGCATCGACGCGCCGCTGTCGGACCGCGAGGGCGCGGCACCCGCCTGGGACAACGTGCTGTACGACGATCCGGCGCCGGGCGGCCTGGGCTATGTGGATGCGGGCCACCAGCGCCTGGATCCGCGCCCCGGCCCCACGGTGCTCACTTATTACCGGGCCCTGGGCGACGTGCCCGACGGCCGCCGCCAGCTTGCCGAACAGCCCTGGACGCACTGGCGCGACGCCATCCTCGCGAGCCTGTCCGGCCCGCATCCGGACCTGCGCGCCCGCGTGACGCGCGTGGAGATCACCCGCTACGGGCACGCCATGTCCATCCCCGTGCCGGGGACGCTGGCCTTCCTGAGCCAGGCCGGCCGCATGCCCGCGCCCCGGCAGCGCTATGTGCTGGCGAACGGCGAGCGCATCGCCGCGCCTTCCGTGCCCGGCACGGCCCGCCTGGCCTTCGCGCATGCCGACTGGTCCGGCTACTCGGTGTTCGAGGAGGCGTTCACGCGCGGGCATGCGGCGGGCATGGCGGCCGCCGCCTGATCCCCGGGCGCCTTCGCCGCGCCAGGCTCCGCCCAAGTCCCTGGTTTGAACAGGGGATTTCGGCATGGAGATGTGTTTCGATATGAATTCGATATATCGTAGATAAATCGTTCTATCGGAGTACATCCCATGAAAGACCTCGACCTGCTCGAATCCCGCGGCGCGCCGCCCGGCCCGCGGCGCGGCGGCGGCCGCTTTTTCGGCCACGGCGGCCTGCGCCTCGTTCTGCTGCAGCTCATCGCGGACAAGCCGCGCCACGGTTACGAGCTCATCAAGGCCATCGAGGAGCGCCTGGGCGGCAGCTACAGCCCGAGCCCGGGCGTGGTCTATCCCACGCTCACCCTGCTGGAGGAACTGGGCCACGTCACCGTGAGCGCCGAAGGCGGCGGCCGCAAGCTGCACACCGCCACGCCCGAGGGCCTCGCCCACCTGGAGAGCCACCGCGACGAGGTGAATGCCCTGCTCGCGCGCATGGCCGACGGCATGGCGCATCGCGGCCACCGGCCCGCGCCCGTGGAGCGGGCGGTGCACAACCTGCGCCAGGCCCTGCACATGCGCCTGGCGGGCGCTCCGCTCGACACGGAGCAGATCCACGCCATCGCCGACCTGCTGGACGACGCCGCACGGCGGATCGAACGGCTCTGACCCAAGGATTCACCATGAGCCAGACACCTCTTTCCACGCCCCCCCAGCCGTCCCCTGCCCAGGTGGAGGCCCGCGCGCTGCAGCGTGTGCGGCACGAACTGCGGCTGCGCACCCTCACCGTGCAGCGCGCCAAACGCATCACGCCCCACTGCGTGCGCGTGACGCTCGGGGGCCAGGAGCTCGCCGGCTTCCACAGCCCGGGCTTCGATGACCACGTGAAGCTGTTCCTGCCCGATCCGTCCACCGGCGAGCCCGTGCTGCCGGCCTTCGACGCCCAGGGCACCGCGGTACCCGGAGCTCCGCGCCCGGCCATGCGCGACTACACGCCGCGCCTGCACGATGCCCGGGCCGGCACGCTCGCCATCGATTTCGCACTGCACGATGCGGGCCCCGCCACCGCCTGGGCGCTGCAGGCCGCGCCCGGCCAGCGCATCGCCATCGGCGGGCCACGCGGGTCGCTGCTCGTGCCGCTCGCGTTCGATGGATACGTGCTCGCTGGTGACGATACGGCGCTGCCCGCCATCGCCCGCCGCCTGGCCGAACTGCCTGCAGGCACGCCTGCCCTCGCGCTCATCGAAGTGGACGGGCCGGCCGACGAGCAGCCTCTGCCCACGCAGGCCGCGGCGCGCATCCGGTGGGTCCATCGCTCGGGGGCGGCCCCGGGAGAGGGCTCGCGGCTGCTGGAGGCCCTGCGCGCTTTGCCCCTGCCGGCGGGCGACGTGCACGCGTGGGTGGCCTGCGAAACCGCTGCCGCCAAGGCGCTGCGCGCGCATCTGGTGGACGAGCGCGGCGTGCACCCGAAATGGATCAAGGCGTCGGGCTACTGGCGCCGGGGCAGCGCGGCCACGCACGAAACGCTCGGCGACTGAAAGGCCGCCAGCCGCCTGCGCGGGCTGCTCCGGGCATGGGCACGGTCGAGCGCGCGTCCTATAGGGCGGGCACGCACTGGCAGGCGATACTGCCGGGCCGCCATGTCCTTCATCCGCGAGCATTCCATGTCCCAGCCCAACGACGTGACCGTATCCGCTCCCGACCTGCCTGCCGGCGCGGGCGCACAGGCCCGCCACGGCAGCGGCGATACCGCCGGGCAGCGGGCCCTGCGGACCATCGCCACCCTGGAAGCCGTCAAGGGCGTGGTCGCGCTGATGGCCGGCCTGGGCCTGCTCGGCCTGCTGCACCACGACCTGCACCACGCCGCGGTGTCCCTGATCGGGCATGTGGGCCTGAACCCGGGCGAGCGCTACCCAGAGATGCTTCTGTCCCGGCTCGACCTGCTCGCGCACGAGGATTTCCGGTGGCTGCTGCTGGCCGTCATCGCCTATGCGGCCCTGCGCTTCACGGAGGCGTACGGCCTGTGGAAGGACCGGGCCTGGGGCGAGGCGCTGGGGGCGCTGTCGGGCGGCCTGTACATCCCGTTCGAACTCTGGCACTGGCTGCACCGGCCTTCATGGGCCGCCACCCTGGTGATCGCGTTCAACGCGGGGGTGGTGGGCTACCTGGCCTGGCGGCTCCGGACGCGGCCCGGGCAGGCCGCGTCACCGGCCTGACACCGAAAGGCGGCATCGTGGCGGCCTCATCCGCCATCGCCACGACATCCCGATGCCTGCCGCCTTCCGCTCCGCCACGCTCGCCGCCGCCCTCGCATTCGCCGCACTGCCGTGCGCCCATGCCGAGCCGGCCGCCTATCCCGCCACGCTCGCCGGCCACGCCGTGCTGCCGGCGCCGTCCTTCATCCCCGCGCCGCCGGATGCACCGGCGGACCTGCGCACCAGCGGCAAGTTCACCACGCCGCGGCGCGTGGATGCCGTGGGCACCGTCGAAGGCACGTCCGCCGGGCGGCCCACGGGCGTCTCGCTGCCGTTCCAGGGCCAGCCGCTGCAGGGCCACTCGGGCATCAAGCGCATGGCGGACGGCACCTTCTGGATCCTGACGGACAACGGCGCCGGGGCCAAGGCCAATTCGCCGGACTTCATGCTCTACCTGAACCACTATGCGGTGGACTTCAAGACCGGGCAGTTCCAGCGCCTGAAGACCGTGTTCCTGCACGATCCCGACGGAAAGGTGCCGTTCCGCATCGCCGAGGAGGGCACGAAGGAGCGCTACCTGACCGGCGCCGACTTCGACCCCGAGAGCTTCCAGTTCGCCGGCGGCGCGCTCTGGATCGGCGAGGAGTTCGGCCCCTTCCTCATCAAGGCCGACCTGGACGGCAAGGTGCTGGCGGTGTTCGACACCCAGGTGGACGGCCGCGTGGTGCGCTCGCCCGACCATCCCGCCGTCACCACCGCCGCCGCGCCCGATGCGAAGGCCCCGGCCTTCGACATCAAGCGCTCCAAAGGTTTCGAGGGCATGGCTTCCAGCCCCGACGGCAGCAGGCTGTACGCGCTGCTCGAAGGCCCGGTGTGGGACGAGTCAGCGAAAGCGTATGAATCCGTGGAGGGCGGCCGGCAGTACCTGCGCGTGCTGGAATTCGACGTGCGGCAGGAGAAATGGACGGGCCGCCACTGGAAGTACGTGCTGGAGGCGAACCAGAACGCCATCGGCGACTTCAACATGATCAGCCCCACCATGGGCCTGGTCATCGAGCGCGACAACGGCGAGGGCACGCCCGACAAGGCCTGCCCCGAGGGGCAGAAGCGTGCGGACTGCTTCCACGACGTGGCGAAGTTCAAGCGCGTGTACAAGGTGGAACTGACCGACGCCAACGCGGGCGGCCCGCTGCGCAAGGTGGGCTACATCGACCTGCTGAACATCCAGGACCCGAAGCGCCTCGCCCGCAAGCCCCTGACGGGCGGCGTGCTCGCCTTCCCGTTCTTCACCATCGAAAACGTGGACATCGTGGACGCCACGCACATCGTGGTGGGCAACGACAACAACCTGCCTTTCAGTTCCAGCCGCGAGCCCAACCGCGCCGACGACAATGAACTGGTGCTAATCGAGGCAGGCGACCTGTTGCGCGCCCGCTGAGGGCCCGGCCCGGGCGGATGTGAGCGGATGGGGGCGGGCCCGGCGCGCCCTGCAACGAGGCCGGCCCGCAGTTGCGTCACAATCTCCACCGTTTTCGCCATCGTGGTGCCGGTAGTCCGACGCGGCCGCCCCGGTGGCCCGTTTGGGGAGCTTCCGTCCTTTGACCCTGTCGCCCGTTCCTCCGCAGCCGCCCACGCCCGGGGGGGATGACGATCCCGCGCCCGGCGGGTTGGCCCCGGTGCCGCTTGCCGTGGCGGGGCAGCGCGTGCGTGCGCTCGAGGAGCGGGAGGCGCACCTGCGCTTCGCCGCGATCGCGGGACGCATCGGCCTGTGGGAGCTGGACCTGGAGACGTTCGCGCTCACCAGCTCCGAAGTCTGCCGCGAGCATTTCGGCCTGCCTGCCGAGCAGCCGCTGAGCTGGCGGGCGGTGGTGGCGTCTGTGCATCCCGACGATGCCGGGCGCGTGCGGGCCGCTTTCGAGCACAGCATCGCGCAGCGCCAGGAGTACGCGCTCGACCACCGCATCCGGCGCGCGGACGGCCGGGTGCGCTGGCTCAAGGTGCTGGCCCAGGTGCAGGGCGGCGTGGCCGGCCGCAGCCTGCGCATTGCAGGAACGGCCCAGGATGTCACCGAACAGACGCTCGCCGAGCGCCGCACGCAGGCGCTGCTGCAGCTCGACGACAGCTTCCGCTCGCTCGAGGACCCCGCCGACATGGCCTACGCCGCCGCGCGCGTGCTGGGTGAAACGCTCGGCGTGGGACGCGCGGGCTACGGGGACATCGACGAGACGAACACCGTCACCATCGTGCGTGACTGGACGTCCCTGGGCATGTCCACGGCCGTGGGCCGGCACCATCTTCCCCACTATGGCCGGTTCTACGAAGACCTGCTGCGCGGCCATATCGTCACCGTGAACGATGTGTCCACCGACGAGCGCACCGCCAGCCACGTGCCCGCCCTGCGGGCGGTGCAGGCAGGGGCGCTGGTGAACCTGCCGCTGATCGAGGGCGGGCGGCTCGTGGCGATGCTGTTCCTGAACCACCCGGTGCCGCGGGAGTGGTCCGAGGACGAACTGGCGCTGATCCGCAGCGTGGCCCACCGCACGCGCATGGCCGTGCAGCGGCGCACCGCGGAGCAGCAGCTGCGCGTGCTGGCCGACACGCTGGAAACCAAGGTCGAAGAGCGCACCCGCGAGCTGATGGCCGCGGAAGAGGCATTGCGCCAGGCCCAGAAGATGGAGGCCGTGGGGCAGCTCACCGGGGGCATCGCGCACGACTTCAACAACCTGCTGGCCGGCATCATGGCGAGCCTGGACCTGCTGCGGCTGCGCGTGTCCCAGGGACGCGTGGCCGACATGGAGCGCTGCATCGACACGGCGCACCGATCCGCCAAGCGTGCGGCCTCGCTCACGCACCGCCTGCTCGCGTTTTCCCGCCGCCAGACCCTGGCACCCATCGTGGTGGACTTGAACCAGCTCGTCGCGGACCTGCTGGAGCTGGTGCAGCGCACCGTGGGGCCCGCCATCGCGGTGCGGTTCGAGCCTGCCGCAGGGCTCTGGATGGTGCGGGCCGACGCCGGGCAGATCGAGAATTCGCTGCTGAACTTGTGCATCAACGCGCGCGATGCGATGCCCCGCGGCGGCACCCTGCGCATTGCCACCGCCAACCATGCCGCCGGGCAGCCCGGCGACGGGCCGCACCCGCGCCATGCCACCGACCTGCCGCCGGGTGAATATGCCGCGCTGTCGGTGGCCGATACCGGCGAGGGCATGGCACCCGACGTGGCGGCACGGGCCTTCGAGCCCTTCTTCACCACCAAGCCCCTGGGGCAGGGTACCGGCCTGGGGCTGTCCATGGTCTATGGCTTCGCCCAGCAGTCGGGCGGCTCTGCCCGCATCGCTTCGGTGGCGGGGCAGGGAACGACGATCACCCTCTGGCTGCCCCGCCATGCCGGCGCGGAGGCGGAACTGCCGGCCGGCCCGGGCGCCACGGCGTCGCCTGCCGGCCAGGCCCGGGCGCCTGTGTCCGGGCCGGGGCGCGACATGCCCGCGGTCCTGCTGGTGGACGACGAGCCTGCCGTGCGCTCGACGGTGGCGGAGTCGCTGCGCGAGCAGGGCTACCGCGTGCTCGAGGCAGAGGACGGGCCCTCCGCGCTGGAGATGCTGCGCGGGGCCGGGCGGCTCGATCTCCTGCTCACCGACGTGGGCCTGCCCGGCGGCATGAACGGCCGCCAGGTGGCGGATGCCGGCCGCGCGCTGCGCCCGGGCCTGCCCGTGCTGTTCATCACCGGCTATGCGGAGCAGGCCGTGATCGGCGATCGTGACCTGGATCCGGGCATGGGCGTGCTCACCAAGCCCTTCGACCTGGACGTGCTCGCGGCGCGCGTGGCCGCGGCCCTGGGCGCGTAACGCGGTCCGCCTTCCCGGGGCGCCCCTGCCGGAGCGGGGAGAGGGCCCCGGTGGCACAATGCCCGGCGCCTCCCGCTTCCTTCATCCACAGAGATCCGCGCCATGTTCACAGGTATCGTCCAGGCCACCGCCACCCTCGCCGAGCTGCAGGACCGCGAAGGGCTGCGCACCTTCGTGATCGAGTTTCCCCCCGGCTTCTGCGAAGGGCTCGCCATCGGCGCCAGCGTCGCGGTGGATGGCGTGTGCCTCACGGTGACGCGCCTGGTCTCGCCCACGTCGGCGGCTTTCGACGTGATGCTGCAGAGCCTGAACGTGACCACGCTGGGCGGCTATGCGGCCGGGCGGCGCGTGAACGTGGAGCGGGCGGCCCGCGACGGCGCGGAGATCGGCGGCCATCCGCTGTCGGGCCACATCGATTTCGCGGCCACCCTGCAGAGCGTGCGCGATTCCGAGAACAACCGCGTGTGGCGCGTGGCGGTGCCGGCCCCGTTCCGCCGCTATGTCTTCGCCAAGGGCTACATCGCCCTGCACGGCGCCAGCCTGACCGTGGCCGAGGTGAACCGTGCCGAGGGGTGGTTCGAGGTCTGGCTGATTCCCGAGACGCGCCGCGCCACCGTGTTCGAGGACCTGCGCGCGGGCGACGCGCTCAACGTGGAAATCGAACGCAGCACCCAGGTCGTGGTGGACACGGTGCGCGAGGCGGTGGAGGAAAGCCTCGGCGAACTGCGCCCGGTGCTGGAAGCGCTGCTGCGGGAGAAGGGCCTGTCGCTGGACGATTTCGTGCGCCCTCCGGCCGCCCTGCAGCGCTGAAGCGCGGCGCGCCGCCGGCCTGGCATTCAGGCGGCTTCCTCTACGCGGTTGCGGCCCCGGTCCTTGGCCCGGTAGAGGGCGGTGTCCGCTTCCGAGAGCAGGTGGTCCAGCACCAGGCCGTGGCGCTGGGAAACCGCCACGCCCACGCTGGCCGTGAGCCGGAAGCGCTCCCCCGAGGGCAGGATGACCGGTGCCGTCTCGATGGCGTGGCGCAGGCGCTCGGCGCATGCCGCACCCTCGGGGCCCGCGCAGGGGCCGAGCAGCACCACGAATTCCTCGCCCCCATACCGCGCCACGAGGTCGCCCGGGCGCAGGGTGTTGCGCACCGCACGTGCCACGGCCCGCAGCGCCTCGTCGCCGGCGGCATGCCCCGCGCGATCGTTGAAGCTCTTGAACAGGTCCACGTCCAGCAGCATCAGGGCGACGTCGAAGCGCTGCTGCCGCGCCTGTGCGACGCGTTCGCGCGCCGCCGCGAAAAACGCGCGCCGGTTGGGCAGCCCCGTGAGGAAATCGGTGAGCGACTGCTCGCGCAGCTGCGCGATGAGGCCGTCGCGCTCGCGCTCGAGCACCTGCCGGGCCTGCGTGTGCTCCTGCAGCGCGCGCACGGCGCCGATCACCGCGGCGATCTCGTCGTCGGCCGCGGGCCGGGGCAGCGGTGCGTCCAGGCGGTTGCGGGCCAGGTCCTGCAGGGCCCGTGTCGTCTGGGCCAGGGGGCGCAGCACGCGGGCGTGCAGCATGGCCAGCGTGCCCGCGAGGATGGCCCAGAGCAGGGCCGAGGCGCCCGCCACCTCCACGAGGCTGTGCAGGGCGCGCTCCCGGGCGGCGAGGGCGTCGGCCTGCAGCCGCGCCATCAGCCGGTCTCGCAGGGCCACCACCTTGCCCAGTTCGGGCACGTAGCGCTCCGCGAACTGGGCGGCGGTGATGCCGTAGCGTCCGTCCCGTTCGCCGGCCGCCAGCACGGGGGCGACGATGTCCCGCGCCGCATGGCCGAAGTAGCCGCTGTCCACGGCCTCCCAGGCCTGGGCGATGTCGGGCGGGGCATCCTGGCGGGCCAGGCGCTGCTCCAGCAGGAACTGCAGCGCCATGATGCGCCCGCGCGTCTGCTCGATCGCATGCCGTTCTTCGGGCGTGAACGGCCGCTGCTTCGCCAGCGCGGCGGTGAAGTGCGACCCGAGCAGGCCCGCATGCTCGCGCAGCTCCGCGGTGATCCGCAGCATCTGCGTGTCGCCGTCCATGGACGGCTGGGCCGTCCGCACGGCCTGGATCAGGGCGCTGTTGACCGGCGCGAACCGCGGCACGATGGCTGCGAGGCCATAGACGCTCGCGCGCACGGCCTCGGGCGTGCGCTGGGCGTGGGGAAGGGAGATGACCGCGTCGGCCGCCGCCCGTGCGCGGGCGAGTGCCTGCGCGGTATCGTCCGCTCCGGCCAGCAGGGCGTCCATGTGCGGCAGCTGCGTGCGGGCGGCCAGCATGGCGCGCAGCTGCGCCATGGCCTGGCCGGTGCTTTCCCGCGCCCGCGCCAGGGCGGCGACGGCCTGCGGGTCGGGCGCTCCATCGAGCGCGCCGAGGCGTGCGTTCGTCGGGCCGCGCTCGCGCGATACCCGCTCGGTCGCCACCAGGCCCAGGCCGAGGTCCGCCAGCGCGCGCGATCCGGCGTCCGCCGCGCGCCACGAACGCCATTGCCCCCAGCTGGCATGCGCGGCCAGCAGGGCCGTCACGGTGGCCAGCACGATGCCGATGAGGCGCAGGAAATGGTTGAGGGACATGAAGGCACGTGGCCGCCACCGGTCCGGGTCGGCCAGCCCGCCGGAGCACTGTTCGCGTTGTGATGTACTGTCGGCACTCTATTACATACAGTGACGTCCCACGGCCGGGTTGCCCTTCGAACCCGACCGGAACACACGGGTTCCATGCACTCTCCTGCCGATCCGGCCTCCACGTCCGTCCCTTCCCCCGCTCCCGTGCCACCCATACGCCGGCTGGGCGGGGAAGACCTGCCCGGCCTGCTGGCAGTGCAGCGGGCCTGCTATGGCGAGGGGTTTCTCGAAAGCGCCGACGTTTTCGCGCGGCGGCTGGCCAGTCCCGTGAACTGTTCGCTGGTCGCCGGGGCGCCCGGCGCCGTGCAGGCCTACTTGGCCGCCTATCGCTCCGTTCGCGGCAAGGTGACGCCGCTGCACGGCGATTTCGAGGTGCCCGCCGGGGTGCCCGACATGCTCTACCTGCACGACATGGCCGTGCACCCCGCCTGCGCGGGCCAGGGGCTGGCCAGCGCGTTGCTGCAGGCAGCGTGGAACGAAGCCCGCGCCGCCGGGCTGCAGCACACCGCCCTCGTCTCGGTGCAGGGCTCGCGCGCCTACTGGGAGCGCCAGGGCTATGCGGTGCGCGAGCCTGCATCGGCCGAGGCGCGCGAACGCCTGGCGGGCTATGGCGCGCAGGCGGTGTACATGGAGCGCCTGCTGTAGGCAGGGCACGCCCCGGCCTGCTCAGGGAGCTGCGGGCGCGTGGCGCGGAGCCTCCGGCTCCTGGATCTCGTGGATCTCGACGCTCGACGGCACCGATACCGGTGCCGCACCCGTGAACTGCCCCCGCAGCCACTCCATCGCGTTGTGCCCCATGCCGCGCAGCGCCTGCGAGAGTTCCGCGGGCCGCATCGACTGCAGCCCCGCATACATCTTTTCCAGGCCCGCGCCGGCCAGGTGGCCCACCGGTCCGGGAATGGACACGTTGAGCAGGGCCATGGCCGCCGCCCCCAACAGCATGCCGGTGGTGTTCTTCTCGATGAAATCGTCCGCGGCATGGTTGGCCGTCAGCACCGCGATCATCACGAGGCTGAGGCCCGCGAACGACTTGAACTCGTCGAGCGCATCGCGGCGCGTGACGTTGGGGTTGCGGGCGTTGGCGACCATCAGGGCCACGGTGAACGCCGCGTCGGACGCCAGGTCCACCATCCCGATCTGGTCGGGATACATCAGGCCGGTCGTGGTCGCGCAGACGGCACCGGTGAAGGCCGCCAGGGCGTATTTCGCGATGCGTTCGGCCTTCTCGGCTTCCTGTTCTGCTCCGTTGGCGGCCGAGGCGGCCTGCTCGGGCAGGCCCGCGGGGTGCAGCACGCGCTCCAGGTCGGTGGCGATGGACAGGAACGCATCCGCGACCAGCGTCAACTGCTTGCTGGTGACCGGACTGAGCTCCTTGCCGTCGCCCTGGGCCAGGAAGCTGGCCTTGGCGTTGGTGACGGCCTTCTGGTCTGCGCGGGCCAGGTCGAGCGCCTGCGAGAGGGCCGTGCGCGCCTGGACGGCGGCTTCGCGTGCGGCCTGCACGGCCTCGCCCGCGTCGTCTGCGGCCGGTTCCGCAGGCCCTGCGGGGAAGCCGGCCGCCTGCTGCAGGCGGGTACCGGCCGCGGCAAGCTCCGGGTCCGGCACGCCGTGGCGCATGCGGTTGGTGAGCTCCCGCGTCTCCTTGCCCAGGAAGCCGAGGAACAGCGCCGCGGTGGACACCATGCCAGCGCCCACGTTGAAGGCCGGATGCCCGTTGAGCTTATGCAGTTGCGGCACGAACGTGGGCAGCGCGAAGATCGCTGCCTGCACCACGTTGATGTAGTGGCGCGACATGAAATGGTCCATGGCGCTGTGCCGGTTCGCCCCCGTGGGCGAGCGTGCCGAGCCGATCGCCATCAAGGCGGTCTTGGCGTAGAGGCCGGCCAGTTCGGCCTCGAACTGGTTCTGGTGGCCGCGGAACGCGATGGCGACGGGCAGGACGGGCAACAGCGCATTCATGCCGAGATAGACCGCGGCACGGCGTGCCAGCGGCTGCTCGGTCTCCAGCGCCTCCAGCGTCGAATCCAGGTGAGCGAGCCGGCCCTCGAATCGCGTCTGGAGCTCGGCGGGAACGTCCTGCGCCAGCAACTGCGTGCGCAGCGTCTGCGCGGCGTTCCGCAGTTCCGGCAGCGTGCTGCCTGCGGGAAGCACCCCGCGCTCCGGGTCTGCCCGGCCCTTGAACTCCTGCATGAATTCCGCGTCGTCGCCGCGCATCACGGCCGTGCGGGCATCGACCATGTTCCCCATGGTCTTGAGGAACTGCCCCAGGCGCGCCCCCGCTCCGGCAGGGCCTGGCGCGTCCGGCGCGGCTTCCGCGAGCCGGGCCGGGCTCGCGGCCGCAGAGGTGGCCGAGGTCACGGATGGCGAGGCAGGCCGTGGCAGGGGGGAGCGCGGCGGCGTGGCGCTGCCTTCGCTGCGGCCGGACCGCTGGGCCGGGGAGGGCATTCCCTCCGGCAACGCGACGCGCGTGGATTCACGCTGCGGACTGTCCGCAGCCGCGGCTGCGGCCGGCGGGGAAGCAGGCCGCTGTGCGGCTGCAGGGGAGATGGAAGAACTGTTGATCGCAGACATTTGGAGTTATCGGGAAAAATAATCCGGAGTCTCGGAGGGCTGCCCATCTTCTGCAGGCATGCGCGCGAATAGGTGCCCGCAGGCGCGAAGCCGGCGGCGGACGGGTCGCGGGCCGGCGTCTGGTGTGCCGGGTTCAGGAGGCGGCGGCCTGTGCGGTGATCCAGTCGCGGAAGCTGCGCAGGGCAGGGTCCACCAGTACTTCCGGCCGGTACACCAGCCGGTAGGCCAGCGGCGTCGCCAGTGCGGCCGACCGCACGGCCACGAGCGTGCGCGCCGCGATCTCCCCGGCCACGAAGCCCTGCCGCGCCAGGGCGAAGCCCCGGCCTGCCAGGGCTGCCTCGATCGTGCCGTTGGAATGCGTGAACACCACGCCCTGGCTGCAGTCCACGCCCAGGGCCCCGTTCGCCTCGCACCAGAGCCGCCAGTCGCCGCGGTGTCCGTCGTGCAGCAGCCGGGCGCCGGTGATGTCGGTGATGCGGGGCACGCGCCGGGGTGCGATCAGGCGCGGGCTGCAGACCGGCACCAGGTCGTCGGCCACCAGCACCTCGGCCTGCAGCCCTGGTGCCACGCCCAGGCCATGGCGTACCGCGAAATGGATGTCCTCGGACGCCAGATCGACCACCCGGTCGGTGGTGCTCACGTGCACATCGACATCCGGTGCCACGCGCGAGAAATCCTCCAGCCGCGGCACCAGCCACTGCACCGCGAAGCCGGCGGTGCAGCTGAGCCGCACCACGCGCCGCTGTCCCAGCGCCTGCAGGCGCGCGGTGGCGTGGCCGACGAGCGCCAGTGCCTCGGCGCAGGCCGCAAGGTAGTCGCGCCCCGCGGGCGTGAGCGCGAGCCCGCGCGGCAACCGCTCGAACAGCGCGCAACCCAGGAAGTCCTCCAGCCTGCGCACCTGCTGCGATACCGCGCCCGGGGTCACATGCAGTTCCGCGGCCGCGGCGCGCACGCTCAGGTGGCGGGCGGCCGCCTCAAAGAAGCGTACGGAAGCAAGCGGGGGAAGGCGCATGGCTGTTAAGCAGAACTAAACGATCTCGCAGCATAAATCGTTTGCTGCCGCTGCAGCCCTCTGCCGAGAATGTCCCTGCGGCCGCACGCCGGCCTGGTCTTCTGTTCTTCCGTTCACCTGCCTGGACACCACCTGCCATGTCTTCCGCCAGCCTCCTGCGTCTCGTGCTGCTCGCCGCCCTGTGGGGCGGGAGCTTTCTCTTCACCCGCTACACCGTCCCGGCGCTGGGTGCCGTGCCCACGGCCTTCGGGCGCGTGCTGCTGGCCGCGCTGGGGTTGATGGTGCTGGTGGCGTTGACGCGGCAGCGCCCCGCCTTCCGGGGACGGCTGGGCGCCGTGCTCGTGCTCGGGGTGGTGAACTCGGGCATTCCGTTCTGCATGTTCGCGCTGGCCGCGCGGGTGCTGCCCGCCGGCTACAGCGCCATGCTGAACGCCACCACGCCGCTCATGGGCGTGCTCATCGGCGCGGCGGCCTTCGGCGAGCGCATCACCGGCGCGGGCGCCGCGGGCGTGCTGCTCGGCATGGCCGGCGTGGCCGTGCTGGCGCAGGCCGGGCCGGTCGTCCTCACCGCGCAGGTCGCGGCGGGCATCGCGGCGTGCCTGGCGGCCACGGCCTGCTACGGCCTCGCGGGCTTCCTCACGCGCCGCTGGATCACCGCACGCGGCGGGCTGGACAGCCGCCTGGTCGCGCTGGGCAGCCAGTGGGGCGCCGTGCTGGCGCTGGCGCCCTGGGCGGCATGGCAGGCCTGGAGCCAGCCGGCCCTCGCAGGCCAGTGGGCCGCGGCGCCTGCGCAGGTGTGGGCGGCGCTGCTGGCCATGGGGCTGCTCTGCACCGCGTGGGCCTACGTGCTGTATTTCCGGCTGATCGCGGATGTGGGGCCGCTCAAGGCCCTTTCCGTCACCTTCCTCGTGCCCGTGTTCGGCGTGGCCTGGGGCTGGCTGCTGCTGGACGAAACCGTGACCGTTGCACATGCCGCGGGCGGCGCCCTGATCGCGCTGGCGCTCTGGCTGGTGCTGCGGCCGGCACCCCCGCGGCCGTGAAGGGACTGGCCGGCGGTGCGGCGGCATGGTCATAATGCGCGCCATGCCCAACCGCTGGAAACCCAACGTCACCGTGGCCGCCGTCATCGAGCAGGGAGGCCGCTTCCTCCTCGTGGAAGAGGACACGGCCGACGGGCTGCGGCTCAACAATCCCGCCGGGCATCTCGACCCTGGGGAGTCGCCCGAACAGGCCTGCGTGCGCGAAGTGCTTGAGGAAACGGCCTACGACTTCACCGCCACCGCGCTGGTCGGGATCTACCTCAACCGTTTCACGCGCACCCGCACGGGCGACGACATCACCTACCTGCGATTCGCCTTCACCGGCACGCTGGGCGCGCACCATGCCTGGCGCACGCTCGACGACGGCATCGTGCGCACCGTGTGGATGACGCCCGATGAGCTGCGCTCCTGCGCCGACCGCCACCGCAGCCCGCTGGTGATGCGCTGCATCGAGGACTACCTCGCCGGGCAGCGGCACCCGGTGGACATGATCCATACCGACGCGAGCGTGCTGCGCGGAAGCTGACGCGGCTGCGGTCACGTTGGCGGCCTGCCGCCGGCAGGCCTTTGGCGCGCGCCGCGAGCAGGTCTCCCGCCCGAAAAATACAATCCCGGGCATGACAGCCTCCCCCAAGCAGCGCATCGTCGTCGGCCTCTCCGGCGGCGTGGATTCCGCGGTGACCGCCCATCTCCTGAAGCAGCAGGGCCACGAAGTCGTGGGCATCTTCATGAAGAACTGGGAGGACGACGACGACAGCGAGTACTGTTCCTCCAACGTCGATTTCGTCGATGCCGCGGCCGTGGCCGACGTGATCGGCATCGAGATCGAGCACGTCAACTTCGCCGCCGAGTACAAGGATCGCGTGTTCGCCGAGTTCCTGCGCGAGTACGAGGCCGGCCGCACGCCCAATCCGGACGTGCTCTGCAACGCCGAGATCAAGTTCAAGGCCTTCCTGGACCACGCCATGCGCGTGGGCGCCGAGAAAATCGCCACCGGCCATTACGCCCGTGTCCGCCGCGTTGCGGCAGATCCGGGCGCCATGTCCGGGAGGCATGACAGGATGGAATCGCACGCGACCGCGTGCGATAGCGCGCAGGATCCTCATTGGCGGTACGAGTTGCTAAAGGGGCTGGACCCGGCCAAGGACCAGAGCTATTTCCTGCACCGCCTGAACCAGGCGCAGCTCTCGCGCACGCTGTTTCCCGTGGGCGAGCTGCGCAAGACCGAGGTGCGCCGCATCGCGGAAGAGATCGGCCTGCCCAACGCGAAGAAGAAGGACTCCACCGGCATCTGCTTCATCGGGGAGCGGCCGTTCCGCGAGTTCCTGAACCGCTACATCCAGCACGCGCCGGGCCCGATCCTCGATGACCGGGGGCGCAAGCTGGGGCAGCACGTGGGCCTCTCGTTCTACACGCTGGGCCAGCGCCAGGGCCTGGGCATCGGCGGCGTGAAGGAAAAAGGCGCGCAGCGCGGCGGCGGCGAGCACGCGCCGTGGTTCGTGGCGCGCAAGGAGGTCGAACGCAACGTGCTGCGCGTGGTGCAGGGGCACGACCATCCCTGGCTGCTGTCGCACACGCTGCAGGCCACCGATGCGAGCTGGGTGGCGGGCCGGCCGCCAGCCGCCGGCGCCTGCGCGGCCAAGACGCGCTACCGGCAGCAGGATGCGGCCTGCACGGTCACGCCGGCGGAGGGGGGGGATTTCGCGCTCGCGTTTCCGGAGGCCCAGTGGGCGGTGACGCCCGGGCAGAGCGCGGTGCTCTACGACGGCGAGGTGTGCCTGGGGGGCGGGGTAATCACCGCCGCTGGAGGCTCCGCCGATCTTTCGTGAAGAGTGCCTAACAAAAGGATACAGAATTCTCGTACGTAACTGAGACGTACGCCATCTTCCGCCGCGCCTTTCGCTTACGATCCCCGCCCATTAACACAACAATATCTGCCCTCCAGGGAGCGAGGGCGAAAAAATGGGGGAATCCGCATGGCGGAAGGGAGAGATGCACTCCAGGCCAACGGCGGGCCGGGAGCGCAGGCGCCGCAATCGATGCGCCTTATTGCGAATTTGCACCAGTTCGCGACTGATGTGGCGCCGCCGGCGCATCACCTAGAGCGCTCACCGCGCCCACCATCCAGCGCCGCGGCCTTGGCGAGCGCCGCACAAAGCCTCGGGTCCCGGGCCCGCCTTCATGAAGCCCTCGCCGCGCTCGCGCAAGCGCGGCAGGCGCGCACGTCCTATTTCGCAGAAACCTACCGCACCTTGAGCGAGCAGCGGGCCCAGGCCGAGCTCAATCGCAAACAGAACGCGCAGGAGCTCTCCAAGGCCGAGCGACGAGCTCCCCTTGAGCACAAAGACATCCGCCTCGCGCCTGGCATGAACCTCACGGCCGAGATCAAGACCGGACAGCGCCCGGGCCCCATCCAGAAGGCCGGCAGCGAAAGCCTGCGCGAGCGCTGAAGAGAACCAGATCGAGTTTCAAACACCAAGGAAGGGATGAAGACCATGAAGGACAGCAACACCGCACAAACCAACCTCGCTTCCGCGCTGCGCGCGGCCGGGGTGCGCGCAGCCACCGGCAGCGACGATGACACCGCAGCGCCGGCTGCCGGCAGCCCGGAGGGACCGCACGGTTCCCTGCACGATGCACTCGCCGCGGCGCGCGCGGCATTGCCACAGGCCTACGCCCTGTCGTCGCTGGATGGTGTGGAAACGGGAAGCCTCAAGCCCATCGCTCTGGCCGATGTCGGCGATGCGGGCGATGGATGGGGCAGCACGCGCCCCACGTTGTTCCAGCCGGAAGCGGGGGAAGGGCCGACCTTCGTGGCCGAGACCAAGCCCTGGAAGGTGGAGCCGGGCAGCGATGTCCTGGGCCCCGCCTCCGGCGCACTGGTGGCGGGCACCGATCTCGCGGCGGTGCTGAAGGGCGGGGCCATGGCATCGGCCGTTGGGGGGAATGGCGGCTCTGACCTCACCGATGCCCTGCAGGAAGCGACCCGGATGGTGGGTGGCACGGATGCGCTCGAAGGGGGCATGCAGCAGCTGGTCCAGGCGATGGCGGGGTTCGCGCCGCAGGCGGCAGGGGGGGCGCTGACGGTGTCGAGTGCGTTCCGGGATGCGCTGGGTGCTGTGGTTGCGAATCCGCTGGCCTAAGCCAGGGGCACGAGTGGATGGCTTCGCGCGGATGCGTTGAAGCCGAGGTACGCACATACGCCGGCGCGGTTGCCGGTTACGCAAAGCAGGGATTGCTATGAAAAACGACGCAGTACGAAAACTCAACGACGCGACGGCGACGCCGTCACGGTTTCAGTGGGTTTTGGCGAGGGAGACGGGCCTTGGTCAGTCGCGAGGATCGCGTATCAGCAAGCTTCTTCTGGCCGGCATGGCTCTCTGGCTCTGTGGCTGCGGGACGCTTCCGAACTCCGACGCCGTTGCAGCGGATGTCCCCGCATCAAAACAGCCTCAATCACTGAAGGAGCGCCAGCGCATCGCGGGTGAAATGTTCCGGGAGCGATGCAAGAAGGCGGGGGTGTTTATCCACAGGACTGTAGAGGACGTGGAAGGAGTTTTCTTGATGAAGCTTCGGCCCGATAAGATTAACTTTGGAAACCAGTATTTGATGGATGACCCCTATGGTCGTGATGTAACTGGCGATGGATATATTGAAGTATTTCTGAAGGATTTCTATGAATCCTGGAAAAAAACTACTTCGAGACCCCAGTCGCCTGGCGATATCAGAGGCTATGACTATGTCGAAGCAGTCGATCCAAAGGATGGAGTGAGGTATCGCTATAAAGGTACGGTAAAGGCAACTAGGAAGATGCAGGCTGATGCGCCAAATGTTCAGCTTGAATTGAGAAGAAATCCAAATTTCGATCTCAATATCTATGAATATATACTCGAAAGAAAGCCCTCGCCAGCTCCTCTCCCTCGCTATGGCGTTACCTATGACGACATATCAACCCGAGAGGAGCGCGATTATTGGATTGCCGGGAGCTCTTTGAGAGTGATCGACTTGCAAACCAATGAAGTCATCGCCGAGCGCATTGGTTACATGGTGGACTGGGCGCAGGGCATTTCTGTTGGAGGGCGCTCACCATGGTTGCTTGCCGCAGATAACGCATGCCCTGAGTTTGCACCGCAACGCGGCGCCACAGTTCAAGCGACTCAGACCGTTCGTTTTGTCAACAAGTCCCTTAAGCCCACGGGAGCGAAGCAATGACAGCACCAACTACTAAAGAATATCTGTCGTACGCTAATCTGCAGATGGCGGCTGAAGCCTTTATTCGAGATGAAGCAACGAAGCAGTTGAAGAACTCAGGCAGTTTGTACACTGATGCCTTGACCGCAGGCAACCTCCACGCTAGCCGCTTCGTAGCCAGTCAAGCCGAAAAATTCGCGGCAGAATGGGAAGTCCTGGATCAGTGCGCGAACACAACAACCGGATTCAGTGGCACGTTGTTCCGTAATCGAACGACCGGCGAGGTGGTCATGAGCTTCCGTTCAACGGAGTTTATCGACGACGCCGCCCGCGACAACAAGGCGACGAACGTGCTGGAGATCAAGGAGACCGGTTTCGCCTGGGGCCAGATCGCGGATATGCAGGCCTGGTACGCGAAGCTGAAGAGTGATCCGGCCCTGCTGGGCGGTGGCCAGGCATTCAGCGTCACTGGCTACAGCCTGGGCGGGCATCTGGCGACGGTCTTCAACCTGCTGAACCAGGATGCGGCGCAGCGCGTGGTGACCTTCAACGGCGCGGGCGTGGGTCGCGTCAACGATGGCACCCTGCAAAGTGCGGTCAACGAGTTCAACGACCTGCGCGGCAGCACCGATGCGCTGGCAGCGAAGTTCACCGAGCCGGGATTGGCGGACATCTACCGCGACTTCCAGGCGAAGCTGGCGGCGGGAACGATGACGGCCGCCCAGGCGCAGGCGGCCCTGAAGGCGCATTACTCCTCCTCCGAGACGGGCAATTCGGGCTTGACGGCCCAGGCCAGCATGCTCATGCGGGCGCTGAAGGAGATCCAGGCGATCGAGGACGAGGCCGTGCGCGTGACCACCCTGGTGCAGGGCGGGACGGGCGAGGGCGCGAATTCGAGGCCCAAGCAGGTGTTGCCCTCGGAGATCGCGGGCGTGGACCTGAACTACCGGCTGGCGATGCAGTACGCTGCCAGGCATACCCTGTCCGCGTCCGTCGTGTCAGGGGCCACGCGCGGCTTCGGCGACAAGCAGTACGACGGCCGCCTCGCCAACCAGTACGACGTGGTGGGAGACACGACGCCTTCCGTCGTGGCCAACAGCCAGTGGCATTACGGGCAGGATGTGCGCATCGGCATCGAAGACCAGCCGCTCGTCCGCGGCGGGCTCGGCGGGGACATCCTCATGGATGCGATCGCGCTCAAGGACCCGGACCTGCTGGTGGACGGGTATGCGCTAAAGGACTTCGGCGACACGCACAGCCTGGTGCTGCTGGTCGATTCGCTGTCGGTGCAAAGCACCCTGCTTTCCCTGTTGCCGGAAGGCGAGCGCAGTGCGGACAATGTCCGCGCCTTGATGAAAACCGTCTACAAGGCCGCAACCTACCAAAAGCGCGTGGACGGTGACCTGATCTCTGGAAGTTCGCAGGGCAAGGCCGAAGGCGATCTGCTGGAAAACCTGGTGAATTCGCTGGCGGACATGCTGCTCGGCCCTGGAGCCCAGGCCGATCTCAAGGGCAACGCCGAAGGGGGCACCTGGGCGAGAACGGACGACCAGGACGGCTACATGGGGCGCAACCGCTTTTTCGCGGTGATCGAGGCGATCCAGAAGGGCATCGATGACATGCACCTTGCCGGCCAGTTCGGTCTCGCCACCACGGTGGACCGGCCGCTGGAGGCCAGCGCCCGCAGCGATTTCGGCGCCTACCTTGCCCTGCGCACCCTCAGCCCGTTCACGTTCAAGACCGCGCAGGCGTTGCAGGACGCCCAGGACGCCATCGGCAAGAAATGGGGTGCCGTCTATGACACCTGGAAGGCCGACCGCGCCGCGCTGGCGCAGACGGGCAGGACCGATGGGCTCCAGATCTCGGATGAGTGGTTGGCGGATCGCTCGGCCATGCTGGCCCGCAAGAACTGGTTCGGCACGAGCAACACCGATCCCTTGAATCTCTCCTACCGCCCTCCCAACGATGCGAGGACGGGCTCCGCGTACCAGATGGAGGACACGTTCTACGAGGATATGGAGAGCGGCTACAAGATCCGGCAGGGCGCGGTCACCAATGCCACGCGTTACATCACCTTCGGTGACGCGGCCGGCAATACGTTGACGGGCCGCAGAATGGCGGATCGCCTCTACGGTGGCGCCGGAGACGACATCCTGGACGGTGGAGAGGGTTCGGATTACCTGGAGGGCGGCAGCGGCCGGGACGTGTACCGCTTCAACGGGAAGTTCGGCCACGACGTGGTGCGGGACGAGGGCGGTGCGGGCGTGCTGGAGTTCGATGGCGCGGCCATGCCGCTGGAGGTGCGCAAGCGCTACGGTTCGGACGACAACTGGGAGTCCCTGGATGGGAAGTTCCTGTTCACGCGCGTGCCCGCCGACAGTGGCGGTGGGCGAACGGACTTGCACATCACCAAATACACCTCTGCCACCGACAAGACGGTGCAAGGCACCGTGACCATTCGCGGCTACAGCACAGGCGACTTCGGCCTGACGCTCGGAAGCACCGAGGAAGCAGTCTCCGACCTGGCCGGGCCCAAGTCGTCGCTCGTGGTGCTGGCGGCGGACCCGAGCGATCCGTCACTGCCCGCGGGGGAGGGAGTGGCGCGGCTTTTCGATTCCAAGGCGTCGCTGCGCTATACGGGCAAGGACGACGCAGCCAAGTGGGTGTTCGCATCGGAATCGGACGGAGGCCAGATCATCGAGACCGGCGCCGGAGATGACCGCATTTTCCTGGGCCGAACCTATGAGTCGCCCGAATACCAGGGCGCGGAGAACTGGGGACCGAAGGCCGGCGAGGACGAGGACCACGTGATCGCGGGCGCCGGCAACGATCTGGTGCTCACGGGGTATGGCAGCGACGTGATCGAGGGCGGCGACGGCGATGACCGGCTGTATTCCGCCATGATCGGCTACTACTCCCAGGTCAATGCCGACGGGAGCGCGGTGTCCAGGCATGGCGCCGTCGTGCAGAACCACGATCCCGATGACGCCGGCAGCTCTGACTGGGTGGACGGCGGGGCCGGCAATGACGAGATCCGCGGTGGAATGGGTGGCGACGTGCTGCTCGGTGGCACCGGCGACGACGGCATCGCGGGCATGGAAGGCGACGACCTGATCATCGGCGGCGAGGGCAACGACGGACTGTACGGAGACGGCGTCTATGACCCGCAGGCAACCGAGTTCATCGACGGAAAGATCGGCGCATACAACCACCGCGGCAACGACACGATTTACGGCGGTGCCGGCAAGGACTACATCGTGGGCGGTGTGGGCTCGGACCAGCTCTTCGGCGGCGAGGGCGATGACCAGATCTATGGCGACAACGATGGCCCTTTTGTGGCGACGGGCAACAACATCACCTGGATTCCAGGGCAGTACCACGGGGACGACACCATCGACGGCGGTGACGGCAACGACGGCATTCTCGGCGGGGGCGGCTCCGACGTGCTGCTGGGCGGTGCCGGCAATGACCTGATCCATGGCGACCAGTCCGACGTGATCCTGCTCGACGCCCAGTACCACGGCGATGACCGCATCGACGGTGGGGAGGGCAACGACATCCTGTACGGCGACGGCGGTGCCGACACGGTGATCGGCGGCGCGGGCGACGACTACCTGAACGGCGGGGAGGGCAACGACATCCTGTGGGGCGGTGCGGGCCAAGACCGGCTCTACGGCGGCCTGGGCGACGACGTCTATCGCTTCGAGAAGGGCGACATCGAGCAGGGGCGCAAGGAGATCATCGTGGACGAGGGCGGTACCGACCGCATCGAGTTCACCGCCGGCCTGTCCGCGCAGGACCTGTACGTCCGCCGCGTGGGCGGGGAGATCGTGCTGTCCATGGCCGGCGGCGGCAGCCTGGGCGTGCAGGGAGACATCCGGGTCATCGAATCCGTCCAGTTCTCGGATGGAACCCAGTGGTCTTCCGCCGATCTGGTGCGGGAAGCGACGCGCACTAGCGACGGAGGCGATACCGTCCAGACCGTGGTGGCCGATTCGGCCGTGGATGGCGGCAAGGGGGACGACAGCCTGACCGGCGACGACTGGAAGGACACCCTGCTGGGCGGTGCCGGCGATGACACCCTGCAGGGCAAGGGCGGGGACGATGTGCTGGACGGCGGCGCCGGCAATGACAAGATCATGGGCGGGAGCGGACGCGACACCGTGCTGTTCGGGCGCGGCGACGGCCGGGACGATTACTACGCGGGTGCGGCTGCGCAGGGGTCGGGCGATGTGCTGCGCCTGAAGGAGGGCGTGGCGCTTTCCGACCTGGTGCTGCTGCGCGCGCAGGACGATCTGGTCGTGCGCATCGCGGGTGGAACGGACCAGTTGATCGCACACTCGGCGTTTTCGACGCAAGCGCTGGACCGGCTGGAATTCGCGGACGGCAGCGTGGTCGCGCTGGCGGATCTGAAGCTCGCATCCGGGCAGTCGCAGGCCACGGAGGGTAACGACGTGATCTACCTGCCCGCGGGCGGAGATACCGTGAATGCCCTGGGGGGCAACGACACGGTGCAGGGCGGAGCGGGCAATGACACCATCGATGGCGGCGAGGGTGACGATCTGCTGAGAGGCGATGCCGGCAACGACGTGCTCACGGATTTCCGGGGGGATAACACCTTTGATGGCGGAGATGGCGACGATCGCATCACCGGGACAGGTTCGTCTGTTTACGCCGGAGCGGGCAACGATACCGTGGACGTGCCGGATGCCACGCTGATGCTCGGCACCGGTGACGATACGGTGGTGCTGCGCAAGGCCTCCGGTGCACCTAACCGCTATGCGCGGCTGATCGACGGCGACCTGGGTGCAACCGCCCAGCGCACCATTCGGTTCGCGTCAGGTATCGCCCCGTCGGATGTGGCGTTCTCGAGTGTGTCCACACAGGGCCGCAAGGACCTGCGGGTCACCTGGCCTGGCGCTACGGCGGATCGCCCGCAGGCGCTGCATGTCGAGGGCTTCATGGATTTCTCGCAGGCTGCACGGGCGGGCTTCCGCTTCGTGTTCGAGGATGCGCCGGACACCGTGTGGAGCTTCGACGACGTTTTCCGGCGTGCGAATTCCGGCACGCCCGGCGACGACGCGCTGCGGGGAACGGATGCGGACGACACCCTGTCCGGGCTGGCCGGCAACGATACCATCGATGGCCTCGCGGGCAACGATGTGCTCGATGGGGGCGCTGGATTCGATACGCTGCGTGGCGGGACCGGCAACGACGTTCTGAGGGCCGGCGAGGGAGGACCTGGCGGGACGGATGTGCTCTATGGCGACGATGGGGACGATACGCTGTATGCCGCTGTCGGCGGAGCATCGACGGAGATGCGTGGCGGCGCCGGGGCCGATACCTTCCATGTGGGAGCGGGCGGTGGCACGCACACGATCATGCGCGACGATGCGGTGGCGCAGGACGTGCTGGAGTTCGACGCGTCCATCGCTCCGGGCGACGTGAGGGTGCGCCGTTCTGGAGACGGGGCTGCATTGCAGGTCAAGGATCCGGTGACAGGGGCGGTGCGCACCACGGTGATGATCGTGGGCCTCTTTGCCACCGCGCAACCCGGCGGCGTGGCCAAGGTGCGCTTCGCGGGCGACCCATCCACGGTGTGGACCGTGGAGGATCTGCGCCAGCGGGCCCTGATCGGTGAGAAGACGGCCGACGAGCTGGCAGGCTTCGACTTTGCCGACGACCTCTTGACGGGCGGCGCCGGAAACGATGTTCTCGCAGGCCAGGGCGGCAACGACGTGTACCTGTACCGCCCGGGCGATGGCCGCGACGTGATCACCGAAACCAGCGGCAACGACACCCTGCGCTTCGGCGCCGGCATCTCTGCTGCCGATGTACGCCTGGTGCGTACGTCCAGCACACCGGCGGATTGGAGAGGCGAATCCACATACTACAAGGCCACCGACACACTCGTCGTGGCCTTGCCCGACGGGGGACAGGTATGGATTCCCGGATTCTTCACGGAGGCCGGTGCCCTGGAGACCTTCGAGTTCGCCGATGGCACGCGATGGAATGCGCAGGACATCCAGGCCCGCATCACCGATGTGCGCGGCACGGCCAACGCACAGCAGGGCTCCACGTCCGACGATATCTACACGGTGGACCACCCGGACGATTCCGTGGCGGAAGGCGCGAACCAGGGGCAGGACATCATCCGCAGTTCCGTGTCCTACACGTTGCCCGACAACGTCGAGAACCTCACGCTCACCGGTACGCTGGATATCGCCGGCATCGGCAACGGCGTCGGCAATGTCATTGTCGGCAACGCAGGCAACAACGTGCTCAACGGGATGGGGGGTATCGACCGCCTGGAGGGCGGGGCGGGCGATGACGTCTATGTGGACCTCAACTACAACCCGTACAACTCCGATCAGGACCAGATCGTCGAGCAGGCCGGTGGCGGCTACGACACCCTGCTGCTGGATGCCCAGAGCCGCAGGCTGCCGGACAACGTCGAAAAGCTCGTGCTGGTCGATTGGTCGAATAGCGTTCGACGGTTTTCCACCAATCCCTTCTTCGGCTTTCAGCATTCCTACCGCGCCTACGACGCGCAGAGCGACGACACGAGGGTGTGGCTCGGAGGTAACTCCCAGGACAACGTCATCGATGCCACCAATGAGGGGCGCATTTCCCAAGCCATGATGCGCGACCGCTCCAGCTACTTCGGCGGCGTGGTGCTGGACGGTGGCGAGGGCAACGACACGATGATCGGTGGAGCGGAAGACAACTTCTACGTCGTGGACAGCCTGGGCGACAAGGTGATCGAGACGGGCGGAAAGGAGAGCCAGGACACGATCGTGTCCTCGCGCATCTCCGTGGACCTGGCTGGCCAGACCGGCATCGAGAACATCGAACTGCTGGGCTCCTCGGAGATATCGGCGACCGGCGACGACAACGCCAACACGATCCGCGGTTCGCGGAACACGGCCCGCAACGTCCTTGCGGGCAAGGGCGGCGACGACACCTACTACGTGGGGCTCAACGACGTGGTGGTCGAGACTGCCGGCGGCGGGACGGACCGTGTGATCCTGGATGTGACCGCCATGGGGCAGGCGGCCTGGCGATCCAGTGGGAAGGTATTCCACCTGGACGACTATGCGAACGTGGAGAACATCGCGGCCAATGGAAAGCTCCGCGGACAGGATGCGGCGCAGGGCATTCACCTGGTGGGCAACGCGGGCAACAACACCATCAGCGGATCGTTCCAGGATGACATCGTGGACGGCGGTGATGGCGATGACGTGGTGGAAGACCAGTACGCCGCCATCGTTCCCGGTGACGGCCCCGGCTATGTACCAATGGACCAGGATGAACTGAAGGGGGGTGCGGGGAACGACCGGCTGGTGAGCTATGCCGGCCTGGACACGATGGATGGAGGTGCGGGCGACGACGTTCTGGTCGGAGGCGATATCTATCTCTTCGGGCGCGGCGACGGAAACGACACGATCGAGTCCTGGACGGGAAGCGTGAATGGTGGCCGCACCCAGACGTTGCGCTTCAAGTCGGGTGTCGGCGCGCAGGATGTGCTGCTGCAGCGTGACGGCGACGCGCTGAAGGTGAGCCTGCGCGGGTCGCAGGATTCGATCACCGTCCGCTCGTTCTACAGCCAGAACGCGTCCGCAACCGGTGTGCGCCGCATCGAGTTCGCCGACGGTACCGCGTGGGGCTATGACACCTTGGTGCGCAGGGCGGACCCTACCGTGGTAAACCACGCACCGGTGCTCGCCTCGCCGCTGCCCGACGTGCGTGCCGCGGCCGGTACGGCGTTCCAGATGTCGGTACCTGCGGGAACCTTCACCGATCCCGACGCCAACGATGCGCTGGGTTACCGCGCAAGCCTGAAGGGCGGAGGCGCGTTGCCGTCCTGGCTTCGCTTCGATGCTGGAACTGGGTTGCTCAGTGGAACGCCTGCTGTGACGGATGCGGGGACCCTGGACGTGGTGTTGACCGCCTCCGATTCCATGGGGGCGGAGGTGTCTGACCAGTTCACGATCACGGTGGCGAGTCCTAATCGCGCGCCGGTCGTCAACGGCTACATACCGGAACAAGGCGCCACGAAGAACATGCCATTCCGTTTCACCATCCCGGACGGGTTGTTCGTGGATCCGGACGCGGGCGATCACCTCACCTTCAGCGTGAGCATGTCATACGGCGAGTGGCCTGCCTGGCTGACTTTCGATGCCGCCACGCGGACTTTCAGCGGCACCCCTGCGGCGATGGACGGAGGCAAGGACGCGCGCTTCATCGTGAGGGCGACGGACACCGCGGGTGGATGGAATGCCGCGGAGTTTTCGCTGTTCGTCAACCAGCCCCCCGAATCCCGCAAGACCATCGCTGCGCAATCGTTCAAGCAAGGATCGGCGTGGAGCTACACGGTACCGGCAGGTACGTTCGTCGATGACGACGCGGATGAGATCCTGACCTACAGCGCCTCGCTGTCGGACGGTGCCGCGCTGCCCGCCTGGCTGACGTTCGATGCCAAAACCCAGGCCTTCAAGGCCGGCAGCAATGCTCCGGTTGGAAGCTATGACATAGCGATCAAAGTCCAGGACTACTGGGGCGCCAGCGTGAGCCAGCGCTTCTCGATCACCGTCCAGGCCGGTGCCATCACCGGCACCTCCCGCAACGACACGCTGACCGGCACGAGCGGCAACGACACGATCGACGGGCTCGCTGGCGCCGACACCATGTCCGGCCTGGCGGGGGACGACACCTATATTGTGGACAACACCGGAGACAAGGTGGTCGAGTCGGCCAACGCCGGCACGGACACGGTGATGTCGAGTGTCACCTACACGCTGCCATCCAACGTGGAGAACCTCGTGCTCACCGGTTCCAGCGCGATCAACGGCACGGGCAACGCGTTGGACAACCGGCTCACCGGCAATGCGGGCGCCAACGTGCTGACGGGTGGCGCGGGCGCCGACTACCTGGATGGCGGGGCAGGGGCCGATACGCTGGCGGGTGGCCTGGGCAACGACACCTACTGGCTCGCGCGTGGCCACGGGACGGACACGGTCCAGGAGAACGACACGACCAGCGGCAACCTGGACACCGCGAAGTTCGCGGGCGACGTGTCCTCGCGCCAGTTGTGGTTCCGCAAATCGGGCAACAACCTGGAGGTGAGCGTCATCGGCACGAGCGACAAGTTCCTGGTGACCGATTGGTACCTGGGCTCGCGCTACCAGGTGGAGCGGTTCGAGGCCGGCGACGGCAAGGCGCTGCAGGCCAGCCAGGTGCAGAACCTCGTGCAGGCGATGGCATCGTTCTCACCGCCGGCCGCAGGGCAGACGCAGCTGCCGGCGAACTACCAGAGCAAGCTGGAGACGACCCTGGCGGCCAACTGGAAGTAAGCCCCAGCGCGCGGCCGTGGCGGCCGCGCTGCTGTCGTGCTTTGCAAATCCGGCCATTGCGGCGATCATGTTTCCCGCGGCGCCCGGCGCCGTGCCGGGCGCCCGCGCGCGCCCGTCTTTGCGCCCGAGAGAAACAAACATCGTTCACCCAACGGAGACAAGCGCATGGCCTGGCAGCAAATCTACGACCCGTTCGGCAGCATGGTCCTCTCCACCGCCCTCGCCGCGGTGCCGGTGGTGGTCATGCTCGCGGCCCTCGGCTTCTTCCACATCAAGGCGCACATCGCCGCGGGCATGGGCCTCGCCGCGGCCCTGCTCGTGGCCGTCTTCGCCTATGGCATGCCGGCGAACATGGCCGGCCGGGCGGCGCTGCTGGGGGGCTTCACGGGCCTGCTGCCCATCGGCTGGATCGTGCTCAACATCATCTTCCTGCACCAGCTCACGGAGCAGAACGGCAGCTTCAAGGTGCTGCAGGATTCACTCTCGGGCATCACGGAGGACCGGCGCATCCAGTTGCTGCTGATCGCGTTCTGCTTCGGCGCGTTCTTCGAAGGGGCGGCGGGCTTCGGCACGCCGGTGGCGGTGACGGCGGCCATCCTCATCGGGCTGGGCTTCTCGCCGCTCGCGGCCTCGGGGCTCTCGCTCATCGCCAACACGGCGCCGGTGGCGTTCGGTGCGCTGGGCACGCCCATCCTCACGCTCGCCAAGGTGCACGGCTACGACGTGATGGCGGTGACGGCCATGGTGGGCCGCCAACTGCCGTTCTTCTCGCTGCTGGTGCCGTTCTGGCTGATCTGGGCCTTCGCCGGGCGCAAGGGCATGGTGGAGATCTGGCCCGCGATCCTGGTCACGGGCGTGTCGTTCGCCGTGCCGCAGTTCCTGGTGTCCAACTTCATCGGGCCGGAGCTGGTGGACATCATCGCGGCCATCGTGTCCATGGTGTGCCTGATCGCCTTCCTGCGCGTCTGGAAGCCAAAAACGGTATGGACTTCGCCTTCGCTGCGCGGCAACGACGTGAGCGCGGCCGAGGCCAAGCCGCCTCAGCCCGTGGCGCGCCACACCCGGGCCGAGCTGGTGGCCGCGTGGATGCCCTGGGCCATCCTGTCGGTGTTCGTGTTCATCTGGGGGCTGCCGCCCGTCAAGGCCTGGCTCAACGGCCTGTTCGCGCCGTCCTTCCCCATGGCGGGGCTGCACAACCTGATCGAGAAGGTGCCGCCCGTGGTGCCCGTGCCCACCAAGGAGGGCGCGGTCTATACGCTCAACCTGCTGTCGGCCACCGGCACGGCGATCCTGCTCTCGGCGGTGGTGAGCGCTTTCCTCATGAAATACAACCCGCTGACCATCGTCCGCACCTTCTTCAAGACGATCTGGCTGGTGAAGTTCTCGCTGCTCACCATCGTGCTGATGCTGGCGCTGGGCACGCTCACCCGCTACTCGGGCACGGACACCACGCTGGGCCTGGCGTTCGCCAACACGGGCGTGCTGTACCCGTTTTTCGGCACGCTGATGGGCTGGCTGGGCGTGGCGCTCACGGGCTCGGATACGGCTTCCAACGTGTTGTTCGGCGGCATGCAGAAGGTGGCGGCCGAGCAACTGGGGCTGTCGCCCAACCTCATGGGCGCGGCCAACAGCTCGGGCGGGGTGATGGGCAAGATGATCGATGCGCAGTCGATCGTGGTGGCCTCCACCGCCACGCGCTGGTTCGACCGCGAGGGCGAGATCCTGCGCTACGTGTTCTTCCACTCCATCGCGCTGGCCTGCCTGGTGGGGCTGTATGTGACGATGCAGGCGTATGTCTGGCCATTCACGCTGATGGTGGTGCATTAATGTCGGTTCACATGGAACCTGGCGGCAGTTCCTTCAGTGCATCGCGGATCGTGCGCGCGACCAGCTGCTGGCGCTCGCGCGGCATGCGCGCCAGCGTGGTGGCCACGCTGACGGCCGCCACCGGCCGGCCGCGCGCGTCCCGCACCGCCATGCCCACGGCCAGCACGCCGCGCGTGGCGTGGTTGCCGATGACGGACCAGCCGCGCTCGCGCGTGGCGCGCACCAGCAGGCGCATGCGCTCCGGCGTCATGCCGCCGTAGGCGGCCAGGCGCGGGGCGTTGGCCGCGATGATGGCTTCCACTTCCGCATCCGGCAGGGCGGCGAGCAGAGCCAGCCCCGCCGCCCCCACGCCCAGCGGCTGGCGCGTGCCCACCTCGATCACCAGGATCTGCACCGGGTGCGTGCCCACCTGCCGCGCGATGCAGTGCGACAGCGGCCCTTCCCGCACGATGGCGAAGGCCGCGTCGCCACAGGCGGCGCTGATGCGCGCGAGCAGCGGCTGCAGGTGCACCGCGCGGTTGGGCAGCGCGCCGGCCGGCGCGAGCGCCGCCATGCGCGGCCCGGGCACGTAGCGGAAGCGCCCCTGCCGCGCGACGTGGCCGGCCTCGAGCAGCGTGGACAGCAACCGGTACACCGTGGCCCGCTCCAGCGCCACGCTGCGGCACAGGTCCACCACGCGCACCCCTTCGGGGCCGCCGGCCAGCACGGCATCGAGCACCTGCAGGCCGCGCCGCAGCGTGCGGCTGCCCGGATCGTCCGTCTCCTGATCCGGGGCCTGGTGGCGTGGATCGTCCGGCTGGCGGACGTTTCGATTCGTGGTGCGTGGGGGCATTGCGAAGAATCCAGGTGTCGATGAAGTCCGTGCGCAGTGTGCCCCAGGCCGCGCGACCCGGACCGCGATCGCCCCGTGCCCACCCAGGAGACAAGACCATGACCGCTGCACCCCTGCACCCTGTTCCCGCCGACCCCTGCGCCTGCCCCCTCCCGTACCTCATCGCGCGCCGCCGCATCGCGGGCCTCGGTGTCGCCCTGTGCGCCGTTGCCTGCGTGGCCGGCGCGGCACTGCATGCACCCGCCGCGCATGCGGAGACCTCATCTTCCGGAGCATGGCCGACGCGTCCGATCCGTCTCGTCGTCGGCTATGCGGCGGGCGGCGCGACCGACGTGATCGCGCGCATCGTGGCCGTGAAGCTGGGCGAACGCCTGGGGCAACCCATGATGGTGGACAACCGGGCGGGAGCCAACAGCAACGTGGGCGCCGAGGTGGTGGCGAAGTCGCCGCCGGACGGCTACACGCTCTACGTCTTCACCATCGCCAACACCATCAACGCCTCGCTGTACGGCCGGCTGGGCTACGACCCGCAGAAGGACTTCGAGCCCATCGGCCTGATCGCCAAGATTCCCAACATCCTGGTGGTGAACAACCAGCTGCCGATCAAGAGCGTGGCCGACTACATCCGCTTCGCCAGGGAGTCGAAGGACGGCATCACCTTCGCCTCGTCGGGCAGCGGCTCGTCCATCCACCTGTCGGGCGAGATGTTCAAGATGCAGACCAAGCTGAACATGCTGCACGTGCCCTACAAGGGCAGCGCGCCGGCCATGACCGACCTGCTGGGCGGCCAGGTGCAGTCGATGTTCGACAACACGCCCTCGGCCCTGCCGCACGTGCAGGCGGGCCGGCTGCGGGCCATCGCCATCACCAGCGCGCAGCGCTCGCCGCTGCTGCCCGACGTGCCCACGGTGGCCGAGTCGGGCTTCCCGGGCTTCGACGTGCAGTCGTGGTTCGGCCTGGCCGCGCCCGCGGGCACGCCGAAGCCCGTCATCGAGCGCGTGAATGCCGAGCTGGTCAAGGTGCTGAACATGCCCGACGTGCGCCAGCGCCTGCAGGACCTGGCCGCCACGCCGGAGCCTGGCACGCCGGCGCAGATGCGCAGCTTCGCCTCCGCCGAGATCCAGCGCTGGCGCGAGGTGGTGAAGGCGTCCGGCGCGAAGGCCGAGTGAGCCGCCACCCGTTTCCGGTCCGCTGACCCGATCCCTTATTCGCAAAGGTTCCCGAGCCCATGTTCCCGATCGATTTCTTCTGGCGCGCCGCCACGCGCTGGCCCGACCGCATCGCCATCGACGCGCCGGAGGGCGCCATCCGCTACGACGTGCTCGCCGCGCGCGTGGCCGCCCTGGCGGCGGCGCTGGTGGCGCGCGACCCGGCGCCGCAGAGCCGCGTCGGCATCTGCGCGCACAACAGTGCCGACCACATCGCCGCGCTGCTGGCGGTACTGGCCTGCGGCAAGGTGTGGGTGCCGCTGAACCCCAAGAGCACCGCGCCGGAGATCCGCCGCATCACCGACGCCACCACGCCCAGCATCCTGGTGCTGGACGCCGATTGCGCCCCGCTGCTGGAGGGCGTGGCGGGCGCCCGCATCCATGCCCACGGGCCGCACAGCGAGGCCGTGCCTGGCGTGGCGGCGCTGGTGCAGCGGCATGCGGGCGCGCCGCGCCCGGTGTTCGACCTGCCGGACACCGCCACGCAGGCCATCAAGTTCACGGGCGGCACCACCGGCGCGCCCAAGGGCGTGATGCAGCCCTACCGTGCGTGGATGGCCAACATCGCCAACCAGATCCATGCCTGGGGCTTCGACGAGCACGAGCGCTACATCGTCGCCGCGCCGATCACGCACGGCACCTCCACCTACCTCCTGCCCATCCTGGCGCAGGGCGGCTGCCACGTGGTGCTCCAGGGCGCGGGCGCCGAGGCGGTGCGCACCGCGTTCCGCGAGCGCGGCGGCACCGTGTGCTTCATGCCGCCCACGCTGGTGTACATGCTGATGGCGCTGCCCGGCGCCAGCCGCGCGGACTTTCCCCGCCTGCGCCGGCTGATCTACGGCGGCGCCCCCATGCCGCCCGAGAAAATCCGCGAGGTGCGCGCGTTTTTCGGGCCGGTGCTGGGCACCACCTACGGGCAGACCGAGGCGCCGCAGATCCTCACCGTCATGCGGCCGGAGGATTTCGAGGACGAGCGCAACTGGGCCGCCGTGGGGCGCACCACCTGGTTCAGCGACGTGGCCATCATGGCGCCGGACGGCCGCCTGCTGCCCCCGGGCGAAGTGGGCGAGGTGGTGGCGCGCGGCGACCTGCTCATGACCGGCTACTGGCGCCTGCCAGAGAAGACGGCCGAAACCCTGGTGGACGGCTGGCTGCACACGGGCGATCGCGGCCTGATCGACGAGCGGGGCTACCTCTACCTGAAGGACCGGCTCAAGGACATGGTCATCACCGGCGGGTTCAATGTCTATCCGGTGGACGTGGAAAACGCCCTGGGCCAGCACCCGGCGGTGCACGAGTGCGCCGTGTTCGGCATCCCCGACGACAAGTGGGGCGAGGCGGTGCAGGCCGCCGTGCAACTGCGCCCCGGCCAGCAGGCAGGAGAGGCGGAGCTGATCGCCTTCGTGCGCGAGCGCCTGGGCCCGGTGCAGACGCCCAAGCGCATCCACTTCCACGCCAACCTGCCCCGATCGCCCGTGGGCAAGGTGCTCAAGAACGCCGTGCGCGAGCAGGCGCTCGCCACCCCCTGAACCGGAGAACCCATCCCATGACATCCGTCCGCAACGACGCCCCCGTCACCCGCCTGTGCACGCACACCCTCACCAGCCTGCATTACCGCGATGCCGACCTGGTCGAGGACCTGATGGGTAAAAAGACCTTCACCGAGGTGATGCTGATGCAGATCCTGGGCCGCACGCCCCGCCCGGTGGACCTGCGCATCACCGACGTGGTGCTCATCGTCCTGATGGAGCACGGCCTCACGCCCAGCGCCATCGCCACGCGGTTGATCTACATGAGCGCGCCGGAAAACCTGCAGGGCGCCGTCAGCGCCGGCCTGCTGGCCGTGGGCAGCTCCTTCGTGGGCACCATGGAGAACTGCTCGCGCCTCCTCGACCGCATCATGGCCGCGGAGGATCCCGATGCCGAGGCGCTGGCCATTGCGCAGGAGTGCAGGGCGAGGAAAAGCGCCGTGCCCGGCTTCGGCCACCACCTGCACAAGCCCGTCGATCCACGCGCCTACAAGCTGCTGGAACTGGCGCGCGCCGAGCCCGACCTGGCCGGCCGCCACATCCGGGCGCTGGAAACACTGTCCAAAGCCGTGGAAGCGGTCGCCGGCCGGCCCGTCACCATCAACGCCACGGGCGCCGTGGCCGCGCTGCTGGGCGAGATCGGCGTGCCCACCGCCGTGATGCGCGGCTTCGCCGTGATCTCCCGGGCAGCGGGGCTGGTGGCCCACATCGTCGAGGAGCAGCAGAGCCCGTCGGGCCGCTTCATCTGGGACACCGTGGAGCATGCCATTCCCTATGTCGGCGAGGGCGGCAGGCCTGCGGCCGGCGGGGAGCCGGCATGAATGGCGGCGACGCCGGCGCGGGCGCCCGCCGCCCGCCCGCGCTGCCATTGGACCTGTCCGGCCGCGTGGTCTTCGTCGCCGGCGGGGGCTCGGCCGGCCCCGGCTGGAGCATTGGCCGCGCTGCCTGCGTGACCTATGCCCGCCTGGGCGCCACCGTCTGCGTGGCCGACCGCGATGCGGCATCGGCCGAGGAAACGACCGCGCTCATCCGGGCCGAGGGCGGCGAGGCCGTCACTTTCGTGGGCGACGTGGCGCTGGAGGCCGACGTGCAGCGCCTGTTCGCCGAGGCACGGGCGTGTTTCGGCGCCATCGACGCGCTGCACCACAACGTGGGCATCGGCAAGACCGGTGGCCCCATGGATACGAGCGCGGAGGACCTGGACCGCATCCATGCCGTGAACGTGCGCAGCCTGCTGCTGTGCAGCCGGCAGGTGCTGCCGGACATGGTGGCGCGCGGGCGCGGATCCCTCATCGCCATCTCGTCCGTGGCCGGCATGCGCTATGTGGGCTATCCGCACCTGGCCTACAGCGTCACCAAGGCCGCGGTGACCCAGTTCACGCGCATGGTGGCGCAGCAGTACGCGCCCCACGGCATCCGTGCCAACACGGTGGTGCCCGGCCTGATCGACACGCCGCGCATCGCCACCACGGTGGCGAAGATGTTCTCGGATGGAAACCTGGACGAGGCCCGCGCCGCCCGCGCGCGGCAGGTACCGATGGGCCGCATGGGCACGGCCTGGGAGGTCGCGCATGCCTGCGCCTTCCTCGCTTCCGACGCCGCCGCCTATGTCACCGGCACGGAACTGGTCGTGGACGGCGGGCTGACGGGCAAATACGCCTGAGGGCCGGCCCCCGGGACGGCTGCGCAGCGCAGGGGTATCCGCCGCACGGGTTGGCTTTCCGGGGCCGGGTTGTGGATACTGTGGGCCTGCCGGCTCATCCGTCGGCACTGCCGACCTGCCACAGCCTGCCCCGGACCATGCACGACCCCTCCACCAAGGCCCTGGCCGATGCCCCGGATACCGGCGGCATCGGCGATCTCCTGATGCGGCAGTGGATGGCGCTTGTCGAAGTCTCGCAGCAGGGATACGCCCTGTACGACGGCGACGACTGCCTGCGCTACGCCAATGCGGCCTTCCGGTCCGCGCTGGGCGTGGGCGAAGGCGAGTTCCTCCCCTGGGAGGAGCTCATGCGCAAGAGCTACCGTTCTTCCACCGGCACGGTGGTCGAGACCAGCGATTTCGAGGTCTGGCTGCGCTCCGCCAGGAGCCGGCGCGGCAAGCTGCCCTACCGCACCATCGAGACGAGCCTGAACGACGGGCGCTGGGTGCTGACCACGGAAACCACGCTGCCCGGGGGCTGGATGCTGTGCGTGGTCACCGATGTCTCCGAGCTGGGCATCGGCTTGCGCGAGCTGCGGCAGGAGCGCGACAAGGCCATGAAGTCGGCCCTCAGCGACGAGCTGACCGGCCTGAGCAATCGCCGCTACGCCATGGACTTCCTGCACCAGAAGCTGGGGCCGAACAAGGCCCAGGCCATGGCCGTCGCGGTCATCGACATCGACCATTTCAAGGCGGTGAACGACCGCTTCGGGCACGCGGGCGGCGATCTGGTCCTCAAGGACTTCGCGGCGCGCCTGGCGGAGGCCGCCGGCCGCGACGACATGGTCGCGCGGATCGGCGGGGAAGAGTTCCTGCTCGTCCTGCAGGGCGCCCGCACCCTGGGTGCCGACAGCGTGCTGCGCTGCCTGGGGGCCAGCCTGGATACGGTCTCCCCGCTGCCCGAGGCACCGGAGTTCCGCTACAGCTGCTCCGCAGGCGTCGCGCTGGTCCGCCCCGGTGAAACGGTGGGCGAGGTGCTGCGCCGCGCGGACGAGGCCCTCTACCAGGCCAAGCGCGCCGGGCGCAACCGCGTCGTCATCCACGCAGAGAGCCAGCCGGCCGGCGACGGGCACCCCTGCGCAGGCAACGCTGCCTGAGCGGATCAGCCGCGGCGGGCGTCCGGATCGCTGGGCCCGTTGCGGTCGGACAGCACTTCCGCGGGGGGGTCCAGGTCGCCGCTGTCGCCGCCCTCGGCCTCCCAGGTGCCGCCCTCGCGGCCGGTCTTGCCGCGCGGGTAGCCCATGGTGGTGCCGTCGTCGAAGTTGAGCGGGCCACCCTCGCGCGGATCGTCGAAGGGCTGGGCCGAGATTTCGTCGATGCCGTCGGAGACATCGCGCTCCGCGTTCAGGTGGTCGTTGAGGTCGTCGCCCTCGGGCAGCTCCGCCGTGGGGTCGTCGCTGGGGTCGATGCCGGGTTCGTCGTCGATGGTGGGGGTGCGCATGGCGGTCTCCTGGGTGGAAAGGGCCCCGCTGGCAAGCCGGGCCGCGATGCCCGCAGCTTCGCGCAGGTGCGGTATCCAGGCGGTGGGCCCCCTGCCTGAACGCGGGTAGGAGAGGTGCCATGCCGCGGCGCGGTACGCCCGTCGCAGGCCGCGAGCGCCTAGGAGGCGGAAGTGGTGCCTGGCAGGGCGTCCGCGCGGCCGAACACGTTCAGCGGTATGCGCAGGTACGCGATGCCCTCCGGTCCCGGCTCCGGCAGGCGCCCGCCGCGGACGTTCACCTGGATCGACGGCAGCAGCAGGCGTGGCACGGCGAGGGTGGCGTCGCGCGCCTGGCGCAGCGCCACGAAGGCGCGCTCGCCGGCCTGCCGGCCCACGTGGATGTTGCTCCGCCGCTGGGCCTCCACCGTCGTCTCGCAGGCCGGTGCCCGGCCTTCGGGCGGATAGTCGTGGCACACGAACATGCGCGTGTCCCCCGGCAGGTCCAGCAATCGCTGGATGGAGCGGTACAGGGCCACCGCATCCCCGCCGGGAAAATCCGCCCGGGCCGTGCCCACGTCGGGCAGGAACAGCGTGTCGCCCACGAACACCGCTCCATCGATCCGGTAGGCCATGTCCGCCGGCGTATGGCCCGGCACGCCGATCGCCTGCGCCCGGGTGGCGCCGATGCGGAACGCCTCGCCGTCTTCGAACAGGTGGTCGAAACCGTCGTCCTGTGCGGAGGGCTCCATGCCGAACAGCGGGCCGAAGGTGCGCTGCACCGTGCGAATGGCGGCCCCGATGGCCACCTTGCCGCCCGTGGCTGCCTGGATGCGGCGGGCGGCGGAGAGGTGGTCCGCATGGGCATGCGTCTCCAGGATCCATTCCACGCCCAGGCGCTCTGCCTGCAGGTAGTCCAGCAGCAGCTGCGCGGAGGCGTCGTGCGTGCGGCCTGCATCGGGGTCGTAGTCCAGCACCGGGTCGATCACCGCTGCCTGGCGGGTGGCATGGTCCCAGACCACGTAGGACACGGTTCCTGTCCTGCTGTCGTAGAACGGTTGCACCGTGGCGGTGGCTCCGGTGGAAGAGGGCAGGGGAAAGGATGTCATGGTGGCTCCGTCCATCAGTATGTTCCTTAATATTATGTTTTTTGGTATATTGATGTCAATGCCATCCACAAGCCCTTCCCTGCCGCGCCCATCTTCCGCCGCGCCGCCACCGCTCGATCCCCAGGCGCTGCGGCAGGCCGCCGTCCAGGCCGTCGCCCGGCTCAAGGTGCTCGCCAACGAAGACCGGCTCCTGCTGCTGTGCCAGCTCTCCCAGGGAGAGATGTGCGTGAGCGAGCTGGAGGCCTGCCTGGACATCCGCCAGCCCACCCTGTCGCAGCAGCTCGGCGTGCTGCGCCGGCAGGGCGTGGTGGCCACGCGGCGCGAAGGCAAGAACATCCATTACCGGGTGGCCGATCCCGCGCTGCTCGAGGTGCTCGCGGTGCTCTACCGCCTCTACTGCCCCAAGGAGTGATTCCCATGGCTGCCATCGACTGGTCTTCCTTCACCCCCGGCACGGCCCTGGCCGGCGGCGCGCTCATCGGCCTGGCGGCCGGCGCCCTCATGCTGGTGTCCGGCCGCATCGCCGGCATCAGCGGCGTGCTGGGCGGGCTGCTGCGCCCGGCGCGTGGCGACATGGCCTGGCGCGCGGCCTTCGTGGCGGGCCTGGTGGCCTCGCCCTGGCTGCATGCGCTCTTCGCCCCGCTGCCGGAGCCGCGCATCGACGCGGGCACCGGCACCCTGGTGGTGGCCGGCCTGCTCGTGGGATTGGGCACGCGCTACGGCGCGGGGTGCACCAGCGGGCACGGGGTCTGCGGGATTTCGCGGCTGTCGGGGCGTTCGCTGGCGGCCACGCTGGTGTTCATGGCCGCCGGCATGGCCACCGTGTATGTGCTGCGGCACGGGGCGGCGTGGGTTGCCTGATGCCGTCGGCGCAATGGAATGCACAACGGCAATCAAGGAGCGAATGATGGCAAATATCCTGGCGGCCCTGGCCGTGGGCCTGGTTTTCGGCCTGGGGCTGATCGTCTCGGGCATGGCCGATCCGGCGCGCGTGCTGGGTTTCCTGGACGTGGCGGGCCTGTGGAACCCCTCGCTGGCCTTCGTGATGGCGGGCGCCGTCGCCGTTGCCCTGGTGGCGTTCACCATCGCGCGGCGGCGGGGCCGCACGCTGCTGGGCGGGGCGCCGCTGCAGTGGCCCACGGCTCGGGGGCTGGATGCGCGGCTGATCGGGGGGGCGCTGCTGTTCGGTGCGGGCTGGGGCCTGGCGGGCTTCTGCCCGGGCCCGGCCCTGGTGGGGGTGGGCATGGGCCTGCGCGGAGCGGTGGTCTTCGTGGCGGCCATGCTGGCCGGCATGGCGCTGTTCGAACTGCTGGAGCGCCTGCGCCATCGGCCCTGACGCATTGCATCCCGCGGAGCCTCCTGAACATGACGCTGCCTGGCATCTTCCTGCCATGCTCCCTGCCTGTCTGGGCCGGCGCCCTGGCCACCCTGGGCATTCCGCTGGCCTACGAGGCCTGGTCCTCCGCTGCAGCGCGGCATCGCCCGTTCTCCCGGGCCCGCGGGGCCCACGCGCATCTGCGTGCCGATTGGCTCGATGCCGTCTCCGCCCAGCCCGGCTCCGAAATCCTGGCGGTGCAGACGCTGCGCAACGCGATCATGTCGGCCACCATGGCCGCCTCCACCGCCATGCTGGGGCTGATGGGCACCGTCGGCATCGCCGCGCCGTCGCTGCATGCCCTGCTGCAGGGAGCGGCCACTCCGGCGCCTGACGCCCCAGTGGTGGCTTCCGCCCTGCTGGAGTTGGCGCTGCTGGTACTGCTCTGCGCTTCGCTCACCGCCCTGGTGGCGGCCGTGCGCCACTACCACCACGCGGGCTTCGTGGCCGGCATGCCCGTCGGCTCCCCGGCGCGCCAGCGCTGGACCCCCACGGGCCAGGACCATCTTCGCCAGGCCGGACTCTTCTACAGCCGCGGCCTGCGCTGGCTCCTCCTCGGCGTGCCGGTCACCGCCGGCCTGCTCCATCCGCTCGCAGGCGTGCTCGTGGCCGTTCTCTGGGTAGCGGGGTTGATGTGGTGGGATGCGCCGCACGCAGTGGCGTAGGTGGGGCGATTTACGCATCATCAATTATTCGATGATTAATGAAAAATAAGATTATTTGAATTAACTTGCAGAGGTTGAGCCATAAGATCAAGGGCCTTTCCATTCAGCCGTTGCAGGCTCGTGAAAATGGCACTACCTCAGGACGATAGAAATTACTGGATGCTTCCGCAAAATCCGGAAGAGGGCGGTTATTAAAACTATGGTACGCCCATGCACGGAGCCGGCCAGTATTGCCACCCTCAGCTCCTGAATTTTCTCCTGGCTGCGGGGCGCAAATGGGCGTTGATGGACCACCGACGCTTCGGCGTCGGAAACATCAGTCTGGCTGGCGGTGCAACGTTCAGCCCGCACCACAGCCACCGTAACGGGCTGCAGGTCGACATCCGCCCGCTCCGGAAAGATGGCCGGCAGCTTCCTGTGAAGCACGGCAGCCCTGACTATGACCGGCAGGCCACCGCCAGACTCGTGGCATGCTTCCAGTCCACTGGAATGGTCCGGACAGTATTCTTCAATGACGGCCGCATCCCCCGGGTCCACCCTCTCGCGGGGCATGACGACCATCTGCATATCGAGGTGCATGGATGATCCGATCCCTGGGAAGGCTATTGCCTCTGCTTTTTATCGCGCTTTTCTGCCAGGCGGTCCTCGCCGCAGGCGAAGAATGGCAGTTCCAATACAAGCCGCTTGCAGGCGCCTATGAGGTCTATTCCGGGGCGCTGGGCGAGCCCCGGCCTGCTGGGAAATCCGGTTCCAGCCTTGCCATCCGGATCGACAAGGATGCTGCCCGCCAGATCTTCGAACAGATGGAGCGAGACACCCCCAACCTGTGCCCTTCCGAACCCGGCGAGAGGATGCGGCAGAAGAACGACCTGACCTGCTACCGGACCCGGTCCGGAAAGCACACCTGCTACGTGGGATTCGACCTGAAAAGCGGCAGGAGCCAGGCCGGCCACATCTGCTGAGGGGCCCCGGACTTCAGGCGTTGTCTGCGGTCCTGCGCGTGACCCACCAGGCCGCCCCGACGATCAGCAGCCCGCCGATCCAGCCCTGGACCGTCATGCGCTCGCCCATCCACAGCATGGCGATGAGGGCGCCCCACAGCGGCTCGCTGCCCATGAGCAGGGCCACGCGCGAGGGGCTGGTGCGCGATGCCGCGTGGTTCTGCACGAAGAACGCGAACAGCGTGCACAGCAGCACCAGGAACGCCATGGCCCCCCAGAACGGCGCGGTGCGCGGCAGGGGCGGCCAGGCGGGGCCCTGCACCGCGAGCATCAGGGCCGCCGAGCCCAGGGCCATCACGCCCATCTGCACCGCGGTCACGGTGAGCGCGGGCAGTCCGTGCCGCCGGCCGTGGCGGGGCGTGAGGCAGACCATCGCGCCGCGCAGGAAGGCCGCGAGCACCATCAGGCCGTCTCCCCAGGCGAGTCCGGAGACCCCGCCGTGCTGGAAAGCCAGCAGCCCGGCGCCCAGCAGCGACAGCGCGGCGGCCGACAGCACGGCGCGGCCGGGCCGTTCCCTGAGCAGCCACCATTCGCACAGCGGCGTGAAGGCCACGCAGAGGCTGATCAGGAAGGCCGCGTTCGATGCCGTGGTCAGCGAGACGCCGAAGGTCTCGCACACGAAGATCGCCAGCAGGTTCAGGCCCAGCACCGATGCACCGGCGAGCGCCGCGCGCCAGCCCGGCACGGCCAGCCCGCGCAGTGCCGGCAGCAGGAGCAGGAAGGTGAGGCCGAAGCGCAGCACCAGGAACTGCAGCACGGGCACCTGGGCGGTGGCGGTCTTGGCAGCGCTGTAGCTGCCGCCCCAGATCACGGCCACCAGGAGCAGCAGCGCCTCGGTGGCGCCGAACCGCGGCATGCGCCGCGCACCGATGTTTCCGTCAACGCGGATGCCGCTTGCCTGCATGCCTGTGCTCCTGGGGTCCTGTGTGCCGGGATTGTTCGCCGCGCTGCCGGGCATTGACTAGACTGTGCGGCAGAACAGGAGCTGTGCCCGGTGAGAACAGATGACGCCCTCGAGGTGATGGTGGAACTCGTGGCCTTCGTCCGCGTGGCAGAGGCCGGCAGCTTCTCCGCGGCCGCGCGCCGGCATGGGCTGACACCTTCCGCCGTGAGCCGGCAGGTGGCGCGCCTGGAGAAGACCCTGGGCGTCTCCCTGCTGCAGCGCACGACCCGGCAGCTGCGGCTGACGGAGGCCGGGCTGGAGGTGCTGGAACGCGGGCGGGCCATGGTGGCCGAGGCCCGGGCCACCCTGCAGGCCGCCGAAGGCCATGTCGGTGCGCCCCGGGGGCTGGTGCGCCTCAGTGCGCCCAAGGCCTTCGCGCGCCATGTGCTGCACGGGCCCCTGCTGTCCTTCCTGCGCCTGCATCCGGAGGTGGACCTGCACCTGCTGGTGCTCGACCGGCCGGTGGATGCCCTGCGCGAGGACATCGACCTCGTCGTCCGCATGACCGACGATCCGCCGCAGGGCATGGCGGCCCGCGCGCTGATGCCGGTGCGGCAATGGGTGCTCGCCAGCCCGGGCTATCTCGCCGCGCGCGGGGCCGTGCGACGCCCCGAGGACCTTGCCAGCCACAGCTGCCTGCCGCTCGGCGAGCAGGCGGGCGACAGCCGCTGGCGCTTCGTCCGCGACGGCGACGGCCGCCGCGGCGACGGCGTGGTGGAGGTGCAGGTCACCGGCCGCTATACGGTCAACCACAGCGAGATGCGCCTCGCGGCGATCGAGGCGGGGCTGGGCGTGGGCTGCGTGCCGGATTTCGTGGCGGGCGACGCGCTGCAGGACGGGCGGGTGGTGCGCGTGCTGCCCGGCTGGACCGTGGACAGCCATTACCAGGGAATCGCCTACCTGGTGTTTCCCGCGTCCCGCCATACCGCGCCCAAGCTGCGGGCGCTGATCGACCACCTGGTCGCCGAACTGGCACCTCCATGAATCAAGGATGGCTATCGGATAGGGATCGCCCGTAAACTACGGCGAGAGAGGGCTGCGCAGCGCCGCAAAGGGCTGTGCAGGCAACAAAGGAGTGATATGGCAACGACCACCTACTCCGACCCGCTGGCACCGTTCTTCGAGCATTCCGTCAGCGCCACCGGGCTCGAGCGCGTCCTGCAGGTCGTCCGCCGGCATCTGTCGATGGATGTCGCGTTCATCTCCCGCTTCCAGGAGAGCGACCGCGTGCTCGACTACGTGGATGGCGAGGCACCCTGCGTGCTCCGGCCCGGGCAGGTGATTCCGCTCGGCAGCGGGTACTGCCTGAAGGTGATCCGGGGCGAATTGCCGGAATACATCCCCGACACATCCCGCGTGCCGGCGGCCCTGGAGATTCCGGAGACGAAGTCCATCCCCATCGGCTCGCACCTCAGCACGCCCATCGTGCTGGAGGACAAGCGCCTGTTCGGTACGCTGTGCTGCTTCAGCCACGCGCCCGTCGCTTCGCTGGCCGAGCGGGACATGGACGTGCTGCGTGCTTTCGCCGAATTCCTCGGCTTCTATTTCGACGCGGCGGCCCGGCGCGAGAAGGAGCAGGAGGCCGTCGCGCGCGTCATCCGTACGGCGATGCAGGGCGGCCACCTGCGCATCGTGTTCCAGCCCGTCTATGACCTGGCGCGGCGCAGCCTCCACAGTTTCGAATGCCTGTCCCGGTTCGACGTGGAGCCCCTGCGACCGCCGGACCAGTGGTTCAGCGCGGCCCACAGCGTGGGGCTGGGCATGGACCTGGAGTTGCATGCCATCCGCCGTGCCCTGGCGTCGCTGGCGTGCTTTCCCGCCGATGTCCCGTTCAACGTGAACTGCTCGCCGGACTTCATCCTTTCGGGCAGGTTGCAGTCGCTGCTGGATGACGGTACCGACCTGTCCCGCGTGGTGCTGGAGGTGACAGAGCATGCCTCCGTGAACGACTACGCTGCCCTGGCCGAGGCCCTGCAGCCGCTGCGCGCACAGGGTGCCCGCCTGGCCGTGGACGATGCGGGGGCAGGCTATTGCAGCATGCGCCACATCCTCCAGCTGCAGCCCGAGATCATCAAGCTCGACATGAGCATCACGCACTCCATCGACCGCGACATCCACCGGCGGGCGCTGGCCAAGGGGCTGATCAGCTTCGCGCACGAGATCGGCAGCCAGATCGTTGCCGAAGGGGTGGAAGAGGCCGCCGAACTGGAGACCCTGGGCCGATTGGGCGTGGACTTCGCCCAGGGCTATTACCTGGCCCGGCCCCTGGCGCTGCAGGATGCCGTGCTGGCTGCCCGGGGGGCCGGTGCCTAGGCGCGCCGCCGCACGAAGCGCTGCTCCAGCACTTCCCGCCCCCACTGGCTTCCCGGACGCTCCTCCACGCAGGTGAAACCCTGCGCCTCGTACAGGCGGCGTGCAGCGTGCAGGCCGCTGAAGGTCCACAGGTGCGTTTCGGCGAAGGCCGGCCGGGCGTCCACGAACGCGAGGGCGGCCGCCAGCAACTGGCGGCCGACGCCACCGCCGCGCACCCCGTCATCCACGATGAACCAGCGCAAGTGGGCAGTGCCCGGGCCGAGGTCTTCGCCGTCGATGGCCACCGAGCCGGCGATCCGTCCGTCCACCTCCGCCGTCCACACGGCGTTGGGGGATGGATCCTGGGTGTCCAGCCGGCCGCAGAACTCCGCCAGGCCGCCCGCCACCACGGATTCGAACCGCTGGCCGAAACCCGCCTCGCGCGCATAGAAGAGCGCATGCATTTCGGTGACACGGGCGATCAACCCGGGGCGGTAGCCCGAGCACAAGGCCACCGCGGGCCGTGGATGCGGTGGCTGTGGAGGCCGAGGGGCCTCTTCGCGCCCGTCCTGGCCCACCCGGGCCAGCGCGGCGGCATACAGGCGCACGCCTTCGAGCACGGCGCGGTCCTCCCCCGGCCCCAGGTGCCCCAGGGCGCCGACTACCTGTGCCCGCGCGAACGCGTGGATGTCCGCCACCCGTCGCCGGCCGCGCGCGGTCAGCGCCAGTTGCTTCACGCGCCCGTCCTGCGCACCGGCCGTTTCCCGCACGTCGCCCGAGGCCACCAGCTTGCGCAGCATGCGGCTCACGCTGGATTTCTCCAGCCGCAGGCGCTCGCCCAGGTCGCGCGCCGTCAGCCGTCCGCCGTCCTGCCCGATCTCGATCAGGGCGTGCACCGCGGAAGGCGAGAGATCGGTGCCCGCGAAATCGCCCCCCATGAAACCGAGGGCACGCACCAGGGCGCGGGATGCGGCGCGGAGTTCTTCGACCAGTGCGGGAGGGGTGGACATGGATGGGCTCCGATTGGTTGTATCGTACAACCAATTGGAAGACCCGCCTACATGCGTTCGATCCCCGCCATCTCCACCCACTGCGCCCAGCGGCGGATGTCTTCCTGGATGAATCGCTGCAGGTCCGGCCCGGAGCGCCATGCGTTCTCGAAGCCACGCGCGGCGTAGGCCTGCTGCACCGAGGGGTCGGCCATGGCCTGCTGCAGCGCGCGGCCCATGCCCTCGACGGCCGCGGCCGGCGTGCCGGCCGGCGCGGCCAGGCCGAACCAGCCCTGCAACTCCAGGCCGGGCACGGCGGCGCTGGCGGGCGGCACCTGGGGCAGCGACGGCAGCGGCCGGGGGCTGGTGACGGCGATCGGGCGCAGCCGGTCGTTCTGCAGCGCGGGTGCGGCCGAGAGCGTGTCGATGAACACGAAATCCAGCTGCCCGCCGATGAGGTCCGTCAGGATCTGCGTTACCGACTTGTACGAAACCCCCTGGTAGCGCAGATGGGCGAGCACGCGCAGCAGTTCGGCCGGTACCTGGGAGGAAGAGCTGTAGTAGCCGTAGTTCAGCGTGCCGGGGCGGGCGCGCGCCGCCGCCACCAACTCCTCGAGGCTGCGGTAGGGCGCGTCGGAGCGCACCAGCAGCACGGAGCTGAAGCGGCCGAACATGCCCACCTGCACGAAGTCCTTCAGCGGGTCGTAGCGCAGGTTGCGGTACAGGCTGACGTTGGCAGCGTGCGTGGAATTGCTGGTGAGCAGGAAGGTGTAGCCGTCCGGCGGCGCGGCCTTGGCGGCCAGCGCGCCCAGGATGCCTGCGGCACCCGGGCGGTTGTCCACCACCACGTTGGCCTGCGGCAGGGTGCGGGGCACGTGGCTGGCGAAGGTGCGCGCCACGAAGTCTGCCGCACCGCCCGCCGCGGAGGGCACGATCAGGCTGATGGGGCGGCCGCCCGGCCACGGGGCGTCCGCCGCGCGGGCGGCGGGCAGGGCCAGCGGGGCGAGCGGCAGGCAGGCCAGGCCGCGCAGCAGGGCGCGGCGCCGGGGCAGCGGCGGGGTGTGAGGGGCGGTACGGCGCATGGGAATGTCTCCTGGGGGCTGGTCTTGGAATGGGGGGGGCGAGCGGATGGCGGCGCGTGTGTCACGCCTGTGCCGGCTGGTGGGCGAGCGCGGCCAGGAACGGGTGGAGTGCCTGCAGGTACTGCGGCAGGCAGTCCACCATGGGTGTGTGGCCGCCAGGCAGCAACCGCAACTGCGCCGAGGGCAGGCAAGCCGCCAGTTCCTCGGCATCGGCCACGCTGCGGCGCACGTCCCGTTCCCCGTGCAACACGAGTGCCGGGCAGTGCAGCGAGGGCAGCAGGGGACGCAGGTCCACGGCGCGCAGGCCCTCGACGCTCTGCAGCAGCGCCTCGGGCGCCAGGCTGTCCAGATAGGCGCACAACTGCGCGAAAAGCATGGCCGGCGGCGTGCGGGCGAAGCAGGTGCGCAGGAAATCCCGCCGGGCCTCCGCGGTCCAGCCTTCGCGCACCCGGCGGGCGAAGCCTGGGTCGCCATGGCGGCTGCTGTGCGCGCCGGTATTGCCCGCCACCACGCCCGCCACCGGCAGCCCGGGCTGCAGCGCGGTCAGCAGGGCCAGCACCCCGCCCACGGAATAGCCCAGCAGGACCACCGGCCCGGCATCCCCGTCCTGCACGCGCGGGCGCAGGGCGTCGGCCAGGCGCCGCGCCACTGCGCGCGGTTCGCAGGAATGCGGACTGCGGGGCGGTTCGGCCCAGTCCACGGGCTGCACGGTCCAGCCCGGAGCGTGCAGGCGCCCGAACACGGCGGGCGAGCAGCCGGCGCCGGGCAGGGCCACGAGCAGCGGCCCGCGCAGCGCGCACCAGTCCACCGCATCCATGGCCGCGGGCGGAAGGGGCGGCGCTCCGGGGGCATCGATGGGGTGGGGGCGGGACACGGGAAGCGGGGGCATGGCGGCCATCGTAGGCAGCCGCCGCCGATGTGGATAAAGAATAATTTTCATCCGTTGATGAGCAAGAGGAATCGACTGCCATGGCTTCTCCGTACCCGCTGCTGCCCGACCTGCCGGTCACCCAGGTGCGCCATTTCCTGCTCGTGGCCGAGCATGGCGGCTTCCAGGCGGCGGCGGACAAGGCCTTCCGCACGCAGCCGGCCATCACCAAGTCCATCCAGGCGCTGGAGGAGCGCCTGGGCGGCGCGCTGCTGGAGCCGGGCCGGCGCTCGGTACTGACGCCCCTGGGCCGCCAGTGCCTGCCCTTCCTGCGCGAACTGGTGCTCCACCACGACCGCACGGCCGCGGCGGTGTCGGCCTTCGTGCGCAAGGACCGGGGCACGCTCACCGTGGCGGCCATCGCCGCCGTGGCCGGCAACTGGCTGCCGGGCCTGGTGAGCGGCTACCTGCGGGACCATCCGGGCGTGGCCGTGCGCCTGCTGGACGACAACTCGCGCAACGTGGAGCGCATGGTGCGGGATGGCGAGGTGGATTTCGGCGTGGGCAGCCTGGTGTCGGAAGCACCGGAGATCGCGTTCGAGCCGCTGGTGGACGATGCCTTCGGCCTGGTGTGCAGCCGCCGCCACCCGCTGGCGCGGCGCCGCCAGCTGCGCTGGGACGAACTGCAGGGCCTGCCCCTGCTGGGCACCACCGCCCACCACCAGCTGGCCGCCTGGCCGGAGGAGGCCCGCTGGCTGCAGGCGCCGGTGATGCAGGTCAGCACCATGCTGACCATGCTGGCGCTGCTCGACGCCAACGTGGGCGTGACCGTGCTGGCCCGCCTGGGCGTGCCGGCCATGCTGGCCGACCGGCTGGCCTTCGTGCCCCTGGTGGCGCCCCGGCGCGAGCGGCGGCTGGGCATCCTGCGCCTGGCGGGCCAGTCGCTCAGCCCGGCCGCGCAGGCGATGCGCGAGCGGTTGCTGGCGCATGCGGAGGCCCTGCGGGCGGTCTGACATTCCGCCCCGGGCTGCCAACTAAGATCGGCAAGTTGGGCAACCCTCCTTGCCCCCTTACCGTCAACCAATAACGAATCCAGCCCTCGGGACACATGCTCGACGACATCAAGAAGACCCTCTGGGCCACCGCCGACAAGCTGCGCGCCAACATGGACGCTGCCGAATACAAGCACCTGGTGCTCGGCCTTATCTTCCTCAAGTACATCTCGGACACCTTCACCGCCCGCACCGCCGAACTGGCCGCGCGCCTGCGCGACCCCGACGACGAATACTTCTACGGCGATGCCAGCGACGAAGACATCGCCGCCGAGCTCGAAGACCGCGACTACTACACCTCGGCCAACGTGTTCTGGGTGCCCGAAGCCGCCCGCTGGGAGGCCATCCGCGCCGCAGCCAAGCAGACCACCATCGGCAAACACATCGATGACGCCCTGGGTCTGATCGAAGCCGAGAACCCCAAGCTCAAGGGCATCCTCGACAAACGCTATGCCCGCGCGCAATTGCCCGGCGGCAAGCTGGGCGAACTGGTGGACCTGGTCTCGACCATCGGCTTCGGCACCGACCCCGCCGTGGCCCGCGACGTGCTGGGCCAGGTGTACGAATACTTTCTGGGCATGTTCGCCAGCGCCGAAGGCAAGCGGGGCGGGCAGTTCTACACGCCCGCCAGCATCGTCAAGACCCTGGTGGCCGTGCTGGCCCCGCACCACGGCAAGGTGTACGACCCCTGCTGCGGCTCGGGCGGCATGTTCGTGCAGTCCGAGAAATTCATCGAAGCCCACGGCGGCAAGCTGGGCGACGTGTCCATCTACGGGCAGGAGGCCAACCCCACCACCTGGCGCCTGGCCGCCATGAACCTGGCCATCCGCGGCATCGACTTCAACCTGGGAAGAGAGCCCGCCGACACCTTCACCCACAACCAGCACCCCGACCTGCGGGCCGACTACATCCTGGCCAACCCGCCGTTCAACATCAGCGACTGGTGGCATGGCAGCCTGGCAGGCGATGCCCGCTGGCACTACGGCGACCCGCCGCAAGGCAACGCCAACTACGCGTGGCTGCAGCACATGCTGCACCACCTCAAGCCCACGGGCCGTGCCGGCATTGTGCTGGCCAATGGCTCGATGTCCAGCAGCCAGAACAACGAAGGCGTGATCCGCGCCGCCATGGTCGATGCCGACGTGGTGGAGGTGATGGTCGCCCTGCCGGGGCAGTTGTTCTTCAACACCCAGATCCCGGCCTGCCTGTGGTTCCTTAGCCAAAGAAAGAAGCGCAAGGGCGAGGTGCTGTTCATCGACGCCCGCAAGCTCGGCAAGATGATTTCACGCGTGCAGGCCGAGCTGGACGATGCGGCAATAGCCCGCATTGCTGAGACCGTGGCTGCCTGGCGTGGCGAGGTGGAGGCGGGCGCCACCATCACCACCTATGCAGACGTACCGGGCTTCTGCCGCAGCGTGCCGTTGCCTGAGATTGCGCAGCACGGCCATGTGCTGACCCCGGGCCGCTACGTGGGCGCCGAAGCCGTGGAAAACGACGATGAGGCCTTTGCCGAGAAGATGCAGAAGCTCACCGAGAAGCTGGGCGAGCAGATGGCCAAGGGCGCGGAGCTGGATGCGCTGATTCGGCAGAAGCTAGGGGGGCTGGGGTATGAGTTCTGAGTGGAGAACTTATCGCCTTCAAGAAGTCGGGCGGCTAGTTACGGGAAAGACACCAAAGAGTGGTGTTCCCGCTTTCGATGGTGACGACGTGCCGTTTGTGTCTCCTCCCGACTTCACAGGGAGCAAGTGGATCACTAAGACCGTTCGCAGTATTTCCGAGGCTGGAGCGCAGTCAGTCAAAGGTAGCCTGATACCGCCTCGCAGCGTGTTGGTGACATGCATAGGCTCAGACATGGGTAAGGCCGCAATTGCTGCCTCTCAATGCGTTACCAATCAGCAGATCAATGCGATTTTGGTTGACGAATCGCGCTTCTGCCCTGAGTTTGTCTATTACAACCTGAGCCTGCGGAAGGATGAGATTCGCAGCCTTGCCGGTGGCTCCGCGCAGCCAATTCTGAACAAGTCAGCGTTTGGTCAAATTTTCCTCGAAGCGCCCTGCCTTGAGGTGCAGCGCACGGTGTCTGCAGCATTGCGTCCGCTCGACGACCGCATCACTCTCCTGCGCGAAACCAACGCCACTCTCGAAGCCATCGCCCAGGCCCTATTCAAGTCGTGGTTCGTCGATTTCGACCCCGTGCGCGCCAAGATGGCAGGCCGCGCCCCCGAAGGCATGGACGAGGCCACGGCCGCGCTGTTCCCTGATGCGTTGGAAGAGACGGAGTTGGGGATCGTGCCGAAGGGGTGGCAAGTTGGCGTACTGGATTCCATTGCCGCACTGAACCCTGAAAGCTGGAGTACGAAGCATCATCCCGACCGCATCTTGTACGTGGATCTTGCGAACACCAAAGCGAATCAGATCGAGGGTATTACAGAGTTCCGTTTCGACGATGCGCCCAGTCGTGCGCGCCGAGTGCTGCGTGAAGGCGATGTCATCGTTGGAACCGTTCGGCCTGGGAATGGGTCTTTTGCCCGCATTTCAGTGGACCGGGCTGGGCTTACAGGCAGCACGGGCTTTGCCGTTTTGCGAGCGCACCATCTCTTTGATCAGGCATTGGTCTACATCGCTGCGACCCGAGAGGAGTCCATCGAGCGTCTGGCCCATCTTGCCGATGGAGGTGCATATCCGGCGGTGAGGCCGGAAGTGGTTGCGGGGACCCCGGTCGTGATTGCGCCTAGAAAGGTGCGTGAAGCTTTCGGTGGCGTGGCTAACCATCTGCTTGCGCAGATAGGGGGCAATCAAGAGCAGTCCCGCTACTTGGGTGACATTCGAGACACCCTGCTCCCCCGCCTCATCTCCGGCCAACTCCGCCTCCCCGAAGCCCATGAATTTGCGACGGAGCTCACTGCCCACTGATAGCATCTGCACACAACAAACAATCGGGAGGGGTCATGAGTCGGATACAGGTGGGTGTGTTGCAACCTGGTGCGCGGGCTATCAGGATGGGAGTGATGGGTGCCCGTCGCGGAGTGGCCATGTTTGCTGGCGTGCCGCGTGGCGTGGTCGTCAAAGATTGCCCTCTTGAGGAGATGGCCGCTGAGTGTTTTTGCGCCCTGTTGGCCGATGCGTTGAGTGTGTCCACGCCGCCTTGTGGCATCGTGTATGAGCAGGGGCGGCCCTTGTTTGCCAGCATCGATTTGCACAGCCCCAACCTGATGCAGCAGTATTGTCTTGATCCGGTTCAGCCTGCTGCACCCGAGTTGCAGGCTTTGGTGCAGGAATTGTCGCAATGGATTGGCCTGGGGCGATTGATCGCGCTTGACGTGCTGATCCGCAATGCTGATCGCCATCCTGGTAACCTGCTGACCGATGGGCAGGATTACTGGGCTATCGACCACGGTCGAACCATGGGTTTGCACCCCTATCAAGGGCACAAGTCATACCAGCTCATTTCTCTCTACGCGGATGTACTCACCTGTGCCAACATCGAGGCGAGCGCCGTCAGTCAGGCCCTGACGTTCCCTGTGGGCGCAGAGTCGGCTGCGGTGGCAGAGATAAACGCGCAGACATTGGTGTCCGCCTTTGCCCATCCGTTTGCGCAGGCGATTGCATCGCGGCTGCCAACGCTGGCCGCTTCCATCAAGGGGTTGCTATGAACACCTTGCCCGATACCCATCAAGTGCCCGCCCTGCCGATCACCGCCGGCCAGTGGTGTGCCATCTATTGGGAGCCCGTGATGCTCACCGGGGAGCGAATTTGTGTTGGCTTCCTGACCTGCTGGGACGGGCGCGCCAAGGCCGAGCTGACTGTGCGTCCCGATCTGCTGATCACTTTGTTTGGAGGCGCTGGCGCGAAGGCTCAGACCTTGCTGGAACGTGCGTTCAAGTTGATGCAGGCTCAAACCGACGCTGTCGGTGGCATTCATGATATCCGTCTCCCCATCAGCGGCCTATATCTTGGTGGACTGGAAACTAGCCATGTGAACAGCTACGCTGAGTTGCTTCAAGTGGCCAAGCTGATGAGCTCCAGCCTGAGCACGTTGGCCGAGCCCGATGCCGAGCTGCCCGAGTTGACAGATGCGCGTGGCGAGCAGGCGGTACCAGCCAGGCAATTTGCGACCAGAGTGCGTGATCTGGTCTTGCTGCGTAACAGCAATCTGGCGGTCTACTTTCACAAAGAAGCCTATCTGCTTGGCAAGCGCCGAGCCACACGGTTTGGTTTTTTGTCCGACAGCTTGGCGGCTCATTTCGGTTTGTTGCAACCTACTAATGTCCGTAACTCTGCTCGCATGGCGCGCGGACTGATCGCTGAGCTATCCATTGCTCAGCGAGCCAGTGGGCGCACCGCGCTGCTGGTGCTGGGTTTCCCATCCCTAGACAGTCCGACGCTGACTGACAAGGAGCGTAGCGCAATCGAGGATTACACCGAAGAACTGGGTTTGGAAGCCAGCGAGTTCAGTGTGCGTTATGCGGCTACGGACACGGATGCCGCTGCTTGCGATGCTTTGATGAGCGCGCTTTAAAACATAAATATTTTAAAACCAATGATTGGTTCAACTCGCCGAAATGCATGTCGTCGAGTTGGCATGACCCAGCATGAAAATTCCGCTCGGCAAACTCGAACGCATCCCCCTGCGCCAGGCCTGGGCCCATGAGGCCGGCGAGTTCACGCCCTGGCTGGCGCAGCCCGACAACCTCCTGCTGCTGGCCGAAACCTTGGGGCTTGGCGAACTGGAGCTGGCCGGCACCGAGCACCCCGTGGGCGACTTCAAGGTGGACATCCTCTGCACCGACGATGGCGGCAAGGTGATCATCGAAAACCAGCTCGAAAAAACCAACCACACCCACCTGGGCCAGATCCTGACCTATGCCGCAGGCGTCGGGGCGCGCAAGGTGATCTGGCTGGCCGAGTCCTTCCGCACCGAACATGTGGCCGCGCTGGAGTTCCTGAACCAGCACACCACCGACGAGCTGGACTTCTTCGCGGTCGAGATCGAGCTGTGGCGCATTGGCGATTCGCCCATGGCGCCCAGCTTCAACGTGGTCGTCAAGCCCAATGACTGGGCCAAGACGGGCCAGCAGAACGCCAAGGCGGCGGCCACCACCACACCCACCAAGCAGCGCCAGCTGAAGTTCTGGACGGGCTGGCAGGCCTGGCTGCAGGCCAAGGGCTCCACGCTGCGCACGCAAAGGCCCTTGCCGCAGCACTGGACCAACATCGCATTGGGCCGCACGGGCATACACCTCTCCGCCACCGTCAATTCGCGGGAGAGCCGCGTGGGCATGGAGGTGTACATCAATCACGACAATTCCAAGAGCATTTTCAAGCAGCTCCAGGCCCGCCAGGCGGAGATCGATGCTGCCTTGGGTGCCCATCTCGAATGGATGGAACTGCCCGACTGGCACGTTTGCCGCATCCTGCAGGTGCGGCCTGCATCGCCACTGGAAAACGAAGAGCAATGGCCCGCCTCTACGCCTGGCTGGAGCAGGCGGCGCTGCGCATGTCCCAGGTCTTCCGGCCCCTGGTCAGGGAGTTGAGCTGACATGCGTTCCGCCGGCCAAGGACCATATTTTTCTTGCATTTCCTATACACATCGGCTTTGATGTGTATGGAAATCTCGAATTTTTATACACGTAAGGCCGGCCTGCTCTTCCATGCACCTCCTTTCGCCGCTCGAATCGCTCGACGCCAGCCGCTTCGACACCCCCGCCATCCTCAAGAAACTGGCTAGCGCCAGCCGCTGTCTGGCTGAACTCAAGGGCGTGGCGGCAGCCATTCCAAACCAGGGCATCCTGATCAACACCCTGGGCCTGCAGGAGGCGAAGGACAGCTCCGAGATCGAGAACATTGTCACCACCCACGACGAGCTGTTCAAGGACGATGCCGACCCCGCGGCCTTCGCCAACCCCGCGGCCAAAGAAGTTCTGCGCTACCGCCAGGCCTTGCGCGTCGGATTCGAGCAGGTGCGGACCACGGGGCTGCTGACCGCCAACCAGATCATCAACATCCAGGCCGAGTTGGAGCGCAACAACGCAGGCTTTCGGAAGCTGCCCGGTACGGCGCTCAAGGATGGCGCAGGGCGCACGGTGTACACCCCACCCCAAGACCCGGCAGAGATTGTCGAGCTGATGCGCCAGCTGGAGCGATTCATGAATGACCCGGCGCTGTCCGAGGCAGATCCGCTCATCAAGATGGCGCTGATCCACCACCAGTTCGAGAGCATCCACCCCTTCTACGATGGCAATGGCCGCACGGGGCGCATCGTGAATGTGCTGTACCTCGTCAAGGAGGGGCTGCTGGACATTCCCGTGCTCTATTTGAGCCAGCACATCGTGCGGACCAAGGCGGATTACTACCGGCTGCTGCAGACCGTGCGCGATGAAGACCGCTGGGAAGATTGGGTGCTCTACATGCTGGAGGCGGTGGAGGCCACCGCGCAGCGAACCATCCATACCGTGCTGGCCATCAAGTCGGCGCTGATGGACTACAAGCATCGCATCCGCGCGCAGCACAGGTTCTACAGCCAGGACTTGATCAACAACCTGTTCACGCACCCCTACACGAAGATCGAGTTCGTGCAGCGGGATCTGGATGTGTCGCGCCTCACGGCCACCAAGTACCTCGACCTGCTGGCGGAGACGGGCTTTGTCCAGAAGCAGAAGATCGGGCGCAGCAATTACTACATCAACCTGGCTCTGAACCGGATCCTGCAGGGCCAGTACGAGGGCGGGACATGACAGAAGATCAACTCGAACAGGACGCACTGAGTTGGCTCGTCGAAGTCGGCTACACCCACCTGAGCGGCTACGACATCGCCCCCGATGGCCCCGCACCTGAGCGCGACAGCTTCCGCCAGGTGCTGCTGCCCCAGCGCCTGCGCGACGCCATCGCCCGCCTGAACCCGCACATTCCCCTGGCAGCGCGCGAAGACGCCTTCAAGCAGGTGCAGGACCTGGGCACCCCGGTGCTGCTGTCGGCCAACCGGCACTTCCACCGGCTGCTGGTGGGCGGTGTGCCTGTGCAGTACCAGCAGGACGGCGAAACCCGGGGCGACTTCGTGCGCCTGGTGGACTGGGGCAATGCACAGGCCAATGAATGGCTGGCTGTCAACCAGTTCTCGCTCAAGGGGCCGCACCACACGCGCCGCCCGGACATCATCCTGTTCCTCAACGGCCTGCCCGTGGTGCTGCTGGAACTGAAGAACCCGGCGGATGAAAACGCCAGCATCTGGAAGGCCTACGAGCAGATCCAGACGTACAAGGCGCAGATCCCCGATGTGTTCCAGTACAACGAGGTGCTGGTGGTGTCGGACGGCTCCGAGGCGCTGATGGGCTCGCTTTCCAGCAATGCCGAGCGCTTCATGGCCTGGCGCACCATCGATGGCGTGGCGCTGGACCCGCTGGGCCAGTTCAACGAGCTGGAAACCCTGGTGCGCGGCGCGCTGGCCCCGGCCTATGTGCTGGACTATCTGCGCTACTTCGTGCTGTTCGAGGACGATGGCGGCCTGGTCAAGAAGATCGCGGGCTACCACCAGTTCCATGCGGTGCGTGCGGCCATAGAGCAGGTGGTGGCCGCATCCCGCCCGAGTGGTTCGCACAAGGGCGGGGTGGTGTGGCACACCCAGGGCAGCGGCAAGAGCATCACCATGACCTGCTTTGCCGCCCGGGTGATGCAAGAGCCGGCCATGCAGAACCCCACCATCGTGGTCATCACCGACCGCAATGACCTGGACGGCCAGCTCTTCGGCGTGTTCAGTCTGGCGCAGGACCTGCTGCGCGAGCAGCCCGTGCAGGTCGAGACCCGGCAAGACCTGCGCGCCAAGCTTGCCAACCGGCCCTCCGGTGGCATCGTGTTCGCTACCATACAGAAGTTCATGCCGGGCGAAGACGAGGACACCTTCCCGGTGCTCTCGAACCGCAGCAACATCGTCGTGATCGCCGACGAAGCGCACCGCACGCAGTACGGGTTCGAGGCGAAGCTCAAGACCATCAGGCGCAAGGCTGGCCAGCCGGAGGGCGCAGCGACTGCAAGGACCACGGGTGACGCAGCCAGCTCGGCGCTGACCGTCGATTTCGTTCCACCGGCGTATGAGGTGGAACACAAATACCAGGCCGGCTACGCCCAGCACTTGCGCGACGCCTTGCCCCACGCCACCTTCGTGGCCTTCACCGGCACGCCCGTGTCCAGCGAAGACCGCGACACGCGCGCCGTGTTTGGCGATTACATCCATGTCTATGACATGCAGCAGGCCAAGGAAGACGGCGCCACCGTGGCCATCTACTATGAAAGCCGCCTGGCCAAGCTCAGCCTGAAGCAAGACGAGCTGCCGCACCTCGACGAAGAGGTGGACGAGCTGGCCGAAGACGAGGAAGAAAGCACCCAGGCCAGGCTCAAGAGCCGCTGGGCCGCCCTGGAAAAGGTGGTAGGCGCCGAGCCCCGCGTGGCGGCCGTGGCGGCGGATCTGGTCAAGCATTTCGAGGAGCGCAACAAGGCACAGAGCGGCAAGGCCATGGTCGTGGCCATGAGCCGCGACATCTGCGTCCACCTGTACGACGAGATCACCAGGCTGCGCCCCGGCTGGCATGACGCAGACCCTGAAAAGGGCGCCGTCAAGATCGTGATGACCGGCTCGGCCAGCGACAAGGCCTTGCTGCGTCCGCACATCTACGGCGGCCAGGTCAAGAAGCGGCTGGAGAAGCGCTTCAAGGACCCGGCCGATCCGCTGCGCCTGGTGATCGTGCGCGACATGTGGCTGACCGGCTTCGACGCCCCTTGCGTGCACACCCTGTATGTGGACAAGCCCATGAAGGGCCACAACCTCATGCAGGCCATCGCCCGCGTGAACCGCGTGTTCAAGGACAAGCAGGGCGGCCTGGTGGTCGATTACATCGGCATTGGCAACGAACTCAAGGCCGCGATGAAGGAGTACACGGCCAGCAAGGGCCGAGGCAAACCCACGGTCGATGCCCACGAGGCCTACGCCGTGCTGGAGGAAAAGCTCGACGTGCTCCGCGCCATGCTGCATGGCTTCGACTACAGCGGCTTCCTCACGGGTGGGCACAAGGTGCTGGCGGGTGCGGCCAACCATGTACTGGGCCTGAAGAGCGAAGGCCGGCGCGATGGCAAAAAGCGTTTCGCGGATACCGCTCTGGCCATGAGCAAGGCCTTCACCCTGTGCTGCACGCTGGACGAAGCCAAGGCCGTGCGCGAAGAAGTGGCCTTCATGCAGGCCGTGAAGGTGATCCTGACCAAGAAGGACATCACCCAGCAGAAGAAGACCGACGAACAGCGCGAGCTGGCCATCCGCCAGATCATCGGCTCGGCGGTGGTGTCCGACCGCGTGGTGGACATCTTCGATGCCGTGGGTCTGGACAAGCCCAACATCGGACTGCTGGACGACGATTTCCTGGCGCAGGTGAAGAACCTGCCCGAGCGCAACCTGGCGGTGGAACTGCTGGAGCGCCTGCTGGAAGGCGAGATCAAGAGCCGTTTCGCCACCAACGTGGTGCAGGAGCGCAAGTTCTCCGAGCTGCTGGGCAACGTCATCAAGCGCTACCAGAACCGTTCCATCGAAACCGCCCAGGTCATGGAAGAGCTGGTGGAGATGGCCAGGAAATTCCGCGAGGCTGCATCACGCGGCGAGAGCCTGGGCCTGACCGACGACGAGGTGAAGTTCTACGACGCGCTGATCCTCAACGAATCGGCGGCGCGGGAACTGAGCGACGAAACGCTGAAAAAAATCGCTCATGAGCTGACGACCAGCCTGCGCCAGAACATCAGCGTGGACTGGGCGCACCGCGAGAGCGTGCGGGCCAAGCTGCGGCTGATGGTCAAGCGCATCTTGCGCAAGTACAAGTACCCGCCTGACTTGGCTGATGCCGCGGTGGAGCTGGTACTGGAGCAGGCCGAGACGATCGGGGATGAGTGGGTCAAGTAAGAGCGATTGATCGGATGGCAGGCCATCACGTCAGGAAGAAAAGCCCCGGGTGACAAGCACTTGGGGCTCCCTGTTTGCCATTCTGGCAACGGCAAATCTCAGAACGGAATATCGTCATCCATGTCATCGAACCCCGACGCCGCGCGCGGCGCCTGTGCCGCGGGTGCCGGAGCAGGCCGGGGCGCCGGTGCCGGCCGCGGCGCAGCCGCCTGGGGAGCAGGGCGGCGCGCGGGCGCCGGTGCGCTGTTGCCGCCGCCGTAGCCATCGTCGCCACCACCGTAGCCGCCGTCGTCATAGCCGCCGCCACCGCCCTGGCCGCCGCCCATGCCCTGGCGGCTGCCGAGCATCTGCATGGTGTCGGCACGGATTTCGGTGGTGAATTTTTCCTGGCCCGACTGGTCGGTCCACTTGCGGGTGCGCAGGCTGCCTTCGACATAGACCTGGGATCCCTTGCGCAGGTACTGGCCCACGATCTCGGCCAGGCGGCCGTTGAAAACGACGCGGTGCCACTCGGTGGCTTCCTTGTTCTCGCCGGTGTTCTTGTCGCGCCAGCGGTCGGTGGTGGCGATGGTGACGTTGGCGACCTGGTCGCCGCTGGGGAAGGTGCGCATCTCGGGGTCGCGCCCGAGGTTGCCGACGATGATGACTTTGTTGACGGATGCCATGGTGTGAAGGGGCCTGTAGAGAATGGTGGAGGAAAGGCACTACGGCCTGCGCGGCGGCCACGGGGGCGCCGCGAAGAGGGAGCGGGGATTGTGCCCCAAGCGGCCGATGCCTGCGTTGCAGGCCGCGTGGTGCCACAATGCACCTCCCCTGCCGCCCCTGGATTCAGCCCGCAGACGGCACGAGCCGGCCTTTCCGCTGCCTCCTTCCTGCCTTGCCCATCCCATGCCCAGAGATCCCGATTTCCTGCACAACCTGCGCCTGGAACTGCGCGATGGCCGCCGCTGGCTGGATCGCAGCATCGTGCTGGCCTATGCGGCGGTGGCCGGCCTGTGCGTGGTGGCGTTCACGCTGCTGGCCGAGTGGGCGTCCGAGGTGTTCATGCGGGTGTGGCACTGGCAGGGCGGCTGGGCCGTGCTGCTGTGGATGCCGGCCGTCACGGCGGCCGTGGTGTGGGCCACGCGGCGCTGGGCGCCGACTGCGTCGGGATCGGGTATCCAGCAGGTGGTCGCCGCGCTGGAGCCGGGACTGACGGAGCCGCAGCGCGGACTGTTCGTCTCGCTGCGTATTTCCTGCGCCAAGATCGTGCTGACCGCCATGAGTTTCCTCGCCGGCCTGTCCACCGGACGCGAAGGTCCGTCGGTGCAGGTGGCAGCCGGGGTGATGCACCACGCGCGCCGCTGGTTCGGCCCGCGCTCGGGCATCACGCCCCATGCGCTGCTGGTGGCCGGGGGCGCCGCGGGCATCGCCGCGGCCTTCAACGCCCCGCTGGCGGGCGTGGTGTTCGCCATCGAGGAACTGTCCCGCAAGCTCGAATCGCGCAGCAGCGGCCTGATCATCGCGGCCATCGTGCTGGCGGGCCTGATGGGGGTGTCGTTCTTCGGCAACCTGAGCTATTTCGGGCGCATCCAGGTGCCGCGCCTGGGCTGGGAAGCGTTGCTGCCGGGCCTGGGCGTGACGCTGGCCTGCGGTGTGCTGGGCGGCCTGTTCTCGCGGCTCACGGTGCTCTCGCTCACGGGCGCGCCCGACCGGTTCAATCGCTGGCGCGCGCGCCGGCCGGTGGCGTTCGCAGCGGCAGGTGGGCTGGCGGTGGCGGTGATCGGCATCGTGACGGGCGGCGCGACCTTCGGGGCAGGGGGCGAGGCCGTGCGGCACATGCTGGAGGGCCATGCCGACGTGCCCACCTTCTTCGTGCTGCTCAAACTCATCGCCACTTGGCTGTCGGCATGGACGGGTATCCCTGGCGGGATCTTCGCGCCGTCGCTGTCCATCGGCGCCGGCGTGGGGCATGACGTGGCGCTGCTGGTCGGCGGCAACATCGGCCCGGCACTGATCGCCATGGGCATGGCCGCCTTCCTGGCAGCGGTGACGCAGGCGCCGCTCACATCCTTCATCATCGTGATGGAGATGGTGGACGGGCATGCCCTGGTGCTGAGCCTGATGGCCTCCGCCATGCTGGCCAGTCTGGTGTCGCGCATGGTGGCGCGGCCGCTCTACGAGACCCTGGCCGAGGCCCTGCTGAGCGCGTCGCGCCTGCCCGTGGCGCCCGAGCCCGCGGCAGGGGCCGTTCCGGAAACGGCAGACCTGCCCGCATCGGAGCGTCCGCAGCCGGACCGCTGACGAAGAGGCCCGCCAGGGCGCCATTGCGGCGCCTGCGTCGCGCGGTAACGGGGGCTCCCCCGGTGCGCCTGCGAGGGCCGGTGGTGCCGGGCCGCCTTATCCCCGCCCACGACCGGCCTGCGGAGGAACCGGCCGCATCCCCCAGGCCGCCGCCAGCCAGCCGAGGCAGAGCAGGGAGGTCGCCACGAACAGGCCGTGCGCGCCGCCCCAGCGCAGTAGCGCACCACCCAGGGCGCCGCCCGCGAACAGGCCCAGCGACTGCAGCGTGTTGTAGGTGCCCAGCGCCGCGCCGCGCACGGCCGGCGGCGCGGTGCGGGAGACGAGGCTGGGCTGGCTGGCTTCGAGCGCGTTGAAGCCGCAGAAGAACAGGAACAGCAGTCCACCCAGGGCCCACAGCCCCGGCGGCGTGCCGGCCGAGGCCGTCCAGCCCAGCCCGAGCTGCACCAGCAGTACGAGGCCGATGGCACCCAGCAGGGCGCCGCGCAGCCGGCCGGCGCGTTCCAGGGCGAACAGGCCGCCCATGGCCAGGAAGGACAGCACCACGGCGGGCAGGTAGAGGTGCCAGTGCGCGCTCTTGGGCAGCCCGGCCTGCACCAGCAGCGCGGGCACGGCCACCCACATGGCCAGTTGCACCGTGTGCAGCGCGAAGACGCCGAGGTTGAGGCGCAGCAGGTCGGGGTGGCGCAGCACGTCGGCCAGGCGGCCGCGCGGCGCGTCCGCGTGGCGTGCGGGCTCGGGGGGCACCACCCAGAGCACCACGGCGATGCCGGCCAGCGCCAGCGCGCAGGTCAGCCCGAAGATGCCGGGCAGGCCGAAGCGGGCCGCCAGCGGCGGGGCGGCCACGAGCGCCACGGCGAACATCAGCCCGATGCTGCCGCCCACCAGGGCCATGGCCTTGGTGCGCACGCCGTCGCGCGTCTGGTCAGCCAGCAGGGCGGTGACGGCGGCGGAGACGGCCCCCGCGCCCTGCAGCGCGCGGCCCAGCAGCAGCCCGCCGAGCGAATCGGCCAGTGCCGCCAGCAGGCTGCCGACCGCGAACACCAGCAGGCCGAGCACGATCACCCGCTTGCGCCCGAAGCGGTCGGAGGCCATGCCCAGGGGCAGCTGCAGCACGGCCTGGGTGAGCCCGTAGATGCCCATGGCCAGGCCGACCAGGGCGGGATCGTCGCCACCCGGGTACTTGCGCGCTTCGAGCGCGAACACCGGCAGCACCAGGAACAGCCCCAGCATGCGCAGCGCGAAGATGAGCGCCAGCGACAGGCTGGAGCGCCGCTCCAGCGGCGTCATCGTGGTGGCGGAGGCGGCGGGGATGTCGGTCGCGGGCGTAGGCGGCAGGGGGTCCGGCACGGCAGTGGTCATCGGTTGCGGGCGATGGAAAGACGGCGATTCTCGCCCATCGCGCGCGCCCCGCGCCGGCGGGCCGTCAGCGGCGGCGCTGCCGCCAGCCGAGCACGCCGGCCGCGCAGGCCAGCAGCACCAGCGCGGCGGGGGAGAGCGTGGGCACCGGCGTGGCCTGCGCGGGTGCCGGTGCGGAAGCCAGCAGTGCCGGGCCGCCCGGATCGGCGATCACGCCCACCGTGGGGTCGGTGTCGCCCGCGCCGTTGTCGGTGATGGTGAAGGTGATCGTGTCGCCCGCGATCTGCGCGTCCGTCCACTCGAACCAGGTGTAGCGGTCCGCCCCGGGGCCGGAGGGGCCGAATTTGATGAGGCGGGTGCCGTCGGGCAGGGCCTGGGGGTATTTCAGCGTCACCGTCACGCTGCCGGTGCAGCTGGTGGCGACGAAGCGGAATACGCCATGGGGGAACTGCGCGCCGGCCGGGCCGCCGGAAGGTATCTCGAAGGCGGTCTGCGTGGTGTCGAACTGGCAGCCGCCCGCGACGGCCGGGCCGGACAGCGTGGCCGCGATGGTGCCCGTGCCGGTGGCCGACGTGCCTGTGAACGTGGTCTGGCTCAGGCGCTGCACGAGGTGCAGCGTGGAGTCCTTCTGGATGTTGTAGTCGGAGAGCGTGTGGCCGTCCTCCAGTTGCTTGCCCGCGAAGATGAGGCGCTGCTGCTCGGGCGGAATGCCCTTCTGGTCCTGGATCTTCGACTTCACGTCTTCGATGGAGTCGCTGGGCTCCACGTCCAGCGTCAAGGTTTCGCCCGAAAGCATCTTCACGAAGATCTGCATGGCCCAGGCACCCTGCGTCCCGAAGGCGAGCACGCAGATGAGCGCAAATCGGGCGAAGGCGCGGCGCAGGGGGGCGGTGGCGCGCAGAGGGAAAGCGGGGGAAAGACCGGAAGGCATGGGAAAACGGTGGCACGACCGGAAGGCCGGTGGGCCAAAGGGCGGGGGTACAGAAAGCGTAACCGTCGGGCACGGAAAGCGTAACCCTCCATCATGACGGAACCACCTCGCTATGGAAAGCGCGTTCTGCGCAGTTTCCGCAGCCCATGGCCGAACCACCGCCGGGCTGCGGGCCGGCGGGCCTGCGGATCAGGAAAGGTGGGCCTGGGTGGGCGGCAGGCCCAGTTGCGCGCGCAGGCGCTGCACGCACTGCGCCACGGAAAGCGCATCGGTGCGCAACTCCAACGCGGGAGCCTCCGGCGGCTCGTAGGGCGAATCGATCCCCGTGAAGCGCGGCAGCGCACCGCTGCGGGCGCGCCGGTACAGGCCCTTGGGATCGCGCTCCTCGGCCACGGCGAGCGGCACGTTCACGTACACCTCGAGGAAATCCCCGGGCGCGAACAGCGCCTGCGCAGCCGCGCGCTCGGCGCGGAATGGCGAGATCAGCGCGACGATGGCGACCATCCCCGCATCCACGAATAGCCGCGCCACGTGCGCGGCCCGCCGGATGCTCTCGGCCCGGTCCGCGTCGGTGAAGCCCAGGTCGCTGCTGAGCCCGGCGCGCAGGCGGTCGCCGTCGATCACGAAGGTGCGCAGGCCGTCGCGGTGCAGCGAGGCCTCCAGCGCGTGCGCGAGGGTGGTCTTGCCCGCGGCCGAGAGGCCCGTGAGCCAGACGGCCCGGGCGGGATGGCCCTGCAGGCGTTCGCGGTCCTGGCGGGTGATGGCGGTGGAAGCGGTGGGCGGCAAGGTCATGGCGCGGGCGCCGGTGGAACGGGCTCTGATTATGGGCACGGGCGCCGCCGGCCCGCCTCACCTATCATGGTGGGTTTCCCGCTTGCCGACGCCCTCAGTGACCGAGCCCACCGCCCCCGATAATCCGCGCCCCGGCGAAGGCGCCTATCTGGCCCGCGCCCTGCGCGAGCAGCGCATCAGCATCCGCGGCGCGCGCACGCACAACCTCAAGAACATCGACCTGGACCTGCCGCGCAACCAGTTGGTGGTCATCACCGGGCTGTCGGGTTCGGGCAAGTCCAGCCTCGCGTTCGACACGCTCTATGCCGAGGGCCAGCGGCGTTACGTGGAGAGCCTGTCGGCCTATGCCCGGCAGTTCCTGGGCCGGCTGGACAAGCCGGACGTGGACCTGATCGAGGGCCTGTCGCCCGCGATTTCCATCGAGCAGAAGGCCACCAGCCACAACCCGCGCTCCACCGTGGGCACGGTGACCGAGATCCACGACTACCTGCGCCTGCTCTACGCCCGCGCCGGCACGCCCTATTGCCCCGAGCACGGCCTGCCGCTGGCCGCGCAGACGGTGAGCCAGATGGTGGATACCGTGCTGGCGCTGCCCGAGGACACGCGCCTGATGGTGCTGGCCCCGGTGGCGCGCGGCCGCAAGGGCGAGTTCACCGAACTGTTCGCGCAGATGCAGGCGCTGGGCTACGTGCGCTTCCGGGTGGATGGAACGATCCACGAGGTGGAGAACCTCCCCCAGCTCAAGAAGACCGAGAAGCACGACATCGACGTGGTGATCGACCGGCTGAAGGTGCGCCCGGACGCGCAGCAACGGCTTGCCGAGAGCTTCGAGGCCGCGCTGCGCGTGGGCCAGGAGGCCGCGGGCGCCGACGGCAACGGCCGCGTGCTGGCGCTGGAGATGGATTCGGAGCGGGAGCACCTGTTTTCCAGCAAGTTCGCCTGCCCCATCTGCGGCTTCTCGCTACCCGAGCTGGAGCCGCGCCTGTTCTCGTTCAACTCGCCGATCGGCGCCTGCCCCACCTGCGACGGCCTGGGCCAGCAGGAGGTGTTCGATCCGGCGCGGGTGGTGGCCTTCCCGTCCCTGAGCCTGGCCAGCGGCGCCATCAAGGGCTGGGACCGGCGCAACGGCTACTACTTCGCCATGCTCGAGAGCCTGGCCCGGCACTACGGCTTCGATGTCGAGGCGCCGTTCGAATCGCTGCCCGAGCGGGTGCGGCATGCCGTGCTGCACGGCTCCGGCGAGGAAGAGATCGCCTTCAGCTACATCCTGGACAGCGGCGCCAACAAGGGCAAGGCCGTCGTCAGGAAGCACCCGTTCGAGGGCATCCTGCCGAACATGGCGCGGCGCTACCGCGAGACCGATTCCACCGTCGTGCGCGAAGACCTCGCGCGCCTGCGCAGCACCCAGCCCTGCCCCGACTGCCACGGCACGCGCCTGCGGCTGGAGGCGCGCCACGTGCGCGTGGGCGAGGGCGAGCAGTCCCGGGCCATCTACGAGGTGAGCCGAGCCACCCTGGCCGAGGCCCGGGCCTGGTTCGAGGCGCTGCAGCTGAGCGGCGCCAAGGCCGAAATCGCCGGCAAGGTGGTGCGCGAGATCGCCACGCGCCTCACCTTCCTGAACGACGTGGGCCTCAACTACCTGAGCCTGGACCGCAGTGCCGAGACGCTCTCGGGTGGAGAAGCGCAGCGCATCCGCCTGGCCAGCCAGATCGGCTCGGGCCTGACCGGCGTGATGTACGTGCTCGACGAGCCCAGCATCGGCCTGCACCAGCGCGACAACGACCGGCTCATCGCCACGCTGCAGCACCTGCGCGACATCGGCAACAGCGTGATCGTGGTGGAGCACGACGAGGACATGATCCGCGCCGCCGACCACTGCGTGGACATGGGCCCGGGTGCGGGCGTACATGGCGGCCGCGTGATGGCGCAGGGCACGAGCGACGAGCTGAGCGCCCATCCCGAATCGCTCACCGGCCAGTACCTCTCTGGCGCGCGGACCATCCCCGTGCCGGCGCGCCGCACGCCCTGGCTGCCGGTGCTGGAGGCGCAGGCCGAGCCCGAGCCGCCGAAGAAGGGCAAGTCGCGCTTTCCTGAAACCGACGCCAGCCGGCGCCGCGCGGAGCGCATGGCGGAGCACCGCGCGAAGCAGGGGCGCCTGCAGGCGCTGCGCGTGGTGGGCGCCACGGGCCACAGCCTGAAGAACGTGAGCGTGGAGTTCCCCGTGGGGCTGCTCACCTGCGTGACGGGCGTGTCCGGCTCGGGCAAGAGCACGCTGGTCAACGACACGCTCTACGCCGCCGTGGCGCGCCAGCTCTACCGGTCCCACGACGAGCCCGCGCCGCACGAAGCGATCGAGGGCATCGAATACTTCGACAAGGTCATCAACGTCGATCAGTCGCCCATCGGCCGCACGCCGCGCAGCAACCCGGCCACCTACACGGGACTGTTCACGCCGATCCGCGAGCTGATGGCGGAGACGAACACTGCGCGCGAGCGCGGCTACGGCCCCGGGCGCTTTTCCTTCAACGTGGCAGGCGGCCGCTGCGAGGCCTGCCAGGGCGATGGCGTGGTGAAGGTGGAAATGCACTTTTTGCCCGACGTCTATGTGCCCTGCGACGTCTGCCACGGCCAGCGCTACAACCGCGAAACCCTGGAAGTGCAGTGGAAGGGCCTGAACATCGCGCAGGTGCTGGAGCTCACCGTGGAAGACGCGCACGCCTTCTTCAAGGACGTGCCGGCGATCGCCCGCAAGCTGCAGACGCTGCTCGATGTGGGCCTGTCCTACATCCGCATGGGGCAGGCCGCCACCACGCTCTCGGGCGGCGAGGCCCAGCGCGTCAAGCTCGCGCAGGAGCTGTCGAAGCGCGACACCGGCCGCACGCTCTACATCCTCGACGAGCCCACCACCGGCCTGCATTTCGCCGACATCGACCTGCTGCTGAAGGTGCTGCACCAGCTGCGCGACGCCGGCAACACCATCGTCGTGATCGAGCACAACCTGGACGTCATCAAGACCGCCGACTGGATCATCGACATGGGGCCCGAGGGCGGAGCGGGCGGCGGCACCGTGGTGGCCGAGGGCACGCCCGAGGACGTGGCGGCGAACCCGGAAAGCCACACGGGGCGGTATCTGCAGCGCTACCTGCCATAGCGCCCCGCGGACCGGGCGCGCCACCCTTCAGCGCTGCACGAATGCGCCGTCCACCAGGCGCCAGAGCGCGAGTGGGTTGCCGTCCTGCAGCGCCGCAGGCCGCAGGCCATCTGGCAGATCCTGGTAGCACACCGGCCGCAGGAAGCGGTCGATGGCGGCGGAGCCTACGGAGGTGAACAGGGCGTTCGAGGTCGAGGGGAAGGGCCCGCCATGCACCATGGCGTGGCAGACCTCCACCCCGGTCGGGAAACCGTTGGCCAGGATGCGGCCAGCCTTGCGTTCAAGCACCGGCAGCAGCTGCGCGGCATCCGCCTGGTCGTCCGCGTCGATCTGCAGCGTCGCGGTCAGCTGGCCTTCCAGGTGCTCGGCCACCGCGCGCATCTCTTCCAGGCTGCGGCAGCGCACGACGACGGAGGCCGGCCCGAACATTTCTTCCATCAGTGCGGGAGACGACAGCAGGCACTGCGCATCGGTCGCGTAGAGCGCTGCGCTCGCGGCGTTGGGCATGTCGCCGGCGGACAGGCCTGATGCGGCCTTCTCCACCCCCGCCACCTCCTCGGCCCGGGCCGTGCTGGCGGCGTAGGCCTGGTGGATGCCCGGCGTCAGCATGGTCTGTGCGGGCTTGGCCGCCAGTGCCTCACTGGCCGCGGAGACGAAGCGCTGCAGGCCTGGGCTGTCGATGGCGATCACCAGACCCGGATTGGTGCAGAACTGGCCCGCACCTAACGTGAGCGAATCCACGAAGCCCCGAGCCATGGCCTCTGCGCGCGCAGCGAGCGCCGCCGGAAACAGGAAGACCGGGTTGATGCTGCTCATCTCCGCATAAACGGGGATCGGCTCGGGCCGCGCGTTGGCCACCCGTACCAGCGCCAGCCCGCCCTGGCGCGAACCGGTGAAGCCCACCGCCTTGATGGCCGGGTGCGCCACCAGCGCCTCGCCGATCTGGTAGCCCGCGCCGAACAGCAGCGAGAACACGCCCTCGGGCAGGCCGCAGTCGGCCACCGCCTGCTGGATCGCGCGGCCCACCATTTCCGACGTGCCCAGGTGCGCTCCGTGGGCTTTCACCACCACCGGCGCACCGGCCGCCAGGGCCGCGGCAGTGTCGCCGCCCGCCACCGAGAAGGCCAGCGGGAAGTTGCTCGCGCCGAACACCGCCACCGGGCCGAGCGGGATCTTCGCCAGGCGCAGGTCGGCACGCGGCAGCGGTTGGCGCGCGGGCAGGGCCGGGTCGATGGTCGCGCGCAGGAAGTGGCCGTCCCGCACCACCTGGGCGAAGAGGCGCAGCTGGCTGACGGTGCGGGTGCGCTCACCCTGCAGGCGGGCGGCGGGCAAGCCGCTTTCGGCCTGGGCACGGGCGATGAGCGCATCGCCCAGGTCCAGGATGCGGCCGGCGATGGTTTCGAGGAAGGCGGCGCGGCGCTCCAGCGGCAGGGCGCGGTAGGGGTCGAAGGCGTCGCGCGCCAGGGCGCAGGCGCGATCGACTTCCGCCGTGCCGCCCATGCCGAAGGCGGGTTCGGCGATCTCGCTGTTGCGCGCAGGGTCGAAGGCGCGCTGGCTGCCCTCGGTGCCGCGCGCCGTGGCGACGCCGATGACCATCTCGCCCGTGGGTTGGAAATGCGTGAACTGATGCTGTTGCATGGTGCTGTGGTGCTGTGCAGGAAATCGTGGCGGTGCTGCGTCAGGCGCCTTCAGGCAGGCGCACCACGCACGAAACGTCGGGCTCGCGCTGAGTGGCGATGAAGCGGCTGAACTTCAGGGTGTCCATGTCGAAGATGCCCACCCGGTCGTCGTCCTGCGACACGAAGGCGATGGGCCGCTCCGGGTGGTAGCTCAGGGCGATCGCGCGCGCCGGCATCGGCACGTGCGCCAGCTCTTCGAGGGTGTGCGGATCGACGATCGAGAGGCTGCGGTCGCCGTAGTTGGTCACCACCAGCCGGCCGTCGCGGTAGAGATAGAGCCGGGTGGCATCGTCGCGCGAGGGCGCACGGCGCACGACCTGCATGCTCTCCGTGTCGATGGCGCACAGCGTGTTGCTCCAGCGGCAGGTCACGTAAAGCGTCTTCTCGTCGGCGCTGAGCGCGTAGCCTTCCGGCTTCTCGCCCGGCATGCAGGCCAGTGGCGCCACGGTGGCGTCGTGGGGCCGCACGCGGGTGACGGTGTGCGAGAGCAGGTTCATCGCGAAGGCGGTCTGCCCGTCGCGCGTGAGCGCGAAGAGATGGCTCTTGATGCCGCCCACGGGCACGGCGCGGCGCGGCGCCGTGTCGGTGGCCGGATGGTCCAGCACCACCAGCTGGGCGCGGTCTTCGCTGAGCACGTACAGGCGTCCGTCGCGGTCCATCTGCATGCCGTGCAGCCGGTTGAAGGGCGCCAGCTCGATGGTGCGCACCAGCCGTTTCGCGGCGATGTCGATCTGGAAGATCGCCGTGCCGCCCGCGCCGATGTGGCCGGAGGTTTCCACGCCGTAATGCCCCACGTAGGCGAAGCGACCTTCGGGATCGGCGACGAACTCGTGCGGAAACTCGCCCAGCGCGATGCTGTGCAGGCGCTGCCCGCTCTCGATGTCGTAGTAGCTGAAGCAGTGGCTGCATTTCTCGACCAGCAGCAGGGTGTCGCGGAACGGGGTCATGGCGTCTGGATTCCTTGGGTGTGCAGGGTGATGCGGTAGAGCGAGGTGCTGGCCGCGATGTAGAGCTCATTGCGCAGCGGGCCGCCGAAGGTGAGGTTGCCGACCTTCTCTGGCACCGGGATGCGACCGAGCCGCGTGCCGTCCGGCGCCAGCACCTGCACGGCGTCCTCGCTGCTGGTGTAGATCCAGCCGTGTCGGTCGATTCGAAAGCCGTCGGGCACGCCTGGCGCGATGTCGGCAACCACGCGCATGGCGCCAAGCCGCGTGCCCTGCACACTGAACGCCACGATCCGGTGGCGGCCACCCTGGGGCCGCAGGGCGGCCGAGGTGTCGCTCACGTAGAGCGTTTTCTCGTCGGGCGAGAAGGCCAGTCCGTTCGGCTCCTCGACTTGCGACGTGGCTGCGGTGAGCTGGCCGGTGCGCGGGTCGAAGCAGAACACGTGGTTGGCCGCCTGTTCGGAAGGCGCCTTGTGGCCCTCGCGGTCGCTCAGGATGCCGTAGGGCGGATCGGTGAACCAGATGGTGCCATCGCTGCGCACCACCACGTCGTTGGGCGAGTTGAGTCGCCGGCCCTGGTAGTGACTCACCACCACCTCGTCCGCCGTGGCCGCATCCACGCCGCTCGGGCCGCAGCGGGTGCGGACGATGGCGCGCTGGCCGTGGGAACAGTGCAGCAGGTCGCCGTTGCGCTCGCGCGCGTGGCCGTTCGTGAAATCGACGCCGGCGCGCCAGACCGTCATGCCGCTTTGCGGCGACCAGCGCAGCATGCGGTTGGCGGGAATGTCGCTCCAGAGCACGGAGGCATCTTCGTGCATCCAGACGGGGCCTTCGCTCCAGGTGGCGCCAGTGCAGAGGCGTTCTAGAACCGCACCTCGCAGGACGGGTGCCAGGCGATCGTCGAGGATTTCCGGCGCAGGGAAGGTGGGTGGGGGCGGGGTGGTCATGGCGTTCAGGCAGGCTGGGATGGCGAGCAATGAGGACACGGCGGAGCGCCGGTTGATGGAAGAGTGCTGCATGAGGATCTTTCTCAACCCTTCACGGCCCCGGCCGTGAGCCCGGTGATGATCTGGCGTGCGGCAAGGAAGGTGAAGATCAGCGGCGGAATGGCGATCAGGCTGCCGAGCGCCATGACCTTCCCCCAATCCACGCCGATGTCGGTGACGTAGAGCGAAGCGGCCACGGGCAGCGTGCGGGTGGCGCGGTCGGTGAGCACCAGCGCCAGGATGAATTCGTTCCATGCGATGCGGAAGGTGAAGATGGCGGCCGCCGCCAGGCCCGGCCGGATCAGCGGCAGCACGATCCGCCAGAACACCTCCACCGGTCCGCAGCCGTCGATGGCGGCGGCCTCTTCCAGCTCCACGGGCACCTGCTGGATGAAGCCGTACAGCAGCCAGATGGTGAACGGCAGGTTGACCGCCACGTAGAGCAGCACCAGGCCCGCGAGCGAGTTGGCCAGGCCCGCCTGCGACCAGATCATGAACACCGGCACCGCCAGCACCGCCAGCGGCACGGTGCGCAGCAGCAGCGTGGCGTAGCCGATCGCCTGCCGGCCGCGGAAACGCAGCCGCACCAGGCCGTAGGCGGCCATGCAGCCCAGCACCAGCGTGATGGCGGTGGCGCTGACGCCCACGATCAGGCTGTTGACCAGGTAGCGGTCGAAGTTGTCGCCGAACAGCACCTCGCGGTAGTTCTCCAGCGTGGGCACGAACAAGAAGTTCAGCCCCGTCGAGAACAGCTGGCTCTGCAGCTTGAACGAGGTGGCGAACATCACCGCGATCGGCAGCACGCAAAAGAGCGCCAGCAGCGACAGCACCGCGTAATGCAGCAGGTCCGCCGGCTGGAAGGCGCGGTAGCGGCCGGGGCGCCGCAGGGCGGCGGTCGGAGGCAGGGCGGGGGCGTTCATGAATGCTCCTCGGCAAGCGGGTTGGACAGGCGCAGCGCGAGGCAGGAGAGCCCCGCCACGACGGCGAGCAGCAGCACGGAGATCGCGGCGGCGGCGCCCAGCTGCTGGCCGACGAAAGCCGTTTTGTAGATGTGCAGCGAGAGGATCTCGGTCGAGGCGCCCGGCCCGCCGAAAGTGAGGATGTAGATCACTTCCAGCACGCGGAAGGCGTCGATGAGCCGCATCAGCAGGGTCACCACGATGACGCTCATCACCATGGGCAGCTTGACCCGGAAGGTGGTCTGCCACCAGTTGGCGCCGTCCATGCGCGCCGCCTCCAGCACCGATCCGTCCACATTGGCCAGAGCGGCGATCATCATGATGAAGACGAAGGGCGTCCACTGCCAGATGTCGGCGATGACGATGGCAGCGAAGGCAAGGTGCTCATCGGCCAGCCAGGCCTGAGGTGCGGCGCCGACCACGCCGAGCAGTGCGTTGAGTAGCCCGAACTGCGCATCGAAGACATAGCGCCAGATGAGGCCGACCGCGATCGGCGCGATCATCATCGGCAGGATGAAGAGCGTGCGGAAGAACGCGGTACCGCGCAGCGGCCGGCCCGGCCGGTCTTCCAGCGCCAGCGCCAGGGCGATGCCCAGCACCATCTCCGCCGTCACGCAGACGAAGGAGAACAGCAGCGTGATCCAGAGCGATTGCCAGACGGCCGGCTCCTGCAGCGTGCGTGTGAAGGTGTCCAGGCCAACCCAGCGTGCGTCGGACCAGGGGGTGCCGATGCTCCAGTCGTAGAAGCCCAGCCGCAGCGCGGACAGTACCGGATAGAGGCAAGCCGCGGCCATGACGAGGGCCGCCGGCCCGACGTAGATCCACGGCACCCAACGGGGAGTCTTCATGGCCGATCACCCTTTGAGATAGCCGCCGCGCCGCATGATGTCGGAGACCTTGGGCACCACGCCGTCGAGGGCTTCCCGGGGCTGCTTCCTGCCGATCAGGACTTCGGAGATCGCGACCCCCAGCGCCTGGATATTGATCTCGTCCCACTCCGGGATGATCGGGCGCCAGTCCGGGTCGGAATACTTCAATTGCTCGCGCATGACGGTGTATTCGGGGTATTGCCGCACCAGGTCGGGGTTCGACAGGGTGCTGTTGCGGCTGGGGATGCCGCCTGCCTTCGCCACCGCGATGTCCTGCGGCTTGGAAGCGAGCCACTGCATCAGCAGGAAGCCGGCGTCCGCATTGCGGGCGTTGCGCGGAATCGCCAGGCCCAGTCCGCCCGACTGCGAGGCCTGCCGCACGCCCTTGGGATGCAGCATGTAGCCGACCTTGCCGCCCACCTTCGAGCGGGCCGGGTCGTTGACCTGCCCGAAGAGGATGGTCGAGTCCAGGTACATCGCCGCCTGGCCTTGCAGGAAGGCGGTCATCATCTCGCCCTGGCCGTAGCCCGGGATGCCGGCGGGCCCGGTGTCCGAGATCTCCTTGAGCAGTTGCAGCGCCTTGACGCCGGCCTCGTCGTTGAAGCGCGGCTTCCAGTCGTCCGTGAACACCTTGCCGCCCAGCGGATCGAGATGCAGCAGCCAGGCATGCACGCACTGGTGGCCCGCCTGCCCGCGCGATGTCAGTGCGCCGATGCCTTCCTTGGCCTTGATGACGGGCAGCAGCGCCTGCAGCTCGGCGTAGGTTTCCGGTGGCTTCAGCCCGTGCTTGGCGAAGATGTCGGTGCGGTAGGCCAGGATCGAGGTTTCTGCGCCGTAGGGCAGGCCGTAGAGCTTGGCGCCCGGACCGGCCAGGTAGCCGCGCGGCCCGCCGACCAGGCCGATGTTCTCGCGGTAGATCGGAACGATGTCCTGCAGGTCGAAGGCCGGGTCCGCGAGCGCGGGGTTCTGCAGGAAGGGGTCGAGTTCGCGGATCAGGTTCTTCTTGGCGTATTCGCCCTTCCACATCACCACATAGCTCACCAGGTCGTAGTCGCCCTGCGGCTTGGCCATCTCCAGCAGCTGCTTGTCCTTCATGCGCAGGATCTGCAGCTTGTCCACCTCCACCTTGATGCCGGTTTCCTTGGTGAAGGCGGGCAGCAGCTTGTGCATCGCATCGTAGTGCGGGTGCGACGGCACGCTGATGACGATGGTCTGCCCGCGGTATTTGGCGTAGCGGTCCTGCGCCTGGCTGCTGGCGATGGGAAAGGCGGCTCCGAAGACGCTGAGGCCGGCGGCCTTGACGATGTCGCGACGTTGCATGGTTGTCTCCATGGGATGGTGGTTGTGGATGGTGCCCCGGGGGTGGATGCAGCGAAACGGGCTCAGGCCTGCAGGCGTTGCCCGGAAGCGGTGTCGAAGAGGTGCAGGTCCGAGGGCTGCACGGCCAGATCGGCGCTCTGGCGTGTGAGGTCGCTGCGGTTCCCCGGCACCACGGCGGTCAGCCGCGTCTGGGAATGCCCTTCCAGATGGCCCACCAGCACGCTCTCCGAGCCGAGGTACTCGACCACCTTGACCTGCATGCGCAGCGACGGCTCGTCGCCCTGCGCAAGCCGCAGGGCCTGGGGCCGTACGCCCAGGGTGCAGTCCCTGCCCGCCGATCCCATGCCCGCCGGAACTGCGAGCGCAAAGCCCGGGCCCTGGATGAATCCATCGTCCGTCAGGCGGCCCGGCAGCAGGTTCATGGTCGGCGAGCCGATGAAGCTCGCAACGAACAGGTTCGCCGGGTGGTTGAACACTTCCGCAGGCGTGCCGATCTGCTGGATCACGCCCTTGTCGAAGATCACGATGCGCGAGGCCAGCGTCATCGCCTCCACCTGGTCATGGGTCACGTAGACGGTCGTCTTGCCCAGTCGCTCGTGCAGCACGGCCAGCTCGGCCCGCATGTGGCCGCGCAGCTTGGCATCCAGGTTGGACAGCGGTTCGTCGAACAGGAATACGTCGGGCTCGCGCACGATGCAGCGGCCGATGGCCACGCGCTGGCGCTGCCCGCCAGACAACTCCTTGGGCTTGCGCTGGAGGAGATGGTCGATATTGAGGATGCGGGCGGCGTTGCCTACGCGCCGCGCGATCTCCTCGGGCGGCGTGCCGGCCAGGCGCAGGGCGAAGCTCATGTTCTCGGCCACGTCCATGTGCGGATACAGCGCATAGCTCTGGAACACCATGGCGATGTTGCGGGCCTTGGGCGGCGCCTCGGTCACGTCCCGGCCGTCGATGAGGATCTGCCCCGCGGAGACCGATTCGAGGCCGGCGATCATGCGCAGCGTGGTGGACTTGCCGCAGCCCGACTCGCCCAGCAGCACCACGAATTCGCCGCGCTCAATGCGCAGCGAAAGCTCCTGTACCACGGTCGTGTCGCCGAAGCGCTTGATCACGCCGCGCAGTTCCAGACCGGCGTCCTGCGCTTGCGATGTATCGGGGTTTTTTTGTTGTCTCATGGTGTTGTCGGTATGTTGGGAATGTGAAAATGGCAGATGTACGCCAGGCCCCAAGTCAGGAGGGCGGGCGTCCGAAGCGCCGAGCGAAGCTGTCGCGGTCGTAGCGGCGGATGCCGGGCCCGATGGGAGGCAGGTGCTGACCCGGGTGCGCCGGGTCGTCGCCCCAGATCGCCTGGTAGGTGTCGATGCAGCGGCCCTGCCGCTGGAGCGCCACGAAGACCATGCACCAGGCGCACCACCAGCCCCCGATCACGAGCCACATCCAGCGCGGCGCATCGGCCAAGCGCAGCCCCAGCACCACCACGGCGGCGGCCAGCAGTAGGGCCGCGTATCCCACGACCTTGTGCAGCCGCTCGAAAACCCTGCGGTGGCGCGTCATGTCGTAGTGGTCCCCGCGGAGCCCTTCGCGTGCCGTCGGGCCCCCCTTGCTGCCGCGTGCGAGGCCGCCGAGGGTCTGCAGCAGGCCCAGCACCACCACTGCCATGCCCAGAACGTGATGCCACTGCGCCAGCGCGCCGGCTCCGGTGCCCCGGCCCCAGGCCAGCCAAAGCCCCGCCAGCATCGCCGCCATGCCTGCCGACTGCAGCAGCCGGTGAGCGTGCCACCAAGCCTTGTGGTCGAGTTCGTCCGGCCAGCGCTGGCCGGGCACCACCTTGAAAAAGCGGGCTGCCAGCACGCCCAGCGGCAGCAGGAACGCCCAGGCGAGCACCATCAGTCGGCCGTGCCAGGCAGCCCAGGCAGGCAGGTGGTGCTCTGCCGCGCCGCTGGCGGGCAGCAGGAGCCAGGTCCACCAGGAGGAGAGCATTGCCGTATCCATGGGAAAGTCCGCCTCAGTAAGGCAGCGCTGCCAGCGCCAGCGGTATGCAAGCGGTTGCAATAAGGATTGAAGAATAGTCCACAGGCGTATGATAGATCTCGACGCAAGCGATTTGCAAGCGCTTGCAATTCGGTATTTCAACCTATAGCCAAACGGAGATCCGACATGCAAGGCGATAAACCCCGCAAGGGGGCGCAGGCCCGCGTGCCGACGCTCGACGAGGTCGCGCGTCTGGCGGGGGTGTCCACCTCCGCCGTGTCGCGCGCCTACACTCCCGGGGCCAGCGTGTCCGAAAAAACGCGCGAGAAAGTGATGGCTGCCGCCAGCGCCCTGGGCTACCGGCCCAATCTGCTCGCGCGTTCGCTCAGCACGGGCCGCACGCGCACGGTGGGCATCGCCGTCACCCGGCTGGAAAACAGCTTCCACGCGGAACTGCTGTCCCATCTGTCGCGCGGATTGCGCGAGGCCGGCTTCGGGGTGCGGCTTTTCGTATCGGCCGGCGACGAGGATGCGGGCCCGGGCATCGGCGAGGTGCTGCGCTACCGGGTCGATGCGCTCGTGCTGTGCGCGATCGGCCTGTCTTCGCGCATGGAGAACGAATGTGCGGCGGCCGGGGTGCCGGTGGTGCTGGTCAACCGCACTACCGTGGCTCCGATGACGGCCTGCGTCACCGGCGCGAATCGCCAGGGCGGCGAAACCGTCGCGGCGTTTCTGCTGGCCGCGGGGCACCGCCGCTTCGGATTCATCGCGGGCACCGAGGGTGCCTCGACCAGCGGAGAGCGCTTCGAGGGCTACCGCCATGTGCTTGCCGAGGCGGGCGTGCGCCCGCCGGTGGTGGTCGGCGCCGCCTTCGATGCCGATCGCGCCGCCGACGCGGCGCGCCGGATGCTGTCGGCGCCGAACGCGCCCGATGCGGTCTTCTGCGCCAACGACCACATGGCGATCGCCGTGCAGATGGTCGCCATGCGTGAACTCGGTCGCGTGCCCGGTCAGGATCTGTCGGTGGTGGGTTTCGACGACACGCTGGCGGCGCGCATGGTCGGCCTCACCACCTTTTCCCAGTCCGCCGCCGGACTCGCCGCTGTAGCCATCGCCATGGTGTCCGATCCGATCGAAGACGGCCTCTCCGGCGTCCGGCGGGTGGTGGAAGGCGAACTGGTGGTGCGCGGGTCGGCGCGCCTGCCGGCCGAGGGCCTGCGAACCGCCGCCGGCAGGACGATCTGGACGCCGACACAGCGGCCGTAGCGCCCGGCCCCTGGCGGGGGGAACAGGTATCCGCGGAACGCTGCCGGTCTGCTGGGCCCTGCCGCTCGAAGATGTCTCGCAGGCGTGACGGACGGTCTCAGGGCTTGCCGCGAGCCTGCTCGATCGCCGCGAAGAACGCGCGCGCGGTGTCCTCGCCGGCGCATGCGGTGTGGCTGTAGGGGCTCTTCTGTGCATCCACGGTATGCGACTCCAGCTTGGTGACCGGCATGGGCACCGCATGGGCGCCCAGGCCGCTGAACATGTCGATGCAGGGGCTGTTCTGGCTGTCGGGCAGGCTGGTGCCGAAGCGAGCCGGGGACGGGGGTACACGTCAATCGAGCCCGTACAGCCGGGCTGCGTTGTCGCAGAACAGCGCCAGCCGCTGCCGCGCCGGACGCGCGGCCGTCAGCTGCTTGAAACCTTGAAAGATCTGGGCGAGCGGCGCTACCAGCGCGTCCACCGGGTGGTTGCTTGCGAACAGGCAGCGCTCCCAGCCGAAGATGCTGATCGCGTCGTGCACCACGGGCGCCTGCAACTCGGGCGTCCAGCGCCGACCTGGGACGCCCAGGCCGGAGATCTTGAGAAAGACCTGCGGTTCGCGCGCAAGCGTCTCCAGTGCACGACGCCATGCGGCCAGGGATTCGGGGCCGCGCTCGACGGGAAGCCCGGCGTGGTTGACGATGATGCGCGTGCGCGGAAAGTCGCGGGCCAGCTCGGCCGCCTCGCCGAAGTGCCACCAGGGTGCCTGCAGCTCGAACATCAGGCCGGCGTGCTCCAGCCGCGCATAGCCGCTGCGCCAGCGCGGGCAGCGCATGGAACCAGGTGCCGCGTAGCCGGCACGGTGCTCGGCGCGGGGCACACTGCGCGGCTTGTGGCGCACGCTGCGTACCAGGGGGAGGCGGGCATAGGCCTCCAGCTGCGCGTCCAGTTCCGGGCCGTCCAGCCAGGCCTGGGCCGCCAGGGCGTGGGGTTTTCCGGTCCTGCGGGCCAGCTGGTCCACCCACAGCGCTTCGCCGATAGGGTCGCGCGGGTCCCATCCGCCTTCCATGAGCACATGGCGCAGCACGCGGTGCCCGCCCTGCTCCGCCTGGTAGTGCTCGGGCAGGAAGTCGCGCCGGATGGCGCGGTAGTCGCCGTAGCGGAAGGCGATGGGCGGCTCCCGCTGCAGCCAGAGATGCGGGTTGCGTCCCAGGTCCCAGAAGTGGTGGTGGGCATCGACGATGGGCAGCAGCCGGTCGTCCTGCGCGGCGAGGAACTCCTCGCGCGCGGCCTGCAAGTCGGCGTTCATGCGTCGATGCGGTAGAAGCGCAGCGCATTGCCGCACATCACGGCATGCTGCCGTTCGGGGCCCAGGTGGGCTGTCATGCGGTACATGGCGGACACCAGCTCCCGGTAGCCGATGCGCAGGCCCGCCACGGGGAAGTTGCTGGCGAACATGCAGCGCTGCCAGCCGAAGATGTCCAGCGTCTCGCGCACGATGCGGGCGTTGTCGGCTTCGATCCAGGGGCCGTGCCGCAGGCCGAATTCCGAGAGCTTGACGTGGACGTTGGGCTCGCGCGCCAGCCGCTCCATGCCCTGGCGCCAGCACTGCAGGCCCGCCTCGCTGCGGTCCCAGGCGAAGCCGTGGTGGTTGAGCACGATGGCCAGCTGCGGGAACATCGCGGCCACTTCGGCCGCCTCGGCCAGGTGCCAGCTGGGCACGCGCAGGTCCCAGCTCAGGCCCAGCCCGGGCAGCAGGGCGAGACCGCGCAGCCAGGTCTCGTCCTGCAGGGTGCCAGGCCACCCCCGAACGCTGGCGTCGGGCGTGGGCGCCGTGACGGGCTTGCTGCGGATGCCGCGCACCAGGGGGTAGCGCAGGTGCTCGCGCAGGCGCTCCTCGGTGTCGGGCCGGTCCAGCCAGGCATGGGCCACCACGGCATTGGGAAAGCCGTGCTCGGCATGCAGGGCGTGCAGCCAGGCGGTTTCGGCCACCTGCTCGCCGCGGTCGCGTTCGGCCTCGACGTGCACCGTCGCCACCACGTTGCAGCCCGCGCTGGCGGCGCGGTAGTGCGCGGGGAGGAAGTTGTGGCAGAGCGCGCGGTAGTCGCCCAGGAAGAAGCGACCGGCGTCGTAGTCCTGCTGCAGCCAGGGGTAGCGGCCATGGGCGAAGCTCCACAGGTGGTGGTGGGCATCGACCACGGGGCCCTCCGCGGCCGCAGGGTCTCCGGTGGCGTCGATCATGTCAGCGCGCCTGCAGCACGGCGTCGATCAACTGCCGGCCGTACTTGTCGGCGAACATCTGCTGCGTGGGCTCGGCCACCAGCTTGCGGAACGGCTCGGGATCGACGTTCTCCTCCACCTGCATGCCCTGCGAGCGCAGGAAGGCGATGTCGCCGGCCTCGCTCTTCCGGATCAGGTCGCGCTGGAACGTGGCCGCCGCGCGGGCCGCGTCGATCAGCGCCTGCTGCTGCTCGGGCTTGAGCGCCGCGAACTTCGCCTTGTTCATCACCACCGGCATGGCGGTGTAGGCGTGCCGCGTGAGCGACATGTGCTTCTGCACCTCGTAGAGCTTGTTGTTGCGCACGATGTTGACGGGGTTCTCCTGTCCGTCCACGGCCTTGTTCTCCAGCGCGGTGAACACCTCGGCCAGCGGCATGGGCGTGGGCGTGGCGCCCAGGATCTGGAAGGCCTTGATGTGCGCCGGGTTCGGCGTGGTGCGGATCTTCAGGCCTTTCACATCGTCGGGCACGCGCACCGCGCGGCGTGAATTCGTCAGGCTGCGGAAGCCCACCTCCCAGTACGCCAGGCCCTTCATGCCGTGGCCTTCCAGCTCGTCGAGCAGGCCGCGGCCGATGGGGCCGTCCAGCACCTTGTAGGCGTGCTCGGTGCTGGTGAAGAGGTAGGGCAGGTCCAGCACGTTCATGCGGCCGACCATGCCGGTGTAGTAGGGCGTGCCCGAGGTCGCCATATCGATCGTGCCGCCGCGCACCGCGCCGATCACGGTGTTGTCGTTGCCCAGCGCGCTGGAGCCGTAGACCTGCACCTCGATCTGGCCGTTGGTGCGGGCCTTGACCTGCCGGGCGAACTCCAGCGCCGCCAGGTGCTGGGTCTCGGTCTCGGCGCCCGAATGCGCCATGCGCAGCTTCGTGGTCTGCGCCTGCGCAGGGGCCGCGGCGGTCAGCAGGGCCGCGGCGGCGCAGCCCGCCAGCGTGCGGAGGAAATGGTGTCGTTGCATGCGTGTCTCCTGGTCTTGTGGTGTGTCGGGCGTATGCGGCGGGTCAGGCGATCCAGAGGTAGGACGAATCGGGCTCGCGCAGCGTGGCGATCTCCTGCTCGAAGGCGAAGGTGTCCAGGTTCAGGCGGCGCACCTTCTCGTCCTGGAACGAGATGTAGGCGGCGCGCTCCTTCGGGTGGAACGACAGCGCCAGCGGGTTGGCCGGCAGTTCGACGCAGCGCTGCTCCTTCAGGTCGGTGCCGAACACCGACAGGCTCCGCTCGCCCGAATTGGTGGTGAGCAGCCGGTCCTGACCGTCGCTGCCCACGTAACGGTAGACGCGGTTCGGATCGCGCCGGGTCTTGCCCGAGGCCACCACCGCCATGCGCGCCGTGTCGATGGCCACCAGCGTGTCGTCGCCCCGGTTGGCCACGTAGAGCAGCGATTCGTCGGCGGACAGCACGTTGCCCTCCGGCACCGGGCCGGGCACCACGGCCACGGGCGCGAAGGTCGGGTCGTTGGGCCGGATCTTGGTGACGGTGTTCGACAGCAGGTTCAGCGCATAGGCCGTCTCGGCGTCGCGCGTCAGCGCGAACAGGTGCGTCTTGTAGCCGCCCGAAGGCACGGCCAGGTCCGGCACCTGCCGCGCCAGCGGGTCGGAGAAGCGCAGCAGCACGTTGTGCGCCTCGGACATGGCGAAGAGCCGGCCCTGGCCGTCCACCGCCAGCCCGTGGGGGCGGTGGTAGGGCCAGAGGTTCAGCGTCTTCACGTGCTCGCGGCGCTGCAGGTCGATCACGAACACCGAGTGCCCGCCCTCGTCGCCGAGGTGGCTGGCGGTCTCGATGCCGTAGTGCCCGACGTAGGCGAGCTGCCGCACCGGATCGACGACGAACTCGTGCGGAAAGTTGGGCACCACGATGTGCTTCTCCGCCCGGCCGCTGGCCGCGTCGTAGAAGCTGAACGTGTGGGCGCATTTCTGCACCAGCAGGAGGGTTTCGCGGGTCATGGGGAATTGCCTTTCAGGTCAGCGGAACCAGCTCGCCGGCACCGTGATGAGCTGCGGGAACAGCACGAAGAGGAACATCAGGATGGTCTGCGCCAGCAGGAAGGGCCAGACGCCCTTGATGACGTCGTCCAGCTTGGTCTTGGCCACGCCGGCCACCACGTTCAGCACCGTGCCGACGGGCGGCGTGAGCAGGCCGATGGCGTTGTTCATGATGAACATCACGCCGAAGTAGATCGGGTCGATGCCCGCCTGCTTGATCACCGGCATCAGGATGGGCGTGAGGATCAGCACCGTGGGCATCAGGTCCAGCGCCGTGCCCACCACGATCACCAGGATCATGATGACGAACATCAGCAGGATCTTGTTGTCCATGAAGGGCTGCAGCAGCGCCGTGGCCTGCGAGGGGATGTCCGCGATGGTGATGAGCCAGGCCGACACCAGGGCGGCGGCCACGAGGAACATCACCGTGCTGGAGGTCTTGGCCGCCACCAGCATCAGGTGCGGGATCTGCCGGGGCTTGAGCTCCCGGTAGACGAAGAGGCCCGCCAGCAGCGCGTAGACCACGGCCACCACGGCGGCTTCCGTCGGCGTGAAGATGCCGAACTTCATGCCGCCGATGATCACGCCCGGCAGGATCAGCGCCCAGATGCCGTCGTAGAGCGCCCGCGCCAGCACACGCGCGTCGAAGGGCCGGCCCGGCGCCACGTTCTCCTTCTTCGCGCACAGCCACCAGGTGAAGGCCAGCGCCAGCGCCATCATGATCCCGGGAAAGATGCCCGCGAGGAACAGCTTGGTGATGGACAGCTGCGCCGCCACGCCGAACACCACGATGGGGATCGAAGGCGGCACCACGGGCGCGATGATGCCCCCAGCGGCGATGAGGCCCGAGGCGCGCGGCACGTTGTAGCCGGCGTTGCGCATCATCGGGATCAGCAGCGCCGCCACGGCGGCCGTGTCGGCCACGGCCGAGCCCGAGATGCTGGCCACGATCAGGCAGGCCAGGATGGCCACGTAGCCCAGGCCGCCGCGCACGTGGCCCACCAGGGCCTCGGCCACCGAGACGATGCGGCGCGACAGGCCGCCGGCGTTCATCAGTTCGCCGGCCAGCATGAAGAACGGCACGGCCATCAGCGGATAGTTGTTCACGCCCTCGAGCAGGTTCTGCGCGAGGATCTGCGTGTCGAAGTTGCCCAGGTGGACCATCAGCGCCACGCCGCAGGCCAGCAGCGAGAACGCGATGGGCATGCCCAGGGCCATGCTGCCCAGCAGCGCGATGAGGAAGACGGCGATCGTCATGGGGTTCTCCTTGTGCGTGCGTCCGTCATTCGCCGGCGCTCACGGAGCGGGGCACCAGTTCCTCGCGCGGCATGCGGCCCGTGACCTGGCGCCACAGCGAATGCGCCAGCAGCAGGGCCATGCCCACGCTGCTGATGAGCAGCGAGAGGAACACCAGCCCCAGCGGTACCCCGGTGACGGGCGAGGCGTTGTCCATGCCGATCACCACCTGCGCCCAGGTGCCGTGCGCCAGCAGCACGCAGCAGGCCAGCGTCAGCGTGTCCGACAGGAAGCGGCAGATGCGCTGGCCCTGCTCGCCCAGCCGGTCGATCAGGCTGGACATGCCCAGGTGGGCGTTGTCCTTCATCACCACCAGCGCACCGATCAGCGTGAGCCACATGAAGACGAAGCGCGACACCTCCTCGGAGAAGACGATGCCGGAGTTGAAGAAGTAGCGCAGCACGACGTTGCCGAACACCAGCACCACCATGACGGCGAGCAGCACGATCAGCAGCCCTTCGGCCGCGCGCGTGACGAGTTTTTTCATGTCGCAATCCCTCGCGCGGTCACTTGACCGCGTCCACGGCATTGAGTAGCTCGGGACCGTTCTTGGCCACGAAGGACTGGCGTACCGCATCGCCCACGATGGCGCGGAAGGGCGCCGGGTCGAAGGTCTCGATCACGTTCATGCCGTGCTTGCGCAGCTCGGCCAGGATGCCGGGCTCGTTCTTCTGATTGAGCTGGCGCTGGAACAGCTTGGCGTCGTTGGCCGACGTCAGCAGCGCCTGCTGCAGCGCCGGTGCCAGGGCGTCGAACTTCTTCTTGTTCATGACCACCGGCATCGCCGTGAAGGCGTGGCGGCTCAGCGTGAGCTGCTTTTGCACCTCGTAGAACTTGGCCGCGTAGGTGATGTCCACCGGGTGCTCCTGCGAATCCACCGCGCCCGATTCCAGCGCCTGGTACAGCTCGCCCAGCGGCATGGGAATGGGGTTGGCGCCCAGCAGCTTCCAGGCCTGGATGTGGGTGGGGTTGGGCGTGACGCGGATCTTCAGGCCCTTGACGTCCTCGGGCTTGGTCACCGGGCGGTTCTTGGTCGTGATGGAGCGGAAGCCCACCTCCCAGAACGCCAGCTGCTGCAGGTTGTGCGGTTCCAGCTCCTTTGCCAGGCGCTGGCCGATCTCGCCGTCCACCGTGGCGTAGGCGTGCGCCGGGTTGCGGAACAGGAAGGGGATGTCCAGCACGTCGAACTTGGACGACATGCCCGAGAAGTTGCCGCTGCCGGCCATCATCACGTCGATGGTGCCGCCGCGCACCGCGCCGATCACCGTGGAGTCGTTGCCGAGCTGGCTGCCGGGGAACACCTGCACCTCCAGCTTGCCGCTGCTGCGTTCCTTGACGAGGCGCGCGAATTCCAGCGCCGCCAGATGCTGCGAAGCGGTTTCCGGCCCGGCATGGGCGAAGCGGATCTTGGTGGGTGGCGTCTGCGCCAGAGTGGGAGCCGCCATCGTGGCGCCCAGCGCCAGGGTGGTGAGCACCGTCTTGAGAAAAGCGAGTCGTTTCATGGATGTCTCCTTTGTTGTCGTGGTTGTCATCGCCAGAAAAACGCGGTTTGCCCGGGAAGGAGTGGATGCGTGGGTGGAACTCCTCCGGGCGTGGCGTGGGTGGGGCCGAGGGTGGGCTCAGCGCGCCCAGCGCAGCACCAGCGGATCGAGCCGGCGCGCGATGTCGATCAGCTCGCGACGGGTCTCCGGATGCATGGGTGGCCACGGGGCACGGGGCGCGTCGCAGGCGATCACGCCGCCTTCCTTCATCAGCGCCTTGGCCGCGAGGAAGCCCGCCTGCCGGTTCTCGTGGTTGATGAGCGGCAGCCAGCGCTGGTACTGGGCGAAGGCCGCGTCCCGGTCGCCCGCGCGGTGCGCTTCGATGATGGGGCGGATGCCGTCGGCGAAGCCGCCGCCCGTCATCGCGCCGGTGGCGCCGGCCTCCAGGTCGGCCAGCAGGGTGATGGCCTCCTCGCCGTCCCAGGGGCCTTCGATGGCCTCGCCGCCCAGGGCGATGAGTTCGCGCAGCTTGTTCGCGGCGCCGGCCGTTTCCATCTTGAAGTAGCTGACCTGCTCGATCTCGCGGGCCATCTTCGCCAGCAGGGCCGGCGGCAGCGGCGTGCCGGCGGCCGGCGCGTCCTGGACCATGATGGGGATGTCGATCGCATCGGACACCCCCCGGTAGAACGACTGCACGGCCGTCTCGCCGAAGCGGAACGTGGCGCCGTGGTAGGGCGGCATCACCATCACCATGGCCGCGCCCATGTCCTGCGCGCGGCGGCTGCGCTCGGCGCACACCTTCGTGCTGGTGTGGGTCGTGGTCACGATCACCGGCACGCGGCCGGCGACGTGCTCCAGCGCCGTGCGCGTGAGCAGTTCGCGCTCGTCGTCGGCGATCAGGAACTGCTCGGAGAAGTTGGCCAGGATGCACAGGCCATCGACGCCGGAGTCGATCATGAAGTCCAGGCAGCGCTTCTGGCTGGCCAGGTCCAGCGTGCCGTCTTCGTGGAAGGTGGTGGGCACGACCGGGAAGATGCCCCGGAAGCGCGGTTGGGAAAGACCGGGCATGGCGTGCCTCACTCGGTGATCTGGAACTGGTCCAGGTACTCGGTCTTGAGCGCGAGGCCCAGGCCGGGCACGTCGTCCTGCAGCTGCAGGAAGCCGTTCTCCGCGATCGGCTCGCCGTCGAAGATGTACCAGAACAGCTCGTTGCCCACTTCCACGTCGAAGATGGGGAAGTATTCGGCCATGGGCGAGGCCAGGGTGCTCATGGTCAGGTGGTAGTTGTGCATCTGGCCGGCGTGCGGGATGACCGGCACGCTGTAGGCCTCGCACAGCGCGTTGATCTTGTGCGCCGCGGTGATGCCGCCCACGCGGTTGGTGTCGTACTGCACGACCGAGACGGCCTTCTTGTCCAGCAGCTGCTTGAAGCCGTACAGGCTGAATTCATGCTCGCCGCCCGAGATCGGGATGCTGGTGAGCTGGTTCAGCTCGGCATAGCCGTCGATGTCGTCGGCGATCACCGGCTCCTCCAGCCAGCGCGGCTCGAACTTCTCCAGCTTCGGCAGGATGCGCTTGGCGTATTCCAGGTTCCAGCCCATGTAGCACTCGAGCATCAGGTCGGTGTCGTAGCCGATCACTTCGCGCACCGCCTCGACCGACTTGAGGTTCTCCTTCACGCCTTCCTGCAGGTGCGCCGGGCCGTAGCCGAAGCGCATCTTGAAGGCCTTGAAGCCCTGGTCCAGGAACTTCTGCGCCTCGTCCTGCATTTCCTTCAGGTCGGTGCGGTAGAGCTTGCTGTAGTAGCAGGGGATCTTTTCCTTGGTGCGGCCGCCCAGCAGCTTGAACACGGGCTTGCCCACGCTCTTGCCCAGGATGTCCCAGATCGCCAGATCGACGGCCGAGATCGCCGCCATGGTCACGCCCTTGCGGCCCCAGGCGTGGGTGGCGCGGTACATGCGTTGCCACAGGTATTCGTAGTCCCACGGGTCCTGGCCGACCACCAGGGGCGCGAGGTATTCGTCGATGATGGCCTTGGCGATGCGCGGCGCCAGCGCCACGTTGCCCAGGCCGACGATGCCGTCGTCGGTCTCGATCTCCACCACCGTCCACGAGTGGAAGCGGAAGGTGGCCATGGTCTCCTTCTTCGAATAGAGCAGGTCCATGGCGTTGGAGCAGAAATTGCCCTGCGGCGGAACGGTCTTGCCCTTCCATTCATAGACGCGGGCGCGCACGGATTTGATCTTCATGGTGTGGTCTCCTGGGTGATGCAGATGGGGATGCGGTGTGGGCGTGGGTAAGGCAGGGACGGCCTCTCCCCGCGCCGCGCATGCGCGGACGCCGTCGTCGGTCGGGGAGGGGCTGCCTGCTGGCAGCCGTTGTCAGGCGGGGGCGGTGGCGCGGCCCTGTCGCTGCGCGGTGCCCATGCGGCAAGCGATCAGGAAGGCCTGCCAGGTCGCTTCCACGCTGGCCTTGCCCTGGCCAGCGATGTCGTAGGCCGTGCCGTGCGCCGGCGTGGTGATCGGGATGGGCAGGCCGCCCTGCACGGTCACGCCGCGCGAGAAGCCCAGCAGCTTGATGGCGATCTGGCCCTGGTCGTGGTACATGGTCACGATCGCCTGGTACTCGCCCGCCTGGGCCTTCAGGAAGATGGTGTCGGCCGGGAAAGGGCCGTGGAAAGGCGCGGGCGTCGGCCATTCGCGGGCCTGCAGCGCCTGCACCGCCGGGGCGATGATGTCCACCTCTTCGCGGCCGCAGGTGCCGCCGTCGCCGCCGTGCGGGTTGAGCGCGGCGATGGCCACCTTGGGCTCGGCCACGCCGCTGGCGCGCAGCGAGCGGTAGATCAGCTCGGCCGCCTGTTCGATGCGCTCCACGCTCAGGTACTGCGTCACGTCCTTGAGCGGCACGTGCGAGGAAATGCGCGAGGTCCACAGCCCGCCCAGCGTGTTGAACTCGCAGAAGTAGTTCTGCACGCCCAGGTACTGGGCGAAGTGGTGCAGCTCGTCCTCGTGGCGCATGCCGCCCAGCTTCATGGCCTGCTTGTTGAGCGGCGCGAAGCAGATCGCATCGATCTCGCCGGCCTGGGCCGCGTCCATGCAGAGGTCGAGCACCTTGAGCACCGAGCGGCCCCCCGCCGCCTCGGCGCGGCTGCGGTGCACGTCGGCCTGCGCCACCGTGTCCATGCGCAGGAAGGCGGGCCGCGAAGTGCCGGAGCGCCCGCGCATTTCGGCCAGCGATGCGACGGCCTCGGTGCCGACCTGCACGCCGGCGATGCGCTGGCCTTCCTCCCACAGCCAGGGGTCGCCCGCCAGCACGATGTTGGCGTGCGCGGTGGCCTCGGGCCGGGCCAGCAGGCGGGCGATGAGTTCGGGGCCGATGCCGGCGGGGTCGCCGAGCGTCAGGGCCACCACGGGCAGAGTGGAGTTCGTCGTTGTCATGTCAGTCGATGCGGATGTTGTTCTTGCGGATGAGCTGGCCGTAGCGCTGGTATTCGGCGTTGTGGAAGGCGGTGAAGTCGGCCTGGCTCATCGGCTTCAGTTCCGCGCCCACGGCGCCCAGGCGCGTCTGGGTCTCGGGCATGGCCAGAACCTGGTTGACCGCCTCGTTGACGCGCTGCTGCACGGCCTTGGGCGTCGCGGCAGGCATGTAGATGCCGTACCAAGCCGTGATGTCCACCTGCGGCAGGCCGGCCTCGGCCATGGTGGGCACCTGCGGCAGCTGCGGGTTGCGCTGCGCCGTGGTCACGGCCAGCGCGCGCATCTTGCCGTTCCTGATCTGGCCGATCACCGAGGGCATGGTGTCGAAGCTCATCTGCACCTGACCGCCCACCAGATCCACCAGGGCGGCGCTGCTGCCCTTGTAGGGCACGTGGGTGATGTCGATGCCTGCCGCATCCTTGAAGGTCTCGGCGGCGATGTGCTGCGTGCTGCCGGTGCCGCTGCTGGCGTAGTTGATGCGCCCGGGCTCCTTCTTCGCCAGCGCGACCAGTTCCTTGACCGACTGGGCGGGCAGGCCGTTGGTGACGACCAGCACGTTGGGCACGGCGCCCACGTAGGCCACCGGCACCAGGTCCTTGTTGCTGTCGTAGCCCAGCTTGAGCAGGTGCGGCGCGATGGCGTGGGCGGTGACGACGCCCATCACCAGCGTGTGGCCGTCGGTGGATTTGGCGGCACTGTCGGCCGCCAGGGTGTTCGAGGCGCCGGGGCGGTTCTCCACCACCACGGGCTGCTTGAGCAGCGGGCCCAGCCGGTCGGCCACGGCGCGGGCCATGGCATCGGTGCCGCCACCGGCGGACGAGCCCACCAGAATGCGGATGGGGCGCGAAGGCCATTCTTGGGCGTGGGCGGCCCATGGCGAGAGCAGGGCGGCCAGGGCCAGCCCGATCAGGGGGGTGCGTCGCAGCATGTCTTTTGTCTCCTTGGTGACCTTCTCGATGCCTTTTCTTGCAAGCGGCATTCATGGATGAGCATCCTAGGGACGGCGTTTGTTTCCGTAAAATGAAATGAAATGATGAATTGATTGCCTGGGGTTATCAAAAATGCCGCACCGCCGCGAGGAATCCCTGCCCATGCCCCTGCTCAATCGCGTGCGCATGCGGCAGGTGGCGCTGATGCTGGCCATAGAAGCGCGGGGCACGCTGCGCTCAGCGGCCGCCGATCTGGGAATGACCCAGCCGGCGGCCACCAAGATGCTGCATGAGCTGGAAGACGCCCTGGGCCATCCGCTGTTCGATCGGGTGGGCCGGGGGCTGCGGGTAAATGCGGCGGGCAGATGCGTGACGCAGTATTTCCGGGGCTTGCGCGGCGGCATCGAGGCCATGCGCCGCGAGCTGGACGCGCTGCACCTTGGCAGTGCCGGCAAGCTGTTCGTGGGGTGCATCATGGCGGCGGCGCCCGATGTCCTGAGCGATGCCCTGGTGCGGCTGAAGACGGCCTATCCGCTGCTCACGGTGGAAATCGCGGTCGACACCAGCAACCGCCTCATGGAGTTGCTGCGGGAGGGGCGGCTCGACGTAGTGATCGGGCGCATGCCGGGACGCAGCGGCGGCGACTGCCGCTTCCGTCCGTTGGCCGAGGAGGTGCTCTCGGTGGTGGTGGCCACCGGCCATCCGCTGGCACGCCAGAGGTCGCTGCGCTTTTCCGAGCTGCTGGCCTACCCCTGGATCCTGCAGCCCGCGGGCAGTCCCATGCGCGACGTGCTGGAGCAGGAGTTCGCGCTGCACCACCAGCCGCTGCCGGGAGGGCTGATCGAAACGGCCTCCATCCTCACCACCACCAACCTGATCGCGCACAGCGACATGGTGGCCGTCATCCCCGCTTCCATCGCGCTGCGCTACCAGCGCCACGGGCTGTTGCGGATACTGCCCTATACCGTGCGCAACCGGCTGGCGTCGTATGGCAGCGTGGTGCGCGTGGACAGGCCCGCCCCCGCCGCGCTGCAGCATTTCCTGGCGCTGCTGCACGCGGCGGCGGAGCCGGACGCATGCGGCGAAGGGGACGCTCCCGCGACGGGCGGCGCCGTCATCCCATGAACCCCAGATTCACCGGATACGCCGACCCCCCGAAATTCCCGATGCGCGGCAGCACGCCCGCCAGTTCCGTGTTCGCCACGCCGAACCAGCGCGCCAGGGTGGCGGCGTACTGGTCGACAGCGGTGCTGGGCAAGAGGCGCCCCTGGCCCACGTGCCACTGGTCTTCGCTGCCGCTGCCATTGCCCACGCTCACCGGGGGCGGCGCGCCGTAGAAGGCCGCGCCGCGCACCGCGCCACCGACCACGAAGTGGTGGCTGCCCCAGCCGTGGTCGGAGCCGTCGCCGTTGGAGGTGAGCGTGCGGCCGAAATCCGAGGCCGTGAAGGCGGTGACCTTGTCGGCCACGCCCAGTTCCGCCGTGGCGTTGTAGAAGGCGGTCATGGCGCTGCTCACCTTGTCCAGCAGCGCGGGCTGGGTGGCGATGAGGTTGTCGTGCAGATCGAAGCCACCCAGCGAGACGAAGAACACCTGGCGCCGGGTGCCGAGCGCGGCGCGCGCCGCGATCAGCCGCGCCACCACCTTGAGCTGGTCGGCCAGCGCATTGTTCGTGGGGAAGGCGGTGGAGAGGTTCGCGCTGGCCAGCGCGGCGGAGATCTGGCCTTCCGCGCCGATGGAGCGCTGCGTGACGCGTGCGTATTCGGCTTCCAGCACGTGGCTGCCGGCGGCCTGCACCAGTTCGCTGAAGACGCCGCGCACCGCGGCGGAGCCGTAGATGTTGCCCTTCACCCCGTTGATGGGCACGGCGCCGCTCGGGCTGATCTGGTATTGCAGCGCCTGGTCGCCCGCCAGGAACACGGCATTGCCGCTGGCCGAGATGCAGGTGAAGAGCGAGGTGGCGTTGGACGACAGCGCGAGGTCGCCCAGGTTGCCGCCCCAGCCCACGGTGGAGCCCTCGGCGCCCTGCGACTGCCAGACCGACTGCTGGTCGTTGTGCGAGAACAGCTTGGGCGGCAGCGGATAGTTGCGCCGGTCCCCGCTCGCGTACTGCGCGCGCGTGAGCGGCACCAGCAGCGGGCCGACGTTGAGCTGCACGGCCGCGCGGCCGGCGTTGAAGAGGCCGGCCATGCCGGTCATCGAGGGATGCAGCGCGTACTGCAGGCCGCCGGCCAGCGGCGCGGTGGGCTGCAGCAGCGTGGCACCCAGCGCCGCGCGCCCGAGCGCGATGCCGCCGGCCGTGCCGTCGCTGTTGCCGCCGCGGATGGCGGCGTACTGCGCGTAGCGCGCGCCGTCGTAGGGCACGACGGTGTTGGCGTAGTCGCAGCCGCCGAACAGGAAGACGCAGACCAGCGCCTTGTAGTCCTGCGCTTCGAAGGCGGCGGCCTCGCCCATCGCGGCGAGGTTCAGGGCCATGGGCAGTGCGGCGCCCGTGGCGGCGAGTTGGGCCGAGCGGCGCAGGAAGGCGCGGCGCGTGTGGCGTGCGGGATCGATGAACGGCATGGGATGGGCTCCGGAAGAAGGACGGCGCGGGCCGTTCATGTCATTTCTGCACGAGGTAGGCCGGGCAGGCCATGACCAGGAAGACGGCCGCGGCGACGCGGTTGAGCTTGGCCGCCGCGCTGCTCGAGGCCGTGACCGGGGTGGCTGCCAGCGCGTTGGCGATGCGCGCCTGCGTGACATCGGAAATCTGGCCTCCCGACAGCAGCAGCGCCACCTTGCGCACCAGGCCGGCTGGATCGGTCACCAGCGGGAGCAGGGTGGCATAGTCGCAGGTGATGTCGAAGCCATTGTTGCCGTTGCTCGCGTTGTTCTGCGGCAGGTCCGGCGCGTTCACGAACAGGCCGTTGCGGATCGCGTTCTGCATGTAGTTCAGGTAGCCGCCGACGCTGGATTCGGTGACGATCTGGAACTCCGGCGCGACCTGCCCGGCGGACGCGATGGCGGTGGAGGGCGGCACGTAGCCGGGCCGGAAGAAATTGAACACCGAGGGCGAGCGCAGCGGGCTTTGCCCCAGCCGCGTGGCGGGGTCGCTCAGGTCGCCGAGCTTCCAGCTGCCGCGGGCCGACCGCAGGCCGAAGGTGCGGCCCCATTGCACGAAGCGCACCATGGGCTCGCGCAGCCGGCCGAATGCGGGGCTGGAGAGGCCTGCGGCGCCGCGGGCTTCCATGTCCAGCAGGATGGCCGCGACCACGGCGCGCAGATCGCCGCGCACGCCGCTGCCGTTGTCCGCGAAGGCGGCGGCCACCCGCGCCACGTAGGCGGGGCTGGGGTTGCTCGTCACCAGCCGCTGGATGAGCTGGCGGCCGATGAACGGGGCCACGTTGGGGTGGTTGAAGAGCGTATCGAGCGCTGTCTTCAAGGCCGCGTCGCCCGCCGCGCCGGCCGCGACGGTGGTGCCCAGGAAGGTCGCGGCCAGCGTGGAGTGCCGGCTGGCGACGAGCACCATCGGCCGCACCGCCTGCTGCGGACCCGGCACGGTGCTGGTGCCTACGGTAGAGGACTGGTTCTGGCTGCGGTCGTAGTCGTAGCCGGTGAACACCCGCGCGAGGTTGCTCACGTCGGAGGGGCCGTAGGTCTCGATGCGGTTGCCGTTCGCGTCGCGCTGCTCGGTGCCGTCGGCGTTCAGCCGGTACAGGCCCAGGGTGAAGAGCTGCATCACCTCGCGGGCGTAGTTCTCGTCGGGCTGGCGGCCGGTGCGCGCGTCTTCCTTCTGGCTGCCCAGGGCGTTCAGGTACACGCCCATGGCGGGGTTGAGCGTCACGGCCTCCAGCAGCGCGCGGAAGTTGCCGAAGGCGTGCCGGTTGAGCACGTCCCAGTAGCCGGCCGCGAGGAATGCGGGCCAGGGCTGGTTCAGCCCGTTGGTGGACACCACCATGATCTCCGAGAGCGCCAGCGCCACGCGCTTGCGCACGGCATCGCGCTCGGTGAACAGCTGGCTCCACAGCATGTAGTCGGCGGGGTAGGAGGCGTTGTGGTAGCGCGTGTCCGCGTTTGCCACGCCATAGCCGCGCTGCGCCAGCCAGTCGGTGCCCGTCGTGCCGATGGGCTGCGCGAACTGGTCGGCCAGCCAGGCGGCGTAGCCCTTGGTACGCACGGCGGAGGTGTCCTCGTCGGTGGCGGAGAACTGGGCCTGGAGCAGGAAGCGTGCCGCTTCCGCATCGGTGGAGGGCGCTGCAGAGGCCATGCCGCCGGAGGCGGCGGCGGAGGCTTGCGCATAAGCCGCCGGTTCGCCGCTGCTGCCTCCGCCGCATGCGGCCAGCAGGCTGGCCGCGGTGACGGCGGCCAGGACAGGTGGGGCCGGGAATGCCTGTCCGGGGGAGGAACCGGGATGCGCCGGGTCAGCGGGCGGCACCTCGGCGGTGGCTGTGGGCGTGGGGTGCATGGGTCGGCTTCCGTTTCAGCGGAGGCGGCAAGGACCGCCGGATCCGGGAACCTGTGCCTAACGCGACGCACTGTTCCCGGTTGTCAGCATGCGCCCTGGTTTGCGGAAAAATCGTGACGAAATGTTATTCGTGCCGGGCGTTGTTGTGCGGCCGAGTCACCACGCCCGCCATGGCATGGCAGGTCAGGTGGCGGTCAGGCGGCCCGGCCCTGGCCGATGCGGAGCGCACCGGCTGCGCCCGGCTCGTCGGCCGCCGCGAGCCGGAAGACGGCCGCGGCGCGCACCAGTTCGTCGGCCTGCGTGCGCAGGCCATTGGCCGCAGCGGCCATTTCCTCGACCAGCGCCGCGTTCTGCTGGGTGGCCTGGTCCATCTGCGTGACAGCCTCGCCCACCTGCGCCACGCCCTGGCTCTGCTCCTGGCTGGCTTCGCTGATCTCGCCCATGATGCCCGTCACGCGCTGGATGGCCTGCACCACCTCGGCCATGGTGGCGCCCGCCTGGTCGGCGAGTTCGCCGCCCTGCTGCACGCGCTGCACGCTGTCGCCGATCAGCGCCTTGATTTCCTTGGCGGCCTCGGCGCTGCGCCCCGCCAGGGCCCGCACCTCGCCCGCGACCACGGCGAAACCCCGGCCCTGCTCGCCTGCGCGTGCGGCTTCCACGGCCGCGTTCAGCGCCAGGATGTTGGTCTGGAACGCAATGGAATCGATCACCCCGATGATGTCGGCGATCTTGCCGGACGCGGTGCGGATGCCCTGCATGGTCTGCACCACCTGCGTGACGACCTCCCCGCCCTGGGCGGCGACCAGGCTGGCATTCATGGCGAGCTGGTTGGCCTGGCGTGCGTTGTCCGCGTTCTGCCGCACGGTGGCCGTCATCTGCTCCATCGAGGCGGCGGTTTCCTCCAGGGCACTGGCCTGGCTCTCCGTGCGGGCCGAGAGGTCCATGTTGCCCTGGGCGATCTCCGCGCTGGCAGTGGCCACGCCCTCGGCGCCGCCGCGCACCTGGGCCACCATGGGCTTGAGGCGCGCGCGCATCTGCTGCTGTGCCGCGATGAGCCGGCCGACCTCGTTGGTGCCGTGCGGCACGTCGTCGCCGCTCAGGTCGCCGTCGGCCACCGCGCTGGCCAGCCGCACCGCCTGCGCGAGCGGCTGGGTGATCGAGCGCATGAACACCACGCCCAGGCCCAGGCCCAGTGCGAGCGCGAGCAGCAGTGCGGCCGAGGCGGCGCCCAGCTTCCGCTGGTCGGCGGACACGCGCTCCAGCAGCGCCGCATCCAGGCTGGCCATCGCGGTGGTGTTGAGCTGGTTCAGCGCTTCCAGCGTGCCGGTGAGCTGGTCGAAATAGTCCTTGGCGGGCATGGTGATCTCGCTGGCCGACAGCAGGCTGCGGTCCACCAGCTGGCGCGATGCCGCCACGCGCTGGCGCACGTCCTGCACCGGCCCGGCCAGGGCCTTGCGCAGGTCTTCGTCCGCCAGCGCGCGCTCGAAGTTGCGGAAGGTATCCGCCTCCAGTTCGCCCACGCGCTGCTGCAGCGCCTGCAGCGCGCCCTTGCCTTCCGGCGGCAGGGCCTGGCGTGCCAGGTAGCCGGAGCCCTGCCCGCGCAGCAGGCCGAGCTTTTCCCCGAGCATGGGCGAGTTCACCACCGCGGCCTGGATGAGGTCCTGCGTGGCCATGTCCGGATCGGTCTGGAATCCATAGTGGTGCAGCAGCTCCTCTCCGATCTGCATCAGCGTGCCCACGAGCTGCGTGTGCTGCGCAAGGCTTTGTGGCGGCTGCAGCGAACGCGCGGCGACGGCCTGCTCCAGGCTCTGCCACGTCTGCGTGGCGGCGCTCCAGGCCTGCACCTGGGCCTGCGGCACCCCGGCCTGGGCGAAGGCTTTCCCGGCCTCCGCGAAGGCCTGGTTGAGCGCATCGCGCGCGGCAGGCCGGCGCGCCGCCAGCACCTCGTCTCCGCCCAGCATGGCCGCCGACAGCCCGCGGTGGACCTGCAGCCGCTGGACGGCCTGGTTCACCGCGATCAGCGCCGGCGCACCCTGGCTTTCATACCGGGCGGCGCCGATCTGCTGGAGCGCGCCGCGCACGTACAGCACGGTGGGCAGCGCGCCCATGAGCAATGCGATCACCCCGAGGATGAGAAATTTGTGGAGCAGGCTCAGTCGGTGCAGCATGGACATGTGTTGGCGGTCTGTTGAGGTGAAAGGGCTTGCGCGGCGGCCCCTCCCCCGCGCGCGATTGCCGGCGCTTCGCCACCGTGCGTAAGCAATTGTGAAACACACCCCACGCAAATGGTATGCCGGGGGGCGGAAAAATTGACCGGCATCAAGTCGGCGCCATCTTCATAATCCCTGAAGCCGCCAACCTTGCAACGCGACAGTTGCGCTCCCCTTCCTTTTCCCATCCTTCCCCGGTTGCCCATGCCTTTCCTGCCTGCGTCTCTCCCCGCCACACCGCTTCCAGCGCAGCCACACGCCACGTCCGCGAAGGCCCGCACTGCCGGCGGCGGTTGCGGGAGCCGCCGGTGAGCGCCGGGCCGCAATCCGCGCCGCTGGCCCCGCGCGATCTGCTGGCGGCGCTGGCGGTCGTCGTGCTCTGGGGCGTCAACTTCGTCGCCATGAAATGGGGATTGCGCTCCTTCACCCCGTTCCAGCTGGGCGCCATGCGCTACGTGTTCGCGGCCCTGCCGCTCGTGTTCTTCCTGCGGCCACCCGCCGTGCGCTGGCGCTGGGTGGTGCTCTACGGGCTCTTCCAGGGGGTGGGGCAGTTCGGCATGGTCTTCCTCGCCCTGCGCGTGGGGCTGACCGCGGCGCTGGCGAGCGTGCTGCTGCAGACCCAGGTCTTCTTCACTGCGTTCTGGGCCTTCCTGCTGCTGCACGAGCGGCCGGGCCGGCCGCTGCTCGTCGGGCTGGGCCTGGCCGCGCTGGGCCTGGCCTGCTTCGGCATGCATTTCGCCGCGCCCGGAACGGTTTCGGACGGCGTGACCCTGGCAGGCGTGGGGCTCGCGCTCTGCGGCGCCGCGTCCTGGGCCGCATCGAACATCGTGGCGCGCAAGGCCCAGCAGGAGTCGCCGGGCTACCGGCCCCTGGCCTTCGTGGCCTGGAGCAGCCTCGTGCCCATCCTGCCTTTCGTGGCGCTGTCCGCCGCCTTCGATGCCGATGCTCCGCGCTGGCTGCAGGTCGATGCCTGGGCCGCGCTGCCCTGGCTGGCCTGGGGCGCCGTCGCCTACCTCGGCTGGGCGGCCACCATCCTGGGCTACGGCCTCTGGACCGGGCTGCTCACGCGCTATCCGGCCAATCGCGTGGCGCCGTTCAGCCTCGCCGTGCCGGTCGTGGGCCTGTCCGCCGGCATGCTGGTGCTGGGTGAAACCGTCTCGGCGTGGCAGTGGGCCGGCATCGCGGCGATCGTGGCCGCACTCGCTTGCGTGGTGCTGGGGCCGCGCTGGGCCGCGGCGCGGCGGCGATAGGCCCCAGGCCCACGCCACTTTCGCAGTCCGGTGTCCAATCGGTGGCATGGGCATCCACCACCTCTACCTTGCGATCGCGATCGGCGCCGAGGTCCTCGCGACCTCCTTCCTCAAGGCCTCGGACGGCTTCTCCCGGCCCGTGCCCAGCCTGATCACCGTGGCCGGCTACGGCGTGTCGTTCTATTTCCTGTCGCTCACCCTGCAGGCGATTCCCACGGGCATCGCCTATGCCATCTGGTCCGGCGTGGGCATCGTGCTCGTCTCGGCCATCGGCTGGCTGGCCTACGGCCAGCGGCTGGACGCCCCCGCGCTGGCCGGCATGGGGCTGATCCTGGCGGGCGTGCTGGTGATCAACCTGTTCTCCCGCACGGCAGGCCACTGATGCGCAGCGATTACAGCAGTCGCCGCCGCGCGAAGCGCACCACGGTCACGCCCGCGCGGGCCTGGCGCGTGGAAGGCATCACCAGCACGCAGTCGTCATAGGGCGTGGCGACGGGCTCGCCGTCGTTGTCGCCGATCACCGTGCCCGCCTGGGGGATCACGTCCAGTGCCGCCACGGGCCGCGTGAAGCGGAAGCCGCTGCTGCGCGCCACGACCGGGCCGGTCACTTCCAGCACCCACTGCCGCGGCGCATCGGGCTGCCGCCAGCCCGGCAGCGCCCGCGCCAGCGTGGCCGCGTCCAGCGAGCCAGCCGCTTCCAGGAACCGCACGCACTGGTCGCGCGCCACGGTACGGCTGGCCGGGTCGCCATGGAAACCGCACTCGATGAGCAGCGAGCGCGTGCCGTCGGTGCCCGCTTCCTCGGCATCCGGGCGGCCGAAGCGGCCGTAGTCGCGCATGCGCACGCCGTCCTGGTGGCCGGCGTCGGCCACCACGTACTCGGGCGCGCCCATGCGCCGCGCCAGTGCCTGGTTGCGCGCATGCGTGCCGGTCAGGAGCAGCGGCGCACCGGGTTCGTGCATGGAGTGCAGATCGAGCAGCCAGCCGGCTTCGCGCACGAAAGGGCGCAGCGCGGCGGCGCGGCGGCGCTCCTGCGTGTCCGCGGCATCCAGGCGGTCGTCGCTCCACTGGCGGTTCATGTCCTGGTCCACGAAGCGCGAAGCGTCGTGGTCCTGCGGGTCGAAGCGGTCGAAGGCCGCCAGGTTGCAGAACGCCAGGGTGAGCCGGCCCGCCCCGGGGCGGATGCCGGCCTCCAGCAGGTCGCGCAGCGCCCAGGCGCCGCACAGCTCGTTGCCGTGCACGAGCGCGGTGATCAGCACGTCCGGTCCGGGCACGCCGGAATCGAAGCGCCAGACGCCCTCGGTGCCCGTGTTGCCGGCACGCCAGGCGCCGATGTCGGGCTGGGGCAGTTCGAAGCGCAGGGGCGCGGCGGCGGTGTCGTTGGGTTGCTGCATCATTCCTCGATCTTCGCGAATTGGACAATCTTGCGGTACTTGGCCACTTCGGAGGCCACGAACGCATCGGGATCGACCGACGGGGACGCCACGACCGATCCGCTGGCCTCCATCTTCCTGCGGAAGTCCTGCGACTGCAGTGCGTCCAGCGTGGCCTTGCGCAGCTTCTCGGCGACCGGGCGCGGCAGGTGGGCCGGACCCATGAGCGCGAACCACACGTTGATGTCCACGTTCCTGAACTGCGGCACTTCGGCCAGCGCCGGAATGTCGGGCGTGATGGCCGAGCGGCGCGCCTCCGTCGTGCCCATCGCGACCAGCTTCCCGCTGCGGATGTAGGGCAGGGCGCTGGAGAGCACGAACACCCCGAACTCGATGTTGTTGCCCAGCAGGTCGGTGGTGAGCGGCGCCACGCCGCGGTAGGGGATGTGCGTCATGAAGAGCTGGCCCTGCTCCTTGACCATCTCGCCGGCCAGGTGCAGCGAGGTGCCCACGCCCGAGCTGCCGTAGCTGGTCTTGCCCGGCTGCGAGCGCACGCGCTGCACGAAATCGGCGGCGTTCTTCACCCCCGAGCCGGCGGACGCCACCAGCACCAGCGGCTGCGAGGCCACCAGCGCCAGCGCGGTGAAATCCTTGACGTCGTATTTGACCTTTTTCGTGACGAGCCGGTTGATGGCGATCTCGTTGCTCGCGCCCAGCAGCAGCGTGTAGCCGTCGGGCGCGCTGCTGGCCACCTTCTGCGCGCCGATCGCGCCACCGGCGCCGCCGAGGTTCTCGATCACGACCGGCACGCCCAGGCGCGAGGACAGTTCCGGCCCCAGGGTGCGGGCCGTCAGGTCCGTGCTGCCGCCGGGCGGATAGCCCACGACCAGGGTGATGGGCCGCGCGGGCCAGGCGTCCTGTGCAAGGGCGGGCTGCAGCCCGGCCATGGCGGCCAGCGCCAGCGGGGCGAGCAGGGCGAGAGCGCGGCGGCGGCCGGCGCGGGGCTGGCTGCAGCCCGGGCCACTGGCCTGGAAGGGGCGGAATGAGGACATGGGACGATCTCCGTGGGCGGTAGGGTATGTGCAGGGGTGGGCCGATTGTGGGAGCCGCGTGCAGCTGCACGGTGCTGAATGGGCACCAGCCCGTGCCGATTCGGCACCGTGATGCCGCAGCCGCCCGACCGTCAGGAGCGCGCGAGGGCCTGCCAGACCGCCTCGGCGGCATTGGTGAGCCGGCGCTTGGGCCGCACCAGGCGCACATCGAACCGCAGTTCCAGGCGGCGCTCGCCAGCCGGCGCGAGCCTTCCGGCCTGGCAGTCGGCCCGCACCATGGACCACGGCAGCCAGGCCACGCCCAGCCCGCGGTGCACATACTCGTATTGCGCGTCGGCCGAGTCGCATTCGATGATGCGGCGCAGCCGTGGCGCCAGCGGGTGCCGGGCCAGCAGGTCTTCCACCAGGCGGCCGAGCGCCAGCGTATCGGCATAGGCAAGGTAGGGCACGGCCGGGCCCGACGAAGCCAGCGCGTGCCGCGGCAGCCCCTGGGCATCCGCGCGCGATACAGGCACGAGCTTGTCGGATGCGAGCGTGGCGTGCGCGTACGAACGCCCGTCCAGCCGCACTTCGAGCGCGGCATGGTGGTAGCCCAGCCAGAAATCCGCCTCGCCGCGCTCCAGCATCTCCACCGTCTGTGCCAGCCCGTTGGTCACCACCCGCAGCTCTGCGGACTGCAGGACTGGCCGCAGCCGCGGGAGTGCATCCGCCAGCGCCGTGCGCGCCAGCGTGCGGCCCGTGGCGATGGTGACCGACCGCGCCTGCCGGCCGGCGATGGCGCGCAACTCTTCCTGCGATTGCGAAAGCTCGCGCGCCAGCTGCTCGGCCGTCGCGAGAAAGGCCGTGCCCGCCGCGGTCAGCCGTACCGGCCCACCCGCACCGCCGCGGCTACGGAGCGGGCCCGGGTCCTGCTCCGCTTCCGCACTGCCGCGTTCGACCAGGGCCGTGCCGGCCCAAGCCTCCAGTGCACGAATGCGCCGTCCGAACGCGGGATGCGTGACATGCCGCTGCTCGGCAGCACGCGTGAAGCTGCGCTCGCGCGCCAGCGCGATGAAGTCTTCCACCCATTTGAGTTGCATAACGTAATTCGTGAATGTTCAGGCGCGGCGGCGAGCCGGTTTCGGAATGGCATTCTAACGTTATCACGATTTAATTTTATCCATTGAATAACGGATATTTGTGGAGGCTTATTTTCGACTGATTATGATTGCCAATATTAATCAAGTTCTTGTATTAAGAATAAAGGCCAGGTATGTCATTGAACGAATTTGCGCAGGATGCATTCCTCGCAGGCAGCAGAATCGTGGTGCCGCCGATTGCTCTCTCAGGGTCTTATCCAGCGGCCGCTTGCTTTCGCGATCTGCAGTTGACGGAAATTCCTGAAGTAATGGATCGAAAGGGCTTCAGTATCGGGGCTGCGCTGATGCGCCGATGGTTTCGTGGTTCTGCTTTCTTGTTGCCAGATCGGTGGAAAAGAGGCTACGGAATACGGCACATGGACCTTCCGGGAAGTTATATAGATAGCAGCACAGTTTCCATGAAATGGGCTATGCAATTTGCCCGGACGCAAGCAGTCTATGGTGATCTCAAGTCTGCAGTTCTAGGCCTCTCCTCTGAGAAAAGTGCGAAATTGTCGTGGGATGAGTTGTACCGATGTCTGGCGCTGGATGGAAAGATTGCCTCCCATGAAACCAGATTTGGCGACATGGCATCCTCTTTGGCACTTATTGATTCTTCTCATATGAATGCCCGGCCGGTTTCATCCAATCGCTGGGAAAAACTTGCAGATCCTCTTGACGACCTGTACTGTGCTTTGGGGGCATTCACCTTGCATGTTTCTGGTCGAGGGCGTGTCGTCCCCTCGAAGAGAGGGGCAAAAACAATTCACACGGTTTGTGTGGAAGAGCTTTTGTTTTACATTCGCGATTCCTATGATTTTTCTGGGAGCCAGCCTCTGGGTTATTGGGGGATGGCTGGCGTTCGCAAATTGCCAGGAAGGGGTTTGTCGATGGTGGAAAACAGGAGTTTCAATGAATGGCGGTCGCAAAAGGGCTTTGGAGCGGATTTTCTGGTTTTTTCGGATGTTCGGCGCGAGAAACTTGCTGTGCCGCTGCAGAAGAGCTTCCCATGATTGGCATGAATTTCACGATAAAATATTGCCACATGAAAATACCATTTGATTATCCGGTGAAATGGCTTCTTGTTGCTGCAGTGTCGTGCTTCGGCTTGTTTGTCGGAATATACATTGCCAAACCTGAAGCTTCGCAAATTTTCGTGGACACGTGCGCCGCGGGGCCATATCGAGTGGAGGCTTTTCAATATAAAAGCGGCGCCGGTTTTGTGCAGTTGGTGGACGGCAATGGCACATTGCTGGACCGCTCGGATTTCTCAGAAAGCGCCATGGTGCGGCCGCGATGGTCGCAAGACTGCAAGTCGGTAAGTTTCGGGTCCGACACGGACCCTGAGCCATTGGCCGTGCGACCGTAAGGTCGCTGCAGCAGCCCGGCTTTCATGCCTGGGCTGCCGGTTTTGCTTTTCAGCCCCGCGCCGCGTTCAACGCAGCGCGCGTGGCCTGCGCCGCCTGCCGCGCCGCAGCGGCGAAGCCCTCGTCCGCGCTCGCATACAGGATGGCGCGCGAGGAGTTCACGACGATCGGGCCGTCCGGCCGCAGGCCGGCGCGCACCGTGGCCGCCGCATCGCCGCCCTGGGCGCCCACGCCCGGGATGAGCAGCGGCAGCGTCGGGGCGAGGGCGCGCACGCGCTCGATCTCGGCCGGGTAGGTCGCACCCACCACGAGGCCCAGCTGGCCGTTGCGGTTCCAGGGGCCCTGGGCCTGCCGTGCAATGTGCTCGAACAGCAGCGGCTGCCCGTCCACGCTCGCCAGGCGCTGGCTCTGCAGGTCGTCGCCGCCCGGGTTGGAGGTGCGGCACAGCAGGAAGGCACCCTTGCCGTGGTAGGCCAGGTAGGGCTCGATGGAGTCGAAGCCCATGAAGGGCGAGAGCGTCACCGCGTCGGCGCCGTAGCGCTCGAACGCCTCGATCGCGTACTGCTGGGCCGTGGAGCCGATGTCGCCGCGCTTGGCATCCAGGATCACCGGCACGTGCGGTGCCGTGGCGCGCATGTGCCGCATGAGGCGCTCGAGCTGCTCTTCCGCGCGGTGCGCCGCGAAATACGCGATCTGCGGCTTGAAGGCACAGGCGAGGTCGGCCGTGGCATCGACGATCGCCGCGCAGAAGTCGTAGATGCGGCCGGCATCGCCACGCAGGCCGGCGGGAAAGCGCGCGGGTTCGGGGTCCAGGCCCACGCAGAGCAGGGAGCCGTTGCGCGCGGTGGCATCCCGCAGTTGTTCGAGGAAGGTCATGGCCGCCAATCGTCGGGTGGTCGCAGGCAGCTCACGCGGCGCTGGCGCGCTTTTGCAGGATCTCGAAGGCTGGCAGTTGCTTGCCCTCCAGCACTTCCAGGAAGGCACCGCCGCCGGTGGAGATGTAGCCCACCTGCTTCTCGATGCCGTACTTCGCGATGGCGGCCAGCGTGTCTCCGCCGCCGGCGATGCTGAAGGCCGGCGATTCGGCGATGGCCTGAGCGATGGCCTTGGTGCCGTTCTCGAAGGCGGCGAACTCGAACACGCCCACCGGGCCGTTCCAGACGATGGTGCCCGCGGCCTTGAGCTGGGCGGCCAGCTTCGCGGCCGTCTGCGGGCCGATGTCCAGGATCAGGTCGTCGTCGGCCACGTCGGTGGCGGCCTTGACGGTGGCGGGCGCATCGGCCGAGAAGGTCTTGGCGACCACCACGTCGGTGGGAATCGGCACCTCGGCGCCGCGCGCCTTCATGGCCTCGATCACGGCCCGGGCCTCGTCCACCAGGTCGGGCTCGGCCAGGCTCTTGCCGATCGACAGGCCCGCGGCCAGCATGAAGGTGTTGGCGATGCCCCCGCCCACGATGAGCTGGTCCACCTTGTCGGACAGGCTCTTGAGGATGGTCAGCTTGGTGGAAACCTTGCTGCCTGCCACGATGGCGGCCAGCGGCCGCGCGGGCTGGGCCAGCGCCTTGCCGATGGCATCGATCTCTGCGGACAGCAGCGGGCCGGCGCAGGCCACCTTCGCGTACTCGGCGATGCCGTAGGTCGTGCCCTCGGCGCGGTGCGCGGTGCCGAAGGCGTCGTTCACGTAGATGTCGCAGAGCTTGGCCATCTTCTGCGCCAGCTCGGGCTTGTTCTTCTTCTCGCCCACGTTCACGCGGCAGTTCTCCAGCAGCACGACCTGGCCGGGCTGCACCTGCACGCCGTCCACCCAGTCGGCGACCAGGGGCACCTCGCAGCCGAGCAGTTCCGACAGGCGTGCCGCCACGGGGGCAAGCGAATCCGCGGGCGTGAGCGTGCCTTCCGTGGGACGGCCGAGGTGGCTCGTCACCATCACCGCGGCGCCCGCGTCCAGCGCCATCCGGATGCACGGCACGGATGCGCGGATGCGCGTGTCTTCGGTGATGCGGCCGTCGTCGTCCTGGGGCACGTTCAGATCGGCGCGGATGAACACGCGCTGGCCGCGGGCCTGGCCTTGGGCGCAAAGGTCGGAAAAGCGAAGGATTTGCATGGGCTGGAAGGGTGTGGAAAGCCCGGCCGGCCACCAGGAGTGGCACGCGGGCGGGCTGGGGCGAAAAAACTGCGAGGGATTGTAGGCGCGCGGAGCGCGCTACCTACCAGCCCAGGCCGATGTGCAGCGGCAGATAGACCGCCATGCCCACGCAGATCGTGCCCAGGATGCCGTGGCGCCAGAAATAGTAGGCCGCGGCGCAGGCCATGGCCGGCAGCCGGGCGTCCTGCAGGGTCCCGATGAATTCGCCGTCCGCCATGAAAAGCTCCGGCGCGAGCACCGCGGCCAGCGCCGCGAGCGGGGCGTACTTGAGCCCGCGCTTGAGCCAGTCGGGCATCGGGAGCTCCTTCTCGGGAATCATGAAGAAGGCACGCGTGATGAGCGTGATGAGCGCCAGCCCCACGGTCGCCACCACGATCTCCGTCACCGAGGCGTTCATGCCGCCGCCCCCGCGCGCTGCCCTGCGCCGTTCATGGATGGTCCTCCTCGCGCAACGGCACCACGTCGCCGTCCTGCACGTGCTTCTTCTCGTCCGGCCGCAGCGTGCCGTGCGCAGGCACGAGCCGCACCTCCGGCCTGCGCCGCAGGTGGCGGTCGGCCGCCTCGATCATCAGCCCGGCGGCCACGGCGGCCGCGATCGCGACCAGGATGTTGAGCTTGAGCGGCAGCGAGAACGCGGCGATCGCCGCCGTCATCGCCACGCCGGTGGCGATCCAGGTGGCGCGGTCGAAGAGCATGGACAGCAGCACGCCCAGCAGCGCCAGCACGCCCGCGAAGCCCAGGCCCCACGACAGCGGCACCACGTTCGCGAGCAGGATGCCGGCGATGGACGGAATCTGCCAGGAGCACCAGTTGAGCACCGCCGCGCCCCAGAAATACGGCACCTGCTCGGCCTGCGGCGCAGGGCGGGGGAAGCGCTTCATGAACGCGACGAAAATCACGTCGCCGCTGAAATATCCCACCGCCAGCCGCTGGCGTCGCGGCAGCCAGGCGAAATAGCTGCGCCACATGCTGCTGAAGATGACGAACCGCAGGTTCACGCACGAGGCCGCGAGCCACATCACCCACAGCGGCGCCCCCGCGGCGAGCAGCGGCAGCACGGTGAGCTGGGCGCTGCCTGCATAGACGGTGAGCGACATGAAAATCGCCAGTCCCACGGGCATGCCGCTCTTGACCATCGCCACCCCGGTCACCAGTCCCCAGGCGCCGATGCCCACGCTGGTGCCGATCATGTCGGTCATGCCGGTGCGGAAAAACGGATGCCGCACCATCTCTCCCGCCGATTGCGGCACGGCGCAGGGCGGTTCGGTGGGTGTCGCGTCCCCAGGCAGGCTCATGCGCCGGCCTCGCCGCCGAGCACCATGCCCGGCACCAGCGGATGGCCACGCAGGAAGTCACCCACCGGCAGCCGCTTGCCGCCCGCGCGCTGCAGCACCGTGAGGCGCAGCACGCCATCCGCCGCGCCGGGCCCTCCGCAGGCCACGGCCACGCCGGCCTCGTCCACCTGCAGGATCTCCCCGGGCCGTGCGCCGTCCGGTGCCACCGCCTGCAGCGGCTCGCATCCCCAGACCTTGATGGTCTCGGCGCCGCACTGCGTCGAGGCGCCGGGGAACGGATCGAACGCGCGCACGCGCCGGTCGATCGCCGCGGCGGACAGCTTCCAGTCGATGGCGCTTTCGGCCTTCTCGATCTTGTGCGCGTAGGTCACGCCTTCGGCCGGCTGGGGCGTGGCCGGCAGGCCGCCGCAGGCCGCCAGCTCCATGGCCTCCACGATCAGCCGGCCGCCCAGCTCGGCCAGCCGGTCGTGCAGCGTGGCCGTGGTCTCGCGCGCAGCGATGGGCGTTCTTTCGACGAGCAGCATGGCCCCCGTGTCCAGGCCGGCATCCATCTGCATGATGGTCACGCCCGTCTCGGCGTCGCCCGCCTCGATGGCGCGGTGGATCGGCGCCGCGCCGCGCCAGCGCGGCAGCAGGCTCGCATGGATGTTCAGGCAGCCCAGCCGGGGCAGGTCCAGCACCCACTGCGGCAGGATCAGGCCGTAGGCCGCGACCACCATGGCGTCGGCCCCGGCCGCCTCCAGCGCGGCGCGCGCGGCAGCGGCATCCTCGGCGTATTTGCCGTCCAGCCGCAGCCCGCGCGGCTGCGCCACGGCAACGCCGTGGGCCAGCGCGCACTGCTTGACGGGCGACGCCTGCAGCTTCATGCCCCGGCCGGCGGGGCGGTCGGGCTGGGTGAGCACGAGGGGGACTTCGGCACCTGCGGCAAGCAGGCGCTCCAGGGCCACCCGGGCGAACTCGGGCGTGCCCGCAAAAATGATCTTCATGGCAACGGAAAAAGGCGCGCCCCGCAGGGGCGCCGGTCGGTCAGAAAGCGCGCCACTCGCGCGGATCGGGCTCGTCGGTGAACATCACCTTGCGCACCACGCCCTGGCGGTCGATGTGCACGTGTGCGAAGCGGCGCGTGTTGATGTCGTCGAGAAAACGGTAGGTCCAGATGTCGCCGTCGAAGCGGGCCACCTGCTCCACGCGCATCGGCGGGCCGAAGAAGCGGCGCACCTCCTCGACCGGCGTGCCGGCGGGAATCCCGGCGAGGTTCTGGAAGGTGAGGACCTGCTCGCGGTGCACGAGGCGGCCCTGCGCGTCGAAATCGAGGTGGAAGACCTGCCGCCCCATGGGCTGGGTGGTATAGACCATGCGCTCGCCGCCACCGGGCAGCGTCGAGGAAAAGTAGGGCTGGCCCAGTTCGCGCAGCACCTCGCTGCGCTGCGCGCCCGGCCGCAGGAAGTCGGGCGACGCGCAGGCGGCCAGCAGCACGGCCAGGCATGCCGCCGCGGCGCGGCGCCAGAACGTGGCCGTGCGGGCGATCATGCCCGGGCACCCCGCTGCTGCTTGAGCATCTTGGTCTTGATGCGCGTGCGCTTGAGAGGAGAGAGGTATTCGACGAATACCTTGCCCAGCAGGTGGTCCATCTCGTGCTGGATGCAGATGGCCAGCAGGCCTTCGGCCTCGATGACGCGGGACTGCCCCTGCGCGTCGAGGGCCTGCACGCGCACGGCGGACGAGCGCTCCACCCCGTCGTAGATGCCGGGGACGGACAGGCAGCCTTCCTCGCCGACCTGCTTGTCCTCGCTGGCCCAGAGGATCTCCGGGTTGATCAGCACCAGGGGCGTGTCGCGGTCCTCGGACACGTCGATGGTGATGATCCGCTCGTGGACGTCCACCTGCGTGGCCGCCAGCCCGATGCCCTGCGCGTCGTACATGGTCTCGAGCATGTCGTCCAGCAGCGCGCGCACGCGGTCGTCCACCGCCTGGACGGGCTGGGCCACCTTGTGCAGGCGGGGATCGGGATAGCAGAGGATGGGAAGGAGGGCCATGGGACAACGGACGAAGATGTCGCTATTTTCGCCACTTTCGCGCCGCGCCGCTGGGGGCGGTGGCAATAATCATTGCCCGATCCGGGGCTTGAGGCCAGAATCCTTGATGATTTGTAACGTATCGGCCGGCAAGTTTTGTCACCAGCAAGACGGCCCGCTGCCAGCGAGGGGCGCTTAGCGATGTGTGCTGACAAGAGCAAGAGCAACGGGATCCAGAACATGAATGCATCCAACCGCCTGCGGGCACCGGCCCTGGGCGCGCTCGCGCTCGCCGCTGCGGCCATCGCGGCCCCGCTGGCCGGGCATGCGCAGAACTATCCCGTCACGGCCGGGCAGCGCGCCACGGCCCAGCAGGTGGCCTCGCGCGGCGTGCCGCTCGCCGAACTGGCGCCCAACGCGCCCGACACCTACGTCGTCAAGCGCGGCGACACGCTCTGGGGCATCTCGGGCATGTACCTGCTGCGCCCCTGGCGCTGGCCCGAACTCTGGGGCATGAACCTGCAGGCCATCCCCAATCCGCACCTGATCTTCCCGGGCCAGACCCTCTACCTCGAGAAGGTGGACGGCTATGCGCGTCTGCGCACCGCCCGCGGCGGCACGGACGGCGACCCGGAAACCGTCCGCGTCTCGCCCCGCACCCGCACGGATAGCCTCGCCGGCACGGCCCTGCCCACGCTGTCCCCGCACCTCATCGAGCCCTTCCTGGTCGAGCCCCTGGTGGTGGACGAGCTGACCCTGTCCCAGACCCCGCGCATCGTGGCCACGGTGGACGAACGCGTGCTCATGGCCAATGGCGACCGCGCCTATGTGCGCGGCCCGGCCGGGCGGCCCCTGCGCCTCGACCCTGGCGTGCCGCGCCAGTACCGCGTGTTCCGCAATGCCGTCCCGATGAAGGATCCCGAGACCGGCGAAATCCTGGGCTACGAGGCCCAGTACGTCGCCCGGGCGGACCTGGTGCGCGGCGAAGCCACTGAAGAAACCCGCACGCCCGACGGTGGCACCCGGACGGACCCCGTCCCCGCCACCATCGACCTGTCCGGCGCGAAGGAAGAGATCCGTTTCGGCGACCGCCTGCTGCCCGCCCCGGAGCGCGGCTACACGAGCTATACGCCGCAGGCACCCCAGTTCCCCGTGGATGCGCGCGTCGTGTCCATCTACGGCAGCGCGGCCGTCGCCTATGCGGCGCAGAACCAGGTGGTCGCGATCAACCGCGGCACCCGGGACGGCATGCAGCCGGGACTCGTGCTGACCGTGCTCACCAAGGGCGAGCGCATCCTGGACAAGACCGATCCGGACCGCAGCACCATCAAACTGCCCAGCGAGGCCAATGGCACGGCCATGGTCTTCCGCACCTTCGACCGGGTCTCGTACGCGCTGCTCCTGCAGGTGCGGCAGGGCGTGCGCGTGGGCGACCGCCTCGTGAATCCGCAGTAAGGGCCGCTACAGGCCCGGCATGGGGCCCTGGTGGCCCGGCCAGCGGCCAAAGTAACGCGGCAGTGGCGTCGCACCGCTATGCTCGCCGCATGCAACGCGACGAACTTTCCGCATGGCTGCGCCTCATGCTCACCCCCGGCGTGGGCCCGGGCACGGCGCGGCGGCTGCTGGCTGCCTTCGGCCTGCCGCAGCAGATCTTCCAGCAGCCGGAGGGCGCCCTGGCGGCGCTCGCCACATCTGCGCAGGCGAAAGCGCTGTGCGCCGTCCCGCCGGGCCTGGCCGCGCTGGAGGATGCCACCTGGCAATGGCTCCACACGGCGGAGCCCGCAGGCGATGAGGGTGCGCCCGTGCGGCGCATCGTGTCGCTGGGCGATGCGGCCTACCCCGCGGCCCTGCTCGCCACCGAAGACCCCCCACTGCTGCTGCACCTGCTCGGCGCCTCGCGCTGGCTGGACGGGGACGGCCCGTCGCGCTGGCCTCTGGAGCGCTGCCTGGCGATCGTCGGCAGCCGCAACCCGACCGCGCAGGGCGCAGAGAACGCCCGCCAGTTCGGGCGGGCGCTGCGCGACGCGGGCCTGTGCGTCGTCTCGGGGCTGGCGCTCGGCATCGATGCCGCCGCGCACGAAGGCGCCCTGGAGGCCGGCCCGGCCCCGGATGGAGGCGACTCCGCCCCCTGCACCATCGCCGTGGTCGGAACCGGGCTGGACCGTGTCTATCCAGCCCGCCACCGTGATCTGGCCCACCGCATCGCCCGCCAGGGCGTGGTGGTGAGCGAGTACCCGCTCGGCACGCCGCCCCTGGCCGCGAATTTCCCCCGGCGCAACCGCATCATCGCCGGACTTTCGCAGGGAACGCTGGTGGTGGAGGCCGCCCTGGCCTCCGGTTCGCTCGTCACGGCGCGGCTGGCGTCGGAGCAGGGGCGCGAAGTGTTCGCCATCCCCGGCTCCATCCATGCGCCGCAGTCGCGCGGCTGCCATGCGCTCATCCGCCAGGGTGCGAAGCTGGTGGAGTCCGTCCAGGACGTGCTGGAGGAACTGCGGCTGCCTGCCGCGCCATCCTCGGCTTTGCTGCCGGCCGGCCCCCCGGGGGCGGGCAATGACGAGCCGCCGGGCCGGGCGGCTTCCGGCCCGCACGCCGATGTGCTGGAGGCGCTGGGATTCGACCCGATGGGGCTGGATGCCCTGGTGGCGCGCACGGGGCTGGATGCGTCCCGGCTGCAGGTGGCTTTGCTCGAGCTGGAACTGGAAGGGCAGGTCGCCCGATTGCCGGGCGGACTGTTCCAGCGCATGGCCCTGGCCTGAGGGCCGCCCCCGGATCGCCCGGGGGCACCGTTACAGGTTCAGCATCAGCCGCAGGTTCTGCACGGCCGCGCCGCTCGCACCCTTGCCGAGGTTGTCCAGGCGGGCGACGAGCACGGCGTGCCGGTGAGTCTCGTTCGCGAACACGCGGATCTCCAGCATGTTGGTGTCGTTGAGCGCCAGCGGGTCGAGCTTGCCGTCCTCGGTGGGCGGCAGGACCCGGACCCACTGCTCGGGCGTGTTGCTGCGGGCGTAATGGGCGGCCAGCGCCTCGTGCAGGTCGGTGCCCTTGGGTGCGCCCGGCAGCAGATCCAGGTGCAAGGGCAGCTGCACCAGCATGCCCTGCGCGAAATTGCCCACCGACGGCACGAAGATCGGCCGGCGCGTGAGGCCGGTGTACTTCATGATCTCGGGCAGGTGCTTGTGCGACAGGCCCAGCGCGTAGAGCTCGAACGGCGCGGCGTCGCCCTTCTCGTAGGCCTCGATCATGGTGCGGCCGCCTCCGGTGTAGCCGCTCACCGAAGGCAGCGCGACCGGGAAGTCGGCCGGCACCAGGCCGGCATCCAGCAGCGGGCGCAGCAGCGCGATGGCGCCGGTCGCATAGCAGCCAGGGTTGGCCACGCGCGTGGCGCTCGCCACGGCGTCGCGCTGCCCATGCGCCAGTTCGGGAAAACCGAAGACCCAGCCGGGCGCCGTGCGGTGGGCCGTGCTGGCGTCGATCACCTTGATCGTGCGGCCCGTGGCGGCCTCGATGGAGTCCACCAGCGCCACGGTCTCGCGCGCCGCATCGTCGTGCAGGCACAGCACCACGAGGTCCACGCCGGCGATCAGGTCGCGCTTGGCCGCGGGGTCCTTGCGCAGTTCCGGCGCGATGCTCACGAGCTCCACCTGCGGCATGTCCTGCAGGCGCTCGCGGATCTGCAGTCCCGTGGTGCCGGCTTCGCCGTCGATGAAGATCTTGGCCATGGAGGTCTCCTGGAAAGGGAAGGCGCGGAAAGCCAGCAGGGTACGTGACTGCCGCAGGGGATGGTGCGTCGCAGCATGATACAGTCGCCGGCTGCCATGTCACCCGCCCGCGGCCAGACATCCGGTCATGGCAGACGGGTTACCACCATCCTTCCCCTGAGAGAGACCTCATGAAGATTCACGAATACCAAGGCAAGGAAATCTTGCGCAATTTTGGTGTGCCCGTTCCCCGCGGCATTCCCGCGTTCACGGTGCAGGAAGCTGTGGAAGCCGCCCAGAAGCTCGGCGGCCCCGTGTGGGTGGTCAAGGCCCAGATCCACGCCGGTGGCCGTGGCAAGGGCGGCGGCGTCAAGGTCGCCAAGAGCATCGACGACGTGAAGAAGCTCGCCGGCGACATCCTGGGCATGCAGCTCAAGACGCACCAGACCGGTCCCGAAGGCCAGAAGGTCCGCCGCCTCTACATCGAGGACGGCGCCGACATCAAGAACGAACTCTACGTCTCGCTGGTCACCGACCGCGCCACGCAGAAGGTCGCCCTGATCGCCTCCAGCGAAGGCGGCATGGACATCGAGGAAGTGGCCCACTCCACGCCCGACAAGATCGTCACCGAGATGATCGACCCCATCGCCGGCATCACCACCGAGCAGAGCAAGAAGGTCGCGGCCGCCATCGGCCTGACGGGCGCCTCCGTTGACCAGGCCGTGGACATCTTCGCGAAGATCTACAAGTGCTACATGGAAACCGACGCGTCGCTGGTGGAAATCAATCCGCTGAACTGCGACTCCAAGGGCAACCTGATGGCCCTGGACGCGAAGTTCAACTTCGACGCCAACGCCCTGTTCCGCCATCCTGAAATCGTGGCATTCCGCGATCTGGACGAAGAAGATCCGGCCGAAGTGGAAGCCTCCAAGTTCGACCTGGCCTACATCAGCCTGGACGGCAACATCGGCTGCCTGGTGAACGGCGCGGGCCTGGCCATGGCCACCATGGACACCATCAAGCTGTTCGGCGGCGAGCCGGCCAACTTCCTGGACGTGGGCGGCGGCGCCACCCCCGAGAAGGTCACCGAAGCCTTCAAGATCATGCTGAAGAACCCCAAGGTCGAAGGCATCCTGGTCAACATCTTCGGCGGCATCATGAAGTGCGACACCATCGCCACCGGCGTCATCACCGCCTGCAAGGCCGTGAACCTGAACGTGCCGCTGGTCGTGCGCATGAAGGGCACCAACGAAGAGCTGGGCAAGAAGATGCTGGCCGAATCCGGCCTGCCCATCATCGCCGCAGACACCATGGCCGAAGCCGCGACGAAGATCGTCGCCGCCGTCAAGTAAGCCCGGAGAACACTCATGTCGATCTACATCAACAAAGACACCAAGGTCATCACCCAAGGCATCACGGGCAAGACGGGCCAGTTCCACACCGAGAAGTGCCAGGAATACGCGAACGGCAAGAACTGCTTCGTGGCCGGCGTGAACCCGAAGAAGGCCGGCGAGTCGATCTTCAACATCCCGATCTACGGCAGCGTCAAGGAAGCCGCGCAGCAGACCGGCGCCACCGTGTCGGTGATCTACGTGCCGCCCGCAGGCGCCGCGGCCGCCATCTGGGAAGCCGTCGAGGCCGACCTGGACATGGCCATCTGCATCACCGAAGGCATCCCCGTGCGCGACATGCTCGAAGTGCGCAACAAGATGAAGGCCAAGGAAGCCGCCGGCGGCAAGAAGACCCTGCTGCTGGGCCCCAACTGCCCCGGCCTGATCACGCCCGACGAGATCAAGATCGGTATCATGCCTGGCCACATCCACCGCAAGGGCCGCATCGGCGTGGTCTCGCGCTCCGGCACGCTGACCTATGAAGCCGTGGCCATGCTGACCGAAGTCGGCCTGGGCCAGTCGAGCGCCGTGGGCATCGGGGGCGATCCGATCAACGGCCTCAAGCACATCGACGTGATGAAGGCCTTCAACGACGATCCCGACACCGACGCCGTCATCATGATCGGCGAAATCGGTGGTCCGGACGAAGCCGAAGCCGCCCAATGGTGCAAGGCCAACATGAAGAAGCCCATCGTCGGCTTCATCGCCGGCGTCACCGCCCCTCCCGGCAAGCGCATGGGCCACGCTGGCGCGCTGATCTCCGGCGGCGCCGACACGGCCGATGCCAAGCTCGCCATCATGGAAGAGTGCGGCTTCGTCGTGACGCGCAACCCGTCCGAACTGGGCAAGCTGCTCAAGGCCCAGCTGAAGTGAAGGCCTCGGTTCCGCTGCCCGGAAGGGCTGCGGGCCGATAGCGGGCTAAGCAAAACTACGCACGCCAGTGCGTGGCTTCACCGTTACACTGAAAGTTCCCCAAAAAAGAAGCGCCCGAAACGCATGTTTCGGGCGCTTCTTGCATTCATAACAGTGGAGCACACGCAATGGAATTCCTGAATTCCGCCGACTTCTGGATCGGCCTGGTGAAGATCGTCTGGATCAACATCATCCTCTCGGGCGACAACGCCGTCGTCATCGCCCTGGCAGCCCGCTCGCTGCCGCCGCACCAGCAGAAGCAGGCCATTTTCTGGGGCTCCGGCGCTGCCGTGGTGCTGCGGATCGCGCTCACCGTGGTGGCGGCCAAGCTGCTCGAGCTGTCCTTCCTGCAGATCATCGGCGGCTGCCTGCTGCTGTGGATCGGCCTGCAGCTCATGACCGACGGCGACGACGAGGAGGAATCCAGCGGCGCCAACGCGGGCCTCATGGCGGCCGTGCGCACCATCCTCATCGCCGACCTGGTGATGAGCCTGGACAACGTCATCGCCGTGGCGGCTGCGGCCCATGGCAACATGGTCCTGCTCATCCTGGGCCTGGCCATCAGCATTCCGCTCGTGATCTTCGGCAGCACCCTCATGATCAAGCTCATGGAGCGCTTCCCCGTCATCGTGCTGCTGGGCGCAGGCCTGATCGGCTGGGTGGGCGGCGAAACCATCGCCAGCGATGCCTCGCTGCACGACTTCGCCGAGGCGCATCCGTCGCTCCACTACATCGCCGCCGCTCTGGGCGCGGCCTTCGTGGTCGGCGTGGGCAAGTTCATGCAACTGCGCTCCCATCGCGGCGCCACGGCCTGACCCTGGCACCCGGCGGGTGACCCGGCCCGCTCCCGGCCCCGGTGCCTCGTCTATGATGCGGCACGGAGTACATAGGGAAAAAGTATGGGGAAATGCAAATGTCCGCAACGCAAGGGATGACGCCGATGCCGGTGCGCTCCAGCCGCCAGGCGCGCGCGCGCCTGCTGCCGCCCACCGGCCTGGAGGCGGTCCGGGCATGAGTGCATCGTCCCCGCTGGCGTACGAGTTCTGCGCCCTCACCGACCAGGGGCGCGTCCGCTCCAACAACGAAGACGCCGTGACGGTCGATGTGGCCGGCCAGGTGGCCGTGCTGGCCGACGGCATGGGCGGCTACAACGCGGGCGAGGTCGCCAGCCGCATGGCCACCGAACTGATCCGGCAGGGCCTGGCCGAATGGCTGGCGGGCGCCGGGCGCGAGGCCTCCCTGGCCGATCTCCGCCAGGCCATGGAGGCCTGTGTGGACTCCGCCAACCGTGCCATCTACGACGCATCGCATTCCAACGCGCAGTACGCCGGCATGGGCACCACCGTCGTGGTGGCCGCCTTCCGGGAAGACCGGCTCGTGCTCGGGCACATCGGCGACTCGCGCTGCTACCGCCTGCGCGACGGCGACCTGCAGCAGATCACCCGGGACCATTCCTGGCTGCAGGAACAGATCGACGCCGGGCTGCTCACGCCCGAGGAGGCCGCGCTGTCGGGGTTCCGCAACCTCGTGACCCGGGCGATGGGCGTCGAATCCACGGCGGCGCTGGAAGTCAATGAATTCCAGGTGCAGCCCGACGACCTCTTCATCCTGTGCTCGGACGGGCTCACGGACATGCTCGACGACGACGAGTTGCGGGCGCTGGCCGCCTCCTCCGACCCGCTGGCCGAACGGGCGGCACGCATGATCGAGGCCGCCAACGAGCGCGGCGGACGCGACAATATCAGCGTCCTGCTGGTGCGGGCCGGCGCCGGCGAGAAGAAGCGCGGCCTGGTGTCACGATTGTTGCTACGTACCGATTGAGAACCCGGTTCGCCGCCATCCGCGCGGCGTGGACCGGACACCAGCGCAGTCACCCACCAGCCAGCTAGCTAGCCCAGACAGACAGACGAGGAACGGTTCATGCCCAAAATGATCGTGTCGATCGACGGAGTGGTCATCAAGGAAGTGGCGCTCACCAAGGAGCGTACGACGCTGGGGCGCCGCCCCTACAACGACATCGTCATCGACAACCTGGCCGTCAGCGGCGAGCATGCCGTGCTCCACATGGCCGGCGACGCGGTGGAAATCGAAGACATCGGCAGCACCAACGGCACCTACGTGAACGGCCAGCCCGTCAAGCGCCAGCCGCTGCGCAACGGCGACCTGGTCGAGGTGGGCAAGTACAAGATCCGCTTCCTGGGCGACGGCGCGGGCGAGAACTACGAGAAGACCATGGTCTTCACCCCCGGCATGCTGCCCCCGCGCGTGCCCGCATCGCGTCCTGCCCCGCTGCCGCCTCCGGCCAGCGTGCCGCTCAACGCCGCCATCCGCGTCATGTCCGGCGCCGCCACCGGCCGCGAGGTGGACCTGGTCAAGGTCGTCACCACCATCGGCAAGCCCGGCGTGGCCGTGGCCTCCATCACCAAGCGCCACCACGGCTTCGTCCTGGCCCATGTGGAAGGCGCCGAGCCTCCGCGCCTCAACGGCCAGCCGATTACTGCCGAGCCGGTGCTGCTCAAGGACGGCGACCGCCTGGGGCTGGCGGGGACGGAGATGGAGTTCCGGCAGCGGTGATGGGGCACGGAAGGTACGTCTCGTAGTGCCTGCAACGGTTGTTGACAGAGATGGGTGACGAAATTGTCACCTGAGCCTCAGGCGAAGGCATTGCCAGGAGGGCGAAGGGCCAGGCCCTGCTGGCATGCAACCTGCTTTGAAGGAGGCAGCCTGCGAAATCCTTCGGCAGGTCGACATTGCAACTGTTCCTCCGGGAGAGATTTATGAAGCGTACTGTTCAGCAAGGTTTCACCTTGATCGAACTGATGATCGTGGTGGCGATCATTGGTATTTTGGCTGCCGTGGCACTGCCTGCTTATCAGGATTACACGAAAAAGGCGAAAATGTCGGAAGTGGTCTTGGCCGCTTCGCAGTGCCGCACCACTATCACCGAGCAGGTTCAGAGCATGGCTGCGGATAAAGTTGGAACTGACAATGGCTGGGGTTGTGAGTCTAACGTCGGTGGAAATGTTGCCTCTGGTCCTACCAAGTACGTTGCTTCCATCGAGACGACTGCCAATGGAGTGATTTCTGCGAAGGCACGCAACTTCAATGACACCAACATTGACGGCAAATACGTCGTGATGATTCCTAAAATCTCCGGCACTGCTATCGTGGTCAATGCCGCTAACAAAGATCAAGGCAAGCAAATTTCTGAATGGACCTGTGGCGGCGGAGATGCTGCAGGCACTCAACTGGCTTCCTCTACTATCAACAAATTCCTTCCCGGCTCCTGCAAGTCGTGATTTAATTTAGATTGTTCACTATAAAAACCTCCCCATGGGGAGGTTTTTTTATTGCCATGTCCATAGTATCACTTGTCGGCTTCTTACTTTTGGTTAATGGGTGGTTGGCCCCTAATCACTATGAGCCGTGGCTTACATTTCATGGCGAGATCATTTCGGCAGCTGGGGCTTTTTTTTTAGCTCTTGATATATTGATAAAAAAAAGAGAAATTTTGCTTCCCTATGCGATTTCAGCACCTGCCATTTTGATGACGGCTCTGCTGGTATTCCAAAGATTAAATGAAGTTTTACTTTTCAATTCGGATTTTTATTACGGGTTGGTGTATGTTGGGATATGGATTATTTCTGGCGCCGTAGGAAGCGATGCTGCGAGAAAAAGTCTTTCTGGATATCATTCTGAAGAAATATCAAATACAAAGTTAACAGGATTTCTATGGGCGGCGACTGCAGGAGCCATTGTTAGCGGAATTATCGGAACGTTGCAGTGGTTGCACTTGCCATTAACGGTCTGGATGGTTGAGTCTGATGGTCGAGCCTACGCGAATTTTGCGCAACCGAATAATTACGCCACTTTGTTGGTTATGGGTATTGCATCACTGGGCTATTTGCTTTTTATAAAAAAAATTAAAAAGTGGATTTTTCTATGTGGCACACTATTCCTTTGCTTTGGGGTGCTTGGTTCTGAGTCTCGAACTGGGTTTATCGCAGTCATTTTGGTTTTTGCTATCTGGACTACTGAGCGTTCATATTCAAATAAAAATAGAAATCCATGGCTCTATTTTGCGTTGATAGTCGGGCTGTGGTTCTGTGCGCGTTTCCTCTGGCCTAGCTTCTCAACATTTATGGGTGTCGCAGCGAGCAGGGATGCTACTGATTTTAATAGTTCTTCGAGACTTATATTGTGGCGTCAACTTGGCGAGGCTTTATTACTGCGGCCTTGGAACGGATATGGATGGCTCCAAGTTGGGCGTGCACAAGATACTATCGCTCCATTTTATGGAGCAAGTGCAACTGCATCTGCACATAATATTTTCTTTGATGTGGCTTTATGGTTTGGAATTCCATCGGCCATAATTCTCCTGATGATGAATGTTAAATGGTTTTGGCGCCTAAGAAAAGACTTTCGACCAATTATTCTTTACCCTTTGGCTGTGCTGGCTCCATTGGTTTTGCATTCAATGCTGGAGTTTCCATATGAATATGCTTTTTTCTTGATTCCCTCAGGAATACTGGTTGGATTTATTTCCAGTGCACTTGGATACAGAAGTTTGAAATTTTCTCGTGGTGCATTCCTGGCTCTGCTGATATTGCTTGCTGCATCTGGTTTTGCTTTGACAAAAATTCAATTGTCATACGAAGAGCCAATGCGCATGGCATTGGCTGATGAGCAAAAATTTCGAGAAGAAGAAATAATTAAACCACCGAAAGAAGCCTTTGGATTCGGCCAAGATGTATATGCATTATTTAATACCCTCACACATACAGGACCGGAAACGGATGCGACTGTCAAAGAGGCTGCCTATACTTCTTGGCGTTATCCCAGCAGAGCTACACACAGACGACGAGTTTTGAGCCTTTTCAAGGCTGGGCAACAAAAATCTGCTTGTCGTGCATTAGCCGCTTTTCAATCCCTTTATGATGCAGATAGTTACGAGAAACTTGTAATATCAGTCAAAATTTCCACGGGACTGAATTCAAAAATAATTTGTTTTCAAAATGATGGAAATTAATTTATGAGATTTTATATTTCAAAAATCCGAGCTTTTTTTGTTCATTTTATAATCTCGATCGTGATAGTGAGTGTAATATCCGCTGTTGCGTTTGTATTTTTCTATCCTTTCCCTTATATTTTTATTTCAGGGGGGGCTGGTTTGTTTTTGTTTGCCGCTTTGGGTGTGGTATTGGGGCCATTGCTTACTTTTGTTTTTTTCAACCCCAAGAAAAATAGGAAGGAAAAAATATTAGATTTCTCTGTCGTTGCATGCCTTCAGGTTTGCGCAATTGCATATGGAATTTTTTCTGCATACGAAGCGCGCCCCATACATGTGGTTTTCGAATACGATCGTTTCAGGGTAATTCATGCTAATGATATTCCCGAGGAATTAATTTTGCTGGCGCCCAAGGATATAATTGCTATACCAAAAATGGGAATCACGTGGCTTGCGTTGCGTCCTTTGAGTAGTCTCGAAAGTTTTAACTTCACTATGCAGGCACTGGATGGGGTTGCCGTTTCGGCCCAGACACAACTATGGATTCCTTACGAGCAAGGGCTGCCGGAGATTTTGAAAGAAGCCAAATTATTAAAGCAACTTATCAATAAATTCCCGGATAGAAAGGATGAGATACTTGATACCGCAGTGCGAGAAGGACTGGACGTTGAACGAGTCAAATATTTGCCTATTCAAGGAAGAAAAAATATTACGTGGACAGTATTTTTAAATGCACAAACAGGTCAGCCCTTAGGTTATTTGAATTTGGATTCATTTTGATTTTTTTGGCATTAGGTGCTGCTCGTTTTTTTGGCATGCCGTGGTAATAGCTCTCTGTGTGCATGCCTTTAGAGCGGCTAACACGACCTGTTCATAGCCCAGCGCGAAGCAGCTATGCTTGGCGCCCTCATGGCAAGAAGACCCGTCAGCAAAGAACTGTGGCGACAGCTGCAGCCGCTCATCCCGGCCTTCGTGCCCTCGGCCAAAGGCGGGGCGCGCAAGCGCACCGTCAGCGATGAAGCCGCACTCAATGGCATCCTATTCGTGCTGCACACCGGCATCGCCTGGGAGGACCTGCCGCAGGAACTCGGTTTTGGCAGTGGCATGACGTGCTGGCGGCGGCTGCGCGACTGGAACGCTGCCGGGGTGTGGGAGAAGCTGCACCACGCCATGCTGGTGCGCCTGCGCGAGCACGACCAGATCGATTGGAGCCGGGCAAGCATCGATGGCTCGTCGGTACCAAGCCCCCGGGGGGCCAGGAAACAGGGCCCAACCCCACGGACAGAGGCAAACTCGGCTCCAAGCGGCACATCGTCGTAGACGCGCGGGGCATTCCGCTGGTGGTGCTGGTCAGTGGTGCGAATCGGCACGATTCGATGATGTTCGAGAAATGCATCGATGCTCTGCCAGCCGTCAGGGGACTGCAGGGCAAGCCGCGTCGCAGGCCATCGAAGCTGCACGCCGACAAGGGCTACGACTATGAGCGCTGCCGTGTCTTCCTGAGACAGCGGGGCATCGCCAGCCGGATTGCCAGACGAGGCATCGAAAGCAGCGAGCGGCTGGGTCGGCATCGGTGGGTGGTGGAGAGAACGCACGGATGGTTTGCAGGCTTCGGCAAGCTGCGCATCCGATTCGAGAGGCGGCTGGACATCCACGAAGCGCTATTGAAACTGGCGGCAGCGATCATCTGCGCGCGCTTCGTGGATCGGTGGTGTTAGCCGCTCTTAGAGCGGCTAACACGACCTGTTCATAGCCCAGCGCGGAGCAGCTATGATTGTCGCCCTCATGGCAAGAAGACCCGTCAGCAAAGAACTGTGGCGACAGCTGCAGCCCCTCATCCCGGCCTTCGTGCCCTCGGCCAAAGGCGGGGCGCGCAAGCGCTCTGTCAGCGATGAAGCAGCCCTCAATGGCATCCTGTTCGTGCTGCACACCGGCATTGCCTGGGAAGACTTGCCGCAGGAACTCGGTTTTGGCAGTGGCATGACGTGCTGGCGGCGGCTGCGCGACTGGAACGCTGGGGTGTGGGAGAAACTGCACCACGCCATGCTGGTGCGCCTGCGGCAGCACGACCAGATCGATTGGAGCCGGGCGAGCATCGATGGCTCGTCAGTGCCCAGCCCCCGGGGGGCCAGGAAACGGGTCCCAACCCCACGGACAGAGGCAAGCTCGGCTCCAAGCGGCACATCGTCGTAGACGCACGCGGCATCCCGCTGGTGGTGCGGGTCAGCGGTGCGAGCCGGCACGACTCCATGATGTTCGAGAAGTGCATCGATGCTCTGCCGGCCGTCAGGGGACTGCGAGGCAGGCCGCGCCGCTGGCCATGGAGGCTGCACGCCGACAAGGGCTACGACTACGAGCGCTGCCGTGCCTTCCTGAAGAAGCGAGGCATCGCCAGCCGGATTGCCAGACGCGGCGTCGAGAACCGTGAGCGGCTGGGCCGGCACCGCTGGGTGGTGGAGAGAACGCACGGCTGGTTTGCAGGCTTTGGCAAGCTGCGCATCCGCTTCGAAAGGCGCCTGGACATTCACGATGCGTTGCTGAAATTAGCGGCAGCGATCATCTGCGCGATATTTGCGGATCGGTGGTGTTAGCCGTTCTAAAAGCAGTTCGAATCCATATAGGTGATATGGGTTGATTCAAGTGCCTAGTAAAAACCTGAAAATATATTCGACCTCGTGGAAAATTATCCAAAATAGGCGCCTTGAAGCTTGTTGGAAAACCTAATTGAATAATTATTGTTTATCTGATAAAAAACTGCCACTTTTCCCTCCGTGCTTCTCCATAACCCGTACCTCCTGCATCACCATCCCCCGATCCACAGCCTTGCACATGTCGTAAATCGTGAGCAGTGCCACCTGCACGGCCGTCAGGGCTTCCATTTCCACCCCGGTCGGCCCGACGGTTTCCACGGTGGCAGTGCAGTGCACACATGATGCGTCTGCATCCAGCTGAAAATCCACCGCCACCCGCGTAAGCGCGAGCGGGTGGCACAGGGGGATGAGGTCGCTGGTCTTTTTTGCGGCCTGGATGCCGGCGATGCGGGCGATGCCCAATACGTCGCCCTTTCCGGCCGTGCCGGAGGCGATGAGCGCCAGGGTGGCGGGTTGCATGGCGATGTGCCCGCCCGCGACGGCGATGCGCCGGGTATTGGGCTTGTCGCCCACGTCCACCATGTGGGCCTGGCCGCCGGCGTCGAAATGGGTGAGATGGGGCGAACGGGAGGTCATGGGAAGAGGCCCTTTGCGGGAATAGGTAACGGGGTGGCACCATCGGCGCGCCGGGGCATCATACGGTCCATGCGCGCATCCAAAAGACCCCCTCGGGGGGTTGTCACGAGGAGGGTTGCTCCCATGGGTTCCACACCCGCATCACGCGGTTTTCCGGCGACTGCCGTACTGCGCCGCTCCGCACTGGCCTGGGCCATCGCTGCATCGCAGTGCCTCCTGCCCCTGCCCGGCTGGGCGCAGGGCGCCCTCCCCACCCTCGGCGACGGCTCCGACATGACGACCAGCCAGGAGCGGCGCCTGGGTGACCGGATCATCCGCGAGCTCTACCGTGATCCGGACTACATCGACGATGCGGTGCTCAACGAGTACGTGCTGGGCATTTTCCTGCCGCTGGTGAAGGCAGCGCGGGAGCGGGGCGAACTGCCGCCCGAGCTGGATGAGCGTTTCGCCTGGGAGATCCTGCTGGGGCGGGACCGGACGGTGAACGCCTTCGCCCTGCCGGGGGGCTATTTCGGGATGCACCTGGGCCTGATCGGCGTGGTGTCCACGCGCGACGAGCTGGCCTCGGTGATGGCGCACGAACTGAGCCATGTCACGCAGCGGCACATCTCGCGGCTGATCACGCAGCAGAGCCGGCAGGGGCCGCTGATGCTGGGGGCGATGGTGCTGGGCATGCTGGCCGCCACGAAGAACCCGAGCGCGGGGCAGGCCATGCTGGTCGGCGGGCAGGCGCTGGCCGTGCAGAACCAGCTCAATTTCTCGCGCGACATGGAGCGCGAGGCCGATCGCGTCGGCTATGGCCTGATGGCCCCGGCGGGCTTCGCGCCGCAGGGTTTCGTGTCGATGTTCGACAAGCTGCAGCAGGCCAACCGCATCAACGACAACGGCAGCTGGCCCTATCTGCGCAGCCATCCGCTCACCACGCAGCGGATCGCGGATTTGCATGCGCGCATTCCCCCGGCCGTGGCGCAGTCGCCCGCGCCCGGCCCGACACTGGAGCACGCCATGATGGCCGCCCGGGCGCGGGTGCTGTCCCGGCCCGGCATCGATGTCTGGCGGCAGTGGGTGAACGAGCCGCAGGCGGGCGGTTTCGGCGCGCAGCCTCTGCCGCGGCGGGTGGGCGCCTGGTATGCGGCTTCGCTCAGTGCGCTGCAGCTGCAGGACATGGCGGCGGCGCGGGCCGCGCAACGGTCGCTGCTGGAGGCCGCGCGGGGCGATGCCGCGGGCACGCGGCAGGCCCATTTGCTGGGCGCGGAAATCGAACTGGCCGCAGGGCAGGCGGACGCGGCGCTGGAGCAGCTGGCCCTCATCCCCGCCGCGGGCCCGCAGGCAGGGGCGCCGGCGTCCGGAAGCGGCGCTGCGCTGACGCTGGAATCCGTGACCAGCCCGGGCCAGGGGGCGTCCGCTTCGGCGTCCGGCGGGGTGGGGCGCCCGGAGATGATCCTGCGCACGCAGGCGCTGCTGCGGCAGACCCGTGCGGCGCCGATGACCGGCACGCTGCAGACCTGGGTGACGAACCATCCGCGCGATGCGTCGGTGTGGTATCTGCTCGCCGCGGTGTGGCAGCAGCAGGGCCAGCCGCTGCGGGCGGTGCGGGCGGAGGCGGAGGCGCACGTCGCGCGGTACGACTATGCGGCGGCGGTGGACCGCTTCAAGGCCGGCCAGGACATGGCGCGCAAGACCGGGAGCCGCGGCGGGGATGCCGCGGAGTACATCGAGGCATCGATCATCGAGACGCGCCTGCGCGCGACCGAGTCACTTCTTAAGGAACAGGCCGCCGAGCGCTGATTCGATGAGCATGCCCAGCACGGTGTAGATGAGCGAGCCGATGAGCGCCGCGCCGAAACCGTGCACCTGGAAGCTGTCGCCCAGCACGGACGCCGCGGCCCAGAACATCAGCGCGTTGATGACGAAGAGGAAGAGGCCCAGGGTCACGATGGTCACCGGCAGGGTGAGCACCACGAGCACGGGCCGCAGCACCACGTTGAACAGCCCGATGACGAAGGCCGCGACCATCGCGGAGCCGAAGCTGCGCACCTCGACACCGCCGTAGAGGTAGGTCACGCACAGCAGCGCGGCGGCGCTGAGCAGCCATTTCAGGAGGAGTTTCATGGCGCAGGAGGATAGCACCCGGGTGCCGTCCCGGGTGCTGCCGTGCGTCGATGGGACGGGCGCCTCGGCGCCCGCCGGGGCTCAGGGCTGCTCGGCGAACAGCAGGAAGAGCGCTCCCAGGCTGGCCAGCGTGCCCGGGAGGGACCAGCGCCGGGGCATGGGCTTGCGCACCACCAGGGGCGGTGCGGCCGGTGCGGCGGTGGGCTGGGGCGCGTGGGCCTCCTGCTTGGGGCGGCGGGCATCGACGATCTGTGCGCTGCCGTGCTCGGCCTGCAGTTCGGTCGCGAGTTCCGGCAGCGGGCCCTTGGCCAGCACGGTGGTGATGGTGGCGCCGCCGGCCTGCAGCCAGGGCAGGACCTGGGCGAACAGCTTGTCGGCCCACTTGGCGCGCCAGTTCTCGCGGGCGCTGTGGCTGACCCACTTGCTGATGCGGTGGGTCATGCGCGGGGCGCAGGCCACGACCACCCAGTGGGTGCCGGGGGCATGGGCGCGGGCGGCCAGGGGGGCGAGGATCTGCTGCGCGTAGGCTGCGTCGTCCACGTACACGATGACTTTGTCCATGAGGGCTCTCCTGCGGGGCGGTGGGCGTTGATGACTAAAAGGGTCGAGTCGCTCGCGGGCCCGGAGTTCACCGGGCCCGAGGGTATCAGCCGTGGGAGACGGCCGCCGTGCGGCGCGAGGCCACCGCCTTGCCCACGATCAGCACGAGCAGCGCACCCGCCACGCTCGCACCATACTTCACGACATCACTTTGCGGCAGCTTGAGCATCCACTGCCAGCGGTCGGGATTGGCCAGGGCCGGGTCGGTGACCAGCATGCCCCCGGCGATCCAGCCCAGCAGCATGCCGCCGGCCACGATGATGAACGGGAAGCGCTCCATGAGCTTGATAACCAGCTGGCTGCCCCAGACGATGATGGGGATCGAGATCAGCAGGCCGAGCACCACCAGCAGCATCGAGTGGTCGCCCGCGTTCTGGGCGGCGCCGGCGATGGCGATCACGTTGTCCACGCTCATCACCAGGTCGGCGACGATGATGGTCTTGATGGCGGCGAAGAGCTTGTCGCTGCCGGCCACGTCGCCGTGGCCTTCCTCGTCGGGGGCCAGGAGCTTGATGCCGATCCACACCAGCAGGATGGCGCCGACGAACTTCAGGAACGGCAGGTTCAGCAGGGTCATCGCGAAGGCGATGAGGATGACGCGCAGCACGATGGCACCGGCGGTGCCCCAGATGATGCCCTTGGTGCGTTGCGCGGGCGGCAGCTTGCGGCAGGCCAGGGCGATCACCACCGCGTTGTCGCCACCCAGCAGGATGTCGATGATGATGATCTGCCCCAGCGCGACCCAGAACTCGGGCGATGTCAGAAATTCCATAGGTTCCTCGTTGTCGTTTGGCGATAGGCCGCGCGGCACCTTGGGGCGGGGCCGGCGATTCCACAGACGTTCAGGCCCGCTCGGGGCCGTCAAGGAAGCTGGAGGGCATGTGCGCCGCGCTGGGCGCCCATGCCGGGGAGTGCATGGCCTTGAACGGCCCGTGGGCGGGCCTTTCAAAGGTCTTGCTCGGCCGGCAGGCCGTGCGGCTCCGCCAGGACCCGGAAATGCCGGAAGCCTTGCGGCTTCGTATTGACGACATGACCGACAGTGCCGGCGGCTCGGGACATGCCTTCGCGCCGGGACCGGGAGCTACTCCCCCTCGAAGCCTGTATTGGAACACAGCCCCGCGCGGCGCGGCAAGGCGGATTCGCGGTTTGGCGGCTGCCTTGTTTGAGTGAAAGTCGCTGCAGAAGACTGCCGGTACTGATTGAGTTGCTATGTTTTGATGAGCATTGGGGTGAACCCGGAGAGTCCGCGGGCCCATGGCGCCTGGCCGGCGCGGCCTGCGGGCGCCGCGGGTAAGATCGGCCGCCTTTTTCCCGCGTGTTTTCCCCGCGTGTCCATGGCCGCCCTGCACATCACCGATATCGAATCCGCGATCAACCACTGGCGGGCCCGTGCCCCGGCGGGCGCGGGCCTGGCGCTGGCGCCCGAACTCCAGGCGCTCGCGGAGGTGTATGCCCGCATGGTCTATGCGCGGGTGGACGAGGTGGAGGAGGCTGCGCTGCCCGCCGATGCCATGGCGGCCTGGCTGGCGTGGTACGAGACGACGCCCGACACGCCCTGCATCGCCATCTGCTCGACCAGCCAGGGCGACGACCATTGCAAGGGGTGCGGGCGCAGCTTCGCCGAGGTGCAGCACTGGCTGGCGATGGGGCCGGCCGAAAAGCGCGCCGTGTGGCGGCGCATCACCATCGAGAACACGGCCTGGCGGTTCAACCGCTATGCGGAGCGTGCCGCGGAGGGGCCGTCGGCACCGCATGCCGCGCGTCCGGGCGCGTAGCCTGTGGCGGTGGCGCGTGACAGGCGCCATGGAACCCCCTAAGCTGGCTGCATGCTGCGCTTGACCCAGGCCCCGAACATCGCGATCGCCACGATCTGGGCCGATCTGCTGAGCGAGGGCGGCATGCCCGCCACGGTGCAGCGCCAGCATCTGCTGGGGGCGGCGGGGCAGTTGCCGCCGGACCAGTGCCTGCCGGAAATCTGGCTGGAGCACGAAGAGCATGCACCGCAGGCCCGGCGCCTGCTGCAGGCCCTGGCGGACCTGCCCCAGCGGCGCTGGCATTGCCCCGAATGCGGCGAATGGATCGAAGGCGGTTTCGAGCAGTGCTGGAACTGCGGGGCGTTCATGCCCGCGGCCGGCGGACGCTGAGCGTCACGGGCACCGCCAGGGCCCGTGCTCACTTCCAGCGGATGGGTTCCAGGTGGACGCTTCCCAGGCCGCTGCTCAGCGTGAGGCCGCCTTCCTGCACCGTGGCCTGCAGCTGCATGCTGCGCTCGGCCAGGGACGCCAGCTGCTGCGACGCCTCGGTGGGCAGGCGCCAGACCTGCAGCTTGTCCTGCCGCGTGAGCTTGCCCTCGATGCCCTTCCACCAGACTTCGGCCGCATGGTGGAAGCAATACACCAGCACCGCATCCGCCTTGGACGAGGCCTTGGCCAGCGGCTTGTCTTCGGGCTGGCCGACTTCGATCCACAGGCGTTTGCGGCCCGTGAAGTCGGTGATGGACACGTCCGGGTCGTCCGGATCCGAGAGGCCGGCGCCGAAGGCCAGCGTGCCGTCGCCCTGGCACATGGCCTGCAGCTGCCAGGCGTTGAGCGCCAGCGCCGCCAGCCGGACCATCATGCGCTCGTCGGTCTCGCTGGGGTGGCGCGCCAGGGTCAGGGCGTGGTCGGCGTAGTAGCCGTGGTCGATGTCGGCGATCGCGAGGTTCGCCTTGAAGATGGTGGACTTGATGGCCATGCTCAGACGCGGCGGGCGAGTTCGGCGGCCTTGCCGACGTAGCTGCCCGGCGTCATGGCCAGCAGGCGGTCCTTGTCGGCCTGGGGGATCTCCAGGCCGGCGATCAGCGCGTGCAGCGCCTCGGCCGTCACGGTCTTGCCGCGCGTGACTTCCTTGAGCTTCTCGTAGGCGCCCTGCACGCCGTAGCGGCGCATGACGGTCTGGATGGGCTCGGCCAGGACTTCCCAACTGGCGTCCAGGTCGGCGGCCAGGGCTTCCTCGTTCAGCTCCAGCTTGTTCAGACCGGTCATGAGCGAGGTGTAGGCGAGGGCTGCGTAGCCCATGGCCACGCCGATGTTGCGCAGCACGGTGCTGTCGGTGAGGTCGCGCTGCCAGCGGCTGACGGGCAGCTTCTCGGACAGGTGGCGCAGCAGTGCGTTGGCCAGGCCCAGGTTGCCTTCGGCGTTCTCGAAGTCGATGGGGTTGACCTTGTGCGGCATGGTGCTGGAGCCGATCTCGCCGGCCTTCAGGCGCTGCTTGAAGTAGCCCAGGCTCACGTAGCCCCAGATGTCGCGCGACAGATCGACCAGGATGGTGTTGGCGCGGGCAACGGCGTCGAACAGCTCGGCCATGTAGTCGTGCGGCTCGATCTGGATGGAGTAGGGCTGGAAGGTGAGCCCCAGGCCCAGCGGCTCGGGGGTTTCGACGACCTTCTTGCTGAAGGCCTCCCAGTCGAAGTCGGGCCAGGCCGAGAGGTGGGCGTTGTAGTTGCCCACGGCGCCGTTCATCTTGCCCAGCATCTTCACGCCGGCGATGCGGTCGCAGGCGGCCTGCAGGCGCACGACCACGTTGGCCAGTTCCTTGCCCACGGTGGTGGGGCTGGCGGTCTGGCCGTGGGTGCGGCTCAGCATCGGCACTTCGGCGTAGGCGTGCGCCATTTCGCGCAGTTTCAGGACGATGCGGTCCAGGCCGGGCAGGATGACCTGGTCGCGCCCGGAGCGCAGCTGCAGCGCGTGGCTGGTGTTGTTGATGTCTTCGCTGGTGCAGGCGAAGTGCACGAATTCGGCGGCCTTCTCCAGCTCGGGGCGGGCCTCGAACCTGGACTTGATCCAGTATTCGACCGCCTTCACGTCGTGGTTGGTGGTCTTCTCGATGTCCTTGATGGCCTGCGAGTCGGCCTCGGAGAAGTTCTTCACCAGGCTCAGCAGGTAGGCGCGCGCGCCGGTGGTCAGGGGCTTGAACTGCTCGAAGCCGGCGTCCGACAGCGCGATGAACCATGCGACTTCCACCTGCACGCGGCGGTGCATGTAGCCGTGCTCGCTCATGATGGGGCGCAGGGCGGACAGTTTGGCGGCGTAGCGGCCGTCGAGCGGAGAGAGGGCGTTGATGGTGGACAGGCTCATGGGGCGGGATTGTAGGTGCCGACCGTGGCGCAGGCGCCGCACCGGCGTCCGGTCCGATGCAGCGCGAGTGCGCCCGGCCCCCTAGAATCGGCGGCCGCCCGTTCGTTCTCTCTTGCCCTGCCCGCGCCCGGAAACACACCATGAAACTCATCGGATCCTCTGCCAGTCCCTATGTGCGCAAGGTGCGCATCGTGATGGCCGAGAAGAAGCTGGACTACCGCTTCATCGAGGAAAACGTCTGGGCCGACGACACCACGATCGCCACGTCCAACCCCCTCGGCAAGGTGCCCTGCCTCGTCATGGAAGGGGGCGAGGCGGTGTTCGATTCGCGCGTCATCGTCGAATACCTGGACACCCTGTCGCCCGTGGGCCGGCTCATCCCCACCCAGGGCCGCGAGCGCGCGGAGGTCAAGACCTGGGAAGCACTGGCCGACGGCGTGATGGACGCAGGCGTGCTGGCCCGGCTGGAGGCCACGTGGAAGGACCGCCAGGACGGAGAGCGCAGCCAGGCCTGGATCGACCGCCAGCTCGGCAAGGTGCATGCCGGCCTCAAGGCGATGTCGCAGGGGCTGGGCGAGAAGCCGTATTGCAGCGGCATCCACCTGAGCCTGTCGGACGTGGCGGTGGGATGCGCCCTGGGCTGGCTGGAGTTCCGGTTCCCCGAGATCGCCTGGCGGACGGAGCATCCCAACCTCGGGCGGTTGCTCGACAAGCTGATGCAGCGGCCCAGCTTCGCTGATACGCAGCCCCGCTGAACCCTCTCCCCGGAGGCCTGCAGCCTGCAGAGGCCCCAGAAAGCCGAAAGCGCGCACCTTGCGGTTGCGCGCTTTTTTCTGCGGCCGGAATAAAAAAAGTTGCGAAGCGTCCCGAAACGAATTAGAGAGGGAGGGAGGAGAAGCGCTTCAGGATTTCAGTCGGACAGGTCCGAAAGGCTTCGCAACGAGAAACTGGAAAACTCAACATGCGGGACGAGCGTAGTTAACTTGTCCACGGGCGATAGATTAGTGCCAAATCGGCAAAGTTCCAGCGATCCGCGCTCCAAAATCATCAAAAAATGTAAGATTTCCGCAGATCGGAATATGACACCGCAAAACGTCGCAAATTAACGAAGCAGTTTCACTTGCTGCTCGATGGCCCGGACGATTTTTGGGTCATCCGGGGCCACGGAACTGCCAAAGCTCGCCACGACCTTGCCATTCCGGTCGAGCAGGTACTTGTGGAAGTTCCATCGTGGCGCTTCGCCTGCCTGGGCCGCGAGTTCGCGGTAGAGGGGCGATGCGCCGCCGCCTTTGACGCTGCTCTTGGCGAACATGGGAAAGCGCACTCCGAAGGTGTTGCTGCAGAAGTCGGCAATTTGCGCATTGCTGCCGGTTTCCTGTGCGAAATCGTTGGACGGAAAACCCAGCACTGCGAAACCTTGCGTCTTGTAACGGGCGTGCAGCGCCTCCAGGCCCTCGTACTGGCCGGTGAATCCGCAGTAACTGGCGGTGTTGACTACGAGCAGCACCTGGCCCTTGTACTGGCACAGGTCCTGGGGCGCTTCGTCCTGCAGGCGCGGCATGGTGTGGCGCAGGACGGCAGGGCAGGCCGCGGCCGACGGGGCGGGCCCTGCCGGCGCGGCCGGCGGGGTTTGCGCGGCCGCCGGCAAGGCTGCCGCCCAGGCCGCGAGTGCGAGGATCAGCGGGGCAGTGAGGCGGGGCATGGCGGTTCTCCCGGAGTCGGCAGGGGGCGAGAGGCCGTGGCACGGCCGTTCGCGACGGTAGTACAAAAGCCGTGCGCGTGGCAAGCGCAGGCCGCGCTCACACCAGCGCCAGCAGGCGCGCGAGGGGCAGCTGCACCCGCACGTCGCGCAGTGCCACGGCGCCCGTGATCTTCCAGGCCGGCTGGGCCGTGTCCCGGGGGATCGGCTCGCCCGTCGGCATGCCGCTGCGGTTGAGCACGACGGCCACGCGCGGCGTGGTGGCGCTGGCGCCGCGGCGCAGCACCACGGCGACTTCCTGGCTCGCCAGGCGCACGAAGGCACCGGGCGGATACACGCCCAGGGCTTTCACGAGGGCCGACCCCGCTTCATCGACCTGGTGGGCCTCGTCGTAATAGGTGGCCTGCATGGCGGCAGTGACGGGCATGGGCGCCCGCGAGGCGCGCGGTGCCAGTCGCGCGCCGAAGATGTCGGCCCGCTGGATGAGTCGGGCCATCTGCTGGGCCTCGCTCTTGCCCGCAAGGGGGCCGGGGGCGCGGTGGTGGTGTGTGCGCACTGCCTCCAGCCAGACCGGATCGTTCACGCCGAGCTGCCGGAGCAGCGCCTCGGAGCGCGCCGCATGGCTTTCGATGTCGGCCAGCTGCGGGGCGGTCAGCGGCTGGGTCTGTACGGCGAGCTGGTCCTGCAGCGTGGTCATCGCGATGTTCATCGACAGCGCCGCGCGCCCCAGTTGCAGGACCTTGGGCACCGGCCAGCGCAGGTGCTCGGCGGCCACGATCATGCACACGCTGGCTACCAGCATGGCATGCGTGCCGCTGTACTGCTGCATTTCCTGGCCCGACAGATAGACGAGCGCGAGCAGGGTCGCGTCGGGCGTGGCCGCGCAGTGGCGGGCGAGCTCGCCGTGCAGCGCCTCGAAGCGTTCGCTGAATTCCGCTGCCGGCGGAGGGGCCCGCAGCAGCTGGGTGGCGCGCAGTTGCAGTTCGGGCCAGTCCGGCGGACCGTTGCCGGCATTCGCCTTCTCCCGCGAGGCCGACGCGCCCGCGGTGATCTTCATCGCGGCGATCTGGCCCAGGGAGGTGTCCGTGAGCAGCATCTTCTGCAACTGGGCGAGGTAGGCGCGGTGGCTGTCGCCCGATTCGTCGGTGTCCACGCACAGGCTCAGGCCGCGCGCCACCATCAGGTCCAGCTCTTCGCGGTTGCGGATCACGTAGCCACGCTGCGCGAGCAGCACCCCGCTGGCACCCCGGAGCACGAAGGGCAGTGGGTGCCCGAGGGGGATCGTGTCGATGTTCAGCGCAACGAGGTTCATGGCGGGTCGCCCATTATCGGCGCATGGGGTTGGCTGAATACCTGTGAAATGGGGGGAATCCGCGGCTGTTCGCTTCTTTCCCCTTCTGCTTCCCGTGCCTCTCGTCCGAGGCGGCGCGGGTGGCGCCCGGGCCATTCACGGCAGGCTTTTCGGCAGGAGTCGTCGCTGCAGGAGACGCTGCACCGCGAAGTGCCAGCCGTGCCGGCCTCGGGTTTATGGACCGGCTACCGCGTCGTGTCCGGCGCGACCGCGACGTCCGCCGGCGAAAGCCGGGGTGTCCACCGCCCGGAGTGGTCGCGGGGAACCGCGGCGTGCTGCTGCGGTGTGCGGCCCACCTGCTGGGCGCCCGCCGGCAGGAATTCGTGCAGCCGGGTGGTCTGGCTGGCTGCCCTGGCCTGGAGCACGCCGAGCACGGCGCTCTGCGATGTTTCCTCCTTGGCTTTCGACTTGAATTGCAGGTTGTTGGCGACCCAGGTATCGTGGCTGTCCAGCAGCATCCGGATCTTCTCGCGATAGCCGTCCGCTTTGTCCTCGTCGTTCGCCTCGACGGCGTTCTGGATCAGGCCCTTCAGCCTGTCGTAGGCTTCGGCGGCTTCGGGGCGCAGCTTGCAAACGACCGAGAATGCCATGCCCGGTGCGCTGGCTGCTGCCGCCTGTTCCAAGGTGTCCTGCAATCGCAGCCAGGCGCGGCCGGTCTTTTCGGCGTCTTCCGCGCCGGGCCGGCGGTCGCGGGCTGCCATCGCCGCCACGAACTCGTGCTGCCGTGGTTCGAGTTCCGCCAGGAAGTCGTCCAGGCTTTCGAACTGCCGGATCATCTGGGTCTGGTCTGCCCAGGTTTCGCCGTTGCGCGTCGTCATGCGCAAGGTGGTTCCGACGCCGCTGTAGGTGAGCTGCTTCTGGATACCCACCGCGGCCCCGCGCACCTGTGCAGCCTTCCGCGGGTCGTGCAGGGAGGCGGGCACGAGTCCCAGGGAGGCGCTTGCACCCACCTGCGCATTGACGCGGTGCTGTGCGGATAGATGGTACTCCTCCACATTGAGTCCCGAGCGGCTTTCAGTCCGGACGGAGCGCGAGCGCTGGCCGCTGGCTCCGATGCCCGCATGCACTCCCGCCCCGACGGCGCGCCGGGTCGCCTTGCGTACGTCGGCCGATTGGTCCTCGCCCCCGCGGAAGCGTGCTGTCGCACTGGCGCCTGCGCTCAACGAGGATGCGCGGCTGTGTCTGGTGCTGGTCACCTCGGCCACGACCAAGGCGGGATGCTGTTCCAGGAGGGATGCCAGCACATCCGCTTCGGCGCCCTCGTCCGGGGGCGCGTTGCCAGCCCGCGCGAGGTCCACGAGCACATCCGCGAAATGGCGCCGCAGGGTGTCTTCATGGCCTGCCGTTCGCTCCATGCGCAGGCTCACGCCCTGGGACGTGGAGGTGCTGCCGCCTGCCGCCAGGCGCAAATCGAACCGCAGCGCGATGCCCGCCGAGCCATTGGCAACGTTGAATTCGTGGTCCGCGTGCCCGAGGCCACCCCGCAAGCCCACTTTGAGGCCGACGTCGGCGCTCCTGGAATCCGCAGTGCTGATCTGGACCTGCATCGCAGCTCCCAGCATGTTCAGGTTCATGGAGTGCTCGCGGCCCAGCCCCAGGCCCAGCATCGGGCCGAGCAGCTCCGGCGTGCTCGTGGACAGGGAAACGGCCTTGCCCAGGTCCAGCCGTGCCATTCGGGCATCGCCACTTTTTATCTGTTCGCCGAGGCTGATGCGCTGGGCCAGGGATTTCATGACCTCGGCCGCATCGGCAGGGCCGCGCAGGTCATTGAACAGCGTCACCATATCGGACACGGCCATTTCGAAGCGGTTCACATGCACATCGTCCTGCAGCGACTGCAGTGCGGGCGCTGCCCGGGCCACGGCATCGGCCACTGCCCGGGCTGGTGCGGTGCCGGAGCCAGGACCGGCTTCGGTGCCCGGCAGGGACCACGCCGCGGAGGCTGCAGCATCCGTGAGGGTCCGCATCAGCCGGCCTGCGTCGGCCCCCAAATTCTTCAACGCTGACCAGGCACCCTGTACCGCGGCAGGCCAGGCATCCATGACCCGCTCGCGAGCCTCCTCCCAGGGTGGCCGCTTTCCTTCGGGCAGGGCGGCCAGCCAGTCGAGGGTGACCTGGCGCTCCACGGCCTCGAATGTTTCGATGCGCAGCGCCCGCAATGCGGCTGGCGGCGTCACCGCGGCCAGGGCCGATGCCGTGGCCTGCATGAGGCGCGATAGCGCGTCGGCTTGCGTGGATGCCTCGCCAGCGACTGCCCGTGCCGACGCGGCGATACCGGCGAAGGCCGCGATGGCTGCATGGGCGATGGCGTCCGTGCGCAGTCCGCGCGCGGTCTGGCTGGCAGCCACCGGAGGGGACTCGGTACCGTTCGCCAGATTCCGCAAATCGACGTGCTCGCACAGCAGGCGCAGCAGGTGCCCTGCGTTGGGATGGGTGTCCCGCAGCGCGAGCCACTCCGTGCGGAGGCCGGCGGGCAGCCCGGCCAGCCCTTCCTTGTCCAGGCGGGCCTCCACTTGCTGGAAGACTTCCTTGTTCAGATGCTTGAGCGTGCGCTGCGGAGGTGGCGGAGCATCCGCTCCCGTCCCCAGCCCCAGTTGTTCCAGGAGGGCGAGCATCAGCTTCTCGGGTGCAGGCATGTGGGCATCTGCACGTGCCTGCAGGTGGGCGCGAATGTCGGCCGCCGAGCGGTGCAGCGCCTCGACAGCCTCGCCACGGTGGGGCAGCATGCCATTGCTGCTGGCGGCCGTGGTCATATTGCGCATCACTGATTTGCGCCACATCGTGGGCCGGGTGCCGGGCAGCCACGATGAGAGGGCGGGCAGCGCCGAGGGCAGGAGTCCTTCCATGCCGGAGGAGCTGCGGGCCATGGCCTTGGGAAGGCCGCCGGACATCCAGTTCTGGAAGCGTCCGGAGGGTCCGGAGGCTGCGCGCGCGTTGCGACGGGAGGTCTGGTCCAGCGCGCCGTCGCCGAATTTCTGCAGTCGCTGGCGCACCCGGTCGTAGCTCGAGCCCGGCTCATTGGTCATGAAGCCGTTCTGTACTCCGCGGAACGCCACGAGTTGTTGTCGTGCCTGGCTGTCGGAAACAGCAGGGCAGTCTGCCGGATTGACTGCGCGTTCCGCGTGCGAGACAGCTGCCCGCAGCCATTCGATCCCGGACACCGTGGTCCCGGTGGGCCTGCTCCGGCTGCGCTGCAATTCCACCATGGCCTCCATGGCGACCTGCAGCGCCGTCTGCTGTGCTTCCGAGGCCGGAGGGCATGTCATCCTGGACAGCATGCGATGGCCTCCCGGAGCCCTGGCCACCGCGCAGGCAAGCTGCAGCGCGGGCGCCGCAGGCGGAGCGTGGCGTTCCAGCGCCGATGGCTGGAACGCCTCGCCCACCATGCCGATCAGCCCGGTAGGGTGGCTGCGGGACAGGTCTTCCATGGCTGTCACCAGACCCTCCGGGTCCTGCGCAAAGGTGATGCGCGCGGTATCGGCCAGCAGTTCGACGGCGAGCGTGTCGGGTGCGGCGTGGCCATGGTTCAGCGCTGCGATCAAGGTGCCGCATGCAGCCCGCAGCCGGGGGTGAAGGGCCGGCGCTACGCTGTCGAGCAATCGTGCCACCGTCTCCGCGTTCACCGCATTTGCGCTGTCCACCGCCTGTTGACGGGCAGCGTCCTTCGCAGCGGCCAGCTGCTGGAGGGCTCCTTGCGAGTCCACGGTTTCTCCGTCGGGACGCTGCGCCTGGCGAGCGATGTGGATGACGGCACCGGCTTTTTCCGCATTGGCGACGTTTCTGAGGTGGCGCAGGACGACAGGAGGCGTTTCTTCGCCGGGCCCGTCATGCGTCTGGAAACCCTGATGCCGGTAGAGCATGGCGAGCGCGTCTGCCGGCACGCTCGCCGGGCCCTTGCCCATCGCCAGGGTGAACAATGCCTGCCGAGCCCAGTGGGCTGCCTTTCCCGCCATGTCGGCGGTTTCGAACGGATTTCCGCTCCCGGCAGGCTGGTCTGCCGCCGCCTGCAGCTCCCCGATCGCCTGCTGCACGGCTTCCGCCAGCCCTGCGCTGGTGGCATGGGGCAGGGGCACCGAGGCGCCGCCGTCGAATCGCGGTGCACTGATCTGGTTCAGCCGATCGACCGGGTGCTGGGTCCGCGAATCCCGGGCGATCGGCCCCAGGCTGGAATGGACTGCGGTTTCGCCAGCCTTCCACTGGTTCTGCAATCTGGCGAACAGTCCTTTGGCCGACCGTGGAGCCATATTGGCGGTGGTGTAGATCGCTGCGGCCCCGGTTGCCCCGTGTGGCGGCAGGCCCGCCTGCCTTGGCAGGCTTGCACCATGCCTGTCGACGCTGGGAGAGCATTCTGTGGCCGGTGTGGCCGGCTCCCGGGATGCGGTGGCAGATAGTCTGTTTCCAGCAGCGACGATGGCGGTCATGGGAATTCCTCTCTAAATGTAAATAATTTTCATGATCAGTTTGGATGTATGCGAGGCGACGCCGGCACCTGAAAAAGATGGCGTGTTTGCGAATCTGCCGTGTGTAATTTCCAGCCGCGCAAGCCTGCAGGCGGCCGGAACAACGGGCCCTTGCCCCAGTTATGGAAGCTGCCGGGGGCTCTGTCGGCGCAGGACGCGGCGGCCGAACCATTGCGCGAAGTCGTCCACGTAGGTGAACACGGCCGGCACGACCAGCAGGCTGAGCACGGTGGAGGTGAGCAGGCCGCCGATCACGGCCACCGCCATCGGCGAGCGGAAGCTCATGTCCGCGCCGCCCCAGGCCATGGCGATCGGCAGCATGCCCGCGCCCATGGCGAGCGTGGTCATGATGATGGGCCGGGCCCGCTTGTGGCAGGCGTCCAGCAGGGCGTCCCAGCGGCCCATGCCCTGGTCGCGCCGCGCGACGATGGCGTACTCCACCAGCAGGATGGAGTTCTTCGTGGCGATGCCCATGAGCATGATGAGCCCGATGAGCGACGGCATCGAGAAACTCTTGCCGGCGATCAGCAGGCCCACGAAGGCGCCGCCCAGGGACAGCGGCAGCGCCATGAGGATGGTGACCGGCTGCAGGAAGTCCTTGAAGAGCAGCACCAGCACGAGGTAGATGCAGACCACTCCGGTGAGCATGGCCAGGCCGAAGCTGGCGAACAGCTCGCCCATCATCTCGGCGTCGCCCACGTCGATCAGGCGCACGCTGGCCGGCTTCTGGCGCACGGAGGGCAGTTGCCGCACGGCCTCGGTGACCTCGCCCAGGCCCTGGGTGCCCAGTTCGATCTCGAAGTTGACGTTGCGGGCGCGGTCGTAGCGATTGATGACGGCGGGGCCGCTGCCGACCTCGAGCCGGGCGACCTCGCCCAGGCGCACCGGCCCGCGCGATCCCGGCACCGCCAGGCGCTCCAGCACCGACAGGTCTTCGCGGGCCGCGTCGTCCAGGCGCACGACGATGGGCACCTGACGCTGGGGCAGGTTGAGCTTGGGCAGGTTCTGGTCGTAATCGCCCACTGTGGCCACCCGCAGCGTCTCCGCGATGGCGCTGCTGGTGACGCCCAGGTCCGCGGCGCGGGCGAAGTCCGGGCGCACCACGATCTCCGGCCGCACGAGGCTGGCGCTGGAGCCGATGTTGCCGATGCCGGGGATGGTGCGCAAATCGCGCTCCACCGCGCGTGCGGTATCGGCCAGCGCCTGCGGATCCTCGCTCGCGAGGGCGAGCACGTACTTGTCGTTGGAGCCACCCAGGCCGATCTTCACGCGCACGCCGGGCAGGTCCGCCATGGCCGCGCGCAGGTCCTGCTCGATGGCCTGCTTGAGCGGGCGCTCGCCCCGGGCCACGAAGCGCAGCGTGAGGGTGGCCTTGCGCGGGTCTCCCGCGCTCGATCCGCCCGCCATGGGGTCGGCGCCCGCGGAGCCGCCGCCGATGGCGGTGTAGATGCTGCGCACGTGGCCCACCTTCATCGCGCGCTCCGTGGCCTGGGCCACCGCGGCGCGGGTTTCGGCGATGCGGGTGCCGGGCGGCAGCTCCAGGTTCACCTGGGTCTGGGCGTTGTCGTCCGGTGGAATGAAGCCCGACGGTAGCAGCGGGATGAGTGCGATCGAACCCGCGAAGAACAGCAGTGCGCCGAGCAGCGTCAGCACGCGGTGGCGCAGTGCCCAGGCGGAGGCGCGCATGTAGGCGGAGAGCCAGCGGGGCTCCTTTTCCTCGCCGGAGAGGGGCTTGAGGATGTAGGCCGCCATCATCGGCGTGAGCAGCCGGGCCACGACCAGCGAGGCGAACACTGCGAGCGCCGCGGTCCAGCCGAACTGCTTGAAGAAGCGCCCGGGAATGCCGCTCATGAAGGCCGTGGGCAGGAACACCGCGATCAGGGTGAAGGTGGTGGCGATCACCGCCAGGCCGATCTCGTCGGCCGCCTCCATGGCGGCCTGGTAGGGCGTCTTGTCCATGCGCAGGTGGCGCACGATGTTCTCGACCTCGACGATGGCGTCGTCCACGAGGATGCCCACCACGAGCGAGAGGGCCAGCAGCGTGATGATGTTGATCGAGAAACCGAGCAGGTACATGCCGATGAAGGCCGGCAGCACGGACAGCGGCAGCGCCACCGCCGAGACGATCGTGGCGCGCCAGTTGCGCAGGAAGAGCCACACGACGATGACGGCCAGGATGGCGCCCTCGTACAGCAGGCGCATGGAACTGTCGTATTCGCCACTGGCGATTTCCACGAAGTCCACCGTGCGGGTGAGGTGCAGGTCCGGGTGTTCCGCCACCAGCTGGTCCAGGGCGCGCTGCACGCCCGCGCCCACTTCCACCTCGCTGGCGCCGCGGCTGCGCGAGACCTCGAAGCCGATCACCGGCTTGCCGTCCAGCAGCGCGGCGGTGCGCGGCTCGGCCACCGTGTCGGTGACGGTGGCGATGCGGTCCAGGCGCACGTGCCCGCCGGCAGACAGCGGAATGTCGAGCGCGGCGATCTCCTGGGCCGTGCGGACGGTGGCGATGGTGCGCACGGGCTGCTCGGCGCCGCCGAGGTCGGTGCGCCCGCCCGCGCTTTCGGTCTGCACCAGGCGCAGTTGGCGCGAGACGTCGGCCGCGGTGGCACCCAGCGACTGCAGGCGCAGCGGGTCGATGGCCACGCGCACCTCGCGCTGCACCCCACCCACGCGGCTGACAGCGCCCACGCCGGGCACGGCCAGCAGGCGGCGCGTGAGCGTGTCGTCCACGAACCAGGACAGCGCCTGGTCGTCCATGCGGTCGGACGCGATGGCGAAGGCGAGGATGGGCTGCGAGGAGAGTTCGAGCTTGGTGACGATGGGGTCGCGCAGGTCGGCAGGCATGTCCGCGCGCACGCGGGAGACGGCCGAGCGCACGTCGTCCACGGCTTCCTGCACGGGCTTTTCCAGCCGGTATTCGGCCGCGATCGTGGCCGTTCCGTCCACCAGGGTGGTGGTGATGTGCTTGAGGCCCTGCGTGGTGGCGATGGCGTTCTCGATCTTGCGCGCCACGTCGGTCTCGAGTTGCCCCGGCGCGGCGCCGGGCAGGGCGGCGGTGACCATCACGACCGGCAGGTCCATGTCCGGGAAGTTCTGCACCTTCATCGCGCGGAAGGACAGCAGGCCCGCGAAGGTGAGCAGCACGAACAGCATCGCGGCCGGGATGGGGTTGCGGATGGACCAGGCGGAAAGGTTCATGGCTGCGGGCCCTCGGGGCTCTGGCGGAAATGCGGATGCGGCATGGGCGGGGTCGGCTCTTGTTGCTTCTCTGCTCTATCGTGCGGCGCTGGCACTCTTCGCGGCCGGGGCGGCGGCTGGCGCGGCTGCGCCGGATGCCTCGACGCGCACGGTATCGCCATCGTTGAGGAATGCGCCGCCGCGTTCCACGAGGGTGGCGCGTTCCTGCAGTCCCGAAAGGATCTCCACGCGGTCGCCGTTGCGCTGGCCGGTCTTCACCTGGCGCATCGCCACGCGGCCGCCGTCGCCGACCTCGAACACGGCACTGAAACCGTCGCGCACGACCACCGCCGATTGCGGGATGGTGAGCGTCTCGCGCTGCGCGAGCAGGAAATCGCCGCGCGCGAACATGCCGGCGCGGATGTCGGGGTGGGCGGGCAGATCGACATAGACGAGGGCGTTGCGCGTCTGCGGGTCCACCGTGGGTGCCACCACGCGCACGGTGCCTTCCACTTCGGCGCCGCTCGCGGCGGTGATGCGGGCGCGGATGCCCGGCCGCACGCGCGGCAGCTCGCTGGAGGTGACCTCGGCGCGCCATTCGAGCCGGCCCTTGCGCACCATGCGGAACAGCTCGGTGCCTGCGCCCACCACTGCGCCCACGGTGGCGGTGCGCGCGGAGATGACGCCGCTGTCGGGCGCCAGCACCTGCGCGTGCTTCAGGCGCAGCTGCTGCGCGGACAGTGCCGCCTGGGCGGCTTCCACGCGCGCTGCGGCGGTCTCGCTCGCGGTGGTGTATTGCTGGATCTGCTGCTGGCTCAGGGCGCCGGAGGCCTGCAGCGTGCGGGCGCGCTCGGCGTTGGCGGCGGCCTCGGCGGCGCTCGCGCGGGCTTCCAGCAGGCTGGCGCGGCTCTGGGCCAGCTCGGCCTGCACCGTGTCTGCGGAGAAGACGGCGAGGACCTGCCCTGCGCGCACCGTGTCACCGACGTTGACGCGCACTTCGGTCAGCCGCAGGCCGTTGCTTTCGGTGCCGATGCTCGCCTCCTGCCAGGCGGCGACGTTGCCGTTGGCCGGCAACCGGGCAGCGAGGGACTCGCGGCGCGGCGTGGTGGTGGTCACGGTGAGTGCGGGGCGGGGCGCCGGCGCGGCGGCATCCTTGCCCTTGGCGGCTTCGGCGTGGGAGGCGCCGGGCGTGGCCAGCACGAGTGCGCCGCCGGCGACGGCGGCGAGGCAGGCGGCCGACAAGGCCAGGAGCAGGGAAGGGCGTGAACGCAGGCGCAGCATGGAAAGGGTCCGGGAGTTGCGGTCGTTGAAACGGTTCGGGGCAGGGCGCTGGAGGCGCTGGTCGGTGTAGGGCCGGGTGCCGCCGCGCACTAGCGGGCCGCCACCGGTGTGGCAGGCGGTTCCCAGCCGCCTCCAGCGGCGCGGTAGAGGCCGATCCACGCCGCCATGCGCTCCTGCCGCAGAGTGATGAGCGCGGTTTCGGAGTTGAGCGCGGTGCGGCGCGTCTCCTCCAGTTCCAGCAGGCTCGCGAGGCCGCCGCGCCAGCGCGCTTCGGTGGCGACGAAAGAGGCCCGGTAGCCTTGCGCGGCGCGCTCGGCGTCGGCGCTGCGTGCGGCCGTGCTCGCGAGCCGCACGAGGGCCTGTTCCACCTCGCTCACCGCGCGGCGCACGTTGGCGCGGTAGAGTTGCGCGGCTTCTTCGTAGCGGGCCTCGGCGGCATCGACCTGGGCGGCACGCCGCCCTGCATCGAAGAGGGGCAGGCTGATGCCCACGGGGCCGATCGACCAGGTGTTGGTGGCGACGCTGGTACCGCCCGTGCTGCCCCATGCCCGGCCGATCGACCCGGCCAGCGTGAGGCGCGGGAAACGCTGGGCGCGCGCGTTGCCGACATCGGCACTGGCCGCGGCCACCTCGCGCTCGGCGGCATACACGTCGGGCCGCTGGGCCAGGACGCGGGCCGGCAGGGCATCGATGGCGAAGAGCGCGTCCGGGAGGGCCTGCGGCGCCGGGGACGCGGCCGCCCGGGCGCGCAGCTCCGCTTCCGGCATGCCGGTGAGCGCCACCAGTCCCTTCAGGTCGATGTTGCAGGCCATGCGCTGCTGCTCGGCGCGCACGCGGCCTTCGGCGCCGCTGGCCTGCGCGAGCGCCAGCGTGGCGGGCGCGGTGAAGCCCGCGCGCTCACTGGCTTCGGTCAGGCGCGCGCTCTCCGTGCGGGAGCGGGCATCGGACTGCGCCACCTCGGTCAGCCGCAGGCACTGGCGCCATGCATCGTATTGCGTGGCCACCTCGGCCGCGACCGAGACGCGGGCCTCGTGCCATTGGGCCTGCGCGCCCGCGAAACGCTGGCGGGCGGCCTCCTCGGCCGCAGCATTGCCCCCGAAAAGATCCACTTCCCAGCCCGCCTGCACGGTACCCTGGACGGTCGTGGCGAGGCCGGCGGCCTGCTGGCTGGTGCCCCGGCTGGCATTGCCCTGGGCATCGAGCGTCGGCAGCAGCGCGGCGCGTGCAGCCACCTGGGTGGCACGTGCCTGCTCCACACGGGAGCGTGCCTGGGCGATGTCCGGGGACACATCCTGCGCCCGGCCGATCAGCTCGGTGAGCAGCGGGTCGCCCAGGCGGTCCCACCAGCGGGCAAGGTCTTCGACGCGGCCCTGGTGCGGCAGCGGGGCCTGCCAGCCGGCAGGCATGGCCGCTTCGGCGCGCGGCGTGGGCGATGTCACCGCGCAGCCGGACAGGGCCAGCAGTGCGGCGGCGCAGAGAAGGCGGCGTGGGCCAGGAAGGAGGGTCAGCGTCATGGTTTCGGCGTCTTGCGGCGGGCCGGTGCAGGAGGGGCGGAGGCCCTGGCAGGTGCCCGGGCCGGGGCGGGCGTGGCATGCCGCCAGGTTTTCTCGGCCGCGATCATGGCCAGCGCATAGTCCACCATGCGGTCGGCCCAGAGCTCCACGGCCTCGGCCGTGGCCAGCAGTTCGGGCTTGATGGCCTCGATGTCGTCGCGATGGCCCCACAACTGGAACGCCATGCTGGAGAGGGTCAGTGCCAGCCGGTGGATGGCGAGATCCGCCGTGGCGACCCCCAGGTGGCGGCGCAGCAGGCGCACGAGCGCGTCATGGGGCTGGCGCACGTCCTTGTCCAGCGCGCGTTCCCACTGGCCCGTGGGCTCGAGCATTTCCCGGATGTGCAGTCGCACGCTCTGGCGGGCCAGTTCGCCATGGCTGAGGGGGGCGAGCGCTGCGTGGAAGTAGCGCCGCAGCGCCTCTTCCATCGTGATGCCGGGCTGGGTGAAGGCGGAGCGCAGCGACTCGTGGTCCCACGTGGGTTCGGTGAAGACGGCGCTGTAGAGCGATGCCTTGTCGCCGAAGTAGTAGCTGACGGCCGCCACGTTGGCCTGCGCAGCCGCGGCAATGGCCCGGACCGAGGTCTTGGTGTAGCCCTGCTCGGAAAACAGACGCAGGGCGGCGGACAGCAGGCGCGCCCGCGGGGAAGCCGGCTCCTCTCCCGTCGGGGCTGGAGACGATGCCGGAGGCGGGACCTCGGCAGAACGTGGACGTCGTGCGGGCATGGCCGCGGATTACACCACATTCAATCAAACGTTTGTTTGAATGGATTGGGTGCTCCGACCGGCGTCCCGCCGTAGTCCCGCCATATCGGCTGGACGGTGGGTGCCGTTCAGGCGGGAGCGCGGGCCTCGATGAAGTCGCGGCAGCGTTCGGCGCTTTCCGGGCCGAAGACTGCCGTCCAGCCTGCCGGAACCACCAGGAAGTGCGGCCACAGGGACGCCTGGCCTGCGGCGTTGTGCAGCACGAGAAAGAGGCCGTTGCTGTCGTCAAGGGGATGGGTCATGGGAAAGCTCCGTTGCAGTTTTTCTTCATGGCTACGCAAGGGCCGGCTGCAGCCGGCTGCGTTCCGCCGGCCGGGGCAGGTTCTCCAGGGCCTGGGCGATGCTTGCCAGCGCGTCGTATCCCGCAAAGGCATCCCGCAACGCCTGGGCGCGTTGCCGGTAGGAGGCATTGCCGAGCAACTGGTGGATCGCGTCCGCGATCGCGCGGCTACCGGGCTGCCCGGTCTTCAGGTTGATGCCTGCTCCCGTCCACGCGATGCGGGCCGCGATTTCCGGCTTCTCCTCCGTGCTTCCGGCCACCACCATGGGGATGCCGAGGCTGAGGGCATGGTTGACCGAGCCATAGCCGCCGTTGGTCACCAGCGCGTGCACCTTCGGCAACAGGCGGTCATAAGGCACGAAGTCGAGGACGCGGGCATTCGCGGGAACTGCTGCCGCGACCCCGGGCGGCACGGGCCCGCCCGTGGTGGCGATCACGTGCAGGTGCGGCATGTCGGCCAGCGCCTTGAGCGTGGGGACGATCAGGTGGTTCGGGTCCTCGTTGGCCAGCGTGCCCTGCGTGACCAGCACCACGCTGCGGCCATCGTCCAGCGTATGCCACCACGGCGGCGGCTCGAAGCCCTGCGAGGGCGGCGCGAGCAGCGGTCCCACGAAGCGGACCGTTTCGGGCAGGTCGCTGCGCGGGTACTCGAACGCCTCGGCCGTGAGCTGCAGGTAGAGGTCCGGCAGCGTGAACATGGCATCGGCGAAGAACCCTGGAAGCGGCGGACACCCCAGTTGCGCGAGCACGCCGTCGAAATGGCGCTGCACATCGTCGAACGTCGTTCGCCGGACCATGGCCTGGAGCGCCTGGTATTGCAGTCGCTGCTGGGCGGTGGCGGGCGGCGGCAGCGCCGAGCCGAACATGGCCGTGTCGGCGCTGGAGAGCGCCAGCGCGCTGATGCCCAGCCCGACCACGGGCGGCCTTGCGCTGCGCGGCCCCAGCAGCAACGGCATGGTGCCGCAGAACATCGTGTCCGTGACGATGGCATCGGCGTCGAAGCCGCCGTCCAGTATGCGCCGCAGGCCTTCGTACTGCAGCGCGATGGCGTCGGCGAAGAAGTGCTTGAGGCCGTAGGCGAGCCGGGGTGGGCCAGGCGGCAGCCGTTGCAGTTGCGGATGCTGCTGGCCGAATTCGCGAAAGTCTTGGCCGATGCCGGGCAGCAGCGGAACGAAGCTGGCGCCGGTACCTTCGGCCTGGGTGCGGAAGATGCCGCCGGTGTGGATCCGCACTTCGTGGCCGAGCTGGACGAGGTGCCGTGCCACTGCCAGGACGGGCATCACATGTCCGGGCAGGGCGGTGGCGGCGAGCAGATAGCGTGCCATGGATCAGTTTCTCCTGCGATGGGTCAGCCGAGGGCCACGGCGGGTTGCGCGCCGGCGGCATCGGCAGCGTCGCCGATGCCGAGGTGCTCGAAGTAGCGCCGCAGCAACTCACGGTCCGCCGAGCGGATCGGTGCCCCCGCGGCTTGCAGCCGTTCCTGAGTGGCAGCGGCGCAGACGATGGCCGGCACGGAGTTGTGGAGGTCGTAGCCGTCCAGGATCGTGAGGAGTGCCGCCAGGTCGAGGTCCTGCGTGATGGCCAGGCGCTGTTGCGCATGGCGCATCCAGTCGGCGAAATCCGTGGACTGCAGCGGCCTGCCGATCTGCTGGAACACGACGCTCATGTCGTTGACGTGCAGCGGATCGGATCCGAGCAGATGGAAGACTTCGCCCCACGAGTCCTGCCGGAGCGAGAGCCGCACGATCGCCTGCGCCACCTCGTCCACGGGCGTCAGGCTGATGGAAAGATCCAGATGGGGCGACATCCCCAGCTCCGCATACAGCCGGGCCAGGCGCCAGAACATGTCGGTGTCGTTGCAGATGGCCCGTGCCTTGTCTCCCGTGACCGCGCCCAGGCGGTAGATCGCCACGGGCAGGCCCCGTGCCTGCGCGGCCCGGGCCAGGTGGTCGGCCACCCACTTGCTCTTCGCGTAGCCGTTTCCCAGTCCGTCGGGTGTGGACAGGGCGGCCCGCTCGGTCACCACGGGCGTTTCGGGGTTCATGCCGATCACGGCCAGCGTGGAGACGTAGTGCAGTACTTTCGGCCGGCCCTGGGCCGTCCATTCCAGCAGGGTGACCACGCTGTCCACGTTGGACGGCTTCAGGGTCTCGTAGGGATGGAGGTAGTCCACCTGTGCGGCGCAGTGGTAGATGGCATCGCATTCGGCCACGCGCCGGATGGCGTCTTCGGTCATGCCGAGCCGCTCCGCGGCGAGATCGCCGGTGGCGATCTCGACGCGGGAGGCATCCCACGCCCCGCCGAGGCGGCGCTCTGCCAGCGCGTGCTGCAGGCGTTGCAGTCCCGCGCGCTCGTCGGGTGCGCGCACATGGCAGATGATGGTGGCGGACGTTTCGCGCAGCAGCGTGGCCAGCAGGTAGCTGCCGACGAAGCCGCTCGCGCCGGTCAGGAAGACCCGCTGGGGGCTGGCCGGTGGCGCGGGCAGGTCCGGCTTGCGGATGTGCCCGGGCAGCGCGATCTGGGCCCTCAGGTCGGTGGCGGGGCGCATGCCCCCGTTGGTGTCGAACCAGACCGCGAGCTCTGCGATGGTGTGCCGGTTGTAGAGTTCGGCCGGCGGAAAATCCGGGTGCATGTGTTCGCGGATCTTCATTCCGAGCTGCATGGCCATGAGCGAATGCCCGCCAAGGTCGAAGAAGCTGTCATGGATGCCCACCTTCTCCACGTGCAGCGCGCTGGCCCACAGCCCTGCGAGCTTCTTCTCGATCGCGGAGCGCGGAGCGACATAGCCCGGGTCAGAAATGCAGGCGGTGGGAGCTGGAAGCGCCCGGCGATCGAGCTTGCCGCTCGGCCCCAGCGGCAGTTCCGCCAGGGTGACGAAGGCGGAAGGCACCATGTATTCGGGCACGCGCTGTGCCACATGGGCCCTAAGGGAGAAGTCGTCCAGCCGGTCCCCGGCAGCGGGCACGCAATACGCCACCAGCATCGTGCTTCCGCCGGAGTCCTCCCGCATCACGACGGCAGCCTGTTGCACGCCGGGATGGCGCATCAGCGCGGATTCGATTTCGCCCGGTTCGATGCGCAGGCCGCGTATCTTCACCTGGTGATCGGAGCGCCCGAGGAATTCGAGCGTGCCATCGTTGCGCCACCGCGCGAGGTCACCGGTGCGGTACATGCGGCTGCCCGCCGGCCCGTGAGGATCCGCGATGAAGCGCTCCGCAGTGAGCGCAGGACGGTTCAGGTAGCCCAGCGCCAGGCCGTCGCCTGCGATATACAGCTCGCCCGTGGCACCCACCGGCAAGGGTTGCAGGCCCGGGTCCAGCACGTACATGCGGGTATTCCAGATGGGGCGCCCGATCGGGATGCGTGCCAGGCCGGCACATGCCTCGGGCGTGCATGCCCAGGCGGTGACGTCGACCGCCGCCTCGGTGGGGCCGTAGAGGTTGTGCAGTGCGCACCACCCCAGCATGCCGTGGAACCGCGCCGCCAGCGAAGCAGGCAGGGCCTCGCCGCTGCAGACCACCCGGCGCAGCGTGTGGCACGCAGCCGCCGCAGGCTCCTGCAGGAACAACTCGAGCATCGAGGGTACGAAGTGGGTGGTGGTGACGCTTTCCCGCGCGATGAGGTCCGCCAGGTAGGAAGGATCGCGGTGCCCGCCGGGCCGTGCGATCACGAGCGTGGCACCTGCGATCAGCGGCCAGAAGAACTCCCACACCGAGACATCGAAGCTCGAAGGCGTCTTCTGCAGCACGCGGTCTCCGGACTCCAGCCCGTACTCCGCCTGCATCCAGCGCAGCCGGTTGACGATGGCGGAGTGGGGCACCACGACGCCCTTGGGCCTGCCGGTGGACCCCGACGTGTAGATGACGTAGGCCGGTTGCGAGGGGTGCAGCGCTGCGGCCGCGGGGGCGCCGGCAGGCGCATTCTGCTGGACGCCGGCCTGTGGTTCCGCGGCATCGACGAGAAAGCGCGGAATGCCGCCATCGAACCGCCCGGAGAGCTCCTGCGTGGTCATGAGGCACACGGGCTGTGCGTCGTCCAGCATGAAGGCGAGGCGGTCGGCGGGAAAGTCCGGGTCGATCGGCAGGTACGCCGCCCCGCTTCTCAGGACCGCGACCAGGGCTGCCACCAGCTCCAGCGACCGTGGAATCGCCAACGCGACGAGGCGGTCCGGGCCGGCACCCATGGCCGCCAGGCGGCGGGCCCATTCCCTGGCCTGGCGGTCGAGCTCGCCACGGGTCATGGAGCGGCCTTCGAAGCGCAGCGCGACCGCGCCGGGGTCGCGCGACAGGCCGGCGTCCAGCAATTCGGCCAGGTGGGCCCCGGGCTCCGTACGGACCGTTCCGCCGCACCTGGACAGGAAGGCCAGGCGTTCATCCTCGGTGATGACCTCCACGCACCCGATGGCCTGCGCGGGAAGATCGGTAAGGGTGTCGAGCACGCCGAGCAGCCGGGCCTGGTGCGCTGCCAGTTCGGGGACGGTGTAGAGATCGGCATGGGCGTCGAAGTCGATCCGCAGGTCCTGGCCATTCCCGTGCTCATACATGAAGATGCCGAGATCCTGGGGGGATCCGTTGGTGAGGTTGCGGGTCTCGATGGAGCAGTCCCCGAAGCGCAGTGCGTAGTCGAAGGGCTCCACGTTGACCATGGTGGTGAAGAGGGGGTGGTCCTTCGCCTGCAGTTCCAGGTCCGTGCGCAGCTGCTCGGAGCGGTAGGCCTGGTGGCGCAGGATCTTGCGCATCTGCTGGCTGACCTCACGCAGCAGGGCCGTGAAGGGCAGCTCGGGCCGCATGGACAGGCGCAGGGGCACTGCGTTGGCGACCATGCCGGGCACGCGCCGCATGCGGTCGTTGTAGCGCGCCGTCACCGGAACGCCGATCACCAGGTCGGACACGCCCGTCATGCGGTAGAGATAGGTGGCCGTCGCGGCGATGAGGATCTGCGGCAGGGTGGAGCCGTGCAGCGCGGCCGTATCGCGCAGTGCGGCGACGCGCGCCGCCGGCCAGTGCGCCGTTTGCCGCAGCAGGCTGCCGATGTTGTTGCTGCGCCGTTCCGCGAGGGTCAGCGGCTCGGGGCGGTCGCGCATCCGCTCCATCCAGTATTCGCGGTCTTTCAGGGCGCGCGCGGAGTCGCGGTAGGCCTGGTCCTCCTCGATCAGGACGGACAGTGGTTTCAGCTCCGAATCGGCCGGCGCAGCCGTGCCGTTCACCAGCGCCGTGTACAGGTCTGCCGCCCGGCGCGCGACGATGACGGCGGCGAAGCCGTCGTTGGCGTAGTGGTGCCCGCGCTGGTACCAGATGTGGTGGTCCTGAGCGATGCGGAGCACTGCGCTGTACCACATGGGTTCCCGCTCGACATCCGTGCGGCGGGCAGAATTTTCGACCATCCATTGTTCCGCCGATGCCCGGGGATCGCCTTCGCCACTGAAATCGAGCAGGGAGATGCTGCCCGAGAACTCGGGCTCCAGCCACTGCCGGGGGCCCTGGGGCGTGTCTTCGACACGCAGCCGGAGGGACTCTGTCTCCGCGCACAGGGTGCGCAAGGCCTGCAGAAACAGCTGGGGATCGAACTTCCCCCGAATCTCGATGGCCTCCGCGATATTGAAGTGGGCATCGGGCGGCGCGAAACGTGTAAGGAGCCACATGCCCATCTGGGCTGCGGTCAGTGGAAGGTAATGGACAGGGGAATGACTGGCGCGCATGGCGGCTCCGTTCGGCTCGTTGACAACGATGGAATGGGAGACGGACCAGGAGATCGCCACGGGCGCGGGCCCGCGGAGTGGTTCGTTGGCACAGCCGCGCTCGACGCGCTGAGGGTGCAACCCCAGGCGCCGAATGACCGTGTACAGGCAGGATGCCCTCCCTCTTGACTTCGGCCCCTCGAGAGGCTCTTCAAAGCGATGAGTCCGCGTCTCCAGCGGTCATCGGCACGCTGTTGTGTAAGTTCTTGTTGCTAGCGCGTATCGTTGCCAAAAAGCTCCCCCGCATCAATGTCCCGCCATTTATGGCTGGGATAAGGGAAGTCCCCTACTTTGCTTCGGGAAGGAGGCGAGACGCCGCGGGGAATGGCGGCGGCTTTGCGCCGCCGCGGGGCATCACGTAGCCGTCGTGCCGCCGAACACCGCCCGCCACAGCGCCATCACCGCCTCGCGCTCGGCATGCAGCGTGGAGGGCGCCACGCGCGTGGGCTCTTCGTTGAGCCGCGCGCGGTGCTGCACCTGGCGCAGTGTCCGGTAGGCCGACGCGGCGGCCGCACCGACGCCCGCGGGCAGCAGGCCGGCGGCCTCCGCGCGCTGCAGCAGCGCGATGTTGCCGACGTTGTCGCACAGGCCCGGGTGCTCGCCCGCGTGCGCGAGCACGAGGTACTGCACGGCGAATTCCGCATCCACCATGCCGCCCACGCCGTGCTTCACGTCGAACTGCCCTGGGGGCACCGGATGCGCGGCACGCACGCGCTCGCGCATGGCGACGATCTCCGCGTGCAGGCCGGCGGCATCGCGCGGGGCCGTGATGACGGCCGTGCGCACGGCGTCGAAGCGGTCGCGCAGCGCGTCGCTGCCGAGCACGAAGCGCGCGCGCGTCATGGCCTGGTGTTCCCAGGTCCAGGCGGTATTGCTGCCGCGGCGCTGCTGGTAGTTGGCATAGGCCTCGAAACTCGTGACCAGCAGGCCCGAGCTGCCGTTGGGCCGCAGGGCGGTGTCGATCTCGTAGAGGTCGCCTTCGCCGGTCTTCACCGTGAGCCAGTTGATGAGCTTGCGCGCGAAGGCGGCATAGATCTCGGGTGCGCGGTCATCGTCGTCGTCGAACACGAAGACGATGTCCAGGTCGCTGCCGTAGCCCAGTTCCTTTCCGCCGAGCTTGCCGTAGCCGATGATGCCGAACTGCGGCACGTCGCGGTGCCGGTTGCGCAGCCGGTCCCAGCACCACGCGGCGGTCACGCGCAGCACGCAGTCGGCCAGGGCCGACAGGTCGTCGGCCACCTGTTCGACGGTGATGCGCCGCTCCACGTCGCGCGCGAGGGTGCGGAAGGTCTCCGCATGCTGGGCGCGGCGCAGCAGATTGAGCAATGCCTCGTCGTCGTCCTCGCCGGTGGAGCGCAGCGACCCGATGCGCAGTTCCATCTCGTGCTCGAAGTCCGCCGGGACGAAGCGCTCGGACAGCAGCGCGTCCCCGGCCAGTTCGTCGATCACGCCGGGATGCTGGAGCATGTAGCGGGCGGGCCACTGGGCGGCGCCCAGGAGGTGCATCAGATGCTCATGCACCGACGGGCGCTCCAGCAGCAGCGCGAGGTAGCTCTCCCGGCGCAGCAGCGGCTCCAGCCAGGCGACGAGCCGCACCGCGGCGTCCTCGTTCACACGGCCTTCCGCCAGCCAGCGCGCCGTGCGCTGCACCAGCCGCAGCAGCCGGGCGCGGGCTTCATCGCGCAGCGCGGCCACGCGTGGATGGTCGCGCCATTCGGCCACGCGTTCGCGCACTTTCGGGGGAAGTTGTTCCAGCAGCGTGTCGAGTTCGGGCACCGGCGCCGATTGCGCGCGCGGGCCGCCGCAGCCGCCTCCACTGCACTGGCGCTTGCCGGGGCCACCCAGCAGCGTGTCGAACTCCTGCGCCACCAGTTCGCGGTGCGCGTCGAGCTGGTGCAGGAAGGCGCAGCAACCAAGCCCCAGCGTGCTGGCGATCCAGGCGAGGTCGTCGTCGCGCGTGGGCAGCACATGGGTCTGCTGGTCGTCCAGGTACTGGATGCGGTGCTCCACGCGGCGCAGGAAGGTATAGGCCTCGGCCAGCGCATCGGCCGTCTCCTGCGGCATGAGCCCGGCGCGCGCGAGGCGCTGCAGGGCTTCCAGCGTGGGGCGGCAGCGCAGTTCCGGGAACTGTCCGCCGCGCACCACCTGCAGCAACTGAACGGTGAATTCGATCTCGCGGATGCCTCCGCGCGAGAGCTTGACGTCGTTGGCCCGCTCGGGGTGGCCCGCGCTGCGCTTCGCGGCATGGTCGCGGATCTGCCGGTGCAGCGAGCGCAGCGAGTCGAACACGCTGTAGTCGAGGTAACGGCGGAAGACGAAGGGCAGCACCACGGCACGCAGCCCCTGCACGGCCGGATGGCCCAGGCCGTCGCGCGGCGCGACGATGCGGCTCTTGAGCCAGGCGAAACGCTCCCATTCGCGGCCTTGCACCTGCAGGTATTCCTCCAGGGCGGCAAGCGAGACGGCGGGCGGGCCGGAGTTGCCGTTGGGGCGCAGGGCCAGGTCCATGCGGAACACGAAGCCGTGCTCGGTGGTCTCGCCCACGAGGGCATGGATGGCCTTCACGGCCCGCCCGAAATATTCCTGGTGGGAGAGGCGGCCGCGGCCGCCGTCCACCCCGGCGGTCTCGCCTTCGTGCTCATAGACGTAGATCACGTCGATGTCGCTGGACACGTTCAGTTCGCGCGCACCCAGCTTGCCCATGCCGACGATCCAGAGCGCCACCGGCCCGCCATCCGGGCCCTGCGGCGGGCCATGGCGGGCGTCCAGCTCCTGGCGGGCGTGGCGCAGGGCTTCGTCCAGCGCGAGTTCCGCAAGTTCGGTCGTGGCCCGGGTGACGTCGGACAGCGGCGCGCCTTCCTCGCAATCCAGCCGGATCAACCGCTCCATGACCAGCTGCCGCAGCACGCGCAGGGCGGCGCCCGTGTCGTGCCCGCGCGCACGCAGGGCCTGCAGGGCCTCGGCCATGGTCTGGCGGGTGGGGGCTCCCGGCGGCAGCAGCGCGGTTTCGCCGGCATAGCGGCGCTGCAGCCGCTGGTGGAATCGGGAATGGGCGGCCCCGGCGGCATGCTCCGCGCAGGCGCGGCCGGGTTCAGCGAACGGCGTGGACATATGGCAAGGAAGAGGCACTGAAACTGTACATACCGACACCCTTTGGGGCTGAACCCGCACAGCGGGCGCGGGTCATAATTCCTGCCACATCCAAGCCCACCATGATTGAGACGACACCGCACCCCTCCCGCCTGCTCCGATGCATGGCGGGCCTTGCGCGGTGGTCACTGGGACTGCTGATCGCCTTCTGGCTGCTGGTCGCCGTGGCCTGGGGGGTGCTCCACGGCTGGATTGTGCCGCGAATCGGGGAGTGGCGCCCCGCACTGGAAGCCCAGGCCACGAAAGCCTTGGGGGTACCCGTGCGCATCGGGGCCCTGTCGGCGCGCTCGGAAGGACTGGTGCCGGCCATCGAACTGACCGACGTGGCCCTGCTCGACCCGCAGGGCCGCGAAGCCCTGCGCCTGCCGCGGGTGGTGGCGGCTCTCTCGCCGCGCTCTGCGCTGCGCCTGGGATTCGAGCAGCTGTACATCGAGCGGCCCGAGCTGGACGTGCGCCGTGAAGCCGACGGCCAACTGGTGGTGGGCGGCATCCGGTTGCATGGCGGGGCGGGCTCCGGCGACGGCGGCTCGGCTGCCGACTGGGTGTTCTCGCAGGGCGAGGTGGCGCTGCGCGGCGGCACGGTGCGCTGGACGGACGCGATGCGTGGTGCGCCTCCGCTGGAGCTTTCGGATGTGGACATCGTGCTGCGCAACCGGGGCTGGCGGCATGCCATGCGACTGGACGCCACGCCGCCTCCGGCCTGGGGCGACCGGTTCACGCTGATGGGCCGCTTCCGGCAGCCGCTGCTCACCACCCATGGCGGTGCCTGGAGGCAATGGAGCGGACAGTTGTTCGCGCAGTTCGGCCGGGTGGACGTCTCCCGCCTGCGCCAGCATGCGGACATCGAAGGCATCGACGTGGCGCAGGGGCGGGGTGCCCTGCGTGCCTGGCTGGACGTGCGGCGGGGCGAGGTGGCCGGCGGCACGGCGGACGTGGCGCTGGCCGACGTGGAGGCCACGCTGGGACAGGGCCTGGAACCCCTGGCGCTGGCTTCGGTCGCGGGCCGCGTAGGTGGGCGCTGGCTGGAAGGCGGCTTCGAGGCGTCCACCGAAGGGCTGCAGTTCCTGACCCGCGACGGCCTGCGCTGGCCTGGCGGGAATGTGTCCATCCGGCAGGCCGGCAGGGACCCGCGTGCACCCGAGCGCGAGCAGGGCGAGTTGCGCGCCGACCGGCTCGACCTGGCGGCGCTGGCCCAGGTCGCCAGCCGCCTGCCGCTGGGCGACGCGCTGCATGGGGCGCTCGACCGGTTCGGTCCGCGGGGCGTCGTGGAGGAGATCCAGGCGAGCTGGCGCGGTCCCCTGGATGCTCCCCGGCAATACCAGGCCCGGGGCCGGGTCGCGGGCCTGGCGCTGGCCGATGGCGCTGCGGTGAAGACCTCGGGCACGCCAGGCGTGCGGGGTGCCGCGGTGGATTTCGAGCTCACCCAGGCGGGCGGCAAGGCGTCCGTCGCGATCGAGGACGGCGCCCTGGTGCTGCCGGAGGTCTTCGAAGACCCCGCCGTGCCGCTCGAGCGGCTGTCCGCCAGCGTGCGCTGGCAGGTGGAGGGTGAGCGCATCGCACTGCAGATACCGGACCTCCAGTTCTCCAACGCCGACGCCCAGGGCGAGGCCCGCGTGGCCTGGACCACAGGTGACCCGAAGCGGTCCTCCAGCCGCTCCCGCTTCCCGGGCGTGCTGGACCTGAGCGGCGAGTTGCGCCGCGCCGACGGCACGCGCGTGCACCGCTACCTGCCGCTGACCATCCCCGCGGAAACCCGGCACTACGTGCGCGATGCGGTGACGGCCGGCACGGCGTCCAGCGTGCAGTTCCGCGTCAAGGGCGACCTGCACGACATCCCGTTCAACCATCCCGGACAGGGGGAATTCCACATCGCCGCCAAGCTCCGGGACGTGACCTATGCCTATGTGCCGCCGGGCCTGCAGCATGCGGGCGATCCGGTCTGGCCGGCGCTCACGCAACTGGCGGGCGAACTGGTGTTCGACCGCTCCAGCATGGCGGTGCGCGGGGCGACAGGCAGCTTCGCGGGCACGCCGCGGCTGCGCGTGGACCGGGTGGAGGCGCGAATTCCCGACCTCGCCCACAGCGTGGTGGGCGTGCAGGCCCAGGCACAGGGCCCGCTGGCCGACATGCTGGCCTTCATGGCGGCATCACCGCTCTCGCGCCTCACATCGCATGCCCTGGACCAGGCGACGGGCACCGGCAACGCCGGCCTGCAGTTGTCCCTGAGCCTGCCGATCAGCCACATCGACCAGTCGAAAGTGCAGGGCAGCCTGGCGTTCGCGGGCAACGATGTGCGCATCACACCGGACGTGCCCGTCATCACCCGCACCCGGGGCGCGGTGCAGTTCAGCGACACCGGTTTCACCCTGGCGAACGTGCAGGGGCGGACGCTGGGTGGCGACCTGCGGCTGGAGGGCGGCATGCGGTCCGTTGCATCCGGGACGAGTGCGCTGGAGTCCTCGGTGCAGGTGCGGGGCCAGGGCGTGGCCACGGCCGAGGGCCTGCGCGAGGCCGTGCAGTGGCCCGGGCTGCCCGAGCTGGCCCGCCATGCCACGGGCAGCGCCGCGTATGCGCTGACCCTGGGCGTACGCCGCGGCCTGCCGGAGGTGCTGGTGACGACCAATCTGCAGGGCATGGCGCTGGACCTGCCTGCACCCCTGGGCAAGGCCGCCGATGCCGTCCGCCCGGTGCGGTACGAATCGCAACTCGCCCGGGAGTCGGCCGCGCCCCCCTCGGATGCCGGCGCCGAGCCCCCGGTTCGCGAGCAGATGACGGTGGACATCAGCGGCATCGGTTCCGCGAGCTATGTGCTGGACCATTCCGGTCCGGTGCCCCGCGTGCTGCGCGGTGCCATCGGCATCGGCCTCGCGCCCGGCGAGTCTGCGGTCATGCCGGAGCGGGGGGTATCGGCCAACGTGCATACCGACCTCCTGGACCTGGACGCCTGGCAGAACGTGCTGGGCCGGCAGGCGGCAGGAGCCGCTCCGGCGTCCGCGCCGGATGCGGGCGCTTCCACCGCTGGTGCTGCCTCGGGCGCCAGCGCGCGCATGCCCGAAGGTGGCGCGCAGGAGTTCCTGCCGACGGTGCTGGCCGCGCGCGCAAAAACACTGGTCCTGCAGGGGCGCACGCTGCACGATGTCGTCGCAGGAGGTTCCCGCGAGGGCACCACCTGGCGGGCCAACCTGGATGCCCGCGAACTCAGCGGCTATGTGGAATACCGCCCGGACGGCGAGGGCGACGAGTCCGGCGGCCGCGTGTTCGCCCGCCTGTCCCGGCTCTCCGTGCCCCAGAGCGAGGCCCAGCAGGTCGAGGAGTCGCTGCTGGACAGCCGCACCGAAAGCACCACGATGCCCGCGCTGGACATCATCGTGCAGGACTTCGAACTGCGCGGCCGCAGGCTCGGGCGCATCGAGGTGGAGGCACAGAACCGCAGCGGCGCAGGCACTCCGAGGGAATGGCGCCTGTCCAAGCTCAACCTCACGGTGCCGGAGGCCACGTTCACTTCCAGCGGCAACTGGGTGCTGCTGGGCGGCGGGGCCGCGGGAGCGCGCCGCCGCACCTCCATGGATTTCCGGCTCGACATCCGCGATTCCGGACAGTTGCTGGCCCGCTTCGGCATGGAGGGCGTGGTGCGCCGCGGCAAGGGCCGCATGGAGGGGCAGGTCGCCTGGATGGGGGCTCCCCTCGATCCCGACTACCGTTCCATGTCGGGACAGATCAACGTGAACGTGGAGTCGGGCCAGTTCCTCAAGGCCGACCCCGGCCTGGCCAAGCTGCTGGGGGTGCTGAGCCTGCAGTCGCTGCCGCGGCGCCTGACGCTCGACTTCCGCGACGTGTTCAGCGAAGGCTTCGCTTTCGACTTCGTGCGGGGCGACGTGCGCATCGAGCAGGGCGTGGCCACCACCAACAACCTGCAGATGAAGGGCGTGAACGCCGCGGTGCTCATGGAGGGCAGCGCCGACCTGGACCATGAAACCCAGAACCTCCATGTCGTGGTGGTGCCCGAGATCAACGCCATGACGGCATCGCTCGTGGCGACGGCCATCAACCCCGTGGTGGGGCTCGGAAGCTTCCTGGCGCAGGTGTTCCTGCGGGGACCGCTCATCCAGGCGGCGACGCAGGAGTTCCGCATCGACGGTACCTGGACCGACCCGCGCATCGCGCGCGTGCCGCGGCGCCGCACGGGGGCGGAGCCGCCTGCAACAGCGTCCCCCGAAGGGGCCGCGGCCCCTGCGCCAGCTTCCGCTGCTTCCCAGCACAAGGCGCCCGCATCCAGTGGCGCAGAGGAGAAAGAGCCATGATGAACGCCGCCGCACTGCAGATGGTTTCCGGCCTCCAGGTCCAGGACAACCTCCGGCAGGCCCGCCGCCTGCTGGAGGATGCCGCTACCCGCGGCGTCGAACTGGCGGCCCTGCCCGAATATTTCTGCGCCATGGGCGCCCGCGATACCGACAAGCTGGCATTGCGCGAAACCTTCGGCGAAGGGGTGATCCAGGATTTCCTCGCGCAGGCGGCGCGCGAGCTGCGGATGTGGATCGTCGGCGGCACGCTGCCCCTGCGCTGCGGCAGCGAGCACCACGTGCGCAACACCACCCTGGTGTTCTCGCCCGCGGGCGAGTGCGTGGCGCGCTACGACAAGATCCACCTGTTCCGGTTCGACAACGGGCGCGAGCGCTTCGACGAGGCCGCCGTCATCGAGGCCGGCGGCACGCCTGCGCGCTTCACCATGACCGCCCGCGACGGCTCTGCGTGGCGCGTGGGGCTGTCGGTGTGCTACGACCTGCGCTTTCCCGAGCTCTACCGCGACCACGCACGTGCCGGCGTGGACGTGCTGCTGGTGCCCAGCGCCTTCACCCACACGACGGGCCAGGCCCACTGGGAGGTGCTGCTGCGCGCCCGCGCGGTGGAGAACCTTGCCTACGTGGTCGCGCCGGCGCAGGGCGGCACGCACGAGAACGGCCGGCGTACCTGGGGCCACAGCATGGTGGTGGACCCGTGGGGGCAGGTGCTGGCGCAGCAGCCCGAAGGCCCTGCCGTGGTGGCGGCACCCCTCGACGAGGGCCGACTGAGGCAGGTACGCGCCCAGCTGCCTGCGCTGGACCACCGCGTCCTGTGAATACGCCGTGAGCACCGCCCCGACGCCGGAAGCCGGCACGGAAGCCGACGGGCCCGCTCCTCTGCAGCCCGCGGCGGGCGCGCTGGCGCGCTGGCCCTGGCGCCGGTGGCACATCGCATGGCGGCGCTGGTCGCTCTGGACCGCGCTCGTGCTGCTCGTGGCCGGTATGCTGGTCACGCAGGTGTGGCTGGCAGGGCGCTACGAAGCCTCCGAAGTGCAGAACCGCCTCGACCGCGACGCCGCCGATGCCGTGGCCGACATCCGCACGGGCTTCACCCACAACCTGCAGAACCTCCAGGCGCTGCAGGCGGGCGGCCCCGACAGCGCCAGCTGGGAGGCGCGTGCCGCCCAGCTCCTGGGCAGCCGCCGCGAACTGGTGCGGATCGAATGGCGGGACCCCGCCCTGCGCGTGCGGGCGCATGCCGAAACGCCCTACCGGCCCGTGCAGTGGGACGCGGAAACCCGCAGCGGCACGCACTCCAACACTGCCCTGGCCTGCGGCAATGCGCGGCGCGTGGGCGGGCCCTCGTATTCGGGCAGCTACTACCAGCCGCTGGGCGAGGGCCGGGGCGCGGAAATGATGGAGCTGTGCATCCCGTTGACGAACGAAGGGGTCAACACCGGCTACCTGGTCGCCACGTACTCGCTGCAGAACGTGCTGGTGGAGATGGTGGTGCCCGGGCTCAAGCGCGGCCAGGAGGTGTCGTTCACCGAGGCCGACGGCACCCGGCTCGCCATGGTGGGCGCCAACCGGCGCGGCACGCGCATGTTCAGCACGCAGCAGCTCTTCGACCTGCCCGGCACGGCCCTCGTGCTGCGCATGGACAGCTGGCACAGCGCGCCCAGCGTTTTTCCCAACGTGCTCACGGCGGTGGTCACGGCCATGTCCATCGCGCTGATCACCGTGCTCGTGGTGCTGGTGCGCGACAACCGCCGGCGCCTGCGTGCCGAGCGCGACCTGGGCGATGCGCTCGCCTTCCGCAAGGCCATGGAGGATTCGCTCGTCACCGGACTGCGTGCCCGCGACCTCCAGGGGCGCATCACCTACGTCAACCCCGCCTTCTGCGAAATGGTCGGATTCTCCGCGCAGGAGCTGCTGGGGCAGGCCGACCGGCTGCCCTACTGGCCGCCGGAGTTCGCCGACGAATACCTGCGCCGCCAGCGGGTCCGGCTGTCGGGGCAGCATCCTCCTCCGCGCGAGGGCTATGAATCCACGTTCATGCGCAAGGACGGCACTCGCTTTCCGGTACTGATCTTCGAGGCGCCGCTGATCAATGCACAGGGCCTGCATACGGGCTGGATGAGCGCCTTCCTGGACGTGAGCGAGCAGCGCCGCATCGAAGAGCTTTCGCGGGCCTCCCAGGAGCGCCTGCAGGCCACCGCGCGCCTGGCCACCGTGGGCGAGATGGCATCGCTGCTGAGCCATGAACTCAACCAGCCGCTCGCGGCCATCGCCAGCTACGCCTCCGGGTCGATCAACCTGCTGGAATCGGCGGAAGCCGCGCCAGGTGCCCACGGTCCGGCGTCGTTCCTGCCGGACGTGCGGGTGGGCCTGCAGCGCATCGCGCAGCAGGCCGAGCGCGCTGGACGGGTGATCAAGAGTGTGCATGACTTCGTGCGCCGCCGTGACCAGACCCGCGAGCCCGTCGCCGCGGAAGACCTGCTGGACGCCGTGCTGCCCCTGATCCGGCTGCAGGCGCACAAGCTGCGCGTGCAGATCCGCATCGGCGTGGAGCCGCAACTGCCCCGCGTGCTCTGCGACCGCACCATGGTCGAGCAGGTGCTGCTCAATCTCGCGCGCAATTCCATGCAGGCCATGGACGAGCCTGGCACGCCGCACCGCCTGCTGGAGCTGAGGGTGCGGCGCGCGGCCTCCAATGCGCAGAATGCGTGGCTGGAATTCCAGGTGATCGACGCCGGCCCGGGCATCCCGGACGACGTGGGCGCCAAGCTGTTCACGCCGTTCTTCACCACCCGCGCGGAAGGCATGGGGCTGGGGCTGAGCCTGTGCCGCACCGTGGTCGAGCAGCATGGCGGCTTCCTGGGCCACGCGCCGCATGCGCCGCGTGGTACGGTATTCACCTTCACCCTGCCGGCCTGTCCTTCCGCCGGCACCGAACCCGACACCGAACCCCGGAACGCCTGATGGAACCTGTCTCCAACGCCACCGTTTACATCGTGGACGACGACGCCGGCGTGCGCGAAGCGCTCGCCTGGCTGCTGAGGTCGCGCCGCGTGCCCAGCGAGTCCTTCGACAGTGCGGAGGCCTTCGAGGCCATGCTGGGCGACAGGCCCGTGCTGCGCCAGCCGTGCTGCCTGCTGCTGGACGTGCGCATGCCCGGCATGAGCGGGCTGGCGCTGTTCGACCGGCTGGCCGAGCGCGGGCTGATCGGTGCCCTGCCAGTGATCTTCCTCACCGGCCATGCCGATGTGCCCACGGCGGTGGCCACCGTGAAGCGCGGCGCTTTCGATTTCTGCGAGAAGCCCTTCTCGGACAACCTGCTGGTGGACCGCATCGAGCAGGCCCTGGCGCAATCCGCCCGGTACCTGGAGGAAGCGCACCAGCGCAACGACCTGCGGCACCGGCTCGCCGAACTCACGGAGCGGGAGAGCGACGTCATGCGCCTGGTGGTGGAAGGGCTGCCCAACAAGCTGATCGCGGACCAGCTGGACATCAGCGTGCGCACGGTGGAGGTCCACCGCGCGCGCGTTTTCGACAAGATGCAGGTCAAATCCGCCGTGGAGCTGGCGAACCTGCTGCGCTCGGCCGGTTGACCGTGCGGCAGGCGGGCGTCAGCCCTGGCGCGGGCGCTCGCCCACGTAGATCTCCACGCGGCGGTTGCGTGCCCGGCCTTCGGCCGTGTCGTTGGTGGCCACGGGTTCGCGTGCGCCCCGGCCTTCCACCTGGATGCGCGCCCCGCTCACGCCGCGGGAGGTGAGGTAGTTGCGCGTACTGGTGGCCCGGTCGAGCGACAGCGGATTGTTGATGGAGTCGTTGCCGGTGGAGTCGGTGTAGCCGACGATGCGCACCTCTGCATTGGGATTGTTGCGCAGCCCTTCGGCGAAACGGTCCAGCACCGGAGCGAAGTTGGGCTGGATGTCGGAGCGGTTGGTCGCGAACGAAATGTCGCTGGGAATGTCGAGCTTGAGCTGGTTGTCCTGCGTCTGGGTGACCACCACGCCGGTGCCCTGCGTCACCTGCTGCATTTCCTGCTTCTGGCGCTCCATGTGCTGGGACCAGATGTAGGTGCCCAGGGCGCCTACGCCAGCGCCGATCAGCGCGCCGGTGCCGGCATTGCCGCCCGTCACGGCGCCCAGTACGGCGCCGCCGGCGGCACCCACGCCTGCGCCGGTGGCGGTGCGGCGCTGGGTATCGGTCATGTTGGCACAGCCGCTGGCGAGCAGCACGGCAGCGGTGGCGGCGATGAGTGTGCGGGAAGTGCGCATGGAAGTTCTCCTGTTGTCGTTCGGTGGGACGCCATGGCCAGGCCCGCGGTGCAGCGGAGTGCGGCCGGCCCGGCTGGCGCCTGGAGGCATTTTTCGCGTGCCCGAACCCGTCCGTGACCCGGCGGAGGCCGCCTGCCCTTGCAGGCCCCGTCCTACTTTTCGCCGTCCGGCGGCCGGCTGTCCGGCGGGGGCAACTCGCCCCGCCGCCGCCCGGAGAACATGGTCCACCACACGATGGCGACGAGCACGGCGAGCGCCAGCAATGCTTCAAGCAAAATCAGCCCCATGAATCTCCGTCTCCTGCGCCTGGTGACAACGGCGCTGATTGTAGGAACGCTGGCTGCCTGCTCCACGCCGCCGCCCGTTCTGCCTCCGGCCACCACGCCTTCCGGCCCGCTCATCACCCTGCCTCCGGGGCCCGGCGTACCGCTGCCGCCGGAGCCGGGCGGGCCGCTTCCCCCCCCGATGGCGCAGCCCAAGAGCCGCTGGATCCCGGTGCACTGGTCCGAGTTGCCCGGGTTCTCCAACGATGCGCTCTACGAGGCATGGAACGCCTGGCTGCGCAGCTGCGAGCGGCCACTGCCGGCCTTCGCGCCGCTGTGCCCCGAGATCCGCCGCCTCTCCATCGCCACGCCGGAAGAGCAGCGCGAATGGATGGTGTCGCGCCTGCAACCCTACCGCATCGAGTCGCTGGACGGCAATCCGGACGGCATGCTCACCAGCTATTACGAGCCTTACCTCGATGCCAGCCGCACGCCGGGCAACGGATTCACCGTGCCGCTGTACGGCCTGCCGGCAGGCTACGGCCAGCGCAAGCCCTGGTACACGCGCCAGCAGATCGACACTCTGCCCGAGGCCCAGGCCGCCCTGGCGGGCCGTGCCATCGCCTGGGTGCGCGACCCGGTCGAGGCGCTGGTGGTGCATATCCAGGGCTCGGGCCGGCTGCGCATCCAGGAACCCGACGGATCCGTGCGCCTCGTGCGCGTGGCCTTCGCGGGCACCAACGACCAGCCCTACCAGAGCGTGGGTCGCTGGCTGCTCGACCAGGGACTGGTGCGCGACGCGACCTGGCCCGGCATCCGCGCGTGGACGCTGCAGAACCCGCAGCGCGTGCCCGAGATGCTCTGGGCCAACCCGCGCTACGTGTTCTTCCGCGAGGAGCCGCTGCCGCCCCTGGACGCCGCCTTCGGTCCGCGCGGTGCGCAGGGCGTACCGCTCACCCCGGGCCGCTCCATCGCCGTGGACCGGCAGAGCATTCCCTACGGCACCCCTGTCTGGCTGGCCTCTTCCGGCCCCACCGCGCAGCTGCAGCGCCTGGTGCTGGCGCAGGACACCGGCTCGGCCATCCTGGGCGCCGTGCGGGCCGACTACTTCGCCGGCTGGGGCCAGGAGGCGGGCGACCTGGCGGGGCGGCTCAAGCAGGGGTTGCGGCTGTGGGCGCTGTGGCCGAGGCCATAACTTGGCGGACGTCTGTAATGTATATATATAACTGATGCATTTTATAAGCAAAGATATTTTATAAAAATATTCCTCCACTGCAGAATGCCGGAATTTTCTGGAGGATTGCATGCTTCTGCGCTCGGTATGGCTGTTTTTTCTTCTGTCTTTCGGTAACGCATTTTCGCAGGGGCTTCCTGTAGTCACGGTGACTGCAAGCGGAATATATGATTTTGGTTTTGAAGGGTATGGACCGCAGTCGGTGGGCTCCGTGGGTATTCATGAGCCTTTTCCAGGTTATGTGCAACTCGTCGCAGGTGCCGAGCGTTACATTCAGGCATCCAACGTGCGGTGCAGTGCCACCGGAGACCTGAAGAATGTCACTTCGCAAAGCTCCGTGGAAAGCCGGTGGCTTGCTGCGGAACAGGTTTATCGGAGGTTGAAGGTGTTCGACGGTTTTTGGTCATACTGGGGCAGATCGAACAGGCCGGATGACAAGGGTTTTTTCGTAGTGATCTATGCCGATGGATATGAGGAGCAGTGGGCTGTCCTGAATCCCACATTCTCGGCAGTCACGCCAGGACATCCTATGCCTGGAACGTTGAAGCCAGGCAAGGACGCAGGCGAGGCAGGGGCGGTACAAAATCACTCTGTATGCGGTTGAAAAGCTATAAGGCATTGGGAATGCTGTTCGCTGCCGGGCTGGTGGTCGTGCTCATCGTCCACCTGGCTTTCAAGGGCAGAGGCGGAGCGCCGGAAACAAAGGAGGCGCAGACCATCGTCGTGGCGCCTGTTCCGGAAACCACGGAGCAGGCTCCTGCGCCTGCCGCACCGAGCCCAGGAGGGTCTGCGGCAGAGAAGGAAGAAAAGCGGCAGTCAGGATGGACGGTTCTGTTGCGGCAGGCAAGGGACTACAGGGTTCTATTCCATCAAATGGTCGGCAGCCCGAGGGATGGAAATGGCTTGTATGCGCTAACAATTCTTTTACGGTGCGCATCCGTGCGAGACGAGCCTGCTCCGCCCAGTTGGATCCCTCAATCTGCAGAGCAGCAGAAAGCCAAGATCCTGCGCGAGGAGCGTTGCGCGTCATTCATCGACCAGGAACTGTCGGGTGATGCCATGCTGGCCCTGACCCGGGATCCGAGGGTCGCCAATGACACATACCGGCGCCTGGGAAAGGAGTGGGCGAGCGTTTCAAGCGATCCTCAGGCGCGCATGCCTGTCCTGGAGCGGGTGCTCCGCACCGGCGATCCGCTGCTGATGGAAAACTTGGCTGGATCGCTCTTCCATGCTCCCGATGGAGCCTCGATCGTGTTTTCCGGAAAAGCCTATACCGATGCGGCCGATCAACGTGTGCTGGCCATTGCCTGGGTGGCGGCTACTTGCGGGGCCGTGCCGGGTTGCGATGGCCCGGGAGATGATTATCTCGTCAATGCATGCGCTGCCCGGAATTTGTGCGTTGATTCTCGGCAGGTACTTTTCGCATTGGACGCGCAAGAACGTTTCGGAGACCGGGGGGCTGCGCTCTATGCCGAGGTGTATCCGCAAATGGTGGAGGCTATCCGCCAGCGCGATGCTGGCGTATTCGCTTCTCGTGTGAAGGCTTCCTGAGTACGCGCAGCACGGACACCCGCAGGCTTCCAGTGTCTCATCCGCACAATGCATATCGTGTAGTCTGCTCCTTCCAAAACATCATAGGGAAGGAGAACCGATGACACCGATCCGCACAGCGATCCTCCACATGGCCGCGCTGCTCGCCTGCAGCGCCGCCTGGGCCCAGGCTCCAGCCAATGCCGCAGCCGCCACGGGGCCCGTGCTCCGGCCGGACACCACCGGGCGTTTCATCCCCTTCGTCACCCCCCTGGGCGAAGCGTCCCGGCCGCCGAAACTTCAGTTCGAGGTGCGCACCCCGCCCGGCAGCCCGCAATCCGCCGCCCGCGGCTTCGCCGTCACGATGGACACGGGCTCCACCGGGGTGGTGATCTCCGCGGCCGATCTTCCCGGCTATTCCGACGATGAAGCGGGCCCGGCGGGCTGGGAGTTCCTGTCGAGCAGCAAGCGGCTGTGGGTGGGGCGCTGGGTCGTGCGCGACCTCGTGTTCCGCGCCGCGGAGGGGGGCGTCGTGGCCCGCGTGCCCGTCCTGGCAGTCCAGAAGGAAATGATCTGCCCCTGCTGGGACGAGAAAGCCAACCAGCCGGTCTGCGAGCAGCCCACGAAGACCACGGTCCGCCCCAAGGGGATCGTGTACATGGGCGTGGGGTTCGGGCGCGAACACGATGGCCAGCCGCAGGGCACGCCGGACAAGAATCCACTGCTGAACCTGGTCGCCATCGACGGCCGGCCCGTGCGCGAAGGCGAAGTGCATGCCGGCTACATCGTGACGAAATCCGGCGTGCACGCCGGGCTCACGCCGGCCAATGCTGCGGGCTTCGGCGCCACCAGGCTGCAGCCTGGAAGCCTCCTGGCCAACGGGCAGCCGGCATCCAGCGACCCGCGTGACTGGCAGCAGGCGTCCATGGCCGTGTCCGTGGCCGGCCGGGCACCCGAAGCAGGATCGGTGCTCGTGGATACCGGCATTGCGCAGATGTACCTCACGGTGGCCGACCCGGCGTCGCTGCCGACGCAGCAAATCCCCAACCCCAGCCGTCCGGGCCACACCAGCAATGGCCTGAAGGAGGGCACGCCGGTGCAGGTGCTGTTCCCGGACGCGCAGGCGCCGGTGGCCCGGTATGTATTCAACGCGGGCGGGGCCGGTGCGCCGCGGGCCGTGCTCGTCAACCGGCCGCCCTCCGGCTCTGCCGGCTCCACCTGCGCGGCTGGCAGCACCGTCGCCCAGGGGGCTTCTGCGCCATTCGGGCGCCCGGCCTTCGTGAACACCGGCATGAACCTCCTGCAGCAGTACGACGTGCTGTTCGATGCCGAAGGGGGCTGGTTCGGACTGCGGCCTTTGCCGCGATAAGGGGCTGATACGCGGCGGCGCCAGCCGGTTCAGCGCTCCAGCTCGACCAGGTAGCGGGTCACCACCGGCGGCGCATCGGCCACGTGGAATGCCAGCTTGCGGTCGCGCAGCGCCACATCCGAGGCGGTGACGCGGTCGAAGCGCCGCAGGTGTTCCGTCCAGGACTCGTCCACGATGCGCTCCACATAGCGGGCAGGATCGGCGATGTCGTGCTGCAGCTGCCAGTCGAGCGCGCCCTGGCGCAGGCGGCTGCGGCGGCTCTCCTGCATGGTGTCGCGGAATTCCAAGGCCCGGGCCGGGTCGATCACGTATTCGATGGTCACCACCACGTGGCCCTGCTCGGGCGTCGTGGGGGCGGTGGGCACCTTGAAGGCGCGCGAGGGGCTGAGATCCTCCTCCATGGACCGGTCCGCCACGGTGCGCTGCACCAGGGCCATGGCCGCGGTGCCGGTGAGCGCGGCGAGCGCCAGGCTCACGTGCACGCTGGTCACGGAGGCCACCTGCCCCCAGAAGGCCGCGCCGGCCGCCGTGGCGCCCATGATGGCCATCTGGTAGATCGACATGCCGCGCGCGCGCACCCAGTTCGGCAGCGCCAGCTGTGCCGACACGCTCAGCGAATTCGCCGTGGTGATCCAGGCCATGCCGCCCACCACCATCGCCGGCACCGCCACATAGACGTTCGGGGCGATCGCGACCACCGACGTGGCGAGCGCCTGCAGCAGCGCTCCGCGGCCCACGAGCGTGTCGCGCGGCATCGCCTGGCGCAGCCGCGGCAGGAACATCGCCGCCGCGATGGCCCCGGCGCCCATTGAGGCCAGCAGCAGCGTGAAGGTGCCCGCGCCGCCGCCCTCCAGGTCGCGCGCCACCAGCGGCAGCAGCGCGAGCAGGGCGGTGGCGTGCAGGAAGAAGATCGAGATGCGCCAGAGCACGGCGCGCATGCGCGGCGATTCGCGAACGAACTGCACGCCCACGCGCATCGCGCTGCCGAGCCGCTCGCGGCCCAGCGGATTGGGCACGTGCGTGCGCTTCCAGCGCATGATCGTGAAGCCCGCGATCACCGACAGCACGGCATTGAGCACGAACACCCAGGCGCTGCCCGCGCTCGCGATGATCGCGCCGGCCAGCAGCGGCCCGACGATGCGCGAGGCATTCATGGCCACGCCGTTGAGCGCCAGCGCCGCGGGCAGCTGCGCGCGGCTGACCAGTTCCGGCACGATGGCCGCGAACACCGGCCACCGCATCGCCAGCCCGATGCCGTTGGCAAAGGTCAGGCCCAGCAGCAGCGGCGCCGTCATGCCGCCCGCCAGGATTGCCAGGCACAGCACCAGCGCCACCGCGGCCACCCAGAACTGCGTGGCGATGAAGTAGCGCCGCCGGTCCAGGATGTCCGCCAGCGCGCCGCTGGGCAGCCCCAGCAGGAACACGGGCAGCGTGGAAGCCGTCTGCACCAGCGCCACCAGCACGGGCGAGGTGGTGAGCGTCGTCATCAGCCATGCGGCCGCGACGTCGTTCATCCACATGCAGGTATTGGCCGCGAGCCAGGTGAGCCACAGCATGCGGAACACCGGCACCCCGAGCGGAGCGAGAGGAGAGAGCTCGGCACGCCGCGCGGCGTCCTGGCCGAGCTGTGCGGCCGCCGCGGCCTCGGCGGTGGCGGCTGTCCGGGCGGCGGGTGTGGCGGCCGGGTCTTCGATCAGGCGGCCAGGGGGCAGGGACGTGGAGGAGGAACTGTCGTGGGGCGGCTGGGGTGGCATGTCCTTCCGATTCTGCGGGAGTTAACGGCGATGCGCCATGGGCGACGCGTTCTTCCCGCCTGCGCTCCAGGGCATGCGAGGGGTGGACGGGCACGGAAAGCAAGCAGATCAGCGCTTCGACCTCAGGCTGGCCTGGCATTGCCGGCGCAGAGCTCTCGTCACGGCAATGTCAGTTCCTCGGGGTCTTCTTCGATTCCCAGCCGGGACTGCAGGTCCGGGCCCAGCCTCGACAGCGCCGGTCCCGCGCACGCATGGTGCGCCACCATGGCGCCGTCTTTCCAGACCATCACTCCGTCTTTTTCGCCCCAGCGGCCGAAGGCACTGAAGACCACGTAGGAGTAGGCACCTCGATGGACGCGCAGATAGTTGCCCCCACCTGCCGAGTACCAAAGTCGCTTGGCCTTGAATTGCTCACGCCAGTTGCTGCTGTCCGTCTTGTCGGGAACGTTGATTTCCAAGTTCCCGGGCTTGCCGAAGCGGTACTGCATGTAGCCTTGCGGGCCGCCCGGCTGTCTGGAGGCACAGACGGCAACTGCTCGCTGATTCTTGATGGTGCATGCGAAAACAGGCTCTTCTCCCGATCGGCAGAGGGAAGTTCCGAGGTTTTGCGTTGCGGCAGCGTGGCCGGTAGCCACGGCAGTGAGGCAGACCACACCGCCTGCTGTCCAGATGACTTTCCAGAAAGGATGCATGGCTTTGCGGCAATTATCCAAATGCTTCGTCATCGCCGCAAATGCGCCAGCGGCAACGCCCCTCCCGCCTTCACCTCCCCCAGCGAAAAGCTCGTGTGCATGTCCTTTACGTTGGGAAGGTTCAGCAGCACGCCGCGCGCGAACTGCGAGAAGCTCTCCAGGTCGCGCGCCACCACCTGCAACTCGAACGTGCCGGTGCCGCTGATGTAGTGGCAGGCCACCACTTCGGGGATCTTGGCGATGGCCTCTTCCATCTCGCGCGTGAGGCCGCCGGTGCTGCGGTCGGCATCCAGCCGCACGAAGGCCAGCACGCCCAGGCCGATCCGGTGCCGGTCGATCTCCGCGTGGTAGCCCTTGATGAAGCCTGCCTCCTCCAGGGCCCGCACACGCCGCCAGCATGGCGCGGCCGAGAGGCCCACGCGCTGCGCCAGCTCGGCATTCGTCAGCCGGGCATCGGCCTGCAGTTCCGCGAGGATGGCGATGTCGAATTTGTCGAGTTCTTCCATTTCGTTATTGTTTTCAGAAAGGATCTTTCTGAAACGAGGGTAAACACGGCACGAAAACGAAAGGACATATCCGTTCGTCCTGCCTACACTGGCATGCAAAGCCCGCCCCACCGGGCGCGCCGCCCTGCCCGCGCCCACGAGGCCGCGGCATCCCCGACGATGATGGAGAGACAACCATGAACGCACCGCTGCCGGAGCACATTCGCCGCGCCCTGGAAACAGTGTCACTCGATGACAAATACACCCTGCCGGAGGGCCGGGCCTTCATGAGCGGTGTGCAGGCCCTCGTGCGCCTGCCCATGCTGCAGCGCCAGCGCGACGCCATGGCCGGGCTCAACACCGCCGGCTTCATCAGCGGCTACCGGGGCTCTCCGCTGGGCGGCTACGACCAGGCGCTCTGGGCGGCCCGGAAGCACCTGGCGCAGAACCACATCGTCTTCCAGCCCGGCGTGAACGAGGAACTGGGCGCGACGGCCGTCTGGGGCACGCAGCAGCTGGACCTCTATCCCGACAAGAAGAAGTACGACGGGGTGTTCGGCATCTGGTACGGCAAGGGCCCCGGGGTGGACCGCTGCTCCGACGTGTTCAAGCACGCCAACATGGCCGGCACGGCGAAGCACGGCGGCGTGATCGCCATCGCGGGCGATGACCACATCAGCAAGAGCAGCACCGCGCCGCACCAGAGCGACCACATCTTCAAGGCCTGCGGGCTGCCGGTGTTTTTCCCGAGCAGCGTGCAGGAGATCCTGGACATGGGCCTGCATGCCTTCGCCATGAGCCGCTTCTCGGGCGTATGGTCGGGCATGAAGACCATCCAGGAAGTGGTCGAGTCGTCCAGCAGCATCTCGGTCGATCCGGACCGCGTGAACATCGTGCTGCCCGAGGATTTCGCGATGCCTCCCGGCGGCCTGCACATCCGCTGGCCCGATGCGCCGCTCGAGCAGGAAGCGCGCCTCATGGACTACAAGTGGTATGCGGCCCTCGCGTACATCCGCGCCAACCGGCTCAACTACAACGTCATCGAAGGGCCGCAGGACCGCTTCGGCATCATCGCCAGCGGCAAGGCCTACAACGACACCCGCCAGGCCCTGATCGACCTGGGCCTGGATGACGACACCTGCCGGCAGCTCGGCATCCGCGTGCACAAGGTCAACGTGGTCTGGCCGCTGGAGGCCACCATCACGCGCGATTTCGCGCAGGGCCTGCAGGAGATCCTGGTGGTGGAAGAGAAGCGCCAGGTCATCGAATACCAGCTCAAGGAAGAGCTCTACAACTGGCGCGCCGACGTGCGCCCCAACGTGCTGGGCAAGTTCGACGAGGTGGAGGGAGACAACTCCGGCGGCGAGTGGAGCATGGCCAACCCGAGCCAGAACTGGCTGCTGCGCCCGAAGGCCGACCTGACGCCCGCCATCATCGCGCGCGCGATCGCCAAGCGACTGAAGAAGCTCGGCGTGTCCGACGACGTGGTGGCGCGCATGGACGCGCGCCTGTCCGTGATCGACGCACGCGAGCGCTCGCTCGCCGAGACCGCCGCCGACACGGGCGACCGCACGCCGTGGTTCTGCAGCGGCTGCCCGCACAACACCAGCACCCGCGTGCCCGAGGGCTCGCGCGCCGTGGCCGGCATCGGCTGCCACTACATGGTGAACTGGATGCCGGGCCGCAACACCTCCACCTTCACGCAGATGGGCGGCGAGGGCGTGACCTGGGTGGGCCAGCAGCCGTTCTCGCTGGACAAGCACGTCTTCGCCAACCTGGGCGACGGCACGTACTTCCACAGCGGCCTGCTCGCGATCCGCCAGAGCATCGCTGCCGGGACCAACATCACCTACAAGGTGCTCTACAACGACGCCGTGGCCATGACCGGTGGCCAGCAGGTGGGCGAGCGGCCCGAGGGCCACTCGGTGCTGCAGATCATGAACAGCCTGAAGGCCGAGGGCGTGGCCAAACTGGTCATCGTGACGGACGAGCCCGCCAAGTACGACGGTGTGCCGCTCGCCGAGGGCGTGGCGGTGCACCACCGCGACGAGCTGGACCGCATCCAGCGGGAGTTCCGCGAGATCCCCGGCTGCACGGCCATCATCTACGACCAGACCTGCGCCACCGAGAAGCGCCGCCGCCGCAAGCGCGGCACCCTGGCCACCCCCGACAAGACGGTGGTCATCAACGAACTGGTGTGCGAAGGCTGCGGCGACTGCTCCGTGCAGTCCAACTGCCTGTCCGTGGAGCCGCTGGAGACCGAATTCGGCCGCAAGCGCCGCATCAACCAGAGCACCTGCAACAAGGACTATTCCTGCCTGAAGGGTTTCTGCCCGAGCTTCGTCACCGTCGAGGGCGGCACGCTCAGGAAGCCGAGGAAGGAGAAGAAGGGCGACCTGTCGGCGCTGCCGCCGCTGCCCGAGCCCGTGCTGCCTGCGGCCGAATCCGCCTGGGGCATCGTCGTGGCCGGCGTAGGCGGCACGGGCGTGATCACCATCGGCTCGCTGCTGGGCATGGCCGCCCACCTGGAAGGCAAGGGCGTCATCACCCAGGACGCTGCCGGCCTCGCGCAGAAGGGCGGAGCCACGTGGAGCCACGTGCAGATCGCCAACCGCCCCGAGGCCATCTACACGACCAAGGTCGATACCGCCAAGGCCGACCTCATTATCGGCTGCGACTCCATCGTCGCCTCGCTCAAGACCACCATGGCCGCGATGCAGCCGGGCCGCACCTTCGTGGCGCTGAACAACCACGGTTCGCCGACAGCGTCCTTCGTGAACAACCCCGACTGGCAGTTCCCGGGCCAGCACTGCGACACGGCCATTGCCTCGGCCGTGGGCGAGGAGCTGCTGGGCAGTTTCGATGCCGAGGAGGTGGCGGTGCAGTTGCTGGGCGACAGCATCTACACCAACCCCCTGATGCTGGGCTACGCGTGGCAGAAGGGCCGCGTGCCGCTGTCGCGCGCCGCGCTGATGCGCGCCATGGAGCTCAACGGCGTGCAGGTCGACAACAACAAGGCTGCCTTCGAATGGGGCCGCCGCTGTGCGCACGACCTGGCCGGGGTGCGCGCGCTGTTCCAGACGGCGCAGGTCATCCATTTCGCGAAGAAGCCCGCGCTCGCCGAGATCATCGCGCGCCGCGAGGAATTCCTCACGGGCTACCAGAACGCGGCCTACGCGGCCACCTACCGGGCCTTCGTGCAGAAGGTGCAGGAAGCCGAGGCGCGCTTCGGATCCACCACCCGCCTCACCGAGGCCGTGGCACGCTACCTCTTCAAGCTCATGGCCTATAAGGATGAATACGAGGTGGCCCGCCTGCACACCGACAGCGCCTTCACCGGGAAGATCGCCGGCATGTTCGAGGGCGACTACCGCGTGGTGCATCACCTCGCGCCGCCGCTCACCGCGAAGAAGAACGAGCGCGGCGAACTGGTGAAGAAGGCCTATGGTCCCTGGATGCACAAGGCCTTCGGCGTGCTGGCGAAGATGAAGGGGCTGCGCGGCACGGCGCTCGATCCCTTCGGCCGCACCGAGGAGCGCCGCACCGAGCGCGCGCTGATCCAGGAATACCGCGCCTGCATCGAAGAACTGCTGGCCGGTCTCACGGCGGAGAACCTGCCCCTGGCCGTGGAGATCGCACGCATTCCCGAACAGATCCGCGGGTATGGCCACGTGAAGGAGCGGCACCTGGAAGCGGCCCGCAAGCAGTGGACCGGTCTCATGGCCCGGTGGCGCGGCGGTCCGGCGGAGGTGGCGCTGCGGCAGAGTGCCTGAGGGACCCCGGGGGGCGGCGGAACTGCGCCGGCCGTATAGTGTCCTCCGGAGGAGCGGCTATCCATGAGAATCATTCCGCGCCATACCCCTGCACGCATCGCACGGGCGCTCTCTTTGTCGCTGGCGGTAACGTCGTCGCTGGGAGGCGTTGCGCTGCCTGCGGTTGCAGCATCCGAATCGTCCCGCGTGCCCGTCGATCCGGCGTTCTCTCGGCCCGATCCGCGGCGGATGCCAAGCCGGGCCGCATTGCGTTCGTTTTTGGCTGCAAAGGCCAGCACATCGCATGCGAACACCTTCTGTTTCGTGCAGAGGCGGCTGGACAGGCCCGATACATCGGAGCCGGGCACGAGTGTGCTGTCCATGATCTGGTACGAAGGCGAGTCCGTGCATCGGATAAACCGCGTTCGACCAGGTCAATCGTACGTACCTGACAGGATGGACCCGGACACGGAGGGCCGGATGCTGGCCTATGCCACCGGCGTCGTGAATCTGAAGACCGATGTCGTACCAACGGATACGGATGTTGGCACCAGTACATCCCTGGTGAGCCGGTCGTGGGTCGATCGAATACTCATGCAGTGCCGGCGTGCAGGGACTACGGTTCGGATACCGGCGTTCAAGCCACCCATGCCGAAGCAATAAGTCAGAAAACAAATCGCGGATATCCGAGGGGGAGTTTCCATGGCCAATGCCATCCTGAAATACATGCACGGCAATCCCGTGCCGGGCACGATCACTCTCGTCGAGGGCAATGTTCTGCGCGTCAAGCTGGAGAAGATAGACAAGCGCTACACGCTGGCGGCAGTGAGCGATTACCCCAACGTGCTGGAGGTCACGGGCACGACGCACAACAGCCGAGCGGATGCGTAGGGTTTCACGGTGGCCGCGCGCAATGCCGGCAATGCCAAGCTCATGCTCCAGTCCGAGCGCGGCGCCAGCGCCTCTGTGCTGACGATCACGCCGGCGCTGGTAAGCGTCACGGTGAAGAAGGTGGTGCGTCTGCCCGGCCCTGAGTCTGATGCTGGCCTCCTGGTGCGGCTCTTCCTCGTAGAGATGCCTGCGCCCCAGGAGTGGACGAGGGCCGGGATTGGAGGGCCGGATGCGGCTATGGACGGAATGCGCATGATGCGCAGGGTGATCGCCAACCGGCTGGGCTCCGGCAGCGCCAAGGAGTTCATGGCGGCCGGCGCCCGAAATATCCGGGACATCGTGACTGCCAGTGACCGAGGGCAGGTGCAATTTGCCGGTTTCCAGCATTACCCGCAGATTGCCAGCGGGAAGCAGGAATTGATAGATGCCCGGATGGCCATCGTCAACGATGCCACCAACACGGCCTGGCATGCGAAATACGTGGCGTTTTACGAGGCCGCGCTTTTGGCTGCAACGGAGCCGCTGCCACCAGATCCCAGCCCGACAGGGCTGTTTGGATGGCGGACGGACGACTCCGGGGCCCCCTCGCCCGACTTCGTGGAGTTCAAAACCGTGGGAGGCAATACCTTCTTCACGCACAGGCGCCTGCGCATCCCTGGCCGCTGAGCCTTCCGTGCCTCGGATACGGCTCGGCCCCTGCATAACCCAACGGCCCGCGGGTTATGCCGCCAGGTCGCTGAAACACGCCGCATACAATCCCCTGTTGCCCTGCGGCAGGCGCCCATGCGCCTCTGCGTGCACGATCGGCCCGGTGACCGGGCCGGACGACCCTCTTTTCACCGGAGCCTGTAGCCGTGTTTATCTCTTCCGCTTTCGCCCAGACCGCCCCGGCCGCCGCGCCCGCCGGCGGCATGATGTCCTCGCTCACGAGCATGCTGCCGCTGGTGCTGATGTTCGTGGTGCTGTACTTCATCATGATCCGGCCCCAGATGAAGCGCCAGAAGGAGCACCGCGCCATGATCGACGCGATCGCCAAGGGCGACGAGGTGGCGACGGCCGGCGGCATCCTGGGCAAGGTCACGCGCCTGTCCGAAGGCTTCCTGCACATCGAGATCGCCTCGGGCGTGGAAGTGCAGGTCCAGCGCAGTTCCGTGTCCCAGGTCCTGCCCAAAGGCACGGTGAAGTGAGGGGCAACCCCCTGAGCGGCTGCGCCGCTTCCCCCTTCTCTCGCGCTGCGCGTGGGAAGGGGGACGACGCCAGCGCGGCGGGGCGGCCCTTGCGCGGCGTCTGCTGGCCTGCGCCGCGCCCATTCCAGGCGCCGCACGATGGTGCGGCACGCCGTGGTCAATTGAGATGATAAGAGCGCGATCATGAATCGTTATCCGGTCTGGAAGTACGCGATCCTCGTGGTCGTGCTGCTCGTGGGGATCCTGTACTCCCTGCCCAATGTGTTCGGCGAGGCGCCCGCGGTGCAGGTGTCCTCGGCCAAGGCCTCGGTCAAGGTCGATGCCTCGCTGCAGCGGCGTGTCGAAGAGGCGCTGCAAGGCGCCGGCATCACGCCCGACGCGGTGAGCCTCGACGGCAACTCGGTGCGCGCGCGCTTCGACACGCCCGACACCCAGCTCAAGGCCAAGGACGTCATCCAGAAGGCCCTGGTGCCCGACGCGGCAGATCCGCAGTACATCGTCGCGCTGAACCTCGTCTCCCGTTCGCCCGCATGGCTCACGGCGCTGCATGCGCAGCCCGTCTATCTGGGCCTGGACCTGCGCGGCGGCGTGCACTTCATGCTGCAGGTGGACATGCAGGCGGCGCTCACCAAGAAGGCCGAGTCCTTCGCGGGCGACCTGCGCACCTTCATGCGCGACCGCAACATCCGCCACGGCGGCATCAGCCGCGACGGCCAGACCATCGAGGTGCGCCTGCGCGACGAGGCCGCGGCCACGGCCACGCGCAACCTGATCTCCGACCAGTTCCCCGACCTCGTGGCCACCTCCAGCCCGGACGGGCAGGGCGTGATCGTGCGCGCGACCATCAAGCCCGAGGCCCTGCGCAAGGTGCAGGACCAGGCGCTCAAGCAGAACATGACCACGCTGCACAACCGGATCAACGAACTCGGCGTGGCCGAGCCGGTGATCCAGCAGCAGGGCACGGACCGCATCGTCGTGCAGCTGCCCGGCGTGCAGGACACCGCCAAGGCCAAGGACATCCTGGGCCGCACCGCTACGCTCGAGGTGCGGATGGTGGACGAGAGCACCGAGGCGCGCGGCGCCGAGCGCGGCTCCGGCCCGGTGCCGTTCGGCAGCGAGCGCTACCCCGACCGCAACGGCCAGTTCGTCATCGTCAAGAAGCAGGTCATCCTGACGGGTGAGAACCTGACCGACGCGCAACCCGGCTTCGACGGCCAGACCCAGGAGCCGACCGTCAACCTGACGCTCGACGCCAAGGGCGCGCGCATCTTCAAGGACATCACGCGCGAGAACATCGGCAAGCGCATGGCCATCGTGCTCTTCGAGAAGGGCAAGGGCGAGGTCGTGACGGCCCCGGTGATCCGCTCCGAGATCGGCGGCGGCCGCGTGCAGATCTCCGGCCGCATGACCACGGCCGAGGCCAACGACACCTCGCTGCTGCTGCGCGCCGGCTCGCTGGCCGCGCCGATGGAGATCATCGAGGAATTCACCATCGGCCCCAGCCTGGGTGCCGACAACATCAGCCGCGGCATCCACAGCGTGGTCTGGGGCATGGTGGCCATCGCCGTGTTCATGTGCGTTTACTACGCGCTGTTCGGCGTGTTCTCCACCATCGCGCTGTCGGTGAACGTGCTCATGCTGATCGCCGTGCTGTCCATGCTGCAGGCCACCCTCACGCTGCCCGGCATTGCCGCCATGGCGCTCGCGCTGGGCGTCGCCATCGACTCGAACGTGCTGATCAACGAGCGCATCCGCGAGGAACTGCGCGCGGGCGTCGCGCCGCAGGCGGCCATCCATGCGGGCTACGAGCGCGCCTGGGCGACCATCCTCGACTCCAACGTGACCACGCTCATCGCCGGCCTCGCGCTGCTGGCCTTCGGCTCGGGCCCGGTGCGGGGCTTCGCCGTGGTGCACTGCCTGGGCATCCTGACCAGCATGTTCTCGGCCGTGTTCTTCTCGCGCGGCCTGGTGAACCTCTGGTACGGCCGCAAGAAGAAGCTCAAGAGCGTGTCCATCGGCCAGGTGTGGAAGCCCGGTCCCGACACCCCGGCGGTACCCTCCGCGCCGGCCAAGACGAACTGACCGAAGGAAGACTCGCCATGGAATTCTTCCGCATCAAAAAAGACATCCCCTTCATGAAGCACGCGTTGGTCTTCAACGCGATCTCCTTCATCACCTTCGCGCTGGCCGTCTTCTTCCTCTTCACGCGCGGGCTGCACCTGTCGGTGGAGTTCACGGGCGGCACCGTGATGGAGGTGGCCTACACGCAGGCGGCCGACACCGGCAAGGTGCGCGAAGCCGTTTCGCGGCTCGGATACTCCGACGTGATCGTGCAGAACTTCGGCACCTCGCGCGACGTGATGATCCGCCTGCCCGTGCAGAAGGGGGCGACCTCCGCTCAGCAGAGCGAGCAGGTGATGGGGGCCCTCAAGGAGCAGGACCCGGGCGTCACGCTGCGCCGCACGGAATTCGTCGGTCCGCAGGTGGGCGAGGAACTCGTGCACGGCGGCCTCATGGCGCTCGCCATGGTGGTGGTCGGCATCGTGGTGTACCTCGCGTTCCGCTTCGAATGGAAGTTCGGCGTCGCGGCCATCATCGCCAACCTGCACGACGTGGTCATCATCCTGGGCTTCTTCGCGTTCTTCCAGTGGGAGTTCTCGCTCGCCGTGCTGGCCGGCGTGCTCGCGGTGCTGGGCTACTCGGTGAACGAATCCGTGGTGATCTTCGACCGGATCCGCGAGGCCTTCCGCAAGTACCGCAAGATGACCACGCACGAGGTCATCGACCACGCCATCACGAGCACGATGAGCCGCACGATCATCACCCACGCTTCCACCGAGGCGATGGTACTGTCGATGTTCTTCTTCGGCGGCCCGAGCCTGCACTACTTCGCGCTCGCGCTGACCATCGGCATCCTGTTCGGCATCTACTCCTCGGTGTTCGTCGCCGCTGCCATCGCCATGTGGCTGGGCATCAAGCGCGAAGACCTGGTGAAGGCTCCGGCCCGCAAGGAAGGCGACCCCAACGATCCCAACGCCGGGGCCGCAGTCTGAGCTTTTACGCCACATTCCGGCCCCCGGCGGGCGGCCGGGAGCGGCCTGGTTAGCATTTGCGCCGATGGAATTCCGCGGGGTGGTTCGTCCGTTGGATCTCTGCAGATTCCCGTATGCCGACAGGCCTGTAGCGCGCTCATAATCCGCGGCGTATGGAGACTTCGTCCACCTTCCCGTCAAACGCGAGGCGCCTGGCCCGCCTGGGGCGCCAGCGTTTCATCGAGGGACTGGGCGAAGGCCTGCCCGCCCTGGACGCCGAGCTCCAGGAGTTCACCACCCACCTCATGGGGCTGACGGCCACCCAGCGCGTCATGCAGGAGCGCCGCGACCTGTGGATGCGCTACCAGCAGTTCCATGGTGCGTGGATCGCCGGCGCGGCGCGGTCGCTGCGTGATGCGGTCACCACGCTCCCCAGTACGCGCAGCGCCGCGCTCGCCGGGGGATTTTCGCTCGCAGGGCTCGAGCTGGTGAGCGACGACGTGGTGGAAAACAAGATCCTCGCGTCCCGCATCGGCCTGTCCGTGGCGGAGCGGGCCGGCCCTGCCTTCGACGCGGTGCGCAGGCACCTGCAGCATCTCGAAGGCGAGGAGCCCGGCGAGCGAGACCTCCTGCGCCCCGAAGTCCTGGCCCTGCATCTCGTGGATCCGTGGGTGGCCTGCGGCCTGCTGCGCGCGGACCTGCAGGCCCTGCTCGAGCCGCTGCAGCGCGCCCTGGGTGCGCTGGTGCTCGCGCAATACGAGGCCCTGGTCCGCTTCTTCGAGGAGCAGGGCGTGCGACCGGACGACGACCTGCGTTCGCGCGTGCGCCGTACGGGCGGGACGACGGTGCAGGGAGGGCTCGGGTCCCCTCCTGTCTCCGGAATGGGGGCAGGCATGGCCATGCCGCAGGCCGGGGACCCGTCCACTGGCGGTGGATTGCGCGCTCCTTCCCGGCCCATGGGGACCATGCCGGGCGGGGTTTCGGGTTTCGCCGGCACGCAGGCTGCTGCCTACGGCTCGCCCCTGGCCCGGGCCCGCCAGCGCGCGCAGGGCGTGATGGGGCAGTTGCGCCGGATTCTCGTGCAGCCGGCCATCGCGGCGTTCAGTCCCTCGGGCGCCGGGCGCATGGCGGGCGATGCTCCTGCTCCGGCGGCACCGGCGTCGGCGGCGCTCCAGCAGGCACTCGCGGAACAGCGGCTGATGGCCGACAGCTTCTACCAAAGCGAGATCGCCACCCTGGTCCTGGACTATCACAGCCCCGCCGCGGTGGTGCAGGTGGCAGGCGCTGCGCGCGAGCGCACCGCGGAGCTCAAGGCCAAGGCGGAAACGCCGGGCGAGAAGGCCATCATCGAGGTGGTCGCGCTGATGTTCCAGAGCATCCTGAGCGAAGACCGCATCCCGCCCGCGGTGCGCGTGTGGTTCGCGCGGCTGCAGGTTCCCGTGCTGCGGGTGGCCCTGGCCGAGCCGGAATTCTTCAGCGACATGGCGCATCCCGCCCGCCAGCTCATCGACCGCATGGGCGGCGTGGTCCTGGGGTTCGATACCGCGGCGATCCAGGGCAGCGCCCTGGAGGCCGAGATCCGGCGCGTGGTGCAGGTGATCGAGCAGTATCCGGAAACCGGACAGCGGGTGTTCCAGCTGGTGCTCGCGGAGTTCGAGGCTTTCATTTCCAGGTTCCTCACGGCGCCCCAGGCCACCTCGCGCATCGTCAGCGTGGCGCAGCAGGTGGAGCAGAAGGAGACGATGGCGATCCAGTACACCATCGAGCTGCGCAACCTGCTCAAGGACATGCCGGTGCGCGACGAGATCCGCAGCTTCCTGTTCAAGACCTGGGCCGAAGTGCTGGCGCTGTCGGCCGTGCGCAGCGGCGCGCAGCATGCGGACACCGCGGCGTTCAAGCGGGCGGCTACCGACCTCGTTTGGGCCGCCAGCGCCAAGCCCCAGCGGGCGGAGCGTGCGCAGGTCATCCAGAGCCTGCCGGGCCTGCTGCAGCGGCTGCGGCAGGGCCTGGAGCTGCTGGGCGTGACCGGCGCGCCGCAGGACGTGCACATCAAGATCCTCACCGACACGCTCGCCGACGCCTTCCTCTCCAAGACGGCGTCCATCCCGCAGGCGCACATCGACGCGATGGCCCGGCGACTGGACCACCTCGAGGACTACATGAGCGACGCCACGCTGGGCGACATGCCGCTCGATGCCGACTACCTGGAAATGATGCTGGGCATCGATGCCTCGTCCATCCACGTCGCGGCGGACAACGGCACGCCCGTGGACGAGGCCATGGTGGCCTGGGCGCGCGAACTGCAGCTGGGGGCGTGGTTCACGCTGGACCACAACGGTGCCTCGGCGCAGGTGCAGTACGCATGGCACAGCGAGCGCCGGCAGCTGCATCTTTTCGCGGCGCCGGACGGTAGCAGCTACCTGTTGCAGTTGCGGCGGATGGCCGCCTACCTGCAGGCAGGCCTGCTGGTGCCGCAGGAAGAGGAAGCCCTCACGATGCGCGCTACGCGCGATGCGCTCGCCAAGATCGACGCGAACCCGGAGCGGCTGCTGGGTTAGCCCCGACTGCCGGTTCTCGGCTGCCGGGTGGACCACATGGTGGCTTCTTCATTCCGGCAGGTCGCCGTCGTTCTCCATCCGGCCGCCGACCACGCGCCGCACCACGTCGCCCGGGAAGCCGCGAGCCGCGAGGAAACGCATCTGGCGTGCACGCTCCTGGGGTGTTTCCGGGGGCGTGCCGAAGCGCTGGCGCCAGACGGCAAGGGCGCGCGCAGCCTCGGTGCCGCGCAGGCGCTCGGCCGTCTCGCGCACCAGCGCATCGTCCAGCCCCTTGGCGCGCAGTTCCTGCACCACGCGCTGCGTGCCCAGTCGCGCCGCGCGGCGGTTCACCACGGATTCGGCCACGCGGCCGGCATTGATGAAGTCCCTGGCCTGGAGTTCATCGAGCACCGCGTGCAGGTCGTCGCCCTCCTGCACGTGCCGTGCAAGCTTCGCCTCCAGTTCGGAGCGCGAATGCTCGCGCTGGGCCAGCAGGCGCAGCGCGCGGCCCTTGAGGGAGAGGGGGGAAGAAAGACCCATGGGAGTCGCAGCCGCGCCGGCCCGCCGCGCAAGGCGGCAGGCCGGCGCTTCGGATGCCCAGTGGATCAGGCCTCGTCGCCGGCAGCGGCGCCGGCTGCCACGGGCGGCAGTTGCGAGACGCCCAGGCCGTCGCGCACCTTGTTCTCGATCTCGCGGGCCAGGTCGGCGTTCTCGCGCAGGAACTCGCGTGCGTTGTCCCGGCCCTGGCCGATCTTCTCGCCGTTGTAGGCGTACCAGGCGCCGCTCTTCTCGATGATGCGGGCGTTCACGCCCATGTCGATGATCTCGCCCTCGCGGCTGATGCCTTCGCCGAAGAGGATGTCGAACTCGGCCGTCTTGAAGGGCGGGCTCACCTTGTTCTTCACCACCTTCACCTTGGTCTCGTTTCCGATGGCCTCGTCGCCCTTCTTGATCGTGCCGGTGCGGCGGATGTCCAGGCGCACGGAGGCGTAGAACTTCAGCGCGTTGCCGCCCGTGGTGGTCTCGGGGCTGCCGAACATCACGCCGATCTTCATGCGGATCTGGTTGATGAAGATGACCATGCAGTTCGTCTTCTTGATCGTGGCGGTGAGCTTGCGCAGCGCCTGGCTCATCAGGCGGGCCTGCAGGCCGGGCAGCGCGTCGCCCATCTCGCCTTCGATTTCGGCCTTGGGGGTCAGTGCGGCGACCGAGTCCACCACGATCAGGTCCACGGCGCCGGAGCGCACGAGGCTGTCCACGATTTCCAGGGCCTGCTCCCCGGTGTCGGGCTGGCTGATGAGCAGGTCGGGCACGTGCACGCCGAGCTTCTGGGCGTACTGGATGTCGAGCGCGTGCTCGGCATCGACGAAGGCGCAGGTGCCGTTCTGCTTCTGCATCTCGGCGATGACCTGCAGCGTGAGCGTGGTCTTGCCGGAGGATTCGGGGCCGTAGATCTCGATCACGCGGCCGCGGGGCAGGCCGCCCACGCCGAGGGCGACGTCCAGGCCCAGCGAGCCGGTGGAGACGACCTGGATGTCCTCGATGGCTTCGCCTTCGCCCAGGCGCATGATGGTGCCCTTGCCGAACTGCTTTTCGATCTGGGCGAGGGCTGCCTGCAGGGCCTTGGCCTTTTCGCTATTGGCGGCGTTGTTCTTGACGGGTGCGTCCATGGAGTGCTCCTGAAAGAGGAAAACGTGGAAGAAAAGGCCGGCGAATGCGATGCCAGGGGTGGCTGTCTTCAATCACAGGCTGGATGCTTGACCAGTAGTGTAGGGGCGTCATACTTTCCGAACAATGCATTTTTTGGTCAGTTTGCCTGACAATTGACGCATGGCCTTCTCCCCGTATCCGCAGCCTCCGTCGGCCACCCTGGCTACCCGGGACGACGCCTGGCGCCTCACCCACCTGGGCCGCCTGCTCGGCCATGCCATGCGCCGCTTCGACGCGCGTGTGCTCGAACTGATGGCGCACGATGTGCAGGTCCCTCTGGCGCTGTCGCACCTGGCCGCCCGCGACCAGGTCAGCGCGGCCCACATCCACATCACCCGCCACCTGTCGCTGCAGGGCGACCGGCTCACCGACCTGGCGGCGCGCGCCGGCATGGCCAAGCAGTCGATGGCCGCGCTGGTGGACCAGTGCGAAGCCTGGGGCCTCGTGGCGCGCGAGCCCGACCCGCACGACGCGCGGGCGCGACGGGTGCGTTTCACCGCCACGGGCCTGGCTTGGCTGCAGGCCTTCCGCAGTGCGGTCGCGCAGGCCGAGGCGGAATTCGGCGCGGAGGTGGGCGATGCCGTGGCCGCTGTCGTGCGGCTGGGCCTGGAGGCGTATGCGGGAGGCGATGGCGGGGAGCCGTGATCTGCGTCCGTCCCGTTCCGTCACATCCCGACCAACGGCCGATGTCCCTAGAATCGGCGGGACGCCCGGATGCCGGCCAGACCGGCTGCGGCGCAATCCCAAGAACACCGGAGACAGGCCCATGCGCATCCTCATTGCCGAAGACGATCAGGTTCTGGCGGATGGCCTGCTGCGCACGCTGCGGGGTTCCGGCGCCGCGGTGGACCATGTGGCGAGCGGCAGCGATGCCGACACCGTGCTCGCGACGACGCAGGAATTCGACCTGCTGATCCTCGACCTCGGCCTGCCGCGCATGCATGGGCTGGACGTGCTCAAGCGGCTGCGTGGCCGCGGTTCGGCGCTGCCGGTGCTGATCCTCACGGCGGCCGACAGCGTCGACGAGCGCGTGAAAGGCCTGGACTACGGCGCCGACGACTACATGGCCAAGCCCTTCTCGCTGCAGGAACTGGAGGCGCGCGTGCGCGCCCTCACGCGCCGCGGCATGGGCGCCACCAGCAGCACCATCCGGCACGGCCCGCTCGTCTATGACCAGGCAGGGCGCATGGCCACCATCGATGGCAAGCTGGTCGAGCTGTCCGCCCGCGAACTGGGCCTGCTGGAAGTGCTGCTGCAGCGTGCCGGGCGGCTGGTGAGCAAGGAGCAACTGGTGGAGCGGCTCTGCGAGTGGGGCGAGGAAGTGAGCAACAACGCCATCGAGGTGTACATCCACCGCCTGCGCAAGAAGATCGAGCGCGGGCCGATCCGCATCGCCACGGTGCGGGGGCTGGGCTACTGCCTGGAGAAGGTCGCCGCCTAGCGCGACCTCCTGCTGCCGCGGGCGACGTGCCTTGAAGATCTTCCAGCGCGAACAGCGGTCGCTTTTCGGGGAGATCCTCGACTGGATGCTCACGCCGCTGCTGCTGCTGTGGCCGGTGAGCCTGGCGCTGACCTGGCTCGTGGCCCAGGGGCTGGCGAACAAGCCCTTCGACCGGGCACTGGAGTACAACGCCCACGCACTCGCGCAACTCGTCACGGTGCAGGACGGCCGCGCGCAGTTCAACCTGCCGCAGCCCGCGGGCGAGATCCTGCGCGCGGATGAATCCGACATCGTTTACTACCAGGTCCTGGGCCCCCGGGGAGAGTTTCTGTCCGGCGAGCGCGACCTGCCCCGGCCGCCGCCGCCCGACGACGACCGCCCGCTGTCCGGCCAGGTGCGGCTGCGCGACGCGGAGTTGCGCGGCATCGAAATCCGCGTGGCGGCCATCTGGGTGCGTCTGCCGGTGCCGGGGGCTCCCGCCGCGCTGGTGCAGGTGGCGGAAACACGGGAAAAGCGCAGCGTGCTCGCCACCGAGATCATCAAGGGCGTGATGCTCCCGCAGTTCGTCATCCTGCCGCTCGCCGTGCTGCTGGTCTGGCTCGCGCTGGCACGCGGCATCCAGCCGCTGCACCGGCTGGAAGAGCGCATCCGCGCACGCGATCCGGACGACCTCTCCCCGCTGGACCACCGGGCGGTGCCGCTGGAAGTGGCTCCGCTCGTGGATTCGGTGAACGACCTGCTGCGGCGCCTGCAGGATTCGCTGGCCACGCAAAAGCGCTTCCTGGCGGACGCGGCCCACCAGCTCAAGACCCCGCTGGCGGGCTTGCGCATGCAGGCCGACCTCGCGCAGCGCGAAGGAACCAGCACCGAAGACCTCAAGCGCTCGCTGCAGCAGATCGGCCGCGCCAGCGTGCGCGCGACCCACACGGTCAACCAGCTGCTGGCGCTGGCGCGCGCGGAAGCGGGCGGTGCCGTGCTGGCGCGGCAGCCGGTGGATCTGGCGCGCCTGGTGCGCGAGGCCGTGCGCGACTGCGTGCCACGGGCGCTGGAGAAGTCCATCGATCTCGGCTACGAGGGCGCCCAGCCGGCGGACCCCGGCGTGTGGGTGGACGGCAACCCGACCCTGCTCAAGGAGCTGGCGCGCAATCTGCTGGACAACGCGATCAACTACACGCCTTCGAGCAGCGGCCGACCCGGGGTGGTGACCGCGCGCGTGCTGGCCGATCCGTTCGGCCGCATCGTGCTGCTGCAGGTGGAGGATTCCGGCCCCGGTGTGCCGGAGGCGGAGCGCGAACTGGTGTTCCGCCCTTTCTACCGGGCGCTGGGCACCGATGCCGACGGTTCGGGCCTGGGCCTGCCCATCGTGCTGGAGATCGCGCGCCAGCATGGCGCGCAGGTGCGGCTGGAGGATGCCCATCCCGGCCTGAATCCACCGGGGGCATGTTTTTCGGTGCGATTCGCTGCCGGGGACGATCCGCAGCCAGCGTGAGCCAGTCGCCCTGCCGAAAAGCTCACACCGAAAAGCTGCGGCAGGCACGCAAAAGCCCGCCGGGCGTTGCCGGGCGGGCTTTTGCATCACCCACGGCTCCCGGAACCAGGAGCCGTGGGCAAGGGCGTGGTCATCAGTTCGTCATCGGCACGGTGCCGTGCTCGTACATGCTGGCCACGGCGCTCACGTCACCGCCCAGACGGCGAACTTCGGCGACGTACTCGGGGCCGCTGCGCAGACGCTGGTACTCGGCCAGGCGCTCCTGGTACACGGGGTCGCTGGCCAGGGAGCGTTCACCTTCCTGGAACTTGTCCAGGCCGGCGCGGCGCCACAGGTTGGCATCGGCGATCACTTCAGCGCGCGACAGGGGCTGCTGGCTGGACTGCGCGGCCACCGGGGTGGGGCCGGCCCATTCCTCCTGGGACAAGGGGGCTGCCGTGGCGGCGGTGGCACCTGCGAAGGCGATGGTGGCGATGGCGATGAGATGCTTGCGATTCATGGCGATGAGTCCTTTCTTCGACAAGGGGAACAATGTGCAGCGCGCCGGATTGCGTTCTGCATGGGACGAAGTTTGCGCCTCATCCCTGCCGCTGCATGTGCGAAAACGCACGGATTCGTGTAGGTCTGTGTCCGACCGGCCTGTGCTACCGGGAGTTCCGCAGCGTGGGAGAACAGGTGGTTTCAGACGCAACGGAGGGTGTCGCTCAGTTGCCGCCGGTGGCAGTGCCCTGGCCCGCCACGGTGCTTGCTTCTCCGCCCTGGCGGCGCACTTCGGCCAGGTATTCTGGGCCGCTGCGCAGGCGACGGTACTCGGCCAGGCGCTGCTCGTTGGCGGAGTCCGCGATGAAGCTGTGGTCGCCCTGGCTCATGCCGCGCAGGCCGGCACGATTCCACAAAGCGAGGTCGGCGGCCACTTCGGCGCGCGACAGCGGCTTGCCCTGCGCGGCGGGCTCGGCGCCGAACCATTCTTCCTGCGAAGCGGGTGCGGCCGATGCGGCGCCGGCGAAAGCGAGTGCGGCCAGGGCGAGGATGAGGGCGGAGGGACGGCGTGCGTTCATGATGGTTTCCTTTCGGTTGGGTCATCGCCGCGTTGCGTTGTTGCGTTGCGGCATGGAGGCAAGTGTGTCCCCTCGACCCCGTCCAGGTCTGTGCGAAAGCGCACAGCTTGCGTCAGATGGCCGCAGCGGAGGCTCAGCCGGCGGAGGGCATGCGCAGGGACGACGGCCGCGCCACGTGCAGCACATCGAGGGGCCGCGAGCGCCCCCGCACGGTGATCGCGCCGGGTATGCCGAGCTGGTCCTGCATGCCTGCCAGGCGCGCCACGTCCGCCGAGAGCACGAGCCGCGCGCCCACCACCTTGGAGTGGTCCTGCAGCCGGCTCGCGGTGTTCACTACCTCGCCCACGGCCGTGAAGGTGGTCGTGTCCTCGAAACCCACCTGTCCGACGGCGACGGCGCCCGCATGCAGTCCCATGCCGAAATCCAGCGCGTGGCCGAATTGCCCCCGGAAGGCTTCGTTCCACGCCTCCATGCGTTCCTCGATGGCCGCGGCGGCCGCCAGGGCCTGGCGGCAGGCCGTGGGAAGGTCGCAGTCCAGCCCGAAGAGGGCCATCACGCTGTCGCCGATGAACTGGTTGGGCAGCCCCCCGGACTCGCGCACCGCGCTGCCCACGCGCTCGAAATACTGGTCCAGCACCCAGGCAAGATCGAAGGGCCATTGGCGTTCCGCCAGCCCCGACCAGCGGCGCAGGTCCACGAACAGTACGGCAACCTGGCGCTCGCTGCCCAGCCGTGCGGCCGCCGGGCCGGCCCCGGGCTGGAAGAGCGGCGTGACGCGCACCCGGCCCTGCGGCCGCAGCTGGCAGGCCAGGCGCACGCCCTCCGGTGCGTTCACGCGCTGCAGCGTGCGCAGTTCATCACGCCCGGGCGGGGGCAGGGCGCCGTCTTCCGCTTCCACTCGCACGCGGCAGGTGGAGCAGCGCGCCCGTCCCCCGCACAGGGACAGGTGCGGGATGCCATGCAGGCGGCTGGCTTCCAGCACGCTGGTGCCCCGGGCCACCTGCACGGTGCGGCCAGGGTATTGCAGCGTCACGCAGCCTTCGCCGCGCAGGCGGCGCAGCGCACCCGCCGCGAACCGGAACGCCACGAGGGCTGCCAGCGCCATCAGCCAGCCGAGCTGCAGGCCCTCGCCCAGGGCGCGCGCGGCCTCCGCGGCCGGGCGCGGCGGTCCGGGTGCGCGCACGGCTTGCGCGGTCCAGGCGATTTCCCGGCCCATGGCCAGCGTGCCCAGCAGCGCGAGCACCGGCAGCAGCACGGCCGCCGCCAGCAGCAGCGCCTGGTGGCGGCGCCATGCCGCGCGGTGGCGCATGGCCAGGTGCAGGCCGAGGCAGCCATGCAGCCAGGCGAGTGTCAGGAGCAGCGCCTGGCGCGCCAGTGACTCGGGCGACCAGATGGCGCGCACGATGCGCAGGTAGGAGGGCTCCACGCCCCAGGTGCTGGCCAGCCAGCGTGTGCCCACCACGTGCGTGACCAGCAGCAGTGGCAGCAGCAATCCCAGGGCGATGCGCAGGGCCTCGACGGGCGGCATGCGCCAGCTGCGCCGCTGCCAGAGGGCGGTGCCGGCCATGGCGAGGTGCACGGCGAAGGCGCCGTACAGCAGCACCGTGCCGGGAGCCGTGGCCCACGCGGCATGCACCGCGCGGCGCAGCACCTCGGCTGCCTGCAGCGATACCAGGCCCGCGGCATGCGTGGCCAGGTGCAGCGCCACGTAGAGCCACAGCGTCAGTCCGCTGGCCCAGCGCAGGTCGCGCGCCGAGGGCCGGCGGCGCGGGCGGGCGGGGAGGTCGGCGGGATCGGGGGCGGAACGGGACATCGGTGAGGGAGCGCGGCGGCTGAGCATAATGCCCCGAGGCCGGCGGTGTCCGTCAGCCGGCCCTTTCCCTTTTTCCGTGGTTTTCGCATGGTGTCCGCCCCCCGACGCAGTTCCTCACCCGCCGCCCCCGTTCCTTCGAGTTTCGCTCTGCGGGGGGTGGCGCTGTTCGAGGGGCTGGATGCGCAGCGGCTGGACCGGATCGCCCAGCAGTGCCGCTGGCAGCAACTGCCTGCGCGGCGGCGCCTGTTCTCGCGCGCCGCCGCGGGAGCCGAGGTGTATTTCATCCTCACCGGGCAGGTGCGCGTGACCACCTACTCGGCCAACGGCCGGCAGGTCACTTTCCGCGACTGCGGCCCGGGGGAGCCCATCGGCCTGCTGGCCGCGCTGGACGGCGGCGCGCGGTCGGCCGATGTGGTCACCCTGGCTCCCACCCTGGCCGCGAGCCTGCCGCCGGAAGACTTCCGCCGGCTGATGGCCGAGGAGCCCGCCGTGGCGCAGCGCGTGGTGGAAGGCCTGTGCGTGCTGGTGCGGGAGTTGTCGGAGCGCGTGATCGATCTCAGCACGCTGGGCGTGCAGAACCGGCTGCATGCGGAACTGCTGCGCATGGCCCGGGCCTCGGGCGGCGCGGATGCCGCAGGCCGGGCGCGCATCGATCCGGCGCCGGCGCATGCGGAAATGGCCAGCCGCATCAGCACCAACCGCGAGCAGGTGACGCGCGAACTCGGCGTGCTCGTGCGGCAGGGGCTGCTGGAGAAGGCGGGACGCGCCTTCGTGGTGACGGACCTGGCGCGGCTCGAGCGCATGGTGGCCGAGGTGCGCGGAGGCTGACCCCGCCGGTCAGGCCGCCGGGACCGCGGGCGGTTCGGCCTGCTGCAGGAGCCAGGCGCGGAAATGGCCCAGCGCGGGGGGCTGGGGGCGTCCGCCCTCATGGCAGAGCCAGTAGCCCCGCCGGCTGGTGAAGCCGGCGTCCGGCAGCGGTTCCGTGACGGTGCCGGCCGCGATTGCGTCGCGGACGAGGCAGCGGGGGACCAGGCCGAGGCCCAGGCCCATGGCGACGCCGCGGATGACGCTCTCGAACAGATCGAGCACCGGGCCGTCGAAGCGGCCCAGCCTCTGCACCCCATGGCGCTCGCCCCAGTGCTCCCAGGCGTCGGGTGACGACACGTGCCGCAACAGCGTGTGTCCTGCGACGTCGGCGGGCCTGCGCAGCGCCGGCAGCGGGTGCTCCGTGCCGCCGGCTCCGGGCGGCGGAGCGATCAGCGCCACGTCGTTGCCGGCGATGTAGTGGGCATGCATGCCGGGCCAGTGGCCGTCGCCGAAGAGGATGGCGCAGTCCGCCTCCGGGCCAGGCAGGGTATTGATGACCTGCCGTGTCAGGTGCAGCGTGATGCGCGGATGCCGCTGCCGGAAATCCGCCAGCCGGGGCACCAGCCACTGTGCCGAGAAACTGGGCAGGGCTGCCACCTGCAGGGCGCCGCCGTCGTACTCGCTGGCCACCAGCTCGAGCGTGGCGGCTTCCAGTCGGACGAGCAGCGACCGCACCGCCAGTTCGTAGCGCTCGCCCGCCGGCGTGAGGATCAGGCGCTGGCGGCTGCGCTCGAACAGCGGTACGCCCACCCAGCGCTCGAGTTCCTGGATCTGCTTGCTGACGGCGCTCTGGGTGAGACCCAGGGGCTCCGCGGCCGCCGACACATTGCCGCAGCGGACCACGGTGCAAAGCGTACGCAGCAGGTGCAGAGGGGGGTTGAGTCGGCGCAGGGGCATGGGGCAGGGTTCAGGAGCGTGCGGCGATGAGGGTATGCCGAATCGGAATGCTAACCGGCACGCCCTTTGCGTCATTCGTGCATTTATTCCATTAATCTCATCGATAACCTCAAAGGAAACCATGCAGCGTCGTTCCTGGCTCGCGGCCCTGGCCGCCTCACCCTTCATCGGCAATTTCGCGAGGGCGCAGGAGGGCAGGCCGATGCGCATCGTCGTGCCCTTTCCTCCGGGCGGCGCGACCGACATCGCGGGACGCGTGCTGCAGGAGCCCCTGCAGCGCCTGCTGGGCCATCCGGTGGTGATCGACAACCGTGCCGGCGCGGGCGGCTCCATCGGCATGGCCGAGGTGGCGCGCTCCCCGGGCGACGGGCTGACCTTCGGCGTGGCGACCGTGTCCACGCATGGCGTGAACCCTGCCGTCTTCTCGCGGCTGCCCTACGATCCGGTCCGCGACTTCGCCGGGGTTACCGAGATCGTGAAGGCGCCGGGCATCCTCGTGGTCAATCCGCGGGAAATGCCGGTGCGCAGCTTCGGCGAGTTCGTGGCCTACCTCAAGGCGCGGCCCGGCCAGGTGTCCTATGCATCGCCGGGCAACGGCACCATCGGCCACATGTGGGGCGAGCTGTTCAAGATCAGCACCGGCACCTCCATGGTGCATATTCCCTACCGCGGCGCCGGCCCGGCGGTGAACGACGTGCTGGCCGGCCAGGTGCCCGTGTATTTCGACCAGGTCGCCTCCGCGCTGCCCTACGTGAAGAGCGGCCGGCTGCGGGCACTCGCCGTCTCCTGGCCGCAGCGGCTCGCGGACGTGCTGCCCGAGGTGCCCACCTATGGCGAGCTGGGGCATCCGCAGGCCAACGAGCCGTCCTGGTTCGGCCTGGTGGCCCCGGCCGCCACGCCGCCGGCGGCGGTGCTGCGCGTGCAGCAGGCCGTGGGCACCGCCCTGAAGGAGCCTGCGGTGCGCGACCGGCTCGCCGGCCAGGGCCTCTATCCCACGGGCACCGCGCCCGCGGACTTCTCCCGGCAGATCGAGCAGGAGATCGCCAAGATGCGGAAAATCGCTGCCTATGCCCAGATTCACCTCGACTGACCCGATGAACGGAGCCCGCCGATGCCCGCCCCGCAGCCGATGAGCCCCGTGGCCGCCGCCGTATCGGTGGTGCCCGGCAACACCCCCCTGGTCCTCGATTCGCCGCACAGCGGCACGGATTACCCCGACGACTTCCGCGCCGCGCTGGCCCGGGACGTGCTGCGGCGCGCGGAAGACACCCATGTGGAAAAGCTCTACGCCTTCGCGCCTGCCCTCGGCGTCGCATGGGTGGAGGCGCATTTTCCGCGGATCTACCTCGACGCCAACCGCGACACCACGGAGATCGACACCACGCTCTTCGATGCCGGGTGGCCCGACCCCGTCACCGCCGATCCGGCGGTGCTGCAGAAGGTGCGGCTCGGCAAGGGCCTCATCTGGAAATGCACCGACGAGGGCCTGCCCATCTATGACCGGCCGCTCTCGGTGGCCGAAGGGCGCGCGCGCATCGAGCGCTGCTGGCGGCCCTACCATGCCGCGGTGCAGCAGGCCATCGAGGCCGCGCATGCGCGGCACGGCTACAGCCTGCACCTGAACTGCCATTCGATGCCCTCCGTCGCGGCCAGCCATGCCACGCTGCATCCGGGCCTCGTGCACGCCGACTTCGTCATCGGCGACCGCGACGGCACCACCGCCGACCCGGCGCTGTCGCAGGCGCTCTGCACCTTCCTGCGCGGGCGCGGCTACGGGGTGGACTACAACCATCCCTACAAGGGCGTCGAGATCGTGCGCCGGTACGGAGACCCCGCCCGCGACCGGCACAGCATCCAGGTGGAGATCAACCGCCGCCTCTACATGGACGAGCACACGCTGGCCTTGCACCCTGAGGGCTTCGCGCGCCTGCAGGCCGACCTGCGCGCGCTCGTGGAGTGGCTGCTGACGGTCGATCCGCGGCGCCCCACGGGCGGCTGACGCGGCGCTGCGCACCGCAGCGAGTCGTGGCGGGCGGTTCGCATTTCGCGACACCGCGTCGTACGGGGGCGGAGCAGGGAAGGGGGCGCCCCCTAGATTGGAGGCGAGCCGCTTTCCATGTCCTTCACCGCCCCGCTGCCATGACCTCGCCCCTGCTCACGGCGCCTTTCGGCGCCTCCGTCCTGTCCTTCATGCCCCCGGAACGCGGGGGGGCGTTCGCTGCGGCACGCCAGGCCGCAGCCTCCCCCGGCACGCCCCTGCTGCACGCCTGGTACGAGGCGCTGCAGGCCTGGTGCGAGGCCGATGCGGCCCGGCAGCCGCCGTGGCAGGGAGGCGCCTCCGAGGGGTTGCGGGGCCTTTTTTCGGCGCGGCGGAGCAGGGGCGCCGTCCGCGATGAGCGGGCCGAGGCGTTCGCCGGCCGCTGCCGGGAGTTCGCCGCGGCCGCGGCCCGGATCCTGGAGCGTGGAGACGCTGCGTTCGGCGCCGCGCAGGGCGGCCTGGAATTGCGAGAGATCGCCGTGGGCCGCCTGCTGCTCGCCCATGCCGAAGGCGCCCCCGCGCTGGACCTGCACGGCCTGGGGCTGACCGACCTGCCGCCCGGCCTGGAAACCCTGGACATCCTGGAGCGGCTGGATATCTCCTGGAATCCGGGGCTGGGAGCGCTGCCCGAGCGGCTCGCCCGCTGCCGCGGGCTGCGGGCGATCGATGCGCGCCACTGCGGCATCACCGAGGTGCCGCCGCAGATTGTCTCGCTGCCCCGGCTGGAAACTCTGGACCTTTCGGAGAATGCGGAACTGCGCGCGCTGCCCGCCGGATGGCGCCTGGACGACCCGCGCCTGCGGCTCGAAGGCACGCCCCTGCAGGGCATCGCCGGCCTGCTGCGCCCCCTGCCGCTGACGCCGCGCCAGCGCGGCACGCTCGCGGAGCATATGGACACCATCGCCCGCGCGTGGCCCCTGCTGCAGGCCCGGATGCGGGCGGAGCCCCGTGTCGCGGACCAGGTCGGCCTGCTGCGCGCCCGGCTGTCGCTCGCGGTGCGCACCGACGGCATGGGCACGCAGGAAGCCTGCGAGGACGCGCACCAGGCCATCGCGGAGTGGCTGGACAACGGGGATCCGCTGACGACCGCACGGATCATGGAACTGGGTTGGCGCATCAACTTCCGCCCGTCCGGCACGGGCCTTTTGCGCACGCAGGAATACGCCGACGATCTGCCCGGCCCCCAGGGCGCCGGAGCGGCTGCCGGCGCGGGCCGGCCGTCGCCCTGCGCGCTGCCGCCGCTGCTGGCGGCGCTCGAGTCCTGGCTGTCGGCGGGCGATGCGCCCGATGCGGCGCTCGATCCGCTGTCCGCCATGGAGCGTGCCGTGCTGCTCTACCGCGCCCTGGTCGTCCTCCGCCCGCTGCACAAGGGCAACGAGCCCACGGCCCTCGCGGCCATGGACTGGGCCCTGCAGGAGCAGGGCCTGCCGCCGGTCCTGCTGCCCGACGACCCGGCCCTGCCCACGGCGGTCCTGTTCCGGTTTTCGGGCATCGCGGCAGCGGATGCGGCGGCAGAGCTGCTGCAGGAAACCGTCCGGCACATGGACGCGCTCGTGGCGCGGCTGGTGCAGCACGGCCTCGCAGTTGACGCCGCTGACTAGCCCACGGTGCGCCTGTGTGACGGCGGCTGCCTCGCGCGCGCGGTTCTTCCATTCTCGATTCACCAGCCATGACTCCCTCCCGCATCACGACGACTGCCGAACCGCGACGCACGCGCTCCTATCCCTTCGGGCCGTCCCAGGTGAATGGAGGATCAAGCCCGCGCAGCGAACCCGGGGCCTCCAGGGCGAGGAGCGCTGGATGGCTGGCCGGACTGGAGCCCCGGCATGCGGGGCCGGGGCGCGAAGGCGCGGGGGCCCTGCGCAGGGGCCGATGGGCGGGGTCTCCGAACGCCGGGCACGGGGAGTGGAGCCGGGCCCTGCGTGATTGGTGCGCCGCGGACCCCCATCGGGCCCCCCAGGGCGGTTTCTGGTCGCGCATGGCCGGCAGCTTTTCACGGCAATCCGGCACGCAGAACCACCAGGGAAGCTTCATCGAGCAGCGGGAAGACGCCGCCGCCCGCATCCTGCAGGCCCATGCGCAGCGCTCCACGGCGCTGGATCTCAGTGGTCTTGCGCTGTCGGAGCTGCCCCCCGGACTGGGGCGGCTGGACCATCTGGAAACGATCGATCTTTCCGACAACACCGGGTTCTACCGCCTGCCCGAGGTGCTTGCTCAATGCACCGGCCTGCGTGCCATCTCCGTCCGCAACAGCTTCGTCACCGAAGTTCCTGCTGCGCTGTTCGCGTTGCCCCATCTGGAAACGCTGGACCTGTCCGCGAATTTCGAACTGTGCGAGTTGCCGCAGGAGATCGGACAGGCTGTACGGCTGAGGCAGTTGCTGCTGTCCCACTGCCGCTTTTCCACATTGCCGGCTGCCGTGGCCGCGTTGCCGGCGCTGGAACTGCTGGACCTGTCCCACAATCCGCGGCTGCACGCCGTGCCCCCCAGCGCTGCGCCCGGTGCCTGCCGGGTGAAACTGCAGGGCACGCCTGCCGAATTCACGGCCCAACTGTTGCGCGCGCCCGCGTGGACCCAGGCCGAGCGCACCGCGCTGTCGGACCGCCTGCGTGCGGTGGCATCCCGCGCCACCGCCATGCAGGGTGCCTCCGGCGCGGCGTTCGACGATGGGCCGCGGCTCGCGTTGTTCCTGCAGGAGCGCGCAGACGGCACGGCCACGGCGCAGTCGTGGAAGGATGCCGCACGCCTGGTCGATGGCTGGGTGGGGGCGGGGCGCCCTTTCAGTGCGGATGCGTTGCTCGAGCTGGGCTGGATTGCCAATGGCCGCCCATCGACGGGGCCGAGCCTGCGTTCGCACGAGTTCCAGCGCGTGCCTGCAGGCGGCGGTGTCGAGCCCGCCGTGGCGGCGTTCCGCAGCTATCCCCCCGTGCAGTCGTTGCGGGGCCAGATGGAGGAAATCGCCGCGCAGCTGGAGCGCCGGCTTTCCCGGGACGATCCCCTCGCGGCCGTCGAGTGCGCCGCGCTGCTCTACCGGGCCTTTGTCAGCTTGCGCCCACTGCCCGCCGGCAATGCGCCAGCTGCCTTGCTTGCGATGGATTGGGCGCTGCTGCGGCAGGGGCTGCCTCCCATGCGGCTGCCCGAGGGGGATGACGAGCTGTGCGATGCCATGATGTTCTCGGACGGCAGGTCACCGGACGGCGCACGGGAACTGGTGCACCAGGTGGCGGAGGGCCTGGCGCAATGGGAGGCCTCGCGAGTTCCGGGCCGGGCTGCCGCAGATTAGCCGCAGTTGCGCAGTGGCCGGCCCGCGAGGGCCGTGCGCAGCTGCGTTTCGGCCTGGGCACGCAGCGCGGGCGTGGCCGCCGGCAACCGCAGCACATGGCCGGTGGCGTCCGAGCGCTCCTGCACCACCCGGGCCGTGCGCACGCCCTGCGTGCCCAGCGCCGCCAGCGCCCGCTCGGCGGCCTCCTCGGTCGAGAAGCGGCCCAGGGACAGGCCCGGCTCCAGGGCAGGGCCCGGCCGGTCGTAGGCGACCTTGCGCGCACGCAGTTCGGCGCGTTTTTTCTCCAGCGCGTCTTCGTCGGCGAAGCGCCCCATGTACACCATCCACCGGCTTGCGACCGACACGGGTTCCAGGCTCCAGCTGTTTGCGGGCAGGGCGGCGGCGGCCGTGCGCAGCGCCTCGGTCTGGCGCGCGTCGAACGGGCCGGCCTGCAGGCAGGCCGTGCTGTCGGCCGCCGCGGCCTGCGCCGGCCCCGCGGAGGCGGGGGCGGGGTGGGATGCCTCGCTGGCCGGGGTGGGAGAGGAAGAGGGCGCCGCCGGCGGCGGGGACGCGGGCGCCGATGCCGCATCGCCGGACACCGGTCGGCCGATGCGCAGGTTCTCGGGCTGGATCTGCTGCTCCAGCCGCTGGGGCTCCGACTGTTCGGCCGGCGCGAGGCCCCAGTCGCGCAGCAGGCCCTGTGCCCAGGCGTAGTAGCCGGCATTGGCCAGCAGCAGGACGAGGACGGCGGCGCGCAGCATGGTGAACGGCTCCTTTCAGTTCCGCGGCAGCGCCTGCCCGGCCGGCCGCACGCTGATCTCTGCACTGGTCACGGCCTGCAGGCCCTGGGCCGTGCGCACCAGCAGCGCCCCGTCCGCGGCCACGCCCTGCGCGGTGCCGGCGGTGCCGTCGCTCAGGACCACGTCGCGGTCGCGCAGCACGTCGCGCTGCAGGAAGCGCGGCTGCACCGGTGCGAATCCATGGGCCTCGAACGACTGCAGCATCGCGACCAGCGGCGGCACGGTGCGCAGCAGTGCCGCGGGGGCGTCGAGCCGGGCGTCGATCTCCTGCAGGCTGCCGGGCGGCGTGGACAGGCCCTCGGCCGGCGGAGGCCGCACGTTGATGCCCACCCCGGCCACCACGTAGCGCGCGGCGCGGTCCGGCCGGCCGCCACCCCAGGCGCCGGCAGCGCCCACGAGGCTGGCGGTTTCCACCAGGATGCCGCCCAGCTTGCGGCCATCGTCCAGCCAGAGGTCGTTGGGCCATTTCAGGCCCAGGCGGGGCTGGCCGGCCCGGGGCACCGGCTGCAGGCTCTCGGCGATGGAGACCCCCACGGCCAGCGACAGCCCGGACCAGTCCGCCGGCGCGAGCGGCAGGCCCAGCGAGAACATGAGCGAATCGCCCGCGGCGTTCTGCCAGGCGCGGCCCAGGCGCCCGCGCCCGGCCGTCTGTACCTCGGCCACGAGCAGCGTGGGCTCGCATTGGCCTGCGCGCGCACGGCGCATGAGTTCGGTGTTGGTGGAATCGATGCTCGGCAGCACTTCGACGGTGAAGCCCGGCAGCAGCGGGGCCACGGCCTCCCACACCGCCTCGGCGGGCCAGCGCAGCGGCTGCGCCGTGCCGGTCATCGGCGTGCGCCCTTGCGGCCGGCCTTGGGCGGCGGCGCGGAGGGCCCCGGCGGCGCCCAGCCGCGCTTGGGCGCCAGCAGCGTGCCGCGGCAGCTGGCGCTGCCGCAAAAGCAGGGGTACTCGGCCTTGAGCTTGGGGGTGTAGCGCTCGTCGATGATCAGGCCGTAGTCGTAGTTCAGCTCCTCGCCCGCATGGATGTTGCGCAGCGCGGTGATGAAGATGCGGCCGTCGCGTTCGTCGGCGTAGCAGTTGGGCGCGCAGCTGTGGTTGATCCAGCGCGATGCATTTCCGCCATGGTTGGCATCGATGACGCGGTCTTCATCCACATGGAAATAAAAGGTATGGTTCGGCTGCAGCGGATCGTGCGGGTGGCGGTCCTGGGCCTCCTGCCAGCTGATGATCTCGCCCGTGTATTCGATCAGCACTTCGCCTTCGGCGATATCCTGCACCGCGAACACGCCCTTGCCGTGCACGCCCGAGCGCCGCACCTGGATGCGGCGGCCGCCCCTGGCGGCGGAAGGGTCGGCGGCGGGCGTGGCGGTTCGGGGCATGGCGAAACTCTGTTAGTTTGAATAGGCACACATGCGCAGGCGCGCGTGTGCATGCGCGTGTACGCGCGAGAGACCGGAATTGTAGAAGCGCCCTCCGGGGCCGACCCCACAGAAAATGACCAAGACCCTGGTAATCGCAGAAAAACCGTCGGTGGCGCAGGACATCGTGCGCGCGCTCACCCCCGTGGCCGGCAAGTTCGACAAGCACGAGGACCACTTCGAGAACGACCGCTACGTCGTCACGAGCGCGGTGGGCCACCTGGTCGAGATCCAGGCGCCCGAGGAATTCGACGTCAAGCGCGGCAAGTGGAGCTTCGCCCACCTGCCGGTGATCCCGCCGTACTTCGACCTGAAGCCGGTGGACAAGACCAAGAGCCGCCTGAACGCGGTGGTCAAGCTCGCCCGCCGCAAGGACGTGACCGAACTCGTCAACGCCTGTGACGCGGGGCGCGAGGGCGAACTGATCTTCCGCCTCATCGAGCAGTACGCGGGCGGCGCCAAGGGCGGCCTGAACAAGCCCGTGCGGCGCCTCTGGCTGCAGTCCATGACCCCGCAGGCCATCCGCGACGGCTTCGGCAACCTGCGCTCCGACCAGCAGATGCAGGGCCTGGCCAGCGCCGCGCGCAGCCGCTCCGAGGCCGACTGGCTCGTGGGCATCAACGGCACGCGCGCCATGACGGCCTTCAACTCGCGCGACGGGGGCTTCTTCCTCACCACCGTGGGCCGCGTGCAGACGCCCACGCTCTCGCTCGTCGTCGAGCGCGAGGAGAAGATCCGCCAGTTCGTCAGCCGCGACTACTGGGAAATCCACGCCGGCTTCCATGCCGAGGCCGGCGAATACCTCGGCAAGTGGTTCGACCCGCAGTGGAAGAAGGTCGCCGACGACCCCGAAGCCCGCGCCGACCGCGTCTGGAGCTTCGAGCGCGCCCGCGAGATCGCCGACGCCGTGCGCGGCAAGGCCGCCACCGTCACCGAAGAAAGCAAGCCCACCACCCAGGCCTCGCCCCTGCTGTTCGACCTGACCAGCCTGCAGCGCGAGGCCAACGGCAAGTTCGGCTTCTCGGCCAAGACCACGCTGGCACTGGCGCAGAGCCTGTACGAGCGCCACAAGGCCCTGACCTACCCGCGTACCGACTCCCGCGCCCTGCCGGAAGACTACCTGCCGGTGGCGAAGGACACCTTCGGCATGCTGGCCACAAGCGGCATGCGCCACCTCGCGCCTTATGCCCGGCAGGCGCTGGACGAGAACTACGTGCGCCCGAGCAAGCGCATCTTCGACAATGCCAAGGTGAGCGATCACTTCGCCATCATCCCGACCACGCAGGCGCCCAGCGGCCTCTCCGAGGCCGAGCAGAAGCTCTACGACCTGGTGGTGCGCCGCTTCATGGCCGTGTTCTTCCCGAGCGCCGAATACATGGTCACCACCCGCATCAGCCAGGTGGTGGGGCATTCGTTCAAGACCGAGGGCAAGGTGCTGGTCAAGCCCGGCTGGCTGGCCATCTATGGCAAGGAAGCCGCCAACGAGGTCGAGGACGGCAAGGCCGGCGACAAGGGCCAGCCGCTGGTGCCCGTCAAGCCCGGCGAGATGACGCACACCGAATACGCCGAGGCCAAGGCCCTGAAGACCAAGCCGCCGGCCCGCTACTCCGAAGCCACGCTGCTGGGCGCCATGGAAAGCGCCGGCAAGCAGGTGGAAGACGAAGAACTGCGCTCGGCCATGCAGGAGAAGGGCCTGGGCACTCCGGCCACGCGCGCCGCCATCATCGAAGGCCTGCTCACTGAAAAGTACATGCTGCGCGAGGGCCGCGAGCTCATCCCGACGGCCAAGGCCTTCCAGCTCATGACGCTACTGCGCGGCCTGGGCGTGGAAGAACTCTCGCGCGCCGAACTCACGGGCGAGTGGGAATACAAGCTCGCCCAGATGGAGAAGGGCCAGCTCAGCCGCGAGGCCTTCATGCAGCAGATCGCCGCCATGACCGAGCGCATGGTGAAGAAGGCCAAGGAATACGACCGCGACACCATCCCCGGCAACTACGCGACGCTCTCCACCCCGTGCCCCAACTGCGGCGGCGTGGTCAAGGAGAATTACCGGCGCTATGCCTGCACGGGCGCCGACGGGCGCGGCGACGGCTGCGGCTTCTCGTTCACCAAGTCGCCCGCGGGCCGCACCTTCGAGCCCGCCGAGGCCGAGGCCCTGCTGCGCGAGCGCCGCATCGGCCCGCTGGAGGGCTTCCGCTCCAAGGCCGGCTGGCCGTTCACGGCCGAGGTCACCATCGTGCGCGACGAAGAGGCCGGCAATTTCAAGCTGGAATTCGACTTCGGCGACGACCGCGCGGGCGAGGCGTCGGGCGAACTGGTCGAGTTCACCGACGAACCGCTGGGCCCGTGCCCCATCTGCGGTGCGCCCGTGCACGAGCACGGCAGCAACTACGTGTGCAGCAAGGCTGTGCCCACCGCCGCCCAGCCCACGCCCAGCTGCACCTTCAAGAGCGGCAAGGTCATCCTGCAGCAGCCCGTGGAGCGCGAGCAGATGGCCAAGCTGCTCGCCACCGGCAAGACCGACCTGCTCGACAAGTTCGTGAGCATGCGCACGCGCCGCAACTTCAAGGCCTTCCTGGCCTGGGACAAGGAAGCCGGCAAGGTGAACTTCGAGTTCGAGCCGCGCGAGAGCAAGTTCCCGCCGCGCAAGTTCGCCGGCAAGGCCGGCGCGGCTGCCGGTGCGGCGAAGGCGGGCACCGCGGCCGCCGCCAAGAAGGCCGCCAAGCCCGCTGCCAAGGCCGCGGCGAAGAAGTCCAGCACTGCCGCCAAGGCCCCGCGCAAGACCGCAGCCGGCAAGCCGCCGAGCGCCGCCCTGGCCGCGGTGATCGGCCCGGAGCCGGTCGGCCGGCCCGAAGCAGTGAAGAAGATGTGGGAATACATCAAGGCCCACAATCTGCAGGACCCCAAGGACAAGCGCACCATCAATGCCGACGCCAAGCTGCGCGAGGTGTTCGGCAAGGAATCGGCCGGCATGTTCGAGCTGGCGGGCATCCTGGGCAAGCACCTGCAAGGAGACAGCGAATGACCCCGCGCGATACCGCAACCCCCCGTCATGCCTCCGCCCCCCCGCGTGCCTGGGCGGCGGCCGCCCTGCTGGCGGCATCGGCGGCCCTGGCGGGCTGCGGCACGGTGGCCTCCCGGCCCGCCAACGACCCGGCCACGGGCACCGGCGCCCAGGCGGGCGAGAGCGGTGTCACGGTGTTCGGCACCATTGATACCGGTGTGGGGGCTGTGCGGTCCTCGCGCTGAGGCAGCCGGCCTCCGGCCGGCTTGGCCGGCACCGGTGCCGTGAATTTCCCTCGCAGTTACGCCCTACGGTTGCGTTACGGTGTGTACGCAACCTTATCAACATCCACCGCGGGTTTTCGTCAGGAACGAATAAGCATCCGCCCTTATAAGGTGTTTCGGAATGAAACAACTATGGGAGCGGAGAAGGCATGGAGACATGGATCCCAGCCTTGGGCGAGTGCGCTGCACGCATGGCGTCCGAAGATCGCCGGCTGGCCACGCGGCTGGAACGGAAACGCGGAGAAGACTATTTGCTTTGGCGGGATGCGCCCGCCGGGCCAAAGCAGACACGGCCCGACTTCGCGATGCTGCACTCGTGTCGGGGCGCGCTACTCCTGAAAGCAGAGGACTGGCGCCAATTCCCCCTCCGCACTGCCACGTGTAAGTACTTAGCGATTGCGCCAAGTGATCAGCCCCGAGGGGATGATGATCACCCTGCAGTAAGTGCGGGATTGAGCTATGCAAAGGCGGTATGGCGTTGTTGTGCCGCTATTACACGGATATGGAGGAGTGCGCTACCACCTTGGAGCAAAAGAAACTATCGCACTGCGTCCAAAAAATGGTTAGACGAATCCAGGTCAAATCACTCCTGCATCCTTGTCTTTCATGAAAGCCATGAGCAATTGTTCTGATATTGACTGCTTTCTGAAACCTGCCTTAACAGGAGGGCAGCTTTGGCGGCGGCGCTAAAAATTTGCTTAATCTTAAACTAAGCAGAGTCACTTCCGTAGAAAAATTTCGGATAAACATCTGTCGTCTAAATCTAACCCCTCTTGGATTGGTTAAAAATGAATAGCATCGTCTCAAACCACGGATCAAATGAAGTCCCGAAGGTTAGCTTAGGGAATGGTGAGCTTGTAAGCATGAAAATCGTGCAAGAAATTTATGCAGAGCTGACTGGCAAAGAGGAGTCGCTTGATAACCAATATAATGTCAATCACGAAGTTGGCTACGACGATTTATATCAGCTAAATGCAAAAATATTCCAATTAACTGAGCAGTACAATATTATTGCCAGCAACTGCAGTCTTACTATTTATCACCAAAACAATCAACGACAAAATTTTAGCAGCTTTGAAAGGTTTTCGATTTATGACAAGAGTGTGCCGTCGCCCACTGATCGTCTTATTATTGAGTACAGCTTCTTGATCCTCCTGCCACAATCACAAAAACCACAATCCTATAAAATTACAATATCACTTGGATCTCGAGCCGCGCATATAAAAACGCTGAAGAAAGAAAGCAGGTTTAAAAATCATATATTTTTTGAAATGCTTTCGGATGTGACTGGCGAGTCAGAAATTAGATTCATTGATTACAGTGTTGCTCGGAATTTTCAAATTACTATAAAAGATTGGTTTGACTCTCTTGAGTCAAATCAAGAGCGAAAAATTATTAATATTCTAAAGAGGAGCAAGCACCATTTCGCATCGATACTATCTACAATCGCAGTTGTTATTTTTGCAATATCTACTGCGTACTATTTTTCACGGCAAGCAGAAAGTTTTGGTGATTCGGTAAAATTTATCACTCTCACCGTAGTCGGCTCGCTTTTGATTAACAAGATATTTGTTGATGTCGGGCATTATATGGCCATTGCTATCTCGAGAATTTTTCCAGTATCACTTATAAAATTGACAAAGGGGGACGAGTCTTTGGCCAAAGAAGTTCGTCAAGATAATAATTTAAATTTTCTCAAATTCATTTTGACCCCGGCATTATCAGTTGCACTAAATATTCTATCAACTTGGCTGTGTGTTAAGCTCGCAATTGGTTGAATAATTATTTGTTAATACAATAGGGGACCTCTCAAAACCTCCGAATTCGCAAATTGAAGCGTCGTGACTCGTTGATTTATAAGAGCACTGAGTGCCCGATGTCGGGGTTTTGAGAGGCTCCAAATAGCGTACAGAATATGGGTGCGAGGTGCAAATTCCATTTGGTAAATGCGATTCAAAAATAACCAGGCGGTCTCAAACCTGAAGTGCAGCGCATGCTACGGCTGGCAAGGTGCATCTTGTTTGCGATGAGTCCGAATTGAGCAGCCCGCGTTTGACCAGCGCACCCAGCGCATCGGCGGCGCTCTGGTCGCTCATCTCGAGCATGGCCTTGAATTCACCGCGCAGCATTTCTTTGCCACTCAGGACTATGTAGTGCAGGCCGCGAGGGCCGCTTGGCGGACGCCTTGTTTGAGATGACTTCGTGGGCCGGGCAGGCTTCGATCCGGTTCTTGATGGCCTCGAAGTCCAACAGACCTGCCATGAAGCGGACTTGGTCCAGGCAGGTGTCCCGCACTTAGTGGACCCGCGCGATCAGAGCTTGCTCGCTCAGCTTGCCGCCGTACAGGTCGCCACGGTGCAGGCTGTGAACGTCGACCAGCAGCGCGTGTACATCCGACTGTTTCGCCAAGATCGATTCGCGTCTAAATATATGAAAGCAAAAGATTTTTTGGTGAATTGCCAACCTCTTTGCCAAGTTCTTTGACGGCCATTCCACGCTCCGGGCAGAACAGACTTCGTGTGTTGTTGGCCACGTCGCCTTGCTAGCGTCTTCTGCTGTTGCGCCTCGTCGAACGATAACGCCCGACGTTACAAGCGCGGGACTTCACTGGACTAACGCATAGGCCACATTCCTTCCCCCACCCTCCACCCGCACCAACACGCCCTTGCCCAGCAGATCGGTGATATCGCGCAGCGCAGTATCCGACGAGCATTTGGCAATGGCCGCCCACCGGGCGTTGCTCAGCTTCCCCTCCATCCCATCCAGCACACGGTTCAGCACCAGCGTCTGCCGCACGTTCATGGGCACATCCGCCCAGCGCTGCCAGAACTGCGCCTTGGCCAGCACATCCGCCACCAGGTCGTCGGCGCCCTGCACGGCGCGCAGCAGGCAGCCCAGGAACCAGGCCAGCCAGGGCGTGACGTCGAGCGTGCCGCGCTGCGTGGCTTCCAGTTGTTCGTAGTAGCGCTTGCGTTCGCGCTGGATCTGCGCGCTCAGGCTGTAGAAGCGCTGGGCGCTGCCCTCGGCGCAGGCCAGGGCCATGTCGCCTACGGCGCGGCTGATGCGGCCGTTGCCGTCGTCGAAGGGGTGCAGCGTGACCAGCCACAGGTGCGCCAGCCCGGCATGCACGATGGGGTCGCCTGCCGGCGGCGCATTGAACCACTGCAGGAAGGCAGCGGTTTCTGCGTCCAGCGCCGTGGCGGGCGGCGCTTCGTAATGCACCTTCTCGCGGCCGATGGGGCCCGAGACCACCTGCATGGGCCCTGCCGCATCGTCGCGCCAGGCGCCGGTGCGGATGCGCAACCGGCCGCTGTAGCCCGTGGGGAACAGCGCGGCATGCCACCCGAAGAGGCGTTCCGCGGTCAGCGGCTCGGCAAAGCGCTGGGTGGCGTCCAGTACCATGTCCACCACGCCGTCCACATGCCGGTCGGACGGGGCCAGCGCGCCGATGCTCACCCCCAGGCGGCGCGCGATGGACGAGCGCACGGCGTCCAGGTCCAGGGATTCGCCCTCGATGGCGCTGGTCGTGACGACTTCCTGGGTCAGGGCGCGCAATGTGGCCTGGTCGCGTTGCGCCAGTCCCACCCCGGCCATGCGTCCGGCCAGGTGGCCCTGGGCGCGGTGCACCTCCGCCAGGGGCGCGGCGAGCGCCAATGCGTCGAAGCGCCACTGCGGCCAGTCGGGGCGCTGCCAGACATAGGTACGGCGGCGAGGGGAGTTGTCGGGCCACATGCGGTGATTATGGCGTTTATTCGCCGCAGAATCTGCGGCGAATAAACGCCGGCACGGTTCCGCGACCACGCGAACCGGACGCTGCATGGGCGAAGCGCCCCCCGCTGTCGTCCCAGGATCCTGCGCGAGAATCCGGCACCGAACCCGGCCCGACCGTGGGCCCCTCCATCCATCCATCCAGCCATCCAGCGAGCGATGCCATGACCCTTCCCGTGAGTGCTCCCCCGGACGACCGCGACGATCCTTCCGGCCTCGAATACGTCGGCTTCTGGGCCCGCCTGGGCGCGACGCTGCTCGACACGGTGCTGCTGCTCGTCGTCACCGTGCCGCTGCTGGCGGCGGTCTATGGCTGGGACTATTTCAAGCAGACGGAGCGGCTGGTCGCGGGGCCGGCGGATTTCCTGATCTCCTGGGTGCTGCCGGCGGTGGTGGTGCTGCTGTTCTGGTTCTGGCGGCAGGCCACGCCCGGCAAGATGAACATCGGCGCCCGCGTGGTGGATGCGGAGACGGGCCGGCCGATGACGCCCGGGCAGGCGGTGGGACGCTACCTGGCGTATTTCGTGTCGGCGATCCCGCTGTGCCTGGGCTTCGTGTGGGTGGCGTTCGACCGGCGCAAGCAGGGCTGGCACGACAAGCTGGCGGGCACGGTGGTGGTGCGGCCGAAGCAGCGCAAGTCCGAGGCGGTGCTGTTCGCCAAGGGCCGGTATTAGGAGCGTGAGTGAGCGAGACCGTGCGTTCAGACTTCCTGTTTATCCCCTTCGCTTCGCGAAATAGCCGCAACGGCGGCGGCAAGCCCTGAATAATTGACAGGCTTTCTCTTGGACCCAGGAGCGCTCATGGTTATTGCGCGCAATTTCCCTTCAGTTGCAACACCATCCCCAGTTCACTCGGAAACCCAGGCACCGGCTACGTCGGCCCTGCTGCCCGAGGCGCAGTCGTTTAGAAGTACTGCACCTTTTGGCTTGCCGGCGGGGCTGACGCGACGACAGGTGCCCGTCCACGGCGGCGATCCGTCGCCGCGTGCTCCGCGTGCCGGTCTGGATCGGCTCTCACGCGCCGCGCAAACCGGTCAGCCGGCGAAGACCGCCGGGACTTCGGTGGGCTGCACCGATATATTTAATCGCCTGAAGGAAAAGTTTGGCCGTCATGCATGCAGCCCTCCTTCCGATAAAAGCCTTTTCGAGTCGAGTCTTCAATACGGACTTGTGCAAGCGACGGGTCTCAAGACTGCGTTCGGGAGCGACAAAATAGGGTCGGGTGGGGTGTGCGCCGGACTCTCCACCATATGGATGAATCTCCACTGTGCCGCTCCCGATGGAAGCGTCAATACGAGACTGAGCGCGGTGGGGTCGTTCGAGGGCATGCAGCACGCCCTCATTTTTCAAAAAGCATATCACATGAACCACGAGCATTTGAGACGTGGCTCTGGCTTCGGACGATCGCTGGAAACGAAGGCGCGAGCAGACCTCGACGGGCTGTACGGAATCACCAGGGACATGCGGCCGATCAAAAGCACGAGTTCTGCGGCGAAAATAGCCGCCACGATGGCGAGCATTGATGGCTATGCCAGCCTCATTTTCTATCGCACAGATAAGGCCTGGAAGACGACCGGCCATGAAATGGGCCTGCACCGAAATCCTGAAGACGGCATGATCACGTTCTTCGACCCGAACCATGGGGAGTTTCGATTCAAGTCCGAGGACGCAGCCCAGTTCCTGCGAACGTTGCGAGAAAAGTACAGGCTGAAAAGCGATGTGTCCTTCGACTGGGCATTGACCAATGTCCGGCCGAACAATACCGGTTCGAGTACGCCACTCGACTTTTTGGTGGACTACGTAAAAGCGGATCAGGAGCGCTTGTCTCGTTCCTAATTAGCGGTTCGACACCACAGATGGCCCGGTCCGATTACAGGGCTGTTGTGGGACCGCATTGGCTGAAAATATCGGATCCGCGCGCATGGGCGACGCATGGCCGACCTGGCGGCCGCTACGATCCCTCTCCCATCCAGCAGTCCGGCGCACAGCCCGGCCTGGCCGGCAAGGCCTTTCCAGGAGACACATCGCATGTTCAGCCACGTCATCGTCGGCGTCACCGACCTCGAGAAATCCAAACGCTTCTACGACGCGCTGCTCGGCACGATCGGCGTGCCGCCCGGCATGGCCAACAAGAGCCGCTATTTCTACCGCAGCCCCGGGGGGCTGTTCGGCATCACGCTGCCGATCAACGGCGAGCCCGCCACGCACGGCAACGGCAGCACCATCGGCTTCGCGATGCAGTCGCCGGAGCAGGCCGATGCCTTCCATGCGGCTGGCGTGGCGAACGGCGGCACGACCTGCGAAGACCCGCCGGGCTACCGCGAAGGCCCGGTGGGCCCGCTGTACCTGGCCTATCTGCGCGATCCGGACGGCAACAAGCTCTGCGCCATGTACCGGCCACCCAAGGCCTGATCACGGCAGGTCCGCGAGGAAGCGCGCGACGCGCTGCGCGAGCTCATGAGGCCGCTCGCGGTGCGGCACATGCGCCGCGCCGGGCAGGATCTCCACGCGCGCAGGCCCGGCCGCCCAGCGGGCGATGCGCGCGGGCTGCTCGAGGGATCCGTATTCGTCCCGGTCGCCATGCAGCGCGAGCACGGGGCAGTGCACGCGCGCCAGCACGCCGGCCTGCGACCAGCCGGCGAAACCGGGATCGAGCCAGGTATCGACCCAGGCGTGCAGCACCCACCGCGCCTTGTGCTCGTCGCCGCCGTGGTGGCGGGCGAGTCGCTGCAGTGCCTCGGGGCTGTGCTGGAACTGGTCGCGTGCCTCGCGGATGCCCGCCAGCGTGCGTTCTTCCACGCAGGCCTGCGCGGCCACGGTGACGAGGGCGACGCAATCACCGGTGCCGCTGCCGTCCGCCGCGCAATGGGCGGCCATGGCCCCACCCACGCTGTGGCCGAGCGCCACGTAGCGGCCGATGCCGAATTCCGAGCACAGCGCGGGCAGGCTGGTGTGCGCCTCGGCCGCGATGAAATCCGGCGCCAGCTCGCCTGTGCAGGGACCGGATCGGCCGAAGCCGGGCCGGTCGTAGGCGAGCACGTCGCGGCCGGTGGCCCGGCACAGTGCCGCAGGAAAGTCGCGCCACAGCGCCACGCAGCCCAGCGAGTCGTGAAAGAGGACGACGGGGGCCGGCGCGGTGCCGGGGTTGGCATCGCGCGGCGCAGGCTGCCACCGGCGGGCGAACAGCCGGCCCCGGGCCGATTTCACCCAGGCATCGTGCGCGATCGGCTCCGGCATGTCAGCGGGCAGGGCGTGCGGAGGGGCGCTCATGCCCGGCATTGTGCGGCGGCCCATGGGGTGCGGCCGTCACCGGGGTGCCAGCCTCCGGGGGCGATACGGGATACTCCCTGCCGCCGAATCCTTCCCATCCTTTCTTCTTTCATCCAGCTCAGCAAGGACCTGCCTTTGAAATCCGCCAGCGCCACCCTGTTCGACGAGGCCTATTACCAGCGCTTCTATTTCGACAAGAAGACCAGCGTGGTGGACCCGCAGCACATGGAGCGCCTGGGCCAGTTCGTGTGCAGCTACCTCAAGTACCTGCGGGTGCCGGTGGAGCGCGTGCTGGACGTGGGCTGCGGCATCGGGCTGTGGAAGGACATCGTGGCGCGCCATTTTCCGCAGGCGCGCTACCAGGGGCTGGAGTTCAGCGCCTACCTGTGCGAGCGCTACGGGTGGCAGCAGGGGTCGGTAGTGGACTATGCCGCCAGCGAGCCAGCGGACCTGGTGGTCTGCCAGGGCGTGCTGCCCTACCTGAGCCCGCCGGACCTGAAGGCCGCGCTCGACAACCTGGCGCGCCTGTGCCGGGGAGCGCTCTACCTCGAAGCGGTGACGCGAGAGGACTACGAGCAGGACATCATCGATGAGGACCTGACGGACCCTGCGCTGTTCCGCCACCGCGCCGAGGCCTACCGGCGGGGGCTGTCGCGCCATTTCCGGGCCGTGGGCGGGGGGCTGTGGCTGCGGCGCTCGCTGGAAGTCCCGCTGTTCGAACTCGAATACGCCGGCGAATAACCGCCGGCACTGTGCTTTCCATCAGGCAGAAAGAAATTGTTTATCGCATAAAATTTCAAATAGATACAAATCAGCAGAGAGAAGGAGGCTCCCCGTGGCGACTTTCATTCCCGCCATCGGCAGCTGTACATCCCGCATGACCGCGGGCGAACGGAGGCTGGCCCAGCGGCTGGAGCGCAAGCTCGACGGCGATTACTCGGTCTGGTACGACGTGCCGGTGGGGCCGAAGCAGACCTACCCGGATTTCGTGGTCCTGCATCCGCGGCGCGGGGTGCTGATCCTGGAGACCAAGGACTGGCACCTGGAGACGGTGCGCAAGGCCACGCGGCAGTACTGGGAGATCGCCCCGGACGGCAGCGCTCCCAAGATCGTGAAGAACCCGCTGGAGCAGGCCCGCCATTGCGCGCTGGAGTTGGTGCGTGCGCTGGAGCGCGATCCGCAGCTGGTGCAGCCCGCGGGGCCGCACCAGGGCAAGCTGGCGTTCCCGTGGGGACACGGCGTGGTGTTCACGCGCATCACGCGCCGGCAATTCGAGGCGGCGGGGCTGGCGGAGGCGATCGCGCCGGACTACGTGGTCTGCCAGGACGAAATGCTCGAGGACGTCGAGCCCGAGGCTTTCCAGCAGCGGCTCTGGCGCATGTTTCCGCATGCCTTCGGCGGTGCGATGTCGCTGCCGCAGATCGACCGCGTGCGCTGGCACATGTTCCCCGAGGTGCGCGTGCCCGTGCAGGGCGCGCTGTTCGCGCAGTGCGGCGGCGTGGACGAGGTGCCGGACCTGCTGCGCGTGATGGATCTGCAGCAGGAGCAGCTGGCGCGCTCGCTGGGCGAGGGCCACCGGGTGATCCATGGCGTGGCGGGCTCGGGCAAGACCATGATCCTGGGCTACCGCGCCGAGCACCTCGCGAAGCTGCACGGCGCGCTGCCCGATGGCGCCAAGCCGGTGCTGGTGCTCTGCTACAACGAGCCGCTGGCCGTGAAGCTGGCCAGCGCCATGGAGGCCAAGGGGCTGGGCGACCGCGTGCACTGCCTGCATTTCCACAAATGGGCGCGCGCGCAGCTCGTGGCCTACGGGCAGGGCCTGCCGGCGCCGTCGCTGCCGCGCGAGGCCTTCTTCGCGGACATGGTGGACCGCGTGGTGCGCGGCGTGGACACGGGCCACATTCCCAGCGCGCAGTACGCCGCCGTTCTGATCGACGAAGGGCACGATTTCGAGCCGGAGTGGCTCCGGCTCGTCTCCCGGATGGTGGACCCGGCCACCAACAACCTGCTGGTGCTCTACGACGATGCGCAGAGCATCTATGCCCGCGCGCGGCAGAAGCAGTTCAGCTTCCGCAGCGTGGGCATCCAGGCCCAGGGCCGCACGTCCATCCTGAAGATCAACTACCGCAACACGCGCCAGATCCTGCAGACCGCCCACCTGATCGCGGCCGACCTGCTCGCCCCCGAAGACAGCGGCGAGGACGGCGTGCCCCTGCTGCAGCCCGTGAGCTGCGGACGCGACGGCGAGGCGCCGGTGGTCGTGCGCCTGCCCTCGTTCCGCGCCGAGGCCGCCCAGGTGGCCGACCGCCTGGCCGCGGCCCACCAGGAAGGCCACGCCTGGGGCGACATGGCCGTGCTGTGCCGCCACTATGCGCAGATGGAGGAGTGCGCCACCGCGCTGCGCCACAAGGGCCTGCCGCACCAGGTGCGCAAGGGCACGGGCAGCTTCCACCCGGCGGACGACACCGTGAAGGTGATGACCATGCATGCCAGCAAGGGCCTGGAGTTCCCGGTGGTGGCACTGGTGGGCGCGGGCCACATGCCATCCGACGGCGAGGACGAGCGCGAGGAGGCCCGGCTGTTCTACGTGGCGGCGACGCGCGCCACGCACCGGCTGGTGATCACCGCGAGCGGGGAGGGGGCGTTTGCGCAGCGGCTGGATGGGGTGGGGGTGGCGGCTTGAGCCCTGCGCGTTTTACTCGAAAATAGGAAAGGGACGGTTGCGTGACTGATGCAGCTAATCTAAAACTCGCGGACATTGCGGCGTTGGCACCCATAATTCTTGGTGTAGGCCTGTTTCTTGCTTTTGTTTTTACTTTATATATTACGAAGTCACTTCATATGCTGCGCCGTCGCCTCTGGTCTCTGGTGCATGGCAAAGATGAGATATCCGATTCAGTAGTTCGAGCTTATGTAGATGAGTTGACTAATGTGTCGGCCTTCCGATTTTTTTCGGGTGTCTCCATGCGAGACATACAGGGTGTGCATGACATAGTGAAATGGTGCCAATTTTACAAGGTAGATTTGAAGGATTTGCGCGATTGCGGAGAGTATTTTGACTTCAGTTGCAGGAGAGTGGTGGAGGAGAAGCTTCCTGGTTATTTAAATAGATGGATGACATTCGGCTCTTCGTTGGTGCTTTTGATCGTCGGGGCAATCATCATAGCGTCATCCATTTCCCCATCTCTTGGCTTGGTGTTTACGGAAAGTCAGCGTTATTTTTTTGCAAGAGAAACATACGTCAGAAGGATATGGGCTTCTGAGGACGAAAAATTTGTTATTGAAGATTGCCAAAAATCAAGAGAGTTGGAGGCGGTGCGTACAGGATTTCATATTGATGAATTAAATTTGATTTGTAAGTTCATGCCTGATAAATCATTCAAGAATTATTATTCTGAAAAACTTGCCGAGCAGCGGGCTGCGTCTGTTATTTTTGGCATGATTTTTATTATTTCTGCTTGGTTTGTGCTTGGAAAGCTTATTCGCTATACGGCTGCAATGAAGTTGCTCAGGCGCCGTTTGAGTCCGCATGTTTCTGCAGGCCAGATGGAGCTTGATTTTGGAGGGGCTGATCAAAAGTAAGATCAAGTGTTACACCAGAGTGTTTGCATTCACGTATTCTGGTTCCAGAATTCAACACATGCCAACCTTTCCTCACCAATACGTCCCGCTGCAGCCCGCCCGGCGTGCCTTCTGCCGCGCAGTCGCACTGCTATCCGGTGCCGTGGGCCTGGGCGCGGCGCTGATCACGCCGCCCGCGCAGGCCCAGCCCTCCTACACCATCACCACGCCGCAGATCCAGGACGCCCTGGCCGAAAAGCTGCCGCGCCGCTACCGGCTCGGCGGACTGCTGAACCTGGAGGTGCAGGTGCCCGCGCTGCGCCTGCTGCCGGCACAGAACCGCATCAACGCGGTGCTGCCCGTGGTCGCTTCAGGGCTGGCGGTGTCCGATGGCGCACGCGATGCCTCCGGCTCGCTCGACGTGGATTTCGGGCTGCGCTACGAGCCCTCCGACCGCACGCTGCGCGCGCAGCAGATCCACGTCAATTCGCTGCGCATCGATGGGCTCCGGTCGTCTGCGTCCGAGATGCTCAACGCCTACGCGCAGCAGCTGGCCACGCAGTCGCTCGGCGAGGTGGTGCTGCACACCCTGCGCCCGCAGGACCTGGCGCTGGCCGACGGGCTGGGCATGCAGCCCGGGCCCATCACGGTGACGGAGCGTGGCCTGCGCGTGGATTTCGTGCAGAAGCCTATGCCTTGATCGCATCGCATTCATGCAAGTGGGGAGGAAGTTCGTGATGGCCCTGGGACCCGGACCATGAACCCCGCAGTCTGTCCGGTGTGCGGTATCTCGGGAGCGGACGAGGCGGGCCGTGGAGGCCCGCAGGGGGCCTGGGTGCAGTTCATCGACTACGAAGGCACCGAGGCGTCCGGACTGCGGCATCCCGAAGGACTGGCCTATTTCTGCGCAGCGCACCACCCGGCCGCACAGGCGCTCGTGCAGCTTTCCTGTGTCGAGGCGCTGGCGCAGTTGCGTGCGCAGCACCCTGGCGCTGTGTGACATCGCCACACGGGTTGGCGGGACGGGGCGGAGCCGTCCTACAGCACACGGAATGGCGCGGGCTGCACAGTGGGAAAGGCGCTTGCAAGCCGCCGTGTCGTGCCGCGGGCCCGCCACGCGAGGCCGCGCACCGACTCCCCCGTGCCCGCCCATGAAACGCAGCATCGATCCTTCAACCCTTTCCTCTGTCCCGGATCCGGCGGCTTCTGCCCATGCCCCCGCCGGGCCCATGCCACCGCGCGCGGTACATGCCGAAAGCCTGGCGGACATCCTCGACCAGATGGCGGCGCTGGCCGGACGGTCCGGCGCGGTGCGCGTGGAGGACATGGTGGCGGCGTTCGGCCGCCGCAGCTACGGTCCGCTGCTCGTGGTGCCGGCCCTGCTGGAGCTGTCGCCGGTGGGGGCGGTGCCCGGGGTGCCGACGGCGCTCGCGTGCGTGGTGGTGCTGTTCGCGGCGCAGATGCTCGCGGGCCGCCGTCATGTGTGGGTGCCCGGCTTCCTGGCCCGGCGCAGCCTGGGCGCGGCGCGGTTGTCGCGTGCCGTGCGCGCGCTGCGTCCCTGGGCGGAGCGCGCCGACCGCTGGTTCCACGGGCGGCTGTGCGCGCTGACGGGCGGTGTGTTCACCCGGGTGGCGGCAGCGGGCTGCATCGCACTGGCCTGCACGGTGCCGCCGCTGGAACTGGTGCCGTTCGCCAGTTCCGCGCCCATGTCGGCGGTGGCGATGTTCGGCCTGTCGGTGATGGCGCGCGACGGGTTGCTGATGCTCGGGGCGATGGCGCTGGCCGGGCTGGCCGTGGGGCTGCTGGTCTGGATGGCCTGACGGCGCCGTGCCGCATCCGGCCTTTCGTGCCGCAGTGCATGGCTTCGGAGCGTGCCACGCCCCGGGGATGCGGCGGGCGCATGCTGGAAGGCATGTCACCGCGATCCACCGCGGAGTGCTGGCGCATCGCCGGCCACGCCGTGCCTCGCATCCGGAGCACAACGATGAAATCAGTCACACGCTTGTTCAACCAGGGGGCCCAGATAGTCCAGGGCGGGTTCAGCCAGCTGTCCGCGAGGGCCCGCGGCTATACCAAGCTTCCCTCCTCGGGCAAGCAGCATGCACAGCCCGAAGGCCTCAGTGCCCGCCACAACAGTTCGCAATCCGCGTCGATGGCGCCGCGCAACGCCGCGCGGCCCGGGACCGCGGGATACGCCGCCCCACAGGGGCAGACCCATGCGCAGCCCATGCGTTACGGCGCGGCCCCCAGGCCGCAGGGGGCGACGCCTCCTCCGACGCGGCCGGCTCCGCATGCCTTCGGCACGTCGCTCCATCCGATGGCGGCGCAGCATTTCCAGCCACCGCCGCAGAAAACACCGGCCGCCGGTACCACCCCGGCCCGCATGCAGCGCGTGCCGGGGCCGGCAACGCACGAGGCGGCCGCGCGGCCGCCGGTCGGCCTGCAGCACGTCGCTGCCATGGCGGCGGAGCCGGCAGCGACGCCCCTGTCGGCCCGTGCGAGGCCCTCCGCATCCGGAGCGCGGGCCGAACGACACGGCGGGGCGGCCTTGCACCGCCATGCGGTGCCCGCAGCCAGCCCGGGCCGGACGCAGCAGTCGCATGCGGCCCAGGTGGCCGAGGCGGCGAAGGCGCTGCAGGAGCGGCTCAATGCTTCGTCCAGAAAAATCAACGACCTGGTCATGCTGAGCGGTGAAGCCGAGGAGGCGGGCGACTACAAGACGGCCGACGCTGCAGAGGACGCCATCGAGGCGCTCAAGCAGGAGCGCGAACCCATCATCCTGATGAACAACATCCTGAGCGGAGCCGACCGTGGCGGTGCCCGGCAGATGCAGGCGCTGCGCGGGTTCTCTGGCGCGCCCGCTCCGGTGGACCCGCGCTCCCTGCGCCATGCGGGCGAGTTGCGCCTCCAGGCCCAGGCGCTGCGCAGCAATGCCGCAGCCCTGCGCAGCGCGCAGGCGCAGTTCGGCCCCGTCAGGGATCTGGCCGGAAAGGCCGAGACCCTCAGGACGGCGCTCAAGCAGCATCAGTTGCCGCCCGCGGCGCGCCATGAGCTGGAAGCCGTGCTGCGCGGTTTCGAGAACTACGCCGCGCTCGACGCCATGGTGCGCGATGCCGATCGCTCCATTCGCCGCATGGGCGGCATGGGCCTGATGGACGGCATCCCGACCACCGCCGCCGAGCGCATGGCCGCCGACGATGCCGAGCGCAGGGCCGCCCAGGAGGCGCTGGACAACGGCTACTGATCCGGCGGGACCAGGGGCGCGTCCGGCATCGTCCTACGCGGCCGTGCCGCCGCATGGCCTACAACCGGGGCAAGAGCCCGGCCACAAGGGCCGGGCATCGCTTTTGCAGGATATCTCCATGCCCCTTTCCGACGATCCCGATCGCGCCCTGCGCGAAGATCCCTCTTCCTCCGATCCCGAGACGGCCGACGCGGACGCGCAGGCCCGGGAGGCCGACGCCGCCCACGTGCCTGAGCATCCGGTGGTAGTCATCACGGGAGCCTCCAGCGGCATCGGCCATGCCACCGCACTGGCCTTCGCGCGCCGCGGGGCCTGCCTGGTGCTGGCATCGCGCAACCCCGATACGCTGGCCCCCGTGGCGCTGGCCTGCCGCAAGGCCGGCGGCCATGCCATCGGCGTGCCCACCGACGTCACCGATGCCTCCGCGGTGCGCGTGCTCGCGCAGAAGGCGCTGCGGCATTTCGGGCGCATCGATGTCTGGGTGAACGGCGTGGGCGTGGGTGCGATCGGCCGCTTCGACGAGGTGCCCGTGGAGGCCCACCGCCGGGTGCTGGAGGCCAACCTGCTGGGGCACCTGCACGGCGCGCATGCGGTGCTGCCGCATTTCCGGGAGCGCGGTGCGGGCCGGCTCATCAACCTCATTTCCCTGGGTGGCTGGGTGCCGGCGCCCTACGCCGCGGCCTACACCGCCAGCAAGTTCGGCCTGCGCGGCCTGTCCGAAAGCCTGCGCGCCGAGGTGTCCGACCTGCCGCACGTGCACATCTGCGACGTGGCGCCGACCTTCGTCGATTCGCCCGGCCTCTCGCATGGCGCCAACTACACGGGCCGCCGCATCCGGCCGCCGCTGCCGATGGTCGATCCGCACCGGGTCGCCGAAGCCGTGGTGGGGCTGTCGAGGGCCCTGCGCCCCCGCTCCGTGACCTGGATGGGCCTCGGCGCGCTGCCTGGCCGGGTGGCGCATGCGGTGGCTCCGGATACCGTGGCGCGCTGGATGCGCTGCCTGTCCGACTGGGGCCTCGCCAGGGCACACCCGGAGCCCGAAAGCGATGGCAACCTCTTCGCGCCCTCGCAGGGCACGGCGGTGGCCGGCGGACACCGCAAGCGCCGTGCGGGCGCGCTGGGGCTGGTGGCGGCCCTGGGCGTGGCGGGCATCGCCTACGGCTGGTGGGCCGGGCGCCAGCGGCGCTGACCCGCAGACCACGCCGGCCGCTCCGGGCGGCGACAGCTCATCCATACCTCGACCGTGGCGAGGGGGCATTGCGGGCGCGGCACAATGCCGCGTTTTTGCGGGTCCGGGCGATGCCGGGGCCCGCGACAGACCGCCCTTCCATGGTGTTTTCGCTCTCCTGGTTCGTACCCCGTGGGCGTGCGCTGCTGCGCAGTCCGTGGCTTCCCCTGCTGCTGGTGGGCCTGCTGGCCCTGGGCCTGATCGTGCTGGGCCACGACGGCAAGCGCGTGGCGCAGCTCGTGGCACTGGCCGCGCCCCCCTTCGTGTGGCTGTTCCGGCCCGTGCGCCGCGCCTGGGTGCATCGCCTGCGGGCGGCGCTGCTGTGGGCCTGGGCGATGGCGTTCGCGCTCGACGGCGTGGCGCGCGCCTACCTGCTGGATGCCTACCAGGCCGCGCCGGACAGCGCGATGGTGCTGGGTGCCGTGGCCAATACCAATGCGCGCGAGGGCGCGGAATACCTGCGCATGCACTGGCGCGCCGCGCTGCTCGCGGCATGCGGCGTGATGGCGGTGGCGGTGGTCCTGGCGGCCTGCCTGTCGCGGGGGCTGCGCAGCCCGGAGCCATCGGCCCGGGAACGGCCCCGGCCACCATCGCGCGCGCGCCGCGCGGCCCTGTGGGGGCTGGGCGGCGCGGTGATGCTGCCGGGTGCCGCGGCCTATGCCAGCAAGCCGTGGCGGCGGCTGCACCCGGTGCTTTTCTGGACGCAGTGGGGCGACAAGGTGGAGCACGTGCGTGCCGACTGGGCCGGCCAGCAGGGCGCGCGGCAGGCGCTGCTCGAACGCGCGCGCGCCGATGCCCCCTCCATGGCGGAAGACGGGCCCGCGCTCGTGGTGCTCGTGATCTCCGACAGCGTGAACCGCGACAACATGTCGCTCTACGGCTATGGCCGGCCCACCACGCCGGGGCTGCAGGCGCAGCAGGCGGTGCTGGGCGAGGCGTTCACGGCCTTTCGCCATGCCTGGTCGGCCGATGCGACCACGCTGCCCGCGCTGCGCAATTTCTTCCGCTTCGGCGAGCCCGATGCGGCACACCCCCAGCATGCGCTGGCCATCGCGCGCGCGGCCGGCTACAAGGTCTGGTGGATGAGCAACCACGACGACGTGGGCATCGAGCAGGTGCATGCGCGCATGGCGGACATCACCGAGATGAACAACCGCACGCCCGGCCGCTCCGGCGCCTCGCTCGACGGCGAGGTGCTCGACTGCCTGGAGGAGGCGCTGGCCGATCCCGCGCCGCGCAAGCTGCTCGTGCTGCATCTCATGGGCGCGCACCCGCATTACGACCTGCGCTTTCCGGAGGGCGCCAATCCCTTCGACGACCGGCCGGATGCGGTGGATGCCAGCCTGGCACGCGCCGGCAGGCCGGCCTGGCTGCGGGACCGGCGCGAGGAATACGACGCCGCGGTGCTCTACCACGACGGCATCGTCTCCACCATCCTGCGGCGTACCCGCGAAGGCGGCACGCCAGGCGGCTACCGGGCCTTCATGTACCTCTCCGACCATGGGCAGGAGGTGGGCCATGGCGCCAACTGGGCCGGGCACAGCCCCTCCACGCCCGCGGGCTACCGCATTCCCGCCATGGTGTGGCACAACGGCCGCGCGCCGCGGGCCCCGCAGGGGCTGGAGCGGCGCCCGCTGCGCGCGGACTGGGCGGGCCATACGCTGGTACAGCTGCTGCGCATCGACTGGAAGGGCTACCGGGCCGACCGCGACGTGCTCAGCGGGGCCTACCGGTGGTCTCCGCCCGAAGTGGCGGCCCTGGCGGAAGCGCGTGGCGCGCAGGCACAGCCCGGGCCGGCCGCGCACTGATGATCGCGCGGAAGGGGGAGTGGCCGTGTGGGGCCTCCTCCTACAGCCGCTGGCGCGATGCGTGCCTAGGATGGCTCCAGCCGCTGCGCGCGGCCTGCCCCGCCGCATGCCGGTTCCGGCTGCTTCCCCGAACGCTCCACGGCGCCGCGGCACCACCAGCACAGGACACACGCCATGAAGTCTTCCGCCCCCACCGCCGGCGTCCGCGCTGCCGCTGCCGCGCCCACTGCCGTGCCCTTCACGTTCTACGCAGCCAACGGCCGCGTCTATGCGAGCAACGTGAAGGACAAGCTCATCGACCTGGGCCGCCTGGACCGCGACGGCACCGGCTACGCCTACCAGCTCGATGCCGACGAGAAGATCGCCGCGGGCGGCTTCGAATCGCCCGAACATGCGCTGGCTGCCATCGTGGGTGCGATCACCTTCCTGTTCCTCGACGGCCAGTTCACCGCGCTGGCCGACGTGGGCGGCGAGCGGCCCGATCTGATCGACGCTCCGCAGATCCACGTCACCCTGGATGCCCTGGGCAAGGGCGAGCCGGCCATCGCGGCCGATGTCTGAGCCCGCAGCGCTGGCGCCGGTACGGCCGGGCCGCCACGTGCCGGAGCCATCCTGAACAGGGTGGCAGGGCAGCCCTGGCCATGGGCCGCTGCCGCATTTCTTTCCTTTCTTTTTTCTTCCACCGACGCCGCTCCGGCTCCTCCCCATCGCGGGAGGCGGGGCGGGCCATCGAGCAAGGAGCTGCATGCTGAACGACGCCCCCTCCACCGCCTCCCTCCTGTCCTGGTTCCGCGACGAGACCGTCTGGGGCCTTTCGCTGTCTAGCATCGCGCTGGCCGTCGCCTCGGCGCTGGGCGTGTACCTGGGCATCACGCTGCTGCTGGGCCTGGCACAGCGGCGCTCCCGGCGGCTCGCCGAGGCGCGTGCCGCGCAGGGGCGCGAGGGGGCGGGCAGCGTGGCGGCCGTGGCCGCCGAAGTGCTGGGCGGCACCAGCCACCTGCTGATCCTGCTGGTGGCGCTGCTGGTCGGCGTGGGCATGCTGGACCTGGCGCCGCGCTGGCAGGCGCGCGTGGGACAGCTCTGGTTCATCGCGCTGGCGCTGCAGATGGCGCTGTGGGGAACGCGCGCGATCGGCATCGCCATCCGGCGATACGAGGCGCGGCACCTGGGGGCACCGTCGGTGCAGGTGAGCGCCTCGGGAACGCTGATGTCCTGGGGGCTGCGCACCCTGCTGTGGGCCACCATCGTGCTGGCGATGCTCGCCAACCTCGGGGTCAACATCACGGCCTTCGTGGCGAGCCTGGGCGTGGGCGGCATCGCCATCGCCCTGGCCGTGCAGAACGTGCTGGGCGACCTCTTCGCCTCGCTCGCCATCGCGGTGGACAAGCCCTTTGAGGTGGGCGATTTCATCGTGGTGGGCAGCGTGGCGGGCACGGTGCAGCAGATCGGCGTGAAGACCACGCGCATCCGCAGCCTGGGCGGCGAGCAGGTCGTGATGTCCAACACCGACCTGCTCAAGCAGACCATCAACAACTACCGCTACCTGCAGGAGCGGCGCATCGTCTTCACCTTCTCCGTGAGCTACGCCACCACCGCGGCGCAGGCCGAGGCCGTCGCCCAGGTGGTGCAGCGCATCATCGAGGCGCAGGACAAGGTGCGCTTCGACCGCGCGCACCTCAAGGGCTTCGGCGCCAATGCACTCGAATACGAGGTGGTCTATATCGTGCTGGACGCAGGCTACAACGCCTACATGGACGTGCAGCAGGCCATCAATCTCGCGATCCTGCGCGAGCTGGGCACGCTGGGCGTGCAGTTCGGCGTGCCCGTGCGCCAGGTGCAGATGGTTCCACCCGCGCGTGCCGACGTCCCGGAGGCCGGCGGTTCTTCCCAGGAGGTGTCCCCATGATCGAAACCCCCCGCATCGTCCAGATGGAGGCGCAGCCGGCCGCGCTCTGGCCCGTGTCGTGCACGCGCGAGGAAATCCAGCAGGTCATGGGCCGGAGCGTGCGCGCCCTGATGGACGCGCTCGCCGCGCAGGGCGTTTCTCCCGCCGGGCCGCTTTTCACCCACCATCTGCGCCGCCCCACGGACACCTTCGAGTTCCATCTCGGCGTGCCCGTGGACAAGCCCGTCGGCCCCGGGCCGGACGGCGGCCTGCAGCCCGGCGAGTGGCCGGCCATGCGCGTGGCGCGCACCGAGTACCGCGGACGTTATGAAGACCTGCCGCAGGCGTGGGAGACATTCCACCGGTGGATCGGTGCCCAGGGCGTACGGCCGGCGGAGGATGTGTGGGAGCGCTACCTCACCGGGCCGGAAACCGGCAGCGACCCGGGCGGGTGGCGCACGGAGCTGATCCAGCCGCTCGCGGACTGAGACGGTCCCTGAGGCGGCCCCGCAGGAGGAAATCCTTATGCGAGGTGTGGCCGGATGGCTGCCCGTATATCCGTTTTTCGAGTTTTCAGCCACATCCCGGAGCGCGTGGCACGTGCATGGCTTCGGGCTGCATGTCCCGGCTTCGGCCGGTGATCGGGATTCCATGGAAGGGAACCGCACAGTTTCCCCATCTTCATGTCTTTTCTCCGATCATGGTTTCCTCTCCATCCATCACGCCTCCTTCTTCCCCCCGTGCCACGACCGTCCCGGCCGGCGCCGGGAGCCCGTCGTCGTCCGGCACCTCCGCAACGTCGGGCCGCTCCGGCAGGCTGCCCGAGTCCGGCGCACCACGGCGGTCTGCTCCGGCGGCCGCGTCGGCATCGGGCGCACCGCGGCCGCGTGCCGCCGTGTTGCCGTCGGTGACAGGTGCGGCGGGTGCGGCGGGTGCGATGGCCGCCGGGGCGCGCCCGGCCCTGTCCGATGCGGCCTGGGAGCGCATCGCCATGCTGCCGCCCGCGCAGCGCCAGCGGTTGAACGCCCGGGAGCGGGAGACGCTGGCGGCCGCGGTGCAGGCGCTGCGCAGCCATGTCGAGGCCGAAGGGCTCGATTTCATCCCCGTGTTCGGCCACTGGTCGCTGCGCACCGACAACTACCGGGAGCTCGGCAAGGCCAGCCAGGAGGAGGTGCGGGAAGGCCGTGACACGGTTCCTGCACGCATCGGCGACTACGGCATGGATTTCGTGGCGAGCACGGAATACCGGGGCCGGCCGCAGCATCCCGGCGCCGTGGCGTCCATCGCGCCGTCCCCTGGCGGGCAGGTGCCCGGCACGCTCCTGAAGCTGCCCTTCGATCGGGCGGAGGAATTGCTCACCGTGCTGCTGACGCGCGAGATCGGCGCGGAGGCGGACCTGCGCGCGCCACCCGATGCGCAGGGCCGGCCCCGCTCCAGCCTGATGTACCAGCCGGCGGTGCGGCCCGTCACGCTGCAGGACGGCAGCACGGTGCATGCGCTGCTGTTCGAGACCAACCCCGATGGCGCCAAGTCGTTGCGGAGCGTGTTCGGCGACTCGGCGGGGCTGACCGCCGGGCGGCTGGCCTTCTTCATCGCGGGCGAGGGCGGGTTCGTGCGCGATGGCAAGCGCTACGGCGGGCCGAGCGCCGACTACTGGAAGGCAGGGATGCAGCGGCTCGAAGCGTCGGGCGATGCGCCCGATCCGTTGCTGGCCGAGGCCTACCGCATCGCCACGTCCAGCCGCTCCGCGGACGGCGGCCTGTCGCTCGATGCCATGGTGGGCGCCGCCGTGCCGCGCGGCACGTGGCACGGGCACCAGGGCTGGCTCGGCCGGGCCGAGGCGCGGCTGCCGGCGGTATATGCGCAACCCGGCAGCCCGGCCGCGCTCGCCGCGCACCGGCAGCACCAGCGGACGCTGGATACGGCCCTGGCGGCCTGGCTGTCGGGCGAGGGTGCTGGCGCGGTCCGGTTGGAGGGCGGCGACCTGCGCGCGGCCCTGGCCCATGAGCTGCCGGCGCTGCTGAAGGGGCAGGGCTTCGACCCCATGGTTTATGCGGCCTCCGCCATGGGCGAGCAGGGATATGGCCGCCATCTGCTGTACAGCGAATCGGATGCCCGCAGCGGCATGCAGGGCCTGTTCAGTCTGCAGGCCGTGGCCTTCGACGTGCAGCGGTACCCGCAGGCCCTGGCGCATCCGGAGGTGTGTGCGGTGTTCGATACGCCAGAGGGCATCGCGGTGGCGGTTTTCCTGCATCGCGATATCGACGGCGTGTCGGGCGGGCTGGAGCTTCCGCTGCAGGATCCCTTCGACGCAAAGCGCCGGCGCCTGCATTGACAGCTCTGCGGCGCACCCGTGGGCAGGGACGATCGTTCCACCTGTGCGCCGGTGCGTTGCAGGCACCGGGCCTTGGGACTGTCGCGGACACCCCCACGTGTTTTGGAGCTTTTCTGGAGAATCCACGCATGTCCACCCCCTCCCCCCTGCTCGGCAGCCAGCCCCTGGGCCCGCTCTGGCCCACGCTGGACCCCTTCCTTTTCTGCGCCCACCACGACGATGCCTACCCGCGCGGCAATGGCCGCCTGGGGCCCGACGCGCCGCTCACGGGCCGGCAGATCGGGCAGGATTTCTCGCGCAAGGACGGCTGGAGCATGTACCACGGCGACGAGGTGCCCGGCTTCCCGCCCCATCCGCACCGCGGCTTCGAGACCGTGACCATCGTGCGCACCGGCCTCATCGACCATGCCGATTCGCTGGGCGCTGCCGCCCGCTTCGGGCAGGGCGACGTGCAGTGGCTGACCGCGGGCCAGGGCATCGTGCATTCCGAGATGTTCCCGCTGCTGGACGCGCAGCAGCCCAACCCGCTCGAGCTGTTCCAGATCTGGCTCAACCTGCCCGCGGCGGACAAGATGGTTCCGCCGCACTTCACCATGTTCTGGGCCGGCGACATCCCGCGCCTGGTGTCCACCGACGCTGCCGGGCACCGCACCGAGCTCACCGTGATCGCCGGGCGTGTGCCCGGAGCGAATGCGGAGCCGCTCGCACCGCCCCCGCATTCCTGGGCCGCGCGCGATGCCTCGGACGTGGCGATCTGGACGCTGCGGCTCGATCCCGGCGCGCGCTACACCCTGCCTGCCGCGGTAGGGGAGGGCACGCGGCGCATGCTCTACCACTTCGCGGGCGAGGGCGTGCGCGTGGCCGGCGAGACCGTGGGCCATGCCGCGCTGGAGTTGCGCGCAGGCGCCGCGGTGGAACTGGTCAACGGCAGCACCGAACAGGTGGCCGAGTTCCTGCTGCTGCAGGGCCGCCCGCTGGGCGAGCCCGTGGTGCAGTACGGCCCCTTCGTGATGAACACCGAGGCGCAGGTCCACCAGGCGCTGGCGGACTATCGCCGCACGCAGTTCGGCGGCTGGCCCTGGGGCGACGGCGCACCCGTGCACGGCCCGCAGGCGCGCCGTTTCGCGCGGCGTCCCGGCGAGCCTGCCGACGAAGTGCCCGCGGCGATCGCGTCCTGATCCGCTCCGTGATCCCGCACCGGGCCCGGGGCCGGCGGCGTGCGCTGCCAGCCGGTGATGCGGGACAATCGGTGCACGTTTTTTTCTTCCGACTCCACCGTACCGCCAGCACCCTGCCGCCATGAATATCTCCAAGGACACCGCCGTCACCCTGAGCTACAAGATCACCAGCCCCGAGGGCAAGCCGCTGGATTCGGGCCACGTGGCCTACCTGCACGGCGGCTACGAGAACCTGTTCCCGAAGGTCGAGGCAGCGCTGGACGGCCAGGCCCCCGGCTTCGCCACCACCGTCGAGCTGGCGGTGGCGGATGCTTTCGGCGAGCGCGACGAGAGCCTGGTGCGCACCATTCCCAAGGCCGAATTCCCGCCCGGCGTCAAGGTGGGCGGCCAGTTGCGCGGCGTCGGCGACGACGGCCAGCCGCAGCTCTTCAATGTGGTGAAGATCAAGGGCCCCGTGGTGCACCTGGACGGCAACCACCCCCTGGCGGGCCAGGCCCTGCGCTTTTCCTGCAAGGTGACCGAGGTGCGACCGGCCACGGCCGATGAGGTCGCCCACCGCCATGTGCATGGCGGGCACGGCCACCACCACTGATACCGCTCAATACTCCACGTCCACCACCACGTTGTCCTGGTACACCCCGGGCGGCGGCGGTGCCTGGTCGCCGTAGATGCGCGCCGTGTAGGGCAGCACGATGGGCGTGGTGCCGTCCGTGACGGCCGTTCCGGCCGTGCGCGTGCCCGCGGCCGTGCCCCAGAGGCTGCCGTCGGCCCGGAACAGGTCGTAGGCCAGCCGGTTCGCGCCGCTGGCCATCTGCCTGCGGCCAGCCGACGGATAGGTACCCGGGCCGAGCCCCACGGTCACGGAGAGCCCGCGCGTGCAGACCACCGAGACATTGCCGGACACCGCCGGGAAGGCTGCCGGCAGCGGGGCGGAGCCGAACTGCACGTTCGGCGCGGACAGGGTGCAGTCGTTCGTGACCACCAGTTGCACGGTCAGCAGGCGGTTCACGTTGCCATTGCGCGGCGTGCCCACGCAGAGGCCGCCCACCCCGAGCAGGCCTTCGCAGATGTTGGCGTAGGTCCAGTTCACGGTGAGGGTGTCCGTATAGGTGCCGGCGGGCACGTTCGCGCCCACCGCGGTGGTGACGCGCAGCGGCACGGAGGCCGTGTTGTTGCTCAGCAGCGCGAGCACGTTCGCGCCGCTCGCATTGATCACCAGCAGGCCCTGCGTGTAGCTGGCGCCCGCCAGGTTGGTGATCTGGTAGGGAATGGCCGGCTTCGCCCCGTCCTTGAGCGTGAGCCCGGTCGTGGGGCTCACGAATTTCGCCTGCACTGTCGGCGTGCCCAACGTGGACAGCACGATGCCGCCGCACCCCAGCGTGAACTGCGCCGTGGTGGTGATGGCAGGGCCGGAAAGCACGCGCTGCGAGGGCACGGTGCCGAGGTTGCCGCCGGTTTCGCTGTTCACGCAATCGGCCGACGCCGTGTGGCAAAGGGCGGCCAGCAGGCCGGCGGTCGCCAACGGCAGGACGGTGCCCCGCGGCTGCCGTGCCGGGCGTGGTGCGCCGGTCACAGCGCCTCCTCCGCAGTCTTGGCAGTGGAGGGCTGCGCCCCGCCCTCGCGGCAGACCACGCGCAGGTCGCGCTGCGCCGCATGCTCCGCGGCATCGAAGGCGGCCCGGCATTCCCGCCCGTCGGGGGTGCGGACAGCGAGCGTGTTGCGCGTGTGCAGCGCGGTCAGGTAGACCACGCCGTCCCACCCCACCACCGTGGGTACCTGGCCCTGCTCGTGCACGACGGCGCTGCCCGGCGGCAGCGGCACGCCATCCGCGTCCACCAGCGTCAGGGTGGCCGTGCGCATGCGCAGCACCGGCATGCGCACCAGCGTGCCCGTGCCTCGCGCCACGGCCACGCGGCGTTCCAGTGCGGGGGTGTGCACGTCCGGCGGAAGCGACAGCGGATCGATCGCATAGCGCGCGGGATAGTAGGCCGGCACGTTGGGTACCAGCAGGTAGCCCTGCCCGTCGGTGCGCCCCGCGGGCTGGTGGTTGACCGTGATCGGCACGCCGGGCGCACCGTCCGTCGAGATGAGCGCGAAGCCGTCCGTGACGCGGTTGGCGGCGAACACGTAGCCATCCATGGCGCCCAGCGACCCGGAGGCACCCGCCCAGTGCGTGGTGTCCGCGGCCGCGCCGAAGAGGCCGCCCTGCACCATGCCGTGCCGGCCCTGGTACTGCGCGCTCGCGAGGCGGTAGTTGCCTCCCGTGCCGCCGGCAGGGCCGCCGCCGCGGGTCTGGGCGATGCGCCAGCCGAAGCCGCCGTCGCTCGGCAGGCTGCGCTGCAGCCCGAGTTCCCCCTGCGTCCGTCCGTCGGTGTGCGCCGCGGCGGCCTGCGCCGTCAGCAGCGGGTCGAGCAGGTAGGTCAGCTGTGCGCGCACCTGGGTCTCCCCGGTTTCGACGGTGCGGCCCGCCGTCAACGAGAAAAAGGCGTCGCGCCCGAGGGGCGTGCTGTAGCTGGCGTAAGCGAGCCGGCTGCGCTCCGCGCCCGCGCCGCGCAGATCGACCCATCCCGCGCCCAGCGACGCGGAGCCGACCACCAGACTTGCATTCACTTGACGGCTGAGGCGCGATGGCTGCAGGCTGCCGCCATAGTCCGCGGCATCTCCGAAGCCGTGCAGGCGCCGCGTTTCCAGCAGCGAGATCCCGCCGCGCGGCGTGTTGTACTGGTAGCCCGCGCTCCACTGCCAGCCTCCGCGCCGATCGGACAGGAGGGTGTCGCCAGGCACTGCGCGGCCGTAGGTGAGCGATGCATTGAACACGCCCAGCGTGCCCCAGCGCACGAGCCCGCCCGCGCCCAGCACGCCCAGGCCGCGGGCGGCCTGGGCCTGGGCCTCGACCGTGACCGCATCGGTCACGCCGCGCCGCAGCACGCCTGCGGCCAGCGGCCGGCCATAGGCGAAGCTGCGCAGGCCGTAGCCGCGCCGCAGCGCCCCGAGCGAGACCGAGTAATCGGTCCACCCCGGGCGCAGCAACTGGCTGCTGACGTAGAACGGCACGGACGTCACCACCTGGCGGCCCAGGGCATCGGTGGTGACCACGGACGCCATGCCGGCGCCGTTCACGGCCGGCAATTCACCCAGAGTGAACGGTCCGGGCTGCACGGTGTGCCGGCTGGCGCGGAAGCCGTTGACGAAGACGTCCACCGCCGACGGTACGGCCGCCTGCCCGGCGAATTCGGGCATCGGATACGTCACCAGATCGGGCCGTGCTGCGAAGTTGCGCGCCCATTGCACCCCGCCCAGGCGCACGGGCGTGGTCCAGGGCAGCGCGCCGGTGATCAGGTCCCCCGCCGTCCAGGCCGTGGCACTGCCGGCGTCGATATCCGTCCAGGCGGTGTCGTAGCGCAGGTAGCCGTTGCCGCTGCCGCCGTCCACGCGGCGCAGCACGCCCGTGTGGGAAACCACCCCGTGCAGGCCGAAAAAGCGCTGCTCCGTCCACAGCGAGGCGGCCGTGCGGCCCTGGGTACGCGTGGCGTAGAACTCGTAGTTCATCAGCAGTCCGGTGCCCCGGGAGAGCGCCACATCCTCCGGCGATTCCCCGGCCAGCCGCTGCATGGGCAGCCACTGCGCCGGCACGTCGATGCGCAGGCGCTGCGCGAGGCTGTCATAGGCCACGGAAACGCCCGGCAGCGTGTCCACGGCCACGGGCGTGCCGTCGGGCTGGTCGGTCTGCACGTGCAGGCGCCGCAGCGCAGCCGCATCGATTTCGAAGTGCGATCCGCGCTGGCGGACCGCAACGAGTCCTTCTCCGGGCCGGCCGTTCACTTCCACCTCCAGGTAGAGGGCGGTGGCTTCCGTGGACGGGCCCGCGGCGGATGGCGGCGGCGGAAGGTCGCCTGCGGACAGCCATGGGGGCAGGCAGGCCAGCAGCGCTGCCAGCCGGCGGGCACGCGCGGGGGCAGGGCGGCGGCCCGCGGTGTCATGGCTCGGCACGGGGCAGGGACGCCTCGCGTCCGTTGATGGTGGCAAGCAATTCCGGCTTGGCGGGGGGGGGCTCGTCCAGCACCCAGCGCCGCTGGCTGTGTGGCAGCACGTAGCCGAGCAGCCCCGGGGTGACGACCGGCCCGTCCCGGCCCGGGGCCTGCCAGCGCACGGCCGTGAGCCGCGCATGGCCGGCACCCGTGTTGCGGACCACGAGGTGCTGCCTGCCGTCCGGGCTGCGGTCCACGCTCCAGCGCAGCTCCGGCTCCAGCGTGTCACCCGGCGCCAGGGAGGACAACAGGTCCGCGTGGGTGGCGGGCATGCGCGGACCCAGCGTGCCGGGGGCATAGACGAACAGCGGGATCGCATAGCGGATCTGCAGCCGCACGCCGAACTGGGCGGGGGGCGCTGCCCGCGAGGCGCCCTGCATGGCTCCCGGGGCGGGGGGCGCCGGCAATTCGTCGAGCAGCACCCGGAAGGCCTGTTCCTGCCCGGGCGGTACGGGCTGGGTCGCGATCAGCCGCACCATCTGCCGCGCCCCCGGGGGGATCTGGCTGATGGGCGGGCTCGCCACCACGGCCTGCTGGGGTGTGAAGTGGTCGTCGCCCTCTTCCTGGTGCCAGGCGAACACCCGGGCCTGCATGGCCACCGGCTCCGTCCCCCGGTTCTCCACCCAGAGCGCGACGGCCCGCTGCTCGCCCGCGATGACGGGATCCACCGGCCAGATCATCAGCGGCGCAGCCGCGTGCGCCGTACCCGGCAGGGCCGCCGGCAGCGCGCAGGCCAGCGCCGAGGCGGTCAGCCGCAGGCAGGCCCTGCGGTCCGGGCTGCGAAGGGGGGACGGCGGACCGCTACCTACCACGACAGCGTCACCTGCACGGTATCGGTATAGACGCCCGCCGGCAGGCCGAACCCGGGGAACGTGGCCGTGCCCTGGAACGGCAGGGCAGCGGCACTGCCGCCGAGCGTGAGGCCGGCAGGCACGTTCGGGACGAGCGCCGTGGCGGGGGCCGTGGCCAGCGCCAGCGCGTAGGGCACATAGGCGCCCGCGCTGTTGGAGAGCCTGCGCTGGCTGCCCTGCGCGTTCTGTCCGGCATCTGCCGCCACCTGCACGGCCGTGCCCGGAGTGCACTGGATCAGTGCCTGCCCGCCGGCACCGGAGCCGGAGAGCCGCGTCTCGCTGCCGGTGCGGACGGCGGAGTGCGTGCCGAAGTCGATCGTCCCGAAATTCACGCCCGTGACCTGCCCGGGAGCACCCGACACCAGGCAGCCGCGCACGATGGCGGCGTTCACCGACAGGGTGGCCGTGGTCGGGATCGTGGCGGGTACCGCGGGCAGCGGCAGCAGCGTGGCCAGGCACAGCAGCGGAGCGGCCGAAGTCCGCACTGCCGGCCGGCCGGCAGCCCCCCCGCGCCACGCCGCGGCGCGGATGGCATGTGGCATCGAAAGATCTCCCTCGCCGCCGGAGGCACCGGCGGTCCGTGTTTCAGAAGGTCAGCGTGACCTGCAACTGGTCGGTGTAGAGGCCTGCGGGGAGCGCCACCGCGTTGGTCTTGTTCACCAGGCCATAAATGGGCAGGGTGAACGGATTGCCAGCCGACGGCACGGCGATGCCCGTGACGGCCGTGGCCGCCGTATAGGGCACCGTATGGCCCGGATCGCGGTACACGTCGTAGGGAAGGAAGGCGCTGCCGTTGGACATCGCGCGCGTGCCCGTGCCGATGCCCGCGCCTTGTCCAGCATGGGTGCCGCTGTCGATCGTGATGCTGAACGCGGTGATCTCGGGCGAGCACACGATCTGCGTGGCCCCCGCGCCGCCTTCGCCGCCGCTGGCCGTGGCGGTGGCCGTGCCCACGAACGTCGCAGGCCGGGATCCGAAGTCCAGCGTGCCGAAATCCGCGCCCGATACGGTGCCCGGGCCGCCGTTGATCACGCAGCCGGAGGTGAGCATCATGCGCGCGCCGAGCACCCCCGACAGCGTGGCCGCACCGAGCGGCGCAGCGCCTGCGGCCAGCGCCAGCACGGCTGCGGCAGCCAGGGGGCGGGCCTTGCGCCCGGCAATCCGGCCCTGTCGCGGTGCCGGATGGGTGGATATCGCTTCCATCGCTTTCTCCTCCACAGAAAAAACCGGTGCGGAAGCTGCGGCCTGTGCCGCTCGCCGCCGTCCGTGGCGTTTTTGCCCCTGCCCCCTGAAAAGCTGCTTCCTGCTAGGGAAGCGCGGATGGATCAAGCCACCACTGATGCGTTGTTGTACAGCATGTTGAACGCGATGGGAATGCCTGTGTATAGGGGGAATTCCATAGCAAGCGGCAGCCGCCGCCGACGGCCTGCGCTACTGCCGAGTTGCATCGGCACGGCGCGGCGCCGGCTAGCGCCGCAGCAGGGCCTGACGCAGCAGCCGGGCCGCGCGGTCGCGGATCCGGAAGGGACTGTGCCCGGGCGCAGGTCGCGATTTCGCGCGGATGCAGGCCGCCAGGAAGTCATGCAGGATCGGCGCGTCGTCCATGGTCTGCGAGGCGCCCGGCTTGAAGAATTCCGGGTGCCACTGCGTCGCGGCGATGTAGCCGCGCCCGGAGTGGGCGTTGCGGCGGATCGCCTCGGGCACACCGTCGGGATGGCTCCAGGCCTCGATTTCGAAGCCGGGCGCCAGGTTCTTGATGCCCTGGTGGTGGATGCTGTTGACCACCATGCGCGGCTGCTGCGGATACAGCTGCGACAGCCGCGTGCCGGGCACGATCTCCACCTCGTGGAAATGCTGGTCGTAGGTGACCGCGTTGCGGTGCTGCTGGGCACCCGGGTGCTGGGTCTCGATGTCCTGGTAGAGCGTGCCGCCGAAAGCGACGTTGATGAGCTGCAGCCCCCGGCACACGCCGAAGATCGGCTTGCCGGCCTGCTCGAAGGCCTCCACCACGGCCAGGTCGTACAGGTCGCGGATGCGGTCGCCGAGCCAGGCATCCTTCAGCGGCACCTCGCCATAGCTGCCGGGCCACACGTCGGCGCCGCCATGCATCACGACACCGTCCAGCCATTCGGCGTAGTGGGCCAGGGTCACGTCGCCGCGGGCCGTTTCACCGGTCGGGCAGGGCACCATGACGACCATCGCGCCGGCCGACATGATCCAGTGCGCGATGGATTGTTCGACGTACTGCAGCGTCTTGTTGGTGAACAGCGACCGGGCGGGGTCGGCATGCGAGAAGCAGGCGGACAACCCGATCTTGAGCCGCTGGGCGGCCGGAAGTGCCGGGGCACGCCGCGCAGGGGACGTGCCGCGGAAAGGGGGGACATCAAGCATGGGGAATTTTTAGCCCATCCCGCGCGACTCTGCTGTAGGAACCCGCCGCCCGCTCGCCGGGGTCTCGTGCCCTTCGTGCCCTGCCTTCACCGACCCATGGGGCGGCGAACGTGCGTGCCTTTGTGCGTGAGGTTGCGCGTTCCGTCACCTTTGGAAGCACAGCCGTGGCGGGGCACCTCTTGCATTTCCGGAAGCCGCCGCGACTCTCGGGGTGACAGAGCATCTTTTTTTCGTTCCCACCGAGGAGGCATCCATGCAAGTACAGGTCCAGCACGACGAACACATCCAGGGCGGCGAGTCGCTCGTCCAATGGGTCCAGACCGAAACCGCCAGCCGGCTGGCGCGCTTCCGCGACCACCTGACCCGCGTGGAAGTGCATTTGTCGGACCTCGATGCAGGCAAGTCCGGCGGAGGCGACAAGCGCTGCGTGGCCGAGGCGCGGCTCGCCGGCCGGCAGCCGATCGCCGTGAACGCCGATGCCGACAAGGTCGCCGATGCCTTCATGGCGGCCGTGGAGAAGCTGGCCCGTGCCATCGATACCGACCTCGGACGGCTGAAGGACAAGAACGGCCGCGAAACCATCCGGACCGCCACGGAGTAAGGGCCGGCGCGGCCCCGTCCGCCGCGGCGTGCGGAGCGGTGGCTGGCTGCGTCAGGTGCCGCGCCCGGAACGGACGTGCGCGATGCGCCGGCGGGGTACCGTGGCCGGCGCCTCCACCATTCGCCCGCTGCGCTCGGCCGCACCCTGCGCCAGCTCGCCGATCAGTGCGGCCTCCGGCAGGTTCTTCCAGTAGCGCACCGGCATCTCGCGCCGCATCATGTCCAGCTTGAGGCGCGCGGGGTTGAAGGTGTGCCGGTAATAGGTCAGCCAGAGCGCTTCGCCGGCATCCGGCGGTGGCGCATCCGCGCGCGTGGCGGCCGGTCCGGTCTGCAGCGTGGTGCCGTCCCAGTGCAGGCTGCATTCGGGCGTGAGCAGCGCCCACCGCATCTGCGTGAAGCGTTGCACGAAGAAGGCGGCATTGGCCCGCACGATGAAATGGTCCGGCTCGAACCAGGCCACGTGCAGCGGGGCGGCGCCGCCATCCTCCACCGGGCGGAAGCGCACGAAGGCGCGCATCTTGTGCATGTCCCGCCGCACGGCAGCGGCCATGCGCTGCACGCGCGCGATGTCCGCATCCAGCGGATCGTGGCGCAGCGCCGGCTCGTGCGCCATGCGCCAGAGCGTTCGGTAGAGCAGCGCGAAACGGGCCGGGTCGCGGTGCAGGCTGGCGCTCTCGCACAGCGCGACGAATGCCCGCGGCACATGCACGGGCGTGCCAGCCGGGTCCCCTGCGCCTTCCGGGGCGGATGGCGGCGCGGCGCCCTGCGCGTCACCGGCCGCGCCGAAGAGATCGCCTTCCCCCTCGCCGGTGACCTGCCAGGCCACCTGTTCCGGCGCCATTCCGGCATGCAGGCAGGCGCGTGCGCCCGCCCGGAACCCCTGCCAGTCGGCAGGGTGCTGCAGGACGATGGTGCGGTGCGCGGTGCTGCCGGCGGTCATGCGAACAGGCGGGCTTGCGGCGGCTGCGGCGACAGCCAGGCGCGCAGGCGTGCCGGGTCACGCAGTCGCTCGGCCGGACGGTGGTCGGCCACGCAGACGAAGGGCAGCACGCGGGACAGGGGCACGTGCAGCCGGCCCAGGTCGGCATGGCCCAGCCGGCGCACGCGCCGGGCGGCCAGCAGGCGCTCCACCGTGCGCACGCCCAGGCCCGGCACGCGCAGCAGCCGTTCGCGCGCCGCGGTGTTCAGGTCCACGGGGAAGTGCTCCGGGTGCGCCACGGCCCAGGCGAGCTTGGGGTCCATGTCCAGCGACAGCATGCCGCCCGTGCCGTCGCCTTGCGGCACCGGCGGAACGATCTCGTCGTGGGTGAAGCCGTAGAAGCGCATGAGCCAGTCGGCCTGGTAGAGCCGGTGCTCGCGCACCAGCGGCGGCGCAGCCAGGGGCAGGGCCCGCGGTGCATCGGGAATGGGGCTGAAGGCGGAGTAATACACGCGGCGCAGGCCGAATCCTCCGTAGAGTCGCGCGCTCGTGGCCAGGATGGTGCGGTCGTCCGCGCCGTCCGCGCCCACGATCATCTGCGTGCTTTGCCCACCCGGGGCGAAGCGCGGCGCCTCCGCCCGCCGGGCGCGGCCGGGCAGCGAGACGATGCGCTCCGTGCCGGCGCGCGGACCCTGCTGCTGCGCCCGCGCCTGCCGTGCTTCGTCGATGTGCACCGCCAGGCGGCCCATGGAGCGCTGGATGGCGGTGCCATCCTTCTCGGGCGCCAGCGCTGCCAGGCCCTGGGAGGTGGGCAGCTCGATGTTGATGCTCAGCCGGTCGGCGTAGCGGCCCGCGCGCTCCAGCAACTCGGGGGCGGCGTCCGGGATCGTCTTGAGGTGGATGTAGCCGCGGAAATCGTGGTCCTCGCGCAGCGCCCGGGCCACTTCCACCACACGCTCCATGGTGTAGTCAGGGTTCTGGATGATGCCGCTGGAGAGGAACAGCCCTTCGATGCAGTTGCGGCGATAGAAGTCCAGCGTCAGGTCCACCACCTCCTGCACCGAGAAACGGGCACGGGGGACGTTGCTGCTCACACGGTTCACGCAATAGAGGCAGTCGTACTGGCAGTAGTTGGTGAGCAGGATCTTGAGCAGCGAAATGCACCGCCCGTCGGGCGCATAGCTGTGGCAGATGCCCATGCCCTCGGTCGACCCGATGCCCTTGCCGCCCACGGAGTTACGCACCGACGTGCCGCTGGAAGCGCACGATGCGTCGTACTTGGCGGCGTCCGCGAGGATGGCGAGCTTGGATAAGGTGGACACTGTATTAATTTACAGTGCCTGTGGCTGAAGATGCCCAAAGCCCATGCGGAGGGTACGCCTTTGTTTTGATCGACCCTCCCGGCGCAGCGGATCCGGCGCGTCAGAAGGAACTGCCCGGCTGCTGCAGGAACAGTGCCTCGTCGGCGGTCGTATCGCGGCCCAGCACCGCGTTGCGGTGCGGAAACCGCCCGAAGCGGTCCACGATCGCCTGGTGCTGCAGCGCGAAGTCCAGGTTGTTCGCCTGCCCCAGCGCGGTGAAGAGCCGCACGGATTCCGCCTGGATGCGGGCCGACTCGCTGTGCATGAACGGCATGTACAGGAATGCGCACCGGGGCGGCGGCAATGCGGTGTCCAAACCCTGCGCGATGGCCTCCTGCGCGAGCGCCAGGGCCATGCCGTCCTGGGCGAACGACGCCGCCTGCCCGCGCAGCAGGTTGCGCGAAAACTGGTCGAGCACGATCACCTCGGCCAGACGCCCTGCAGCATCCGTGCGCCATTCCCACAGTTCGGCCAGCGATGCCCGGCGGTGCAGGGTTGCGAAGCGCGCGCGGATGGCCTCGTCGAAGGCTTCGTCCTTGCGGAACCATTGTTCGGGCGTGGTTTCATCGAACCAGAAATGCAGGACGTCGTGGGCGGTCATGGGATGCAGTATCGGGCAGCGCCGCGCCGCGCAGCAGAAAAGCCCTGCCGGCGCGGAATGCGCCGGCAGGGCCGGGAGGCCTGGATGGCCTGGAGGGCCTGGACAGGGATGGGGTTCAACGCCCCCGCAGGTTGCCCTTGTCGTCGGCGATGACGATTTCCACGCGCCGGTTCATGGCGCGGCCCTCGGGCGAGCTGTTGTCGGCCACTGGGTAGGTCTTGCCGTATCCGCGGGCGGTGATGCGGTCCGGCGCGACGCCGCGCTGCACCAGCGCGCTCTGCACGGCCTGGGCACGGCGCTCCGACAGGCTCTGGTTGTAGGCGTCGCCGCCCACGCTGTCGGTGTGGCCTTCGATGATGAGCTTGCGGTCGGGGAACTGGCGCAGGAAGTTCGCCAGCTTGTCCAGCCGCGGGCCGGCCTGGGCGGACAGTTCGGCCTTGTTGAACGCGAACAGCACATCGCCCAGCGTCACCAACAGGCCGCGCTCGGTCTGCTGCGCCTCGATGTCGCGCAGTTGCGCTTCCAGGGCGCGGACGCGGGCGGCGTTGTCGGCGGCGCGCTGTTCGGCGCTCGCGGCCTGCAGTTGCGCCTGCTGGGCGCTGCGGGCATTCGCCTCGGCCTGCATGCGGGCCCGGTCGGCTTCGCTGGTCAGGCGCAGGCGCTCGGCATCGGCGCCCGCCTTCTTGATGTCGGCATCCAGCACCCGCGACCGGGCCACGTTGGAGGCGATGTCGGCGCGCTGCGTGGCGAGGTAGGCGAGGTGGTTGGCCTCGGCGGCGTCGTTCTTGTCGCTCCAGACACGGTCCGCACGGGCCAGCGTATCGGTGGCGGCCTTCAGCTCCAGCGGGGCGTTCTGCACGACGGCCGGGTCATTGGCCGCACGGTTGACGGCGATGCGTGCGGTTTCGACCGAATCGAGCGGGGCGCGCGTCGCGCAGGCGGCCAGGAGGCCAGCGGAAACGAGCGCAGCGGCGAGGGCGGTGGTACGGCGGAGGGTATTGCGCATGGTGTGGTTCTCCCTGTCGGGTGTCATTCTGTCGGGGCTCAGCGGGCGGGAGCCGGGGTGGGGGGCACCGGCATGCCGGGCACGGCGGTCGGGTTGGCGGCCGGCCGGGGCGCGATCGCAGGCGCCGCCATGGGCGCAGGCATCGGGGCAGGCACGGCGGCGGCGCCGGGGGCCACCGCGGGAGCGGGATCGCGCCGGGTGATTTCCGACTGGAGCGACTGGATGCTGGTGCGCACCTGCTGCAGCGTGGCGGCGTTGTTGGCTGCTTCGGCCTTGGTTTCGGCGACGCGGGCATCCGCTTCCGCCTCGGCGGCATAGCGGCGTGCCATGTCGTACTGCTTGTCGGTCATGGCCTTCTCGGCCGCCACCAGCTTGTCACGGGCGCGCTGCAGTTCCACGGGCGCATTGGCGGCGACCTGCGGCTCGCCGGCCACGCGGTTGACCGTCGTGCGGGTCACGGCCATCTGGTCGGTCGGGGGCGGCGTGGACGAGCATGCCGCAAGCGCTCCCAGGGCCACAACGGCCGTGGCGGTGCGAATGAAGGTGGCAGTCTGCATGGCGGAACTCCTTGTGAATGGGGGCGAATACCGGAGGCGGCGAGCGCGACGGTAAGGAAGGTTTCCGATTGTTGGCAGCCGGCCCGGCCGGGCACGTAGGTGCAGCGCAGCAGGTGCCGTGGGCCGTTTCTTACGGTTACAGGGCTCCCGCGAGCCGGGCCGTCAGGCAGAAGACGGCACGATGTCGCCACTGCCGGAGCGTCCCATGTGCTCCCGCACGGCATCCAGCAGCAAGGTGGCCAGCCGCTCCGAGGCGGCGTCCATCGGATCCCGGGCGCGCCCCAGCACCAGGTCCATGGACGGCAGTTCAGGCAGGCCGCAGGCCGCGGCCGAAAGGAGCCTGACGTGCGCCGGAAGGCCGAAGGCCGTGCGCACGGACAGCCCGAGCCCCGCCGCCGTCGCCGCCCACAGCGCGCCCAGGCTGCTGCTGTGGAAGGCATGGCGCCAGGGCAGGCCCGCGTGCTCCAGCGCGGCCGTGACGATGCGCCGCAGGGGACAGGGGTCTTCGAGCAGCACCAGCGGCAGCGGCGGGCGCTCCGATGGCGTGGGTGCGTGCCACCCCTGCCACCAGGGCGTGCCGTCCAGCGTATCCGTGCCGGCCGGGCCGATCCAGTGCAGTGGCAGGCGCATGACCGGCTCGGCCCGCATGCACGACAGGTCGATGCCCGCGTCCCAGAGCAGCGCCAGGTCCAGCTGGCCCACGGCGAACCGTTCGCGCAGTTCGGTGCTGCGGGCCACGGACACTTCGATCCGCACCTGGGGATGCGCCCGCGCGAAGCGCCCCAGCACCCCGGGCAGCAGCGTCTCGCCCAGGTCTTCCTGCAGGCCCAGGCGGACGAGGCCGTGCAGCGGGCTGCCACTCACGGCGGCGGCCGCCTCGTCGTTCAGGTCGAGCAGGCGGTGGGCATAGGCCAGCAGGATTTCTCCGGCCTCGGTGAGCACCAGGCCACGGCCGGACTTGCGCAGCAGGGGCGTGCCCGCCTGCGATTCCAGCTTCTTCAATTGCGCGCTCACCGCCGAGGTGGAACGCCCCAGCTTGTCCGCGGCGCGCACGAAGCTGCCCAGCGCCACCCCCGTGGCAAAGGTGCGCAGCACGTCGAGGTCGTAGAGGGTGCGGGCCATGGGAGATCGTCTCCGGGTTTGAATCATCCTGAAAACCAGGATGGTGGATTCATTATTTTCTGATTTTCAGAATGGTTGCGGGCGCGGACACTGCGCCGCATGACGACCTGCACTTCGATGTCCGCGGCCCGCGCCGCGCCGCCTCCCGCTCCCGCAGCGTCCCGCTCCCGGCACCGCTGGAAGGTGCTCGCAGCCGGGGTGTGTGCCAACGCCGCGTTTTCCGTCGCCTTCAGCGGCATCCCCATGACCGCCGTTCTGATGCGCAGCAGCTACCAGCTCGATGCCGCCGCGCTGGGATTGATGCTGGGCCTGATGGGGCTGGGCATCGCCGTGAGCGAAATGCCCTGGGGCGTGCTCACCGACCGCTGGGGCGACCGGCCGGTGCTGCTGGCGGGACTGGGGGGCACCGCGCTGGCATTGGCCGCCATGGCGCTCTGGGCCGCGCCTTCGGCGGGGCACCTGCCGGCCAGGGAGTTGCTCGCTGGCGGGCTGGTGCTGGTCGGCCTGCTGGGAGGCAGCGTCAACGGTGCCAGTGGACGGGCCATCATGCAGTGGTTCGCCGAGGGCGAGCGGGGCCTGGCCATGAGCATCCGCCAGACGGCCGTACCGCTCGGCGGCGCGGTCGGCGCGCTGCTGCTGCCCGCGCTCGCAGGGCACGGCGGTTTCACCGCCGTATACGGGGTGCTGGCGGCGCTGTGCCTGCTGGCGGCGCTCATGGCGGCGGCCTGGGTGCGCGAGCCCGGGCGGGCGGCGCATGCCGCCGCGGCTGCCGCGCCCGCCGCGGGTTCCGGCGGGCCGCTGCGCGATGCACGCACGTGGCGCCTGGCCGCAGGCATCGGCCTGTCGTGCGCGCCCCAGTTCGCGGTACTGTCGTTCGGCACCGTGTTCCTGCACGACTTCGTGCATGCCGGGCTGGCGACCACCACAGCGACCATGGCAGCGGTACAGATCGGCGCGATGGCGCTGCGCGTGTGGAGCGGTCGCTGGACCGACCGCCACCGCAATCGTCCGGCCTATCTGCGGGCCTGCTGCGGATTCAGCGCGCTGCTTTTCGCCGCCATGGCGGCGCTGGCCGGCTGGCGCACGGAGGGGGTTGCGCAGGGCGTGCAGGGGCTGCTGCCCGCATTGCTGGCGGCCTGCGGCCTGTGCGTGTCGGCCTGGCACGGCGTGGCGTACACGGAACTGGCCGTGCGGGCGGGCGCCGGCCGTGCGGGCACGGCGCTCGGCATGGCCAACACCAGCGTATTCATCGTGTGCTTCCTGGTGCCGATGCTCATTCCCCACCTGCTGGCCCCATGGGGCTGGGGCGCTGTCTGGGGTGCGGCTGCGGGCTGCACGCTGGCGGGGCGGTGGCTGATGGTGCCTCGGGTGTCGGCCGCCCCTCCATGCAGCGCGTAGCACGCCGCCTGTGAAAAAGCCCGGCGGCCGCAAGGCCCCGGGCTCGATCGCGCCCGGGCCGCATCGCGGCGGCCGGGCATGTGGCTGGCAGATTACTTGCCCGCCACCACGCGCACCATTTCCAGGCACTTGTTGGAGTAGCCCCACTCGTTGTCGTACCAGGAGACGACCTTCACGAAGGTGCCGTCCAGCGCGATGCCGGCATCGGCGTCGAAGATCGAGGTGCGGGCGTCACCGCGGAAGTCGGTGGCCACCACCTTGTCTTCCGTGTAGCCCAGCACGCCCTTCAGTGCGCCTTCGGACTGGGCCTTCATCTCGGCCTTGATCTCTTCGTAGGTGGCGGCCTTCTCCAGTTCCACCGTCAGGTCCACCACCGACACGTCGGAGGTGGGCACGCGGAAGGACATGCCGGTCAGCTTCTTGTTCAGCGCGGGGATCACCACGCCCACGGCCTTGGCGGCGCCGGTGGAGGAGGGGATGATGTTCTCCAGGATGCCGCGGCCGCCGCGCCAGTCCTTGTTGGACGGGCCGTCCACCGTCTTCTGCGTGGCCGTGGCGGCGTGCACCGTGGTCATCAGGCCGCGCTTGATGCCCCACTTGTCGTTGAGTACCTTGGCCACGGGGGCCAGGCAGTTCGTGGTGCACGAGGCGTTGGAGATGATGGCCTGGCCGGCGTACGTGTCGTGGTTCACGCCATAGACGAACATCGGCGTGTCGTCCTTGGAGGGCGCCGACAGCACGACCTTCTTCGCGCCGGCGTCCAGGTGCTTCTGGGCCGTCGTCTTGTCGAGGAACAGGCCGGTGGACTCAATCACCACGTCGGCGCCGATCTCGCCCCACTTCAGGTTGGCCGGATCGCGTTCCTGCGTCAGGCGGATCTTCTTGCCGTTCACCACCAGCGTGTTGCCCTCCACCGACACGGTGCCCTCGAAGCGGCCGTGCACCGAGTCGTACTGCAGCATGTAGGCCAGGTAGTCGGGCTCCAGCAGGTCGTTGATGCCCACGACTTCGATGTCGCTGAAGTTCTGCACGGCCGAGCGCAGCACGTTGCGGCCGATGCGGCCGAAGCCGTTGATACCGATCTTGATGGTCATGGGTAGTCCTTTATGGAAGTGAAAAAAAGGGTGGAAACAGTGAATTCTGCGGGTGATGTATCTCTGCAGCGGGAATGCATCTCAGCCGTATTCTTTTCGGCGGTACGCCTGCTCGAGCCGATTCTTGTCCCATACCCCGTCCCGTGCCGCCATGAGGAGCATGCCCAGGGTCACCGGGATGGTGGGTTTCTTTTTTCTGAAAGCAGAAAGGAGCCAGAGGCCTTCCGGTTCGAAGTAATCTTCGGAGCGATAATCTCCTGTCGCCACGTTGAATCTGGATGCAAAAGCTTCCATGAACTGGAATGCATCATCTCCCGTAAGACCCAGGTCTTTCACCAATTCGGTGTCCGGGGTGTAGGTAATGCGGCGCCCTAATTGGCGCAGGCCCACCGAGTCGATGTTCGATGCAAGCTGGGTCAGTTGTTCCCACAGGTCGGGGGAGCTTACCATAGGCGGTCTTCCTCCCTTGCGAGCGCGTTGTAGGTCGTTATCGTCTTGTTGACGATCTGGAAAACGTCATAGGCCAATATGGTCCAGCCGACGCCGGGAACCAGGCGTCCAACGAAGGCCCCCAGGTTTTTCGTGAACGTTATCTTGAGCGTGGTCAGACTGGCGCCGGTAATCGTCGGCAGGGAGAATGGCAGGCGGTGCTGAAGTAATCTTCTCGATACGACGGAAGCCACGGAGGTTCCCTGCGTGGCGCCTGCGAACTTGCCGCGCGTCGGCAATATGGGCTGCCCCGAGAGGATGGCCGCCGCAGCAGCAATATCCACGCCACCCAGCTGTTCCAGTGTCTTGTCGATTGCTATCCAGAAGAAAAGCTCCTCTGGAGACAGTTGGGTGAGTCCGTTATAAGCGTAGGTGCCCGCCATGATTACCGCTGCCCTGGGCACCATTCGTTGAAGGTATGTACGCGATCGAACATGGCGGTATGCTGGTTTCAGTAGTTCTCTATGAAATCAACATCGACGGCTCTGCAGGTGCATGCATGGCCGCCAACAACCTTGAACGAAAAAGATGCATGGATGCCCATGCCAAGGTGAAGCATCGCACGACGGCACCCACCGCCACCGTCGCCATGGACATCAGCACCTTGCGCACTTTGCTGCTGGATGCCATCGCTGGATTGACGGGGGTGCGGTCGGTGCAGTGCTGCGGTTTCAGCGGGCCTTCTTCAGCCGCGCTGCGCCGATCGCCACCATGACGGAATCGGCCACGTTCTCCGGCGTGAAGCCGAAATGCTTGAACAGCACCGGGGCCGGGGCCGACTCGCCGAAGGTGTCGATGCCGACCACGGCGGCGCAGCCGTACTTCCACCAGCCGTCGGTCACGCCCATTTCCACGGCGATGCGCGGCACGCCGGCCGGCAGCACGCTGGCCTTGTACTTCGTGTCTTCGCGGTCGAAGGTGGTGGTGCTGGGCATGGAGACCACGCGCGCGGCGATCTTCTTCTCGGCCAGCAGCTTCTGCGCGGCCAGGGCCAACTGCACTTCGGAGCCGGTGGCGATGATCACCGCCTGGGCCTTCTTCTTGATGCCTGCGTCGGCCGGCTCACTCAGCACGTAAGCACCGCGCGAGATGTCGCCCAGGTCGCGCTTGGGGGCATAGGCGAGGTTCTGGCGCGACAGCAGCAGGGCGGTGGGCCGGTTGCGGTTGGACAGGGCCACGCTCCAGGCCACCGCGGTCTCGGCCGTGTCGGCGGGGCGCCAGACGTCCAGGCCCGGAATCAGGCGCAGGCTGGCGGCATGCTCGATCGACTGGTGGGTGGGGCCGTCCTCGCCCAGGCCGATGGAGTCGTGCGTGAACACGTGCACCACGCGCAGCTTCATGAGCGCGGCCATGCGGATGGCGTTGCGGCTGTAGTCGCTGAACGTGAGGAAGGTGCCGCCGTACGGGATGAAGCCGCCGTGCAGCGCGATGCCGTTCATGATCGCGGCCATGCCGAACTCGCGCACGCCGTAGTTGATGTGGCGGCCGCCCAGCTTGGCGGTCTCCGCGCCGCCGGTGTTGACTTCCACCTGCACCACGTCGCCGTTCTCGTCGAAGCGCAGCGCGGGCGTGCTCTTGGTGTTGGTGAGGTTGGAGCCCGTCAGGTCGGCGCTGCCGCCGAGCAGCTCGGGGAGTGCTGCCGTGAAGGCTTCCAGCGCGAGCTGGCTGGCCTTGCGGCTGGCCACGGTCTCGGCCTTGGTGTGGGCGTTCACCACGGTGTCCACGGCGGTCTGGGCGAAGTGCCTGGGCAGGTCGCCCGCCATGCGGCGCAGGAATTCGGCGGCCAGCTCGGGGTACGCGGCGGCGTAGGCATCGAAGCGCTGCTGCCAGTCGGACTCGGCCTGTGCGCCGGCGTCCCTGGCGTTCCAGTCGGCGTACACCTCGGCCGGGATCTCGAAGGGCACGTGGCTCCAGCCGATGGCGTTGCGCGTCAGGGTGATCTCATCGGCGCCCAGCGGTTCGCCGTGGGCCTTGGAGGTGCCGGCGCGGTTGGGCGAGCCCTTGCCGATGGCGGTCTTGCAGACGATCAGCGTGGGCTTGTCGGTGCTGGTCTTGGCGCTCTGCACGGCGGCGGCCACGGCCTCCACGTCATGGCCATCGACCGGGCCGATCACGTTCCAGCCGCTGGCGCGGAAACGGCCGGGGGTGTCGTCCACGAACCAGGGCGCGACCTGGCCGTCGATGGAGATGCCGTTGTCGTCGTAGAGCGCAATCAGCTTGCCCAGCTTCCAGGCGCCGGCTAGCGAGATCGCCTCCTGGCTGATGCCCTCCATCAGGCAGCCGTCGCCGAGGAACACGTAGGTGTGGTGGTCCACGATGGTGTGGTCCACGTCGCCGTTCCTGCGGTTGAACTCGCGGGCCAGCAGCTTCTCGGCCAGCGCGAAGCCCACGGCGTTGGTGATGCCCTGGCCCAGCGGGCCGGTGGTCGTCTCCACGCCGGGGGTGATGCCGTATTCGGGGTGGCCGGCCGTCTTGCTGTGCAGCTGGCGGAAGTTCTTCAGCTCTTCGATCGGCAGGTCGTAGCCCGTGAGGTGCAGCAGCGCGTACAGCAGCATGGAGCCGTGGCCGTTGGAGAGCACGAAGCGGTCGCGGTCGGCCCACTGCGGGTTGGCGGGGTTGTGGCGCAGGTGGCGGGACCACAGCGCGACGGCCATGTCGGCCATGCCCATCGGGGCGCCGGGATGGCCGGAATTGGCTTGTTGAACTGCATCCATTGCGAGTGCGCGGATCGCATTCGCCATCTGTTGAGAATTGGCCATCAGGGGCGGCTCCGGAAGGGGCTGGGAGGGGGAAAACCGCGCATTTTACCGGGCCACCCCCGGCCTTGCCCACGGGAAGTCCGAGCCCTGCACTACAGTGCGGGCCATGCAAGGCCTGCACCTCACCGCCGATCTCCATGGCTGCCGCTGCGCGCCGCGCTGGCTGCTCGATGCCGATGCGCTGGGCGAAGCCTGCCTGGACGCCGTGCGGGCGGCCGGCCTGCAGGCGGTAGGCCGGCTGTTCCATTCCTTCCCCGCGACCGCACACGGGCCGGGCGGGGTCACCGCCACCGTGCTGCTGGCCGAGTCGCACCTGTGCATCCATACCTGGCCCGAGCAGGCCGCCGTCACGCTCGACGTGTACGTGTGCAATTTCGGCGCCGACCATTCCTCCCAGGCCCGGACGCTGCTGGACGCGTTGCTCGCACTGTTCGAGCCCGCCACGGTGCAGCGACATGCGCTGCACCGCGGATGGGTCGCAGACGATGGCGATGGCGCCCGGATTTCCGCTCCATGATTCCTGCATGACGCCTTTCCCGACCTCCACAGGCTCCTTTCCCTCCACTTCCCATGCGCAGCCCCCGGCCATGCTGCTGGCCGCCGGCCGGGGCGAGCGCATGCGCCCGCTGACCGACGCCACGCCGAAGCCGCTGCTCGCCGTGCGTGGCCGCCCGCTGCTGCAGTGGCACCTGGAGGCCCTGGCCGCGGCCGGCGTGGGCTCGGCCGTGGTCAACACGGCCTGGCTGGGCGACCAGATCGGCGAGCGGTTCGGTGACCGGTTCACCGCAGGGGAGGGCTCCGCGGGCACCGGGACGGTGGCGATCGCCTATTCCCACGAGGGCCGCGACTTCGGCGGCGCGCTCGAGACGGCTGGCGGCATCGCACGGGCCCTGCCGCAGCTCGGTCAGGTCTTCTGGCTGGCGGCGGGCGACGTGTTCGCGCCCGATTTCCGGTTCGCGGCGGAGGATGCGGCAGCCTTCACGGCCGGCGATGCGCTGGCCCACCTGTGGCTCGTGCCCAATCCGCCGCACCATCCGCGCGGCGATTTCGGCCTCTCGCCCGAGGGCCGCGCGCTCGACCTGCCGGCGAACGACCCCGGCCCGCGCTACACCTACAGCACGCTCGCGCTGCTGCGGGCGGAACTCTTCGCCGAGCCCTGGTGCGACATCCCTCCTGGCAACCCCGGCGGCGTGGCCGCGCCGCTCGCGCCGCTGCTGCGCCGGACGATGGGGCAGGGGCGCGTCACGGCGTCGCTCTACACCGGGCGGTGGACCGATGTGGGGACGCCGGAGCGGCTGGCGGCGTTGAACGAGCCCCCAGCCGGCACAGCCACCTGAGGCTGCACTCGGTCAGGCACCGGTCCGGATGGCTGCGGGATCGGCTGCGGCCGTGTCTATCGAGGGCTGCAGCATGCCGGTGAGGCTGTGCGCCATACCCGTGATGCCCGCATTGGACAGGCCTGCATCCTTCATGACTGCATCCACGATGGGCTTGGCCAACTGGTACTGCAGCGCCGAGTTCATCACCTGCTCCGGAAAGGTGGCGGCTCCGGCAGCCGGGGCCCCGTCCTGCGGCACGCCGGCAGGGGATCCGCCCGGCATCCCGTTGACCTGGAAGATCCGGATGGAGTCGATCTTCTCCATCGGCCGCACGGCCTGCTCGAGGATGTGGGGCAATTGCTGGAGCAGTTGCGTGCGGACCTGCAGGTCGATCTGCGCGGCCGACAGGGTGTTCAGCGCTTCGTTGATGGCGCGCTTGCCCTCGGCTTCCGCCAGGGCCGCGGCCTGCCGAGCGCGGGCCTCGATGGTGATGGCCTCCGCGCGGTCCATGGCGGCTTCCTTTTCCGCGGCAGCAGACACGCGCACGGAGATGGCGTTCTGCTCCGCCTCTTTCGACGCCTCGATCAACTGGATGTTCTTCTCGCGTTCCGCCACGGCCACGAGCCGCGCCGTGTTCACGGCCTCTTCCGCCTTCACCGCCTCCGAGCGTGCCAGGTTGGCGGCGGCATCGGCATCGGATTGCTCGCGCGACTTGTTGGAGATCGCGATCTGCGTGTCCTGCCGGGCGATCTCGACCTGCTTGCGCTGCTCTGCGCGCTTGGTTTCGGTGTGGCGTTCCAGCTCGATTTCGCGGGTCTGGATCACGAGGTTCTTCTCGATCTCGGCGGACTTGATTTCACGGTCGGCTTCGATGCGCTTCTGGCTCACCTGGCGTGCTGCCTCGATCTGCGCTGCTTCCGCCTCCCGGTTGCGCTCGGCCTGCTGCGTGGCGATGAGGGCGGACTGCTCGGCGCGCGTGTTCTCGATTTCGCGCTTCTGGTAGAGCGAGGCGAATTCCTGGTCTTTTTCGATGGTGAGCTTCTGGCGGGTGGCGTCCAGGTTCTTGGCGCGCACCAGCACTTCCGTGTCCTGCTCGACATCGTTGCGCTGCTTGCGGCGCGCTTCCGTCTGCTCGGTCAGCCGCGTCAGGCCCTCGGCATCGAAGGCGTTGTTGGGGTTGAAGAACTGCTTGTCGGTCTGGTCCAGGCTGGTGAGGGAAACGGACTCCAGTTCGAGGCCGTTCTTCTCCAGGTCTTCCGCCACGGCGTTCTGCACGGCCTGCACGAAGTCCCTGCGCTTGTCCTGCAACTCCTGGATGGTCATGGTGGCCGCGGTGGCGCGCAGCGAATCGACGAACTTGTCTTCCACCAGCGCCTTCAGTTCATCGGGGCTCATGGTGCGGGCACCGAGCGTTTGCGCCGCGATGCTGACGGCTTCCTCCGTCTGCTTGACGCGCACGAAAAACGCCGCCGTCACGTCCACCCGCATGCGGTCCTTGGTGATCAGGCTTTCGCGCTCGCGGCGGACCACCTCGAGCTTGAGGGTATTCATGTTCACGAGCACGCGCTCGTGGAAGACCGGCAGCACGATGGCACCACCGTCCATGATCACCTTCTGCCCGCCCAGGCCGGTGCGGACGAAGGCCGTTTCCTTCGTCGATCGCTTGTACAGGCGCGCGAAGATGAATCCGACCGCGAGCAGGGCGGCCAGTGCGACGGCAGAGATGATGCCCATTTCAATCATGTTGTTCATGGTTTGTCCCGACTCCCTCGGGGTGTTGGTTGGTATGGCATTGGCGATGAAGGCCGCGGCACCGGGCCGCGCTCACATCAGCGCCGGATGGGGGTTGGCGATGCACCGGTAGAACGCCCCCGCCTTGCGGACGATCAGGATGTCGACGCCTTCCTCCAGCACGTCGTCGTCGATGTCCGGTTCCACCATCAGGTAATGGGTGCGGCCGTGCGCATCGCGCACGCGTGCCTGGGCCGCCCAGCCGCGCCGCGCGGTGCCGGCGGACACCACGCCGGTGCGGCCCACCAGCGACAGTTCGCTGACGGCACTGGTTTCGTCGTGCGGCAGGATGTGCGCCACCAGCGCTCCCAGGCCGCGGACCATGACCAGCCCGGAGGGCAGTGCGAGCAGGCCGGCACCCCAGGCGGGCAGGTAGCGGCCCAGCGCGGCGTGAGCCACCATCTGCAGCGCATAGCCGAAGATGGCGTAGCCCGCCAGGAAGAGCACGAGCAGCACGAGCGACGGCACCTTGCCCAGGTGCAGCCAGCCGAGGACCCGGTCGAGTCCCGTATCGGATGCCACCTCTGGCAGCCATCCGTCGATCAGATTGCTGGGGCTGACGGCCACCAGCATGCCGAACCCCTCGATGAGCGCGATCGCGACGATGAGCGCGAAGGCAACGCCGAAGGGCAGGTTCTCCGCAGCGGTGAAGAAGCCCACGATCAGCGGTTGCGCAGTTGCGCCATGCGTTCGTCGATCCGGTGCTGCCGCGTGAGCTCTTCCAGTTCCTTGAGGTGCGCCGCCTGTTCCAGGGCTGCGCCTGCCGCGCCGGGCGCAAGGCCCGTATGGCGCTGGTACAGCCGGTCGAAGGAGCCGGTCGCCGATTCCAGCCGGTCCTGCCGGGAGGCGGGCTTCATGGAGGCGGCGGCCGCCGTGGACTGCGCAGTCGCCCGGCTGCGCATGAAGTCGTCGAGTGCCTCTGCCATCTCGCGCTGTTTGCCCAGCAAGGCGGTGATGTAGCCCTTGAGCTCCTCTTCCTTGTGGACGTGTTCCGCCAGGGCGGACTCGAGCACCGGAAGCTGCGCCTCGATATCCAGCTGCCGCGCCACTGCGGCGCGCGCGAGATCCTCCCGGCCCGCATCCAGCGCGGTGCGCGCCTGGTGCGCGATGTCTGTGTGCTGTCCATTGAGCCTGGCGTGCTGCTGCTGCGCCAGGTGGCGGTTGGCGCTCACGAGCCCCAGCTCGTGCCGCACCTCCGAGATCACGGCCTCCACCTCACGGATGGATTGTTCCATCACGGCTTCGGGTGCGTGGTTCTCCAGCCGGTCCACCAGGGCATGCACGCTGCCTGCGATGACGCGGCCGACGCGGGTTTTCAGGGAATCTGCCATCTCTTACTCTCCTTTTTGATGGATGCTACTGGCCAACTCGACCGCGGCGGCCATGTGCCTGCGCACCACACCGGGGTCGTAGGCCTCGGCATCGGTGGTGGCGGCCTGCCGCAGCAGGCCGGCCGCCAGGGCGAAGGCGCGGCGGACGAGCATGTCCTCCAGCCGTGCGGCGTCCGCTGCCGTGTGGGGGGCGTGGCTGATCACCATGGCCAGGCTGCTGGTGACGTGCTCCAGCAGCAGCTCGAGCACTTCGGAGTGCCGGGATGTCTCGGCCTCGGCGCGCACCAGCGCGTTGCGCGCTGTCGCCGTGATGTCGCGGGCCCAGGCATGTGCGGTGGGATAGTCCATGCCGCCGTCGTGCTGGCGCTTGAGCTGGCCCAGCAGCACGCGCAGCTTGTCGCTGTTGGTCGTCGCGCCTTCCACGGGAAGACGCGCCAGCCACAAATAGAGGTCGCTGGGAATCCGGGCGGACAGAGGTTCCATCGACTGGCCGGGTGGCGGCATGGAGCGGTCCTTTCTTCGGGTTGACATTGATTGTATTCAAATGAATTCAAACGTCAACGCATTGGCGTGCGGCAGGCGCCGCGGAGCGGGAGGGGCGTCGCGCCGCGCCGGATGCCGCATGTCTCCGGATGGCATGACAATGCACGCATGACCGCCCTTTCCTCCCTCCACGCCCGCCGCCGCGCCCACCTCGCCTCCCTGCTGGGCGAGGGCGGCATCGCCATCATCCCCACGGCGCCCGAGCACCTGCGCAACCGGGATACCGATTACCTCTACCGGCACGACAGCTACTTCTACTACCTCACCGGATTCACCGAACCCCAGGCCTGGCTGGTGCTCACCGCGGAAGGGCGCTCCACGCTCTTTTGCCAGCCCAAGGACCTGGAGCGCGAGATCTGGGACGGCTACCGCCTGGGGCCCGACGCTGCCGTGGCGGCGCTGGGCGTGGATGCCGCCCATTCGACGGCGCAGCTCGAGTCGCTGCTGCCGCGCCTGCTGGAGAACCGCGAGCGGGTGTGGTTCCCGTTCGCCACGCACGAAGGCCTGGCGGCGCGGGTGGATGGCTGGCTGCAGAAAGTGCGCGCCCGCGTGCGTTTCGGTGCGCTGTGCCCGGCGCAGCAGGGCGACCTCTGCACGCTGCTCGACGAGATGCGGCTCGTGAAGGACGCGCACGAGCAGGACGTGATGCGCCGGGCCGCCCGCATCAGCGCAGGCGCCCACATCCGCGCCATGCAGTGCAGCGCGCGCATGCTGCGTGCCGGCGAGGATGTGCGCGAGTACCACCTCGATGCCGAGCTGCTGCACGAATTCCGCCGCCATGGCTCGCAGGCGGTGGCATACAACTCCATCGTCGCGGCCGGTGCCAATGCCTGCGTGCTGCACTACCGCGCCGACGCGGCGCCCGTGCGCGCGGGCGAACTGGTGCTGATCGATGCGGGTTGCGAACTCGATGGCTATGCCAGCGACATCACGCGCACCTTCCCGGCCGACGGCCGCTTCACGGGGCCGCAGCGCGACGTGTACGACCTCGTGCTCGCGAGCCAGCATGCGGCCGTGGCCGCCACGAAGGCGGGCGCGCGCTTCAACGACCCGCACGACGCCACCGTGGCCGTGCTGTCGCAGGGCCTGCTGGACCTGGGGCTGATCGACAAAGCGAAGTACGGCTCCGCGCAGGACGTGATCGAGCAGCGCGCGTATTTCCCGTTCTACATGCACCGCACGGGCCACTGGCTGGGCATGGACGTGCACGATTGCGGCAGCTACGTGGAGCCGTCGGAAGTGGGCGACAGCAGCGAGCGCAAGGACCCGCTGTCGGGCGAGACCATCACCAACCGTCCCAGCCGCATCCTGCGCCCGGGCATGGTGCTGACCATCGAGCCGGGCCTCTACATCCGCCCCGCACCCGGCGTGCCCGAGGTGTTCCACCACATCGGCATCCGCATCGAGGACGATGCGATCGTGACCGGAGACGGCTGCGAGCTGATCACGCGCGGCGTGCCGGTGGAGGCGGATGAGATCGAGGCGCTGATGCGCGGGTGAGCGCGGCCGGTCCAGCGCCGGAAGGTGTCCTCGGGCCGCAGTCAGTCCACCAGCACGAGCTGGCCGCGCATGGGTTCGGCGTGCGTGGGAAACGAGCAGTAGTAGGTGTAGCGTTCATCGGTGCGCAGGCGTGATACCGGGAAGGTGACTGAGGCGTGCTCGCCCCCCGACAGCATCTGCGTGGCCGCGATGACGCGCGCATCGCCCCGCGGTACCCAGGCGCGCTCCGGTCCGGCCCGCTGGCCGTCGGCGATCACGGCATCGATGTCCGCCGAACGCGCCAGCACCCAGTTGTGGCCGGCTTCCTGCCAGGGCTTCCTGCCGGTGTGCACCAGATGCACCGTGAAATTCTCGCAGCGGCGGCTCACGCGGATTTCCTGCGTGCTGAAGCGCTTGCCGGGCCGGCCTTCGATCGAGGCTTCGCAGGCGGTGCCGGCGCTGGCCGCGGCAGGCGGATGGCCGGCATGCGTGGCGGGCTGGGCGTGCACCAGCGCGGCGAAAGCGGTGATGGCCGTGAGTGCGAGGCCGCTCAGCACAGGGTGGGCCGGAAAGGGATGGGACATGGAGACTCCTGAGAAGTGAAGGAAAAAGGGGGGCGAGTGGTGCGCGCCTGTCAGGCGGCGGTGAGCCCGTCCACGATGACCTGTGGCAGCCCGCGCGAGCACGGCTCCACGCGCGCCTGCACGCCATATACGCGCGCCAGCAGGGCCGGATCGATGGCTTCTGCAGGAGGCCCGTCGGTCATCAGCTGGCCGTCTCGCAATACCAGCACGCGGTCGGCATGGCGCAGCGCGATGCCCAGGTCGTGCAGCACCACCAGCGTGACCATGCCGTGGCGCACGGTCTCTTCGCGCACCAGCGACATGACGTGGAACTGGTGGTTCAGGTCGAGCGCGGAGAGCGGCTCGTCGAGCAGCAGCACGCGCGGCTGGCGGATCAGCGCCTGGGCGAGGCCCGCCAGTTGTGCCTGCCCGCCGGAGAGCTCGTCCAGGTGCCGCATGGCCAGGTGGCCGATGCCCAGGCGCTGCAGCAGCTCGGCGCTTTCTTCCACTGCCCCCTCGGCGCGCAGGCCGTCGCCGGCGCGCGTGTCGTGGGGCGATGCATTGCGCGCGGCCAGCAGCGATTCGATGACGCGCAGGTGCACGGCCGCTGGCAGTGCCTGGGGCAGGTAGACGATGCGGCGCGCGCGTTCGGCCAGGCTGGCGCGCTCCAGCGCCTGCCCTTCCAGCGCCACGCTGCCATCGGCGCGCACCAGGCCCGCCAGGGCCCGCAGCAGCGTGGATTTGCCGCTGCCGTTGGGGCCGAGCACCGCCGTCACCGTGCCCGGCTGCAGCGCCGGGGCGGTGAGGCCGTCGATCACGCGGCGGCGCCCGTAGGCCACGCCCAGGTGCGCGATGTGCAGCCCGGCACTCATGCGCGCCCCCGGGTGCGCAGCACGATGGCGAGGAAGAACGGAATGCCTACCAGCGAGGTGACGATGCCCACGGGAATGACCACGCCGCCGATCAGCGTCTTGGAGGCGACGGAGGCCAGCGACAGCACCAGCGCGCCCGTGAGGGCGGCGGCCGGCAGATAGAAGCGGTGGTCGTCGCCCACCAGCCGGCGCGCGATGTGCGGCGCCACCAGGCCGATGAAGCCGATGCTGCCCACAAATGCCACCGACAGCGCGGCCAGCAGGCTGATGCGCAGCAGCGCGCCGAGGCGCAGCCGGCGCACGTCCACGCCGAAGCTCGCAGCGCGGTCCTCGCCCAGCCGCAGGGCCGTCAGGCGCCAGGCGTTGGCCAGCGAGAACGGCACCACCGCTGCCAGCGCCAGGGCCAGCACCGCGAGCTTGGGCCAGGTGGCACGCGAGAGGCTGCCCATGGTCCAGAACACCAGGCCCTGCAGCGCCTCGGCCGTGGCGACGAACTGCAGCAGCGACACCAGCGCGTTGAAGCTGAACACCAGGGCGATGCCGAACAGCACCACGCCGGTGGCGCTCATGCCGCCCCAGCGCGCCACGAGGTCGAGCAGCAGCGCCGACGCCATCGCGAACAGGAAGGCATTGGCGGGCACGGCCCATGCCGCGGGAATGCCCGGCAGGCTCCAGTCGAGCACGATGGCCAGCGCCGCGCCGAAGGCCGCGGCCGACGACAGGCCCAGGGTGAACGGGCTGGCCAGCGGGTTGGCGAGCACGGTCTGCATCTCCGCGCCGGCCAGGCCCAGTGCCAGCCCCACCGCCACGGCCATCAGCGCGTAGGGCATGCGGATGTCCCAGACGATCACGCGCAGCGCCGGCGTGGCGTGGGCCGCGTCCAGCAGCGTCTCGCCCAACTGCGCGAGGGACAGTCCCGACGGCCCGGTCGTGAAGTCCAGCAGCAGCGCGGCCGCGATGCCGGCCGCCAGCGCCGCCAGCACCAGCAGGCGCAGCCCGGCCAGCCGCCGGTAGGCCTGCTGCAAAGGCGTCTGCGGTGTGGCGGGGCGGGACGGCAGCGGCAGCGCGGGGTTGATCCGGTCTGCGGCGGTGGTCATCGGGGCGCTCCGCTGGCGGCCGGCTGCAGATCACCCCAATAGGCGCCTTGCAGCGGCAGGGCTTTCAGGAAACGACGGTTGATCTCGTCCTGCGTGGCCTGCGGATCGATGTCGGCGAAGCGGTCGGGATGGAACCACCGGGCCATCGCCTCGATGGCCAGGATGTTGGTGGGCGCGTCGTAGAAGTTGTGCCACAGGCCGTGGGCGCGGCCCTGGCGCACGGCGGAGAGCACCTCGAAACCCTGGCGCGCCGTGAGCGCCTGCAGGCTGGCCGACAGGTCGGCCGGCGCGATGCCGGCGCCGGCCTTGAGCATCAACCGGTTGCCCTGCGGGCGGCTGCCGGTGGCGATGTAGACCGCGGGGTCTTCCGCGATCAGCGCTTCGAAGTGCAGGTCGCCGATGGCCCCGGGCACCTTGCCGGCGGCCACGTTCACGCCGCCCGCGGCGTCGATGAACTCGGCCATGTTGCCCTGGCCCACCGTGTGGCAGCAGCCGTCCCACACGCCGGCCAGCAACTCTGCGAAGACGCGCGGGCGCTGGGCGGGCGGAATGGACTGCACGCGCGATCGCACGCGCTGCAGGTGCTCTTCGTAGAAGCGCGCATAGGCTTCGGCGGCCTCTTCGCGGTGGATGGCCCGCCCCAGGATGCGCATGCTGGCCGGCGTGTGCTGCACCGGCTGTGCGCGGAAGTCGATGAACACCACCGGCACCCCGGCTTTCTCCAGCTCCTTCACCAGCCCGCTCTGGCGCCCGGGGCCGTGGCCGCCCAGGCCGAAGATCGCGATGTCGGGGCGGGTGGAAACGCTCTGCTCCGAGCTCACGCTGTCTTCGGAGGTGCGCCCGATCACTGGAATGCGGTCGATGGCCGGGAAGCGCCGGCGGTAGTCCGCATAGCCGTTGGGATCTGCGAAGGGCAGTTCGCCCTGCCAGCCGGCGATGCGCGCCAGCGGCTGGTCGCCTTCGATGAGCGCCAGGGCGTACAGGAAGCGGCCTTCGCCCAGCAGGATGCGCTCGACCTTGTCGGGAATGGCGACCGTGCGGCCGACGATATCGACGACGGTGCGCGCGGGCGCGGCGATGGCGGGAAGGCACAGGGCGGCACAGAATGCGCCGGCGGTGCAGGCGCGCAGCAGGGCGCGGCGAAGGATTGGGGAAGAGAAGATGGAGATGGACGAAGACGTCATGGCACGGGCCGCATCGCGCGGTCTGCTTGCTTAGAATGCAAATCGTTCTTATTGAAAACGGTGCACTCTAGTGAGGCAATCGACCGATCGGGCCCCGGCCCGGCGCCCGGATGCAATGCCATGTTGCAGGGCGGGCGCCCAACATATTCCATTACAAATCCTCACCGGGGGCGGGCCGGCATGAGCGCGCCGGCGGGCTCCGAGGGGGCGCGCATCCTTGTCGTGGACGACGACCCCGAGATCCGCGAGCTGCTGTGCGATTACCTGCGCGCGGCCGGCCTGCGGCCCGCGGCGGTGGCCGACGGCGAGGCGATGTGGCAGTGGCTGGCGCGGCACACGGCCGACCTCGTGGTGCTCGACCTGATGCTGCCCGGCACCGACGGCCTGGCGCTGTGCCGCGCGCTGCGCGAGTGCACGCACATCCCGGTGGTCATGCTCACGGCGCGCGGGGCGCTGCTTGACCGCATCCTGGGCCTGGAGATGGGCGCCGACGACTACCTGCCCAAGCCCTTCGATCCGCGCGAGTTGCTGGCGCGCATCAACGTGGTGCTGCGCCGTGCGCGCCAGGTGCCCGCGCACCTGCACGAGCCCGAAATGGCGGCCACGCTGCGCTTTGCCGGCTGGTGCCTGGATGCGCGGGAGCGCCAGCTCGTCTCGCCTGCCGGCGTGGTGGTGGCGCTGGCGCAGTCGGACTTCCGGGTGATGCAGGCGCTTGCGCAGAACCCCCGCCGCACGCTCAGCCGCGACTACTTGGCCGAGCATGCCTTCGGCAAGGAGCGCTCGGCGCTCGACCGCGCCGTGGACGTGTGCGTGAGCCGCCTGCGCCAGCACCTGGAAGACGACCCGCGCCAGGCGCGCCTGATCCGCACCGTGCGCAACGCGGGCTACCAGCTGGCCTGCGACGTGGTGGCGCAGCCGCTGCCATGAGTGGCAACCCCGGCAGCCCGGACCATCGCGGCGCGACCGTCCCGCCGGCCCCGCTGCAGTCGGGCCGGCTGCGCCGCCTGTGGCAGTACCTGGTCCGCGCACTCTGGCCGCAGACACTCACCGGGCGCATCGTCGCGATCCTGGTGGCGGGCATGCTGGCCGCCCAGGCGCTCACCGGCACCATCTGGTGGGACATGCGGCGCGGCCAGCTGCTGGAGGTGCCGTTGCGCGTGGTGGCAGCGCGCGCGGCCGACGCGTTCACGCTGCTGGCGTCGCTGCCGCCAGAGGCGCGCGGGGCGGCGGTACGCACGCTGGCCTCGGTGGACCATGGAATCTCGCTGGTCGATGACGGGGACGCAGCCCTGCTGGCCGCCGCTCAGGTGCCGCCGGATGCCGTCCCCGACGCCACCGCGCGCCGGATGGTGGCCGACGTGCTGGACCGGCGGGCCGGCGCGCCGGTGCCGCTGCGCCTGTTGTCGGTGGAGTTGCGCGGCGATGGCGGGCAGGGCACCGGCACCGGCGCGCTGCTGACGGCGCGCGAGCCCGAGGCGCATGTGCACCTGTTGCTTGGCCTGGGCGCCGGCCAGTGGCTGCAGGTGCGGGCGCGCGAAGGCGAATCGGGCTACGCCGTGCGGCCTTACTCGGCGCTGGCGGACTACGTGCTGCGCATCTACCTGCTGCGCATCGCGGTGGTGGTGGCCGTGGCGCTGGTGGCCGTGCGCATCGCCATGCGGCCGCTGGCACGCATGGCCCGCGCGGCCGACGCGCTGGGTCGCGACCTGCAAAGCCCGCCGCTCGACACCAGCGGTCCGCGCGAAGTGCGCCAGGCCGCGCAGGCCTTCAACGCCATGCAGCGGCGCATCGCAGACGGCGTGGCCGAGCGCACGCGCTTCCTGGCCGCCGTCTCGCACGATCTGCGCTCGCCGATCACGCGGCTGCGCCTGCGCACCGAAATGCTGGAGTCCGACGCGCTGCGCGCGAAGTTCCGCGCCGATCTGCAGGAGATGGAAAGCATGGTGTCCGCCACGCTCGACGTGCTGCGCGGCGCCGGCACCCCAGGCCCGCGCCAGAGCGTGGACATCGATGCCCTGGTGGGCAGCCTGGTGCAGGACTTGCACGAATCCACGGGGCAGGCCATCCCGGTGCATGGCATGGCGCATGCGCCGTTGCCGGGCTATGCGCAGAGCCTGCGCCGCTGCCTGCAGAACCTGCTGGAGAACGCCTTGCGCTACGCCGGCAGCGTCCAGGTGCAGATCGAGGACACGGCGCGGGAGCTGGCCATCACCGTGCGCGACGGCGGCCCGGGCATAGCCCCCGCGCACCTGCCGCACGTGCTGGAGCCGTTCTACCGCGCAGAGGGGTCGCGCAATGCGGCGTCGGGCGGGTTCGGCCTCGGCCTGTCGATCGCCGACATGGTGGCGCGCGCCCATGGCGGGCGGCTGGAGCTGGCCAACCGGCCCGAAGGTGGCCTGGACGCGCGCCTCGTCCTGCCCCGGACGGCATCCGGCGCGGGCAACGGCCCGGCCCCCGGGGTCTCCCTCGAAGCGCTGTAACCGGTTTTCATGCAAAATTGAAACCCGATTACATTCCGTTCGCCCATTCCTACAGGAGACTACCCCCATGCGCATCCGCCGAGCCACCAAGATCGTCGCCACCCTGGGGCCCGCGTCGAGCGATCCGGTCCTGCTGGAGCGCATGATCGCCATGGGCGTGAACGTGGTGCGGCTCAACTTCAGCCACGGCACGGCGCAGGATCACATCGACCGCGCCGAGAAGGTGCGCGCCGCGGCCCAGCGCGCGGGCCGCGAGGTGGCGATCATGGCGGACCTGCAGGGCCCCAAGATCCGCGTGGGCAAGTTCGCCGAGGGCAAGGTGTGGCTGGAGCCCGGCGCGCCGTTCGTGCTCGATGCTTCGCGCACCGAGCTGGGCGACGGGGCCGGCGTGGGCCTGGACTACAAGGAGTTGCCGCGCGACGTGAAGCCCGGCGACATCCTGTTGCTCAACGACGGGCTCATCGTGCTGAACGTGAACGCGGTGCGCGGCGAACAGGTCCACACCACCGTGCGCGTGGGCGGCGAGCTGTCGAACAACAAGGGCATCAACAAGCAGGGCGGGGGCCTCACGGCGCCGGCACTCACCGCCAAGGACATGGAGGACATCAAGACCGCCATGAGCTTCCAGGCCGACTACGTGGCCGTCAGCTTTCCCAAGAACGCCACCGACATGGAAATGGCGCGCCAGCTCTGCAACGTGGCCGCCGCCGAGTTCCGCCACAAGCCGGGCCTGATCGCGAAGATCGAGCGCGCCGAGGCCGTTCCGCGGCTGGAGGAGATCCTGCGCGTGTCCGACGGCATCATGGTGGCTCGCGGCGACCTGGCCGTGGAGGTGGGCAATGCCGCCGTGCCCGCGCTGCAGAAGAAGATGATCCGCATGGCGCGCGACATGGATAAGGTCGTCATCACCGCCACGCAGATGATGGAGAGCATGATCACCAACCCGGTGCCCACGCGCGCCGAGGTGAGCGATGTGGCCAACGCGGTGCTCGACGGCACCGACGCCGTGATGCTCAGCGCCGAGACGGCCGCTGGCCGCTATCCGCTGGAGACGGTCGAGGAAATGGCCAAGATCTGTGCCGCTGCCGAGGCTGCCGAAGACCCCGAGCGCGATTCGGATTTCACGGGGCAGACGCTGGGCCGCATCGACCAGTCCATTGCCATGGGGGCGCTCTTCACCGCCCACCACCTGGGCGCCAAGGCCCTCGTGGCCCTGACGGACAGCGGTTCCACGGCGCTCTGGATGAGCCGCCACCGCATCCACATCCCGATCTACGCGCTCACGCCCAAGGTCGCCACGCAGCGCAAGATGGCCATGTACCGCAACGTGCGGCCCCTGCTCATGGATACCAGCGTGGACCGCGACACGGCGCTGGAGCAGGCCGAGAGCCACCTCAAGAGCCGCAACATCGTGCAGCAGGGCGACCTCTACGTGATCACCTGCGGAGAGCCGATGGGCGCACCCGGCGGAACCAATATGCTGAAGATCTGCCGCGCCGGCTGATCCAGGTCCGCAGCACCTGGCGGGCCAGCCATGCGCTGGCAAGGCCCGCCAGGGCGCCAGCGACCACGTCCGAGGGCATGTGCACGCCCAGGCAGACGCGGCTCCAGGCCACCGCGGCGGCCAGGCCGTAGGCCAGCCACCGCCAGGCGGCGGGAGTTCCCCGGCCCAGGCCCGTCATCAGTCCGCGCGCCAGGGCGAACGCCGCCGCCGCATGCATGCTGGGAAAACCTGGGCGCGCGCCTTGTTCGATCCACTGCATGCCCAGCCCCAGTTCTGCCGGGCGGGGAATCGGCACCAGGGACCGGAAAACGCGCACCGTGCACCAGGCGATCAGCATCGACAGCAGTGCCATGACGACGGCCCGCCGCGTGGAAGGCAGCCCCCGCGCGAGTTCGAGCAGCAGCATCAGTCCAGCGAACACCGGCAGGTCCTGCGACAGCCAGCGGGCCGTGGCGATGATGGCCTGCGGCGTCGCGGCGGTCGCATTCAGCGCGAGGAACAGGGGAAGGTCAAGGGCTGGCATGGGGAGCATTGCTTTCCGTGGGCAGGAGGCTGTCGGGCTGCGGATGGAAGCGGCGCAGCGCTGCCATGGCCAGGTCGCAGGCCCATCCCGTGGTCCAGCAGAGCCAGCCGGTCCACAGGGTGTGGCTCATGAAGTGCGCGCCCCGCGCCTGCTGAGCGAAACCCAGCACGAAGCCCGCGGCGAGCGATGCGGCCAGCCACCACCGCGCGGCGCGCGGCAGGTGGCGGCGCAGCACGAAATGGCCGCCCAGGAAGGCAAAGCCGGCCGCGGCATGACCGGCGGGGAAGCAATGGCCGCTGCCCCCGTCGAAGAGGCCGTGCGACCAGTGCGACACGTACCGCGCCACGCCGCCGAACTCGGCCAGGTCCCAGGGGCAACTGGTGGCGCTGGCCCGCTTGAACACGGAGATCACGGCCAGGGCGAGCAGCGCGCTGACCGCCATCTGCAGCCGGCCAGCGGTGGGCACCCGGCGCAGCCAGCCCACGGGCCACCACACCGTCGCGGCCAGCAGCACCATGATCACCCAGCCTGCGCGCCGCGCGCCCTCGTGCATCACCGAGACGAAGACCCAGTCGTCGCGCAGGGGAAACCCTCCGGCATTGCCGAAGACATGCGCCAGCGCCATGTCGAACGGCGTGGCGTCCCAGGCGGCCAGCAGGCACAGGCTGGCCAATGTCCAGAAGAAAGGCGAGGCCGCGAACCGGACCGGGGCGGAGCCGGTCCGCGGGGCCAGGGCCGGAAGGGAATCGGCGGAAGTCGTTGGATGCATGGGCCGCGACGTTAGGGGGCGCCGATTAACGCCGTCTTAATAACCCCGCGCCCCGGTCGGCCGCGGCGTCCCGGGGGGGCCACAATGGCGGCATGAGAATCCTCGTAGTCGAAGACGATGCCGGCATCGCCGCCGGCCTGCGGAACAATCTGCAGCAGCGGGGCTATGCCGTGGACATCTGCAGCAGCGTGGCCGCGGCCTGGAGTGCGCTGCGGTCCGAGCGGTTCGATGCCGTGCTGCTGGACCTCGGGCTGCCCGACGGCGATGGAGGGGAGTTGCTCACCCGCCTGCGCGGCGCCCCCGAGGCGCCGCCGGGTGCCCAGCCGCTGCGGTTGCCGGATCCGGCCACACCGGTGCTGATCCTCACGGCACGCGACCAGGTCCACCAGCGCATCGCGGGCCTGGACCAGGGCGCGGACGACTACCTCGCCAAGCCCTTCGACGTGGATGAACTGGAGGCCCGCCTGCGGGCCCTGCTGCGCCGCGCTGCCGGCCGGGCCTCCCCGGTGATCCGCGTGCACGACATCGAACTGGATCCGGCGGCACGCACCGTGCGGCGCGCCGGCCAGCTGGTGGAGATGTCGCCCCGCGAGTTCTCCGTGCTGCTCGTGCTGCTCGATGCCCGCGGGCGCGTGCTGTCGCGCCAGCAGATCGAGGAGCGCCTCTACAACTGGCAGAGCGGAGTGGAAAGCAATGCCATCGAGGTCCACATCCACCACCTGCGCAAGAAGCTCGGCAGCGAGCGCATCCAGACCATGCGCGGCGTCGGCTATTTCGTACCCTGGGAGTGACGGCATCCATGGCTGCCTCGACACTGGCTTCCGCCCATATTCCCTCGCTCACCCGGCGCCTGCTGCTCTGGACGCTGGGCGTGCTCCTGGTGGTGTGGGCCACCTTCGTCGGCATGGCCTATCTCACGGGCATCGAGGAAGCCGACGAACTGACCGACGGCCACCTGGCCAGCGTGGCGGCCCTGCTGCTCAACCTGCGGCCCGGCGAGACGGTCACCCCCGAAGAGGCCACGCGGCGCGCACCGACGCCGTGGCTGCGGGCGCACGACTACCAGCAGTCGCTCAATGTGGTGCAGTGGGACGCGTCCGGCCACCTGCTCTCGCACAGCGGCGACGCCCCGCTGCCGCCTTTCGACGTCCCCGAAGGGTTCGCCACCCTGCACCTGGGCAAGCAATCCACGCCGTGGCGCAGTTTCTCCCAGTGGGACGGCACGCGCTCGCGCAAGGTGGCCGTGCTGCTCGACCTGGAAGAGCGCGACGATCTCGCCGAAGACATCGCCGCGCAGATGGTGCAGCCCGGCCTGTGGCTGCTGCCGGTGGTGATGCTCGTGCTGGGTTTCGCGGTGCGGCGCGGCCTGCGGCCGCTCTACACCCTGTCGGAGGAGGTGGCGGCGCTGGACGTGGCCGGCGCCGGGCGCCTGCCCACCGGGGGCACGCTGCGCGAATTCGAATCCGTAGTGGCCTCCATCAACACGCTGCTCGACCGGCAGCAGGCCGCGCTCGTTCGGGAGCGCCGCCTGGCCAACGAAGTGGCGCACGAGTTGCGCACGCCCCTGTCGTCCATCGTACTGCAGGCCCGTGCGCTGGATGGCGGCCTGGAAGGCCCGGCCCAGGCCGAGGCGCTGGCCCGCATCGGCCAGGACGCGCTGCGCGCCGGCCATGTGCTCAACCAGCTGCTCGCCCTGGCGCGGGCCAGCCGCACCCGGCTGCATGAGCTGGAGGCCGAGGTCGATCTGGCGGAGCTGGCGCGCAGCGTGGCCGCGGATTACGCCCAGGCGGCCTGGCAGCACGGATCCGCCCTGGGCGTGGCCGCGGACGGCCCCGTGGCGGTGCGCGGCAATGCCGTCTTGCTGGAGATGGCGGTGCGCAACCTCGTGGAGAACGCGCTGCGCCATACGCCCGCCGGGACGCGGGTGGAGATCCAGGCCGGCTCCGCGGTGGGGGGCGGAGCGTGGCTGCAGGTGTGCGACGACGGCCGGCGCGCGCTGCCGGGCGGGCCGGAGGGGCCGGCCGTGCGGGCGCCGGTGGACAGCCTGCACCTCGGGCACGAAATCATCGTCCGGGTGGCCGAGGCGCATGGAGGGCGTTTCGGCGAGGAGCCTGCGCCCGCGCCTTTCACCACGTGTTACCGGGTGGAACTGCGGACGGCCCCGGGGACTGGGACCCCCGGCTAAAATGTGCCGGTTACGAAGCGGTTACCGCCGCCGGGCGCCACCGACAATGCTCCGGCCCCGCCCGTGTCCTGCACACGGTCCGGGCGCTCCATCCCCACCCTTGAATGGAACCACCCCATGCCACTCGTCTCGATGCGCGAAATGCTCGACCATGCCGCTGAAAACCTCTACGGCATCCCCGCCTTCAACGTCAACAACCTGGAGCAGGTGCAGGCGGTGATGTCGGCGGCCGACGAGGTCGGTGCCCCGGTGATCCTCCAGGCCAGCGCCGGGGCCCGCAAATATGCCGGCGAGCCCTTCATCAAGCACCTCATCCAGGCTGCCGCCGAGATGTACCCCCACATTCCCCTGGTGATGCACCAGGACCACGGCACCAGCCCCGAGGTATGCCAGGGCGCGCTGGGCCTGGGCTTCGGCTCGGTGATGATGGACGGCTCCCTGATGTCCGACGGCAAGACGCCGTCCTCGTTCGACTACAACGTCGATGTCACGCAGAAGGTCGTGGCCATGGCCCACAAGGTCGGCGCGACGGTGGAAGGCGAACTGGGCTGCCTGGGCAACCTGGAAACCGGCGATGCCGGCGAGGAAGACGGCATCGGCGCCGAGGGCAAGCTGGACCACAGCCAGATGCTGACCGATCCCGAAGAGGCCGCCCAGTTCGTGAAGGCCACCCAGCTCGACGCGCTGGCCATCGCCATCGGCACCAGCCACGGCGCCTACAAGTTCAGCCGCCCGCCCACGGGCGACATCCTGGCCATCAGCCGCGTCAAGGAAATCCACGCCCGCATCCCCAACACCCACCTGGTGATGCACGGTTCGTCCTCCGTGCCGCAGGAACTGCTGGCCATCATCAACCAGTACGGCGGCAAGATGAAGGAAACCTACGGCGTGCCCGTGAAGGAAATCCAGGAAGCCATCAAGTACGGCGTGCGCAAGATCAACATCGACACCGACATCCGCCTGGCGATGACGGGCGCCGTGCGCAAGTTCCTCGCCGAGAACCCCGACAAGTTCGATGCCCGCGAGTGGCTCAAGCCCGCCCGCGAAGCCGCCAAGCAGATCTGCAAGCAGCGCTACATCGAGTTCGGCTGCGAAGGCCAGGGCGCGAAAATCAAGGGCCGCACCCTGCAGGAGATGGCCGGCCTGTACGCCTCCGGCGCGCTGGCGCAGGTGGTGAACTGACGCACCGGGAGCGGGGTGGCGGGTTCGGGTTAAGCTCGGACCCCGCCTTCCGGCCGGGTCGCGTACATCGCCGCCGCCCGCCCGGATGTCCGCGGGATTCTTCCGCATTCCTTTCGAGGCGCCCAGTTCCGTGAAAAAGCCGCCCCTGTCGTTTCTGCCCGCGCGTGCGGGCCTGTGCCTTCCCCTCGCCGGGGCCGTCCTGCTCTCCCTCGCCGCCTGCGCTCCTGTGCAGCCATCGCTGCCGCACGTCGGCCGGGCCCAGGTCGAACTGCCTCCGGGCGACTGGGAGGTGCTGCAGCGCGGCAAGCAGACGGTCGTGGACGTGCTGCCCGACGACACGGCCGACGACCTGCCGATGGAGACCACCGTCATGGGCCTGCGCGGTCCCGGCAAGGACCGTCCGCTCCTGGCCCTGGTCTTCGTGCAGACCAACGCCACCAACTACCCGCGCGACACCACGCTGTGGACGCTGCCCTGCCCGCAGCAGGACGGCGTGTTCGTGGAGGACCGCACCCGCGGCAGCCCGGCCCGTGCCGATTGCCTGCGCTACCGCCGCCGCGCCGATACGGGCAACTACCTTGCGCTCAGCCGCCCCGGCGTGTCCCGGTGGATGGCGGAGCAGCGCCTGGCCCCCGGCGTGCCCTATTCGCACGTGATGTACCGCTACGCGAACAACGGCGGCGGCTTCATCTCGGTGGACGTGGTCGCGGCCCAGAGCCTGCTGCGGCCCGTCACCCACACCAACGACGAGTTCCTCGTGGCCGGGCGGCCTGCCTTCCGCTGGAGCGAGAAGCTTGCCGACGCGGCGCGCCTGAGCGTGTCGATGATGGACGGACGGATGGTCTTTCCGCCGTTCCCCATCCCGTCCGCGATTTCCCCGCAGTTCCCCCCGCTACTCCCCCGGCCCAGTGATGGCCCGGCCGACCCCGGGCCTCAGCCCCCGGTGGGCGGGCGCTAGGGTAAGCCCAGACACGCACCCGGGGCCGGTACCCCGAGAATGCGGGTTTCTTTGTAACAGCAGGTTCTGGAGACATACAGCATGAACGACCGTCCGTGGCTTGCCGCGTATCCTGAAGGGGTGCCGGCCGACATCGACCCGACGCAGTACCCGTCGCTCGTCGCCCTGATGGAGGAGGCCTTCCAGAAGCACGCGGACCGCACGGCCTACAGTTTCATGGGCAAGGACATCAGCTTCGCCCAGACCGAAGTGCAGAGCCGCCACCTGGCCGCCTACCTGCAGGGCCTGGGTCTCGCGCGCGGCGACCGCGTGGCTGTCATGATGCCCAACGTGCCGCAGTACCCGGTCGCCGTCACGGCCATCCTGCGCGCGGGCTTCGTGGCCGTGAACGTGAACCCGCTCTACACGCCGCGCGAACTCGAGCACCAGCTCAAGGACTCGGGCGCGAAGGCGATCATCATCGTCGAGAACTTCGCCGCCACGCTGCAGGCCTGCATCGGCGCGACGCAGGTGCAGCACGTGGTGCTGTGCGCCATGGGCGACCAACTGGGCCTGCTTAAGGGCCTGCTCGTGAACTATGTGGTGCGCAAGGTCAAGAAGCTGGTGCCGGCCTTTTCGCTGCCGGGCGCCGTGCGCTTCAACGACGCGGTCGCCAAGGGCGCGCGCGGCGCCCTGCAGAAGCCAGACCTGCGGCCCGACGATGTCGCGCTGCTGCAGTACACGGGCGGCACCACCGGGGTGTCGAAGGGGGCTGTGCTGCTGCATCGCAACCTGATCGCCAACGTGCTGCAGTCGGAGGCCTGGAACGAGCCCGCGATGCGCAGGATCCCGGAGGGCGTGCAGCCCGCGAGCGTCTGCGCGCTGCCGCTCTACCATATCTTCGCGTTCACCGCGAACATGATGCTGGCCATGCGCACCGGCGCCAAGACCATCCTGATCCCCAACCCGCGCGACCTCGCCGCGGTGCTCAAGGAACTCTCCAACCACACCTTCCACAGCTTCCCGGCCGTGAACACGCTCTTCAACGGCCTGGCCAACCACCCGGACTTCAACACGGTGGACTGGAAGAACCTCAAGGTGTCCGTCGGCGGCGGCATGGCCGTGCAGGGCGCGGTGGCGCGCCTGTGGCTCGAGAAGACCGGCTGCCCCATCTGCGAGGGCTACGGGCTGTCGGAGACCAGCCCATCGGCGAGCTGCAATCCTGTCACCACGAAGGAATACACCGGCACCATCGGCGTCCCCCTGCCCAGCACGCGCATGAAGCTCATCGACGACGAAGGCCGCACGGTGACAGAACCTGGCCGCGCCGGCGAGATCGTCATCCACGGCCCGCAGGTCATGGCCGGCTACTGGCAGCGCCCCGACGAGACGGCCAAGGTCATGACCGAGGACGGGTACTTCAAGACCGGCGACATCGGCACCATGGACGAGCGCGGCTTCTTCAAGATCGTGGACCGCAAGAAGGACATGGTGCTGGTCAGCGGCTTCAACGTCTACCCGAACGAAGTGGAGGACGTGGTGGCCGCACTGCCGGGCGTGATGGAATGCGCCGTGGTGGGCGTGCCCGACGAGAAGACCGGCGAGGCCGTGAAGCTCGTCATCGTCCGGAAGGACCCGGAACTGACCGAAGCCCACGTGCGCGAGTTCTGCAAATCCAACCTCACCGGCTACAAGCAGCCGCGCGTGATCGAATTCCGCGAATCGCTGCCCAAGACGCCCGTGGGCAAGATCCTGCGCCGCGAACTGCGCGACAGCAAGAAGGCCTGACGGGCCACTCGCCCAGCGGCCGGCGGCGAAGTGCCGCCGGCTTTTCCACCATGCCCCGAACCGCCATCCTCAGCGCCCTGCCCGAAGAGCAGGCCGGCCTCTCTTTTGCCCTGCAGGCGCCTGAACGTGTCGTGCACGCCGGCAGGACGTTCTTCTGCGGCACGCTGGAAGGGCAGGACGTGGTGCTGGCCCTGTCCGGCATCGGCAAGGTAGCCGCGGCCACCACTGCCACGGCGCTCGTCGAGCGCTTCGGCGCCGCGCGCATCGTGTTCACGGGCGTGGCGGGCGGCCTGGGGGACGGCGTGCAGGTGGGCGACGTGGTGGTCGCGCACGACTACCTGCAGCACGACATGGACGCATCGCCCCTGTTCCCTCGCTGGGAACTGCCCGGCTACGGCCGCGCCCGGCTGGCGTGCGACCCGCACCTGGCCGGCCTGCTCTCGGCGGCGGTGGACGGCTGCCTGCAGGATCTGGGCACGCAGGCAGGCGCCATGGAAGGCACCGCCCGCGCACCCTGCCGCCACACCGGCCTCGTCGCCAGCGGCGACCTGTTCGTCTCCACCGCGGACGGTGCCAAAGCCCTGTGTGACGCATTGCGCGCCGAGGACCACGACGTGCTGGCCGTCGAGATGGAAGGCGCCGCGGTCGCCCAGGTCTGCGCGGACTATCGGCTTCCCTTCGCCGCCGTGCGCACCATCTCCGACCGCGCCGACGACACCGCCCACGTGGACTTCGCCCGCTTCGTGGAGACCGTGGCCGCGCGCTACGCGGACCACATCATCCGCCGCTTCCTGCGGATGGTGTGAGGGGGGTTACTTCAGCCACCCCCGCTTGCGGAAATACCACATGGGCCCCACCGCGCTCGCCACCATCAGCGCGATGCCGTAGGCGTAGCCATAGCTCCACTGCAGTTCCGGCATGAACTGGAAGTTCATCCCGTACACGCTCGCGATGAGCGTGGGCGGCAGCAGCGCGACGCTCGCCACCGAGAAGATCTTGATGATCTTGTTCTGGTTGATGTTGATGAAGCCGACCGTGGCGTCCATCAGGAAGTTGATCTTGTCGAACAGGAACGCCGTGTGGTTGTCCAGCGACTCGATGTCGCGCAGGATCTGCCGCGCATCCTCGAACTGCTCGGCGTTCAGCATCTTGCTGCGCATCATGAAGCTCACGGCGCGGCGCGTGTCCATCACGTTGCGGCGGATGCGGCCGTTCAGGTCCTCCTGGCGCGCGATGGCTGCCAGCACCTCGCCGGCGCGCGCATCCGTCACGTCGCCCGCCAGCACCTGGGTGCTCACTTCCTTGAGCTCGTCGTAGATGCCCTCGAGCGTGTCGGCGGAGTATTCCGCGTCCAGGTCGAACAGCTTGAGCAGCACTTCCTTGGCATCCTCGATCAGGCCCGGCGCCCGGCGCGCGCGCATGCGCAGCAGCCGGAAGACGGGCAGGTCCTCGTCGTGGATGGAGAACAGCACGCCCTTGCTCTTGAGCGTGTCGTTGACCAGGTTGAGGATGAAGGCCACGCGCACCGAGCGGGGGTTGTCCTCGTCATCGATCAGGAAGTCGCTGCGGATGTGCAGCTCGCCGTTGTCTTCCTCGTAGAAGCGGGCGGATTCCTCGATGTCCTCGTCCATCGCGTCTGCAGGGATCTGCAGGCCGTAGTGCTGCTTGATCCAGCGCTTTTCCTCGAGCGTGGGCGATTCCAGGTCCACCCAGATCGGCTGGAAGCGAGCGAGGTCTTCCAGGGATTCGATCTCTTCCTGGACGAGGCGGCCGTTGGCGAGCGTGAAGATGTTGAGCATGGGCTCGTTCCCGGTGGGTTGGCGCTGTGGCGCCGTTGGCGAAGGGGTGCGGGGGAGGTGCTTTCAACCCCCCGAAGGCCCTGGGCGTGCCGGGAGTTGAAAGCTACCGACTGGGGTAGGTTTCCACGGAGCTTTCTCCAAAAAAGCAAGCTGCGAATTATCGCATTGCGCAAGAGTGGCCGTGTGACGGCCGCATGACGGCCGTGTATCAGGCCGGGGCCGCGGGAGACGATGCCGCCCGCACGTGGGCGAGCGCCCGGCACAGGTCGGCCCAGGCGGCGGCCTTGGCTTCGGGCGCGCGCAGCAGATAGGCCGGGTCGTAGGTGACGACTGCGGGCGTGCCGTCCGGCAGTTGGTGCGTCGTGGCGCGTAGCCGGCCGAGCGGCTCGCGGCTGCCCAGCACGGCGCGGGCGGCCGGCAGGCCCAGCACCAGCACCATCGCCGGCCGCAGCGTGGCAATGGCGGCCTGCAGCGATCCGGCGGCGTTCCCCGGCCCTTCCGCCGTCCCGGCGTCGGCCCGTTCCACGGCGGAAAAATGCGTGCGCGGATGGCGGTGCAGCCGCATCGCGCGCAACATGTTGTCCAGCAGCTTGCCGGCGTCCCCGGACAAGGGAGCGTCCGGCGACAGGCTTTCCCCGACCACGAGCCAGCCGCTGCCGAGCTCGGTGGGCGTGGCGGCGGGGTCGGCCTGCGGATAGAGAGACTGCGGTGCATGGAGCCGCAGCACGGGCCCGGAGGACTCCGGCATGCGCGCCCCGGCGGCGGGCGCTGCCGGGGCATGCTGCGCGGGGGCGGCGGGCCGCGGCGCGGCTGGCGTGGGTGCCTGCCGGACACCTGCATCCCCGGCAGCAGGCGGGCCCTGGACTGCGGCTGCACGGACCGGTGCGGCCGGCTGCGCGGCCGGTGCCGGGGCTGCCTGTACCGCAGCGGGTGCCACGGGTGCCGGCGCCCATACGGTGATGCCCATTTCGGCCAGCATGGCGCGCTGGCGGGCGTCGAGGTCGAGGCTCATAGGGGTCGGCTCATCACGATGGCGTCTTCGCGGCCCCCGTCCGCCGCGGGGTAGTAGCGCTTGCGCTCCCCCACGGTGCGGAAGCCGTGGGCCAGGTAAATGTCGCGGGCGCGCTGGTTGCTCACGCGCACCTCCAGCCAGAGCCACTGGGCCCGCTGGCCACGTGCCCAGAGCACGAGCGCGTCGAGCAGCACGCGTGCCCAGCCCTGGCGCTGGTGGGCGGGAGCGACGGTGAGGTTGAGCAGGTGGACTTCGTCCACGCCGCGCATGGCCACGAAATAGCCGATCAGCTCCCCGTTGCCGGCCACCAGCAGCGGCGCTTCGTAGCCCGCTGCCAGCGCGTCCGTGAAATTGCCGCGCGTCCACGGGTGCGAGTAAGCCTGCCGCTCGATCTCCAGCAATGCGTCCAGGCGGTCGGGCGTGAGCGGCTCGAAGCGGACTTCGTCCGGGTCAGGGAGATGGGCGCTCATGGCTGCGGGGAGGCGCCTGCGCCCGTGGCGCTGGATGGGTTGCCGGCAACGGATGCCGCCTCGCGGGCCGCGGCCCGCTCGGCCGTGGTCTGCGCCACCTTGTCGCGGACGTAGCGCGGCAGCGCGCCCGAAGCCGGCATCGCCTGGCCGGCGGCCAGCAGCGCGGGCGCCAGGCGCAGCAGGGCTGCGGCCGTGGGCAGGGCGGCCACATGCGCCGCGGCGGGTGTTCCGGGCGCGAGGCGCTCTCCGTAGGCGGCGCGGGCATTGCCGGCCACGGCGTGGCCTTCCGGCACCTGCACGGCCTCCGGGGCGCAGAGGCCGAAGGCGTCGCCGTCCGTTCCCTGCCATCCTCCTTGCGCATGCCATGTGTAGCGTGCCGCATAGACCTCGTCCATCCGCGCGTCGAGCACTGCCACCACCTGCGTGCAGCCGTGGGCGGCGCGGGCTTCTTCGGCCACCGCGAGCAGGGTGTCCACCGGCAGCACGGGCACGCCTGCACCGCCGCGGGCCCCGAATGCCAGGCCCTGGGCCACGGCGCAGGCCGTGCGCAATCCGGTGAAGGAACCGGGCCCGCGGCCGAAGACGATGGCGTCCAGCGTATCGAACGATAGCCCGGCCTCCGCCAGCAACTCCCGGATCGCCGGCAGCAGGCCGGCCGACGCATGGGCCCCGCCCGGAGCGCTGCGCTGCCAGAGGCGCGCCGGCCCACCGTCCGCCGCCTTCCGCTGGACGGCGATGGACAGGGTGTCGGTGCTGGTGTCGAAGGCGAGCAGGTGCATGGTGCGATGGGGGCGGCGGCACCGCGGCCGCGGTGCCGGGCGGGTGGGGCGTGCAAGAAGGGGGATTATCCGCGCTGCGCCCCGGGCGAGGATGCGCCAGGGGGATCGCTAGACTTCCGGACCATGCCCGCACAGACCCTTTCTCCGTCCCGCCGACCTTCCTCCGCTCCCCGGGGCCGCCTGCTGGCCCTGGGGGCCTGCATGGCCTGCTGGGGCCTTTTTGCGCCCCTGGCGATCGCCCAGTCGCAAAAGGCCCTTCAGGCCGCCGCACGCCCCGCAGCGGCGGTCCGCGTGGCAGATACCGCCCTGCCGGCAGCGGTGGAGGCCGCCCTGCAGCGCGCCAAGGTGCCCGCCGATGCCGTCGCCTTCGTGGTGGCCGATGCCGACGGCCGCCAGCCGCCACGCCTGTCCTGGCGCGCGCAGGAGTCCATGAATCCGGCATCGGTGATGAAGCTCGTCACCACCTATGCCGCGCTGGAACTGCTGGGGCCGGCCTACACCTGGGACACCCCGGTCTATCTGGACGCCAGGCCGCAGGGCGGCAGCCTGCGCGGCAATGTGTACATCAAGGGCGTGGGCGACCCGCAGCTGGTGATGGAGCGGCTCTGGCTGATGCTGCGGCGCCTGCAGGCGCAGGGCGTGCAGGTCATCGTCGGCGACATCGTGCTCGATCGCTCCGCCTTCGACCTGCCGGCCCATGACGCCGGGCAGTTCGACGGCGAGCCGCTGCGCCCCTACAACGCCTCGCCGGATGCGCTGCTGGTCAATTTCAAATCGGTCACGCTCACCTTCGTGCCCGACGTGGCGGCCGGGCTGGCGCGCGTGGTGGCCGAGCCGCCGATGGCCGGGGCACCCTGGCCCTCCACGGTGCCGCTCTCGGCGCCGGGCACGGAGTGCGGCGACTGGCGCGCGGCGCTGCGGCCGGAGGCGGCGGCAGGCGATGCCGCGGGCAGCGTCGCCTTCCAGGGCGTGTTCCCTGCGGCCTGTGGCGAACGCGCCTGGTCTGTCGCGCCACCCGATCCACAGGGCTTCGCGGCCCGTGCCGTGGAAGGCATGTGGCGCGAACTGGGCGGCAAGCTCACCGGCAGCGTGCGGGAGGGGCGGGTGCCGGCGGGGCTCGCGCCATCGTTCACCGTGTCGTCGCCGCCCCTGGCCGAAACGGTGCGTGCCATCAACAAATACAGCAACAACGTGATGACGCAGCAGCTATTTCTGACCATCGCGCTGCAGAAGAACGGCACGGCCACCTTCGACGGCGCGCGCAACGCGGTGGCCCAGTGGTGGCGCCAGCGCGTGCCGGGGGCCGAACCGCCCGTGCTGGACAACGGCGCGGGCCTGAGCCGCGAGGCGCGCGTGAGCGCGGCGTCGCTCGCGCGCATGCTGCAGGCCGCATGGGCCTCGCCGGTCATGCCGGAACTGCTGTCTTCCCTGCCCATCGCTGGAACGGACGGCACCCTGCGCCGCTCCGCGATGGGCCGCGCAGCCCGTGCCGCGCACCTCAAGACCGGCACGCTGCGCGACGTTTCCGCGCTCGCCGGCATCGTGCACGGAGCGGGAGGGCGCCGCTACGTGGTCGTGGCGCTGGCCAACCATCCCAACGCCGCGGCGGCCCGCCCGGCCATGGAAGCTCTGGTGGACTGGGCCGCGTCGGAGCGCTGAGCCCACACGAAAAATGCAAATCCGCAGTGCGGAACGCGATACCATGTTTATTGCCGAGCCCGGCGTCCCGTTGCCCAGGCATGCGGTATCGGTAGTTCCCCTGCCCTGCAAGGCGTGCGTGCGGGATTACGATAGGTTCCGGCAAAGTGCACGATCGTGCTTTTTTTCCCAATCCAGACGGAGCAAACGTGATCTCTAAAACCATCTACAACAGAGCGTCCTGGTCCGTGGTGGCCGCCGCCTGCATGCTCGCGGCCTGCGGCGGCGGCGGTTCCGACACCACGCCGGCGGCGCCGGTGACGTCCGTGAAGGTCATGGGCGACAGCCTGGCAGACAGCGGCACCTTCGGCTTCAAGTTCACCGTGCAGGGCACGGCAGCCACGGGTGCAGGTTCCTCGCAGATCTGGCCCGACCGCGTCGCGTCCAACTACAACCAGACGCTGTGCGCCCACTACCTCTTCAACGGCTCCAGCTTCAACACCAGCGCCAGCTGCACCAACTACGCTGTTGCCGGCGGCCGCATCAACAACCCCACGGCGCCCAATGCGCCCACCTCGATCCTCCAGCAGATCAAGGATGCCGGCTCGGCCGGGTTCGCCGACGGCGATCTGGTGCTGATCGACGGCGGCGGCAATGACGCCGCGGACATCATCGGCGCCTACCTGCGCGTGCCCCGCGACGGTGGTGCCGCCTACCGCACGCTGCTGCTCACGCAACTCGACGCGGCCACCGTTTCCAGCGCCTTCGCGGGCGGCGCCACCGGCCTCGCCCAGGTGGGCGGCCTGTACATGCAGGCAGTGGCCACGCAGTTCGCGGCCACCATCCGCTCCAACGTCCTGGACAAGGGCGCCAAGCGGGTCGCCGTGCTCAACGCTCCGGGCGTCACGCTCACGCCGCGCTTCCGCTTCGTGCTGGCCGGCGTCGCCGCCGCCAATGGTTCCGCCGCGGCCACCCAGGCTGCCGCGGTGTTCGACGGCTGGGTGCAGGCCTTCAACGCCAAGCTCGGTGCCTCGCTGAGCGGGGACAGCCGCGTGGCGGTGGTGGACTTCTACAGCAACTTCAAGGACCAGGCCGTCAACCCCTCCCAGTACCAGCTGACCAACGTCACCACCCCGGCCTGCCCGGTCGCGGGCACGGACAGCGACGGACTGCCTACCTACAACTTCCCCACCTGCACTGCGGCCGCCCTCTCGGCGACCACTCCGCCTGCGGGCGCCACCGGCGGCGCAGACTGGTGGAAGAGCTACGGCTTCGCCGACAGCTTCCACCCCACCCCCTACGGGCATCAGCTGATCGGCCAGCTGGTGGCACGTTCGCTCGCCCAGGCGGGCTGGCTCTGAAGCGGACAGGAGTATTCGCCATGGCTCGATTCCTCTCATCCCTTCCTTCCTCCGCCGCGCTGGCCGCTGGCGCACTGGTGCTGCTCGCCTCCTCCGGCGCGTCTGCGCAGGTCGCGGGCACCTGGAGCGTGCGCCTGGGTGCCACGCACATCTCGCCCCAGGTCAAGAGCGGCAACCTGTCCGCCCCGGCCTTCCCCAACACCCAGGTGGACGTGGGCTCGGATACCGCGTTCACGGGCGGCATCAATTACATGGTGACCGACAACTGGGCGGTGGACGTGCCTTTCGGCATGCCGTTCAAGCATGAATTCCGGGGCGCCGGGGCCATCGACGGCGTGGGCAAGGTCGGCGAGACCAAGGTGCTTCCCGCCACCGTGTTCGCGCAGTACCGCTTCGGCGAGGCGAAGTCCGCTTTCCGCCCCTACGTGGGGCTGGGCGTGACCTATGCCAAGTTCTTCAAGGAGCGCACCACCGCCACGCTGAACGGCCTCACGGGCGGCACGCCTGCCAACCCCACCACGGCCTCCATCGACGACAAGTGGGGCATCACGCCGCAGATCGGCTTCGTCTGGAACATCAACGACAAGTGGTTCGTCGATGCGGCCTACTACAAGAGCTTCCTGAAGACCAAGACGCATCTGTCCAGCGGCCAGACCATCGACATTCGCCTGAATCCCAACGTCTTCGCCGTGGGCATCGGCTACCGGTTCTGAACCTCGAAGCGATGGCGCATGAAAAAGCCGACCCCCAGGTCGGCTTTTTACTTGACGCTCCGATGGAGGAGGGCCGCACCGGCGAGGGCCGGTGCTGCGGCAGGGCACATCACCAGCGGGCGCGCAGGCGGTCGTAGGCGTAGGTGCCGAACTGGCGGTGGGCGGACGGCGTCATGTAGATGCTGTCGGCGAACACGTAGCGGTTCTGGTCCGCGCCGCTCACCAGGGTGGATGCATTGCAGCGCAGGGAGCTCACCTGGCCCGTGCCGATGCCGATGTCGTTGCCCGAGGCGACCGACGTGCACACGGGAGTGTCCGTGTTGGTGAAGTTGTAGCCGCTCGGGGAGCCGGTGAACAGGTTGCCGTAGTACTCCAGGTCCACGTACAGCACGGTCTTGCCCAGGTCCTCGATGTTCACGAGCAGGGACTGGTTGAACCGCGTGCTCGCGGTGCTCAGCAGGCTCTGCTGGCCCAGCGCCACGGCCCAGGGGCTCTTGCCGAGGTCGTAGGTGCCGATCACCACGACGTGCTTGGCGCCCGCGTTCGACAGGCGGCGCACCTGGGCGGCCAGATCGCTGCCGGCAGTGGCTGCCGCCGCGAGGAACTGGTCATTCGTCATCGTGCCGGCATTCACGGCCGTCATGCCGGCGACGAGGTCGCTGATGCCGCCGTTCATGAGCACGAGGTTGCTGTCGCCCAGCGTATTGGATGCCAGGAACGTGGTGATCTGCTGGGTGATGGAAGGCGCCGAGCCACCCGCGGCATCGGTGGAGGCAGTCACCCGGGCGTTGCCCTGGGCGTAGGCCGTGCCGCCCGCCGAGGATGGCCTGAGCGTGCCTCCGTAATTGTTGGCGATCTGCAGCGTCCAGTTGTTGGTGGAGCTGTCGTTCACGGTATAGAGGGCACCGTTCTGGCCGACGTCGGTGAAGGCATCGCCGAAGGTGATGATGCGATCGGGCGAGAGTGCCGACTCCGTGGTGCTGGAACCGCAGGCTGCCACGAGCGCCGCCGATGCACAGGCGGCGATCAGGAAGGAGCGGCGCATCCAATTTGCTGCCATATGTTGTTCTCCAGAAAAATTGAGCAAGAGTGTAACGACTGGCGCTGTAAGGCTTTGCAACCGGGCGTGTCGCCGAGGCGTCGCGGTGAATGCGGTTCAGGCGGCGGCAGCCCGCTGCAGGCGGTCCCTCACGCCCTCCCAGTCCGGTGTCTCCGGCGGTGTTTCCACCCAGATGAGTTTTACACCCGCGTCATCGAAGTCCCGCAGGGCCGCGAAAAGTTCCTGGGCCGCGGCTGCGGCAGCTTCCGGCATGCGGCGCAGCACCACGCCGGACGATGGCGAACGGAGAGGGGCGCGTGCGTACACCGCCAGGTGGCGCGCGTCGGCACCCAGCAGCTCCAGCCCGGCCCGCAGGGCCTTGGCGTCCATGAGCCGTACCTTGGCACTGGGCGCATAGTGCGCTTCCAGCGTGCCGGATGCCCGGGGCGTGTGCGACGGCAGCTCTTCCTTCGAAAGGGGGACGAGTCCGCAGGCCGCGGCGATCTCGGCGCGGGTGATCGCTCCGGGGCGCAGCAGCACCGGCACGCCGCGCGTGCAGTCGATGATGGTCGATTCGATGCCCACCGTGCACGGTCCTCCGTCGAGGACCAGCAGGCCGTCCCCGAACTCGCCCTGCACATGCTGCGCGGTGGTGGGGCTCACCCTGCCGAAGCGGTTGGCGCTGGGCGCCGCCACGCCATGCACCGGCTGGCCGCCCAGGGCCGGGTCGTCCGATGCGCAGGCCTTGAGCACGGCCTGCGCCACCGGGTGCGCCGGGCAGCGCAGGCCCACGCTGTCCTGGCCGCCGGCCGCCGCGGCGGCCCTGTCCGGCAGGCGCGGAAGGATCAACGTCAGGGGCCCGGGCCAGAAGGCCCGTACCAGGGCCTCGGCGAAGGCCGGAATGGAGGCGGCGAAGTGCGGTATGCCTTCGGATCCCGCCACGTGCACGATCAGCGGATGGTCGCTCGGGCGGCCCTTGGCTTCGAAAATCTGCGCCACCGCTGCATCGCTGGCGGCATCCGCTGCCAGCCCGTACACCGTTTCCGTGGGCAGGCCCAGCAGTTGGCCGGCCCGCAGCGCCCGGGCTGCCGCATCGATGGAGGAGGGGAGCCGGCCGTCGAGGATCATGTCGGCGGGCCTCAGAACGCGGCGATGCCCAGCAGCGCGGCTGCCTGCAGCGCCGTGGCGCGCGCGGCTTCCGCGGTGGGCGCGGTGACGTTCAGGTGGCCCATCTTGCGGCCCTGCTTGGCCTCGGTCTTGCCGTACAGGTGCAGGTGGGTGCCCGGCAGGGCCAGCACGGCGGCCCAGTCGGGCGTGCTGGCCGCTGCTGCTCCGCGGGCGAACCAGAGGTCGCCCAGCAGGTTCAGCATCACGGCGGCGCTGTGCTGGCGCGGCGCCACCAGCGGCAGCCGTGCCATGGCGCGGACCTGCAGCTCGAATTGCGACACATCGCAGGCGTTCTGGCTGTAGTGGCCGCTGTTGTGGGGCCGCGGCGCGATCTCGTTGACCACCAGGGAGCCGTCTTCGAGGACGAAGAATTCCACGCACAGCACGCCCGTGTAGCCCAGCCCCTCCGCGACGGACCGGGCCGCCGCGACGGCCTGCCGTGCGACCGGCTCCGGCACGTTGCCAGCATGCACTTCGGTCACCGCCAGGATGCCGTCGCGGTGCAGGTTGCGCTGCACCGGCAGGTTGACGCATGCGCCGTCATGCCCGCGCGCCACGATCACCGAGCACTCGAAGGCCAGTGGCAGGCGCTTTTCCAGCACGCAGGGTACGTGGCCCATTGCTTCCCAGGCGGATGCGAGTTCCTCGCGGGTGGCCACCCTGGCCTGGCCCTTGCCGTCGTAGCCGAGGCGCGCGGTCTTGAGGATGCCCGGCAGGAGCGCCGCAGGGGCGTCTTCCAGCTGCCCCGGCGTCTCGATCACGGCGTAGGGCGCGCACGGCACGCCGCACTGCACGAAATGCGCCTTCTCCCGCGCGCGGTCCTGGGCAATCGCCACGGCGTCGGCCGCAGGCGCCACGGGGCGCTCGGCACCGAGCATGCGCAGCGCCTGCGCGGGCACGTTCTCGAACTCCGTGGTGATGGCATCCGACAGGGCGGCCAGGCGTGCCAGTCCGTCCGGATCCTCGTAGGCCGTCCGGATGTGGTGGTGGCTGATGCGGCCGGCAGGGCTTTCGGCGTTGGGGTCCAGCACCGCCGTGAAGTAGCCCATGGCCTGGGCGGCATGCGCGAACATGCGGCCCAGCTGGCCGCCGCCCAGCACGCCGAGGGTGGCGCCGGGAAGGATGGGGTGCTGCGTGGAGCCGGGCATCGTCATACCGCTTCGGTCGGAAGCGCCATCGCGCGGGCCGCAGCGGTCTGCTCCCGGCGGAATGCCTCCAGCCGCTCGCGCAGGGCCGGGTTCTCGCTGGCCAGCAGGGCGACGGCGAAAAGCGCCGCATTGGCGGCGCCGGCCGTGCCGATCGCGAAGGTGGCCACCGGAATGCCCTTGGGCATCTGCACGATGCTGTGCAGCGAATCGACGCCCTGCAGGTGCCGGCTGGCCACCGGCACGCCCAGCACGGGCACGGTCGTCTTGGCGGCCAGCATGCCCGGCAGGTGGGCCGCGCCCCCCGCGCCGGCGATGATCGCCTTCAGGCCACGCTGCGCTGCCGACTCGGCATAGGCGAACATGTCGTCGGGCATCCGGTGTGCCGAGACCACGCGTGCTTCGTGGGCGATGTCGAATTGCTGGAGAATCTGCACTGCGTGTTGCATGGTCTCCCAGTCGCTGCTGGAGCCCATGACCACGCCGATCTGGATGGGTTTCATGTGGAGTGGGGGTGCGCGCGGCGCGCACCCGCCTGAGTGGAACCCGGGATTTTACTTTTGGCGCGCCCCGCCTGCTGCACACAATGATCGACGTCACCGTAGAGAATTTCGAAGCCGAGGTCATCGCCGCCTCGATGGAAGTGCCCGTCCTGGTGGACTTCTGGGCCCCCTGGTGCGGCCCCTGCAAGTCGCTCGGCCCCATCCTCGAGAAGCTGGAAACCGAGTACGCGGGCCGTTTCAAGCTCGTGAAGATCGATTCCGACCAGGAGCAGCAGATCGCCGGCATGTTCGGCATCCGCAGCATTCCCACCTGCGTGCTGATGATGAACGGCCAGCCCGTGGACGGCTTCATGGGCGCGCAGCCCGAGGGGCAGGTCCGCGCCTTCCTCGACAAGCACGTGCCCAGCGCCGATGAACTGCTGGCCGAGGCCGAGGAAGAGGCCGCCCAGGAGGCGCTGGAGGATGGCGACACCGACACTGCCCTCGAAAAGCTCCAGCATGCCGTCGCCACCGACCCCGCGAACGACGATGCGCGCTTCGACTACGTGAAGCTGCTGCTGCAGCTCGGACGCGTGGACGACGCCAAGGTCGCCTTCGCGCCCGTCATCGCCAAGGCCCCCGGCTCGCGCCGGCTCGGCGCGCTCAAGGTGTGGATGGACGCGATCGACGCCGCTGAAGGCGCCCCGGACGCCGCCGCCGCGGAAGCCGCGTTCGCGCAGAGGATAGGCGCCAACAAGCGGGACTTCGACGCGCGCTTCGAACGCGCCCGGTGGCTCATCGCCCGGCAGCGCTGGACGGACGCCATGGACGAACTGCTGGAAATCCTCATGCGCGACAAGGCCTGGAACGACGAGGCCGCGCGCAAGACCTACGTCGCTGTCCTCGAGGTCATCGAGCCTCCCCGCTTGAAGGTCGCAGAAGGGCAGATCCCCCCGGAGGATCCGGTCGTGGCCACCTACCGGCGCCGCCTCTCCAGCGTGGTGCTGAGCTGATGTGACGGGCATGGCGCGCACCGCGCGCGCATTCCAGGACCGCCGCGCCGGAATGTGGCGGCCGTCCCGCCGCGTGGGTTGGCTCGCGATGGCCGTGCTGGCGATGTGCGCCACGGGCTGCGGCATCCTGCCCCCGCCGCCCGATGCCGTGGTGACGGGGCTTGCCTATGCCCGGCAGCGCATCTTCATCCCGTCGGGTGGCGCGTTCGAGGTGGCCATCCTGGACGTGACCGATGCGGATGCGCCGCCTGTCATCGTCGGGCGCCAGACCCTGGAAGAGTTCGAGCGGCTACCGGTGACGCTGCGCATTCCCTACCGCTCCGCGCAGGTGGTGCACGACCGGCGGTACGTCGTCCGCGCCATGGTATCGGTGAACGGCATCGCCTGGATGGCGAGCGAAGGGTTGAATCCGCTGCAGCGCGATCCCGCCTACCGCCACGTGGACGTGCTGCTGCAGCCGCTGCCGCGCATTGCTGCCACCGAACAGGCCACGGTACCGCTCGCGCAAACATACTGGAAGCTCACGGAAGTGGACGGAATGGCTGTGCCGCCCGCCCCTGCCGGCCGGCCGCAGGCGCATCTGGTCGTGCAGCCCCAGGAAGGACGGATCACGGGATCCGGCGGCTGCAATCCCTTCATTGCCACCTACGAGATGTCCGGGGGCGAACTGCGCATCGGCACCATCGATTCGGGGTTGCGGCTGTGCTTCGATACCGGGCTGGCCGAAGGGCTGTACCTCGAGGCGCTGCGCGCCGCAAAGCATTACCGCATCGAGGGGCGGCAACTCGTGCTCGCCCGCGAGGACGGGCCGGGCAAGGAAAAGGTCCTGCTGCGCTTTGAGGCTCCCGAGCTGCGCCTGAAGTGACGCAGCGGGCATGCGGACGCAGCCGGCTCAGTCACTGGCCGCCGGTCAGGCGCTCCAGGGCCTCGCGGTACTTCGCAGCCGTCTTCTCGATCACCTCGCGGGGCAGGCGCGGCGCGGGCGCGGATTTGTTCCACGGGGCTCCGTTCACCTGGGCCTGCTCCAGCCAGTCGCGTACGAACTGCTTGTCGTAGCTGGGCGGATTCTCCCCGGCGTCCAGCGCCGCCTCGTAGCCTTCCACGGGCCAGTAGCGCGAGCTGTCGGGGGTGAGCACCTCGTCCATCAGCACCAGTGTGCCGTCGGGAGCCAGGCCGAACTCGAACTTGGTGTCGGCAATGATCATGCCCTTTTCCAGCGCGATCGCGGCCGCGGCCTCGTACAGAGCGATGCTCGTGTCGCGGATCTTCGTGGCCAGGTCGATGCCCACCATCTCCACGGTGCGCTCGAACGTGATGTTCTCGTCATGCTCGCCCACGGCCGCCTTGGCTGCCGGCGTATAGATGGGTTGCGGCAGGCGCGACGCGTTCGTCAGCCCTTCGGGCAGCTGCACGCCGCAGACCGCGCGGCTGGCCTGGTACTCCTTCCAGCCGCTGCCCGCGAGATAGCCGCGCACCACGGCCTCCACGGGAATCGGGCGCAGCCGCTGCACGAGCATGGAGCGGCCGCGCACCTGTGCGGCCTCTTCGGGCGACACCACGCTTTCCGGCGCGTCACCCGTCAGGTGGTTGGGGCAGAGGTGCCCGAGCTTGTCGAACCAGAACAGCGCCATCTTCGTCAGCAACTCGCCCTTGCCCGGGATCGGCTCGCCCATGATGACGTCGAAGGCCGAGATGCGATCGCTTGCCACCATGAGGATGCGGTCGTCGCCCACGGCGTAGTTGTCGCGGACCTTGCCGCGTGCGAGCAGTGGCAGCGAGGCCAGGGACGAGGTGTGCAGGGCGGAAGGGCTGGGCAGGGTCATGGTGTGAAAAGGGTTGCAAGCGGTAATCCGGCCCCGTGCCGAGAAGCGCGTCGGGACTGCCCGGATTCTAGGGCGCGCCCTGCCGTAAAGCCTGTGCATTGTGCGCCCGTCCCGCCGCCCGGTCACCTGTAACAGCAGTATCCCCGGCCGTGCCGCGGTCAGGATTGCATTTCCCGGCAGTGGCGCGCATAGTGGATTCGACAGCGCATGCATGAGCTCCCTTCCGTCGAGCCGCCACCTCGGTCGCCGAGGCGACGGCGTTTACTTCAACGTGCCAAGGAGACTTGTTTATGAATCTGACGATCAGCGGCCACCACCTCGAGGTCACCCCCGCCCTGCGCAGCTATGTGACGGGCAAGCTGGACCGGATCAGCCGGCACTTCGACCAGGTGGTTGACGTGAAGGTGCTTCTCACCGTCGAAAAGCAGAAGGAGAAGGAGAAGCGCCAGCGCGCTGAATGCAATGTGCATGTCAAGGGCAACGACCTGTTCGCCGAGAGTTCGCACTCCGACCTCTACGCTGCGGTGGACGAACTGGTGGACAAGCTCGACCGGCAGGTCGTGCGCCACAAGGACCGCCTGCAGGACCACCATTGCGCCATCAAGCGGGCACAGCCGGCGTAACCGCGAACCCCAAGTGAGCGTCAAGGATTCCATTCAGCGGGATTGACCGGCTTCCACCCTGGCATCGCCCGCAAAGCCGCCAGAAAGGCGGCTTTTTCATGCCCCTTTCCGGGGGCTCAGGGTTTATGCTAAGGGGTGCATAATCGCAACCCTTCACCATGAACCGTCTAGCTTCCATATTGCCGGCCGCTCAAGTGCTCGTGAGCGTCGATGCCACCAGCAAAAAGCGTGCTTTCGAGGAGGCGGGGCTGTTGTTCGAGAGCCAGCATGGCCTCTCTCGCGCGCTCATCACCGACAGCCTCTTCGCCCGGGAACGCCTGGGCTCGACCGGTCTGGGCCATGGCGTCGCGATTCCCCACGGACGCATCAAGGGCCTGAAGGCGCCCATGGCGGCCGTTTTCCAACTGGCGCATCCCATCGGCTTCGACGCTCCCGACGAGCAGCCCGTGGGCCTGCTCATCTTCCTGCTCGTGCCGGAGGCCGCCACGCAGAAGCACCTGGAAATCCTTTCGGAGATCGCGGAACTGCTGAGCGACGGGCCGCTGCGCGAGCGCATCAAGGCTTCCACCGATGCGGCCGAGCTCCACGGGCTCATCGCCGGCTGGCAATCCGCGCAGGCCACCGCGTGATTCGCTTCTTCCTCGCTGCAACGGTCCGCAACACGTGAAACCCAACGTCGTCAGCGCCGACGTCCTCTTCGAGGCCTTCCGCTCCGCATTGAAGTGGGAATGGGTCGCAGGTCTCGGTGCCTCCGAGCGACGGTTCGACGAAGTCGCCGTGCGGTCCGCCCGCTCGGGTGCGGATCTGGTCGGCTACCTGAACTACATCCACCCCTACCGGGTGCAGATCCTGGGCGAGCGCGAGATCGCCTACCTCGTCAATGCCACGCCCGAGGACTGCAAGCGCCGCATCGCGCGCATCGTGACGCTGGAGCCGCCGGTGCTCGTGCTGGCCGACAGCCAGATGGCACCCGATGCGTTGCTGTCCATGTGCGAGCGCGCGCAGATCCCGATGTTCGCCACGCACGAATCGTCGGCCTTCGTCATCGACGTGTTGCGCGCCTACCTGTCCAAGCACTTCGCCGACCGGATCACCATGCACGGCGTGTTCATGGACATCCTGGGGCTGGGCGTGCTCATCACGGGCGAGTCGGGGCTGGGCAAGAGCGAGCTCGGGCTGGAACTCATCTCGCGCGGCAACGGGCTGGTCGCGGACGACGCGGTGGACTTCTTCCGCATCAACCAGACCACCATCGAGGGCAAGTGCCCCGACCTCCTGCAGAACCTGCTGGAAGTGCGCGGCATCGGCCTGCTGGACATCCGGGCCATCTTCGGCGAGACGGCGGTGCGCCGGAAGATGCGGCTGCGCCTGATCGTGCATCTCGTGCGCAAGGAAACGCTGGAGCGCGAGTACGAACGCCTGCCCTACGAACCCCTCACCCAGGACGTGCTGGGCGTGCCCGTGCTCAAGGTGGTGATCCAGGTCGTGGCGGGGCGCAACATCGCGGTGCTGGTGGAGGCGGCGGTACGCAACACCATTCTCAACCTGCGCGGCATCGATACCTACCAGGAGTTCGTCGAGCGCCACCGGCGCGCCATGGAGCAGCGGGACGGATCCTGAAGAAGGCCGCCCGCCCGGCGCGCAGCGGGGCGGTGTCCGATGCGGTGGTGGTCAGCGGCCGGAGCCGGACGATGCCTTCGCCGCGCAGGTGGCGCACTGGCCATAGAGCGCCATGGAGTGGTCCTGCACCACCCAGCCCTTGGCCTTGGCCACGAGCTGCTGGCGCTTCTCGATCTCGGGATCGAAGAATTCCTCCACCTTGCCACAGACCATGCAGATGAAGTGGTCGTGGTGCTGGCCTTCGTTCAGCTCGTATACCGCCTTGCCGCTCTCGAAGTTGCTGCGGATCAGGATGCCCGCCTGCTCGAACTGGGTGAGCACGCGATAGACGGTGGCCAGGCCGATGTCGGAACGCTCGTCCAGCAGCACGCGGAACACGTCTTCGGCCGTCATGTGGCGCTGCGCGCCCTTCTGGAAGATCTCGAGGATCTTCAGGCGGGGCAGGGTGGCCTTGAGCCCGGTGCTCTTGAGTTCGTCGATGTTCGTCATGACAGGGTCCTTCGGTGTGCCAGGGGCGCGCGCCAAGGCCTGGAAGACCAGCCGCTACAATGGTCCGATCATATCGTCTATGCCTATTTCCATGTCCGTCCACGCCCATCGCAGCGCCCGCATGGGCCTGATCCTGTTGCTCGGCACGGGCCTTTCGGCCTGCGGCAGCTTCGATAGCGCCAGCAACCGCATCGCGAGCATGATCACCCCCTACAAGGTCGAGGTGGTGCAGGGCAATTTCGTGTCCCGCGAGCAGGTCGAGGCGCTGCAGCCCGGCATGTCGCGCCAGCAGGTGAAGGAAATCCTCGGCACGCCCCTGGTGACCAGCCTGTTCCACGCCGACCGCTGGGACTACGTCTTCACCCTCAAGAGGCCCGGGGTCGAGGCCCAGTCCCGCAAGCTGACGGTGTTCTTCAAGAACGACGCCTTCGAACGCGTCGAGGGCGACGAGATGCCCACCGAGGCCGAATTCGTCGCCACGCTCGGCACTTCGCGCAAGACCAAGCCCAAGGTGCCGCAGCTCGAGGCCACGCCCGAGCAGCTCGCCAAGTACCCCAAGGCCGCTACCGCCACGCTGCCGGAGCCAGCCGATTCCGCGGTGCCGCCTCCGCCGTCGAGCTACCCTCCGCTCGAATCCACCACCCGCTGAGTGGCCGGCAAAAGCCACCTCCTTCGAACCCTTCCTTCGCGCGCAATGACCGTATCCGCTGCTTCGACCCCGTCTTCCTCCGGCGCTCCGGCGCCGATCCGCGTCGCCATCGCGGGGGCGTCCGGCCGCATGGGCCGCATGCTGATCGAGGCGCTGCGCGGCAGCGGCGACGAACTGGTCCTCGCGGGCGCCCTGGACGTGCCGGGCAGCCCGTCCCTGGGAACCGATGCCGCGGCCTTCCTGGGCCATGCCAGCGGCGTAGCCATCACGGCCGACCTGCATGAAGGCCTGGCCGGCTGCGACGTGCTGATCGATTTCACCCGGCCGGAAGGCACGCTGGCCCATCTGGCGGCATGCGCGGAGCATGGCGTCAAGGCCGTGATCGGAACCACCGGCTTCACCGACGCCCAGAAGGCCGAGATCGAGGCCTTCGCACAGCGCACTGCCATCGTCATGGCGCCCAACATGAGCGTGGGCGTGAACGTCACCTTCAAGTTGCTGGAGATGGCGGCCCGGGCGCTGTCCACGGGCTACGACATCGAGATCATCGAGGCCCACCACCGCCACAAGGTGGATGCTCCCTCCGGCACGGCGCTCAAGATGGGCGAAGTCATTGCCCAGGCCCTGGGCCGTGACCTCAAGGACTGTGCCGTGTACGGCCGCGAAGGCCTGACCGGCGAGCGCGATCCGTCCACCATCGGCTTCGCTGCGGTGCGCGGCGGCGACATCGTGGGCGACCATACGGTGCTGTTCGCCGGCACGGGAGAGCGCATCGAGATCTCCCACAAGTCCTCCAGCCGCTCGGGCTATGCCCAGGGCAGCCTGCGCGCGGCCCGCTTCCTGGCGGCGCACCGCACGGGCCTGTTCGACATGTTCGACGTGCTCGGCCTGCACGGCTGATCGCCTTCCGCCGGCACGGCACGGCACGGCCCGGTAACGGCAGTTCCGCCCGCCCTTCTCCTTTCTCTTGGTGGCGTATCCATGAACGCGTGGCACTGGTGGCATCAGGGGGACACGGTCACCCGCATCTCGGCCCTGCTGCTGCTGGCCATGTCCATTGCAAGCTGGGTGGTCATCCTCTGGAAGGCGCGCCTGCTGCGGCGCGCCGTGGCCGGGGTGGAGCGGAGCACCGCCGAGTTCTGGCGTTCGCCCACGCTGGAGTCGGCGCGCGAGCGACTGGTGCCCGTCGATCCGGACGGCCTGGTGCGGCCCCTGGTGGACGCCGCCGCCGGCATCGCCAACAACGCCCAGGCCGGCTCGCTGGCCGCGAGTGGCCAGCGCTCCCAGCAGCTCACGCGCGTCCTGCGCGATGCGCTGCACCGGGTCCTGGCGCGCCTGCAGTTCGGGCAGGTGCTGCTGGCCACCGTGGGCTCCACGGCGCCTTTCGTCGGCCTGCTCGGCACGGTGTGGGGCATCTACCATGCGCTCACGGCGCTGGCCGGGGGCGGGGCGGTATCGATCGATCGCGTCGCCGGTCCGGTCGGCGAGGCGCTCGTGATGACGGCGGCGGGCCTGGCCGTGGCCATTCCCGCCGTGCTGGCCTACAACCTGTTCGGGAGGTGGATCGGCCGCGTGGAGGCCGACCTCGAAGGCTTCGCCCTCGACCTGCGCGAACTGCTCCTGGACGAAGCCCCGTCCCGCGGCGGCTGATCCTCCGCCTCCAGCCCGCCTCCGAACCATGGCATTCGGCCGACTCGAACGCACATCCGCCCCCAAGCCGATGAGCGACATCAACATGACGCCCCTGGTGGATGTCATGCTGGTGCTCGTGGTCATCTTCATCCTGGCCGCGCCGCTGCTGGCCAGTGCCATCCGGCTCGACCTGCCGCGGGCGGAGGGCTCCACGCAGGGTGCCTCCGGCGATTCCGTGGAAGTCGCGATCGATGCCGCAGGCCAGGTCTTCGTCGGCGGCGTGCCCGTGGATGGCGCCGCCCTGGCCGAGCGGCTGCGCGGCGTGGCGCAGGCGCATCCGCAAGCCGAGGTGCAGTTGCGTGCCGATGCCGGCGTGCCGTATGGCCGGGTGGTCGAGGTGATGGGCGCTGCCCACGCCGCAGGCCTGCACCGCATCGGATTCGTGGCCGAGCCCGGGGCCACCCCGCCGGCCACGGCCGCCGCCGCGCGCCCCTGAGCCGCCTGCCGGGGCGCTCCCCTCCGGCGGCCGCCGCTGATCACCCGTCCAGGGCCTCGCGCACCACCGGTGCGCCCGGCGCCTTGCCCCGGAAGACGCTCAGGCGCTGGCCGCCTGCCCGCTTGGCGGCATACATGGCCAGGTCCGCGTGGTGCAGCAGCGTGGCGGCGTTCGTACCGTCACGGGGGTACTGGGCGATGCCGATGCTGGCGCCCAGGCTCCAGCACCGGCCATGGAGCAGCACGGGGCGCACCGCGGCCGCCAGCAGCCTGCGTGCGGCCGCGGCTGCCTCGCGGCTGCCGCAATGGGGCAGTACCGCGGCGAATTCGTCGCCCCCGATGCGGGCCACGATGTCGGCCCGCCGCGAGGCACCCTGCAACCGCTGCGCCACTTCGCGCAGGAGGTCGTCGCCGGCCCGGTGGCCCAGCTGGTCGTTCACCTGCTTGAACCGGTCCAGGTCGATGAAGGCGATCGCCAGGCAATGGCCTTCGCGGCGCGCCTCGCGGATCAGGCGCTCCGTGGCTTCCAGGAGGAACGCCCGGTTGGGCAGTCCGGTCACTGCATCCTGATAGGCCAGCCGGCGGACGCTTTGCTGGGTGTGCTCCCGCTCCAGCAGCAGTGCGCACATCCGCGCTCCCGCCTCCAGCGCGTGCAGAGGCAGGCCGTCGCAGCCCAGGGCGCTCCGGCCGTGCAGCGTGAAGGAGCCCAGCAGCCGGCCGTCGCGGCCCAGGACCGGGGCAGACCAGCAGGCCGTGAAGCCCCGCGCGGCCAGCGGCTCCCGCCACGGGGCCCAGCGCGCGTCCGCCGCGATGTCCGTGCAGGCGGCAGAGGCCGAGCGCCAGGCGGCCGCGCCGAGGGCGTCCCCGTCCTGCCCGGCGGGCTGGCCGTCGATGTGCACGGCCAGGACATCTTCCAGCTGGGGGGCCGCCAGGCACCTCAGCCGGTGCTCGCCGTCCAGCTCCAGCACCGACACGGCGATGCCCGGCAGCATGGCTTCGATGTCCTCGCACAGGCCGGCAGCGATTTCGGACAGCGGCAGGTCATGCGCCATCGCGTCGAGCACCCGGTGCTGCAGCCGTTCGCGCACCTTCGTGGCCGTGATGTCGGTCAGCATGCCGGTGAGCAGCCCGGCCGCCGGCAGGAGCAGCGCCTGGACCCAGAGTGGCGTGCCGTCCGCAGGGTGCAGCAGTGTTTCGCAGCGGTAACCGGAGGCTGCCGCGGGCAGGGCGCCCCCGAGCAGCAGCCGGTGCAGGTGGGGATCGGAAGGTGGGCGCGCCAGGAGGTCTGCCATGCGTTGCCCGGGCAGGGATGCGGCCGGCAGCCCCAGCAACTGGCCTGTTCCCTCGCTGGCGCAGGTGAACCGGCCCCGGGCATCCAGGGCGAAGACCGCGCAGCCGCCGTGGCCCATGCCGCACAGCAGCGCCGGCCAGGGCGCATCAGGGCACGGCGGGGGCCGGGCCTCTCCCCCGGAGGGCCGTGCCGCCGGCACGGCAGCGGATTCCATTTTTGCGATGTCTTCCATGCTGCGCTCGCCTCCCACGAGAGTCGTGCCGTCGTACGTGCGGATCGGCTACTATTGTCAGCAATTGGTATGAAATCATCATAGCAAATGGTTCCATCCGGCATGCTAACTTGGTTTGATGGACGAGCGTCGGATTCAGGAGCAGCGGCGGGCACGGCTCGCCGATGCCGTGCGCCGTCTGTCGGAGGGCAACGTGGCTGCCTTCGGTCGCCTGCTGGGCTACCGCGGCGGCGCCTTCGTGCGCCAGATGCTCTGCGGCAACCGTGCCGTGTCGGACAAGACGGTGCGCCACATCGAGTCCCTGCGCGGCATGCACGCCTGGTTCTCGCAGCCGCCGGCGCCGGCCGGCATCCGGGAAACCTCCGTCGCATACGACTTCGACGCAGGACCTGAGATGTACGAGCTCTTCCCGGTCTCCCTGCATTTGCGGCCCGGCATCGCGGATTACGCGATCTGGCCCGACGAGACCGATGAAGATGCTCCCATCACCTTCCACCGCCACTGGCTGGAGCGTCGCGGCTACATGCCCCAGTGCCTGCTGGCCATCCGCGTGCGCGGCTGCGGCATGGAGCCTTCCATCCAGGCAGGCGACATCGTGGTCGTGAACACCTCGGACACCACGCTGCGCGACGGGCAGGTCTTCGCCATCAACGGCTTCGGCGAAGTGCTGCTGCGGCGCGTCCAGCGCGATGGCGGGCGCTGGTGGCTCTCCTGTGACAACCCCGACCAGGCCCGCTACCCGCGCAAGGCCTGGGCCGAGCCGGACTGCATCCCCATCGGCCGGCTGGTATTCAAGCAGAGCGAGTCCATCTGAAGCTGCCCGCGGACCTCCGGCCGCGGCGCCCTGACGAGGGTGTCCGCATCCCGCCTAAAATCCGGCGAACCCCTCCTCCTGCGAAAACGCCGGTGGCCGCCAGTGCGGCCCGGTCCCCTTTTTTCCATGCAAGACAAATACACCCCCGCCGAGGTCGAGCGCGCCGCGCACAGCCACTGGACTGCCCGCGATGCCTACCGCGTGACCGAAGACGCCGGCAAGAAGAAGTTCTATGCCTGCTCCATGCTGCCCTATCCCAGCGGCAAGCTGCACATGGGGCACGTGCGCAACTACACGATCAACGACATGCTCACGCGCTACCTGCGCATGAACGGCCACAACGTGCTGATGCCCATGGGCTGGGACGCCTTCGGCCTGCCGGCCGAGAACGCGGCGCTCAAGAACGGCGTGCCGCCCGCGCAGTGGACCTACGACAACATCGCCTACATGAAGAAGCAGATGCAGGCGATGGGGCTGGCCATCGACTGGTCGCGCGAAGTCGCCACCTGCGACCCGGATTACTACCGGTGGAACCAGTGGCTGTTCCTCAAGATGCTGGAGAAGGGCATCGCCTACCGCAAGACCCAGGTCGTGAACTGGGATCCGGTGGACCAGACCGTGCTCGCCAACGAGCAGGTCATCGACGGCCGGGGCTGGCGCACCGGCGCGCTGGTGGAAAAGCGCGAGATCCCCGGCTACTACCTGAAGATCACCGATTACGCGCAGGAACTGCTCGACCACGTGCAGGTAGGCAACCCGAATGCCACGCTCACCGGCTGGCCCGACAAGGTGCGGCTGATGCAGGAGAACTGGATCGGCAAGAGCGAGGGCGTGCGCTTCGCCTTCACGCATGACATCCGCGGAGAAGACGGCCAGCCCATCGGCGGTGGCCGCATGTACGTGTTCACCACGCGTGCCGACACCATCATGGGCGTCACCTTCTGCGCCGTGGCGCCGGAGCATCCGCTGGCCGCCCATGCCGCGCGCTCCAACCCGGAGGTCGCCGCGTTCATCGAGGAATGCAAGACCGGCGGCACCACCGAGGCCGAGCTGGCCACGCAGGAGAAGAAGGGCGTGCGCACGGGCCTGACCGTCACGCATCCGCTCACGCAAGAGCCGGTCGAGGTATGGGTGGGCAACTACGTGCTCATGGGCTATGGCGACGGCGCCGTCATGGGTGTGCCCGCGCACGACGAGCGCGACTTCGCCTTCGCGCTCAAGTACGGCATCGAGATCAAGCAGGTCGTGCTCGTCGATGGCGAGACCTTCGACTACCACCGCTGGCAGGACTGGTACGGCGACAAGCAGAACGGCGTCACCATCAACTCCGACAGTTTCAGCGGCCTGTCGTACCCCGAGGCTGTCTCCGCCGTGGCGCATGCGCTGCAGGAAAAGGGCCTGGGCGAGAAGAAGACCACCTGGCGCCTGCGCGACTGGGGCGTTTCCCGCCAGCGCTACTGGGGCACGCCGATCCCGATCATCCATTGCGACGAGCATGGTGCGGTGCCGGTGCCCGAGAAAGACCTGCCCGTGGTACTGCCGCAGGACTGCATTCCGGACGGCTCCGGCAACCCGCTGCACAAGCACGAGGGCTTCCATGCCGGCGTGAAATGCCCCGTCTGCGGCAAGGCTGCGCGGCGCGAGACCGACACCATGGACACGTTCGTGGATTCGTCGTGGTACTTCATGCGCTATTGCGACCCGAAGAACCCCGACGCCATGGTGGCCGGCGGCGCCGACTACTGGATGCCCATGGACCAGTACATCGGCGGCATCGAGCACGCGATCCTGCACCTGCTCTATGCGCGCTTCTGGACCAAGGTCATGCGCGACCTGGGCCTGGTGAAGGTGGACGAACCATTCACCAAGCTGCTCACGCAGGGCATGGTGCTCAACCACATCTATTCGCGCCGTACCGAGAAGGGCGGCAAGGAATACTTCTGGCCGCACGATGTGGAGCATGTCCTGGACGAGGCTGGCAAGATCACCGGCGCCCGCCTGAAGAACGCGGTGGGCGACCTGCCGGCCGGCACGCCGATCGACTACGAGGGCGTGGGCACCATGTCCAAGTCCAAGAACAACGGCGTCGATCCGCAGGATCTGATCGAGAAGTACGGCGCCGATACGGCCCGCCTCTACACCATGTTCACGGCCCCTCCCGAGGCCACGCTGGAGTGGAACGACGCCGGGGTCGAGGGTAGCTACCGCTTCCTGCGCCGCGTGTGGAATTTCGGCGTGAAGCTCACGGGCATCGATGCCGCGGCCACCGAGGCCGCCATCCAGGGCGCCGAGAGCCTGAAGGACGTGCAGTTCGGCAAGGAGGCCAAGGCGCTGCGCCTGGAGATCCATACCGTGCTCAAGCAGGTGGACTACGACTACCAGCGCATGCAGTACAACACCGTGGTCTCCGGTGCGATGAAGATGCTCAACGCGCTGGAAGACTTCAAGTCCACGGACGCGCCCGGCGGCCTGGTCGCGCTGATCGAGGGCTTCGGCATCCTGCTGCGCGTGCTCTATCCCGCCACGCCCCACATTGCCCATGGCCTCTGGAGTTCGCTGGGCTACGCGAACACCCTGGGCGACCTGCTGGACGCACCCTGGCCCCAGGTGGATGCCGGCGCACTGGTGCAGGACGAGATCGAGCTGGTGCTGCAGATCAACGGCAAGCTCCGCGGCGCGATCCGCGTGCCGGCCGGCGCCGACAAGGCGGAGATCGAGCGCATCGCCCTTGCAAGCGAGGACTTCCACAAGCACGCTGCCGGCGCCGCACCCAAGAAGGTCGTGGTCGTGCCGGGCCGGCTGGTGAACGTGGTCGTCTGATCGTTTCGCCGCCCGTTTTGAACCCATTGCACCCGAGAGTCCGCACCATGCTGCAGCGCAAACGCTCGTTCCTGACCTTGCTGGCCGCAGCACCGCTGGCCGCCGGCCTCACTGCTTGCGGCTTCCATCTGCGCCGCGCGCCGGAGTTCCAGTTCCGCACCCTCTACATCCAGGCAGGGGCGGGATCTGCCCTGGGCCGTGAACTCGAGCGCACCCTCAAGGGCTCGGGTGGCAACCTCACGGTGCTGCGCGATCCCGCCGACCTGCCCAAGGCCGACGCGGTGTTCGAGCTGCTGTCCGAGCAGCGCGAGCGCGTGGTGGTGGGCTACAACGCGTCCGGCCAGGTGCGCGAACTGCAACTGCGCCTGCGCATCCGCTTCCGGCTGCGCAACCAGCAGGGCACGGAGCTGATCGCGCCGACGGAACTCCTGCAGCAGCGCGACGTGAGCTACAACGAAAGCATTGCCCTGGCCAAGGAGGCCGAAGAGGCGCTGCTCTACCGCAACATGCAGACCGACCTCGTGCAGCAGCTGCTGCGGCGCCTGGCCGCGGCGCGTCCGCAATGAGGATGGGCTGGCCACTTCCCGGGGCCGGTGGTGCGTCGCCATGCAGATCGCACTGAACCAGCTGGCCGCACACCTCCAGAAGGGGGTGCGGCCGCTCTACGTGATCCACGGCGATGAGCCGCTGCTGCAGCAGGAAGCGGCAGATGCCATCCGTGCATCCGCGCGCGAGCAGGGCTATACCGAGCGCAGCAGCCACACCGTGGCGGGTGCGCACTTCGACTGGAGCGCTGTGCTGGCGGCGGGCGGTTCGCTATCGCTTTTCGCGGACAAGCAGGTCGTGGAAATCCGCATTCCCTCGGGCAAGCCGGGGAAGGACGGCGGTGCGGCCCTGCAGCAGATCGCCGCGTCCGCCGCGGGCAACGAGGGCACGCTGACGCTCGTCATGCTGCCGCGGCTGGACAAGGCCACGCGCACCGGCGCCTGGTTCTCGGCCCTCGATCGCGAGGGCGTGAGCGTGCAGATCGACCCGGTGGAGCGCGGCGTCCTGCCGCAGTGGATCGCACAGCGACTGGCGGTGCAGGGCCAGCGCGTGGCCCCGGGGGAGGAGGGCCAGCGCACGCTGCAGTTCTTCGCCGACCGGGTGGAGGGCAACCTGCTGGCCGCCCACCAGGAGATCCAGAAGCTCGCCCTGCTGCACCCGCCCGGTGAACTCTCCTGGAGCCAGGTCGAGGCCGCCGTGCTCAACGTGGCACGCTACGACGTGTTCAAGCTCTCCGAGGCCGTGCTGTCCGGCCAGGTCGCGCGCATGCAGCGCATGCTCGACGGCCTGCAGGCCGAAGGAGAAGCAGAAGTACTGGTCCACTGGACACTCGCTGAGGACATACGCTCCCTGAAGCGCGTGAAGGATGCGGTGAATGCCGGCAAGCCGCTGCCCATGGCCCTGCGCGAGAACCGCGTCTGGGGGACGAAAGAGCGGCTCTTCGAGCGCATCGTGCCCCGTTTTTCCGATGCCGCCGCGTCGCGCCTGCTGCAGTCCGCCCACATCGTGGACGGCATCGTCAAGGGCCTGAAGGTGCCCGACTGGCCCGCGGATGGCTGGCAGGCACTGCATCGCCTGGCGCTGCAACTGTGCAAGGCTTGCGCGTCCCGGTGACTTTCCGCGGCCCCGGCATCCCTGGGCGACCCGCTGATCACGGCGCGGCAGGTGCCGGGGACGGGGACTGGAACTGCCCTTCGCCGGCCTGTTTCACCAGCATCCTGAGCCGCTGGATGGCGGGGTCGCGCATGCTGTGTTTGCGCCAGCCCAGCTCGATGGCATAGCGGGGCAGGGCCAGGGGGCATTCGGTCCAGCGCAGCGGACTGCAGCGGGCCATGGCCAGCGCGGCATGCCGCGGCAGCGTGGCCACGCAGTCGCTGTCCATCAGCAGGTACGGGAGGGCCGCGAAATGCGTGGTCGATGCCTGTACGAGCCTCTTCTTGCCCTGCTCCTTGAGCGCTTCGTCCACGGCACCCACATAGCCGCGAGCGGACACCAGCACATGGCCCCGGCGCAGGTACTCGTCCATTCCCAAAGGGCCTTCGGGGAGGAAGCGGCCATCGCACACGCACGCGTAGCCGGCCGTGCCGATGACCTCGTGTCCCAGCAGGTCGGACGTGATTCCGCCCGAGGTCAGGCTCAGGTCGATCTCGCGGGACAGCAGCATGTCGCCGGCCACGAGTCTGTGCGTCTGTCTCAGGATCAGCCGCAGTCCGGGCATCTGGGACTGGATCCTGGCGATCAGCGGTCCGCCGAGGGCCATCTCGAAATCGTCCGACAACCCCAGCGTCAGCGTTCGCGATGCGTTGCTGGCCAGCCGGGATGACACGGCCAGGCTCTGGCGGCAGCGGTCCAGCGCATCGGCGACGAGGGGCCTGAGTTCCATCGCACGCGGTGTCGGGCGCAGGCCGCGGCCTGTCCGTTCGAACAGATGATCGCCATACAGCACCCGCAGCCGCGCCAGCGCGGCACTGACGGCCGACTGCGTCAGGTTCAGCCGGGCGCCGGCGCGGCCGGCGCCGCCCTCTTCGTACAGTGCCTCGAACACCTTCAGAAGGTTGAGGTCCATCTGTGAGAAATCGATCTGGCTCATATCTGATGGGCATTGTGAACGGTTGATGCGCTGCCCGAACGCACGCACCATGGGCGCATCGACTGCTTCCGGGATCCCGGCCCATGACCGCCATCGCCCCTCAGACCGCCGCGACTGCTACGACCGTGGCCGCCCTCCAGATCGGATCATCGCCTTCGGGCACCGGCCAGTCGCTCCAGGACATTCTGGCGTTCGAGGGGAGAATCCAGGCCAGCGGGGCGAGGCTGGTCGTGATGCCGGAGGCCCTGCTCGGCGGCTACCCCAAGGGCGCCCTGTTCGGGACCCACCTCGGCTACCGCACGCCGGAAGGCCGCGAGGCCTTCGCCCGCTACTTCCACGAGGCGATCGACGTGCCGGGGCCGGAGACGGATGCGCTGGCGGCACTGGCCGCCCGAACCGACGCGACGATCGTCATCGGCGTGATCGAGCGGGCTGGCAATACGCTCTACTGCACGGCCCTGTTCTTCTCACCGCAGGAGGGCTTGGTTGCGAAGCACCGCAAGCTCATGCCCACCGGCACGGAGCGGCTGATCTGGGGGCAGGGCGACGGCTCGACCCTGCCGGTGCTGGCGACGCCGGTGGGACGCATCGGCGCGGCCATCTGCTGGGAGAACCACATGCCGCTGCTCAGGACGGCGATGTATGCCAAAGGCGTGCAGGTCTGGTGCGCGCCCACGGTGGACGAGCGCGATGTCTGGCAGGCGTCGATGCGCCATATCGCACACGAAGGCCGCATGTTCCTCGTCAGCGCCTGCCAGGTGCAGCCTTCGCCCCGGGCGCTGGGCATCGACGTGCCGCACTGGGATGCAGATCGCCCGCTGATACAGGGCAACAGCGTGATCGTGGGACCGATGGGCGATGTGCTGGCCGGGCCGTTGAAGAATGAAACCGGTCTTCTCACGGCGCAAGTCGATCTGGAGGCGCTCACCCGCGCGAAGTACGACTTCGACGTGGTCGGGCACTATGCCCGGCCGGACGTGTTCTCGCTCTCTGTAGATGGACGTCCCAAGGCCGCGGTGTCCTTCCAGGGGTGATGTCGGGTCGCTCAAGAAGGGCGCAGGACTCCACCGGCTTTGTCCACCCAGGCCTGCAGGCTGTCGATCAGGCCGCCCTGGCTGAAAGAGCAGCTTTCCTCCGAAAACAGCGCCGAGGATTCCAGCCGGTCCAGCAGATCCGCCAGCACCTGGGCGTAGCGCGGAGGCAGTGCCTCCAGCAGCGCTGTCTGTGCGCGTGCCTTCTCGCTGAAGGCGTGCGGCGCCATGCGCGCGGAGCGAAGGTCCTCCACGGCCGTGGCGAGGGCGGTGAGCTGGGCGGCTGGCAACGGAGTGGTCGGGGTGGTCGTCATGGCCGGCGAGGGTAGCAAAACCGGGACATGCTGCCCGGCGGGGAAACCCGCGCCGGGCAGGCTGCGCAGCGATGCGTCAAAATCACGCCCATGAACGCGCAGCACATCGCCGAAACCCTCCACGCCCTCGGATCCCAGGCCAAGGCCGCCTCCGCGCTGATGGCCCGGGCGCCATCGGCCGTCAAGAACCGGGCACTGCTGGCGCTGGCCCGCCGCCTGCGCGACAACACCACCGCCCTGCAGGCGGACAATGCCCGCGATCTCGAGCGCGCCCGGGCTGCCGGCCTGGCCGAGCCCATGGTGGACCGGCTCAAGCTCACTCCCAAGGTTCTGGAGACCTGTGCCCTGGGCTGCGAGCAGCTCGCGGCGATGGGCGACGTGATCGGCGAGATATCCGGCATGCGCCAGCAGCCCAGCGGCATCCGCGTGGGCCAGATGCGCGTGCCGATCGGCGTCTTCGGCATGATCTACGAAAGCCGCCCCAACGTGACCATCGAGGCCGCCTCGCTGAGCATCAAGAGCGGCAACGCCTGCATTCTGCGGGGCGGTTCCGAGGCCATCGATTCCAATCGGGCCCTCGCGCGCCTCGTGCAGGAGGCGCTCGAGGAGGCCGGCCTGCCCTGCGATGCCGTGCAGCTCGTGCAGACCACCGACCGCGAAGCCGTGGGGCACCTCATCGCCATGCCGCAGTACGTGGACGTCATCATCCCCCGCGGCGGCAAGGGCCTGATCGAGCGCATCAGCCGCGATGCCAAGGTGCCTGTCATCAAGCACCTGGACGGCAACTGCCACACCTACGTGGACGACCCCTGCGATGTCGCCATGGCCGTGAAGGTGGCCGACAACGCCAAGACGCAGAAGTACAGTCCCTGCAATGCCAGCGAAGGGCTGCTCGTCGCGCGTGGCGTGGCCGCTGAATTCCTCCCGCGGATCGGCGCCGTCTATGCGGCCAAGGGCGTGGAAATGCGCGGCTGCCCGGAGGCCCTGGCCCTGCTGGCCGCCGTGCAGGGCGCCGCGCTCGTCCCCGCCACCGAGCAGGACTGGTCCGAGGAATACCTCGCACCCATCATCAGCATCAAGGTGGTGGACGGCCTGGACGAGGCGATCGGCCACATCAACCGCTACGGCAGCCACCACACCGACGCCATCCTCACGCGGGACCACATGCACGCCCAGCGCTTCCTGCGCGAAGTGGACTCGGCCAGCGTGATGGTGAATGCCAGTACCCGTTTCGCAGACGGCTTCGAGTACGGCCTGGGCGCCGAGATCGGCATCAGCACCGACAAATTCCATGCGCGCGGCCCGGTGGGCATCGAGGGACTCACCTCGCTCAAGTGGGTGGTGCTCGGCGAGGGCGACATCCGCGCATGAGCGGACCGCTGCCGGCACACGCCCTCCGCCCTTCCTCCGTTCCTGCCGCATGAAGATCATCATCCTGGGCGCGGGCCGCGTGGGCGAGAGCGTGGCCGACAGCCTGGTGTCCGAGAAGAACGACATCACCGTCATCGACACCGACGCCCGGCGCCTGCGCGACCTGGAGTCGCGTTTCGACCTGCGCGGCGTCGTCGGCAGCGGCATCGATCCTGAAGTGCTGGCCGAGGCCGGAGCCGCGGATACCGACCTGCTCATCGCCTGCGCCGCGCTCGACGAGACCAACCTGGTCTGCTGCAAGATCGCCCAGTTGCTCTTCAACGTGCCCACGCGCATAGCGCGCGTGCGCTCCTCGGGCTTTGGCACTGGCGACGAGCGGGGCCGAGCGCTGCTCGGCAAGGAGGGCTTGGCGGTGGACCGCATCATCTGCCCGGAAGAGTCCCTTACGCGCTACATCGGCAAGCTCGTCCAATATCCCGAAGCCCTGCAGGTGCGGGAGTTCGCGGGCGGCCGTGCCTGCCTGGCCTCTGTCCGGGCCCGGGCCGGCGCACCGGTCGTGGGCATGCGCATCGCCGACATGCGTGCCAGTGCTCCCGATGTCGCCATGCGCGTGGTCGCGATCTACCGCCGCTTTCCGGAAGAGCCCGACCGCTTCGTGGCCTGCGACGGCACCACCCGCATCGAGGCCGGTGACGAAGTCTTCGTGCTCGCTGCCCGCGATCAGGTCCCTCGGGTGCTCGCGGCGCTGCACCAGCGCGGCGGCGTGCCGCCGCGGCCGGTGCGACGCATCATGATCGCGGGCGGCGGCCGGGTGGGACTGCGGCTTGCGCGCCAGTTGGCGGAGCAGGGCGGCTTCCACGTCAAGATCCTGGAATCGAATGCCGATCGCTGCACGGAACTGGCCTCGGTACTGCCCGCGGAGGTGCTCGTGCTGCACGGGGATGCCACCGACGAAGACCTCCTCGGCGATGAATGTATCGAAGAGGTGGACCTCTTTCTCGCCCTCACCGACGACGACGAGGACAACATCATGGCCTGCCTGCTCGCCAAGCGCATGGGCGCGAGCCGGGTGCTTGCACTGATCAACCGCCGCTCCTATGCCGACCTCATGCACGGCACGCAGATCGACATCGCGCTCTCGCCGGCACAGGCCATGCTGGGCGAACTGCTCGCCTATGTGCGCCGCGGCGATGTCCAGGCGGTCCACAGCCTGCGCCGGGGCGTTGCCGAAGCGCTGGAGATCGTCGCCCGCGGCGACCGAAAAAGCTCGCGCGTAGTCGGCCGCCGCGTCGGCGACATCCACCTGCCGCATGACGTGCACATGGGGCTCATCGTGCGCGGCCTCGGCGAGCACGCCACGGCCGATGCGGGCGAGGGCATGTCCGTCCCTGCCGGCGAGCCGGAGGTCATCATCCCGCAAAGCCACACGGTCATCGAAAGCGGTGACCATGTGGTTTTCTTCCTGCCGCACAAGCGGCTGGTGCGCGAGGTGGAAAAGGCCTTCCGCGTGAGCGCGACGTTTTTCTGACCGCGATGTCCGTGCTTTCCGCGCTTTCCGAGGCCCTGCCGGACCTGCTGCCGGTGCTGCGCGTGTTCGGCGCGTTGCTCGCGATGTTCTCCTGGGCCCTGGGCGTTCCCCTGGGAGCGTCCATTTGGGCGGGCGACGGCCTCTGGCCGGTCTATGCCGGCAGCCTGGGATTCACCTTCGCGTGCGGCTGCGCACTCTGGCTCGGTCTGCGCCGGCATGCGCGGGAACTGCAGCCCCGCCACGGCGTCATGCTCGTGTCGCTGGTCTGGCTGGTGCTGCCGCTGTTCGCATCCCTGCCGCTCATGGTGGCGCTGCATGCCATCGGCCGCCCCATCGGCTTCACCCATGCCTACTTCGAGGCTGTCTCCGGACTCACCACCACCGGTGCGACCGTGCTGTCCGGGCTCGACTCGCTGCCCCTGTCGGTCAACATCTGGCGCACCTTCATGCAATGGATCGGAGGCATGGGCATCCTGATCCTGGCCGTCGCCGTGTTGCCGCTGCTCGGCGTGGGCGGCAGCCAGCTCTTCAAGGCCGAGGCCGCGGGCCCCGTCAAGGACACCAAGCTCACTCCCCGCATGACCCAGACAGCCAAGGGCCTCTGGGGCGTGTATGTCGTGTTCTCCCTGGCCTGCGCGCTCGCGTTCTGGGCTGGCGGCATGGCGGTCCCGGATGCGCTGATGCACATGTTCGCCACGGTGAGCCTCGGAGGGCTGTCGCCGTACGACGCCAGCTTCGGCCACTTCCACTCGCCCCTGCTGGAGGCGATCGCCATCGTCTTCATGGTGCTGGCCAGCTGCAACTTCGCGCTGTACTTCGTCGCCCTGCGCAAAGGGCACTGGCGCACCTGCTGGCGCGATCCGGAACTGCGTGCCACCGTGTGCACCCTGCTCGGCAGCGGCCTGTTCGTGGCGCTGCTGCTCTGGTTCAAGGGCATCTACGGGCCCCTGGACGCGTTGCGGCACGGAATGTTCCACACCGTGTCCGTCGCCACCACCACCGGCTTCGCCACCACGGACTACCTCGGGTGGCCGGTGTTCGCCCCGGTCTTCCTGCTCATGCTGTCCGGCGTGGCGACCAGCGCCGGCTCGACGGGCGGGGGCATCAAGATGGTCCGTGTGCTCATCCTGCTGCAGCAGGCGCGCCGCGAGATGACGCGGCTCGTGCATCCGCGCGCGGTGCAGCCGGTGCGCCTGGGTTCCGCCGTGGTCGAGAACCGGATGATCTTCGCCGTGCTGGCCTACATGCTGGTCTATGCCGCCACCATCACGGTGCTCAGCATGGTCCTGCTGCTCACCGACCTGGACGTCGTCACCGCCTTCAGCGCCGTGATCGCCAGCGTCCACTGCACCGGCCCCGGCCTGGGCCTCATCGGCCCCGCAGCCAATTACGCCGTGCTCACCGACTTCCAGCTCTGGGTCTGCACGCTTGCCATGCTGCTCGGCCGGCTGGAGATCCTCAGCTTCATGGCTTTGCTCACGCCCGCTTTCTGGCGGCGCTGATCCCGCGGCACTTCGCGGCGGAAAAAGCTTGCGAACCCGGCTCGTGCCCCCAAATCCCTACAATCGACTCCACTTTCGGCGCAATGCCGTCTTCCCTGATTTCCGAGGGTACCCCATGGTTCCGCATCTCATCACCGCCCTCACGGGGCCGATCAACGAGCTAGAACAGCGCATCCTCGACGCCATGCCTGCGATCGAGCGCTGGTTCCGGCTCGAGTGGATGGAGCACACACCGCCCTTCTACACCTCGGTGGACATCCGCAATGCCGGCTTCAAGCTTGCGCCCGTGGACACCAACCTCTTCCCCGGAGGCTGGAACAACCTCACGGCCGAGATGCTTCCGCTGGCCGTGCAGGCCGCCATGGCCGCGATCGAGAAGATCTGCCCCGAGGCGCGCAACCTCCTCATTGTCCCCGAGAACCACAGCCGCAACACGTTCTACCTCGCGAACGTGATCCAGTTGCAGCGCATCTTCAACATGGCCGGGCTCAACGTGCGCGTGGGCTCCATCAGCCCCGAGATCAAGAAGCCCACCACCGTCACGCTGCCCAACGGCGACTCGGTCACGCTGGAGCCGGTCGTGCGCGACAAGGGCCGCCTGGGGCTCAAGAACTTCGACCCCTGCACCATCCTGCTCAACAACGACCTGTCCGCCGGCCCTCCGGGCATCCTGGAGGAACTGCACGAGCAGTACCTGCTGCCGCCCCTGCATGCCGGCTGGACCGTTCGCCGCAAGAGCCGCCATTTCCAGAGCTACGAGGAGGTGTCCAAGCGCTTCGGCAAGCTCCTGGGCATCGACCCCTGGCTCATCCATCCGCTCTTCAGCCACTGCGAAGGGCTGGATTTCAGCGAAGGTGCGGGCGTGGAGGCGTTGCGCTCCGCCGTGGATGCGCAACTGACCAAGGTCCGGCGCAAGTACAAGGAATACGGCATCAACGAAAAGCCGTTCGTCATCGTCAAGGCCGACAACGGCACCTATGGCATGGGCGTCATGACCGTGCGCGACGCCAAGGACCTCGACGCGCTCAACCGCAAGACGCGCAACAAGATGGCCATCGTCAAGGATGGCCAACCGGTGACCGACGTCATCATCCAGGAAGGCGTCCTGACCCGCGAGCGCGTGCACGAAGCCGTGGCCGAGCCCGTCGTGTACATGATGGACCGCTACGTGGTCGGAGGCTTCTACCGCATGCATGCCGAGCGGGGCGTGGACGAGAACCTCAACGCGCCCGGGGCGAGCTTCGTGCCGCTCGCCTTTGAGCAAAGCACCCACCTGCCCCAGCCCGGGGCCCGGCCCGGCGCCAGTGCGCCCAACCGGTTCTACATGTATGGCGTGATCGCCCGGCTGGCGATGCTGGCGGCCAGCTACGAACTCGAGGCGACCAACCCCGAGGCCGAAATCTACGAATAAGCCTCTCCGCAGCGCCGTAGCCGCCCCGCCTGGCGCTTAGTTGCTGCCCTGCAACATGGCGCGGCCTGCAGGAGTGCTTTCCCCGCTCCTTGTCACAATAGCGGTCCCCCAATACCGGAACCCCATCCGGCACGGTGCCGGAGGGGCCCTGCAGTGCAACGCTCCAAATCCTCGCTTGCGGCGCTCACCCTCGGCGCCATCGGCGTCGTGTATGGCGACATCGGCACCAGCGTGCTGTATGCCGTCAAGGAAGTCTTCGGCTCCGGCCACGTGGCCTTCACGCCCCAGAACGTCTATGGCGTGCTGTCCATCCTTTTCTGGACGCTCACCACCATCGTCTCGCTGAAGTACGTCGTGCTTGTCCTGCGGGCGGACAACAATGGCGAGGGCGGGCTCATCGCCATGCTGGCCCTGGCTTCCCAGGCCGTGAAGGACAAACCGAAGCTGCGTTCTGCACTGCTGGGCATCGGCGTGTTCGGAACCTCTCTGTTCTATGGCGACGGAGTCATCACGCCCGCCATCTCCGTGCTTTCGGCGGTGGAAGGGCTCGAGGTTGTGTCGCCGCACTTCGGGCGGGCCGTCATCCCCCTCACGCTCGTCGTGCTGTTCTGCCTGTTCGCCGTGCAAAAGCGCGGCACCGGTGGCATCGGGCGCTATTTCGGGCCGGTGACGCTCGTGTGGTTCACCTCCATCGCCGCCCTCGGCGTGCCGCACATCATGGGTCACCCGGAAATCCTGGGAGCCCTGAGCCCGCACCATGCGCTCGGCTTCATCTGGCGCAATCCGGGAACGAGCTTCATCATCCTGGGCGCGGTGGTCCTCTGCGTGACCGGGGCCGAAGCCCTCTACGCCGATCTCGGGCACTTCGGAAAGAAGCCGATCCGCCTGGCATGGTTCAGCGTGGCGATGCCGGCCCTCACCATCAACTATTTCGGGCAGGGCGCCCTCCTGCTCGCCGAGCCGGAAGCCGTCAAGAACCCTTTCTACATGATGGCCCCCGACTGGGCCCTCATCCCGCTCGTGATCATGGCCACCATGGCCACCGTCATCGCCTCCCAGGCCCTGATCACCGGAGCGTTCAGCGTGACAAAGCAGGTGATCCAGCTGGGCTACCTGCCGCGGCTGAACATCCTGCACACCAGCGTACGGGATACCGGACAGATCTACATACCGTTCGTCAATTGGGCACTGTTCCTCGCCATCGTCCTGGCCGTGGTCATGTTCCGCTCCAGCAGCAACCTCGCGGCCGCCTACGGCATCGCCGTCACGCTGGACATGCTCATCACCACCGTGCTCACATTCTTCGTCATCCGCTATGGCTGGCGGTACCCGCTGGCGTTGTGCATCGGGGCCACGGGCTTCTTCTTCCTCGTGGACCTGGCCTTCTTCAGCTCCAACCTGCTCAAGCTGCTGCAGGGCGGCTGGTTCCCGCTGATGATCGGCTCCATCGTCTTCATGCTCATGATGACCTGGAAGCGCGGCCGCGAACTGTTGAACGAAAAGCTGCGCGCCGACGCCATCGACCTGAGGGACTTCCTCACGGCCGTATTCGTCAGCCCGCCCACGCGCGTGGATGGCACGGCCGTCTTCCTGACGGCGGAGCCGGGCGCGGTGCCGAACGCGCTGCTCCACAACCTCAAGCACAACAAGGTCCTGCACCAGCAGAACCTGTTCGTCACCGTCCGCAACCATGAAGTCCCCTGGATCGGTCTCGACAAGCGCCTGCAGGTCGAGGCGCTCGGCGGCGACTGCTGGCAGGTCATGGTGCACTACGGCTTCAAGAACGACCCGGACCTTCCTGGCGCGCTGGCACTCATGCGCGGGCGCGGGTGCGAACTGGAGTCGATGACCACCAGCTACTTCCTCTCCCGGGACGTGGTCACCCCGACGATCGGCAGCGGCATGGCCCCATGGCGGGAAAAGCTCTTCGCCCAGATGCACCATAACGCGAGCGGTGCGGCAGGCTTCCTCAACCTGCCCAGCAATTCCGTGGTGGAGCTGGGCTCCAAGATTGAGATCTGAAAGGACGGGGCAGCCCCGGGCGGCCCGGGGCCATCCTCGTGGAGCGGGACGTACGTCCGTGCCGGGTGACAGAATCCTGCCCCTCATGCGTTCCTTTCTCAGAGATATCAGCCTGTCGGCCGCCGCTGCAGGATTCGTCGCGGTACTGGTGGGGTTCACCAGCTCGGTCACCCTGGTCTTTCAGGCGGCCCAGGCCTTCGGTGCCACGCCCGCCCAGATGACTTCCTGGATGTGGGCCCTCGGGCTCGGCATGGGACTGTGCTCCCTGGTTCCTTCGCTGCTCCTGCGCCAGCCGGTGATGGTCGCCTGGTCCACGCCCGGTGCCGCGGTGCTGGCGTCGGCAGGCCTGGCAGGCGGCTACTCCATGGGAGAGGCGGTAGGCGCCTTCATGCTGTGCGCCGTGCTCATCGCCCTTGCCGGCGCCACGGGCTGGTTCGAGCGCGCCATGCACCGCATCCCGGCAGAGATCGCCTCCGCGCTGCTGGCCGGCGTGCTGGCCCGGTTCGGCATGCAGGCCTTCGCGGCGGCCCAGACCGCACTGCCGCTGGTCCTGCTGATGCTTTTCAGCTACCTCATCGCTCGCCGCTGGTTGCCGCGCTACGCCATCGTGCTCACGCTGGCTGCCGCCATCGCGTTCACGGCCGCCCAAGGCCAGATATCCCTGGCGACCGTCCATCTCGCCTGGGCCGTCCCGGTCTTCACGGCCCCGGAGTTCACCGCGTCCGCAGTCATCGGCCTGGCGCTGCCACTTTTCGTGGTCACCATGGCATCGCAGAATCTTCCGGGGGTGGCCGTCATCCGGGCCTCCGGCTACCCGCTGCCGGTGTCCCGCCTCCTGACCATGACCGGGCTGGCCACCCTGGCGCTGGCGCCCTTCGGGGCCTATGCCCTGAATTTCAGTGCGATCACCGCTGCCATGTGCATGGGGCCCGAGGCGCACGAGGACCGATCGCGTCGCTACACGGCTGCCGTGGCCTGCGGGGCGCTGTACGTCGTCATCGGCCTGTTCGGTGCGGTGGTGACCGGGCTGCTGACCGCATTCCCGCGCGAGCTGGTGGTCGCCATCGCCGGCCTGGCACTGCTCGGAACCATCGGCTCCGGCCTGTCCACCGCGCTGCGCGACGATGCGCACCGTGAAGCCGCGCTCATCACCTTCCTCGTTACCTTGAGCGGTGTCGTGATCGCTGGCGTTGGCTCCGCCTTCTGGGGCGTGGTCGCCGGCGTGCTCACGCTATTTGTGCAACAGTACGGACGCCGCCCTCGCGACGCCTGAAACCACCTTCCCAGCCCTGACGAAATCATGAACATTCTTTTCGTTGCCGATCCGGTCGAACACTTCAAGATCTACAAGGACACCACGTTCTCGATGATGCGGGAAGCCCAGCGCCGGGGGCATGTGGTGAGCGTTTGCGAGCCGGGCCACATCCGCTGGGAGCAGGGACGCAAGGTGACGGCGCGCGTACGCGACCTCCACCTCACGGGTGACGCGCAGGCCTGGTTCACCGTGGCAGGTGAGCGCGAGGCCGAGCTTTCCGGATTCGGCGCCGTGCTCATGCGCAAGGACCCTCCTTTCGACAGCGAGTACTTCTATGCCACCCATCTCCTCGAGCAGGCGGAGCGGGAGAGGGCAAGGGTCTTCAACAGGCCCCGTGCGCTGCGCGACCACCCCGAGAAGCTGGCCATCATGGAGTTTCCCGACCTCATCGGGCCCACGCTCGTGACGCGGGATGCGGGCGACATTCGGCGCTTCCACTCGGAACATGGGGACATCATCCTCAAGCCGTTGGACGGGATGGGCGGCATGGGCATCTTCCGCGTCAAGGCCGACGGACTCAATCTGGGCAGCATCATCGAAACCCTCAACCACGATGGCGCGCAGACCGTCATGGTGCAGAAGTTCCTTCCCGAGATATCCGAGGGAGACAAGCGCGTCCTCATCATCGGAGGCGAGCCTGTACCTTATTGCCTTGCGCGCATTCCCCAGGGATCGGAAGTCCGTGGCAATCTCGCTGCCGGTGGCAAGGGCGTGGCGCGCGCTCTCACTGCCCGCGATGTCGAGATCGGCCGCCGGCTCGGCCCCGTATTGCTGGAGCGGGGCATGCTCCTGGCGGGAGTGGATGTCATCGGCGATTGCGTTACCGAAATCAACGTGACGAGCCCCACCTGTTTCCTGGAGATCTTCGACCAGACAGGATGCGACGTCCCGTCCCTGTTTGTCGATGCGCTGGAGAAACAGTTGAATTTGCGCTGAGGGCGCTTTTTTGTTGCTATACTAGCGGGCTTCGCTACTGAGATTGCTGCGGTTCCTGAGGGGGTTGTGGTGATGGTAGGTGGTGAAGGCGGTAGAAGAGAAAAGTTTTGCTGAGAGTTGCGCTGGTGATAAAAACTGGTGTAGAATTCAAGGCTTCGCTGATCTGAGGTGCTGCAAGAGATTGTGGTGGTTGAGGTTGGCGGGTGGTTGGAAGTCGAAAGACAAATAACCACAAGGTTTGACAGGACTTTAAAAACTCTGTTAGAATTCAAGGCTTCGCTGATTACAGCGAGTTGAGAAGAAAAGAGAAATCTGATCTTCTGGTTCCTTAAAAATATACAGCCGATAAGCGTGGGCGTTTGATGGCGAGTGCCAAGTTCTTCGGAACTAGTGCTTAGCACTACAAACGCTCATGAGAATAGAAGTGAAGTTCACTTCAATTCCGTTTTTATGAGTGAAGTCGAAAGACTTTAAATTTCAAGATCGAACTGTAGAGTTTGATCCTGGCTCAGATTGAACGCTGGCGGCATGCCTTACACATGCAAGTCGAACGGTAACAGGTCTTCGGATGCTGACGAGTGGCGAACGGGTGAGTAATACATCGGAACGTGCCCGATCGTGGGGGATAACGAGGCGAAAGCTTTGCTAATACCGCATAAGATCTATGGATGAAAGCAGGGGACCGCAAGGCCTTGCGCGAACGGAGCGGCCGATGGCAGATTAGGTAGTTGGTGGGGTAAAGGCTTACCAAGCCTACGATCTGTAGCTGGTCTGAGAGGACGACCAGCCACACTGGGACTGAGACACGGCCCAGACTCCTACGGGAGGCAGCAGTGGGGAATTTTGGACAATGGGCGCAAGCCTGATCCAGCCATGCCGCGTGCAGGATGAAGGCCTTCGGGTTGTAAACTGCTTTTGTACGGAACGAAAAGCCTTCTTCTAATAAAGGGAGGTCATGACGGTACCGTAAGAATAAGCACCGGCTAACTACGTGCCAGCAGCCGCGGTAATACGTAGGGTGCAAGCGTTAATCGGAATTACTGGGCGTAAAGCGTGCGCAGGCGGTGATGTAAGACAGATGTGAAATCCCCGGGCTCAACCTGGGAACTGCATTTGTGACTGCATCGCTGGAGTACGGCAGAGGGGGATGGAATTCCGCGTGTAGCAGTGAAATGCGTAGATATGCGGAGGAACACCGATGGCGAAGGCAATCCCCTGGGCCTGTACTGACGCTCATGCACGAAAGCGTGGGGAGCAAACAGGATTAGATACCCTGGTAGTCCACGCCCTAAACGATGTCAACTGGTTGTTGGGTCTTCACTGACTCAGTAACGAAGCTAACGCGTGAAGTTGACCGCCTGGGGAGTACGGCCGCAAGGTTGAAACTCAAAGGAATTGACGGGGACCCGCACAAGCGGTGGATGATGTGGTTTAATTCGATGCAACGCGAAAAACCTTACCCACCTTTGACATGTACGGAATCCTTTAGAGATAGAGGAGTGCTCGAAAGAGAACCGTAACACAGGTGCTGCATGGCTGTCGTCAGCTCGTGTCGTGAGATGTTGGGTTAAGTCCCGCAACGAGCGCAACCCTTGCCATTAGTTGCTACGAAAGGGCACTCTAATGGGACTGCCGGTGACAAACCGGAGGAAGGTGGGGATGACGTCAAGTCCTCATGGCCCTTATAGGTGGGGCTACACACGTCATACAATGGCTGGTACAGAGGGTTGCCAACCCGCGAGGGGGAGCTAATCCCATAAAGCCAGTCGTAGTCCGGATCGCAGTCTGCAACTCGACTGCGTGAAGTCGGAATCGCTAGTAATCGCGGATCAGAATGTCGCGGTGAATACGTTCCCGGGTCTTGTACACACCGCCCGTCACACCATGGGAGCGGGTTCTGCCAGAAGTAGGTAGCCTAACCGTAAGGGGGGCGCTTACCACGGCAGGGTTCGTGACTGGGGTGAAGTCGTAACAAGGTAGCCGTATCGGAAGGTGCGGCTGGATCACCTCCTTTCTGGAAAACAGCATTCAATATTGAACGCCCACACTTATCGGTTGTTGGAAGAAGTCGGTGCTAACCGACATGGGTCTGTAGCTCAGCTGGTTAGAGCACCGTCTTGATAAGGCGGGGGTCGTTGGTTCGAGCCCAACTAGACCCACCAAATCTTCCGAACATAAGATGCGAGGATCAGTGGGGGATTAGCTCAGCTGGGAGAGCACCTGCTTTGCAAGCAGGGGGTCGTCGGTTCGATCCCGTCATCCTCCACCAACCAATATGTCCTGCGGTAGGGCAAAGAAACTAACACCAAAGCGGCTTCGCAAGAGGCCTCTTTGTTGTTGGTCCGGTATAGACCGGGTCAATCGGCTGTTCTTTAAAAATTCATAGAGTCGAATCAGCGTTGCCGGCGGAAAGCAGGAAACTGCACCGTGCCGTCGGCAACAAAAATTTGATTGCGTCAAAACGAATATTCAATTGAGCGAAAGCTGATTGAAATTCAGTAATGACGAATTGTTCTCTAGGTAGCAATACCGAAGAAGAATTCACATTACGGCATAACGCGCGAGGTGAAAGACCTCGCAAGTCCTTGAAAGAAAGCGGAGATGTCTCGCAAGAGATGTCAAAGTTATAGGGTCAAGTGACTAAGAGCATGTGGTGGATGCCTTGGCGATGATAGGCGACGAAAGACGTGATAGCCTGCGATAAGCTTCGGGGAGCTGGCAAATAAGCTTTGATCCGGAGATTTCTGAATGGGGAAACCCACCTCGCAAGAGGTATCGCATGATGAATACATAGTCATGCGAGGCGAACCGGGTGAACTGAAACATCTCAGTAGCTCGAGGAAAAGACATCAACCGAGATTCCGAAAGTAGTGGCGAGCGAAATCGGAGGAGCCTTCTAGTGATAGCACGACTGTTAACAAAACGGAATGGAAAGTCCGGCCATAGTAGGTGATAGCCCTGTATGTGAAAGCAGACGTGTGGTACTGAGCTAGAGAAAAGTAGGGCGGGGCACGAGAAACCCTGTCTGAATATGGGGGGACCATCCTCCAAGGCTAAATACTCATCATCGACCGATAGTGAACAAGTACCGTGAGGGAAAGGCGAAAAGAACCCCGGGAGGGGAGTGAAATAGATCCTGAAACCGCATGCTTACAAAAAGTAGGAGCCCGCAAGGGTGACTGCGTACCTTTTGTATAATGGGTCAGCGACTTACATTCAGTGGCAAGGTTAACCGAATAGGGAAGCCGTAGAGAAATCGAGTCCGAATAGGGCGTCCAGTCGCTGGGTGTAGACCCGAAACCAAGTGATCTATCCATGGCCAGGATGAAGGTGCCGTAACAGGTACTGGAGGTCCGAACCGACTAGTGTTGCAAAACTAGCGGATGAGCTGTGGATAGGGGTGAAAGGCTAAACAAACTTGGAAATAGCTGGTTCTCTCCGAAAACTATTTAGGTAGTGCCTCAAGTATTACCTTCGGGGGTAGAGCACTGTTTTGGCTAGGGGGTCATGGCGACTTACCAAACCAAGGCAAACTCCGAATACCGAAGAGTAGAGCTTGGGAGACAGAGCACCGGGTGCTAACGTCCGGACTCAAGAGGGAAACAACCCAGACCGCCAGCTAAGGTCCCTAAAATTGGCTAAGTGGGAAACGAAGTGGGAAGGCTAAAACAGTCAGGATGTTGGCTTAGAAGCAGCCATCATTTAAAGAAAGCGTAATAGCTCACTGATCGAGTCGTCCTGCGCGGAAGATGTAACGGGGCTAAGCCAGTTACCGAAGCTGCGGATGCACAGTTTACTGTGCGTGGTAGGAGAGCGTTCTGTAAGCCTGTGAAGGTGTCTGGTAACGGATGCTGGAGGTATCAGAAGTGCGAATGCTGACATGAGTAGCGTTAAAGGGGGTGAAAAGCCCCCTCGCCGTAAGCGCAAGGTTTTCTACGCAACGTTCATCGGCGTAGAGTGAGTCGGCCCCTAAGGCGAGGCAGAGATGCGTAGTTGATGGGAAACAGGTCAATATTCCTGTACCGATGTGTAGTGCGATGTGGGGACGGAGAAGGTTAGCTCAGCCAACTGTTGGATATGTTGGTTCAAGCCTGTAGTCGTGCCTGGTAGGCAAATCCGCCGGGCTTAGATGAGGGGTGATAACGAGTCTGCTTGCAGACGAAGTGAGTGATACCCTGCTTCCAGGAAAAGCCACTAAGCTTCAGCTACACACGACCGTACCGCAAACCGACACTGGTGCGCGAGATGAGTATTCTAAGGCGCTTGAGAGAACTCAGGAGAAGGAACTCGGCAAATTGATACCGTAACTTCGGGAGAAGGTATGCCGCAAGTAGGTGAACTTGTACAAAGGGAGCCCAAAGCGGTTGCAAAAAATCGGTGGCTGCGACTGTTTAATAAAAACACAGCACTCTGCAAACACGAAAGTGGACGTATAGGGTGTGACGCCTGCCCGGTGCTGGAAGATTAAATGATGGGGTGCAAGCTCTTGATTGAAGTCCCAGTAAACGGCGGCCGTAACTATAACGGTCCTAAGGTAGCGAAATTCCTTGTCGGGTAAGTTCCGACCTGCACGAATGGCGTAACGATGGCCACACTGTCTCCTCCTGAGACTCAGCGAAGTTGAAATGTTTGTGATGATGCAATCTCCCCGCGGAAAGACGGAAAGACCCCATGAACCTTTACTGTAGCTTTGTATTGGACTTTGAACGGATCTGTGTAGGATAGGTGGGAGGCTTTGAAGTGAGGACGCTAGTTCTCATGGAGCCAACGTTGAAATACCACCCTGGTGCGTTTGAGGTTCTAACCTAGGTCCCTTATCGGGATCGGGGACAGTGCATGGTAGGCAGTTTGACTGGGGCGGTCTCCTCCCAAAGCGTAACGGAGGAGTTCGAAGGTACGCTAGGTACGGTCGGACATCGTGCTAATAGTGCAATGGCATAAGCGTGCTTAACTGCGAGACTGACAAGTCGAGCAGATGCGAAAGCAGGACATAGTGATCCGGTGGTTCTGTATGGAAGGGCCATCGCTCAACGGATAAAAGGTACTCTGGGGATAACAGGCTGATACCGCCCAAGAGTTCATATCGACGGCGGTGTTTGGCACCTCGATGTCGGCTCATCTCATCCTGGGGCTGTAGCCGGTCCCAAGGGTATGGCTGTTCGCCATTTAAAGAGGTACGTGAGCTGGGTTTAAAACGTCGTGAGACAGTTTGGTCCCTATCTTCCGTGGGCGCTGCAGATTTGAGGAAGCCTGCTCCTAGTACGAGAGGACCGGAGTGGACACACCTCTGGTGTATCGGTTGTCACGCCAGTGGCATTGCCGAGTAGCTAAGTGTGGAAGAGATAACCGCTGAAAGCATCTAAGCGGGAAACTCGTTTCAAGATGAGATCTGCCGGGGCCTTGAGCCCCCTGAAGAGTCGTTCAAGACCAGGACGTTGATAGGCTGGGTGTGGAAGGCGTGCAAGCGCTTAAGCTAACCAGTACTAATTGCTCGTGCGGCTTGACCCTATAACTTTGACAACACCGTCAAGGTTGTTATGCCAAGTGACGCAATCAAACACACAAGCTGATTTGCTCTATGAATTCGCCGTCCAGCCCCACAAAGGCTCGATAGCAACCCTTTATGCCTGATGACCATAGCAAGTTGGTCCCACTCCTTCCCATCCCGAACAGGACAGTGAAACGACTTTGCGCCGATGATAGTGCGGGTTCCCGTGTGAAAGTAGGTCATCGTCAGGCTCCTACAGCCCAAGCCGCCCTCAGATCCTCATCGGTCTGAGGGCGTTTTGCTTGGAGGATGGTTGTATCGGGTGTGTGGATGCAGGCGGCAGTTGACTTTTTGCCAAGAAAGTATGGTAGAATTCTGAATTCTTCGGAGGGGTGCCCGAGTGGCTAAAGGGGGCAGACTGTAAATCTGTTGGCTTACGCCTACACTGGTTCGAATCCAGTCCCCTCCACCAGATGTGAGTGATGAAGGTGTCGCGCAAAGACGTCCAGTCGATGCGGGAGTAGTTCAATGGTAGAACCCTAGCCTTCCAAGCTAATGACGCGGGTTCGATTCCCGTCTCCCGCTCCATGTCTGTTTGAAGATTTTTGTCGAGTGATCGACATGCCCATGTGGCTCAGTGGTAGAGCACTCCCTTGGTAAGGGAGAGGTCGCGGGTCCGATTCCCGCCATGGGCACCATAGTTTCAGGGTGCGTCCGATGGGTTGCGCCAATGTCTAGACGTGTTGTATAGATTTTTCCGGAGTAGGAAATGGCAAAAGGTAAGTTCGAACGTACCAAGCCCCACGTGAACGTGGGCACGATCGGCCACGTGGACCATGGCAAGACGACGCTGACGGCAGCGATCGCCACGGTGCTGTCCGCCAAGTTCGGCGGCGAAGCCAAGAAGTACGACGAAATCGACGCAGCGCCCGAAGAAAAGGCCCGCGGCATCACCATCAACACCGCACACGTGGAATACGAGACGGCCAACCGCCACTACGCCCACGTGGACTGCCCCGGCCACGCCGACTACGTCAAGAACATGATCACCGGTGCCGCCCAGATGGACGGCGCCATCCTGGTGTGCTCGGCCGCCGACGGCCCGATGCCCCAGACGCGCGAGCACATCCTGCTGGCCCGCCAGGTGGGCGTGCCCTACATCATCGTGTTCCTGAACAAGTGCGACATGGTGGATGACGAAGAGCTGCTCGAGCTCGTCGAAATGGAAGTGCGCGAACTCCTCGACAAGTACGACTTCCCCGGCGACGACACCCCCATCGTGCGCGGCTCGGCCAAGCTGGCCCTCGAAGGCGACAAGGGCCCCCTGGGCGAGCAAGCCATCGACAAGCTGGCTGAAGCCCTGGACACCTACATCCCGACGCCTGAGCGCGCCGTGGACGGTGCCTTCCTGATGCCCGTGGAAGACGTGTTCTCCATCTCCGGTCGCGGTACCGTGGTGACGGGTCGTGTCGAGCGCGGCATCATCAAGGTCGGCGAAGAAATCGAAATCGTGGGCATCCGCGACACGCAGAAGACCACCTGCACGGGCGTGGAAATGTTCCGCAAGCTGCTGGACCAGGGCCAGGCTGGCGACAACGTCGGCCTGCTGCTGCGCGGCACGAAGCGTGAAGACGTCGAGCGCGGCCAGGTGCTGTGCAAGCCCGGCTCCATCAAGCCGCACACCCACTTCACGGCTGAGGTGTACGTGCTGTCGAAGGACGAAGGCGGCCGCCACACGCCCTTCTTCAACAACTACCGTCCGCAGTTCTACTTCCGCACGACCGATGTGACCGGCGCCATCGAGCTGCCGGCCGACAAGGAAATGGTCATGCCCGGCGACAACGTGTCGATCACCGTCAAGCTGATCAACCCCATCGCCATGGAAGAAGGCCTGCGCTTCGCCATCCGCGAAGGCGGCCGTACGGTCGGCGCCGGCGTCGTGGCCAAGATCATTGCCTGATCAGGAGTCATAGGGGTATAGCTCAATTGGCAGAGCGTCGGTCTCCAAAACCGAAGGTTGTAGGTTCGATTCCTACTGCCCCTGCCAGTCACCTGGCATAAAAAAGCCCGCCAGACACCTGGCGGGCTTCGGTGTCTTGTGAAAGCGCAATTTTGCAACCGGAATGAAGAATGGCAGCGTCTCAGCAAATTGAAACCGTAAGTACAGGCGCCGACAAGGCCAAGCTGGCCGCTGTCGTCGTGTTGCTGATTGCGGGTATTGCCGGTTTCTACCTGCTCTCCAAGCAGGGGGCTGCGGTCCAGTGGGCGGTCCTGATCGTCGCGATCATCGCCGCTGCAGCCGTGTTCGCGATGTCCGAGTCGGGGCGCCGCTTCACCGGTTTCGCCAAGGATGCCTGGAAAGAGGTGAAGAAGGTCGTGTGGCCCACCCGCAAGGAAACCTTGCAGATGACGGCCTACGTGTTTGCCTTCGTTCTGGTGATGGCGCTGTTCCTCTGGTTCACCGACAAGACACTGGAATGGGTGCTCTACGATCTGATCCTGGGCTGGAGGAAATAACATGAATGACGCCGTCGATCAAAATCTCTCGCCTGCCCAGGTGCCTGCTTCGTCTGCCAATCCGGACCTGCGCTGGTATATCGTGCATGCCTACTCCGGGATGGAGAAGGCGGTAGAGCGCAACATCACGGAGCGCATCAACCGCGCGGGCATGCAGGACAAGTTCGGCCGGATTCTCGTCCCGACGGAAGAAGTCGTGGAAATGAAGAACGGCCAGCGCAAGACGACCGAGCGGCGCCTCTTTCCCGGCTACGTGTTCGTCGAGATGGTGATGGATGACGATACCTGGCACCTTGTGAAGCACACCAGCAAGGTGACGGGGTTTGTGGGCGGTGCGAAGAACCGTCCCGCGCCGATCTCCGAGGACGAGGTCCAGAAGATCGTCAACCAGATCCAGGAAGGCACGGACAAGCCGCGCCACAAGATCGAATTCATGGTGGGCGAGTTGGTCCGCGTGAAGGAAGGTCCATTTGCCGACTTCAACGGCTCGGTCGAAGAAGTCAACTACGAAAAGAGCCGCGTGCGCGTCTCCGTCATGATCTTCGGCCGTTCCACCCCGGTGGAACTCGAATTCGGTCAGGTCGAAAAGACCTGATCCGCACCTCCGGGTGCACCCATGCGCTTTTCCTGACTCGGCGCACAGAAGTGGAGTCATCAACCCCGGGGAGCCTGTCCGTCAGGCGCTATCACCCGTAAGGAGTCGCTATGGCGAAGAAAATCGTCGGCTTTATCAAGCTGCAAGTGCCGGCAGGGAAGGCTAACCCCTCTCCTCCGATCGGTCCCGCGCTGGGTCAGCGTGGCCTGAACATCATGGAGTTCTGCAAGGCGTTCAACGCCCAGACCCAGGGCGTCGAGCCCGGTCTGCCGCTGCCCGTGGTCATCACGGCTTTCGCGGACAAGAGCTTCACCTTCATCATCAAGACGCCCCCGGCGACGACCCTGATCAAGAAGGCGATCAAGCTGGAAAAGGGTTCCGCGAACGCCCTGAGCACGAAGGTCGGCAAGATCACCCGCGCACAGCTGGAAGAGATCGCCAAGACCAAGCTGAAGGACATGAACGCTGCCAACGTGGACGCTGCCGTCCGCACGCTGGCTGGCTCCGCCCGTTCCATGGGCGTTACGGTGGAGGGCCTGTAAATGGCTAAGCTGACCAAGAAGCAAAAGGCCCTGCAAGGCAAGGTCGACAGCACGAAGCTGTATGCGTTCGCCGATGCCGTGGTGCTGGTGAAGGAAGCCGCAACCGCCAAGTTCGATGAATCCATCGACGTGGCCGTTCAGTTGGGCATCGACGCCAAGAAGTCGGACCAGGTGGTGCGTGGCGCCGTCGTGCTGCCGAACGGCACGGGCAAGACGACCCGTGTGGCCGTGTTCGCCCAGGGTGCCAAGGCTGAAGAAGCCAAGGCTGCCGGCGCTGACATCGTGGGCATGGACGATCTGGCTGCACAGGTGAAGGCCGGTGACATGCCGTTCGACGTGGTGATCGCTGCTCCCGATGCCATGCGCGTCGTGGGTACGCTGGGCCAGATCCTGGGCCCGCGCGGCCTGATGCCGAACCCCAAGGTGGGTACGGTGACGCCCGACGTCGCCACGGCCGTGAAGAACGCCAAGGCTGGCCAGGTGCAGTTCCGTGTCGACAAGGCCGGGATCATCCACAGCACGATCGGCCGTCGTTCGTTCGACAACGACAAGCTCCAGGGCAACCTGGTGGCCCTGATCGAGGCACTGAACAAGGCGAAGCCGGCAACCAGCAAGGGTCTGTACCTGCGCAAGGTGGCCGTGTCCTCGACCATGGGTGTCGGCGTGCGCGTCGATACGCAATCCATCTCGGCCTGATAGCCAAGAAATCTTGAGGTGCCGCAAGGTGCCTCGGTGGTGGGCCGGCGCAGCGATGCGCCGGGCCATCCAAGACCGCTGGTGTGCAGCCCCGGTTGCATTTAAATCCACGGAGCCAGCGCAGATGGCGATCCCGCTGCAGATGGAATTCGATTCCAAAACAGTTGGTCGCTGCAACAAGAGCGCGCATGAGGGGTTCCCCGAGTGTGCATATGAAGGAGTAGACCTTGAGTCTTAATCGCAGTGAGAAAGAAGCGGTCATCAATGAAGTGACCAGCCTCGCCGCTAAAGCTCAAACGCTCGTGATCGCGGAATACCGTGGCATCACGGTGGCCGACATGACGAAACTGCGCGTTGACGCCCGCAGCAAGGGTGTGAGCCTGAGTGTTCTGAAGAACACCCTGGCCCGCCGTGCTGTGGCTGGCAGCCAGTTCGACGTGGTGGCCGACCAGATGACCGGTCCTCTGATCTATGGCTTCTCCGAAGACGCTGTGGCCGCCGCCAAGGTGGTGGCCGATTTCGCGAAGACCAACGACAAGCTGGTGATTCGCGGCGGCGCCTTCGCAGGCAAGGCCCTGGACGTGAACGGCGTGAAGCAACTGGCCAACATCCCTTCCAAGGAAGTGCTGCTGGCCCAGCTGTGTGGCTTGCTGATGTCGCCGATCTCCCGCACCGCCGTGGTGCTGGGTGCTCTGGCCGCAAAGAAAGGCGAAGGCGAAGCAGCAGCCGCTTGAGGCTTTGCTGCAGTCGTTCCCTCTTTAAACCAATTGTTAGGAAAAAATTATGGCATTCGATAAAGACGCATTCTTGACCGCCCTGGACAGCATGTCCGTGATGGAACTCAATGACCTGGTGAAGGCCATTGAAGAGAAGTTCGGCGTGAGCGCTGCCGCCATGGCCGCTCCTGCTGCCGCTGGCGGCGGCGGTGCAGCAGCTGCTGCCGAAGAGAAGACCGAGTTCAACGTGGTGCTGGCCGAAGCCGGTGCCAACAAGGTCGCGGTCATCAAGGCCGTGCGCGAAATCACCGGCCTGGGCCTCAAGGAAGCCAAGGACCTGGTGGACGGCGCTCCGAAGAACGTCAAGGAAGGCATCGCCAAGGCCGACGCAGAAGCCGCTGTCAAGAAGCTGGTGGAAGCCGGCGCCAAGGCCGAACTCAAGTAATTCGGCTGCTTTGGCAAGGCTGGAGGCTCCGAAAAGGGCCTCCAGCCTTTCCGCGCTTCTGAGAAGCGCAAGTGTGCAGAGCACACCAGAAAGCAGGAACGGGCGCCGGCCTCGGCATCCACCTCCTGTTTCCTAGTGTCTTCTGACAACCCGACAACAGAAGACGCCTTGGTTCGGGCGATGTGCAACGCATCGCCGTCCGCCATGGTTGGTAGTGGCCAACCGCCAAGCCCGCAAGGCCGCGCTCCTTGTGGGGCAGTAGTCGTCGAAGACCCCCATCCATGTCTTTGCCCGGAGATCTCATGGCCCCAACATCCACGTACAGCTATACCGAACGCAAGCGCATCCGCAAGAGTTTCGGTAGCCGCGACAGCGTGCTCAAAGTGCCGTACCTGCTGCAGATGCAGAAGGACGCGTACACCGCTTTCCTCCAAGCGGACATGGCACCGCAGAAACGCACCAACGAAGGCCTGCAGGCCGCATTCAACGCAGCGTTCCCGATCGTCTCGCACAACGGCTTCGTCGAGATGAAGTTCGTGGAGTACAACCTGGCCAAGCCGGCGTTCGACGTGCGCGAGTGCCAGACCCGCGGCCTGACGTTCGCCTCGGCCGTGCGTGCCAAGGTGCAGCTCATCATCTATGACCGCGAGTCCTCGACGTCGCAGTCCAAGGTGGTGAAGGAAGTGAAGGAGCAGGAGGTCTACATGGGCGAGGTGCCCCTGATGACCGACAAGGGCTCGTTCATCATCAACGGCACCGAGCGCGTGATCGTGTCGCAGCTGCACCGTTCGCCCGGCGTGTTCTTCGAGCACGACAAGGGCAAGACGCACAGCTCCGGCAAGCTGCTTTTCTCCGCACGCATCATTCCCTACCGCGGCTCCTGGCTGGACTTCGAGTTCGACCCGAAGGACATCCTGTATTTCCGCGTGGACCGTCGCCGCAAGATGCCGGTCACGATCCTGCTGAAGGCCATCGGCCTGAACCCGGAATCGATCCTGGCGAACTTCTTCGTCAACGACAACTTCCGCCTGATGGACAGTGGCGCCCAGATGGAGTTCGTGGCCGACCGCCTGAAGGGCGAAGTGGCGCGCTTCGACATCACCGACAAGTCCGGCAAGGTCGTCGTGGCCAAGGACAAGCGGATCACCGCCCGCCACACCCGTGAACTGGAGCAGTCCGGCACGACGCACATCAGCGTGCCGGAAGACTTCCTGATCGGCCGCGTGGTCGCGCGCAACATCGTGGACGGCGATACCGGCGAGATCGTGGCCAAGGCCAACGAGGAACTCACGGAAGCGCTGCTGAAGAAGCTGCGTTCGGCCGGCGTGCAGGACCTGCAGGTCATCTACACGAACGAACTGGACCAGGGCGCGTACATCTCGCAGACGCTGCGCATCGACGAGACGGTGGACGAGTTCGCCGCCCGCGTGGCCATCTACCGCATGATGCGCCCCGGCGAACCGCCGACGGAAGACGCCGTGCAGGCCCTGTTCCAGCGCCTCTTCTACAACCCGGACACGTACGACCTGTCGCGCGTGGGCCGCATGAAGTTCAACGCCAAGATCGGCCGCGACGAATCCACCGGCCCGATGGTGCTGTCCAACGACGACATCCTGGCCGTGGTGAAGATCCTGGTGGACCTGCGCAACGGCAAGGGCGAAGTCGATGACATCGACCACCTGGGCAACCGCCGCGTGCGTTGCGTGGGCGAACTGGCCGAGAACCAGTACCGCACGGGCCTGGCGCGTATCGAGAAGGCCGTGAAGGAGCGTCTGGGCCAGGCCGAGCAAGAGCCGCTGATGCCGCACGACCTGATCAACAGCAAGCCGATCTCGGCCGCCCTGAAGGAGTTTTTCGGTGCGTCGCAGCTGTCGCAGTTCATGGACCAGACCAACCCGCTGGCGGAAATCACGCACAAGCGCCGCGTCTCGGCCCTGGGCCCGGGCGGCCTGACCCGCGAGCGTGCCGGCTTCGAAGTACGCGACGTGCACGTCACGCACTATGGCCGCGTCTGCCCTATCGAAACGCCTGAAGGCCCGAACATCGGCCTGATCAACTCGCTGGCCCTGTACGCCCGCCTGAACGAGTACGGCTTCATCGAGACGCCGTATCGCCGCGTGGTGGACGGCAAGGTGACCGACCAGATCGACTACCTGTCGGCCATCGAGGAAGGCAAGTACGTCATCGCCCAGGCCAATGCGACGCTGGATGCCGAAGGCCGCCTGACCGGCGACCTGGTGTCGGCCCGCGAGAAGGGTGAATCCACGCTGCTGTCCGCCGAGCGCGTGCAGTACATGGACGTGTCGCCCGCGCAGATCGTGTCGGTGGCCGCATCGCTGGTGCCCTTCCTGGAGCACGATGACGCGAACCGCGCACTGATGGGCGCCAACATGTCGCGCCAGGCCGTGCCCGTGCTGCGTCCGGAAAAGCCCATGGTGGGCACGGGCATCGAGCGCGTGGCGGCCGTGGACTCCGGCACCGTGGTGACCGCCAACCGCGGCGGCATCGTGGACTACGTGGACGCCACCCGCATCGTGGTGCGTGTGAACGACGCCGAAGCCGTGGCCGGCGAAGTGGGCGTGGACATCTACAACCTCATCAAGTACCAGCGTTCCAACCAGAACACGAACATCCACCAGCGCCCGATCGTGAAGAAGGGCGACGTGCTGGCCAAGGGTGACGTGATCGCCGACGGTGCCTCGACCGACCTGGGCGAGATCGCCATCGGCCAGAACATGCTGATCGCGTTCATGCCCTGGAACGGCTACAACTTCGAGGATTCGATCCTGATCTCCGAACGCGTGGTGGCCGAAGACCGCTATACCTCGATCCACATCGAGGAACTGGTGGTGATGGCGCGCGACACGAAGCTGGGCGCCGAGGAAATCACGCGCGACATCCCGAACCTGTCGGAACAGCAGCTGAACCGCCTGGACGAGTCCGGCATCATCTACGTGGGCGCGGAAGTGCAGCCCGGCGACACGCTGGTGGGCAAGGTCACGCCGAAGGGCGAGACCACGCTGACGCCGGAAGAGAAGCTGCTGCGCGCCATCTTCGGCGAGAAGGCTTCCGACGTGAAGGACACCTCGCTGCGCGTGGACCAGGGCTCCTCGGGCACCGTGATCGACGTGCAGGTGTTCACGCGCGAAGGCATCCAGCGCGACAAGCGCGCCCAGCAGATCATCGACGATGAACTCAAGCGCTTCCGCCTGGACCTGAACGACCAGCTGCGCATCGTGGAGGCCGACGCGTTCGACCGTATCGAGAAGCTGCTGAACGGCCGCGTGGCCAACGGCGGCCCGCAGAAGCTGGCCAAGGGTACGAAGATCGACAAGGCCTACCTGGCTTCCGTCGAGAAGTTCCACTGGTTCGACATCCGCCCGGCGGAAGACGAAGTGGCGACGCAGCTCGAGTCGATCAAGAACGCCCTGGAGCAGACGCGCCACAGCTTCGACCTGGCTTTCGAAGAGAAGCGCAAGAAGCTCACGCAAGGCGACGAACTGCCGGCTGGCGTGCTGAAGATGGTGAAGGTGTACCTGGCCGTCAAGCGCCGCCTGCAGCCTGGCGACAAGATGGCCGGCCGCCACGGCAACAAGGGCGTGGTGTCCAAGATCGTTCCGGTCGAGGACATGCCCTACATGGCCGACGGCACGCCTGCCGACATCGTGCTGAACCCGCTGGGCGTGCCTTCGCGGATGAACATCGGGCAGGTGCTGGAAGTCCACCTGGGCTGGGCCGGCAAGGGCATCGGCCAGCGCATCGGCGACATGCTGCGCGACCAGGCCAAGGCAGCCGAGATGCGCAAGTTCCTCGAAGAGGTCTACAACTCGCGCGGCCGCAAGGAAGACCTGTCGATGCTGAGCGACGACGAGGTGATGGCCATGGCCGGCAACCTGACCAACGGTGTTCCGTATGCGACGCCGGTGTTCGACGGTGCGTCGGAAGCCGAGATCAAGGACATGCTGAAGCTGGCCTATCCGGACGACATCAAGGAGCGCAAGGGCCTGACCGACAGCCGCACGCAGGCCTACCTGTACGACGGCCGCACGGGCGAGCAGTTCGAGCGTCCCACGACGATCGGCTACATGCACTACCTGAAGCTGCACCACTTGGTGGACGACAAGATGCACGCCCGTTCCACCGGTCCGTACTCGCTCGTGACGCAGCAGCCGCTGGGCGGCAAGGCCCAGTTCGGCGGCCAGCGTTTCGGGGAAATGGAAGTGTGGGCGCTGGAAGCGTACGGCGCCTCGTACGTGCTGCAGGAAATGCTCACCGTGAAGTCCGACGACGTGCAGGGCCGTACCAAGGTGTACGAGTCCATCGTCAAGGGCGAACATGCGATCGAGGCAGGCATGCCCGAGTCGTTCAATGTGCTGGTCAAGGAAATCCGTTCCCTGGGCCTGGACATCGAACTGGAACGTTCTTAAGAAGTACTAGGAGATAGGGTTTATGAAGTCTCTACTCGACCTGTTCAAGCAATTCACGCCGGACGAGCATTTCGATGCCATCCGCATCGGCATGGCGTCGCCGGAGAAGATCCGTTCCTGGTCCTTCGGCGAGGTGAAGAAGCCCGAGACGATCAACTACCGCACGTTCAAGCCCGAGCGCGACGGCCTGTTCTGCGCCAAGATCTTCGGCCCGATCAAGGACTACGAGTGCCTGTGCGGCAAGTACAAGCGCCTGAAGCACCGCGGCGTGATCTGCGAGAAGTGCGGCGTGGAAGTGACCCAGACCAAGGTGCGCCGCGAGCGCATGGGCCACATCGACCTGGCCGCACCTTGCGCGCACATCTGGTTCCTGAAGTCGCTGCCGTCGCGCCTGGGCCTGGTGCTCGACATGACGCTGCGCGACATCGAGCGCGTGCTGTATTTCGAAGCCTACGTGGTGACCGACCCCGGCATGACCCCGCTGAAGAAGTTCGGCATCATGTCCGAGGACGACCATGACGCGAAGCGCAAGGAATACGGCGACGAGTTCATCGCCAAGATGGGCGCGGAAGGCATCAAGGACCTGCTCGAAGGCATCGACATCGACCTGGAGATCGAGAAGCTGCGCGGCGACCTGACCGGCTCCGAAGTCAAGGTGAAGAAGAACGCCAAGCGCCTGAAGGTGCTGGAAGCGTTCAAGAAGTCGGGCATCAAGCCCGAGTGGATGGTGCTGGACGTGCTGCCCGTGCTGCCGCCGGACCTGCGTCCGCTGGTGCCACTGGACGGTGGCCGCTTCGCGACCTCCGACCTGAACGACCTGTACCGCCGCGTCATCAACCGCAACTCGCGCCTTCGCCGCCTGCTGGAGCTGAAGGCTCCGGAGATCATCGCGCGCAACGAGAAGCGGATGCTGCAGGAAGCCGTCGATTCGCTGCTGGACAACGGCCGCCGCGGCAAGGCGATGACGGGCGCCAACAAGCGCGCGCTGAAGTCGCTGGCCGACATGATCAAGGGCAAGTCCGGCCGGTTCCGCCAGAACCTGCTGGGCAAGCGGGTGGACTATTCCGGCCGTTCCGTGATCACCGTGGGCCCGACGCTCAAGCTGCACCAGTGCGGCCTGCCGAAGCTGATGGCCCTGGAGCTGTTCAAGCCCTTCATCTTCTCGCGCCTCGAGCAGATGGGCATCGCCACGACCATCAAGGCGGCGAAGAAGGAAGTCGAATCCGGCACGCCGGTGGTCTGGGACATCCTGGAAGAGGTCATCAAGGAGCACCCGGTCATGCTGAACCGTGCTCCGACGCTGCACCGCCTGGGCATCCAGGCCTTCGAGCCGATCCTGATCGAAGGCAAGGCCATCCAGCTGCACCCGCTCGTCTGCGCGGCCTTCAACGCCGACTTCGACGGTGACCAGATGGCCGTCCACGTGCCGCTGTCGGTGGAAGCGCAGATGGAAGCCCGCACGCTGATGCTGGCCTCCAACAACGTGCTGTTCCCCGCTTCGGGCGAGCCCTCCATCGTGCCTTCGCAGGACGTGGTGCTGGGTCTCTACCACGCGACCCGCGACAAGATCAACGGCAAGGGCGAAGGCCTGATCTTCTCCGACACGGGCGAAGTCCAGCGAGCGCTGGATGCCGGCCAGGCGGAGCTGCATGCCCGCATCAGCGTGCGCCTGACCGAATGGACCAAGGACAAGGCCACGGGCGAGTTCGTGCCCTCGACCTCGCTGGTCGACACGACCGTCGGCCGTGCACTCCTGTCCGAGATCCTGCCCAAGGGCCTGCCCTTCAGCAACATCAACAAGTCGCTGAAGAAGAAGGAAATCTCCAAGCTCATCAACGTGAGCTTCCGCAAGTGCGGCCTGAAGGAAACCGTGGTGTTCGCGGACAAGCTGCTGCAGAACGGCTTCCGCCTGGCCACGCGCGCCGGCTTCTCGGTGGCGATCGACGACATGCTGGTGCCCCCGCAGAAGGCGGACATCCTGGCACGCGCCGAATCCGAAGTGAAGGAGATCGAGCAGCAGTACGTCTCCGGCCTGGTGACGGCCGGCGAGCGCTACAACAAGGTGGTGGACATCTGGGGCAAGGCCGGCGACGACGTGTCCAAGGTGATGATGGACCAGCTCAAGGTCGAGAAGACCACCGACCGCCACGGCAAGGAAGTGAACCAGGAGTCCTTCAACGCCATCTACATGATGGCCGACTCGGGCGCCCGGGGTTCCGCAGCGCAGATCCGCCAGCTGGCCGGCATGCGCGGCCTGATGGCCAAGCCGGACGGCTCCATCATCGAGACCCCCATCACGGCGAACTTCCGTGAAGGCCTGAACGTGCTGCAGTACTTCATCTCCACCCACGGTGCCCGGAAGGGCCTGGCGGATACGGCGCTGAAGACCGCGAACTCCGGCTACCTCACCCGCCGCCTGGTGGACGTGACGCAGGATCTCGTGGTGACCGAAGAGGACTGCGGCACGAGCAACGGTTCGGTGATGCGCGCCATCGTCGAAGGCGGTGAAGTGATCGAGTCCCTGCGCGACCGCGTGCTCGGCCGCTCCACGGCCGAAGAGGTGCTGCACCCCGAAACCCGTGCCGTGCTGGTGCCGGCCGGCCAGATGCTGGACGAGGACACCCTCGAAGAGCTGGAAGCCGCCGGCGTGGACGAGGTGAAGGTGCGTACCGCACTGACCTGCGAGACGCGCTACGGCCTCTGCGCCAAGTGCTATGGCCGCGACCTGGGCCGTGGCGGCCTGATCAACCTCGGCGAAGCCGTGGGCGTGATCGCTGCCCAGTCCATCGGCGAACCCGGCACGCAGCTGACCATGCGTACGTTCCACATCGGTGGTGCCGCTTCGCGTGCCGCCATCGCTTCGAGCGTGGAAGCCAAGTCCAACGGCGTGATCGGCTTCAATGCCACGATGCGCTACGTGACCAACAGCAAGGGCGAGCTGGTCGTCATCGCACGTTCGGGTGAAGTCATCATCCAGGACGAGCATGGCCGCGAGCGCGAGCGTCACAAGGTGCCGTACGGCGCGACGCTGACGGTGAAGGCCGACCAGCAGGTCAAGGCCGGCACGATCCTGGCCAACTGGGATCCGCTGACGCGACCGATCATCACGGAATTCGCCGGCCAGGTGAAGTTCGAGAACATCGAGGAAGGCCTCACCGTCGCCAAGCAGGTGGACGATGTGACCGGCCTGTCCACGCTGGTCGTGATCGATCCGAAGCGCCGCGGCTCCGCCAAGGTGGTGCGCCCGCAGGTGAAGCTCGTCGATGCGAACGGCGCCGAGGTGAAGATCCCCGGTACCGACCACTCGGTGACGATCGGCTTCCAGGTCGGCGCGCTGATCCAGGTACGCGACGGCCAGGACGTGGGCCCCGGCGAGGTGCTGGCACGTATTCCGGTCGAAGGCCAGAAGACCCGCGACATTACCGGGGGTCTGCCGCGCGTGGCCGAGCTGTTCGAAGCCCGTTCGCCCAAGGACAAGGGCATGCTGGCCGAGATCACCGGCACGGTGTCCTTCGGCAAGGAAACGAAGGGCAAGGTGCGCCTGCAGATCACCGATCCGGACGGCAAGGTCTGGGACGAACTGGTGCCCAAGGAAAAGAACGTGCTGGTCCACGAAGGCCAGGTGGTGAACAAGGGCGAGTTGATCGTCGATGGCCCGGCCGATCCGCAGGACATCCTGCGCCTGCTGGGCATCGAGGAGCTGTCGCGCTACATCGTCGATGAAGTGCAGGACGTCTATCGCTTGCAGGGTGTGAAGATCAACGACAAGCACATCGAGGTGATCGTTCGCCAGATGCTGCGCCGCGTCGTGGTCGAGAACCCGGGCGAGTCCGGCTACATCGCCGGCGAGCAGGTCGAGCGTTCGGAGATCCTCAACACCAACGAACAGCTGCAGTCCGAGGACAAGATCCCCGCGACCTACAGCAACGTGCTGCTGGGTATCACGAAGGCTTCGCTGTCCACCGACTCGTTCATCTCGGCCGCCTCCTTCCAGGAAACGACCCGCGTGCTCACCGAGGCTGCCATCATGGGCAAGCGCGACGAGCTGCGCGGCCTGAAGGAGAACGTGATCGTGGGCCGCCTGATCCCGGCGGGCACGGGCCTGGCCTACCACCAGGCACGCAAGGCCAAGGAAGCCATGGACGACGCCGAGCGCCGCGCCATCGCCGAAGCCGAGGCGGCCGAGATGGCCACCACGGGTCCCGATGAAGCTCCGGAGGTCGAAGGCTCCGGCGTGGAAAGCGGCTCGGCCGAGTAACCCACGGCCCTGCCTGCAAGCCTGCCGGCCTGCCGCAACGCTCCCGCTCTGTCGCTTGTGGCAGGCCGGGAGCGTTTTTTCAGGTGCGGCGCTGGCTGGCGGGCCGGCGGGCCGTGCCCTTCTTCTTTTTTGATTTCGCGCCTTCGCGGGGGTCCGCGGGGCGCTTGCCATTGCTGCGATGCTGACGACCTGGATTTTTCTGGCGGTGCTGCTGTTCTGGGCGGTGGGCGCCTACAACCGGCTGGTCCGGCTGCGCTCTGCTGCCATTCAGGCGTTCGGCGGCCTGGACGTGCATTTCGTGCGTATCACGGGCATGCTCGGCGAATACGAGGCGGCGCAGAGTCCTGCGCTGCCTGCGCAGTCGGAGGTGCGCACGGCCCTGTGGGCGGCGACCACCCAGTTCGGTGCCTGCCTGGCCGTGGCACGCGCGCGTCCGCTCGATGGCGGGGCCGCGGCGGCGCTGGCGGCTGCCCGCGAGGTGCTGCGCACGGCCTGGGCGGCGGCGGTGCGGGCGGCCCGTGAACCGCGTGAACCGAGCGAGGGCGCAGCCGGGCCCGGCGATGGCGAGGCGAGCGGCCCGGACTCGCCACCGGCCGTGGCAGCCCCGGGCGAAGACGCCCTGGCGCTGTGGGAAACACGGTGGCAGGAGCTCTGGGCCCATGCGGCCCTGGCCACCGGGCAGTTCAATGATGCCGTGGGCTCCTACAACGGGGCCATCCGGCAGTTCCCCGCCCGGCTGCTGGCCTGGCTTTTCGGTTTCCATGCAGCGCAGGCGCTCTGACGGCGCCTGGCGACCTTCCTTCGTCCTTTCCCGGCCCTCCCATCCATGCCAGCATCCCCCGCGCATCCTTCCTCCTCCCGCCCGGATTCGTCCGGAGGGGCGATTCCCCTGTGGCGGCAGCTCGATGCGGTCGTGGATGCCGTGATGGCGGTGCGCGGCGGCCAGTCGGGCACCGCGGCCCTGGCGGCCGTGGACCCGGTGCTGCGCGCCGGGGTGCAGGCGCTGTTCTTCGCGGTGCTGCGCCAGCTGGGCCGTGCGGAAGCGCTGCGGGCGCAACTGGCACCGCGGCGGCCCAAGCCGCGCGTGGATGCGCTGCTGTGCTCCACCCTGGCCCTGGGCTGGCAGGCCGGTGCCGCTCCCTATGAGCCGTTCACGCTCGTGAACCAGGCGGTGGAGGCGGCCAAGCGCCATGCCGCCACGCGCGGGCAGGCGGCTTTCGTGAACGCCTGCCTGCGCCGCTTCCTGCGCGAGCGGGATGCGCTGGTGGCCGCCACCGAGTCGGACCCCGTCGCGCGGTGGAACCATCCGGCGTGGTGGATCGAGCGCCTGCGGAAGGACCATCCCGGCCAATGGGAGCAGATCCTGCGGGCCAACAACGCGCAGGCCCCGATGGCATTGCGCATCCACCGGGGCAAGGTGGACATGGCAGGCTACCTGGCCGCGCTGGAGGCGGCGGGCATGAAGGCCTGGCCGGTGACCGACACCGGGCTGGTCCTGGAGTCTCCGCAGCCCGTTCAGCGGCTTCCCGGGTTCGCAGACGGCTGGGTTTCGGTGCAGGATCTCGCGGCCCAGCAGGCCGCCCCCCTGCTGCTGTCCGGCCTGGACCTGGGCCGGCCGCTGCGGGTGCTGGATGCCTGCGCGGCGCCGGGCGGCAAGACCGCCCACCTGCTCGAATATGCAGGCGCCGGATCGCCGGTCCACGTGACCGCGCTGGAGATCGACCCGCTGCGCAGCGCGCGCATCGGCGAAACCCTCCAGCGACTGGGCCTGCAGGCGCAGGTGCTGGTGGCCGATGCCGGGCGCCCGGAGGACTGGTGGCAGCAGGCCTGCGGCGGAGAGCCCTTCGACGCCATCCTGCTGGATGCGCCCTGCACGGCGTCGGGCATCGTGCGGCGCCATCCGGACGTGCGCTGGCTGCGGCGTCCCGGGGACATCGCGCAGCTGGCCACCCAGCAGGCGCGGCTGCTGTCCACGCTCTGGCCGCTGTTGCGGCCGGGCGGGCGCATGCTGTATTGCACCTGTTCCGTGTTCCGCGCGGAAGGCGATGACACGGTCCAGTCGTTTCTTGCGAACAACAATGATGCCCATTTGCTGCCTTCTCCCGGACATTTGCTGCCCCGGGATCCCGGCGATGGCGGCAGCGTCCGCGAGAATCCATCCCGTGAGCATGACGGTTTCTTCTACGCACTCCTGGGCCGGCAGGCCGCCTGAGGCCAGGCCGGCGCCGGGCTGGCGCGCACGCCTGCAGTCCGCATGCGCCCTGGCCCGGCACCGCGCCTGCTGGACGCTCCTGCTGTGCCTGGGGTTGTGGCTGTCCCTGCCGGCGCCGGCCGCCGCGCAGGCCGGAGCCGGCGAGATCACCGACCTGAAGCTGGAGGCCGCGGATACCGGCCTGTATCTTTCCGCCGCACTGCATTTCGAACTGCCGGACCTGGCGGAGGATGCGCTGCTCAAGGGCATCACCCTCTATTTCGTGGAGGAGGCCGAGGTGCTGCGGGAGCGCTGGTACTGGTCCGACAAGACCGTCGCGCGTGCGACGCGTTACCTGCGGCTGAGCTACCAGCCCCTCACGCGGCGCTGGCGGCTCAACCAGTCCACGATGCCGTTCCAGGCGAGCGGGCTGGGCGTGGCGCTCGGCCAGAGCTATGACGAACTGGAAGAGGCGCTGACGGCGATGCAGCGCATCTCCCGCTGGAGGATCGCCGATATCGACGACATCGACCGCCAGGCCGCGCACCTGGTGCACCTGCGCTTCCGGCTCGACATGTCGCAGCTGCCGAGGCCGTTCCAGATCGGCGCCATGGGCCGCTCCGGCTGGGATCTCGCGATTTCCCGCACCGAACGCCTGGCCATCGAGCCCCAGCCATGAGCCCGACGCCTTCCGATCCCGCATCGCCCCGGGAGCCCGTGACCGTCCGCAGCGGCCGGCAGGCCCGTGCCGCGCGCTGGGCGCTGGGCGTGTCCGTCGCCGTGATGAGCGCCATCGGCCTGGTGCTGCTGTTCCTGCTCACCGTCTCGACGAACAACCGGGCCATGTACGAGCGCAACTACGCGTGGCTCTTCGGGCTGAACGTGCTGGTGGCGCTGCTGCTCTTCGCCGTGCTGGCCTGGGTGGCCGTGCGCCTGGTGGTGCGGTTGCGCAAGGGCCGCTTCGGCAGCCGGCTGCTGGTGAAGCTGGCGGGCATCTTCGGGCTGGTGGGACTGGTGCCGGGGCTGCTGATCTACGTGGTGTCCTACCAGTTCGTGTCGCGGTCCATCGAGAGCTGGTTCGACGTGAAGGTGGAGGGCGCCCTGTCCGCGGGGGTGAGCCTGGCCCGGGCCACGCTGGACACGCTGGCCAGCGACATGGCGGCGCAGGCGCGCACGGCCAGCATCCAGCTGGCGCCGGTGCCGGATGCGGCCGCGGGCCTGGTGCTGGAACGCATCCGCGACCAGCTGGGCGCGACGGACGTGGTGCTTTTCAATTCGGCGGGGCAGCCGGTGGCGAGCGCCGGGCAGTCCCGCTTCGACCTCAATCCCGAGCGACCGGCGCCGCAGCTGCTGCGCAATGCCCGGCAGCAGCGCTCGGCCTTCCAGATCGAGGGGCTGGACGAAGCGGCCGACCCGCAGGCCGTGCAGAACGCGCGGGTGAAGACGCTGGTGATGGTGGGCACCACGAGCGTGGGCCTGCTGGAGGAGCCGCGCTACCTGCAGGCGACGATGCGCCTGCCGCAGGTGGTGGTCGCCAACGCCCTGGCCGTACAGGAGGCGAACCGCGAATACCAGGAGCGCGCGCTGGCCCGCGGCGGGCTGCGGCGCATGTACATCGGCACGCTCACGCTCAGCCTGTTCCTGGCGGTGTTCGGCGCCGTGCTGCTGGCCGTGCTGCTGGGCCGGCAGCTGGCCAGGCCGCTGCTGGTGCTCGCCGAGGGCGTGCGCGAGGTGGCATCGGGCAACCTGAGCCCCAAGGCGGTGCTGCAGACGGGCGACGAACTGGGCGGCCTCACCCGCTCCTTCGCGGTCATGACGCAGCAGCTGGCCGATGCGCGCTCCGCGGTGGAGCACAGCATGGGCGAGGTGGATGCCGCGCGCGCGCGCCTGCAGACCATCCTGGACAACCTGACGGCCGGCGTGATCGTGCTGGACGCGCAGGGCCGCATCCAGTCCACCAACCCGGGCGCGACCCGCATCCTGCGCGCCCCCATGGCGGCGTTCGAGGGCCGACCGCTGGCCGAGGTGCCGGGGCTGGCGGCCTTCGCGGCGGCCGTGCAGGCGCATTTCGACGCCTTCCTGGGCGACCGCGAGCAGCAGCACGGGCTGGACCACTGGCAGCACCCGTTCGACCTGCACGTGGGCGGAGGGGACCCCACCCATGCGGGGCCGGCCGGCAACGGAACGAGCCTGGTGGCGCGGGGCGCGGAGCTGCCCGACGCGCTGCGGCTGCTGGTGTTCGACGACATCTCCGAAATCGTCTCGGCCCAGCGGGCCCAGGCGTGGGGCGAGGTCGCGCGCCGGCTGGCGCACGAGATCAAGAACCCGCTCACGCCGATCCAGCTGTCGGCCGAGCGGCTGGAGATGAAGCTGACCGGCAAGCTGGGCGCTCCGGAAGAGGCGGTGCTGGCCAAGTCGGTCAAGACCATCGTCGACCAGGTGGATGCGATGAAGCGCCTGGTCAACGAGTTTCGCGACTATGCGCGGCTGCCCGCGGCCGAACTGCAGCGCCTGGACCTGAACGCGCTGGTGGGCGACATCCTGCACCTGTATGGCGCGGAGACTGCCACGGTGCCGGTGGAGGCCGAGCTCGACCCGCGGTGCCCGGCGATTGCCGGCGACGCCCAGCAACTGCGGCAGGTGATCCACAACCTGCTGCAGAACGCACAGGATGCGAGCGAGCAGCGCGCGCGCGAGCAGGGCGTGGCGCCCGCCCCGGTGCGCATCGCCACGCGCTGGAGCGAGACCTCGCGCCGGGTGCGCCTCACGGTGAGCGACGCGGGCACGGGCTTCCCGGCACACATCCTGCAAAGGGCCTTCGAGCCCTACGTCACCACCAAGCCCCGCGGCACCGGCCTGGGCCTGGCGGTGGTGAAGAAAATCGCCGACGAACATGGGGCGCGCATCGATCTTTCCAATCGCGTGGAGGACGGCGTGATCCGGGGGGCACAAGTGTCGCTATCATTCGCGCCTGAAACCCCCGTGGTTTATTAACAACACGTTACACGCAGCCCCGCAGCAGCATCCGTACCCATGGCAAACATATTGGTGGTTGACGACGAACTCGGTATCCGCGACTTGCTGTCCGAAATCCTGAACGACGAAGGACACAGCGTGGACCTGGCCGAGAACGCCACCCAGGCCCGGGCCGCCCGGTCGGCGAACGCCTACGACCTGGTCCTGCTCGACATCTGGATGCCCGATACCGACGGCGTGTCCCTGCTCAAGGAATGGGCGACGGCCGGGGCGCTGACCATGCCCGTCATCATGATGAGCGGGCACGCCACCATCGACACCGCCGTGGAGGCCACGCGCATCGGGGCGTTCTCGTTCCTCGAGAAGCCCATCACGCTGCAGAAGCTGCTCAAGGCCGTGGAGCAGGGCCTGGCCCGCACGGTGCCTGCGCCCGCGGCGGCTGCACCGGCCGCGGTGCCTGCGCTGGCCGCCACGCCGGCCTCGGCCGCCGCCGCGCCCGCATCCGACGCACTCCAGGCCCCCGCATCGGCCAGCGCGGGCGGACCGGGGCTCGCCTCCAGCGGCCCCAGCTCGCACCAGGGGTTCGACCTCGACCGCCCGCTGCGCGAGGCGCGCGACGGCTTCGAGAAAGCCTACTTCGAATTCCACCTGGCCCGCGAAGGGGGCTCCATGACGCGCGTGGCCGAGAAGACGGGGCTGGAGCGCACCCACCTGTACCGCAAGCTTCGGCAACTGGGCGTGGACCTGGGGCGGAGCAAGCGCAGCCAGTGACGCAGGGTGCGCTGGCGACAATTTTTCAGAAAATTCGCGGCCAGGGTTCCTGGGGGCGTTTTTCCTGGCTATAATTCAAGGCTCAGGCCCGGTAGCTCAGTTGGTAGAGCAGCGGATTGAAAATCCGCGTGTCGATGGTTCGATTCCGTCCCAGGCCACCAAATCGCAAAGCCCCTGATCTTTCACGAGGTCAGGGGCTTTTTGCTTGGCAGCAACGGCGACCGCGGCAACAGCCTGAATGCCGTGGACGCCACCCCCAGCATGCCGGCGATGCAGAGCATCACCGCCCGGTAGGGGTCATGGCCGTGGTGCTGCGCCCAGGCGGCCAGCAGCCCGGTCAGCCACTGCATCAGCGCCACCCCGAGGAACATCGACATCGTGTAGAGCGACAGCGCGCGGCCCGTCATCTGGGCCGGGTAGGAGGAGCGCACGTCGGCATACTGGAGCACGCTGTAACCCGACAGCAGGCCCATCGCGAAGATCAGCACGACCGTCGCCGCGGCATGGTGCAGGAACGCCATCAGCAGGAAGAAGGCACCCATGAGCAGCGAGAAGAAGGTGATCCACTGGCGGCGGCGCTGCGCACCCGGGTCCAGGCGGCCGAAGAGCGCGGGGACGAAGAGGGCGATCAGCGACAGCACCAGGGCCACGTTGCCGCTCTCGACCAGCGAGAAACCGAACCGGCCCATCAGCAGCGGCCCCAGCCACAGGCCGCGCAGCGTCAGGAACGCGGCATAGCAGCACATGCCGAGGATCAGGATGCCCCAGGTGTGCGGCATGCGGAACAGGTCTGCGAAACGGCTGGCCGCCTGCCCCCAGGATTCCTTGGGCCGACCGTCGGATTGCGGCAGTTCCGGTTCATGCACGCGCAGGTAGATCAGCAGCCAGGACAGCAGCGAGAGCGCCGCCAGCACGCCGAAACCCAGGCGCCAGCCGCCGTGCTGCACCAGCCAGGCCAGGGGCGTGCCCGTGAAGATCAGGCCCAGGCCGCCCACGCCCATGCCCACGCCCGAAAAGAAGGCGAAACGCTGGGCCGGAAAGTGCCGGGAAATGAACACCGTGCAGGCCAGGAAGGCCGGCGAGCAGCCCACGCCGATCAGCAACTGCCCCAGCATCAACCAGCCGTAGCTCGGTGCAGCGGCGGAGACCGCCGCACCGATCACCGCCAGGGGAAACGCCGTCAGCACCGTGCGGCGCAGGCCGTACAGGTCCATGCCGATGCCCATGAGCAGCTGGGTCACGCCGAAGGACAGGCCGAACAGCCCGGCGAACGCGCCCAGCGAATCGGGCGAGATGCCGAAGTCGGCCTGCAGGCCCGTGGCGATGATGCTGGTGACCGTGCGGAAGGCCTGGCTCAGCGCGAAGCCCGACAGCAGGCAGAGGAACATGGCCCACAGGGCGCGGGAGGGCGGGGCGGGGTCTGCTAAGGGTTCTGCAGTGGGGGTGGCGGGTTGAGGTTCGGGCACGGCGAAGGGGATGGGCGAACGGCGGTGGAGGTGGGCCGGATTCCTGGGGCGGGAAGGTACCAGCCTAGCGAATCTGCGCACGGTTGGCGGTCACGCCGCGGACATGGCGCAGGGCACGCCATCGAACGTTCGTTCATGGTGCTCCATCCTGGCCGGCCAATCTGTGCGCAGCATTCTGCAAGCCGCCCAGGATGCTGTCAGCCACCTGCTCGGGAAAGTCCACAGGTAACTTCGTCCGCACCGCCGCGATCACCTGGGGCGTGCGCGCGGTCAGGTCATCGAGGATGAACGCAACCTCCCGACCGTCGTCGGTCACGATGCCATGGCGGGCTCCCAGTGCCAGCCAGTGTCGGCGCAGGATGTCGCGCATCTTCCAGTGCGCGTTCTTCGAGCGCACGGCCATGGCCATCCGCGCCTTGAACGGTGAAAGCTTTCCGGGTTCCTCGCCGAGCACCGGCCAGGCCGACAGCACGTCGTAGAGCGGGGTGAGCTGGTATCGTCCGCCAGGCCTCTGGTGCAGGCTGAAATTCTTGGCGTGGCCGTCCGTGGCGCAGAGCATCCAGAACAGCACCTGCGCCTGGAAGAAGGTTCGGCGGTCATGCTCTCGTGTCACCGAACCTGCCAGCAGATCCAGAATGCGGTCCATCCCTGGGCCGCCATCGGCTTCGTACTTGGCATCGGGATGCGTGCCGGTGGCCTGGCACATGTCCTCCTGGGGAAGCCGGACGAGGCGGCGATCGCCCGCAGGGCTGTTCCACCATGCCCGGTCGAAGCGTTCGACCGCCAGGGCCTTCATGTCCTCGAACTGCAGGAGTTCACACACCGCCACGGGCAGACCGAATTCGCGCAGGATCAGCGAGCACAGCCACTCGTTCTCGACGGAGTCGCGCATGTCGATCTTCAGGCCACCGATCAATCCCAGGGGCAGTTTGAGGATGTGCGTGGTGGGCGTGCTTGCGCGGGGCAGGTGCCATTGCCCATCGTGGTGGAGCAGGGCGGTCTTTTCCTGGGCCCCGGCGATGGAGATCCGGAAATCGTCGTCGCTGCCCACCATGCCCAGGATGTTCGTGGCCGTGGTGCCGCGCAAGATCTGCGCGACCTGTGATTCGTTCAGGGGCTCTGCCTCCAGGGGGACGATGCCCGCCGAGGCCTGGTCGGCAGGCAGGATTTCCAGCGCGCCCACGCAGTCGCGGCCGATCTCTGCCAACAGGTCGAAAGCGTCGGTGGTGCCGGTCCGGTAGCGCCGGGCGATCCGCTCGCGGATGTCCCTGCTGTCGGGCAGCAGGTTCTCGAAGTATGTGCGGACCTGGGGGCCGCGATGCGGCGCATTGCCCGGGGTGAAAGGCAGGGACAGAGACAGCGCTCGCCCTTGCTCCGACCGGGTCCACGCGGTGTCGTACTGCAGGGTGTCAGGCGCGTTCGGAGACAGGTGCCAGGTGCCGACGAATGCACCGTTCATCCAGAGATTCAGAGAGCGCTTGTGCGAACGGCGACCCATGGCGTTCACCAATTCGGAGTGCCGCCCGCCACCCGCAGCGACTCCGGACTCGGGGAAGGTGCCGGCGCGGAATTGTCGAGCACCATCTCCACGCCCAAAACGCTCAATAGCTGCAACAGCCGTGCTGCACCCATGTTCCCGGCGTTGCGCTCCAGCGCGGAGTACGTTTGCTGAGTGACACCCAGGCGCAAGGCCACATCGCTTTGCGTCAGCCCGCTCTGCTTGCGGAAGGCCTGGAGCAGAGCGGGCAGCTGATCTGCCGTGCGTACCGTGAATCCGGGCATACAAACCTTAGGCTGTATTTCGAATTTACAGATTATAAGCAGTAAGTTGGAATAACAGCTTTTGAAATGTAAATTGCTTTTCTTTGAGGGACGCCCGTACACGACACAGTACCTTCATTCCGAGGCCGATTTGCCCTCCTCCTCGCCCCGGATTTCCCCCGCATTGAACGCCTGCCGGTACCGTGCCGCCGCCGGATAGGCCGCGCGGCGCACGCGCATGATCGAGCCCAGGGGGCGGTGCGCGGCCAGGCCGCGCCAGGGGCTGAAGGACAGGCGGTCGTCTTCCTGCGGGCTGTGCTCCGGGTCCCAGGTCGCCTGGGCGGGAACGTGGACGCGCGCGACGGCGACGTAGGGCGACAGGTCCTGCGGCCATTCCACGGAGGCGTCCTCCAGCGGCATCTTCTCGATGTCCACGCACAGCTGCACGCGCAGCTCCCAGGTGCCGCCGTGGGCGCGAAGGGCGTCCGACACCGCATCCCGCAGTGCGTGCGGGCTGGCGGAGAGGTCCACGGGCGCTTCCTTGAGGGCTGCGATCTCCGGCGATACGGGGGCCAGGCTGAGCTTGGCCATGTAGGGGCCGAACAGCAGCGGCACCTGCGTGAAATACGTCTCTCCCAGCGGATGGGTGGCCGGGTGTCCGCCCATGGCCTTGAGGGTGGCGCTTTCGCCGCCGGCCTTCTCGACGAGGCTCTCCAGCCCGCGCAGCGCGGCCGAGAGGATCTTTTTGGCCTGCGGGGCCTTGTCGGTGGTGGCGGCCAGGAGCTTGAGGCTGCGCAGGAACTGCTTCGCCGTGGCCGCGGTGAAGACGGGCCCGTTGACCATGAGGAAGTCCTGCTCGGCGAGGCCGTCGGCCGGGTCCAGGCGGGGGCCGTCCGCACCCAGCACCTTGAGCGCCAGGCCGCGGGGGGTGGAGACGGCGTCGTCCAGCAGATCGCCCGGCGTGCTGGAGATGCGCATCACGACATCGTGCGTGCCCGGCCGCGCGAACAGGCCCTGCGCGAGCGGCGGCAGCAGGGGCAGCACCTCCAGGGTGCCGTGCAGGATGCCGTGGGATTTGGCGTGCACGCTGCGGTAGGCGCGGCCTTCGTCCTTGGCGACGGTCTCGCTGATGCGGCGCATGGCCGCCAGCAGTTCCGCGTTGGTCTGTTTCTCGTCCTCTTCGGGGACTTCGTAGTCCGGGCGGTAGGGCAGGGGATGGGGCGGCGGCGTGGGGGTGGAGTGGGGCATGTGGCGGCGCTGGGAGATGTGGTGTGAAACGTGGTGCTCAGGGCTGCGCTGGATGGGCCGGAGGGACCGGGACGCTGGCCGTGGCCCGCCCGACACGGACCGGAATGCACTTGGATGCGGGGACGTGGCTCTTGTCCGCATGGTGGCCCAGCGGCACGAGCGGGTTGCACTCGGGGAAGTAGCCCGCCACGGAGCCGGCCGGCAGGTCGAAGGGCACGGCCTGCAGGCCCTCCAGCTGCCGCAGGTGGCCGTCGTCCAGCGCGGTCGTCACGTGCACGGCGTCGCCCTTTGCGAGGCCGCGGCGGGCCATGTCGTCGGGGTGCATCAGCAAGACGTTGCGCGTGCCGTGGATGTTGCGGAAGCGGTCGGTCAGGCTGTAGACGGTGGTGTTGAACTGGTCTTCGCTGCGCAGGGTCATGAGGTTCAGCACGTCGGCGTCCTGCGCCGTGGTGGTGTCCGCTGGCGGCACCACGAAGCAGGCCTTGCCGCTCGGGGTCTTCCAGTGGCGCTCACGGGCGGCGTTGGGCTTGGGCAGGCCGCCGGGCTCGTGCAGCCGGTGGTGGAAGTTCCGGAAGATGTCCGGCCAGGTGGCTTCGATGGCGGTGCGCACGAGCGTGTAGTCGCCTGTCCAGGCCTCCCAGGGCACGCGCGGATTGTCCGGCAGCGTGGCCCGGGCGATGCCCGCGACGATCGCGGCTTCGGAACGGAGCGTGGGCGCGGCGGGGGCGGCGACACCGTGCGACGGGTGGATCACGCCCATGGAGTCTTCGATCGACACGGTCTGCGGTCCGGAGGCCTGCGTGTCGATCTCGATGCGGCCGAGGCAGGGCAGCAGGTAGGTGTCCTGCGCGGGAACGGCGTGGGTGTGGTTCAGGCGCGTGGCCACGTGGACGGCGAGCCGCAGGCGGCTCCAGCCCGCCTCCAGCCGGCGCGTGTCGGGCGCGGCGCGCACGAAGTTGCCGCCCAGGCCGATGAAGGCACGCACCGAGCCGTCGATGATGCCCTCGCAGGTGGCGATCGTGTCGCGGCCCTTGTGGCGCGGGGGCTCGAAGCGGTAGAGCCCGGCGAGGCGGTCCAGCGGCGCGAGTTCGGGCTTTTCCGTGATGCCGACGGTGCGCTGGCCCTGCACGTTGGAGTGGCCGCGCACCGGGCAGATGCCCGCGCCCGGCTTGCCGATGTTGCCGCGCAGCAGGAGCAGGTTGCTCACCATCTGCACGTTGGCGACGCCGTGGCGGTGCTGGGTCAGGCCCATGCCGTAGACGGCGATCACGCTGCCGGCCTGCGCGTAGGTCTGCGCGGCCTGTGAGAGCGCGGCGCGCGAGAGGCCGCTGTCCCGTTCGATGTCGTCCCAACGGCTCGCGCGCATCGCGGCGGCGAACGCGTCGATGCCCTGCGTGTGCTGCGCGATGAAGTCCACGTCCAGCACCCGGGTGGCACCGTGCATCTGCGCCTCGTCGTCGGCCTCGATGAGCCATTTGCACAGGCCCGTGAGCGCAGCGAGGTCGCCGCCGTTGCGCACCTGCAGGTACTGGGTGCTGATCGCCGTGTCCTTCGGCGTGAGCATGTCCACGGGCGACTGCGGGTTCGCGAAGTGCAGGAGCCCGGGTTCCTTGATCGGGTTGAAGGTCACCACGGGCACGCCGCGCTCCCGCGCTTCCTGCAGCGGATGGAGCATGCGCGGGCTGTTGGTGCCGACGTTCTGGCCGAAGAAGAAGATGGCCCCGGCGTGCCCGAAATCCTCCAGACGCACGGTGCCCACCGGCACGCCGATGGTTTCCGGCAGCGCGACCGAGGTGCTCTCGTGGCACATGTTGGAGCTGTCGGGCAGGTTGTTGTTGCCGTACAGCCGGGCTAGCAATTGGTACATGTAGCTGGTTTCGAGCGAGGCACGGCCGGAGGCGTAGAAGATGGCTGTTTGAGGGTCTTCGGCGCGCAGCTCCTTGAGCGCATGACCGATGCCGGCGAAGGCTTCTTCCCAGGTGACGGCGACATACCGGTCCTGCGCAGCGTCGTAGCGCAGGGGCTCGGTCAGGCGGCCTGCGGTCTCCAAGTCGAGGTCGGACCATTGCCGCAGTTCGGCGAGCGCGTGGCGCGCGAAGAAGTCCGGGCCCGCGCGCTTGTCCGTGAGTTCCCATGCGGTCGCCTTGGCGCCGTTGTCGCAGAACTCCGCGGCCCTCGGCTGGGCCGGTTTGCCCCACGCGCATCCCGTGCAGGCGAAGCCGTCGGCCTTGTTCTGGTGCCGCAGGGCGGCGAGCGTGGTGAGCGGTGCGCCCTCCTTGAGGACGCTGACGGCGACGGCCTTCATCGAACCCCAGCCGCCGGCGGCGTGCGGGTAGGGCGGAATGGGTTCTACAGGGGGCGTGGCACGGGAGCTCATCGCGTCTCCCTGGCCGAGGCACTGCCCGCCGCGCGGCAGGCAAAAAGAGAGGAGGCGTGATGGAAGCGCATGCGGGCCACGGCGGGGTAGAGGGTGCTCCACTGTGCGCGTGGCGGTCTGGCCGCAGGCGTCAGCCGGACCGTGGCGGCGGCGTAGGAGGCCATGCCGAGCTCGGCAGGTGCCCTGCCGGAAGCCGGCACGCCCTACCGTGCTGGCCAAGCGCAGAACCGCACCTGCGTGCGGTCCGGGCCTTTGGAGCGGCTAACACGACCCTTCTGGCGTCGTTGCCGCATCTGGTCGTACTGCTCGTACTGCCTGCGATGCGGCGCCTAGCCAGAACCGCTTCGCTGGGTCGTGTGAGCCGCTCTTAGCGCGGCCGGCTTCAGCGCGGCAATGCGATGCGCAGCACGTCGAAAGGCAGCAGCGGGGGCGGTGCCTTCTGCCTGTCGAGCTGCCCGTTCACCACCAGCAGCGCGGAGCCGTGCAGGGCCGCGGTGGTCGGGTACTTCAGGCGCGGATCGCGCAGGCGCTGCACGATGCGGCCGCTGCTCCAGTCGCTGGCGAGGGCGACGCGCACCAGCTCGTTGTTCGCGTTGCGCATGACGTAAAGATCGCCTGGGCCTGCGAGCACGAGCCCGTCGCCGTTGCGCAGGTCCCCGCCTTCGAGGCGGACCTCGGCCACGTCGCGCGTGGCGGTATCGATGCGCCAGAGCTGGCCGGTCGCATGCTGCACGGCGAGCAGGCGGCGGCCGTCTTCGGAGGCCACGATGCCGTTCAGGTTCATCTGGTTGGGCTGGTAGCGGATCGGCGTGTGGCGCAGGTCGAGCCATGGCTCCAGCGCGGCGGGCGCACCGGGTGCCGTGGCGATGCGCCAGAGCACGGGCCGGAAGGAGTCGGTGACGTACGCATGCTGCGGCGCGAGCGCGATGTCGTTGAGGAAGGCCTGCCCGTCCTTCGGCCCCTCGATGACGGCGAGCGTCGCGGCGCTCTGCAGATCGACGACGGCCACGGTGTCGGTGGCGCCGCCCGCCACCCACAGGCGTCCGTTGCCGTCCACCTTCATGCCCAGGGCCGCCTGGCGGCCGGGCGAGCCGCCGAGCTGGAAGCGCTCGGCCTTCTGCGTGCCCCGCGCGATGCGGTAGAGGTGGCCTTCGGTGCTGGAGCCGACATAGGCGATGCCCGTGCGCGGATCGACGGCGATGCCTTCGGGGTAGGCGTTGGCGCCTTCGATGGTGGCGCGGCCCTGCACCATGCTGGGCGCGGCCGGCTCGATGAGGCCGCAGGCCAGGCGGCCGCCGGAGTTGCCGGCCGGATCGCTGGCGTAGTCGTCCTGCTTCTCGTGGACGACGAGGGTGCGGCCGAGCACCGAGGTCTTGCCCGCGAGCAGCGTCACATGGGGGTTGGTGAAGCGCAGCGAGCCCTTGCCGTCCGCGCCGACCTGGATGTTGGGCGCCTCGCCCGCGTGCACCTCGTGCGGCGACTGGCCCGGGCGGCCGTGGTTGCGCGCCATGTAGGGATCGAAATGGCCGCCCGCGGCCCCGAAATCGACCACGCGCCCCGTGGCGGCATCGGGCCCGGGAGCGCATTCGCCATTCGCATGGATGTGGAAACCGTGCAGGCCCGGGGCCATGTCCTGCACCTCGATCGCGATCTCCACGCCGCCACCCTGCGGCAATTCCGTGAGCATCGCGCGGCCGGCCGGGGCACCCGCGGCGGTTTTCAGCAGGACGACGGCCGATGTCGCGTCGGGCGCGACCATGTCGGTCGCCGTGCCGGCGCCGCCCGGGATGCCGATGGCGCTTTGCGCGGGGGGCATGTCGTAGTTCTGCAGGGCAGCGCAGCCACCGAGCAGCAGGGCGGCGGCGCCCGTGGCACAGGCACCGGCAAGGGAGGAGAGTCGGAAGGAATGGGTCATGGCGGCACGCAGAGAATGTGGGAGGAGGAGCGAGGCGGCCGGTCAGCGGTTGCCGTGGCTGATGCGGTAGATCACGCCGTTCTGGTCCTCGGCGAGCAGCAGTGCGCCGTCGCGCGCCTGGGCGAGGCCCGCGAGGCGGCCGAACTGCGCGGGCCGGCGGGCCTTGTCCTGCTCCGCGGGTGCGGCCGCGGGGCCGGGCTGCGATGCCACCGCGGCGGGCGTGGACATGAGCCAGCCCGCGGCGAACTCCTCCGTGCCGGTGGGACGGCCTTCGGCGTCGAAGCGCACCCGCACCACGTTGTAGCCGCTGGGCTGCGAGCGGTTCCACGAGCCGCGGAAGGCCACGAAGGCGTCGCCGCGGTACTGCTGCGGGAACTGCTCGCCCGTGTAGAAGACGAAGCCGATCGGCGCGGCATGGGCGGTGTACTGCAGCAGCGGGGCCTCGGTCGTGGGGCAGAAATCCGCCTTGGTGGTGTTCGGCGGTTCGTTGACCTGGAACTTGGTCACCTGCCGGTCGCCCCAGCAGTAGGGCCAGCCGTAGTGCTTGTTGGGCAGGATGGCGTTCAGTTCTTCGGGCGGCGTGTCGTCGCCCTGGAAGTCGGAGCCGTGGTCGAAGCCGTAGAGCACGCCGGTGCGCGGATGCCAGCCGAAGCCGATGGTGTTGCGCAGCCCCTGCGCCACCACTTCGCGGCCCGATCCGTCCGGGCGCATGCGCAGCATCGTGGCCGATTCGCCGTTGGTCTCGCGGCAGTTGTTGCAGGTGGAGCCCACGGTCAGATACAGCCAGCCATCGGGCCCGAAGGCGATGGTGCGGTTGGGGTGCTGGCCGGCATCGGGCAGGTCGTCGGCGAGGATGCGCGGGGCCGAGAGCGTGCCGTCCGGCTGCACGTCGGCCACCATCAGCTTCTTGTCGGTCACGAGGTACAGCTTGCCGTCACGCAGCGCAAGGCCATGCGCGTATTTCGCGTTCTGCAGCACCACCTTCTGCTGGTCCGCGCGGCCGTCGCCATCGCTGTCGCGCAGCCACAGCACGTCGCCCTGCTCGCGGCGGCTGGCGTACACGTCGCCATTGGGCGCGACGGCCAGCCAGCGCACGTTGTTCAGGTCCCTGGCGAACACCGAGACCTTGAAGCCTGCGGGCACGCGCAACTGCCCGAGCAGCGATTCATCGAAGCGCACGGGCGTGGGTTCGAGCACGCCGCCCGTCACGGTGGTGGGGCCGTCGCCGGGCGGGAGCTGCGCCTGCGCGGCGAGGCTGCAGGCGGCCAGGGACAACAGGGTGGCGGCGGCACGGAGCGGGAGTGCAGGGACGGGCATGGAGCGGCTCGCTGGTGAGCCCACCGATGGGTGGGCGGGTGGAATGCGGGGGCTGGTGGGCTCACGCATTCTTCGAGTCCTGTCCACTGCATGCCGGTCGGCGAGACGCCTTCCGCTGTGTAGGAGCGGCTGCGTTGAACCCGCGTTTTCGTAACAGCGATCAACGGCTGACGGGATTCGACAGGCCGTCAGTGGTCTGCCGCGGCAGGGCTGGTGAGGGGGCCGGTGGCTGTGAAGGGGGCGGCGCGGGAGGGAGGTCTCCGGGCGGACGCGGCAGTTCATCGGGGACCTGGTGCAAAGGGTGGTGTGCGGGATCGGTGGCCATTGGGTGTCTCCTGAACGAGATATGTCGGCAGTCACGGACTGCCCACTATCGAGGCGTGTCGGGCCAAGCCGCGTAGGACCGCCGCGCCCGCAACTGCGTCACTCCCCCAATGGCGCCGATGTTTGTATCTTTGTTTTTCTTAAGTAACTTCATGAAAATATAATTGCTCATCAGTGCGGCATGACTGATTGCCCTCTGAAGCAAGCAATCGGCGCGGCTCCGTCAAAGCAAGGCGCCAGTAAGAAGCCCATCCATCACCGTCGAAAGTCTTCATGTACCGATTACGACTCATCGCGATGCTTTCCATCGCGCTGCTCCTTGGCGCTTGCGCGTCGCCCCTGCGGACGAGCCTGACCCCCGAGCAACGCAGCAAGGTCACTGAACTCACGGCCCATGTGGTGGTGGTGCAGGACGAAGTGATTGCCGCTGTGCAACCGTCTACGGTCGGGGCAGCCAATGGCCTTATCGGCGCCATGATCGATAGCCACATCACGAACAACCGGGTGAAGGAGTCTCAAAGCGCCCTCGGCCCTTTCTATGCCGCCATCGAGGATGTCGATTACCGCAAAGAATTCAACCAATCGATCCAGCAGGAACTTTCCGGGTATCCGATCAAGATCAGCCGGTTTACGACGACGCCCCGCGCCGTGTCGAAAGACGAAATCACCCGGTTGCGCTCCGATCTCCAGCCGGGGCAGGCGCTGCTGGTCATCCTTCCCAGGTACACGTTGAGCATGGACTTCCGCACGTTCGATGTGGAGTCGATGGTTGGCATCTGGCTGCGGCCCGGCGAATCGGAGTCCCAGATGCCAAGCCAGCGCGGGCAAATGCGCTATCAATCTGCGCCCGTGGGGCCGGGCGGCAGGGAATCGCTCGCGCTGTGGGCGGCGCAGGGGGCGGCTCCTTTTCGCAATGCCATGCGCGAGTCCATTGCAGAAACGGTCCGGATGGTGATGCTGGACATCGATGTGGCCGCCAAAGCGCCTGAGGAGAAGGATCTCCAGACTTTCCCGTTCAACCAGGGAATGGGGAAAGGGGAGATCAAGGGGCAGGTACTGAAGACGGGCAACGGCCGGGTCATTCTGCTGGGCTCCGATATGAAGCTCTATTCCCTGCCGCACAGCGGCAGCCTCGCGACGACAGCGCAGCAATGATTCCGGGAACCGACATGCATCAACAAACCCAATGGATCACCGGCCTGGCCGTTCTTCTGCTCAGCACGGCCGCTGCTGCGCAGCCCGCGGTGCCTGACAAGGACGCGGCATTCACTGTGAAGATGACATACGACCCGAGCGAGAGCGAGGCAGGCACCATGTCGTCCTTTCAGGCCAGCCCTTGTGTCCTGCACATCGCAACTGCTTCAGATGCCCGGCAAAACAAGGAAACCATAGGGCAGTCGTTCAGCGGCCCGCTTCTGGCGGAAGGCGTCAGCCCGTGGATGACTGAGGGACTCAAGCAACTCAAAGCCTTCGGTTACACCATCGGGAGCACGCCGCCGGACGGCACACCAGCCGCGGACGGCCTGACCGTGCGTACCACCTTGACGCGGGCATACACCTGGCATGTCGGCATGAAGATTTTCAGCATGGTGGGAGTGAAGGCCGAGTTCGCGGACCGCAACGGTGTGCTGCAGCAAAAGTATTACCGCTCCCATGGCGACAAGACCAATATGTGGGGAGCGCAAGGCGAGTACGTGACGACGCTCAACTATGGTCTGAACAACCTGCTGCCTTTTCTGGCGCGGGACATGCAGTCGCTGTGCAAGGGAGAGAAGGTCGAGGGCTATACCTACGCCGGGCCTGACGGGCTGCCGAAATAAGCGGAGCGGGGGCGCGGTGGGGAGTCTTGTTGGCTTCCTACCGGCTTTCTGCGTTCGTTCAGCACCGGGTCGCCTCGCCGCCAGATCTGGCGGCTTCGCATACGGTGACGGCTGTGGACGTTCAATCTACACTAGGTCTATCAACCTCTTCGGCGCCACCAACTTCCGTGATCTGGGCGGTTGCTCAGACTGGGGCGGGCGGCGTGTGCGTTGGCGGTGCATGTTCCGCCTCATCGCGACCACGCATCTAACCCTCAAGTGCTCGTCAACGTATTCCGCGCTTCGGCATCGCCGAGATGCTGCGGCAGGTTTTTGGGGCGGGGACCATAAACTGCCAGAAGCCGCCCGCTGGTCCCGTCATCTCGTACGGTGGGGCTGGGATCACAGCCGATCGCATCTGGATCCAGTTTGGCAGAATACTGAAATTGAGTGACGGGGAAGAGGTCAGCCCATTTGCGGCATGGCGATGGGAAAGATGCATAAAAGAAGAGACGCGATACCGGTCATTGATCTTTTTGCCGGCCCTGGGGGACTTTGCGAAGGATTCTCATCTGTTGTGGACGCGACAGGGAGCCGTCGTTTCGCCGTAAAGATTTCCATTGAGAAGGATCCGGTCGCTCATCGGACTCTGCTGCTGCGGGCGATCTTCCGCCAGTTTCCCGATGGCAAGGTTCCGGGCTGCTACTACGACTACGTCCGCGGCAAGATAAACCGTGAGCAGTTCCTGGCCCATCCTGAGATCAAGGCCGTGGCGGAGCATGCCGCCAGGGAGGCTCGATGCGCTGAGCTGGGCGTCACACCGGCCAGTGAGGTTGACGGCTGGATCCGCGAAGCCCTGGGCGACCAGACAGATTGGGTGCTTATCGGAGGCCCGCCTTGTCAAGCCTACTCGCTCGCAGGCCGGTCACGGCTGCGCAGCAAGGACGTGAAGAAGTTCGAGGCCGATGCCAAGCACTTCCTCTACATTGAATACCTGCGGATCATCCAGCAGTTTGCCCCGGCGGTCTTCGTGATGGAGAACGTCAAGGGGATGCTCAACTCTACCAATTCCGGCAAGCGCATCTTCGAGCAGATCCTCACCGACCTGAAAGCGCCCAAGGCCGGCTTGAGCTATGAGGTCCGCTCCCTTGTGGTTCACAAGGCGGAGGGCGAGCTCGACCCTAACGACTATGTGATCGAGGCTGACGACTACGGTATCCCTCAGAGTCGGCACCGGGTCATCCTCTTTGGCATCCGATCGGACATAGCGGCGGCGACCCAGGCGCTCAAGGATCGCCCGGGGGACTTCCTGCTTTGTAAACAGCCCAAAAAAGTCGGCGTGAGCGCCGCATTGGCCGGCCTGCCGGAGCTGCGCAGCCGCTTGTCCAGAGAACCTGACTCGCAAGAGGCATGGATCAAGGCCGTCAAGGAGTCTCCGAGCACCCTGGTGGGGTGGCGTGTGCCACTGCGGGCTGTCATCGAGTCAGCCATGGAGAAGTTCATCAAGAAGGCCGAGAAGCAATCGAGCTTCGGCGGTCCCTTCATAGAGACAGTCGTCGATCCGGGGAACTGCATGCCCCAGGATCTGCAGGACTGGTATCTTGATCCCAAGCTCGGCGGCGTCTTGCATCACGAGACCCGCAGCCATATGCGCTCGGATCTCCACCGCTACATGTTCGCCTCGTGTTTCGCCGCGACGCAGAAATATGCGCCGGACCTGCGCGACTTTCCGCCCAGGCTGCTGCCCGATCATGTGAACGTGGACGAGGAGACGATCCCCTTCAAGGACCGCTTCCGCGTCCAGATGGGCAAGCATCCGTCGTCGACAGTTGTGGCGCATATCAAAAAGGATGGGCACTACTACATCCACCCCGACCCGGGCCAGTGCCGCAGCTTGACGGCGCGCGAGGCCGCCCGCTTGCAGACCTTCCCCGACAACTACTTCTTTGAAGGGAACAGGACAGAGCAATACGGCCAGATAGGCAATGCCGTTCCGCCATTGCTGGCCAAGCAGATCGGCCAGATCATCTCCGACTTCATGGCTTCGCCGCGCAAGCGGTGAGTAGCCCCGAAGCGCAGGTCAGTCGGCGATGCGGAAGTCTCGCCATTGGCCAAGTTGCAAGCCCGATCCCACTGCCATGCCTCAGCCCTTCGACGGCGCTCTGATCTCGCCAACTGGGGCATCGCTGTCAATCCAGGCCCGCAGGGCATCCGACAAGCCCTCGGCGGTCACTGGATCACGTGTCGAGCACTCCCAGACGTTGAGCACTCGCCACCCCATCTCCGCAAGCTTGTCGGCAGCGCGTCGGTCGCGATCGACATTGCCTTGCAGCTTGGTCGTCCAGAACTCAGTTCGAGTGGATGGCGTCTTGGCGTATTTGCATCCCTGGTGGGCATGCCAGAAGCAGCCGTGCACGAAGATCGCGATTTTGCGGCCTGGCATGGCGATGTCGGGCGTGCCCGGTAGATCGCGACGATGCAGACGGAAGCGGTGTCCCATCGCGAACAGTGCTTTGCGGACCAGCATCTCTGGCAGAGAGTTCTTGCCTTTGATGCCGGACATCATCTGGCTGCGTTTGGCGGGGCTGACGACATCGACCATGGCGGACCACGATACGCTAAGCGAGTCCGGTCTGCCGATCAGGCAACCTTGACTTCCGGGATGTCGTCCGCCGGCTCTGAATAGCTCGCACCCATCACGGCGTCCTTGCACTCTGGCCGCTTGGCCCACTCCGACACCATGCGTCCCCCGGAGGTGGTATGCAGCGCGTCGTTGACTTCCCGGGCCCAAGTGGCGATCTGCTTCATGAGCTCTGGCGAAACGGCCTGCTTTTCCCAGATGCGGTTCAGATCGATGCGCGAACCGAGCTTCTCGGAAAGAACGGATATCGTGTAAGCCGTTACGTTGGCTTGGAAGGCCTGGAACATCGGCCGCAGCAGCTTTTGTGCGTCGCGGTATAGCTTGGCCTTGGCGATCATTGCCTTGAAGTCCGCCACGCTGGGCAGCGGAGCCTCCTGGCCCTCGGAGGGAGACAGCGCGGCCATGAAGCGGTCGAAGTTCTTCTGCGAGCCCATGCTCACGATATCGGGCTTGCAGTCCCAGGCGTTGAGGTATTTGGCCAGGTCCGTCTTGGTCACGCGCCTTACGCTCGGGATTGCATCCTTCAAGGCCCTGAGGCGGGCTGGGGTGTTGCCCTCGCGAGATAGCAAGGTGTTGTAGCTGCCGGCGGCGCGCTCATAGAACCACTGACCAACGCCATCGGGGCAATAAACCGAGCGCGAGAGCTTTTCGATTTCGACGTGAAAAGGTTTGTTGGCGGACAGGTCCGATTGCCGGACTGCGTTTTGGCTGTTTGCGAAGCGCGAGATGTCTGAGACCAGAGCCTCCTCCTTGATGGAGTCGTGCGCTTTCATCACGATGATCTTGGCCGGCACACGCACGCGGCTCAGATCGGTGTCCGGATACTTCTTCTTGGTGAAGTAGAGCGACGCGGTGGTCTGTCCGCCGTTGACGATCTGCAAGCCTTTGAGCCAGGCGATGCCTTGCTCGCCCTGCGAGGTCTTGCCCAGCACCATCTCGTCGGCCACGATGACAATGCCGTTGTTGTAAGCCATGAAGCGCTCGGGCGCGGAGCGAAGCGTCGACTGAATGCCGGCGTTGACGCCCTTGCCCTTGACGCTGAGGAACGAGCGGACATTCGCCTCCAGCAGACGCGCGCCGAACTTCTCATAGAGCAACCGCAGCGCTTCGCCGGGAACGGCTGTCATCGCATAGTTGTAATCGTCGTTTTCGCCCGGGACGTAGACGCAAGGGAGGGGGGAGCCAGAGACCTCGTTGAAATCAACTACCAGCTCATCTCGTGGCTTGCCTTCCGAGGTATGCCGTTGCAGCCGCTCGATGTCCATCACCTCTAGGCGCACGGCCTTGCCGCCTATGTCGCGCGTCTTGAAGCTCTTTGACTTGGCGACCCGGTCGGTGATGACGTAGATGCGGATCTGTTCAAGGTCGTTGTATATGGCCTGCAGCGTCTCGGCCAGCGAGCGCACGTCACTGGATGGGTCGAGTCTCTGAGCCATCTTGCCTTCGGCGCACAGCGTCAAGAAGCGCAGGCAGCGCTCGGCTGCCACTTTCGTCTCGGAATCGGGGATGGGCGTGATTTCTTCGACGCCAGCATAGAGGCTCACGAACAAATCGAGCTGGTCGCCTTCGTCGGAGAGGGAATAACCGCTCAGCCGCAAGATGGCATTGCCCACGGTGCCTTCAAAGTGGCATTCCACGGGCTCGAAGGTCATGCCGATTTCCGACATGTGCTCCATCACGATGCCAGCGAAAACCAGCTCTTCATAGAGAGCGCCTTCACGCATCTGGGATTTGACGGCGGACTGCGTTTCGCGCAGGAATTCCGACAGGCTTGAACTCATATTGCTCCCAATTTCTTCAATGCATCGGCGGTCGGGATGCTCGGTCCCGCGGCCTTGTCCAGATCGATTTCGTATGTGGCCTTCGTGATGCCCAGCGGCACACTGCCTCGGGTGAGGCGCGGAAATCCCTCATTCACCTCGACGACGAGAGTGTCGACCAACGTGAAGCGGCGGATGTAGCGGTCCGCGTGGGCGTCGAAGTAGCCGGCGGCGATCAACCGCTCACTGAGCAGGCGCACGGCCTCGGGTTCGCCCGCGGCGACATCGCGCATCTCCGCCACCAGCTCCGGCAAGCTCTTTCCCGCATCGGTTTGACGCAGCTTGGCGCCGGCTAAAAAGAGCGGTTGGCGCACAGAGTCGTCGAGCTGATCGAGCGAGCCGATCTTGGCGGGAAATCCAGCGGCTGCCAGGGTGGCTTTGACTTCGATCGCTCCCGTGCCCAGCTCGAAGTCGCGGACGCCATCGAGCGGGCCGACCCACGATTCGATCGCGGAGGCCGCCGACACTCCCTCGTCGATGATCACCCGTAGCAGCGTGAGCTCGCCCATCAAGCCGATCTCGGATTCCGGGCTCAGCGACTGAGAGCCCTTGCGCATGAACTCTTGCCAAGCGCCCACCCGACGAAGAAATGCTTGCAGCAGCTTCGGCTCAGCCGCTCCCGTCGCGGCGGCTTCGTCCAGCGCGCCAACAACATCGCAGGCCATGGCCGCGAAAAGCTCGGCGCTGCCGGCGGCTCGGCGAGTCAGCGCGAGCCGAAGCCGACCCGTGCCATTCGAGTCCGCGCGCTCGACGCTGAAGCCTTGGCCCTCGGGCAGCTTCTCGGCAGGCGCTAGTCGAACCGATGAGAAGCCAAGCAGGATTGCTTCGGCGTTGTCAGGAGAGCGCCGACCCGCCTCAATATCGATGGGGCCGGCTGGCGGTAGCGCGATGGCTTGCCAGCCAGGCGCGGGGTCGCTGGATGACAGGGACGACCAAGCCAGCAGAAACTCTTCACTCGGACGGGCCATATTCCTGCAACCAATAGAGGTAGTTGACTTCGTATTCCACGCTGATCGCTTTGTCGCTTGCGGGAAACGCGATGGCGAAGGCCATGATGGGCTTGTCCCAACCAGGAACGATGAGGCGATCACGTGTCTTGACCTTTTCCTTATCGCTTTCCTTGTAGAAATAGGGTGTGAGCGGATAGAGCAGCAGCAACCCGCGATCCGCGTCGCCCCCGAGCTTGCCTCGCGCCGCTCGGATGCCTTTGCCGCTGGGGAAGCTCGGCGGATTGGTGGGGTCGCGCTTGGATGCGGCTTTGGTGAGAGCCAGTGCCTCCCTCCAAGCGCCATCGTCAAGGTCAATGCCTTCGTCCTTCGGATCGATGAGGACGCCGATCGCGAACAGCTTTGGATCTACTCTATCTTCCTCGTCCGGATCCTCCGTCTTGCGGATCGAATAGCTCGTCGACTGCTTTCCTCCGGGAAAAGTGTGCGGAGCGCCGTCGCCCATGCCGCCGCCGAGCAAGGCGACGTTCCACTTGGAGAGCTGACCAATGCCGATCATCTTGACTATGAACTCGGAAAGCAGTGCGGCCTTCGCGCTGCTGGCATTAGGGTGGGTCGTATAGGCGCCCAGGAAAGTCAGCACTTTGGACGCGTCGACATCCTTCCACAGGCGCGCTCCGGGCCAAGAGTCCTGTGCGCCATCCCGCGCGTACTTCGGATCGCAGAGCCAGTTGTCGCCGAGGGATGTGATCAGAGCGTCGGTGGCGTCGAGGTTCCGCTTCTGGATTTCCGCATCCCGGTGGAAGAGGATGGTCTGCGGGCGCGTGCCGCTGTAGCTCAGCGAGAGCGTCTGAGCATTCCGCATCTTCAATGGGGACGTGACGGTGAGCACCTCGTGCGACATGACTTTGAGGCCGTATTGCTCCGGCGTCAGCTTGGCGTCGGCCATGAAATCGAACTCCTCGCGGAGCTCCTCCGACGCGTCGGCGATGTGGGCGAACCACCTGACCAGGTCGGCCGAGGTGTAGAGGCGGCAAAGATCCAGGTAACCCGGGCGATACCCGAACCAACGGCCCATTTGCATGAGCGTGTCATACATCTTCGTCGTGCGGACGAAATAGCTCACGCACAGGCCCTCCAGAGTAAGGCCTCTGGCCAGCTTGTCACCCCCAACCGCGATCACTTTGAGCGCCGCTCCGGGGGTCGCGTAGTCGAGCGCATCCTTGGCTGTGCCGTTGATCGATCGGACCTCGATATCGTCCAGCACGTCGGGCAACGCGCCAAGGACTTCTTCCCAACTTGGCATCGCGGGCGGGCGCTCCTCGGGAGGAGAAAGCTCTGCAACTTGATCTCGGATCGGCAGGAAATCCTGCTCCCAAAGCTCGCGCAGTTGCTTCAGAAGCGCGTCGGCATCGATGCCTCGGGTGATTTTCTGCCGCATGCGCCGAACGACCTCTTCGACCTGCTCGCGTACATGGTTCTGCACATCGACGAAGCGCGTGACGTGGATCAACATCGAGCTGTGCTGGTCCCCCTGGCCGCGCAGCTCCCGCACCGCGCAGGCGAGGACGAACACGCAGATCGCCTCTCGCAACGAAGGAGGAATGGTCTCTTGGCCGTTGTAGGTCGGGACGTGCGTCTTCTTGTGCTTGGGAGGCATCCAGCCCAAGTCGACCTCGGGGTCGTAGTGGTCCCCGATATTCCGCGAGAGCGGTAGCGCGCCCACGCGCCCCTCCTTGGTCATCTTGCCGAACATGCGGGCCGGGCCCACATAGTTGGACGGCGCGGCCAAATTGATGATGAAGGCGCGCGGGAAGAGATCGGGGCCTTCCTTGGCGGTCGCGCCCTTGTGGTGGATGAAGATGTTGGCGAACGGCGTGGCGGTGTAGCCGACATAGGCCTTGCGGGTGAAGGCGTGCAGCACCTGTCGGATCAGGCTGTTGATGGTCTTGGGCTGATGCTCTTCGTCCGGCGTACCGTCGTCGTTGAACATCTGCTCGCCCGTGTCGACCGATGCGTGGTCCGCCTCGTCGTCGATTACCAGCAGCGGCAGTTTCGTCACGAGCTTGCGCCCATCGACAGAGTCGGTGCTGTCGGCCACGCGCGTTCGGATCCAGTTGAGCAGCTCGGTGAGGACGGTCTTCTGCTTCTTCACCACGAAAAGCCAGGGCCGCTCTTCGGGAGAGATGCCATGGAAGTGTTTCGCGATGGACTTGTTGAAGTCGCCGTTTTCAGCGCGGGTCGTCGCGGAGTTGGTCTTCAAATCCTCGCCGAACTCAGCCACACCGATGGGCATACCTGGATCCCGGTCGACCGTTGTCTCGTAGCCGAGGAAACTTTCCTCAAGCCGCATCTGGGTTTGCGAGCGCAGATTGTTGTGCATGCCCGCGAGCACGATGATGATCTTGTAGCCAGCGTCTGCGGCCTTGCAGATGAGCCCCGAGTAGTTGCTGGTCTTGCCCGATTGCACATGGCCCACGACGAGCCCGCGGCGGTCCCAGTCATCCGCGCGCTGAGGGTCCTCCAGCAGGCCCAGGATCTCGTCGGTGGCGTCATTCAGCTCTTCGACGACCTTGTCGGAGAGCTTGGCTTCGAGGAAGTCCCGGTAGCGGCGCCAGTAGTGCCAATCGCGCTTGCGAGCCGCCGAGAGCCAGTCGAAGTGGTTGGTGCTGTCCTTGAGTGTGGTGGACTTGCCGATCCGGTGGCTGAACCGTTGGATCAGAGCGGTGACGGCCTTGGCCTGGTCCACAGCATGCGGCGAATCGCCAGCGAACATCTTCGCCGCGAGCTGAACCTTGTCTGCGATGAAGGCCGGCGTGATCTTGGATGGGTCTTTCTCGGCCTTCACCAGCCGCTGCGCGGTGGCGATGACGTTCTCAAGCAATTCCGCTTGGGCGGCTGCCTCTTCTGCAGCGGTCATTGGTTCCTCCCTAGTTTTGCGACCAGCGTCGGGTATTTTTGGAATGGTTCGGTCCTGAGCAGCGACTTTCGGGCCTCGTCTTCACTCAGTCCTTTGCGCTCGATCAGGTCATCGAAGAGAACGGTGGCTACCTCGATGACCGCGGCCGGGGGCTCGCCCTCAAAACCCGTGCGCGGCGTTTCCTTGTTCTCGGCCGTATCCAGCCAGATGCGCTGGACTGGCACCGTCTCCTCGATGACCCTCAGCATCGCCTTCACCAGCGGCTGCAGATCTCCCGCGCGTTCCAACACGGCGGCCACGGACGCATGCGACTCATCGATACGGTAGCGCGTGCCCGCCTTGAGCTTGTCGACCCGCCAAGCTTGTTCAATGGGTTGATTGCCAGCGGACGGGGCCGGAGATCCACGGAATGCGAATACGCGGCGGGCGCGATCACGGGTGTTGTCGGCCAAGGCCATCAACCACGGGCGCAGCGACACCGGCGGTCGCGCCGTCGACTTGCGAACGTCGATCTTCCAATCGGCATCGGCCGTGTTCGGGATATCCAGCTGGATGCGCGCCAGGCGATGAACCTCCTCGCGATTCCACGCCTTCGGTTTGCCTAGTCCAAGCCATCCGCCGGCGACCAGCAAGCGCTCATTGCGGTAGACGTAGAAGCCTTGCTGCGCGGTCCAGCCGGCCGGACCAGCGTTCGCTTCGTATTCGTTATTGCTCAGCTTGTCACGGTGAGGCAGGACGTGACACTGGACCAACACCAAGCCGCCATTGGTTCGCTGCTGCGCGATGGGCGAGGACCAAGGCTTGGCAGGGTGCCCAGTCATGAATGGATCCCAGGGCGCGACGGGGCGATTGTTGACGAACAGCCTGATCTGCGCCCGCGGCCCCTGGAGCAATCGATGAAACACCATGGCCAAGTGCGCTTCGACGTTGTCCAGAAGGTCGCCGAAGTTGTCCGCCGTATAGCCGGCGGTGACGATGCGGTCCAGCTTTTCCCAAAGCACCAGCGTTCCTGCTGCCCTGCCATCGAGGCCTGCCAGATGCCGCTCGGAGCCGTCGGCCGGGCCTTCGAAGAGCAGCCAGTCGCTTTGCGGGTCTGCCGCCAGCTCATCGAGGTCCCAACGCAGACAGCTTCGCTCGCTGCCCTTGACGCTGGCGACGGTCAGTCGCCGGCACTGTGAAAGCGAGGCGGTCTTCAACCCCATGCCAAAGCGCCCGAGGTCGTGGGCCTCGCGTGTCGCCAAAGGGTTCTTGTCGCCTAGACGCATCGCGCCTTCAAGCTCTGGGTCACTCATGCCGCGCCCGTCATCCAGGATCAGCACGCGGCTTTCGGGGCCGTCCCATCGGAAATCTATTCGGACCTCGCTCGCGCCGGCGGAGATGCTGTTGTCAACGATGTCGGCCAATGCTGCCGCGGTCGAGTAACCCAAGCCCCGCAGGGATTCGAGCATCGCTATCGCGCGAGGCGGAGCTTTACGGGTCTTCGAGGTCATTTCCAGTAACCTTTCCCTGGCCAAAAGGCGAAGCCGAAATCAAGGAGCTTGCGAATCAAAAGGCGGTGCTTGTTGTCGCGGGGTTCAAGAAGCTCCACCCAGATGCTCCCGGAGGTCAGGCGGCTGTCGTCGACCCGGATGCCGAGTTCAACAGCTTGGGAGAGGAGTCGATCGAGGGCGGAGGGCTTCGAGGAGTCGGCCGTTTGGCTGGCCTCGCGCTGCGGCCTTGGCGCAGCCTTGCGCTTGGGCGCCTCGGGATCTGGCTCCGCTTCGGGCGCATCGGCGCCGTCGGATGCGTCCGCGGGCTCCGGCTCATGCCGGCCAGGGGCGAACGGATTTTCCTCGGACTCCAAGCCCAGGACCAGGCGGGCGAAGGGCTCGGAGCGCGCGTGATGCTTGAGTTTTCGGATCGCCTTGGCTTCGATCTGCCGAATGCGCTCGCGTGTCACGCCGAAGCGCTGGCCAACCTCGTCAAGAGTCAGCGCCTCATGGACGCCGATACCGTATCGCAGGCGCAGAACGTGCTCTTCCTTGCGATCCCTGGTCGAGAGCGAGGAGATGTAGCGATCGAGCGCCGCCCTCACCTGGTGCGTTTCGACAGCGTCTGCCGGGTCTGGCAGCCAATATGCGTCGCGGGCATCGAGGGAGATCAGTTCATCGACGGGCGATTCGTCAATGCGCGAGGGCTCCGGCGCGATGCGAAGCAGCGCGGCGAGCTTGTGGCGCGGCATTTCCATGCGCTCCGCCAGCTCGTCGAGGCTTGGCGCACGGTCAGCGAGCATTTCAAAGCGTTGGGCGATACGCTCCGCGCGCTGAGCCTTTTCGTATATGTGGACAGGCATGCGGATCGTCCGGGCCTTGTCGGCGACATAGCGGCTGATTTGCTGCCGGACCCACCAGGTGGCATAGGTTGAGAACCGAAATCCGCGACGCCAGTTGTAGCGATCGACCGCTTTGAGCAGGCCGACGTTGCCCTCCTGCGCCAAGTCGTCCAGCGTCTCGCCGCTGTAAAGGTATTTCCTGGCGTGGAAGAACGCCAGTTTCAGGTTCGCCGCAGTCATGCGGTCGCGAGCGATCCGGAAACTCTTCATGGCTCGAGCGAAAGCGGGGCAAGGCGCCGCGCCTTCCGCCGCATCGATCAGCTCCAGGAGGAAGCGCCGATTCAAGCGCAGGGCGGAAAGCGCCTGGCGGACTTCTTCGGGCGATGCCCGCTGAGGCGCGTCTCTTTCAACGAGCGTCGCTACCCGCTGAAGCGCTTCGGCAAAGGTGGCGTCGCCCGCATCCGTTGGAGTTTGGTCCGTCGACTCGTAATCGACTACCTCTTCTGGCTCCTCCTGCGTTGGCGCATCGGCCTCCAGGCTCTCTGTGGTGGTTGGCTCCGGGTCTGCATCGGCGCCACTGATCCAAATCGACGAGGGCACGCGATCGCCTGCGATGACGGCTGCGCCGGCGGCAAGCGTCAGCGCGAGGCCTTCCGACCACGCCGCCAGGGCGTCGAGCGCAGCCTCGAGACTTGCCTCCATCTCTTTGGCGAGCTGGAGCTCTTCCTCGGCCGTGAGAAGCCGCAGGCGTTGGAACTCATGCTGGTAGATCCGCAAAGGGTCATGTCGCGGCGATGCTGCGCGGTCGATGGCAGCGAAAGCCTCATCAAGCGCCGTCTCCTCGTCGGTCGTCTCCTCGGGAGCGACGAACACCTCGAAGCTCTCGCTGGCGTCGACGTATTCAAAGCGTTCGTCGACTTCGGCTCCAAGGTCGTTAATGACCATGGTCAGAAAAGCCTCAGCCTCGGGATTGGCCGAGCGGTCTTCGTTGGTCGACTGGGCTTGGACATCCAGGCGTGGCACGCTGCCTTCCCGGATAGCCCGAAGCAACAGGCGTCGTAGCAGGGTGCGGCCTTCCGCGTCGTCGATGCGCGCCAGCGGTAGGGCTACCTCGGGGAGGAAAGCCTCGATGTCGTCCCATCCGGTTGAGGAGTCAACCGGTTGGTGAAAGGTGATCTCATCTTGGATCGTAGTGGCCGAGGCCTGGACAACAAGATCAGCCTCGGGCCGCGCGGGCTCATTCTCGGACTCCCAGCCGGACACATCGAATTCCCATGCATCGCTTGCGTCCACAGTGGTCGACAATGGATTGGACGGCGGTTCAGGCGCTGTTGGCAACTGCTCCAGTAGTGCGAGCCTGGAGTGGGCTGCAACCTCAACGGAAACGCTTGCCGCTGCTGCTGTCACATCTACGGCAGTGCCAACACTGGTCGCAGCAAGGGGCTCGGCTGCTGAGCCAAGCTCAACCTCCGGCGCAATGTTGGCCGAAGGAGCGATCGGTTCCGGCGCGCGGACGGCCTCGAGGACCGCGGCAGTGTCACGCGATCCAACGGCGAGGGCAATTTCAAGGGCCGTTTTCCCCGTCGGATCGAGCAGGCGGTGGTCGGCTCCAGCGCTCAGCAGCAACCTGCAGATCGCTGGCTTGTTGCGTGCGGCGGCGAGCATGAGCGGCGTCATACCGCTGGAGTCTCGCGCGTCGAGGTCATCGCCTCGATCAATATGAATTTGAACGGCGCTCTCAACCCCGGCCATGACGGCCATTCGAAGGAACTGGCTCAGGGGGATGGCGTGGGCGACGCTCGGTTCGTTCATCAAGGCGCAGCCATCCCGCCCGCCAGATCAGCGGGTCCTCCCAGATGCGCATCAAGCGCGCTGTCACACTTTGATGTCAGGCGCTGGTCGTGGCCAAGCACTCGCATTTCTCCCTGGACCGTTTCGGTCTTTTTTAAATTATCTATTAGTTACAAATTCTAATGGAGCGAGAAACGCGAGAACGTCCTCGTTCTCACTGATAAGACTGTCAACCGAGCGGTTTCACAGGCGGCGGCTCGGCGCGGCCTCGGGAGATCGTGAGCGGGCCACACGCCTCCGATCAAAAGAGATTGGCAGCCTCCAAGAGGAATTTCTCTGCCTGTCCCCGCATTCCTCTCGCGATCGGGTCCCAGATGCGCTCGGGAAAGCTCCGGGGCAGCCGCGCTTCCACGGACTCTAGGGCCTGACCGACGCCACCAACCAGGCCCTGCATCGCCTCCCAGATTGGAGGGCCGCCGTTTTTCATGGCGAGGGCATGCCAGTGCCGGGCCCGTATGGTGTGGATCTCGTAGTGCGTGTTTTTCGAGCGCAGCGCCATGGCCAGGCGCACATCGCGCAAATGCAGTTGTCCGCGTTTCCTGCCCACGTAGGGCCATACGGACAGCACGTCGTACAGGGGCGCCATGTCGTAGGCATTGCCCTGGCGCAGGAAGATCGAAAAGTTCTTCGCATGGCCGTCGGGCGCTGCCATGAGCCAGAAGGTCAGCTGGGCCAACTGGAAAGCCATGCGGTCCGTGTCCGCATCAGCGCTTCCGGCCAGCAGCGTGAGGCCCGTCGCGACGGACGGCCCGCCATCGCTTTCGTACTTCAAATGTGAGGGCAGGCCCAGCGCCTGGCAGAAGTCTTCCTGGGGGAGCCGGGCGATCCACTGGCCGCCGTCCATCCATTCGCGGTCGAAGCGCTCCACGATCAGGGCTTTCTGGTCGCCGAACGTGGCCATTTCGGTGCGCGCCATGGGCAGGCCGAGCGCCTGGATGATCTGCGCGCACAGCCATTCGTTTTCGACAGAGTCGAACATGTCCACCTGGGTGGTGTTGGCAATCACGCCGAGCGGGAGCTTGAAGATGTGGGTGCTCGGGGTGGCGCCGACGGGGCTGCACCACTGGCCGTTGACCTGCACGAAGGCGGTCTTTTCCTGGGCTCCGGCCAGGGAAATACGGAAGGGCCGAGCTTCATTGGCATGCCGCGCGAGCGGGTCATCGGGCACTGCGCGGAGCGCTGCCGCGACCTGTTCGTCGGTCAGCGGCTCACCTGCCACACGGTTCCACCCGTCCGGGGTCGTTCCTTCCGGAAGCAACTGCACGGCGCCAACGCAGTCACGGCCGATGGCCTCCAGCAAGGTGAACGCATCGCGTGTTCTGGTCTTGAATCGCCGGGCGATGCGCTCGCGGATCCGTTCGTTGTCAGGCAGGAGGTTGTCGAAGTAGTTCGCGACGACCTCTCCCCTGATGTCCAGGGTGCGGGTGAGGGGCAGCGACAGGGACAGCGGACGTGACTTTCCGGACTCCAGCCATGAGGGGGCATACGAAAAGCTGTGGGCGCCCCGGTGGACCCGCCAGGTGCCGACGAATTCGCCATTCATCCACGCATTGAGCGCGACCATTACCAGGAGCCCTTCTTGGGTCGAATGACGAAGTTGCGCATGAATGTCGGGGTGACATCGGCCAAAGGCTGTTTGCGCCACTGGCCCGCCGGTGGAATGTTGACCGGCGATTGCCTGGCCGGCCTGCGGGGCTTGTTTGCAGGAGCCGTGTGGGGCTGGGGGAGGGTGTCCGGCTGGTCTGCGATCACTTCGGGGGTGCCATCCCGCACCACCAGGGAGGCACGCAACGCCGAGAGCACCTTCATCAACTGATCGACGCTCACGGCGCCGGGGTTGCCTTCGATCTCGGCGATGCGGGCCTGCCCCACGCCCAGCATCTGTCCGAGCGCGGCCTGGGTGAGGCCGCGGGCCTTCCGGAGTGCGCGCAGGTGCTCACGGAGTTGGCTGGTCAGGTGGAGGGGGTAGTCCATGGTCATCTCTATCGGTAAAAGCCAATATATCTGTCAAAGCCAGTTTTATCAAGATATTGGTTTTGGTACATGAATGGAGAATATTGGGGATAGCCAATTATTCTGGAGTTGCACGAACGCTTCATCGCGGAGCTGGGGATCAAGTGATCGTCCGAGGTGTGTGTGCCCGCAGTTCAGGACATGCATGCACCGACGGTTCAGGGCTTTCAATCCGGCGAGCCGTCCCGGCCGTGCTCCCTGCGCAATTCCTCCGCCCTGTGGCGTATTCCCTCCCTCTCTTCCGGCCCCACCGTCTCCAGCCGCGCCAGCTGTGCCTCCATGCGCGGCACGCCTGCCAGCAGCTCCCTGTGTCGCAGCAGGAAGTCCCAGTAGAGCGTGGTGAAGGGACAGGCCGTGTCGCCCAGGATGGCATCCGGGTCGTGGCGGCAGGTGGTGCAGGGGCCGCCCATGCGCTGGATGTACTTGCCCGTGGCGATGTAGGGCTTGCTGGCCATCAGGCCGCCGTCGGCGTATTGGGACATGCCGAGGGTGTTGGGCAGTTCCACCCACTCGACGGCATCGACATAGACCGCGAGGTACCACGCATGCACGGCCTGGGGCCGCACGCCCAGCAGCAGGGCGAAAAGGCCGGTCACCATGAGGCGCTGGATGTGGTGGGCGTAGCCGTGGTCCAGCGTCTGCCGGATGGCCTGGCGCAGGCATGCGAAGGGGGTGTCGCCGGTCCAGTACCAGGCGGGCAGGGGCGCATCGGCACCGAGCGCGTTGCGGTCCCGGTAGGACGGCATTTCGGTCCAGTAGATGCCACGCACGTATTCGCGCCAGCCCAGGATCTGGCGGATGAAGCCCTCGGCGCTGGCCAGCGGTACTTTGCCGCTTCGGTAGGCGGCTTCGGTCGCCGCGACCACCTCGCGCGGATGGATCAGCTTCAGGTTGAGCGCCGCGGACAGGTGCGAGTGGTAGAGCCAGGGCTCGCCCGGCCACATCGCGTCCTGGAAGGGGCCGAACGCCGGCAGCCGGTGGTCCACGAAGTCTGCGAGCGCATGCAGGGCCTGCGCGCGGGTGACCGGCCAGGCGAAGTCCTCCAGGAGGCCCGGGTGGTCGCCGAAGCGCCGTGAGACCGCCTGCAGTACCTCGCGGGTGAGGGCGTCGGGCTCGAACCGGCAGCGCGCTGGCACCATTCCCGGCCCTTGCGGCCCGAAGGGGCGCCGGTTGTTCTTGTCGTAGTTCCACGCACCGCCTTCGGGCCGGTCTCCGTCCATCAGGATGCCGTGGCGGCGGCGCATGGCCCGGTAGAAGGTTTCCAGGCGCAGCGGCCGTCCGCCCAGTTGGCGCCGGAAGTCGGCGAACTCGCGCACGGTGGCGAAGAAGTGGCGGTCGGGGCGGGTGTCCAGGGGCAGCCCGGCATCGGCCGCTACGGCGGACAGTGCCTTCCAGACGCGCCAGTCCCCGGGGGCGGTCATCACGAGGCGCTGCGGCCGGTGCGTGCGGATCGCCGCGCGCAACGCATCGGCCAGCGTGCGGCACGGCGCACCGTGGTGGTCGTCCAGCTGCCGGTAGTCCAGGGGGCGACCCAGTGCCCGCAGCGCCTGCGCGAAATGCCGCATGGTGGCGAGGAAGAGGGCGATGCGCGGCCGGGAGGACCAGACGTGCGTGGATTCCTCTTCCACCTCCGCCATCCAGACGAGGTCCTGCTGTGGATCGAACCCGTCGAAGGCCGCTGCGTCCGGATCGAGCTGGTCGCCCAGAACGAGCACCAGGCTGCGCACCGGCCAGGCGGGTGTCGTCATGGCGGGCGGCGGTGATTCCATGCCCGGGAATATAGGCCGCCCGGAAGCCGCAGCAGAAGCAGGGCGTTTGGGTGGCGGGTTAAGATGCCCGCAACGCTCCGGGGTGCACGCTTGTGCTGAGATCCACACCCGAGAACTTGAACCGGGTCATTCCGGCGGAAGAAGAGCTGTCACCACCATCCTCCAGCCTCCGCAGGCGCGCCGCGTGGCGTGCACGGCATGGCCGGCGTGACCTTCGGAGCATCGTTCACAGGTCACGAAGGAAGAAGCTCCATGGACAAGGTCGCTGCGCTGGTCGCGGACATCCTCGCATTCATCGCGATGGAGGAAGAAGGCGGCTGCACCGACGCACAGTTCGACACGCTGGCCCTGCGGCTGTTCGCCCACCAGTATTCCGCCAACCCCGCCTACCGCACCTTCTGCCAGCGCCGCGGCGCCACGCTGCGCAGCGTGGAGCGCTGGAGCGACATCCCCGCGGTGCCGATCGATGCCTTCAAGGCGACGGAGCTGCGCAGCGAGCCGCCGCGGCCGGACGAGCGCGTGTTCATGACCAGCGGCACGACCCGGGGCGCGGAGGCGCGCGGGCGGCATTTCCACCCGCGGCTCGATGTGTACGACCTGTCGATGGCGCGCAATTTCCAGCGGCGCTTCATGCGCGGGGCCGGTCCCATGCCGATGGGCATCCTGTTCCCCGACGAGCACCTGATGCCGAATTCCTCGCTGGCGCACTACCTGGCGCTGGCCCGGGCCGTGTTCGGCAGCCCGGTCAGCCGCCATTTCGTGGGCGCGCACGGCATGCACGTGGTGAGCCTGTGCGCGGCGCTGGAGGCCGCGGAGCGCACCGGCACGCCGTATGCGCTGCTGGGTGCGAGCTACAGCTTCGTGCACCTGATGGAGGCGCTGCATGAGAAGGGCCGCCGCTTCCAGTTGCCGCCGGGCAGCCGCGTGCTGGACACGGGCGGCTACAAGGGCCAGTCGCGCGAGGTGCCGCCGGAGGATTTCTACGCCGGGCTGTCGTACACGCTGGGCGTGCCGCGCGAGCTGTGCATCAACATGTACGGCATGACGGAACTGAGCACGCAGTTCTACGACGACGGCAATGCCGTGGTGCCCTCGGTCAAGTCCGGGCCGCACTGGATCCGGTCGCGGCTGGTGGACCCGGCCACGGGCCGCGACGTGCCGGCCGGCGAGCGCGGCATCCTCGTGCATTGCGACCTGGCCAACTACAACTCCGTGACTACCATCCTGACCGAGGACGTGGGCGAGTGGGCCGAGGGCGGCTTCCTGCTGCTGGGCCGGGCCGAGGGCGCGCAGGCCAAGGGCTGTTCGCTGGCGGTGCAGGACTTCATGCGGGCCACCGGGAAATGACACCCGGGGCGGCCACGACCGGCATGGCCGTGCAGCGGGTGCGGGCGGGCTACCTGCCCGGCATCGACCCGCAGGACGTGGCCTGGCAGGTGCTTCCCTTCGCCCAGGGCGACGTCCGGCTGGAGGTGGAAGTACCCGTGCTCACGCCCGCGCAGATGGACGCGCTGGCCCGCCGCGTGCGCGAGGCCGCTGCCCGCCATCTGCAGCCCATGGCGGTGGAGCAGGTCATCGGCGTGATCGACCGGGCCATCGCCCGCCTGCTGGACCGCGGCGATCCGTTGCGGCGGCAGGCCGAGGCGCTGCTGCCGCTGGTGAGCGGGTACGACGCGGAGATGGTGCGGCTGGGGCTCACGGGATTTTTCAAGACCTTCCGCGCGCCGCAGCTGCGCCGCTTCGTGGCAGAGGATTTTGCCAACCCGCTGGTGCTCGACGGCTTCCAGCCTGCGCCGAAGGGCGGCGCGGTGCGCGCCTTCGGGCCGGGCCTGCTGGTGCACAGCTGGGCGGGCAATGTGCCCGCGCTGGCGCTCTGGAGCTTCGTGTGCGGCCTGCTGGTGAAAGCGGGCAGCATCGGCAAGCTGCCCAGCGCCGAGCCGCTGTTCGCGGGCTGGTTCGCGCAGTTGCTGGCCGAGGTACATCCGCCGCTGGCCGGCTGCTTCGCCGTGGTGTGGTGGAAGGGCGCGGGCGGCGACGACGCGGCGGCGCTCTATGGCCAGGCCGACACGGTGCTGGCCTATGGGGGCAACGATGCTCTGCATGCCATCCAGCAGCGGCTGCCCGTCACCACGCGCTTCCTGCCGCACGGGCACAAGCTGGGCTTCGGCGTCGTCTCGGCGGCCGCGCTCGATGCGCTGGAGGCCCCGGCCGTGGCGCGCCGGGCCGCGTGGGACGTGATGCGCTACGACCAGCAGGGCTGCTATTCGCCGCATGTGTTCTACGTGCAGCGCGGCGGCGCCGTGTCGCCGCGCGCCTTCGCGGGCTACCTGGCGGGCGAACTGGCGCAGTTGCACCGGCGCTTTCCGCGCAGGACGCTGGATGTGGAGGAGTCCGCCGCCGTGGCGGACTGGCGGCAGGCGCTGGAATGGCGCGGCCTCTCGGCGGCCGGCGGTGCCGTGGCCGACGAGCTCATCGGCACGCCCGACGACCCCTGGAGCGTGGCCTATCGCGACGCCCCGCAGCCGCTCGCGCCCACGGCGCTGCAGCGCAGCGTGCAGGTGGTGGCCGTGGATGCGCTGGAAGACGTGCCGCAGGCCATCGCCGGCCACGGGCCCTTGCTGCAGACGGCCGGCATCGCGGCCACCCCGGGAGAGCTGCGGCACCTGGCGGCGCTGCTGGGAGCGGCGGGCGTCACGCGCATCGCCGCCATCGGCGCGATGAGCGTGCCCGAGGCCGGCTGGCACCACGACGGCCGTTTCAACCTGCTGGACCTGGTGCGCATGGTGGAGATCGAGCAATCCGCCGAAAGTGCGGCAGAAGCGTTCGCGCCGTATGTCGACTGAGCCGACCGAGACCGCTGCAATGGCCGGTGCCGGGCAGGGAGGCGGCGATGCCTTTCTCGCCATCGAGCAGGCCGTGTTCGCCTACCCCGGGCGCGCGCCGGTGGTGGACGGCGTGAGCTGGCGCATCGCCGCAGGCGAGGTGCATTGCCTGGTGGGCCGCAGCGGCTGCGGCAAGACCACGCTGCTGCAACTGGCCGCGGGCCTGCTGCGCCCGCAGTCGGGCCATGTGCGCATGCAGGGCCGCGATGTGTCCGCGCCCGGGCCGCAACTGGGCTTCATGTTCCAGGCGCCCACGCTGCTCGAATGGCGCAGCGCCATCGACAACGTGTTGCTGCCCGTGTCGCTGCAGCGCCGGCCCCAGGCGGCCGACGTGGAGCGCGCACAGGCGCTGCTGGACCAGCTGGGGCTGGGCGCGCATGCGCGGCACCATCCGCGCCAGCTCTCGGGCGGCCAGCAGAGCCGCGTGGCGCTGGCGCGTGCGCTGGTGCTGGAGCCCGCGCTGCTGCTGCTCGACGAGCCTTTCGCGGCGCTGGACGCCATCACCCGCGCCGAGCTGCAGGACGACCTGCTGCGCACCTGCCGGCAGCGCGGCACCACCGTGCTGTTCGTGACGCACGACATCACCGAGGCCGTCTATCTGGGCGACCGCATCGCCGTGCTGCACGCGGGCCGCGTGGCGGACGACATCCGCATCGACCTACCCGCGCCGCGCACCCAGGCCATGCGGCACGACGCGCCTTTCAACCGCCTGTGCGCGCGCGTGCGCGCCGGCCTGGACGGGGTGGGCGCATGAGTGCATACCGCGGGCAGGGCGCGCCTTCGTCTGCCTGGCCGTACCGCGCCCTGGGCGCCGTGCTGCTGCTGGCGCTGCTGGGCGCGTGGGAATGGGTGGCCCGGCATTCGGGCCTCTCGGCGCTGGTGCTGCCCGCGCCCTCCGCCATCGCGGCATCGCTGTGGCAGGGGCTGCGCACGGGCTATTTCGTGCCCCATGTGCGGGCCACGCTGGCGGCGCTGCTGCTGGGGCTGGCGGGCGGTGGCCTGGCGGGCCTGGCGATCGGTATCGCGCTGGCCGAATCGCCGCTGCTGGAGCGCGTGCTGCGGCCCTATGTGGTGGTCAGCCAGGTGGTGCCCAAGCTGGCACTGGCGCCGCTGTTCGTGCTGTGGTTCGGCTTCGGCATTCCGTCCACCGCGCTCATCACCGGGCTGATCTGCTTCTTCCCGCTGATGGAGAACACCTTTACCGGGCTGCGGCAGGCGGATGCGCAGCGCCTGCAGCTCTTTCGCATGCTTGGGGCCACGCGCGCGCAGACGCTGCTGCGCCTGAAGTTGCCACTGGCGCTGCCGGCCATCCTCGCGGGCCTGCGGATGGCGGTGGTGCTGGCCCTGGTGGGTGCCGTGGTGGGTGAGTTCCTCGGCGCCAGCCAGGGCCTGGGCGCGGTGGTGATCGCCGCACAGGGAATGATGGATACGTCCCTGATGTTCGCGGCGCTGGTGCTCATCGCGGGCATCGGGCTGCTGCTCTACCAGGCCACGCTGTGGCTGGAGTGCTGGCTGCTGCGGCCCTATGCCGACCGTTCCTGAACGTTCTTTTCCCTTTCTCTTTTTCGACGACATGCAACGACCTGAATTCCTCTCGCGCCGCACGCTGCTGGCGGCGTCCGCAGGCCTCGCGGCCACGCGCTGGGCGGGCGCCGCCACGCCGTCCGCACCTGCCCTGGGCAAGATCACCGTCGCGGGCTGGAGCAAGCCCATCAGCGAGATCACCAACCTGCTGGCCGAGCCCGAGAAGGGTTTTTTCAAGGCGCGCGGCGTGGAGCTGGGCTACCTGCCCGGCGCGGGCGGCGGCGATGCGCTGCGCAACACGCTGAGCGGGCAGGGCGACGTGGCCTTCACCGATCCGGGCTCGTTCTTCATGGCGCTGGACAAGGGCGAGAAGCTCACCGCCATCTACGACATCTACCCGCAGAATGTGTTCAACGTGGTGTCGCTGCAGTCCTCGGGCATCCGCACGCCGGCGGACCTGAAGGGCAAGCGCATCGGCGTCTACAGCCTCTCCAGCGGCACGCGGCAGAACCTGCTGGTGCTGCTGCACCAGGCGGGGCTGAAGGAGTCGGACGTGACCATCGTGGTCACCGGCCTGCTCAACTTCGCGCCGCTGCTGCAGGGCCAGGTCGATGCCACGGCGGCCACCGACACGGGCCTGGCCGTGGGTCGCCGCAAGGGCCTGGGCGCCGTGAACGTGATGCAGGTGCGGGACTACCTGAATGTTTCCAGCGACCTTTTCGTGGTGCGCAGCGAGGTGCTGCCGCAGAAGAAGGCGCTGCTGCGCGCCTTCCTGCAGGGCTACCGCGACAGCGCCGCGTGGATGATGGCCCGGCCCGAAGAGGCCGCTGCGCTGGCCGTGAAGGTCGCGATCGACGGCACGCAGCAGGATGCGAACCTGGAGGTGATCCGCCTGCGCAACGCCTCCGCCCAGCCCTCTGTGCCGGGGCAGCCGCTGGGCGCGTTCAACCTCGCATCGCTGCAGAAAGCGGCCGATGCCTACCGCGCGTTGGGCCTGGTGCAGAACGGCATCCGCGTGGCCGACGTGGTGGACGCCAGCCTGCTGCCCGCGGCGTGACCCGCCAGGCCTTGAGGAGTGAGGAGCACGCCATGAAGTTCAAGGGCCAGGTCGTTCTGGTGACGGGCGCGAGCCGGGGCATCGGCGCGGCCATCGCGCGCGCTTTTGCGCAGGAGGGCGCCACGGTGGCGATCAACCACCTGTCCAACGACGCGGCGGCGGCCGAGACGGTGGCGGCCTGCCGCGCTGCCGGCGGCGATGCCTGGGCCATCAAGGCCGACGTGGGCGACGCCGATGCGGTGCGCGCCATGGTGGATGCGGTGGTGCTGGATGCCGGCCGCATCGACGTGGTGGTCAACAACGCCTTCCGGCCCTATGCCTTCGATGCACGGCGCCGCGCGCTGTTCGACGGCCTGCAGTGGAGCGACTACCAGGCCCAGTTCGACGGCGCCGTGGGGGGGGCCTTCAACGTCTGCCAGGCGGTGCTGCCGCACCTGCGCCAGCGCGCGCGGGGCAGCATCGTGAACATCGCCACCAACCTGGTCGAAAACCCGGTAGTGCCGTACCACGACTACACCACGGCCAAGGCCGCGCTGGTGGCCTTCAGCCGCAACCTGGCGGCCGAACTGGGCCCCGTGGGCATCCGCGTCAATTGCGTGGCACCGGGGCTGGTCTATCCCACGCAGGCGAGCCAGTCCACGCCCGAGGCGCTGCGCGACGCGATCACCGCCGCCACGCCGCTGCGGCGCATCGCCCGGCCCGAGGACGTGGCGGGGCCGGTGCTGTTCCTGGCCTCGGAGTGGAGCGGCTTCATGACCGGGCAGGTGCTGTTCGTCGATGGCGGATTGGTGATGAGGTGACGGCGCGCTGAAGGACCGGGCCCAATTCGCGGCGCCGGCCTACATGGCATGCCGTGCTTCGGGCGCGGCGTTTGCGGATAGTCGGGGCATGTCCGAGAAACTGCTCTTCCTGCTGCAGCGGCTGGTGCGCAAGACCTGGCTGCGCTGCGCGCTGTTCGCGCTGGCGGCCGTTGCGGCCGTCATGCTGGCCACCTGGCTGGGCCCCTGGATTCCCGATGGCGTGGCGCTCCAGCTGGGCTCCGACGCGCTCGACAGCCTGCTGAACATCCTCGCGTCCAGCATGCTCACGGTGTCGATCTTCTCGGCCAGCACCATGGTGGCGGCGTTCTCGGCCGTGGCCAACAGCGCCACGCCGCGCGCATCGCAACTGCTGATCGAGGACTCCACCGTGCAGAACACCCTGGCCGTGTTCATCGGCGCCTTCCTCTACGGCGTGGTCGCGCTGGTGGGGCTGCACGTCCACTTCTATGGCGACGGCGGGCGGCTGGTGCTGTTCGGTTTCACGCTGCTGATCCTGCTGGGCGTGGTGGTGGTGCTGCTGCGCTGGATCGACTATCTCTCGGTACTGGGCCGGCTGGGCGAAACCATCCGGCGCCTGGAGGACGCCACCCGCAAGGCCATCGACCAGCGCCTGGCCAGGCCCTTCCTGGGCGGGCGCCCCCAGCGGCCGGGCGAGCGCGGCGCCCATGCCGTGCGCAGCGACGCGACCGGCTTCGTGCAGCACGTGGCCATGGACCTGCTGCAGGCCCGGGCCGAGGCGCTGGACGGCCACCTGCACCTGCACGTGCTGCCGGGCGCATTCGTGGCGCCCGACACCGTGCTGGTCAGCAGCGACCGGTCCATCGACGATGCGGCGCGTGCGGCCATCCTCAAGGCGGTGCTGATCGGCCACGGCCGCAGCTTTGACCACGATCCGCGCTACGGCTTCGTGGTGATGGGCGAGGTGGCGGCGCGGGCCATGTCGGCCTCCATCAACGACCCCGGCACCGCGATGGACGTGATGGGCGCGGGCGTGCGCACGCTGGCCCACTGGGCGCACCGCCAGCAGGCGGCCGACCGCGAGGCCGATGCCGCCGCAGTCGAGGCGCCGGCCTGCGACCGCGTGAGCGCGCCCGCGCTGCGCGAGGCCGGCATGGTGGAGGACGTGTTCGAGCCGCTGGCGCGCTACGCAGCCGCGTCGGTGGAGGTGGGCGTGGCACTGCAGCGCGCGCTGCATTCTGTGGGCGCGTTGCACTGCGCGCTGCGCGAGCCGAGCGAGCGCCTGTCGGCCTATGCGCTGGAGCGCGCCGCCCATGCCGGCCTGTGCGGCAGCGACATGGCGGCGCTGCAAAACGCCGCGCGGGGGACGCGCAGGTGATTTGAAGTCGCGGGCGCTTTCGCTACAGTGCCGGCATGGCTTCTTTCTCGCGTTCATTGCCCCTGGCGGGCGCCACCAATTTCCGTGACCTGGGCGGCTATGCCGGGCAGGACGGGCGCCCGGTGCGCTGGCGCCGGCTGTTCCGCTCCGACCACCTGGCGTGGCTCACCGGGCAGGATGCCGAGACGCTGGCGCCGCTGGGGCTGTCGCGCGCGATCGACTTCCGCGGCGAGGCCGAGAGCGCCGCGCTGGCCTACGTCCTGCCCGGCGTGGCCTACCACCCGCTGCCGATCGAGCCGACCGTGGTGCAGCGCGCCAAGGACATGGCGCTGGCCAACCGGCAGATCACGCCCGCCATCGCCGTCGAGCTGATGCAGGACACGTACCGCGCCTTCGTATCCGACAACGCGGAGCAGTTCGCCGCGCTGTTCGGGCACCTGCTGCAGAGCGACGCACCGCTGGTCTTCCACTGCACCGCGGGCAAGGACCGGACGGGCTTCGCCGCGGCGCTGATCCTGCTCGCGCTCGGCGTGCCGCGCGACGTGGTGATGCAGGACTACCTGCTCACCAACAGCCTCTACCAGCCGCCGGCCCATTTCACGGGCACCGCGCCGGCGGAGGTGATGAATGTGCTCTGGCGCGTGCAGGAGGAGTTCCTGCATGCCGCGCTGGATGCGGTGGACCGGGACCATGGCGGGCTCGACCGTTACCTGGCGGCGCGCCTGGGCGTCGGCCCCGCGGAGCGGGCGCGGCTGGCGCAGATGTACCTGGACCCGGCGGGCGGGTGATCGCTGCGGCGGCCCCATGAAAAAAGCCGGCATGCGCCGGCTTTTTTCATGCTCGGGGAGCGCGGTCTCAGACCGTGGCGTCCTTGAGCTTCTTCAGCGCGCGGGTCTTGATCTTGACCGATGCGGGCTTGGCGGGGAACCAGCGCTCTTCGCCCGTGAACGGGTCCTTGCCGAAGCGCTTCTTCTTGGCGGGCACTTGCTGCAGGCCGATCTTCATCAGGCCGGGCAGCGTGAATTCGCCGGAGCCCTTCTTGTGCACCGAACCCAGGATCGTGGCTTCCAGCGCGGCCATCACGGCCTTGGCGGCCTTCGGCTCCACGCCGGCCTGCTCGGCCAGGTGCGCGATCAGCGAGGTCTTGGTGAACGTGGCCTTCAGGGGCTTGAGCGCTGCGGGCGCGGCCTTCGCGGCAGGTGCTGCCTTGGGGGCAGCGGCCTTCTTCGCGGGAGCAGCCTTCTTCGCGGGTGCCGCGGCCTTCTTCACCGCGGGAGCGGCCGCCTTCTTTGCCGGGGCGGATGCGGCTTTCTTTGCAGTTGCCATGGTTGGTTTTCTCGTGTTGACGTATTGAGGATTCCAGACGGGCTGGTCGGCGGATTCTATGGCGTTTGCCCGCCTGTGGCGCGGGTTGCACGCGCTTTTGCGGCTGCAAGGTGCGCGCAGCCTCGCATCCGGAGCCTTCGGACACGTGTGCGGCGCGTGCGAAAAGCCTGTAATGGTTGCGTGGATGCAGGGGCTGGCCGCGTTGGTGGAGCCGCGCAATCGCGTTAAGCTGCCACCCACGGCGCCGGTGCCCCGGCGCAACGCAGCGGTATGTTCCGCCCCACGCAAGGAGCCCAGGCCATGAGCAGCAACGACAGCAATTCCGCCGGCAGCGACACCTCCCCCTTCGGTTTCGGGCGGTTCGTGCCGGGCTTCGATTTCCTGCAGAACCTCGCCAAGGGCGCTGCGGCGGGCATGCCGCAGATGCCGCCGCTCTCGGGCTGGGTAGCGCCCACGATCAGCGTGGAAGAGCTGGAAAAACGCATCAGCGAACTGAAGGCGGTGCAGTTCTGGCTGGACCAGAATTCCCGCGCGCTCACGGCGACCGTGCAGGCACTGGAAGTGCAGAAGATGACGCTGTCCACGCTGCAGGGCATGAACGTGGCGATGGGCGACATCGCGAAGGCGTTCACGCCGCAGGCGGCGCCGTCCTCGCAAGGGCCCGCGCCTGCGGCGCCACGCCCCGATCCCTTCGCACGGGCACCCCGTGCCGCGCCGCCCGAGCCGGCACCCGCTCCGGAGCCGGCCGCACAGGCTCCGGCGGCATCGGGACACGAGTCTGCCGGCGACACCGGCACCGAACCGCCTGCCGCCGCGCCGGGCGTGGTGGACCCGATGCAATGGTGGTCCGCGCTCACGGGCCAGTTCCAGCAGATCGCCGCCAATGCGATGAGCGATGTCTCCAAGCTGCCCGCGATGGACGCCACGCGCGGCATGGCGGCGGAGGCGCTCAAGACGGCCACCGACATGGCGACGCAGTTCGCCGCGCAAGGCATGCAGGGCATGCAGGATGCCGCGCGCCAGGCTACGGAGGCCGGCACCGCGGGCACGCGCGCCGCAGGCAAGGGCCAGGACGGCGGCGGGGCGGCCCGCAGTGCGAAGCGCCCGCCTTCCGCGGCGGCCCCTGCGCCGCGCGCCGCCGCCAGGGCCTCTTCCACGAAGGCCTCTCCCGCGAAGGCCCCGGCAGGGGCGCTGCCTGCGGGCGCACGCCGCACCGCCAGTCCCCAGCCCGGGCCGAAGGGCCGTTCCTGACGGGCGCGGCCGCCATCTGCGACCGCGGTCCACCGATGCTTCCGACCATGAAACTCTTTCCCAACGGCCATGCCACCCACCCGCAATGGCGCATGGCCGCCGCGCTGGTGCTGGCGCAGCTGCGCGCGCAGATGGCCTTGCCGCACTACGCCAGCGCGCCCACGCTCGGCGTGCTCTACATCACGGACCACTACGCGGAGGACGCGGAGGCGCTGCTCGATGTGCTCGCGGCCGAACTCCCGGAGGTGACCGACTGGAGCGGCACGGTGGGCGTGGGCGTGGCGGCGAACAATGCCGAGTATTTCGACGAGCCGGCCCTGTCGGTGATGCTGCTGGACCTGCCGCAGGACCAGTACCGCGTGTTCTCGGGCGTGGCGCCGCTGTCGCGCGGCGGTGCTTCCGCGGGCGGCTTCGTGCCGCACACGGCGCTGGTGCATGCCGATGGCGATACGCCGGACCTCGCCGAACTGATCGCGGAGATGTCGGACCGCACCGAGTCGGGCTACCTGTTCGGCGGCATCGCGGCGAGCCGCGGGCGCAGCGTGCAGTTCGCGGTGGGCGGCAACGGCAACATCGCGGGCCAGGGCGCGGCGCGGGGCGTGTTCGGCGGCGGTCTGTCGGGCGTGGCGTTCGGCAGCGGCGTGGGCATGCTGTCGCGCGTGACCCAGGGATGCCAGCCGGTCGGCCCGTTCGCGCAGATCACGCGCGCGCAGGACAACGTGGTGCTCGCGCTCGACGGCGAGCCCGCGCTGGACGTGCTGCTGGGCACGCTGGGCATCACCCTGGAAGGCGATCCACAGCCCGCGCTGCGCGCCCTGCACGCGACGCTGGCGGGCCTGGTGGACGAGGGCTCGCAGCCCATGGGGCGCACGGGCCATTTCGGCACGGACGTGCGCGTGCGGCATCTCGTCGGGCTGGATCCGATGCGGCATGGCGTGGCGCTCGCCGACAAGGTGGAGGAGGGCATGCGGCTCGCGTTCTGCCAGCGCAACGTGGCGGCGGCGCGCGCCGACCTGATGCGCATCTGCGCCGAGATCCGCGAGGAGCTGGCGCCGGAGCCGCAGGAGCCCGCGGCCGCCCCGCCGCCGTCGCATGCGGGCGAACGCGCGGCGCTGATGCGCGCGCTGGACCATGCCACCGGGGGCATGCCCGAGCGCACGATCATGGGAGCCATCTACGTGAGCTGCTCGGGCCGGGGCGGGCCGCACTTCGGCGGGCCCGGCGCCGAAATGCAGATCGTGCGGCACGCCCTGGGCGACGTGCCGCTGGTGGGGTTCTTCGCGGGCGGAGAGATCGCCCACCACCGGCTCTACGGCTACACCGGCGTGCTGACCGTGTTCACCTGCGCGGGCCCGGGCGAAGCTTAGGCCGCGCCCGGGTGCTCAGGCCAGCGCCGGTACGGCGGTGCGGCCCCGCGGCATGCCCGTGAAGGCGAAATCCACCTCGGGCACGATCCCGCTCACGATGCTGGCGATGGCGCGGCCCGAGCCGCAGGCATGCGTCCAGCCCAGCGTGCCGTGGCCGGTGTTGAGGAACAGGTTGGGCAGCTTCGTGCGGCCGATGAGCGGCACGTTGCTCGGCGTGGCCGGGCGCAGGCCCGACCAGAACTGTGCCTGCGAGGTGTCGCCCGCGCCGGGGAACAATTGCTCCACGCGCTTCACGATGGCCTCGCAGCGCACCGGGTGGAGGTCGCGGCCGTAGCCGTTGAGTTCCGCGGTGCCGGCGATGCGCATCACGTCGCGCGCCGGCTGGCCGTCCCGGGCCGCGCGGGTGTAACGCGAGAAGACCAGCTTGTATTCGTCGTCCGTCAGGCTGACCTCGTAGGCGGCGGAGGCATCGCGCACGGGCAGCGTCACCGAATAGCCCTTGGCCGGATAGATGGGCAGGCGCAGGCCCAGCGGCTCGGCCAGCAGCGGGCTGAACGAGCCCATGGCCAGCACGTAGGCATCGCCGCGCACGCGCTCGAAGCGGCCTTCCGCGTCGGTGATCTCCACGTGGTCGATGGCCCCGGCCGCAGTGCGCAGCGCCGTGATGTGGCAGCCCATGCGAAAGCGCACGCCGGCCTGTTCGGCCCGCTGGGCCAGCGCGCGCGTGAAGGCATTGGCGTCGCCGGATTCGTCGGCATCGGTGTAGGTGGCGCCCGCCAGCTGGGAGCGGATGGAAGCCAGGGCCGGTTCGATGCGCACGGCCTCGTCGGCGCTCACCACGCGGCGTTCGCAGCCGAGCTGGCGCATCTGCTCGGCCGGTGCGAGCGCTCCGTCGAATTCCTTGCGGCTGGTGTAGAAGTGCAGGATGCCCTGCGCTCGCTGGTCGTACTGGATGCCGGTGTCGCGGCGCAGCTGCTGCAGCGTTTCGCGGCTGTAGGTGCCCAGGCGCACGATCTGCTCGATGTTGTGGCGCGTGCGCGCCGGCGTGCATTCGCGCAGGAACTGCAGGCCCCAGAGCCACTGGCGCATGTCGGAGCGCAGGCGGAAGAGCAGCGGCGCATCTTCCCGGCCCAGCCATTGCAGCAGCTTGAGCGGGGCACCCGGGTTGGCCCACGGCTCGGCGTGGCTCACTGAGATCTGGCCGCCGTTGGCGAAGCTGGTTTCCGCGCCGGGCGTGGCCTGGCGGTCGATCACGGTCACTTCGTGGCCGAGCTGCTGGAGGAAATAGGCGGAGGTGGTGCCGAGCAAGCCGGCGCCGAGGACGATCACGCGCATCTTCAAACCTTTCGAGGGTGAAGCGCCGGGCGTGCGCGTGCAGGCAGCTATGGGTCGATAGCGTGCAGCAGGCGCGTGGCCCGGCTGCCGCTCCCCCTGTCCTTGGTACCTGAGAGATTCACCCCGCGGCCAACACGGCGCAGGGCTTGCTCCTTCGGTGCGCCACAGGCTGTGGCGGCTCTCCAGACGGCATTCGATGGTGTGCAGTACGGTACCTGAGCGTGTATGGGAGTTTGCGCCTTCGGTGGAACGCCAGCCGGGCCGGGCCGTTCGCTCTCCTGCGGGGCGGATCGTAGCAGCGAAACCGCGCCGCGCATAGCGTCCGGCGCGGCCGCGGGTTCAGCCGGCCTGCGGGAAGACGGCTTCGCCCAGGTTCAGCATCAGCCGGTTGGCCCAGGCGAACAGGGCGGCGGCGTGCAGAGCGTCCAGGATCTCGAGGTCGGACAGGCCGGCGTCGCGCAGCGGCTGCAGGTGCTGCGCGCCGAACGTGCCGGGCGTGCGCGTGAGCGCGGCGCTGGCCTGCACGATGGCGCGTTCGCGCGCATTGGTGCCGGCGGTGTCGGGTTCCTGGAAGATCTGCGCCATCACGTCGTTGCGCTTGGCCAGTTGCTCGAAGCGCTGGGCGTGCACGGAGGCGCAGTACACGCAGCCGTTCACGCGCGAGACCACGGTGCTGGCGACTTCGCGCTCGGCGCGGGCGAGGCCGCCCGGCGCGTACATGATGGCGTTGAAGGCCTGCGAGCGCTCGGACAGCACGCGGGGCTGGTGCGCCAGCAGCAGGTAGAAGTCCGACGTGCGGGCCTTGGGATGGCTGAGGTCGAGCACTGCGTTCTGCTCGGGGGTGGCCGTGGCGGGATCGAGCACGGGCAGCCAGGCTTTCCAGTCCAGCGTTTCGCTGGTGTAGCCGTTCACGCGCAGCGGCTCGCCGGGCGCGGGCAGGTTGGCGGGATGGACGAAGGGGGCGGCGTCCGCCGGTTGCGCTGCGGTAGCGGCCGGCGCGGCGCCTGTCTCGCCCAGTTGCGCCAGCGCGGCCACGCCGGCCACCACGCGCAACTGGTAGGTGACGAAGCCGATCAGCTGGGCGAGCAGCACCGTGTCCGGCACCGGGAGGCCCGCGGCGGGCAGGGCCTGCAGGGCGGCCTGGTCGCTTTCGGCGGGGTGCGTGGCGAGCGTGCGCGCGAAATGCACGATGGCCTGCAGGCGGGCGTCCGCGATCGCGGCGTCGGGCGCATCGACGAGCGCCTGCACGGCCGGCGGGGGATGCAGGGGCTGGAGGGCCGCGCGGTAGTGCGCCGCCAGCGCGGGCAGGCCGCTCACGCGGGCGATGTCGTGCGCCACGGCCAGGCGCTCGGCCTGCGTGAGGCCGCCGGGCAGGCCGGGGCCGAAGAGGGCGTCTTCGCAGCCCTGCGTGGCCGTGGCGACCTTGTCGCGCTGGTGGCGCACGGCATGGGCCGCGCTGCCGGGCACGAGGCCGGCGATGTGGTCGATGGTGTCGCGGGATGCGGTGGTGGTAGCGGCGGTGTCGGTCATTGGCAATCCGTTGCAGTGGGCAGGAAGAGAGGGCGGGGGCGGCAGGTCAGCCGGGCAGGACGCGCCGGGCGGTGTCCGCGGGCGTCCATTCGTCGCCCAGCAGTTCGGGCTCGGCATAGGCCTGCAGCACGCCGAAGTGGTAATCCACATCCTCGCGGTAGAACAGGCTGGCAAGGCCGGTGGCCAGCCGGCGCGCGCCGTCGCTGATGGCAGGGATGTCGCCCGAGACGGTGCCGTGCGACAGCGCGGCTGGATAGCAGAAGCAGTGCACGCGCTCCAGGCCGGGGCAGTCACCGGGCAACTTCTCCCGGAACTCGAACACGGGGCCCAGGTCGGGCGAGTCGGCCAGTTCCTGGTCTTCGTCGCCCGGCGGCGGGGTGTAGCGCGTGCCCCAGGTGCGCACGTGGGGAGCGATGGCCGCGAACTCGGGCTTCTGCGCCCAGTCGATGGCGAAACCGGTCGAGACGATCAGGAAGTCGAAGGCGAAGGTGCCGTGCGGCGTGGCGACATGCAGCGCGCCGTCGGCCGGGTTCTCCCGCACGCCCTGCACCGGGCAGCCCAAGTGGAAGAAGGCGTTGGGGTGGCGCGAGACGCGCAGCGTGCTGCCGTGCGGCGGCGGCACCTGCGTGGTGTTGATGTAGTGGCGGATGCGCCACTTCCAGGCGTCCGGCAGGTCGTGGTGGCCGTGCGTGAGGCCGGGCACGCCCGAGCCCTTGGACTTGTTGATGCGGGGCAGGTCGGGGCGGCGCACCAGCAGGTCCACGCTGGCGGCACCGGATTCCAGCGCCGTGGCGGCGCTGTCCATGGCCGACGAGCCGGCGCCCACCACGCCCACGCGCAGGCCGCGCAGCGTGGCGTAGTCCAGCACATCGGACGAATGCGCCCAGCGGCCGCGGCCGACCCCCTGCATGAAAGCCGGGATCTGCGGCCCGCCCAGGCCGTCGCGGCCGGTGGCCAGCACCACGCGGCGCGCGAACCAGGTCGTGGCCTGGCCCTGCGCCTGCACGTCCACCTCCACCAGCCCGTCGCCGCGCGGCCGCACGGCGGTGACCGCATGGCCGTTGCGCACGTCGGCCCGGGTGACGCGCCGGTACCAGCGCAGGTAGTCCATCCACTGCAGCCGCGGGATCTTGTCGAGCGCGGCCCAGGCGTCGTCGCCCCACTGGGCCTCGAACCACGCACGGAAGGTGAGCGAAGGCACGCCCAGCGCCGGGCCCGTCAGCTCCTTGGGCGAGCGCAGCGTTTCCATGCGCGCCGTGGTGGCCCAGGGCCCTTCGTGGTCCTCCGGCGCGCGGTCCAGCAGCACCGCAGGGATGCCCTGCTGCGCCAGCGCCATGCTGGCCGCCAGCCCCGCCTGGCCGGCGCCGATGATGAGCACGTCGATGACCGGCCGGCCCGCGTGCGTGCGCTGCGGCAGCCAGGCCTTCGCGCGCCAGTTGAGGGTCAGCAGATCGTGCTGCAGCCGCTGTTCAAGAGCAGCCAGCCCGGCCGCGCCCAGAGGGGAGGAGATAGCCATGGAAAAGATCGATGCAGTAGCAGAGCAGGTAGTGCGATGGGATGCGATGGCAATGCCGGGCCGGCTTCGTCACGGCGCCTGAAACCGGCGCGGCCCAAAGCCAGCGACCCCCGCGGAACTGGCTCCGCCAGGCCGCTGGGGGTGCCCCCCTTCCCGAGGCGCGCAGCGCCACGAGAGAAGGGGGGAGCGGCGAAGCCGCTCAGGGGGTTGTCCTCTAGTCCACGCTGATTTTCGCGTCCTTCACCACCTGCGCCCACTTGGCCCGGTCCTTGTGCACGGTCTGGGCGAACTGCTCCGGCGTCTCGATGCGCACCGTGTTGCCCTGCGACTCGAAGCGCTGGCGCACCTCGGGCTGTTCCAGCACCTCGCGCAGCGCGGTGTTGAGCTTGCGCACGATGGCCGGGTCCGTGCCCTTGGGCGCGAAGATGCCGAACCAGATGGAGCTGTCGAAGCCCTGGGTGCCGGGCAGCCCGCTCGATGCGATGCTGGGAACCTCCTTCACGGCGGCCACGGGCTTCGCGGTGGTCACGCCCAGCAGGCGCACCTTGCCGGCCTTGTAGTGCGGCAGCACGGTCTGCACCTGGTTCATGATGCAGCAGGTCTCGCCGCGCACCACCGACGTGATGGCCTCCGGGCCGCCCTTGTAGGGCACGTGCACCATGTTCAGGCCCAGGCGCGCGTTGAATTCGGCGAACGCCATGTGGGTGCCGGCGCCGTTGCCGGTGGAGGCGTAGTTGTACTTGCCGGGATTGGCCTTCACGATGTCGACGAATTCCTGCAGCGTCTTCGCGTCGATCACGTTCGGGTTCACGGTGAGCACGTTGGACACGTCGATGAGCGTGCCCACGGGCACGAAGTCGGCCTCCACGTCGAAAGGCAGCGTCTTGTAGAGCGCGGCATTGCTGCCGTGCGTGGCCGCGGTGCCGAAGGCCAGCGTGTAGCCGTCCGGCTTCGCGCGGGCGACGTACTCGCTGGCGATGTTGCCCGCGGCGCCGGACTTGTAGTCGATGATGACCGGCTGGCCCAGCTTCTGGCTGAGCGGCTCCTGCACGGAGCGGGCCACCACGTCCACGCCCGAGCCGGCCGGGAAGCCCATGATGAGCGTGACGGGCTGGCGCGGCCAGTCGGCGGCGCCGTGCGGATCCGCCGCGAGGGCGGGGGAGGCGGCGGCCAGGGCCGCGGCGGCGAGCGCGGCGGCACCCAGCCAGGAGAAGGAATCGGAAAGACGGCGCATGCGAAGGGTCCCAGGAAAGAACAGGATCCCTGCCCGGACAGGGCCGCCCGGGTGGGGCGGTCCGGTGGGAAGCAAGGAATGCGCCATTGTGGGCAAGGCTTCATGCCCGCCCGCCCATATGGTTATGGGGTATGGCCCCCGGCGCCGGCCGGGCGGCAGGGGGATCAGCGCCGGTAGGGATCGTCGGGCCGGCGGTCGTAGCGGTTGGGCACGCCGTCGCCGTCGCGGTCCCACCCGCCACGGCGCATCTCCCAGCGGCCGCCCTGCTGCACCCAGCCCGGCTGGCGGTACACATAGCCCGGCCGCGCGCGCAGCCAGTGGCCCGGAACCCAGACGTGGCCGCGGCCGCGCCATTCCCAGTGGCCCTGTTCCCAGACCATGCCGCGGCGCGGCGGCGGCACGCGTTCATAGCGGGGCGGGGGCGGCGCGGACCAGCGCTCCAGCACCACGGGCGCGGGCGCGACGTACTGCGGACCGGATTGCACGATGACGGTGGCGCTGGTGGCGGCCTGCGCGGCGGTGGTCACCGTGCCCATGGCGGCGGCCAGCGCGAGCGAGGCGGCGGAGAGGGACAGGGCCTGGCGGTGGGTCATGGAAGTCTCCTGAAAGGCTCGGAATCCCGGTGCCGGGCCCGGTCGGCCCCGGTGGTCCCGGTCATCCATGGCCCCATGCTCGCCGCGGAGCGTCAACGCCGTGTCGCCCCGGTGTCGCCGCCGTGCGAAGCGGTGTGTGCAGGTGTTTCCCGCGTTCGTCCGCACGGGTGTCAGCGCGCCGCGCCCAGCTCCGGCCAGATGGCGGCCCAGTCGTGCGGGCGCAGGTCCTTGCGCGTGACCTGGCCGCCCGTGGCCTGCTCGATGGCCACGCAGTTCAGCGGGGAGGGGATCCGCCGGGCGTAGCCGTGCTGCCACTGCCGGATCTGCGCGTCGCTCTTGATCGGCGACCCGTACTGCGCCATGCGCAGCCGGAGCTGGCGGACGCTCAGGGCGCCGTGCTGTTGGAGGTATTCGTGCAACGTCATGTCCCGCCCCGTGGAAAGTAGCAATTGCTCTGGATTCTATTTTTGCAAAGTAGCAAAAGCAACCGTAGCGTGTGCTACTTTCCGCACCATGGACGAAACCGCGTTGCAACTGTATCGGCGCCAGCGCCTGGATGAGGCGATTGCCCATCTCACGGCGGGCAACGTCACCGCGTTCGCGCGCCTGCTGGGGTACCGCGACGGGGCTTTCGTGCGGCAGATGCTGTCGGGATCGCGCGCAGTGTCGGACAAGACGGTGCGAGCGATCGAGACGCTGCGCGGCATGCGCGCCTGGTTCCAGGCGGACGGAGAGGCGCCCCTGCAGGCGGGCGAGCGGGACCCGGCCTATCCGGATGCGGAGACCGGCGCGGGCATGGATGCCGTGCTGGTGCTGGAGGTGCGCCGCCAGCAGGACCTGGGCGCGCGGCAGGGCGCCGAACCCGCCTGCACGGCGGACGGCGGCATGCGCACCATCGCGCTTACCCACGAGTGGCTGGAGCGCCGCAGCCTGCGCGCGCGCGACCTGATCGCCGTCGCGGTGGGCGACGACAGCATGCAGCCGTCACTGCATCCCGGGGACGTGGTGGCGGTGGATACCCGCGAGCCGTCGCCGGCCGACGGGCAGGTGTTCGTGGTGGACTACGAGGGCGCCTGCCTGGTGCGGCGGGTGGTGCGCGACAGCGGTGCATGGTGGCTGGCCGCGGAGAACGCGCTGCGGTTCCCGCGCAAGCAGCTCACGGCACCCTCTGCCCGGCTCGTCGGGCGGGTGGTGCACGTGCACAGCGAGACGCTGTGAGCCGCGCGCTGCCGCCCCGCCTCGGCGGGGCGCCAGCCCGTCAACTGGAAACGCTTCGCAGCGGCAGGGCGCTCCTCGCCGTCCACACGCCCTGGCGCAACTGCTTTTTCGTGTAGAGGCCCCGCAGGTAGTCCACCTGGTAATCCTCGTGCGCGGGAAGTTCCGAGAACTGGAAGTTGGCGAGGTCCATGAGCCGGGTCGTGTTCGTCGCGGCGTCGTAGCGGCCGATCTGGAAGAGCGGCTCCTGCAGGTGCTGGAGGTGCGACATGCCGTCGGTGAGCATGACGAGGGCGCCGTCGGCCACCGCCACCGCCTGCGGGACGATGGCCATGCCGCAGGAGGTGACCAGCTGCAGGTCCAGGGCCCTGGCCTGCGGCCCCAGCGTCTGCGCCACGGTGTTCATGGCGTTCGCCACGACCTGCTTGGCATGGTCCAGGCACACCTCCAGGCCCACCGCCATCTCGTCCCAGAAAACCAGGTTGTCCAGGTTCTGGTCCGGATTGAGCTGGAAGCTGTAGGTGGTGGTGGGGTCGAGGTTGGCGTGCCAGTCCTGGGGCGGGCCGTCGATGTGGGAGATGTAGTGCTTCTCCATGAGGATGTAGGGCACGCTGGCATCGAGGCGGGCGCGGCTGCCGCGCAGCATGATCGCGGTGTTGAGCAGGTTCATCCGGTGGTCGTCCTGCATCGGAAGCACCGAGCAGACCGTGCCGGCGACAACGACCCAGTCGCGGAACAGCGTCGAGCCCTGGATCACGGCGTAGAGCATCTCGGCCAGCGCATAGCGTGCATCTTCGGGATAGGAACCGAAGCTGGTGTCCCGCAGGAAGCGGTCGCCGGCGGACTCTTCGCGGGAGGCCTTGCGGAAATAGAACTCCGGGGCGATGAACACCTTCAGCGTGCGGGCGTCCTGCATGCCCTCCACGTTCTGGAGGGTGGTGGCCGTCCAGAACAGCACGTTGACGAGGCGCTGGGCGCGCGCCTGCAGGTCCGGATCGTCCAGCCGGATGCGGGGCGCGCCCGAGCGGGAGTCCACGCTGCCGGGCGGCGTGGGATAGAAGGTCGGCACCATGTAGCTCAGCGGCAGGACCGAGGTGTAGCCGCCGGTCGGCAGGATGTCTTCGATGGTGATGGGCACGTGAAACCTCTCTCTCTTGGGGGGGGTGGGAAAACCGGGGCGGCGTGCTTTCGCGCACGTCATGCGGCCTGCCTGAGCAGCCAGTAGATTTCCTTGACGGTCTGCAGGGCGATGGTCTGGTCCTCCGCGGGCACTTGCGCCAGCGGCAGGCCGCGGGACACCGACAGCCCCGGAAAGACCTCGATGGGCACGCCGTTCGTGTCCGTGGACAGCGGACGGGGTTCGGGCACGCCGGCGAAGGCGTGGCGCAGCAGCGAGACGGCCATGCCCAGCGCCACGAGCGCGAGCAGCGCGAGCACCGTGACGAGCAGCCTGATGGGCGGGATGGGGATCTTGCGGATCAGGCTGGCGATGAACATCACGGCCATCAGGGCATCGATGTTCAGTGGCGAATTCAGCACGCGCACCATCTCCGTCTGCACGAGCAGCCCGGGCTGCTGCAGGAAATCGACGGCATAGCTGCGCTGGCGCACGACCACGGGCACCGGGACGCTGCGCGTGCCCAGGGTGTTGTCCTCGGCCTGGTAGGCGACGCGGCTCCAGCCCGGCGAGATCGCCTCGGGCGCGGACAGCTGCAGCCATCCGAAATCGCTGCGCGGCAGGGCGATGTCCGGGGCCGGGGCCTGCACGATGAAGAAGCCCGCGGGACTGCCGGCGCCAGGCCCTGCCGCCTGCCGGTATGCCGTGGGGAAGGCGACCACCACCACCTGCTCCGGCAGCGGGCGCCATGCAGGCTCGGTGCGCGGCATGGGCGGCTCGTGTGCGGGTCAGCCGGCGCGGCCCCGCGCCATGGTCGCTTCGTAGAGCGCCAGGCCCTGGACGATCGCGGCGGCGCTGACGGCGAGCGACCCGAAGATCACCGGCGAGGGCTGCTCGCTGCGCAGGGCCTGCGCCATGAGCGCGTAGCCCGCATCGGCCTCCGGCAGGGCGGTCGCGTTCAGCGCGGCGGCCGCGGCCAGGGGCGCGTCGACGATCGAGCCGGAGGCTGCCATGTCAGGCGCCCGGGGCGGCCGGCAGGTTGTAGAGCTTGCGGATGCGGTCCAGCACCTTGTTGTTCTCTTCGGTGATGACGCGCATCTGCTCGTCGGCATCGCCTTCCACGCCCAGCAGGGCGATGTTGGTGGCCACCCTGGTCATCGATTCGGCGATGTCCTCCACGGCCTTGCCCAGTTCCTCGATGGATTCCTGCGGTTTCATGCTGTCTGCTCCTTGTCTGGGGTGTTGGCGGCTGCGGCCGGCGCGGGGGCCGGCCTCCAGCCGTCGGATTCGGCCATCCGCGTGACCACGGAGGAATTCACGAACCCGATGCATTGTGCGAAGCTGCCGGGGCCGTGCACGACCTCGTGGTCGTCTTCGATCGTGCTGGATGCGAGCACCGAGAGCACGCCCGTGCCCTGGTTGCGGATCACGTAGCAGTCCCCGCTGTCCAGCGCGGCGCTGAAGCCGCTGCGCAGCCTGCCCTCGATCTGCTGCATGAGCAGCCGGTTGTGCTGCTCCATCGGGGCGAGGGTCCGGGAAAGGGATTCGTCCATTCCGCGCTCCTCAACGGGTGGGCAGTGCGCCGGGCACGGCCTGGAGGCCGGCCAGCGCCTGGGCGGCTTCACCGCCGGCGAGCACCTCCGTGGCGGAGCGTGCGGTGGCGGGCTGCAGGTCCTGCACCTGGTTCACCGCCTGCGCCAGGATGGCAAGGTGCAGCCGGTTCATGGCGTCCTGCCGGGCCACCTGGTTCTGCGCGCTCAGCTGGTTGCTCGCGACCTGGTTCGCGTAGGCCTGGTTCGACAGGGCCGACGGCTGCTGGGCGGTGGCCATGCCCGACAGGGCCACGGCTTCGATCACCGCGGCCGGCAGGCCTTCGCCGCCGGTGATGTCCTTGATTTCGATGCGTCCCATGTTTCCTCCCTCGTCGCGGAAATGCGGGGCGGCCCGGGGGCCGCCCCGCCTGCGCCGCCGGTATTACCGGCGGATGCGGGTCACCTGGATGACCACCCCCGGCTTCTCGATGCCGATCTGGATGTCTTCCTTGGCGATGTTGCCCGGGATCAGGATCGGCGTGGCCCCGGGCGGCACGACGAGCATGCCGTCCTGCACGCGCAGGCCCAGGTCCACCAGCGCCTTGAGGTCCTTCAGCAGGCCCTTTGGCGGGATTCCGCCGGGCGAGCCCGTGAAGGCCTGCAGCACGCTCTTGAGGTCGGCGATGGTCTGCGCGAGCTCGTTGCTCGTCAGCACATCCACCGCGGAGCGCGCCTCCAGGGGGCCGATGTTCCCGATGGTGTTGGTGGCCTTGGCCACCAGCGGCAGCCCGAGTTCGCCGACCGCGCGCTGGTTCGACACCGCGTTCTGCTGCCCGAGGTTGCTGGTGCTCACCACGTTGGAATAGGCGAGGTTCGACAGCATCGCCGGCTGCTCCGAAATCGCTTTCAGATTGCCGATCGCCACTGCGCTCACCACTTGTTCGTCAAGCATGTTCTGCCCTCCGTTTCAGGCCCTGCGGCGCAGGGCGTCAGCCCTTGAAGGCCTGCAGCGTGGCCTTCATGTCGGCGATGGTCTGCGCCAGCTCGTCGTTGGTGAGGATGTCCACCGCGGAGCGGGCTTCCAGCGGGCCGAGGTTGCTCACCGTGTTGGAGGCCTTGGCCACGATGGAGATGCCCAGTTCGTTCATGGCCTGCTGGTTGGCGACCGCGTTCTGCTGCGACAGGTTGGTGTTGGCCACCGTGTTCGAGTAGGCCAGGTTGGACAGCATCGCAGGCTGCTCCGAGATGGCCTTCAGGTTGCCGATGGCGACGGCGCTCACTACTTCTTCGTTCAAAGCCATGGTTTCTTCTCCTCGTTGGTCAGGTTGTTGAGATGTGACATGGCGGCTTGCCTACCGCCGCCCCGGAATGGGGAGGATGGCTTGCGCCCGGCCGGGGCCGTGCGCGAACGCATGCGTTGTCCGGGCCGCGCGGCCGGTCAGCCGGCGGTGCCCCGGCGGTTCTGCATCATGTCCATGTCCCGGATCAGCTTCTCGATGTCCCGTGTCAGCTGGTCGATCGTGTCCTGGTTCTTGCAGTTGTCGATCATGGCGATGCTCTTGGCGGTGGCGGCCATCTGCACCTGGTTCATCGCCTGCTGCTGGCTCAGCGCGATCTGCTGCTGCATGTTCTGGTTGAAGATCTGCTGCGCCAGCGCGAGGTTGGCCAGGATCGCCGGCTGCTCGCCGATGGATTTCGCGTTCGAGATCGCGATGGCCTGTATGACATCGGACGGAAGCGAATCTGACATGGAGCCCTCCAGTGGTGTTGTCGTGTGCCGCGGTGTGGCCGCGTGCTGGATGCCATCTTATTTTTGGGCGCCGCGGCCCGGAAGTATCGTTACGGTTAAGCCCGCCGCCGCGTTACCGTAACCGTGCAGGCCCGGCGCAGCGGCGCCGGGCCGGACACTGCGCGCCGCCCACGTAGCACCGCGCGTATCAGCGCTGCCACGGCCGCCGGCCGCACCCATCCCGCTATCCCTCGATTCGTGCGAAGCTTTTCGCGGGGGACGGCTGCCGCGGCACCGCACGCAGTCTCCCCGCATAAGAACGAACAGACGAATGAGGGAATTGACTGTGAAAGACGGGAACGAGGACATCAGGGAGGAGGACGTCCGCGCCGCATGCGATGCGATCGTGCGGAGCGAGTCTTTCGCGAAGGCGCACCGGATGCAGCGGCTGCTGCGCTTTCTCGTGACGCAGGCGATCGCGGGCGACAGCCGCAACACCAGCGAGTACGCCGTCGGCATCGAGGTATTCGGCCGGGACCCGGCCAGCTTCCTGCCGTCGGAGGACCCGATCGTGCGCGTGCAGGTGGGCCGCCTGCGGCAGCGGCTCGACGCCTACTACGCGGGCAACGATCCGCCGCACGGCATCGAGATCCATATTCCCGTCGGCACCTACATGCCGGTGGTCCGGCGCCGCGGCGCCGCGCTGCGCGATGCCGGGTTCGCGCACCTGCTGATGCTCCAGCCGCTGCACTGCATCGCCGAACGGGTGGACGGGCAGGCATTCGCCTACGGGCTGCACGAGGAGTTGCTGGAACAGCTCTACAAGTCGTTCGGCGACGTGCTCATGGCGTCGGGGCCGCCGCCTGCCCCTGCGGCCGCCGCCGGACCGGTGCCGCGGTGCGCCCAGCGCCTGGTGGCGCGCCATTCGATCGAAGGCAGCGTCCGCATCGATGCGGAGCGCATCCGCGCGTCGATACGGCTGGTGGATTCCTCGCTGCGCCGCATCACCTGGGCGCGCAATTTCGACCGCTCCGTGCAACTGGGCATCGAGCAGCAGGAGGAGCTCGCCGCCTGCATCTGCAGCGCGCTGCGCCAGATATTCCGGCGCTGAGGGTCAGCGCCGCATCGCGGTGAAGGCCTCGAACTCCCAGCGCCGCATCGCCAGCAGCACGGTATAGCCCTCGCGGTCGCGCTCGGGCAGGCGCTGGTCGGCGAGGTGTTGTTGCGCGAAATCGTGCGCCACGCGCTGCAGGCGCTCCTGGAAGGCGGGCGCGAGGCTGCGCCCGATGGCGCCATGCACCATCAGCACGCCTTCGCCCGGGCCGTCGAAGCCGCCCGAAAAATAATCGAGCAGGGCATGGTCGCGGAAGTAGTGCATCACCGGGCCATGTGCGCGCCAGCGGAAGGTCTTGGCGAGCTTGAGCCGGTAGCGGTTGAGCGGGCGCAGCTCGATGATACCGATGCGGTCGAGCTGCGCGAGGTACTTGACGCCTTCCGCGTCCGAGAGCCGGTAGGTGCCGAGGATCTGCTCCAGCGTCCACTGGCTCAGCACGCAGATGGCCATGAGCAGCAGCTTCTTGTCGGCCACCACGGCCCGTTCCTGCTCCAGCGAGAGCTGGTCGAGCAGGGGCTGGCTGTCGGCCACGCGGCGCGCGAGGTCGGCGAAATCCAGCCGCAGCGCGCGGCAGATGGCGTCGATGCGCGACAGCGGCATGTCGCCGCGCGCCAGCATGCGCTTGACACTGGATTCGGCCATGCCCAGGGCCTGCGCGAGGTCGGCATACGTCATGTGCGCGGCCTTGAGTTCCTTCTTCAGGGCGATGACGAGGTCGGCGGTGGTGCTCATGGGTATCGATTATGGATACTGCGAGTGGCCGGCGGCAGTGCTGGTTGCACCGGGCGATGCTGAAGGCCGGGCGCGGCACGAGACTGCCCGGCACATCCACTGCACGCGCCTTCCATGCACCCCCTCGCTTCCTCTTCCTGCACCGCGCCCCTGCCGCCGTCCCGCCGCGAAGGCATGCTTTGCGCCGTCCTGCTGGCCGGCGTGGCGCTGGCCCTGGCGGGGCCCTTCGTTCCGCCCGGGCCGCAGGCGTATGCCTATGCCGACCAGCGCACGCTCTGGGGCCTGCCGCATGCCATGGACGTGCTCACCAACCTGCCGTTCGCGCTGCTGGGGCTTTTCGGGCTGGCGCGGCTGGCAGCCCGGGTGCGCGAAGGCGCGCTGCGGGCGGCCACCGCGGCGGCGGCGGGCCTGTTCTTCGCGGGCCTGCTGCTGACCGCCGGGGGATCGGCGCTCTACCACTGGCAGCCCCACGGCATCACGCTGCTGGCGGACCGCGCCGGCATGCTCGTGGCGTTCGCCGGCATGCTGGCGCTCGCGGTGGACGAGCGCATCGGCGCGCGGGCCGCCGCCCTCGCGGGGGCCACGGTGCTGGCCGGCGGCGCGGCTGCGCTGCGCACCTGGGGCATCACCGGCGACCTGTGGCCCTGGGCCGTGCTGCAGGGCGGCGGCATGCTGCTCCTGCTGGCCCTGGCGGCCGATGCGTGGTGGTGCCAGCGGGCCGGCCGGGCACCGATGCCGGGGCGGCTGGGCGTTTCCCTGGCCGCGGTGATCGCCTGGTACGGCCTGGCGAAACTGCTGGAGGCTGGCGATGCGGCGGTGTTCGCTGCCACGGGGCACCTGGTGTCCGGCCACAGCCTCAAGCACCTGGCCGCGGCGATGGCGGCCTGGCCGCTGCTGGCGGCGCTGGCCCCGGGCCGGTATTTCGCGCGCTGCGAGCGCGGCACGCCCTGGCGCGGGCGGCGCGAAGGCACAATGCCCGCCGGCGCGAAGGTGAAATGACGCGATTTCCACACACTCCCCAGGAGCACGGCATGAGCCAGGAACAGATCCGCATGGCGGCGACGGAGGCCGCCTCCCCGCCGGATGGCGGGCACGAGAGCCACCCCAACCAGTTCGCGCTGCTGCGCCAGCGGCGGTTCGCGCCGTTCTTCTGGACGCAGTTCGCGGGGGCCGCGAACGACAACCTCTTCAAGTTCGCCTTCACCGTGATGGTGACCTACCAGCTGAGCGTGTCGTGGATGCCGCCTTCGATGGCGGGGCTGGTGATCGGCGCGCTCTTCATCCTGCCGTTCCTGCTGTTCTCGGCCACGTCGGGCCAGCTCACGGACAAGATCGACAAGACGCGCATGATCCGCGTCGTGAAGAACCTGGAGATCGCCATCATGCTGGTGGCGGCCTGGGGCTTCCTGGCAGCCAGCCCCGTGGTGCTGCTGGGCTGTACCTTCCTCATGGGGCTGCATTCCACGCTGTTCGGCCCGGTGAAGTTCGCCTACCTGCCGCAGGTGCTGTCCGAGCGCGAGCTCACGGGCGGCAACGGGATGGTGGAGATGGGCACCTTCGTCGCCATCCTGCTCGGCCAGGTCGCGGGCGGCCTGCTGGTGGCCGTGCCCGGCGTGGGCCATGCCTGGGTGGCGACTGCCTGCGTGGTCGTCGCGCTCGCGGGGCGGGCGGTGGCGCAGTTCATCCCGAGCGCGCCGGCCACCGATCCGGGCCTGGTCATCAACTGGAACCCGGTCAGCGAAACCTGGCGCAACCTGAAGCTGGCGCACGGCAACCCGGTGGTGTTCCGCTCGCTGCTGGGCATCAGCTGGATGTGGTTCTTCGGGGCGGTGTTCCTCTCGCAGTTCCCCAGCTTCGCCAAGGAGGTGCTGCATGGCGACGAGCACGTGGCCTCGCTGCTGCTGGTCGTGTTCTCGGTGGGCATCGGCATCGGTTCGCTGCTGTGCGAGGTGCTTTCGCGCCGGCAGGTGGAGGTCGGCCTGGTGCCCCTGGGCGCGATCGGCATGAGCGTGTTCGCCATCGACCTGTATTTCGCCTCGCGCGGCCTGCCGCCCGCACCCGCCATGGGCCTGGGCACCTTCCTGGCGCAGCCCGCGCACTGGCGCGTGATGGCGGACCTGCTGCTGCTGTCGCTGTTCGCCGGCCTCTACAGCGTGCCGATGTACGCGCTCATCCAGATGCGCAGCCAGCCCACGCACCGCGCGCGCATCATCGCGGCCAACAACATCCTGAACGCGCTCTTCATGATCGGCAGCTCGGTCATCGCGGGCGCGCTGCTGTCGGCCGGCTGGAGCGTGCCGCAGGTGTTCCTGTTCACCGGCATCGCCAATGCCCTGGTGGCCGGCTACATCTTCCTGATCGTGCCGGAATACCTGCTGCGCTTCGCGGCCTGGGTGCTGTCGCGGCTGGTGTACCGCTTCCGCGTGCGGGGCGATGCGCATATCCCCGCGCAGGGCGCGGCGGTGCTGGTCTGCAACCACGTGAGCTTCGTCGATGCCGTGCTGCTCATGGCCGCGAGCCCCCGCCCGATCTATTTCGTAATGGACCACCGCATCTTCCGCGTGCCCGTGCTGGGCTGGCTGTTCCGGCTCGCCAAGGCGATTCCCATCGCGCCCCAGAAGGAGGATGCCGCCATTTACGAGGCCGCCTTCGAGCGCGCGGCGCAGGTGCTGCGCGAAGGCGACCTGCTGGCCATCTTCCCCGAGGGCGGCATCACCCGCGACGGGCAGCTGCAGCTGTTCAAGGGCGGGATCATGAAGATCCTGGAGCGCGCGGCGGCCGAAGGCGTGCGGCCTCCGGTGGTGCCGATGGCGCTCACCAACCTGTGGGGGTCCTTCTTCAGCCGGGTGGACGGCAACGCCATGGCGCGCCCGTTCCGCCGCGGCCTGTTCAACCGCGTGGGGCTGAACGTGGGCGCGCCGGTGCCGGCGGAAGCCGTGCAGCCCGAGATGCTGCAGGGGCGCGTGGCGCAGTTGCTGGACCGGTGATGCAGGGCGAAGACAGCGGCGCGCTCGCGTTGCGCATCATGGATTTCCTGCGGGGCATCGGCCTGCCGGTGCGCGAGGCGCCGTTGCCGGACGGCTCCTTCCTGCCCGGCGTGCGCATCGAGCGCGGCGGGCTCTGCGTGGACCGTGAGCGGCTGGCGTGGCCGGGCGACCTGCTGCACGAGGCGGGCCACCTGGCGGTGGTGCCTGCCGCGCTGCGCGCGGGCATGGACGACGCGCTGCAGGACCTGCCGGCCGTGGAGCACGGGGGCGAGATCGAGGCCACGGCCTGGGCCTGGGCGGCCTCCTGCCACCTCGGGCTGGATGACGCCGTGCTGTTCCACGATGGCGGCTACCACGGGCAGGCGCAGAGCCTGCGCTTCACCTTCGGCATGGGCGTGTACCTCGGTCTCGCGGGGCTCGCCGCGACAGGCATGGCGCTGTCGCCCGTGCAGGCTGCGGCGCAGGGAGGTGAGCCCTACCCGCGCATGCAGGTCTGGCTGCGCCCCTGAACCGGGGCGCCCGTCAGAAGGTTTCCCAGTCGTCGTTGCTGGAGCGGGCGGGCGGGGTCCTGGCGGAGGCCGGGGCGGCCGGCTTGGCTGGGGCGAGGGCTGGCCGTGCGGCGGCCGATGCCTGCGCCGGTGCGGGATGCTTCGGTGCGGTGGCGATGCCGGGCGCAGGGCGCGGGCTTGTGGCGGGCGCCTTGGCATGCTGCAGCGCGGCGGAAGCGGCACGGGCCGTGTCGCGGCTGCGGGACTGCGCCTGGGCGATGACGGCCTGGGAAGCGTTGGCATCGACCTGGAAGACGCTGACGAGCTGCACGAGGCGTGCGGCCTGGGAGTTGAGGCTGTCGGCGGCGGCGGCGGATTCCTCCACGAGGGCGGCGTTCTGCTGTGTGACCTGGTCGAGCTGGTTGACGGCGTCGCTGACCTGGGAGATGCCCTGCTCCTGCTCGTGGGTGGCAGCTCCGATCTCGGCGATGAGGTCGGCGACGCGGCGGGCCTGCTCGACGATCTCGCCCATGGTGGAGCCGGCCTCGCCCACGAGTTGGGAGCCGGTCTCGACCTTGGAGACGCTCTCGCCGATGAGGGCCTTGATCTCCTTGGCGGCCTGTGCGGAGCGCTGCGCGAGGGTGCGGACTTCGGAAGCGACGACGGCAAAGCCCCGGCCCTGCTCGCCGGCGCGAGCGGCCTCGACGGCGGCGTTGAGGGCGAGGATGTTGGTCTGGAAGGCGATGGAGTCGATGACGCCGATGATGTCGCCGATTTTGCGGGAGGAGTCGGTGATGTCCTGCATGGTGCGCACGACGTTGCCCACGACTTCGCCGCCGCGCGCGGCGGTGGCGGAAGCGGAGGATGCGAGCTGGGATGCGGTGCGGACGGTGTCGGCGTTCTGCTTGACGGTGGAGTTCATCTGCTCCATGGAGGCGGCGGTTTCCTGGAGGTTGGAGGCCTGCTCCTCGGTGCGCTGGCTGAGGTCGGCGTTGCCGGTGGCGATCTGGGATGCGCCGGTGGCGATGGATTCGCTGCTGTGGCGGACCTCGGAGACTACTTGAGCGAGGTTGGCGCGCATGGCGCCCATGGCGGCGAGGACGGAGGAGGAATCGCCGGGGCGCAGATCGACGTGGACGGCGAGGTTGCCGCGGGCGACTTCCTGGGCGATCTGTGCGGCGTAGGCGGGTTCGCCGCCGAGCTGGCTCTTCACGCGGCGCGTGATCGACCAGGCGAGCAGTGCGCCGAGGGCGGCCGAGACGGCGGCGAGGACCAGCATCAGCCGGCTGGCGCTGGCCGCCTGGTTCCGGGCTTCCGTGCCGGTGTCGGCCATCAGTTGCTGCTGGTAGGCGCCCAGGTCTTCCATGGCCTGGAAGTAGGTGCGCTGCAGGGGACGGACTTCGTTCAGCAGCACATCCCGGGCTGCGGCCATGTCGTTCTTCAAACCGAGGCCCACGGCCTTGTTGACGGCAGCGGCATAGGGCGCACGTGCCTGCAGCAGTTGCTGCAGCAGCTCCCGGCCGCGCTGCGAGTGGATGGTGGTCCCCAGTTTTTCGAGTATTTCCGAATTGCGGGCGGTCGCCTTGTCGATCCGCTGCCTTTCCGCTTCCATCTGCTGCGCGTTTTCCAGCAGGGCGATGTTGCGCACGCTGCGGGCTACGAGGTTGACGTTGTCCTTGAGCTCCTGCACCTGTGCCACCTTGTCGATGCGGTCCGAGGTGAGCAGGTCCACGTCTTCGGAAACGGCTCCCAGCTGCAGTTTGCCGACAGAGGCGAGAAGCAGGCCCAGAAGGATAAGGGCGGAAAAGCCGGCACCCAGCATGGTGCCCAATTTCATGTCGCGAAAGATGTTCATGGTGTTACTTCCTGGGAAGGTCATGGGACGCCCCGGGGCCTTGCCGGGACCGGCCGCACAGCGAAGTAACGGATTGTTATTCGGTTGGAAATAAATTGCTGAAAATGATGCATTTTCTGGCGAAAAATGAGGAAATAGGCGAATTTTGCCTACAGTCCTCCTGGCGTTCATTCCGCACGGATGTTCGCGCGCTGCGCGATGGCGCGCATGCGTGGCAATTCCTCCTCGATGCGCGACTGCACGGCATCGGCGGGTTCATAGGCCGGCTCCAGCCCGCTGGCGGTGAGCTTGCTGCGGACCTCGGGCGCCGCCATCGCCTCTGCCAGGGCCTTTTGCAGCCGGGTCCTGGCCTCGGCCGGCAGTCCGCGCGGCGCGACGACGGCCAGCCAGGAGTCCGCGGCGAACCCCGCAAAGCCGCTTTCCGCCACGGTGGGCACGCCGGGCAACTGCGTCGCGCGCGTGGCGCCCATGACCGCGATGGCCTTGATCTTGCCCGCCTTCAACTGCGGCAGTGCCGCCGCCACCGTGTCGATGGTGAAGGGAATCTGCCCGCCCATCAGGTCCGCCATGGCCGGTGCGCTGCCCCGGTAGGGCACGTGCATCGGCCGGATGCCGGTGGCGGCCCATAGCAGTTCGCCCGCGAAATGGCCCGTGGTGCCGTTGCCGAACGATCCGTAGGAAAACTTGTCGGGCGTGCGCTTGACCGCGGCGATCACCTCCGCCAGGTTGCGGGCCGGCACGTCGCGGTGGGCCAGCAGCACCAGCGGCACGCGCGCCACCATGCCGATGGGTTCGTAGCTGCGCAGCGGGTCGTAGGGCAGCCTGGGGTTGAGCGCGGGGTTGCCGGTGAAGGTGGATCCCGAACTGATCAGCAGCGTGTAGCCGTCGGCCGGCGCGTTGGCGACGAAGCCCGCCCCCACGATGGTGCCCGCGCCGGCCTTGTTCTCGACCACGACCGGCTGGCCCAGGGCGTCGCCCAGCGGCTTGCCGATCAGCCGGCCCACGATGTCCACGGCCCCGCCGGGAGGGAAGGGCACGACGAGCTGGACGGGCCTGGCAGGGTAGCCCTCGGCGTGCGCGGCGGGCACCGGGCCCGATGCCGCGATGGCCATGAGGAGTGCGGCACCGGTGCGCCGCAGCGCCGGCAGGTACTTCGTCATATCGGGCCTCCTTCCGGCGGGGAACGGGGGAACAGGCGCGGGGCCGCGGCGGGCTTCAGCCGTTGCGGAACAGGAAGCTGTAGGCGTTGAGCGCCGGCACGCCGCCCAGGTGGGCGTAGAGCACGCGCGAGCCTTCCGGGAATTCGCCGTTGCGCACCATGTCGATCATCCCGTGCATGGATTTGCCCTCGTACACCGGATCGGTGAGCATGCCCTCCTGCCGCGCGCACAGGCGGATGGCTTCCAGCGTGCCCTCGTTGGGCAGGCCGTACTCGGGGCCGCCGTAGCGCGTGTCGAGCACGACGTCGGCGTCGGTGATCTCGCGGCCCAGTTCCACGAGTTCCGCCGTGTTGCGCGCGATGCGCAGGATCTGCTCGCGCGTCTGCTCCGGCTTGGCGGAGGCGTCGATGCCGATCACGCGGTCCGCACGGCCGTCGGCCGCGAAGCCCACCACCATGCCGGCCTGCGTGCTGCCGGTGACCGAGCACACGACGATGTAGTCGAACTGGAAGCCCAGTTCCTTCTCCTGCTGGCGCACTTCCTCGGCGAAGGCCACGAAGCCCAGGCCGCCGCGCGGATGCTCGGAGCAGCCCGCGGGGATGGGGAAGGGCTTGCCGCCGGCGCGGCGCACGTCTTCCATGGCCTGCTCCCAGCTGGGGCGGATGCCGATGTCGAAGCCCGCGGCGTCCAGCCGCACGTCGGCGCCCATGATGCGCGACATCTCGATGTTGCCCACGCGGTCATACACCGCGTCGGAGTAGTTCACCCAGTTCTCCTGCACCAGCACGCACTTCATGCCCAGATGCGCCGCCACCGCGGCCACCTGCCGCGTCTGGTTGGACTGGATGCCGCCGATGGACACCAGCGTGTCGTAGCCGCCCTCGATCGCCTCGGGGATCAGGTATTCGAGCTTGCGGGTCTTGTTGCCGCCGAAGGCGAGGCCGGAGTTGCAGTCCTCGCGCTTGGCGTACAGCTCCACCTTGCCGCCCAGGTGCGCGGACAAACGCTTCAGGGGATGGATGGGCGTGGGGCCGAAGGTGAGGGCGTGGCGGGGGAATTTCTGCAGGTTCATGGATGCGGTGCCAGGGGCGAGAGGAACGGAGGGAGCAGGGCCGGGGCCCGGGTCCGGCGCAGGGCCTGCGAGGCCGTGCACCGTTGACTGCATCGTAGGAAAATGCGCGGGAAACAGGGTTGCAAATGCAGGCGGGAAATCGTGCATGAAATGCATGAGTGGCTGCGTATTGCGTTTTTTGGTTCCAGGAGATCGCTCATGTGCGCAACAAAATTACGCAGGCAGAGTGGCGCTGCCGAGCTGCCACTCGCTCCCCCCGCGCCGCCGCCTGCGGAGATCGACCGCACGGACCGCGCCATCCTGCGCGCGCTGCAGCGCGATGCGTCGGTATCGAACGTGGCGCTGGCCGCCAAGGTGCACCTGAGCCCGCCGGCCTGCCTGCGCCGCGTGGAGCGCCTCAAGCGCCTGGGCCTGATCGACCGCACGGTCGCGCTGCTGCATCCGCGCGCGGTGGGCGCGGGCATGCTGGTGATGATCGGCGTGGTGCTGGACCGCTCCACGCCCGAGTCCTTCGCCGCGTTCGAGAAGGCCGCCGCGCAGATATCGGGCTGCATGGAGTGCCACCTCGTGACGGGTGAGTTCGACTATTTCATGCTGGTGCGCACGCGCGACAGCGACAGCTTCAACCGCCTGCATGCGGAGCAGCTGCTCTACCTGCCGGGCGTGCGGCAGGTGCGCTCGTTCATGGCGCTGCGCAACGTGGTGTCCACCACGGAGCTGCCGCTGGCCATCTGACGGGGGCGGCATGCCGCCCCTGCGCCCTCAGGGCTGGCGCACCATGTGCGGGTAGATCAGGCCGTAGCGGCCCGCCAGGCCCGCCGCGACGCCGGGGTTGGTGAGCTTGATGAACGCGGCGCCGGTCACCGGCAGGCCGGCCGGATCCGGGATCTGCAGCGCGGCCCAGCCGGACTGGAAGCCATTGCGCAGCGGGGCGCGCGCGACGGTGCTGGACAGCGGGGAGACGCCGTTGAAGGCCGCCACCGACACGGTGCCGCACAGGCGCGGCACCAGGGGCAGCGCGGAGGGGATCGCGGCGCCGTTCGTGGACACCGAGGCCTCGCGCGAGAACACCAGGAACGACCAGTTGCCGTTGGCGCTGCACACCTGGTTGCCGGACACCGTGGTGTTGTCGGAATGGAAGAACTGGTCGCCCGTGCCGGCCGGCGGCACGATCGAGAAAGTGCGCGCGCCGGCCGCGTAGTCCATGGCCACACTGTAGCGCTTGGTGGGCATGGCGAACACCCAGTCCGTCTGCGCGGTGATCGAGGATTCGAGCGCGTACTGGTTGCGCACCTCGCGCGCATTGAGCAGTTCCGACACCTCGGCGGCCGTCCTGCGGGCGTTGGCTTCCGAGGCGGGCAGGTGGTAGGGCGTGGAAAGATCGGGCAGGTCGTAGGCGCGTGCCTGTATCACCGCGCTCATGGTCGGCACGGTGGATGTGCCGTCGATGTCCTTCTGCCGCGATGCGAAACCGGCCGACACCAGCAGCGGATCGGCCGTGAAGCGCTCGGGCTGGGCGATCGCCTGGTCGGTGGGCGGGAACAGCACGTAATTGCCGCGCCCCGGCTGGCCGGCCGCGTTCACGGCCTGCAGCGTGGTCATCGGGGAGGAGAACGTGGTCGCGCCGGGCACGTCGATGATGTACCAGGTGCCCCCCACGCCGCCCGATGGCGTGGCGAAGCCGCGGGCGGCAGCGGTGGCCTCGTCGCCAGCGTCCTGCTGCAGGGCGGCATCGATGGCCGACCCCGTGCACGGCGCCACTTCCGACACCTGGCGGATCGCCGTGAACAGCGCCGAGCGCTCCTGCCCGCTCGCGCCGTACACCGCCGCCGAGGGAATGTCGGCGGCGACGATGGCTTCGATGGAGCCCTCGCGCGTGTGGCTGGCGCGGTCGGCCGCGCCCAGGGCGGGGTCTAGCCGGTCGGTGGCGAATGGCTGGGAGACCCCGGCCGCGAGCTGCGGCGACGTGCAGGAGCCGTCCGCGGTGGTGATCTGCGCGCGGCCGTCGGACCCGGCCGTGATGGCCCCGGTCCACATGTCGCCGGGCGAGAGCAGCAGCGTCATGGTGAGCAGGCTGTCGCCGTTGGCGGCGCCGCGCACGCGCAGCTTGATGGCCTTGCCGTTGGACAGATCCGTGTTCGCCAGGTGCAGCACGGTCATCTGGCCCTGCTGCGCGGTGAAGTAGGGCACCAGCAGCACGTGTCCGAGCTGGTTGGTGGCGGGCTGCAGGGCGACCGCGTCCGTCGCGCCCAGCTGGCTGCGCGACGGTGCGCTGCCGGTGCCGGCCACCACGCCGGCCAGGGCGGGCGCGGCGAATCCGCAGCCGCAGAGCAATAGAACGCCCGCGGTACGGGCGAAGTTCGGTGCAGGCATGGGCTCCTCCTTGGGGTCTTGTCCTATGGGAGGCTGCAGCCTAACCGATGGGATTGGGCTTGACCATGGAGCGGCCCATGCATTCGCGGCACCGGCTGGTCATCCGCAGGGCGGCGACCGGCCGGTGCCGCAGGCTACGGTCGCGGGCGGGTGACGATGTGGGGATACAGCAGGCCGTAGCTGGCAGCCATGCCGGGTGCGACCGATGGGTTGACAAGCTTGATGAAGGCATGTCCTATCACCGGTGCCACGTCAGCTCCGGGTACCACTCGTGCCCAGCCAGTCGTCTCCAGGAAATTCGGCAGTTCCCGCGGCCACAGCGCGACGGAGGCCGACAGCATCGACGGCGTGGACGTGGTGGTAAGGTCGCGCTGATGGATCGGCACGACGGTGGCAGCGCCGCAAAACTTCGTGCCCACCGTGTTGCCAATGCCCTGTTTGCCAGCGCGCGTGTAGTCATAAAAGAGCGCGTAGCCGAAGCACACCCGATTGTTTTGAACGGTGGTGTTTTGTGAGTGGACTTGTTGCGGCCCCTCTCCAGCCGGAGGGACGGCTGAGTAGGTGGGCTGCCTGGTCGTGTAGTCCATGCCCACGCTGTAGCGCGTCGTTGGCATGCTGAAGACCCAGTCGGTTTGGGCGGAAATCGACTTTTCCACCGAGAACTGATTGGAAATTTCAGTGGCTGTCAACGCGCGCGACACCTCGTATGCCGTGCGGGCTGCGTTTGCCGGCGATGCAGGCAGCCGGAAGGGGGTGGAGAGATCGGGAAAATCGTACGCCCGGGCTTGCACCACGGCTGTGGCCGTAGGTTCCGACACCACGCCGTCGACACTTTTCACGCGGCCGGAGAGCATGGCCGAAACCAGCAGCGGATCGGACGTGTAACGCTCGGGCTGGTCCATGGCCTGCTCCGTGGCCGGAAACTGCATGTAATTGCCGCGCGCTGGCTGCTCTGCTGCGTTGACGGCCTCCAATGCCGTCATGGCCGAGGAAAACGTGGTGGCGCCCGGAACATCGATGATGTACCAGGTGCCGCTGATACCCCCCGACGGCGTTGCGAAGCCCAGAGCGGCGGCGGTGGCTTCGTCGCCGATGTCCTGCAGCGTTGCAGCATCGAGTGCCGGATCATTGCAGTCTCGCTTATAGACCGGATTGAGGGCTTTCGACAGTGGGGACTCAATGCTTCCGTCCGCATTGCGCCTGTATTGGGGGATGTCGGCTGTCAGGATGGCCTCTACGGTTCCTTCGCGCGTCTGGTTGGCGCGCTCGGCCTGCGAGAGCGCGGGATTGAGGCGGTCGGTCCCGAGCGATTGCGGAACGCCAGTGGCCAGCCGGGGCACGGTACAGGATTCATCGGTCGTCGTGATTTGCGCGCGCCCGTCCGCGCCTGCCGTAATCGCGCCGGTCCAGATGTCTGCGGGTTTGAGCAGAATGGTCATGGACAACAAGCTGTCGCCATTGGCGGCACCGCGCAGGCGGAGCTTGATCGCCTTGCCGTTGTCAGGGTCCGTGTTGACGAGATGCAATACCGTCGCCTGTCCGTTCTGGGCCGTGAAGTAGGGCGTGAGCAGCACATGGCCCCGGTGGCTGGCCGAGCGCTGCATTGCCACCGCGTCCGTGGCGCCCAGCTGGGAGGCCGAAGGCGCGGTGCCGGTGCCGGGAATGACCCCGGCCAGGGCGGAGGCGGCGAAGCCGCAGAGCAGTGCGCCAGCGGCGCGTGGGACGAAGGGCAGCAGGGGCTTGGCAGGCATCGGGTGTCTTCTCCGGAAGCGTTGTCTTTGTGAAGGGCGCAAGCTAACGGAGGCGGCGCTGTCGTGCAAACGGGAGGTCGATGGGAGATTCCGTAAAAAAGTATCGCCTGGCGATACCAGTCGTCCAAGCCCCTGCCACTGCGCCGCTTCTTGAAGCCGGCCTGCCGGCGCGGTGGACATGATGCCGCCCATGTTCCACCACGGGCCGCGAGCCCCCGCTTCCATGCCACGTCCTTCCGCCTCCTCCCCTGCCTCGTCTTCCACGCCCCTGGTCCAGCGCGATACGGCCGCCTGGCAGTTGCAGGTCTGGGTGTCGTTCGGCATCGCCGCGTTCTGCTGCGCCGTGGGCCTGGCCTGGCTGCCGGGCGAGCGGCTGGAGCAGATCTTCATGGTGATGGGCTACGTCTTCTGCCTCTCCGCGGTGTTCATGCTCGCCAAGTTCGTGCGCGACAACCAGGCCGCCGCGCGGCGTGGCGTGGGCGATACGCCGCTCTTCAAGCTGGTGGTCTGGGGCGGCTTCGCCGTGGCGGTGGGGCTGACGGGATGGGGCCTGCTGGACATGGAGATCTCCCCTACCTACAAGGCATTCCTGGGCGTGAGCTGGCTCTACCTGCTGACGACGGCCTTCACGCTGGCCAAGATGCTGCGCGACCGCCACGAGGCCGACCTGGCCGAAGCACGGCTGCTGGGCCGCCGCGAAGCGATGCAGGCTCCGGCCGCGGCCTCTCCCTTGCCGGAAGCGCCCACTGGCGAAGCGTCCTGACCGCGCCGTGAACTGAGTCCGGGAGACCGCCATGTCGCGTTTTTTGTACCGATCCCTGCTACTTCAGGTCACAACTTCCCCACGTGGGTGGGGGGCTGGGCGTTGGCTGGCGGGGCTGGCTCTCGCCAGCGCCGCCATCGTGTCGGCGCCGCCAGCGCGGGCGCAGAGCGATGCTTCTGCCGCGCTGTCGATGCTGCCCGTGGCGTCGGTCGTGGGAACGGCGTCCGTCGGATCCGCGGCTGTCGGCGCGGTGGCCACCGTGCCCGTGGCGCTCTCTGTGGCCGGCGCGGTGCTCACGGTGCGCGCGGTGGAGGCGTCGGCCGCCGGCACGGTCTATGTGCTGGAGCGTGCTTCCGACGGCGCCCGCGTGAGCGTGGAGGTGGCGGGCCGCGCCGCCTCGGGCATCGCGGCGGGCGTGGGCACCGCCGTCACCTGCAGCGTCATCGGCACGGGCGTGGTGCTGTCGGCAGCGGGCGAGGTACTGGCGTTCGTGCCCAATGCGCTGGGCCGGGCGCTGCTGCACAACGAGCGGTTGTGAGCGTGCCGGCCATGGTCCACTTCCGCACCATGCTGCGCCCTGCCGCCGTGGGCGCAGCCCGGCTCCTGCTGGCTGCTGCGCTGGCGATGGGGTCCACCGCGCACGCCGGCCGCTCCTGCGAGGCGCGCAAGCCCACGCCGCAGGCCATCGAACGCGGCATGCAGCTGGCCGAGCGCACCGCACGGGCGCTCGATGCGGAGCACCAGCGCTCCGGCGCGCGGGTCGTGCTGCTGGCCCGCGCCGGGCAGGACCTGTCCAAATACGGCGTGCATTACTCGCACATGGGCTGGGCCTACCGCACGCCCGAGGGCCTGTGGCGCGTGGCGCACAAGCTCAACGATTGCGGCACCGCCGTGGGGTCCCTCTACCGCCAGGGCCTGGGCGAATTCTTCCTGGACGACCTGTGGCGGCACGAGGCCGTGTGGCTGGTGCCCGCGCCCGAGGTGCAGGCACGGTTGGCCGCGGTGCTGGCCGAGCGCTCACGCACGCTCGCGATGCAGCAGCCGGCCTACAGCATGGTGAGCTATGCCTGGGGCACGCGCTACCAGCAGTCGAACCAGTGGGCGCTGGAGACGCTGGCGATGGCCATGGAGCCGGGGGCCGTCCACACACGCGCCCAGGCGCAGGCCTGGCTGCGCGCCCGGGGCTACGAGCCCGCGGTGCTGCGCATCGGGCCGCTCACCCGGCTGGGCGGGCGCGTCACCGCGGCCAACGTGGCCTTCGACGACCATCCGCCCCGTGACCGCTTCGCCGACCGCATCGCGACCGTCACCGTCGATTCCGTGCTGGCATGGATGCCCCGGGCCGGGCTGGGCTCGGACGTATCCACGCTCTCGCTGGACCGCTCTCCCTGAGCACCGCATGATCGGTGCCCTCTTCGAACGAATGGATCAACCAAAGGAGTCCGACATGGGCAAATCCCTGCGCCTGTCCGAAAAGTGGTTCCGCCGCGGCCTGTGGCTGGTGTCGCTGGTGTTCGCCAGTTTCCTCATCGGGTTGGGCGGCACGCTGGTGGGAGACCTGCCGCGCGTGGAAGCGCCGCTGCAGCTCGATGATTTCCTGGACCGGACCGCCGCGGAGGCGCTGCGCAACGAAGTGCGCGCGTCCGACGGGGCAGAGCGGCAGGCGCAGGCCGCGCTGGAGCAGGCCCAGTTGCAGCGCAGCAAGGCGCGCAGCGAAAGCCAGGCGGCGCACGAGAGCTTCAACAACTGGATCGCCACGCGCAGCGCCACGCAGCAGTCGGAGCACAACCCCGAGGTGGTGGCCCGCACGCAGGAACTGGATGCCTTGAAGGCCCGCGAGCGGCAGGCGCAGCGGTCGGTGGAGGCCCAGCAGCAGGCCGCGCTCGATGCCCGGCAGGCCGCGGCCGCCGCGCGCCAGCGCCTGGAGCAGATGGAGGCGGCCGGCTACGAACAAATGCGGGTGGCCCAGCGCAAGGTGGAGTTGCGGGTGTTTCTCTACCGGCTCGCGCTCACGCTGCCGCTGCTGTTGGTCGCGGGCTGGCTGTTCGCCAGGAAGCGGCAGAGCACGTGGTGGCCGTTCGTCTGGGGCTTCATCTTTTTCGCGCTGTTCGCGTTCTTCGTCGAACTCGTTCCCTACCTGCCCAGCTACGGCGGCTACGTGCGCTATGCCGTGGGCATCGTGGTGACCGTGCTGGTGGGGCGCTACGCCATCCTGGCGCTGAACCGCTACCTCGAGCGCCAGCGGCAGGCCGAGGCGCTGCCCGACGCGCAGCGGCGCGAGGAACTGAGCTACGACGTCGCCCTGGCGCGCCTGGCCAAGGGCGTGTGCCCGGGGTGCGAACGGCCGGTCGATTTGAAGAACGAGACGATCGATTTCTGTCCGCACTGTGGCATCGGGCTGTTCGACCGGTGTGGAAACTGCCGTACGCGCAAGAGCGCCTTCGCGCGCTTCTGCCATGCGTGCGGAACCGGCAGCGTGCGGACCGCAGGACAGGCAGCCGGGGAGCCGTAGGCCGGATGGGAGAACCGGCGAAGGACAATGGCTATAAATGATAAAAATAAACAATGAAATAGGGAAATGCAAAAGAGAATCTCTGCGTAAATTGATGTTTTCTTGAATAATTCGGGTCTGGCTGCATCAATTTTTGCTTTCCTCTCCAGAGACTCCCTCCATGTCCTCCCTGCCTGATCCCGCTTCCAGCGACATGCTCGTCGCCTTCGCCCAAGCCATCCGGGCGTCGCAGCCTTCCATCGAACTGGACGCGCGGGGCCATGTGGTGGCGGTCCATCCCGGCTTTCTCGAGATGAGCCAGCATGCGGAGGGCGATGTGGTGGGCCACCACTACCGCAGCTGTTTTCCGCGGGCAGCGGAATGGCTGGATGCCTGCTTCGCCCCGGATGCCGCGGAGCCGGTGCGGAGCGCCACCGGCCGCCATTTCGGCAGCTGGAAGCGGAACTGCGTGACGCGCACGCAGGCCTTCGTGCTGCGGGGCGAGGACGCCGCGGTGCGGCAGGTCGTACTGCTGCTGGAAGATGTGTCGGACCAGCGCGCCGCCCTGCGGGAGCACGAGGGCCACATGAACGCCATCGACCGCTCCATGGCCATCATCGAGTTCGACCTGAAGGGCCATGTCCTGCGGGCCAACCGGAACTTCCTGGACACCTTCGGCTACAGCGCCGAGGAGATCGAGGGGGTGCATCACCGCATCTTCTGCGACGCAGAGCACGTGCGCAGCCTCGAGTACCGCGAATTCTGGGAGCGCCTGGCCGCCGGCGAATTCCAGAGCAGCGAGTACCGCCGCATCCGCAAGAACGGGCAGGACGTGTGGATCCAGGCGTCCTACAACCCCATCCTCGACGAGGACGGCCGGCCCGTGAAGGTGGTCAAGTACGCCACCGACATCACCCACGCCAAGCAGCGCAACACCGAGAACGCCGGCCGCGTCGAGGCCATCGGCCGCTCCATGGCAGTGGTCGAGTTCGCGCTCGATGGCACGGTGCTGGCGGCCAACCAGGCGTTCCTCGACACGATGGGCTACACGCTGGACGAGGTGCAGGGCCGGCACCACCGCCATTTCTGCCAGCCCGAACACGCCGCGAGCCCGGCCTACCGGGACTTCTGGCGCAAGCTGGGCGACGGCGAGTTCGAGGCCGGCGTGTACCGCCGCGTGGCCAGGGACGGGCGCGAGGTGTGGCTGCAGGCATCGTACAACCCCATCTTCGACGGCGAGGGCCGGCAGGTGAAGGTCGTCAAATATGCCACCGACATCACCGCGGAGCAGATGCGCAACGCCGAATACGAGGGCAAGGTCAATGCCATGTCCCGGGCGCAGGCCGTCATCGAGTTCGACCTGGAAGGCAATGTGCTGCATGCCAATGCCAACTTTCTCGACGCGATGGGCTACACCCTGCGGGAGATCGTGGGGCAGCACCACAAGATGTTCTGCGAGCCGGAGTTCGTGCGCTCGTCGGAGTACCGCGATTTCTGGGCCCGGCTCAGCCGCGGCGAGTTCTATTCGGGCCTGTACAAGCGCATCAGCAAGCACGGCTACCCGGTGTGGATCCAGGCAACCTACAACCCCATCATCGGGCCCGATGACAACCCGGTGAAGATCATCAAGTACGCCATCGACGTGAGCGGCCAGGTCGAGCGCGAGCAACTGGTGCAAAGCCGGGTGGCCGAAATGGGCCGCTCGATCCAGCAACTGACGGAGACCATCGGCGAGATCGCGCGCACCACCCGCCACTCCACCGAGCTGGCCGCCGTGACGCAGGCCGAGGCGCGGCGCGGCAGCCAGACGCTGCTGCGTTCGCTGGACGCCACCAAGGCCATCCAGGAATCGTCCGACGACATCAACGCCATCATCCAGGTGATCGGCGACATCGCCAACCAGACCAACCTGCTGGCCTTCAACGCGGCCATCGAGGCCGCGCGGGCGGGCGAGCACGGACTGGGCTTCTCGGTCGTGGCCGACGAGGTGCGCAAGCTGGCCGAGAAGTCGTCGCAGGCGACGCGCGAGATCACCAAGCTCATCGCCGAATCGGTGGCGCGCGTGCGCCAGGGCGGCGACATCTCCTTGCAGGCGGCGGAGAACTTCGAGCGCATCGTGCAGGGCGTGGACCAGACGACCGCATCCATCGCGGGCATCCACACCGCGACCGAGGCGCAGACCGCCGCCACGCGCAGCGTCGCCCAGTTGCTGGATGAACTGACCCGGGTTTCAAGGCGCGCCGGCGTGGATCCGGCGAACGCTGCAACGCCTGCGGCGCGGGTGGGGGCATGACGGCCGGGGCGGCGGTGCTGCACTTCGGAGTCGTTCGCGCCGCGGGCCAGGACATCGCCATCGCTTCCAGTGAACTGGTCGAGGCGGTGGACATGCCTCAGCAACTGCTTCCGCTGCCCGAGCCGTCCTCGGTAATGGCGGGCATGTTCCTGCTGCGGGGTCGGCTGATTCCGGTGCTGGATCTGCAGCGGCTGATGGCTCCTGCCGCGTCCCCTTCTGTCGCCCCTGCCTTTTCGCCGGCGGGCGACGGCGTGCAGCCAGGTGCCGTGGCCCCGGCCGCCCCGGGGGCGGCAAGCCGGCGCCGCCAGGTGGCGGTGGTCGCGCATGGCCGCCGCCGCCTGGGCATCGGCGTGGACACCATCGCGGGCGTGCTGCGCGTGCCGCCTTCGGCCGTCACGCCCCTGGGCGGCGCGCAGGACGGCCTGTTCGGCCACTGGGTGACCACGCAGGAGCCCGCGAGCCGCGCCTTGCCGGTACTGCAGGTACCGGCCTTGCTGGAGCGCACGCCGGGCGTGACGCCTGCGGTGGATCCTCCCGCGGGAGCGCCCGGCGCGGCCCCGGCGCAGGCCGCCGCGGCGACGCGCCGGCATACGCTCGCGTCCCTGGAGGGCCAGGTGCTGGCCTTCGATTTCGCCGATGTGCCCGACATCCTGCCGATGCCGCCCATGCGCGCGTTCTTCGCGGCCGGCGGCCCGCTGCGCGGACTCGTGCCATGGCGCGGCTGCGATGTGCCGGTGGTCGATCTGCAGCGGCTGCTCGGCATGGAGCGCGCTGCGCCGGACGGCGCCCAGGCCCCGTCCCCGGGCGTGTCGAAGCCCCTGCTCATGGTGCTGCAGCGCGGAGGGAGGCGCATCGGCGTGCAGGCGGACGCCGTGCTGGGCATGGAGACGGCAACGCCCGACGCCACGGTGCCCCTGGGCCCCGGCGCCAGCCTGAACCCCGGATGCTATGCCGGCGCCATGCGCACGTCGGCACACGGTATCGCCGCCGTGCTGCGGGTGGAGGGGCTGCTGGCCCATCCGGTCGTCGCTGCTTTCCTCGACAGCCGGCCCGCCGCCGCAGGCACGCAGGCCGGGCCGCAGGCGGCGCGTGGCGGCGGTGCCCGCACCACGTTCCTCGTCTATCGGGCCGGGGGCGACTGCGCCACGCCGCTCGCCGAGGTGGAGGAAATACTCGACTACGCCACGCCGGCCGTGCAACTGGATGGCGCGGGAAGCGGCATGTGCGGCCTGGTGGAGCGAAAGGGCCGGCCGCTGGAAGTCTTTTGCCTGCGCACCCTGCTGGGCAGCGCCAAGGCCGGGCCCACGGCGCAGTCGCGGGTGCTGGTAGTGCGGCACGGCGAGCGGCTGCGCGGCTTCCTGGTGGACAGCCTGGTGTCGCTGGTCGCGGCCGATGCCACGGCGGAGATCGGACACGAGCCCTCCACGCCTTCGGAGGGCTCGCGGCGCCCGGGCAGCGGTCTGGGGCGCATGCTGACCGTGGGAAAGGGGGCCGATGCCGTCACCTGCCGGAAGGTGGGGCTGCACGCGCTGCTGGAGCAATCGCTCCACGATTTTCCGTAAGGCATTTTCTCCTGGTAACCCAGGCCGGGGCTGTAGGCGCTTTCTCCTACACCCCGGGGCCTGCATGCTTTTCAGACTGGGGTACGACGCATTGCAGGAGAACCCATGCCCCTCGACCCCCGCACCGCCGGCCCCCGGCCGCCGTTCAAGGACCAGCAACCGCTCACGCCGCCCGGCGCCGAAACCGACATGCATCCGCAGCCCGACTACGGTGCCGCGTCGTACCAGGGCTCGGGCAGGCTGCAGGGGCGCCGCGCCGTCATCACGGGCGGCGACAGCGGCATCGGCCGCGCGGTGGCGCTGGCTTTCGCGCGCGAGGGCGCCGACGTGCTCATCGCCTACCTGCCCGAGGAGGAGGGCGACGCGCGCAAGACCCTCGAACTCGTCACCGCCGAAGGCCGCCGCGCCGTGGGCGTGCCGGGCGACATCCGCGAAGAGGCCCACTGCAATGCCATCATCGAGCGCGCGGTGAAGGACCTGGGCGGCATCGACATCCTGGTCAACAACGCCGCCTACCAGATGGCGCACGAGAGCATCGACGAGATCTCGGCCGAGGAATTCGACCGCACCTTCCGCACCAACGTCTATGCCACGTTCTACCTGAGCAAGGCGGCGGCCCGCCACATGCCGCCGGGCAGCGCCATCATCAACACCGTCTCGGTGAACGCGGACAAGCCCAACAAGACGCTGCTGGCGTACGCCTCCACCAAGGGCGCGCTGCAGAACTTCACGGGCGGGCTCGCGCAGTTGCTGGCCGACAAGGGCATCCGCGTGAACTGCGTGGCGCCCGGCCCGGTCTGGACGCCGCTGATCCCGTCCACGATGCCGATCGAGCGCGCGCGCGAGTTCGGCAAGCAGGTGCCGCTGCAGCGCCCCGGCCAGCCCGCCGAGGTGGCGCCGGCCTACGTGATGCTGGCGTCCGACCAGGCGAGCTTCATCTCGGGCGCGACGGTGGCGGTGACGGGGGGCGTGCCCATCATCTGACCGTCCGGCACGGCGATACCGTATCAGGCGCCCATCACCACCGGGCCGCCCTGCGCGATCGCGCGCTGGTACGCCGGGCGGGCGTTGATGCGGTCGCGGTAGGCCTTCAGGGCGGTGAACTCGACCGCACCGCTGGCGCGCGCGATCGCGGCTTCCACAGCGAAGCTCATCTGGAAGTCCGCGATGGTGAGCGCATCGCCCGCGAACCACGCATGGCGTGCGAGGTGGTCTTCCATGAAGGCGAGGGCCGTGAGCAGGTTCGGGTCCACCAGCTTCTTCTGCGCCTTGCCGCAGATGGAGTAGGCCACCGGCCGCGCGAAGAACGGCATGGGCTGCGTGGGCAGGGTCTTGAAGACGAGCTTCATCACGAGCCAGTTCATGAGCGAGCCCTCGGCGTAGTGCATCCAGAAGCGGCACTGCCGGTGTTCCGGCGTGCCCGGCCGGGGCACGAGATGGGCCAGCTCGCCCGTGGCCTGCGCGCCGTAGCGCTCGGCGATGTGCTCGATGATCGCGCCGGACTCGGCGATGATCTCGCCGCCGTCGTCGATCACGGGGGATTTGCCCAGCGGGTGGATGCGCTTGAGCTCCGGCGGCGCCAGGCGGGTGCGCGGGTCGCGCTGGTAGCGGCGCAGGTCGTAGGCCACGCCCAGCTCTTCCAGGAGCCAGAGCACGCGCTGGGAGCGGGAGGTTTCGAGGTGGTGGACGGTCAGCATGGGCGCATGGTAAGGCCGTCCCGGCGGCGCAGGGCGTAGGCCGTGGCCGATCCGCCCGCCGATGGTTTCCCGGCCGACTTCCCGGAAGGTGCGCGTTCCTATACGCCCCGCGCGCGGTCGGCCGCGAAGCGAACGCGGAACTCGCCGAAGCGGCCCGCGTCGAGCGACTCGCGGATCTCCCGCATGAGGTTCAGGTAGTAGTGCAGGTTGTGCACGGTGGTGAGCATCGGGCCCAGCATCTCGCCGCAGCGGTCGAGGTGGTGCAGGTACGCGCGGCTGAATCCGCCGCGCCCGCCGTCGGCCCAGGCCACGCCCTCGGTGCCCGCGCAGGCGTGGCAGGTGCAGGTCGGGTCCAGCGGCTGGTGGTCGGCCTTGTGGCGCGCGTTGCGGATCTTCAGGTCGCCATGGCGCGTGAAGATGGTGCCGTTGCGCGCATTGCGCGTGGGCATCACGCAGTCGAACATGTCCACGCCGTCGGCCACGCCCTGCACGAGGTCTTCCGGCGTGCCCACGCCCATCAGGTAGCGCGGCTTGTGGGCCGGCAGGCGGTGCGGCGTGTGGGCCATGATGTCCAGCATCTCGTCCTTGGGCTCGCCCACGCTCACGCCGCCCACGGCATAGCCGGGGAAGTCCATCTCCACCAGCCGCTCCAGCGATTCCTGGCGCAGGTTCTTGTACATGCCGCCCTGCACGATGCCGAAGAGTGCGTTGGGGTTGCCCAGGCGGTGGAATTCGTCCTGGCTGCGGCGCGCCCAGCGCAGGCTCATCTCCATCGACTTGCGCGCCTCGGCCTCGGTGGTCTTGTGGCCCTTGGTCTCGTAGGGCGTGCATTCGTCGAGCTGCATGACGATGTCGGAGTTGAGCGTGGTCTGGATCTGCATGCTCACTTCGGGCGACATGAAGAGCTTGTCGCCGTTCACCGGGCTCGCGAAATGCACGCCTTCCTCGGTGATCTTGCGCATGGCACCCAGCGACCAGACCTGGAAGCCGCCCGAGTCGGTGAGGATGGGCTTGTTCCACTGCTCGAAGCCGTGCAGGCCGCCGAAGCCCTGCATCACGTCCAGGCCCGGGCGCATCCACAGGTGGAAGGTGTTGCCCAGGATGATCTGCGCGCCCATCTCGTGCAGGCTGCGCGGCATCACGCCCTTGACGGTGCCGTAGGTGCCCACCGGCATGAAGATGGGGGTCTGCACCACCCCGTGGTTGAGCGTGAGCGTGCCGCGCCGCGCGTGGCTGGCGGGATCGGTCGCGAGAAGTTCGAATTGAAGCATGATCGGGCGATTGTCCCAGACGGCCGCCTGCGCGCCGGCACTACACTGGCCCGCAGCGGCGCCGCGTTTCGCGGCCCTCCGGCCGGCCCCCAGAAGAAAGGACATTCCCGAACATGCTCAAGATCCTCGTCGCCGTCGATGGCTCCGAACTCTCGCTCGATGCCGTGCGCCACACGCTCGCGCTCACGCGCCAGGGCCTCGCGGCCTCCGTCGTGCTCGCGCACGTGCAGGAGCCCGCCACCCTCTACGAGATGGTGGTCTCGCGCGACCCCGACCTCATCGCCGCCGCCAGCCTGGAGGCCGGCCTGCACCTGATGGCCCCGGCGCGCGCCCTGGTCGATGCGGCCGGCGTACCCTGCGAATCCGAAGTGGGCGTGGGCGACGTCGCCCCCACGCTGGCGGACATCGCCGAGCGCACCCAGTGCGGCCTCGTCGTGATCGGCGCCCGCGGCCAGGGCGCCATCGCCAGCGCCCTGCTGGGCTCCGTATCCCAGGCCCTGGTGCACGCGAGCCCCGTGCCGGTGACCATCGTCAAGCACCCCGACACGACCGCCGCCACGCAGCCGGCGGACCTGCCCGGCGACGGAGGCGAGCCCGATCCGGTGTGAGTGGGAAAAGCTGGAGATGACTGCCAGGCGGTAGAAGCGAAAGCCGCTGAGCCCGGCTGGCTGACTGGCTGGTGAGGCAGGGGGTTCCCATCGGGCAAGCCCTGTGTGCTGCCAGCGGCCTCACCCCTCAGAAGGCCGCGGAGCAGGCCACGCCAGCAGACGCCGCGGGACTGGCTTCGCCAGACCGCTGGCGTCGTCCCCCTTCCCGGCGGGCGCAGCACGGCGAGAGAAGGGGGAAGCGGCGAAGCCGCTCAGGGGGATGTCCCTGTTTATGCCGCCTTGCGGAACCCATCCGGATGCGCGGTGCCGCCACGCTGCAGCTTGCCGTGCGGCAGGCTCGCCAGGCGCGAGAACATGCGGCGGCAGTAGCCGGAGATCCAGAGGCATTTGTTGAGCTCGTCCACGGGCAGCGGGCCCGACACGACGACGATGTCGTTGGCGGCCTGCAGGGCGCCCGCGGCGCGCAGGCGGCGGCGGGTGTTGTTGGCCCACGAGGTGATGCGCGAGGGCGTGCCGTGCTGGTGCACCTGGCCGGTGTGCTGGTCGAACGCGATGGCCACGGTCTCGGTCCTGAGCTTGAAGCGGCGCTCGCCGGTGACGGCGCTGGGTGCCTCGCGCATGTCGTACAGGTAGTACGCGCCGGCCTTGAGTTGGTATTGCATGTCCATGGTGACGACCTCCGAGCAGGCATTGTCGAGCGGCCCCGGACAGGCAATCGCGCGGAAAAGGGCCGGAAAACCGTTCTTATCCGCGCCGCGGAAGAGGGCCGGACTGGCCTTCGGCGCGGGGGCTCGGGCTGCGGCGGAGAGGGGGACACGAAAGGCCTGGGAATGCCGTGCGCCGCGCGTGCCATTGTGTCGGCACGCCCCGGCCGCTTCAACCCGCTGGCCAGGGCAAAGGGTAACGGGTTGTGAGGCGCGCGGCGGTGGGACCGCGCGCCCTGCCTCAGAAGTCCACGAGGCTCAGGCCCACGCTGAGCACAGTGCGCCGGCGGTTGTAGTCGGTGATGGTGTCGCCGTAGCCGCTGAACAGCGCGGTGTGGAACCGCAGGTTGCTCTTGAGACCGCCCAGGTCCGTGCCCACCGCGCGCATCCATTCCAGCCGCACGGCGCCGCGGCCGGTGGAGCCGAAGGCGCTGCGCGCCATCAGCGACAGGGTGTTGTCGCGGTCGTAGTTCCAGCCGAGCTGCACCTCGCCGCGGCCCATGTAGTCGATGATGTCCGGATTGTCGTCGTCCGCGGCGCTTTCCTTGAGGCGCTTCCAGACGCGCGCGCTCACGGTCCAGCGGTTGTCCAGCTCCATGCCGGTCATCAGGTACACGCGGTTCCAGCTGCGCGACAGCGGCAGGTTCTGGCCGTTGGACTGGTGCACCAGCCCGATGCCGCTGTAGCGCCAGCGCCAGCCGAAGGGCAGCTTCGCGTCGGTGGGATAGACGTACATCACCTCCGGCTCGTGGTCGGTGGCGCGGAATGGCCGCGAGATGTCCGGGCTGAACAGTTGCCAGTACGACTGCTGCGTGTAGCCGACCCAGAGCGAATCCTTGAGCGTCGGGTGGCCCTGCGTGAGCAGGCCCTGCGCGATCTTGGTGCGCACCGAGAGCTGGATGCGGGTTTCGGTGGTGCGGTAATCGACCGCCGAGGCCGCGGTGTGGTCGGCTGCCGGCGAAGAGGGCTGGCGGTTCACGGTGTCGGACGCCACGACCGAGAACGAGATCGGCCGGTAGCCGCGGAAGCGGAAGGTGCCGCAGTCGCTGCCCGATTCCAGCTCCCAGAAGCGCGAGAGCGTGCTGTACTGCTCGTCGCGGCAGCCCTCCACCTGCGCCACGTCGATGACGCGCGTGGCCGGCAGCGTGGTGTCCACCGGCGTGGGCGGCGCGTTGTCCCCTGCCGCGGCCGCGGCGGACTTGCCCGTGCCCGTGGACGGCGCGGCGGCCACGGTCGGCGCCTGCTGCCATTTCTGCTGCCCGGCCCACTGGTCGAAGCAGGCCAGCCGCGCCTCGCCGCTGCCCATGGCCGTGCAGCGGCGCCAGGCGTCGCCCGCGGCGCCGGAGGGCGCGGGCGGCTGCTGCGCCAGGGCAGCGCCGGCGGGTGCGCAGAGCGCGAGCGCCAGGGCCCCCAGCCGCACCGGGCGGGTGGCGGCGGGCCGGCCGGCCTGCGCGGCGCGAACGAAAGGCTTCGGTTGTCGTGTGCGTTGGTCCATGGTCCGCGGATCTCCTTGCCGCAACTGCCCCACGCCCACCGGCCCATCCGGTTGGCGTGGATGATGATGAAGTGCTTCTGCCTGCCGCCCGCCGGATGCCCGGGGCCCGCCCGGGATGGATGGCGCGTGCGGCGGGTTCATGGTGCCGTCGGGGCGGGGGACTTGCGTGCCGCGAACTCGGCGCGCAGGGCGCGCAGCTTCTCGCGCGGGTCTTCGCGGGCGGTGTTCTTGTCCAGGCCCATCTCTGCGATGAAGCGGCTGGGCTGGGCGGCGACCATCTCGCGGCCCTTCTTGCGGCGCTTCGTCCAGCTCACGGCCAGGCTGCGCTGCGCGCGGGTGATGCCCACGTACATCAGGCGGCGCTCTTCCTGCAGGCGCTGCAGCGTGTCGTCGCTCACCTTCTGCTGGCGGCCCTCGTCGTCGTCGAGCTTGAAGGGCAGCATGCCCTCGGTCACGCCAACCAGCATCACGTGCGGCCACTCCAGGCCCTTGGAGGCGTGCAGGGTGGAGAGGACGACGAGATCCTCGTCCTTCTCGCGCTCGCTGATGGTGGACAGCAGCGCGATGGTCTGCGCCACTTCCAGCAGGCTCTTGGTTTCCCTGGCCACCACGGCGCCCGCGGTGTCCTCGATCTGCCCGCCCGCGCGCTGGCTCATCCAGTCGCAGAATTCGAGCACGTTGGTCCAGCGCGCGCCGGCCACGGTCTCGCTGTCCTCGCTGTCGTAGAGGTACTGCTCGTAGCCGATTTCCTTCAGCCAGTCGGTCATGAAGGTGCGCGCATCTTCCGCGCCGTGGGTGTGCCGCGCCTTGTATTCCAGGTAGTTGATGTAGCGGCCGAACTCCAGCACGCTCTCGTGCGCCTTGCGCGGCAGCACGGCCTCGAGCATGTGGTTGAAGAGCGCGCCGAACATGCTCACCTTGTGCTGCGTCGAGAACTCGCCGAGCTTGGCCAGCGTGGTGTGGCCGATGCCGCGCTTCGGGGTGGTGATGGCGCGCAGGAAGGCCGGGTCGTCGTCGTTGTTGATCCACAGGCGGAACCAGGCGCACAGGTCCTTGATCTCCGCGCGGTCGAAGAAGCTGGTGCCGCCCGAGACCTTGTAGGGAATGTTGGCCTTGCGCAGGGCTTTTTCGAACGGCTTGGCCTGGTGGTTGGCGCGGTAGAGGATGGCGAAGCTCTTCCAGGCCGGCTGCGGGTTCAGCGTGGCGCGCAGGCTCTGAATGCGGGCCACGGCGCGCTCGGCCTCGTGCTCCTCGTTGTCGGCATCGACCACGCGCACCGGCTCGCCCTCGCCCAGTTCCGAAAACAGCGTCTTCGGGTAGAGCTTGGGGTTGGGCTGGATGACGTTGTTGGCCGCGCGCAGGATGGCGCTGGTGGAGCGGTAGTTCTGCTCCAGCTTGATGACCTTGAGCTGCGGGTAGTCCACCGGCAGCTTCTTGAGGTTGTCCAGCGTGGCGCCGCGCCAGCCGTAGATGGACTGGTCGTCGTCGCCCACGGCGGTGAAGCGGCCGCGCTCGCCTACCAGCAGCTTGAGCAGTTCGTACTGCGTGGCGTTGGTGTCCTGGTATTCATCGACCAGCACGTGGCCCAGCGACTTCTGCCACTTGGCGCGCACCTCGGGGAAGTCGCGCAGCAGGCGCAGCGGCATGCCGATCAGGTCGTCGAAATCCACGCTCTGGTATGCCGTCAGGCGCTCCTCGTAGCGCTGCATGATGACGGCGATGCTGCGCTCGTTGTCGTCCCTGGCCTGGGCGAGGGCCTGGGCGCTGTCCAGGCCGGCGTTCTTCCAGGCGCTGATGGTCCACTGCCACTGGCGCGCGGTGGCGATGTCGGTGGTGCCGCCGGCCGCGTCCTTGATGATGCCGGTCACGTCGTCGGCGTCGAGGATGCTGAACTGGGGCTTGAGGCCGAGCACGTGCCCGTCTTCGCGCACCATGCGCACGCCCAGGGCGTGGAAGGTGCAGACCAGCACGTCTTTCGCCGCACGGCCGATCAGGTGCTGCGCGCGCTCGCGCATTTCCGCGGCCGCCTTGTTCGTGAAGGTGATGGCGGCGATGCGTCGCGGCTCCAGGCCGGTCTCGATCAGGCGGCCGATCTTCATCGTGATCACGCGCGTCTTGCCCGAGCCGGCGCCGGCCAGCACGAGGCAGGGCCCCTCCGTGTAGTGGACGGCCTGGAGCTGGGCGAGATTGAGACCGGCGGACATGCGGCGAGCGGAGACGGGAGGAGGGCTGGAAAGCGTGGGGGCGAGGGCAGCCGCCAGCCCGGGCATGGGCAGCCGGGCCGGGAGGCGGGTGCAGATGATAACGGGGCGGTCCGCCGCCGGGTTGTGCGGGGGAATGCGGCCCGCGCCGATGCGGCGGCGTCCTACAGGCTGCGCGCTGCGAGAATGCCGCGTGCTCTCCGTGCTGGCCGTCACCTTTCCCTTCTTCGCGCTCGTGCTGTGCGGGTACCTGGCCACGCGCGCCGGGCGGCTGCCGCTGGCCGCGATTCCGGGGCTGAATGCCTTCGTCCTGTACTTCGCGCTGCCTTGCATGCTGTTCCGCTTCGGCGCGCGCACGCCCATCGCCGAACTGCTGGACCCTGCGGCCGCAGGCGTGTACCTGGCCTGCGGCCTGGCGCTGGTGGCCGCGGCCATCGCGCTCACGCGCCGCCGGCTGGGCTGGAACGACGCGGCCTTCGGCGCCCTGGCGACGGCCTTTCCCAACACCGGCTTCATGGGCGTGCCGCTGCTGGTGGCGCTGCTCGGCCCGGCGGCCGCGGGGCCCGTGATCCTCACGATGCTGCTGGACATGGTAGTGACCACGGCGGTCTGCGTCGGCCTGTCGCGCCTGGGCGGCGGGGATGCGCCCGGCACCGAGGGCGCGCGGGCGGCGCTGGGGCGGGCCCTGCGCGGCATGGCCGCCAATCCCATGCCCTGGTCGATCGCGCTGGGCGCGCTGGCCTCGGGGCTGCAGGTTGCCCTGCCGGGGCCCGTGGACCGCACCGTGGGCCTGCTGGCGGATGCCGCGGCGCCCGTCGCCCTGTTCACCATCGGTGCGGTGCTCGCGCGCGCGGGCATGGCCGCGCATCCGGGCGAGGCCCTGCGCCCCCGGGACGGCCTGGGCGCGGCGCTGGCCAAGCTGGTGGTGCATCCGTTGCTCGTCTGGGGCGCGGGCCATGCGGCGATCGCCGCGGGCGCGCCGCTGTCCGCCCCGGCGCACACGGCGCTGGTCCTCGCGGCGGCGCTGCCGAGCGCCAGCAACGTCTCGCTGCTGGCGGAGCGCTTCGGCGCGCACACGGGGCGCATCGCCCGGGTGATCCTGGTGTCCACGGTGCTGGCTTTCCTGAGCTTTTCGGCCGCGGTGGCCGTCTGGACCTGACCGCTTCGCATTCCTGGGGCCGGCTTCGGCCCGGTCATCGGGACGTTACGTGGTTTCACGACATTGGCGGCGTTGCAGGCGCCCCGTGCGGCGCCTTCGTGAACCAGGAGTTCCACCATGACCACCCCTTCCGCTGTCCCGGCGCAGCCCGACCCCGTGGCCGCACGGACGTATCTTTCGCAGATAGGAACCCACCTGGGCATGCCGCCCGACCTCCTGACATCCCTGCAGTCCGGCGAGCCCTTCGTGGGGCCTTCCGGCCTGCTGTGCCGCATCCATGTCCGCCGGGACGAAGACCGCTGGGCGGCCTACCCCGAAGTCCTGCTGCCGCTGGCTGCCGCCGAGCTGGGCGGGATGGACGTGCCGCGGCTGCTGGGCGTGCAGGAGCAACTGATCGGCGGCGAGGGCTGGTTGCTGGGCCTGATGGAAGACGGGGGGCTGCTGGGCCTGCGGCCACTGCAGGCGCGGCATGACGCCGCACGCGTGGCGGCCGACATGGACCGCGGCCACCTGCTGGCGCGGGCCGCCCTGGATGCGCTGGTGCCGCCCGGGGACCCCGGGGCATCCGGCGCCGGACCTGCCGCAGCGCCGGCCGCGGGAGCCGCACCGTGATCCGCGGCTCCGAGCAGGCGCTGCTGCGCGGCACGCAAGGCCGTTCCGACCGGTTCGAGGAGTCCGGGGAGTCTTCGGCGCGCGCGCAGGGGAGGGAAACCGTCCCGCCGTCCCGCAGCCTGGTGCCACCCCAGGCGCTGGCGGTACTCTCCGCCGAAAGGCAGGCCCGCGCGGCCGGCCTCGACGCCTCGGCTTCCCACCGGCGGGCAGCCCTGCCGTCGGAGCCCGGCGGCAGTTCGCGGTACTTTTCCGCGCGCCTGGATCCGGGGGATTTGTCCGGGGAGCCGGGCTTGTCGGCCCTGCGGGGCTCACAGCGCGAACGGCCGGACGTCGAGGATTTCTCCCGCAGCAATTCGGGATCGAGGCTGGATCTCGACACCGTGGAGCGGCGCGGCGTGGACCGCGAAGCCGCCGCCCAGGAGGCCAGCGGCGACGAAGGCGACGGGACGGACCTGCCCGTCGTCCGCCTGCGCATGCAGGTCATGGCCCACCTCGGCGCCATGCCGCTGGCCGAGGACGTGCAGGACCGCGCGGAGGTGCAGGCCCAGATGGAGACGGAGTACGTCCAGTGGGCCGCGGACCGCCTGCTGGAGCGCCACAAGGCCTATGGAGCCACCGGGGGCTACCACTTCCGTGAACACATGGAGCCCGTGGGATGGAAGCGTGCCTCCGTGGCCATCGCCTACGAAAGCCTCAAGGGCTTCATGACCTCGGCCACGCGCACGCCGTCGGGCGGCGCGATCTCGACGCTGCGCGACAACGAGGATGGGGACACCGCCTCCAAGATCTGGCCGGCCGTGTACGGCGGCATGATGGCAGGCATGGTGAACTACCTCACCGAGTCCATCGTGGTGCCGGCCATGGACCGCCGTTCGCGCGTGGCGAACATGCCGGGCTTCAAGGCGGTGGACCCGAAGGTGCTGGTCCCCGATCCGGCACCCGTGCAGCTGGAAGTGACCGCCGGGGGCGCCAAGCGTTTCTGGCGCCCGGCGCGGGATTCGGAAGTCGGCCGCACCTCCACCACGGAAAGCGTGGACCGGCCCACCCGCAACGCCCTGCGCGGCGCCGCGTTCGACCACCGCAAGACCGTGGAGACGCGCCAGAAGCTCATGGACGGCAAGGCCGAGGCCGCATTGCTCAAGCCGGTGCTCACGGCCAGCGCCAATGCCACGCGCCGCAGCCTGAGCAGCGAGGAGACGCTGGCGTCGCCCCTGCGCGCCCTGGGCTTCGGCGCAGTGGCCTCTGGCACCGCGTCGGCAGTGAACAAGGCGGTATTGGAAACGACCAAGGCGCTGCCGCGCACCGGGCAGGTGGCGGTGTCCGACCTCGTGGGCGGCACGCAGCGCGTCAACCTGTTCCGGCTGGCGCTGCCCGACGATACCCAGGCGCCGCTGCAGTGGCGCGATGCCCGGCGCCTGCCCGGCTTCGCCTGGAACGTGGCGCAGGAATCCGTGCCGCTGCTGGGCGAGGCATTCCGCACGAGCGCCGGGGCGTTCCATGCCGCGCGCGACTTCTTCGTGCGCAGCGTGGGCGGCAACGTGGTGATCGGCGCGGTGGCCTCCGCGGCCGGGCTGCAGTTCGCCTCGATCGTCCGCGGCCGCTATGGCGTGCCCGACGGCGACGAGCCGCCCAACTCCCGGGGCGGGGTGATGCAGCAGGCCGGGCAGAGCTTTTTCAGCGAACTGGGCTGGAGCGGCTGGAAGGCGCTGATGGGCGACATCAGCGGCGAACTGACGTCGCGCCTGGACCGCCGGCGCGACCAGACGCAGGAGCGCCTCTGGCGCGAGGCCCGCGGCGAGATGCGCGCGCTGGACCCGATGCTGGAATCCCTGCTGAGCGCGTCGATGCGCTCGTTCGTGCCGCCCGCCGGCCGCCCCGCCACGGGGGCCGCGCGGGGCGTGGCAGCCGCGGATTCCTCCGATGCCGCGCTGCGCCGTGCCGAGGAGGGCCGTGCCCCGGCGCCCGCAACCGGGGGCGACGCCGTGCGCGGCCAGGTATCGGAGGCGCTCGCACGCCTGGCGGATTTGATGCGGGCGAGCCCGCAGGGCATCATCGAGCACGGCGCCGTGGCGTCGGCCGCGGACAGCCTGCGCCAGCTGACCAGCGCCCACGGCGAGGACGTCCTGCACCTGCACGGCGTGGACCGCGCCCGGCTGCTGGATGTGCAGGCCCGCCTGGAGCGCGTGGTGCGCCACCTGGAGCAGCGCGAGTCGCTCATCGCCTGGCGGGAAGGGCCCCGGCCGCACGCCGACTGACCTTCGGCCCCGCCGGCCGCGGCCTCCTCAGATCGCCAGCGGATCCACGTCCACCAGCCAGCGCACCAGCCCCCGGTGCGCCGGGTCCGCGCGGCAGGCGTGCAGCAGCGGCTGCCAGGCCGCCAGGGAGCGCTGCAGCGCCGCGCGGCTCGGGCTCTCCAGCAGCATCTGCGCGCGCTCCACGTTGGCCACGCGCTGGATCGCCAGGGGCACGGGCGGGAACACCGTCACCTGCTCCAGTCCCGGAAGGCCCGCCTGCCGGGCCGCCTCGGCGCAGCCGGCCAGGAAGGCCTGCGCCACCTCCTGTGTGCGCGCGTCGGCACGCACCAGCGCCTGGAACGCGAAGGGCGGCATGGCGGCCCCGGCGCGCTCGGCAAGCTGCCGCGCGGCGAAGGCCGGGTAGTCGTGCCGGCGCAGCGCTGCGTACACTGCGTGGTCGGGGTGGTAGGTCTGCACCCACATCTCGCAGGCGCCGCCCTGGGCGGCCACGTAGCCCGCGTCCCGGCCCGCGCGGCCCGCTGCCTGCATGAGCAGCGCGAAGAGCCGCTCGGGTGCCCGGAAATCGCTGGAGAACAGCGCGCCGTCCGGCTGCACCGCCGCCACCAGCGTGATGCGCCGGAAATCGTGCCCCTTGGCGACCATCTGCGTGCCCACCAGCACGTCCACCTCGCCCGCATGCACCTGGGCGAGCTGCTCTTCCAGCGCGCCCTTGGCCTTCGTGGTGTCGGCGTCGATGCGGGCCACGCGCGCGGCGCGGCGCTCCGGCGTGATCACGTTGCGCAGCAAGGCCGCCAGCTGCTCTTCCAGTTGCTCGGTGCCGCGCCCGATCGGCGCGATGTCCGGGTTGCCGCAGCCCGGGCAGGCGTAGGGCACGCGCTGCGCGAAGCCGCAGTGGTGGCAGCGCAGCGAGCGGTCGATCTTGTGGAACACCTGGTGGGCGCTGCAGTGCGGGCAATCGCTCTTCCAGCCGCACTCCGTGCAGTGCAGCACCGGCGCGAAGCCGCGGCGGTTGAGCAGTACCAGGCACTGCTCGCCGCGCTCCACGCGCTCGGTGATGGCGGCCACGAGCGGCGGCGAGAACACGGCGCCGCGCGGCTGCTGCGCCATGTCCACCAGCCGCACGCGCGGCAGCGCGCCTGCGCCGATCCGGCTGGGCATGTGCAGCCGCAGGTAGCGCCCGCCCGGATCGCCCTCGGCGGGCGGCCGGCTCGCGTGCCAGCTCTCGAGCGACGGCGTGGCCGATCCGAGGATCACCTTGGCGCCCTGCTCGCGCCCGCGCCAGATGGCCAGGTCGCGCGCCGAGTAGCGTGCGCCTTCCTGCTGCTTGTAGCTCGCGTCGTGCTCCTCGTCCACCACGATGAGCGCCAGGCCCGGCAGGCTCGCGAACACCGCCATGCGCGTGCCAAGCACGATGCGGGCCTGGCCGGCATGCGCGGCCAGCCAGCTTTTCAGCCGCTGCGGGTTGGTCATGCCGCTGTGCAGCGAGACCACGCTGTCCGCCCCGTAGAGCGGTGCGAAGCGCGCCAGGAAGCGCGCCTCCAGCTGCGGCGTGAGGTTGATCTCCGGCACCATCACCAGCACCTGGGCGGCGGGGGCTGCGGCCAGGGCCTGCTGCACGCAGCGCAGGTACACCTCCGTCTTGCCGCTGCCCGTGCTGCCGTAGAGCAGGAAGGGGCCGGGCTGTGCAGCGATGGCGTCCGTGGCCGCCTGCTGCTCGGCGCTCAGGGCATGGGGTTCGGGCGCATAGGGCGCAGCGGCTTCTCCAGCCGCGGTGGCCGGTGCACGGCGCAGGCGCCGCGCGAGCTGCGCGGGCGTGAGGTCGCGCAGCTGTGGCGGCAGGGCGGCCAACGCCACCTCGCCGAGCGCCCGCTGGTAGTAGCGCGCCGCGAAGGCCACCAGCCGCCGCCAGGCGGCGTCCAGCGGCGCGAGCCCCTCCAGCACGCCTGCCACCGGCCGCACCGCGGCGCCGCGCGGCAGTTCGGGCGCGTCGGCCGGCGCATCCCACACCACGCCCAGCACTTCGCGCGTGCCCAGGGGCACCCGCACCAGCGTGCCCGGCTCCAGCGGGTAGGTGCTCGCATAGCTCAGCGGGCCGCCCACCGCGCTGTGCGCGGGCGTCTGGACGGCGACCGAAACGATCACGCCGCCGCCGGTTGCGGAGGATGGCGATGCGGCGGACGGGGCGTGGGATGGGGGCTGGGACACGGAAGGGACTGGGGCAAAGGCCAGGGCGGCGCCCGAGTCTGCCGCAAGCGGTCGCCGGGTGCACGGAGGGATTTTGGGCCGGGTTGTGGATAACTTTGTGGGCATCCGGGGACATCCAGGGGGCAGGCGGTGCACAGCTGCTTCGCGCAATGGTGTTCCGGTGTTCCCAGGGTGTCGAAAAAATCCTTGTGAATCAAGGATGTTGGGCCAACTGTTTCAAGTTCCGCCTTCGGCCTGCGCCTGTGGATTGCTGCGCCGCCGCATGCGCCGAAGTGTGCATAAGTGGCCTTGTCAAGAGTTCCCCGGCCCCCCGGATTGTGGTAGGCGGGGGCTTCCTGGTGCGGTTCTGCCTTCGGTTCACCCGGCAAGTGCTTGATTTGACGAGGGTTTTGGAGAAATCCAGAGTTTCTGTGGATAACTTTGTTGATATCCACTGCGTACCGCGCGCAGGCCCTTGAAAACACGGGCTTCCATCACGCTGCCCGGAAATTCGGCAGCAGCTCCGCTTTCCATATGAATCAATGACTTGGCGCCGTTCGAAGAAATCGACGGCGCCGTCACGCCGCGTGCTCGCGGGCCGCACGGCTGCACCGCCCTGGTGCCGGCGATGTGAATAAGTCAAGGGGCGCCGCCGGCCCGGCCGCATGCCGCATGGCCGGGCCGGCACGCGTTGGCCTGCTTCAGGCGCGGCCCGTGCCCACCGCCGCGCGCATCGCCCGCGAGTGGCCATGCACCGCCTCCACCAGGGCGGCGACATGCTCCGGCGGCGTGTGCTGGCTGATGCCGTGGCCCAGGTTGAAGATGTGCGTGGGGCCGGTGGTGCCGCGGTCCGTGTGCGGGGCGCCGAAGCGGTCCAGCACGGCCCGCGCCTGGGCGGCGATCGCCTCCGGCGGCGCGAACAGCACGTTCGGGTCGATGTTGCCCTGCAGCGCCTTGCCGGGGCCGCCCACCGCCCCGCCCACCAGGGCGCGGGCCCGTGCCAGATTGGCCGTCCAGTCCAGGCCCAGCACCTCGCAATCCAGGCCCTGCATGTCTTCCAGCCACAGGGCCCCGCCCTTGGTGAACACGATGCGCGGCACGTCGGTGCCGTCCACGCCGGTGCGCTTGAGCTGCGCCAGCACGCGCGTGGTGTAGGCCAGGCTGAATTCCTGGAAGGCGCCATCGGCCAGCACGCCCCCCCAGCTGTCGAACACCATCACCGCCTGCGCGCCCGCGTCGATCTGCGCGTTCAGGTAGGCGGCCACGGCATCGGCATTGATGGCCAGGATGCGGTGCATCAGGTCGGGCCGGGAATACATCAGCGTCTTCACCAGCCGGTAATCGTCGCTGCCCTTGCCCTCCACCATGTAGCAGGCCAGCGTCCACGGGCTGCCGGAGAACCCGATCAGCGGCACGCGGCCATCCAGCGCCCGACGGATGGAGGTGACGGCGTCGAACACGTAGCGCAGCTTTTCCATGTCGGGCACGGCCAGCTCGGCCACCGCAGCCTCGTCGCGCACCACCCGGGCGAAGCGCGGGCCCTCGCCCTCGGCGAACGTCAGGCCCAGGCCCATCGCGTCCGGCACCGTCAGGATGTCGGAAAACAGGATCGCCGCATCCAGCGGAAACCGCTCCAGTGGCTGCAGCGTGACCTCGGTCGCGTAATCCACGTTGGTGGCCAGCCCCATGAAACTGCCCGCGCGCGCGCGCGTGGCCTTGTATTCGGGCAGGTAGCGGCCGGCCTGGCGCATCAGCCACAGGGGCGTGTAGTCGGTGGCCTGGCGACGGCAGGCGCGCAGGAAGGTGTCGTTCTGGAGCGGGGCGAAACTCATGGCGGGCATTGTCGCAGGGCCCGCCGCCGCCCTGCGCCCGCGGCCGGGCCGGCCTTGCCCCAGATCAAGCCTGTGGCCCGCCGCCCGGGGCCGCACCCCGCCGCCCACCGGCCCGCGCACCCCCGCTGCGCGGCGGAAACGGCGCCGCTCCCGCCGGCTGCCGCTCCAGCTGCGCGGCCCGTTCCTGCAGCCGCGCCAGGCTGCGGTCCAGGGCGTCCAGATGATGAGCGTCCAGGCTCAGCGCCAGAGCCTGGTTGATGGCGCGCACCTCCGGCCACAGGGCGGCATGCAGCCGCGCGCCGGCTTCCGTCAGGTGCAGCCCCGCCGGCCGGCCGTCCGCCGGGGGCTTGCGCTGCACCAGGCCCTTGTCCTCCAGCGAGCCGATCGCCCGCGACACCCGCGCGCGGTCCAGCTCCAGCCGCACCGCCAGCACCGAAGGCTGCAGCCCCGGCTCCTGCGCCAGCCACATCACCACCCCCCACTCGCGGCGCGTGATGCCATGGCTGCGCTCGCACAGGCGGGTGACGAGGCGGCCCGACGCCGCCGCCAGCTTCACCAGCCGGTACAGCAGCAGGTCGCCGGGCTGTGCCGGCGCCGCCAGCGGGTTGCCTGCGGAAGGGCCGGAGGGTGCGGAACGGGCGGCAGGACGGGAGGGGCGCGTCGCCATGCGGGAATGTCCTCATCGGGGTTGATTTGAACAATTGTCGCGCCGCTGCGTACAGTGCCTGCCATCCCTGCCGATGGAGTGCACCGCCATGACCCTGCGCCGCGAATTCCTCTTGAACACCCTGGCCCGCCCGGTCCTGGCGGGCGCCGCCGCCTCCCTGGGCGCGGGCGCCGCGCTGGCCCAGCCGCAGGACACCCCCCTGCGCATCGTCGTGGGCTACGCCCCGGGCGGATCGAGCGACCGCGTCGCGCGCATCGTCGGCGACAGGCTGCAGCGCGTGCTGGGCAGCCCCGTCATCGTCGAGAACAAGGTGGGCGCGGGCGGCCGCATCTCCGCCCAGTACGTCAAAAGCGCGCCGGCCAGCCAGCCCATGCTGCTGCTGGCCAACCCGGCCGTGATGGTCGTCTCTCCCCTGGTGGTGAGCGACGTGGGCTACCAGCCCGACCAGGATTTCGTGCCCGTGAGCGAGGTGAACAACTACGTCTTCGGCGTGGCCGTGGGCGCCGCCGTGCCCGTGCGCGAGATGCAGCACCTGCTGGCCTGGATGCGCGCCAACCCGCGCTCGGCCAACATCGGCGTGCCCGCCACCGGCAGCCTGCCGCACTTCTTCGCGCTCATGCTGGGGCAGAAGGCCGGCATCGCCGCCGAAGCCGTGGGCTACCGCGGATCGGCCCCGCTCATCACCGACCTGGTCGGCGGCCAGATCCCCGTGGCCGTGGACACGCTGGACGCCCTGCAGCCCCAGCACGAGGCCGGCAAGCTGCGCCTGCTGGCCGTCTCCAGCGAGCAGCGCCTGCCCGAACTGCCCCAGGTGCCCACGCTGCGCCAATCCGGCGTGGACCTGGCCGCCTCCGGCTGGAACACCCTGTTCGCGCCGCGCTCCATGCCGGCAGCGCAGGTGGACCGCTACGCCGCGGCCATCCACAAGGTGATGCAGGACAAGGACGTGGCCAAGCAGTTCAAGGACAACCACCTGGACCCCGTCGCCAGCACCCCCGCGCAGACGCGCCAGAGCATCGCCGCCTACCGCAAGCAGTGGGAGCCCGTGATCCGCGCCTCCGGCTACCGCCCCTGAGCCGCCCCGCCGAAGGAGACGACGCCATGCCGCAGCAGAAAGAGATGCCGCAAAGACCGAACATCCTCTTCATCGTGGCCGATGACCTGGGCTATGCCGACCTGGGGTGCTACGGCGGGCGCGATGCCGCCTTCGGCCCCGTCTCGCCCGTGCTGGACCGCCTGGCCGCCGGCGGATTGAAGCTCACCCAGGGCTACTCCAACTCGCCCGTGTGCTCGCCCACGCGCTTCGCGCTCATGACGGCGCGCTACCAGTACCGCCTGCGCGGCGCGGCCGAAGAACCGATCCGCACCGCCACGCGCGGCAACGACCGCCTGGGCCTGCCGCCCGCCCACCCCACGCTGCCCTCGCTGCTGAAGGACGCCGGCTACCGCACCGCCCTCATGGGCAAATGGCACCTGGGCTACCCGCCGCACTTCAGCCCGTTGAAATCGGGCTACGAGGAGTTCTTCGGCCCCATGTCCGGCGGGGTGGACTACTTCACCCACTGCGGCGCCAACGGCACGCACGACCTGTGGTTCGGCGAAGAGGAAAAAGCCCAGGAGGGCTACCTGACCGACCTCATCACCGACCACTCGGTGGACTACATCGAGCGCATGGCCGCAGGCGCGCAACAGGGCTCGCCCTTCTTCCTGAGCGTGCACTACACCGCCCCCCACTGGCCCTGGGAAACCCGCGACGACGAGGCCCTGGCCCACGAACTGCGCGACAGCAAGCAGTCCATCTACCACCTGGCCGGCGGCAACGTGGAAACCTACCGCCGCATGGTCCACCACATGGACGAGGGCATCGGCCGCATCATGGACACGCTGCGCGCCCACGGCCTGGAGCGCGACACCCTCGTCGTCTTCACCAGCGACAACGGCGGCGAACGCTTCTCCGACAACTGGCCCCTGGTCGGCGGCAAGATGGACCTGACCGAAGGCGGCATCCGCGTGCCCTGGATCGCCCACTGGCCCGCCGCCATCGCCCCCGGCGGCACCAGCCCCCAGCCCTGCCTGACCATGGACTGGAGCGCCACCATGCTGGAGCTGGGCGGCGCGCAGCCGCACCCCGATTACCCGTGGGACGGCCGGACCCTGGCGCCCCTGCTGCACGATGCGGCCTGGACCGCCGACCGCCCCCTGTTCTGGCGCATGAACCACCGCGGCCAGCGCGCCATGCGGCAGGGCGACTGGAAATACCTGCGGGTGGATGGGGTGGATTACCTGTTCAACCTGGCGCAGGACGAACGCGAGCGGGCGAACCTGGCGCCGCTGCAGCCGGGACGGCTGGCGGAGATGGTGCAGGCCTGGGAAGCGTGGGAGGCGACCATGCCGGCGATTCCGGGGGATGCGACGGTGAGTCTTTGCTACACGGACAAGGACATGCCGTCCAGATAGGCGGCCCGCACGCGGCCGTCTCAGTCGTCGAGGGCCTTGCGCACCTCCACCTGGAACTGCTCACTGTTGCGCAGGCGCTGGTACTCCTGCAGCGCCGCCTGGTAGGCGGGCACCTCCATCCCATAAGACAGCGCCAGCGTTGCGTAACGGTCTGCGCCCGCCCGGCGCCAGAGCGCTAGGTCCGCGATCACTTCCGCGCGGGACAAGCCCGGCGTGCCGCTGGGCGGCGTGGCCTCGCGGGACTGCGAATGGGCGGAAAGCGAGGCGGCGAGCACCAGGACCGCGACGGCGGCTTTGGCGGGGCGATGGGAAGGACGGCTTGCGCCGGGATGTGTGTGGTACATGGCTTGCCTGGAATGACGAGATGGCGAGGAAGGTGCGTCAGCTTCCGGGAGGGAGGCGACGCGCGGAAACGGTGTTAAGGGCGGTCGGGCAGCGGGGTCGGGAGGCTCCTTTCCATGGCGGCGGGTGGGTGGTGCTCCGGGCCGGCGAAGCCGCCGGAACAGGCATCGGCTAGTGGCCGGCGGCAGCAACGGCGGCGGGCTGCGCTGCGGTCCATCCCCCTCCCAGCGCTTTGAAGAGGGCGACGACGGCGCGCGCCGATTCCGTGCGGGCCACGGCCTGCGCGTCCTGCACGCCCAGCAGGCTTTCGTCCGCCTGGAGCACTTCGATCAGGCTGACGACGCCCCTGTCATAGGCCGCACCGGAAGACCGGCGGGCACGCGCGAGCGAATCCGCGCCCTGGTCGAGCACCGATAGCAGGGCCTGCTTCCTGTCCAGGGCGATCAGCGCGTTCTCCACGTCTTCGGTGGCCCGGAGCACCGCCTGCCGGTAGGCCGCCAGCGTCTCGGCCTCCTGGGCGCGGGCCTGGTCGATCTGGGCATCGATGCGCCCGAAGTCGAACAGCCTCCAGCGCAGGCCGGCCCCGGCCCCGGCCTGGGCCGCGCCGCCGGAAAAAAGATTCCCGGAGGAGACGGACGTCGCGCTGCCGATGAGCCCCGTCAGCGAAATCTTCGGGTAGTACTCGGCCATCGCCGCGCCGATGCGTGCGTTCGATGCCGCCAGGCGCCGTTCCGCGGCGATGAGGTCTGGGCGTTCTTTGAGCAGATCGGCCGGGGTGCCGTTCAGTGCAAGGACCGGAAGCCCGGGCACCGGCCGCGGGTCGGCGAGTTCGGCACGGTGGGTGCCGGGCGCGGTTCCCAGCATCACGTCCAGGGCGTTCATCGCCGCCTCCAGCGCCTGCTCCAGTGGGGGAACCGTGGCCTGGGCGCGATGGAGCGCTCCCTCTGCCTGGCGAAGCTGGAGTTCCGGCGCCAGCCCTTTCTTCCAGCGCAATGCCACCGTCTCGCGCAATTGCTGCTGCGTGCGTACCTGCTCCCGGGCGACGCCGAGCCGTGCCTGCAATCCGCGGATCTGGATATACGTGTCCGCCACCTGGGCGGCCACCGCCAGCCGCACTGCCGCTGCGGCCGCGTCCGAGGCCTGGTAGTCCGCGACGGCCGCTTCCCTGGTGCGCCGCAGGCCGCCGAAAAGATCCAGCTCCCAACTGGCCGTGGCATTGGCTTCGTAGGCACTGCCATACCGCGCGAATCCCGGCATGGTGTCGAGCACCCGGCCCAGGGGTGTCTCCAGGGATGAATAGTTTCTCGCGCCCTGGGCGGCCACGCCTGCAGACGGAGCCAGTGCCGCATTCGCTGCCGCCAGCCCTGCGCGGGCCTGCTGCACTCGGGCGAAAGCCTGGGCCAGATCCAGGTTCTGCTGCAGCGCGGCTTCCACGAAGCGGCCGAGCCGGGGATCGTCGAACCGGGTCCACCAGGCCGCGAGGTCCGTCCGCACGGCGGGAGCGGCGGGAGTGCCGGCTGCCAGCACCTTGTGCCCCCTATAGGCATGCGGAACGTCGACAGCCGGGCTCCGGTACGCCGGTCCGACGGTGCAGCCCGCGACAAGGCCGGTCAGGACCAGCAGCAGGGCCGCGGTGGGAAAACGGGGCATGGGCAAGTAACACAGCGTCGTCATGGCTGTGACTATATTACTATTCGGTCACTGGTTGTTGTTTTTCTTGGGGGGAGTAAGCTCAGGGCATGTCCATCCCCACCCTCTACCCTGTTTCCGCACGGGGGCCGGCCGAACACGATGTCCGCGAGCAGATCGTCGCCGCGGCGAAAGAGCACTTCAGCCGGTACGGCTACGAGAAGACCACCGTCTCCGATCTGGCGAAGGCCATCGGTTTCTCGAAGGCCTACATCTACAAGTTCTTCGAGTCCAAGCAGGTCATCGGGGAGTTGATCTGTTCCAACTGCCTGAAAGAGATGGAGGCCGAGGTCCGCCAGGCCGTGCACGCTGCGGACCGCCCTCCGGAGCAGTTGCGGCGGCTCTTCAAGGCGGTGGTGCAGACCACGCTCCGGCTTTTCGCCGAGGATCGCAAGCTCTATGAAATCGCCACTTCGGCGGCCGCGGAGCGCTGGCAGGCGGCTCTGGCATACGAGAAAAGCCTGCACCAGCTCTTGCTTGACATCCTGGAGGCCGGGCGGCTGTCGGGAGACTTCGAGCGCAAGACCCCGCTGGACGAGACTGGCCGGGCCATCTTCCTGATCCTTCGCCCCTACCTGAATCCGTTGCTGCTGCAGCACAGCCTTGAACATGCCGAAGAGGCGCCGGTGCAGCTGGCTGGCCTTGCCTTGAGAAGCCTGTCGCCGTGAATTGCATGTGACCATTGACATTTTTGGTCACAAAACAAAGAATCGTGTCCTGTTTTCGCTCACAGGACCGCCATGCTTCGGCAACGTTTTCTCTCCATCGCCGCCCTCGGCGCGTTATCGCTGGCAGTGGCCGCCTGCGACCAGGCCACGCCTCCGGACCCCCGCACCCGCACGCCCCTCGTCCGGACCGCCTTGGTCACCGCCGGGACATCGCCCGAGCGAACCTTCACCGGGATCGTCGCAGCAAGGGTGCAAAGCGATCTCGGATTCCGGGTGTCCGGCAAGGTGTCGGAAAGGCTGGTGGACACGGGGCAGGCCGTCAGGCGTGGCCAGCCGCTGTTCCGTATCGACCCGGCCGATCTGGCGCTGGCCGCGAGCGCGCAGGACGAGGCCGTGGCCGCCGCCCGTGCACGCTTCGCGCAGGCCGCCGAAGAGGAGGCACGCTACCGGGACCTGCAGGGCACGGGCGCCATCTCCGCATCGGCGTATGACCAGGTCAAGGCCGCAGCCGATGCGGCCAAGGCGCAGTTCCGTGCCGCCGAATCCCAGGCCTCGGTCGCGCGCAATGCTGCGCGGTATGCCGAGCTCACGGCCGATGCCGACGGCATCGTGATGGAGACGCTTGCCGAGCCGGGCCAGGTCGTCGGTGCCGGCCAGGTGGTCGTGCGCATCGCGCGCGCCGGCAAAAGGGAGGCCGTCATCCAGTTGCCCGAGACGCTGCGTCCCGTGCTGGGGTCGGTAGCGCAAGCGAGCCTGTTCGGCAGGGAGCACGCCCCTGTCCAGGCCCGCCTGCGCCAGTTGTCCGACGTGGCGGACCGGGCCACCCGTACGTTCGAAGCGCGCTACGTCCTGGAAGGAACCGGCCCGGCCCAAGCACTCGTGGGCAGTACGGTCACGGTGCGCCTGGCGGGCTCTCCGTCCTCCGCGGCCACGCCGAGCGTCCGTGTGCCCCTGGCCTCCCTCCTGGACGACGGACGGGGGCCGGCGGTCTGGGTCGTCGACGACGGCCGGGTGCGGCGCGAGCCCGTGGCCATCGCCCAGGTCGAGGACGAAACGGCGCAGGTGGCTGGAAAGCTCCGCCCAGGAGAGCGGATCGTGGCGCTGGGCGCGCACCTGCTGACGGAAGGGGCCAGGGTCCAGGTGCTGGACCATGCCCCGGCAAACGCCGCGTCCACGGGAGCCGCCCGTGAGTGAAAGCCGTTTCAATCTCTCGGCGCTCGCTGTGCGCGAGCGTTCCATCACCCTGTTCCTGATCGTTCTGATCTCCCTGACCGGGGTGATGGCCTTCCTGAAGCTGGGCCGCGCGGAAGACCCCGCGTTCACCGTCAAGGTGATGACCATCGTCACGGCATGGCCGGGCGCCACGGCCCAGGAGATGCAGGACCAGGTCGCCGAGAAGCTCGAAAAGCGCATGCAGGAGCTGAAGTGGTACGACCGCACGGAAACCTTCACCCGCCCCGGCCTCGCCTTCACCACCCTCACGCTGCTGGATTCGACGCCGCCCTCGGAGGTGGAGGGCGAGTTCTACCAGGCGCGCAAGAAGATCGGAGACGAGGCCCGGACGCTGCCGGCCGGCGTGATCGGCCCGATGGTGAACGACGAATACGCGGACGTGACTTTCGCGCTGTATGCGCTGAAGGCCCGGGGCGAGCCGCAGCGCGTGCTGGTGCGCGATGCCGAGTCACTGCGCCAGCGCCTGCTGCATGTGCCGGGCGTGAAGAAGGTCAACATCGTGGGCGAGCAGTCCGAGCGGATCTACGTCGAGTTCTCCCATGAACGCCTGGCCACGCTCGGTGTCGATCCCCAGGATGTCTTCGCGGCCCTGAACCGGCAGAACGCACTCACGCCCGCGGGCTCGGTCGAGACCGACGGTCCCCAGGTCTTCATCCGCCTGGATGGCGCGTTCGACGGGCTGCAGAAGATCCGCGACACGCCGATCGCCGCCCAGGGCCGCACGCTGAAGCTCTCGGACATCGCAACGGTCCGGCGGGGCTACGAAGACCCGTCGACGTTCATCATCCGCAACGGCGGCGAGCCCGCGCTGGTGCTCGGCGTCGTCATGCGCGACGGCTGGAACGGGCTGGACCTGGGCGCGGCGCTGGACGGCGAAGTCGATGCGATCAATGCGGAGATGCCCCTGGGCATGGCGCTGACCAAGGTGACGGACCAGTCCGTGAACATCAGCGCGTCGGTCGACGAGTTCATGGTGAAGTTCTTCGCCGCGCTGATGGTGGTGCTCGTGGTCTGCTTCGTCAGCATGGGATGGCGTGTCGGGGTGGTGGTCGCGGCCGCGGTGCCGCTGACGCTGGCCGCCGTCTTCGTGATCATGGCCGCCACGGGCAAGAACTTCGACCGCATCACCCTCGGGTCGCTGATCCTCGCGCTGGGACTGCTGGTGGACGATGCCATCATCGCCATCGAAATGATGGTGGTGAAGATGGAGGAAGGCTACGACCGCGTGGCGGCGTCCGCCTATGCGTGGAGCCACACGGCCGCGCCCATGCTGTCGGGAACGCTGGTGACGGCCGTGGGCTTCATGCCGAACGGGTTCGCGCGGTCCACCGCGGGCGAATACACCAGCAACATGTTCTGGATCGTGGGCATCGCGCTCATCGTGTCGTGGGTGGTGGCGGTGGTGTTCACCCCCTACCTGGGCGTGAAGCTGCTGCCGGAGATGAAGAAGACCGTGGGCGGCCATGCGGCGATGTACGGCACGCCCCGCTACGAGCGTTTCCGCCGGGTGCTGGGCAGGGTCATCGCACGCAAGTGGATCGTCGCCGCGGCGGTGGCCGCTCTCCTGGTGGGGGCCGTGCTGGGCATGGGCCTTGTAAAGAAGCAGTTCTTCCCGGTCTCCGACCGGCCCGAGGTGCTGGTGGAGCTGCAGATGCCCTATGGGACCTCCATCGAGAAGACCAGCGCAGCCGCGGATAAGATCGAAACCTGGCTTGCCGGGCAGAAAGAGGCGGAGATCGTCACGGCCTACGTAGGGCAGGGCGCTCCGCGCTTCTTCCTGGCCATCTCCCCGGAACTGCCGGACCCGTCGTTCGCCAAGATCGTGGTGCGCACCGGCAGTCCGCAGGAGCGCGACGCACTCAAGCTGCGGTTGCGCGAAGAGATCGCGCGGGGCCTGGCCCCCGAGGCGCAGGTCCGGGTGTCGCAGATCGTGTTCGGCCCGTATTCGCCGTTTCCCGTCGCCTACCGCGTGTCGGGCCCCGACCCTGAAAAGCTGCGCGACATCGCGGCGGACGTGCAGCGGGTGATGCAGGCCAGTCCGATGATGCGGACGGTGAACTCCGACTGGGGTGTGCGCGTTCCCGTAGTGCATTTCAGTCTTCAGCAAGATCGCCTGCAGGCCGTGGGGCTCACGTCCGAATCCGTCGCGCAGCAGCTGCAGTTCCTGCTGAGCGGCGTGCCCGTGACGGTGGTGCGCGAAGACATCCGCACCGTGCAGGTGACGGCACGCTCCGCGGGCGCGACGCGGCTGGATCTCGCGAAACTCGGCGACTTCACGCTGGCCACCGCTACCGGCCAGCGCATACCGCTCTCGCAGATCGGAGAGGTGGGCGTGCGCATGGAGGAGCCCGTGCTGCGCCGCCGCGACCGGATGCCCACCATCACGGTCCGGGGCGACATCGCGGAGACGCTCCAGCCACCCGACGTGTCGGCGGCCATCACGAAGCAGTTGCAACCCATCGTGGACGCGCTGCCGCTGGGCTACCGCATCGCCGAGGCGGGCTCCATCGAGGAATCCGGCAAGGCCATGGCGGCCATGGCGCCGCTGTTTCCCATCATGATCGCCGTCACGCTGATCATCATCATCCTGCAGGTGCGCTCCATCTCCGCCATGGTCATGGTGTTCCTGACCAGCCCGCTGGGCCTGATCGGGGTGGTGCCGACGCTGATCCTCTTCGGACAGCCCTTCGGCATCAACGCGCTGGTGGGGTTGATCGCGCTGTCGGGCATCCTGATGCGCAACACGCTGATCCTGATCGGGCAGATACAGCAGAACCAGGCGGAGGGCCTGGACCCGTTCCGGGCGGTGGTGGAAGCCACGGTGCAGCGCGCGCGGCCCGTGATCCTCACGGCCCTGGCCGCCGTCCTGGCCTTCATTCCGCTGACCCATTCGGTGTTCTGGGGGACGCTGGCGTACACGCTGATCGGCGGCACGCTGGCAGGGACGGTGATCACTCTCGTGTTCCTGCCCGCGATGTACACCATCTGGTTCCGGATCGGGCCGCCCGGCGATGCCGGCGCATCCCGTCCCGATCCGGCGCCGGCCGCCGTGCATCCGGTCGCTTGAACCCTGCGCGGGATGCGCCGTTCGACGACCATATGAGTCAGACCCCGATGACCACCCAATTCCTGCGCGACATCGCATCCAACCCGGCCAACGCCGCCATCCTCGGACGCTGGAATACCCTTGCGCCCGAGCTTCCGAACGCATGGCTCGTCGCCGGTTGCCTGTTCCAGACCATCTGGAACCTGCAATCCGACCGCCCAGCGGGTGCAGACATCAAGGACTACGACATCTTCTACTTCGACGACAGGGACCTGAGCGAGGCGGGCGAAAAAGCGGCGCAGGCCCATGCGGACTCCGTGCTGTCCGACCTGGGCATCACCGTCGAAGTCGCGAACCAGGCGCGCGTGCATCTCTGGTACCCGCAGCACTTTGCGCGTCCGTGTCCACCACTCACCTCTTCCGAAGACGGAATCCGGCGCTTTCTCGTCCTCGAATCCTGCGTGGGCGTGCAGCCCGGCAAATGCCATGCTCCCAACGGAGTGCATGGCGTCTATGCCGGCAGGCTGTCGCCCAATCCACTGACTCCGTACCCTGAACTGTTCGCGGCGAAGGTGGCGAGTTACCGCGCGCGGTGGCCCCACCTCCGGAAGACGGCGCCGCAGGCAGACCGCATCTGACCCGAGCGTTCACCTGCGGGCGCGTATTTTCTGCCTTCTTCCTCCGCTCCTGCCCTCTCAGTCCAGCGTCCCACCTTCCACCAACCTCGTCACCAGCGGATGCATCACCTTCCTCGCACTGAAGATCAGGTGAAACTGCTCCTGCACGTCCGCCGTCGTCCCCACCGCCACCAGACCATGCGTGCGCGCCAGGTGCTCGCCCATCGATTCCGGCGCGGGCATCACGCCCATCCCGGTGCTGGCAAAGGTGGCAAGCAGGGCGCTGTCCTCGAACTCCCCCGCGATCCGCGGCCGGATGCGTTCCCGCTCCAGCCAGTGGTCGATGCGTGCCCGGGCGGCGGCGTGTTCGGTCGGTAGCAGCACGGGCACGACGGCGAGGCTCTGGGGGAAATTCCGGGCTGCTGCTTCGGCCCACTGGGGCGGCGCATACCACGCGATGGGGCTGGTGCCCAGCAACTGGCTGGTGGTCTTCAGGGCCGGGTTGGGCGGGGCGGGGCGGTCAGCCAGCACGGCGTCGAGCTTGTGCAGGGCCAGTTCGCCGAGCAGGGGCTGGAATTCGCCCTCGTGGCACAGCAGGCGCAGGTGGGGCGCGTCCAGCACGGGGGTGAGCAGGCGGTGCACGGCCACCTTGGCGATGCCGTCGGAGATGCCCAGGTTCAGCCGCAGCACGCGGCCGGTGGCGGCTTCGGCCACGCGGTGCTGCAGCTGCTCGCCCAGCGCGAAGATCTGGTCGGCCTCGTGCATGGCGGCCACGCCCGCGTCGGTGAGCACGAGGTTGCGGCCTTCGGAGCGCAGCAGGGCGGTGCCCAGGTCTTTCTCCAGCGAGCGCACCTGGGCGCTGATGGTCTGCACGGCCATGTCCAGGCGCTCGGCGGCGCGGGCCACGCCGCCTTCCTTGGCGACCACCCAGAAGTAGTACAGGTGCCGGTAGTTGAAGCTCTGGCTCATTTTTTGTAGGACAAGGAAGCAAAACAGTTCGTAAAAACCGAAGTGATCTTACGGCCGGGCTATCTTCTTTTCCGGGCCCGCAGGCCCGACAGTGCGGGTTCGCATTCCCTCTTTGTCTTCCCCACTTCGATTGCCCTCCATCATGACCACCACCCGACTTCTTCTGGTGCCGCATGCCGCACCGCCGGGCGCCGAGCCAGCCGGGCCCGGCGCTTTTGTCGTTGTTCCATCGACCACCAACGCAATGCGCCGCGTGCGCCGGGAGGGCTGAAGCCATGGTGGAAACCATCGGAACCCCCTGGATGTGGGCCGGCTTCGGCCTGTTCGTGGTCGTGGCGATCGCCATCGACCTGCTGGTCATGGAGCGCCAGGGCGCGCACAAGGTGACCATGAAGGAAGCGGTGAGCTGGAGCCTGCTGTGGTTCTCGCTCGCGTTCGTGTTCGTCGCCATCCTCTGGTGGTACCTGGACGGCTCGCAGGGCCGGGAGGTGGCCAACACGGTGTCGATGCAGTTCATCACCGGTTACCTGGTGGAGAAGAGCCTGTCGGTGGACAACATCTTCGTCTTCCTGATGATCTTCAGCTACTTCGCCGTGCCGGCGGAGTACCAGAAGCGCGCACTCATCATCGGCATCATCGGCGCGATCGTGCTGCGCACGGTGCTGATCCTGGCGGGCGCCTGGCTGCTGGCCACGTTCCACTGGCTGCTGTACGTGTTCGGCGCGTTCCTGGTGATCACGGGCGTGAAGATGTGGATCGCCGCGGGGCAGGAGCCGGACATCTCCACCAACCCGGTGTTGAAGTTCCTGCGCAAGCGCATCCGCATGTCGGATTCGTTCGACGGCGAGAAGATGACGACCGTAGTCAACGGCGTGAAGCTGTTCACCCCGCTGTTCGTGGTGCTGATCATGATCGGCGTGACGGACGTGATCTTCGCGGTGGACAGCATCCCGGCGATCTTCGCGATCACGAGCGACCCGTTCATCGTGCTCACGGCCAACATCTTCGCGATCCTGGGCCTGCGCGCGCTGTACTTCCTGCTGGCCGACCTGGCGGACCGCTTCCACCTGCTGGCCTACGGCCTGGCGATGGTGCTGGTGTTCATCGGCGCGAAGATGCTGCTGATCGACCTCTACAAGATCCCGATCGGCTACGCGCTGCTGGTGACGGGTGCGCTGATCGCGGGCTCGATCGTGGCCTCGCTCTGGACGTCGCGCGGCAAGGATGGTGGCGGCGGCGGTACGCCCCCCGCGCTGCCCGGCACGGGCGCATGAGCCCGGCCTGAACCGGAAAGACCGACACCATGGACCTGACGATGATCGAGGCCGTGATGGCCACCCTGCTGGCCGCGTTCGCGCTCACCACGTTCCTGAGCTGGCGCGGCGGCAACGAGCGCCGCGACGTGCGCCTGCTGGCGGCCCTGACCGGGGCCTGGGGCGCGGCCACCGCGGTGGCGGTGGCGCTGTGAGCGCCGCCGGCTCGGTGGCGGGGTGGCTCGCGCAGCCGCTGGCCCGTGCGATGACCGGCGTGCGCCGTTGGTTGCGACGCCGGGAGCCGGCCACCCGGGCGCTGATGGAGCGGCCGTCCCTCTCGCGGCTGCGCCCCTGGCTGGAGCGGCGCCAGCTGCTGTGCCTGCGTCGCGAGGCGCTGGCGCGCGGTGCGGCGGCGGGGCTGTTCTGCGGGCTGATCCCCGGGCCGCTGCAGATACCGGCCGCGGTCGCCGCATGTGCCGCATTGCGCGGCAATGCGGTGGCCGGTGCTGCAGCCACGCTCTACACCAATCCCCTGACCACGCTGCCGCTCTATGCCCTGGCCTTCCAGGTGGGCGCCTGGGTGCTGCCGGGCGAGCAGCGGCTGCCGGCCTGGGAGGGGTGGTCCGCCACGGGTGGCGTGGAGGCCATGGCTACGTGGATGCACGCATTGGGCGCGCCGCTGGCCGTGGGACTGCCGCTGCTGGCGCTGGGTTTTGCGGTGATGGGGTACGCGGCGGTGCAGGCGCTGTGGTGGGTGCCGGTGTGGCACCGGGCGCAGCGGATGCGGTGAGACGGCGGGAGGGCATGCCGTCCGTGCGCGTTCCCGCAGGCAGCGTCCGGGTGATGCAGGGCACACTGGCTGCCGCCCCGACGCCGTTCAGTGGCAGGCGTTACGCGCGTGTCCGTTCGACGCCCACCAGCATGCGATGGAGTTCGTCGAAGTCCGGATGCTTCAGCAGTTCGACCAAGTCTTCGCGGCGTTGCATCGCCAGCGACACGAAGTCGCCTTCCTGCTTGCCCAGCGTAAGCCAGGGATGCCGCACGCCGCTGCCATAGATATCCAGTTCGCCTTCCGGGACGAAGAGCGGATCGTTGTAGACATAGGTCCAGTAGGGCCAGGAATCCTCTGGCTCTTCAGACGGCGATTCGAACCTCGCCGCTGCGTGGCGCTTGAGGGCGTCCACAAGCTTTCGCGGGGTTTTTTCGGCTTGCTCGGGAGAAAGATAAATACCCCAGTAGAACTCTTTCGGATCCACTTGAAGATGCCACCATTCGAAGCAAAGCAACAACTCCGGTCCCCAGCCGAGTTCGAGTGAAAAGGGCATGGGTTTGGATGCCTTCAGCAAGTTGTCCGATACGCCCCAGTGCAGGGCGGTGCCTGCGGCTTTTGCTGCAGTATCCAGTTGCCGCTGCAATTGCGCCAGCTTCTGCTTTTGCCATTCTGCGAGGCTGTCGCGCATCTGGAAGGCGCTGGCAAGGGATTGTTGATTCGCGGTGAAGGCTTCGGCGATGTGGTTCATGGCGGCTTCCGGTAGATCGTTGCCCATGCGGCGTTGGAGGTAGTTGCAGAGTTCTTCGACGAACCACCGTACCTTCTGTGCCTGGATGCGCGGCAGGCTGTCCTGCAGCCATCCCACCACCTCGGGCCAGAGCAGATAGACGAAATGCCCGCTGCGTATGCGTTCCTCGCACTCCCGTTGGGGCAGGCTCGATGGATCCGGCGCCTGGTGGCCCAGATAGATCAGCATCCAGGAGCCGTGTAGCCCCTGGAGATGGTCGGAGTAGTCGAGCAACTGCTGTCCGCTGTCGCGCGAGTGTCGCCAGGGCTTGTTTTCGATGCCGATGCACCCGCCTTGCAGTTGCACGTACAGATCGATGAAGCGGCCGTTCTTCGTCCCATGTTCCCGCTGGACCTGCTTGACAGGGCTTGCCGCGAGCCAGGTGGCCGCCACTGGCGGGTGGGCTGCCTGCAATTCAGGCGAAGGAGATGTTTCTTCACGGGCGGTGATCACCTGCCGCGGCGCTGGCTGTTGCAGGGCGTTCTGCTGCCTGAGCACCAGTGCCACGAAGCCATCCCAGAACAGCCGGCCCTGGCCATGCGTGCCTTTCGGATCCAGCAGCAGGGCCAGGTGCCGGGAGATGTCTATCTCGTGGTTGCGCTGGGCATCGAACGGAGAAAAATCCGGCGCCAGCAATGGCGCCATGAGCTTCTGCGCGTGCATCCAGCCCTGATAGCGCACTTGCACGTTGCCAAGCAAGGCGCTGGCATCCGCCTTCGTGGGGCCCTCGTCCCTCATCCTTCTTCTCCTTTGGAGCTTGTTTTATGGACGAGCGACAACCTACCACCCGCAAACTGCGCTGCGGCGCCGGTGGCCCCGTCCGCGACGCCTTTTCCCGCGAGAGATCACTCTGGGAGGCGTGCCCTTGCGTTTCGGCGGTCAGGCGCGCCACGCGCTGAACGCCGACACGCCGGCCAGCGCGATCAGCAGCGCGCCGTAGCCGAGCGCGGTGGCATGCAGCCCGTACAGGCCCGTGAGCAGGCCGGCGGCGATGGCGGGCAGGGCGAAGGCGAGGTAGCTCAGCACGAAGAAGCTGGCCATGAGGCCGGCACGGTCCTGCGGGGATGCCATGGGCACCAGGCAGCGCACGGCGGCGTTGAAGCCGCCGCCGAAGCCCAGGCCCGCCACCAGCGTGCCCCCGAAAAATGCCACCGGGCTGTGCCAGGCCACGCCCGCGAGGGTGACGGCCAGGCCCAAAGCCAGCGCCGCGGCGCTGCCCTGCAGCACGCCGCGCGGCGGGCGCTGGCGCACGGCGCCGATGGCCAGGGCGCCGGGTAGCACGAGCGCGGCGATCAGCAGGCCGCCCACGAGTGGCGAGGCACTGTGCGTGACCAGCTTGCCGAGCGACGGGCCGAGCGAGAGGTAGAAGCCGCCGAGCGCCCAGCCGGCCGTGCTGAGCGGCAGGATGCGCAGCAGCGGGGCCCGCGCGGCGTGCGGCACGTGCATGCGCGGCACCAGCGAGCGCCAGGCGCCGGGGCGGCGCGGCACCGTCTCGGGCAGCCAGAAGGCGGCGGCGCACTGCAGCGCGATCACCACCAGCAGCAGCTCGAACACCAGGTGCGTGGGCGAGGGCAGGTACTGCACCAGCACGCTGGTGCCGAGGGCGCCGATGGCCATGCCGATCATGGGGGCCACGCTGTTCATCAGCGGGCCGCGCACGGGGTGCAGGTCCACCAGCAGGGCGCTGAGCGCGCTGGTGGCCATGCCCGTGGCCACGCCCTGCAGCACGCGCGCCGCGACCAGCCAGGCCACGGATTCGGCCTGCCAGAAGGCCGCTACCGAGACGCACTCCAGCGCCAGCGCCGCGATGACCACGTTGCGCCGGCCCACATGGTCCGACAGCGCGCCGAAGCACAGCAGCGCGGCGAGCAGCGCGAACGCATAGCTGGAGAAGATCACCGTGAGGCTGAAGGCCGAGAAGCCCCACATTTCGCGGTAGATCGCATAGAGCGGCGACGGCGCGCTGGACGCCGCCAGGAACACCATCAGCACGGACACCGCGAGCCACAGCGCGGCATCGGGCCCGAGCCGGCGCGCGGGCCAGGCCAGGGGCAGGGACGAGGGGGCGGGAGACAGGGCGGTAGGCATGGTTTTAACGCTAAAAAATTGCGTTAGCGGATTGTCTCACTAAAGCAAATTCTTTGCTTTATGGCCCGCCCGGACGGCTCGCCTCTCCTAGAATCGCCCCATGACGTCTGGAACCACCCGATTGCGTCCCGGCGGGCGCAGCGCCCGCGTGCAGGCTGCCGTGCACCAGGCCGTGCGCGACCTGACGGCGCTGCACGGCCGCGATGCGCTCACCATTCCGCAAATCGCGGCGCAGGCGGGCGTCACGCCGTCCACCATCTATCGCCGCTGGGGCGACCTGGTGGAGTTGCTGGCGGACGTGTCGATCGAGCGCATGCGCGACGAGGCCGGGCCGCCCGACACCGGCAGCTTCCGCGGCGACCTGCTGGCCTGGGGCGAGCAGTTCCTGGAGGAGATGTCGTCCGGCCCGGGCCGGCAGATGCTGAAGGACGTGCTCACCGCCAGCGGCTATGGCGATGGCTCGGCGCCTTGCCAGTGCATGCACATCACGGCCGGGCAGATCACGGTGATGGTGGAGCGCGCGCGGTCCCGCGGGCAGGCGACGCCCTCTGTGGACTGCGTGCTGGACACGGTGGTGGCGCCCATCATCTACCGGCTGCTGATGGGGGTGGACGCGCCCACGGTGCAGCAGGTGGTGCAGTGGGTGGATGCCTGCATGGCGCGTTCGGATGCGGATGTGGGTGCGGGGGGGGCGCGCTAGCACGGTGCCTTCGCCGCGGGACGTCGCGGTGGCGCCCCGCGGATGTGGAATCTCCGCATCTGGCCTGCACCGGAGGGGATGGGCGTGGCACGATGGCTTGCGTTCTTCCCCCAGGTCCGCAGCCGCCATGGTTTCTCTTCCGTTCCCTTGCCTGTCCCGCGTTGCGATGGCGGTGCTGTGCCTCTCCTGGCCGGCCGTGGAGGCGGCGGCCGGAAAGGCTGCCACGCCGGCGGGGGCTGCCGTGCCGGTCTGGACCAATGCACTGGGCATGCGGTTCGTGCGCGTGCCCGCCGGGAGCTTCCGCATGGGCAGCGACGAGCCCGTGGAGCGCCTGGCCCGCGATTACCCTGGCATGGAGGCCCGCCGCCTGGCGGTCCTGGATGACGAGGCGCCGGTGCACCGCGTGCGCATCACCCGAGCGTTCTACATGGGGCAGACGGAGGTCACGGTGGGGCAGTTCCGGCGGTTCGTGCTGGCGTCGGGCTACCGCGCCGAGTCCGAGGCCGACGGCACGGGCGGCTATGGCTACAACCCCGCCTACGATCCGGCCACGACGGTGCGCGGCGACGCGTTCGAGGGGCGCAGTCCGCGCTATTCATGGCGCGATCCGGGCTTCGCGCAGGGCGACGACCATCCGGTGGTCAACGTCACCTGGCACGACGCGCACGCCCTGGCCGCGTGGCTGAGCGCCACCGAGGGCCACCGCTACCGGCTGCCGACCGAGGCGGAGTGGGAATATGCCTGCCTCGCGGGCCGGCAGGCGCGCTACGGCCACGGGAACGATCCGGCGGCGCTGGCGCGCCATGCCAATACGTTCGATCAGGATGCCGCCCCCTACTGGCCGCGCTGGCAGGCGCAGGCCGTGCCGGGCCACGACGGGCACGCGTTCACGGCGCCCGTGGCGAGCTATCCGCCCAATGCCTTCGGGCTGCATGACATGAACGGCAACGCCTGGGAATGGGTATCGGACTGGCATGCGGACGACGCCTACGCGCGGTCCGTGCGCGAGGACCCGCAGGGCCCCGCCACGGGCACGGTGCGCGTGCGGCGCGGGGGCTCCTGGCACACCTGGCCGCTGTATGCGCGCTGCACCTACCGCAACTGGAACACCCCGGAGACGCGATACACGCTGGTGGGGATGCGCCTGGTGCGGGAGGTGCAGCAGGCGCCGCGCTCGCGGCGGTAGCGCGTCATGCATTCCGGGCCGGGCTACAGAGCCGCCAGCGCCGTTCGCAATTCCCTCTCCCCCAGGATCTCCGAGAACACCACCGGCTGCCGGCCGGGCGCCTGCAGCACATAGACCGGCACGCCGCTGCGCCCCAGCTGCGCCAGCGCGGCGGTGATGGCGGGGTCGCGGCGCGTCCAGTCGGCACGCAGCAGGGCCACGTTGCGGCCGGCGAATTCGCGCAGCACGGCGTCATTGGCGAGGGTGGTCTTCTTGTTGAACTGGCAGGTGACGCACCAGGCGGCGGTGTAGTCCACGAACACGGGGCGGCCCTGGGCGAGCAGTTCTTCCGCCAGGCCCGGTCGCCATGGCTGCCAGGCCGCGGTGTTCGGCACGGTCCCTGCCGCGCCAGGGGCTGCAGCGGCCACCGCGGGCGGGGCCATCTCGACGATTTTCGGCACGGCCGCCACGGCCAGGGCGGCGAACACCACCAGCGAGAGCGGCGCCATCGCCATCCGGGCCCGGCCCGCGAGCGTGAAGGCCCACACGACCATGCCGAGCGCCACGAGCAGCGCGAGCAGGGCCGCCGCGCCGTCGATGCCGCTCTGCTGGCCCAGCACCCAGACCAGCCAGACGACGGTGGCGAACATGGGGAAGGCGAGGAAGCGGCGCAGCGTGTCCATCCAGGCGCCGGGGCGCGGCAGGGCGCGCGCGACGGCGGGCACCCAGCTGGCGGCCAGGTAGGGCAGGGCGAGGCCGATGCCGAGTGCCGCGAACACCGCCAGCGCCTGCGCGGCCGGCAGCGTGGCCGTGAGGCCGACCGAGGCGCCCATGAAGGGAGCGGTGCAGGGCGAGGCCACGGCCACGGCGAGCACGCCGGTCAGGAAGGCATCGGCCACGGGGTGGCGGGCCTGCAGGCCGGCCAGGGAGGAGGGCAGCATGCGGCCGAACTCGAACACGCCGGAGAGGTTGAGGCCGATCAGCGTGAACAGCGCGGCCAGCGCCGCCACCACGGCGGGCGACTGCAGCTGGAAGCCCCAGCCGACGGCCTCGCCGGCCGCGCGCAGCGCCAGCATGGCACCGCCCAGGGCCAGGAAGGAGAGCACCACGCCGGCCGTGTAGGCGATGCCGCCCAGCCGGTGGGCGCGCCGGTCCTGCCCGTGGCGCGCGAACCCGGCCACCTTGATGGCGAGCACCGGGAACACGCAGGGCATGAGGTTGAGCACCAGACCGCCGAGCAGGGCACCCAGCAGCGCGGCCGCCAGGACGCCGGCCGGTGCCGGGGCGGCGGGCGCCACCGGGGCCGGTGCCGATGCCTGCTGCGCATTCGCGCGCAGCGCGGCCTCCAGGGCGGGCGAGACGGTGGCCATGGAGGCCGGCCGGGGCCAGCCGCCTTCCACGGGGAGCTCGGCGCGCCATCCCCGGCCGCCCTGCGCGAGCACGACGGGCAGGGGCATGGGGCCTTCGCTGCGCTGGGCGGACAGCGGCACGCGCGCGGTCCAGACGTCGCCCTGCCAGTCCTGCGTGCCGTCGTCGGCGGTCTCGATGATGCCGGGCGTTTCGGGGAAGAAGTCCAGCGGCTTGCCGCGCACTGCCTCGGGCAGGCCGGCCACGGTGAGCACCAGCATGCCGCGTTCCACCCGCGCGTGGCTGCGGGTGCCGCCGGCAGCCGCGGCTGCCGGCGGCGGCAGCGGCTGCGGATGGGCCTGGCGCGCCGCCTCGAAATCCTGCGCCTGCATGGCGGTGGTGCTGGCGATGGGCACCTGCAGGGTGAAGGTGCCCTCTTCGGGAATGCATTCCTTGCGGCAGACCAGCCAGGAGGCATGCAGGGTGAAGGTGGCGTTGCGCGCCAGCGGGCCCGGCGAGAACGCGCCGGAGACGGTCATGGGCACGGGCAGCAGCACCGTGCCCTCGTAGCCGTAGTTGGCCAGCGTGCCGATGGGGATCTTGCGCGGCACGGGCCAGGCGATCTCGCCCGCGTCGATGCCCGGCGGCAACTGGCGCCATTCGATCTGCGTGGGCAGGCCGGAGTCGCCCGGGTTCTTCCAGTAGGTGTGCCACTCGGGCTGGTGCGTGATCGACAGGCCCAGCCACAGCGGCTTGCCCGGCCCCACGCCGTCGGGCGCGTGCGCCACCAGTTCGGCGCGCACGTGCGGGGTGGTGACGGTGCTGCTTCCGGCCACGGGGCCGGCAGGGGCGCCGCCGGCTGGCTGGGAGAGCAGCTGGGCGGAGGCCGGGGCCGCCAGGGCGCAGGCAGCCAGGAGGGCGAGGGGCGGCAGCAGGCGCTGCAGGAGGCGGACGGACATGGCGCGGGTGAGAGCGGCGCGGGCGGCGTTGGTTCCTGGACGCGGGCTCAGGCCGCGAAGCCGAGCACCACGCGGCGGGCCATGGCGCCTTTTTTCTCGATTTTGGTGACGACCACCGCGCCGATCTCTGCGGTGTTGGCGACGTGGGTGCCGCCGCAGGGCTGCAGGTCGATCCGGGGCTGGCCATCGGTGCCCACGCGCACGGTGCGCACCTGGCCGCTGCCGCGCGGCGGCTGCACGCTCATGCTCTTGACGAGGTCGGGCTGGGCGTCCAGCTCGGCATCGGTGATGGCGCCGATGGTGACGGGGTGCGCTTCGGCCACGAGCCGGGCGATGCCGGCGTTCAGGGCGGCGGCGTCCAGCGGGCCGTCCATGTGGAAATCCAGCCGCGCGGCGTCGGGCGTGACCGAGCAGCCGTTCACGGGCTGGGCCACCAGGTGGCACAGCAGGTGGGTGGTGGTGTGGAAGCGCATCAGCCGGTGGCGGCGCTCCCAGTCGATGCGGGCGGTGACTTCCTCGCCCACGGCGGGGGGCTCGGCGCCCGGGGCCGGCACGTGCACGATGGCGGCCGTGGGCTTGCCTTCGGCGTCCTTGGCCTTGCGCGTGTCGGCGATCGGCACCTCGCGCCCGCCGGCCCGCACCAGCACCCCGGCATCGCCCGCCTGCCCGCCGCCCAGGGGGTAGAACACCGTGCGGTCGAGCACGATGCCGCCGTCGGGCAGCACGGCGGCCACGGTGGCGCGGCATTCGCGCAGGTAGGCGTCTTCACGGAACAGGTCGCGGGTGGGAGCGGCAAGGGCATCTTCGTGGGTCATCCGGCGATGGTAGCGCCGTCGTCCTGCACGTCGCTGGGACGCCCCGCGGCCGGCCCTGTCCGAAGGCCGCGGAGCAGGCCATGCCAGTGGACGCCGTGGAACCGGCTTTGCCGGGCCACTGGCGGCGTCCCCTTGGGGGATGGCGCGCAGCGACTCAGGGGGTTACGACCAGTTTTCCGATGGTCCGGCCGCTCTCGATGCGGGCGTGCGCCTCGCGCAGCGTGGCGGCCGAGAGCGGACCCAGGGTGCCGGTGAGCGTGCTGCGCAGGCGGCCGGCGCGGGCGAGTTCCGCCACTTCGGCCAGCAGTCGGCCCTGGGCGGCCATGTCGGGCGTGCCGAACATCGGACGCGTGAACATCATCTCCCAGTGCAGCGACAGGCTCTTGCGCTTGAGCGGCATCACGTCGAGCGAGGGCATGTCGTCGATCACCGCGATGCGGCCCTGCGGGCGCAGGCATTCCACGTACTGCGCGAGGTACTGAGGAGTGTGGGTGAGGCTGGCCACGGCATCGACGGCCTCGATGCCCAGGGCCGCGAGCTGCGGCGCGAAGGGCTCGCGGTGGTCGATGACCGCATGCGCGCCCAGGTCCAGGCACCACTGGCGGGTTTCCGGGCGCGAGGCGGTGGCGACCACGCGCAGGCCGGTGAGCTGGCGCGCGATCTGGATGAGCATCGAGCCCACGCCGCCCGCGCCGCCCACCACCAGCAGCACGGGGGCGTCGGCCGCCGCCGCTGCCGGGCCGGTCGCGGCCCCGGGATGGCGGGCGAAGCCCAGGCGGTCGAACAGCAGTTCCCAGGCGGTGATGGCAGTGAGCGGCACGGCGGCGGCTTCGGCGTCGGTCCAGGTGGCCGGCGCATGGGCGGCGATGCGCGCATCCACCGCATGCAGCTCGGCATTCGTGCCGGGGCGGTCGATGGCACCGGCATAGAACACACGGTCGCCCACGGCGAAGCCGCGCACCTCGGAGCCCATCGCCTCCACGGTGCCGACCGCATCCCAGCCGAGCACCTTGGGCTGGCCGGCCTCGGCGGGCGCGGCGCTCGCGCGCACCTTGGTGTCCACCGGGTTCACAGAGACGGCGCGCACGCGCACCAGCAGATCGTGCGGGCGCGGCACGGGCGCGGGCAGATCGGAAAAATCCTGCAGGCCCTGGCCGGGAGCGGCATCGAGGGCATGGGGGGTGAAATAGCCGACGGCTTTCATGGGGAGTCCTTTCTGAGGGGAGATGGCAACGGCCTGGCGCGGATCGCCCGGGATCGGTAGGGCGCCACGGAAGGGTTGCCATGATTCTGGTGATTCAAAATGCGATTGATAAGCCGCCAGAAATCGCTATCACCTGCAAATGAAATTTGAAAATCTCTCTGATCTGCGCGTGCTGGTGGAAGCCGCGCGCGGGGGCTCGCTCACCGCCGCCGCGCGGGCGCTGGAGGTGACGCCCGCGGCCGCCAGCGCCATGCTCAAGCGCCTGGAGGCGCAGGTGGGCGTGCGCCTGTTCGAGCGCTCCACGCGCGCACTGCGCATCACCGCCCAGGGCGGCACGCTGCTGGAATACGCCGAACGCGCGCTGGAACTGCTGGACGAAGGGGCCGGCCTGGCGCAGAGCGAGACCGGCGCGCTGCGCGGCACGGTACGACTGGCCGCACCCACCGATCTGTCGCGCGTGCTGCTGCCGCGCTTCGACCGGTTCATGGAGCGGCACCCGGGCGTGCAATTGGCGCTTTCAGCCAGCGACCGCCTGCACGACGTGCGGCGCGATGCGGTGGACCTCGCCCTGCGCTACAGCGCGGAGCTGCCGGATTCGCAGTTGGTGGCGCGCGCACTGCACCGCACGCGCCGCCTCGCCTGCGCGGCACCGGAATATCTCGCGCGCCACGGCACCCCGCGGCACCCGTCGGAACTGGCCGCGCACCGCTGCATCGCCATGGCGATCGCGGGCCGGCGCGAGGTGCGCTGGACCTTCGAGCGCGCGCCGGGCCATCCGCCCGAGACCGTCGGCATCACCCTGCGCGCCGAGCGCAGCGTGGACGACGGCGCCCTGGCCCACGCCTGGGCGCTGGCCGGCGGGGGCATCGTCTACAAGTCGCGGCTGGACGTGCAGGCGCATCTGGACAGCGGGCAACTGGTGGAACTGCTGCCCGGGTGGCTCGGGCAGGCGTACACGGTGTACGCGGTGCTGCCGAGCCAGCGGTTCGTGCCCGCAAGGGTGCGGGCGCTGGTGGAGTTCCTGGCGGAGGAATGGCGCCCCGGATGATGCCGGGGCGCCCGCTGAGGTCACGCCCGGGCTTCGGCGAGCCGGAGCGCTTCGCGGGCCTTCAGCGTCTTCTTCACCGTGCCCCAGATCGCCCAGGCGAGCAGCGCGCCCGCCACTGCCAGCAGGGAAGCGCTGATCGGCCGGGTGACGAAGACGGACGGGTCGCCGCGCGACAGCAGCATGGCGCGGCGCAGGTGCTCCTCGACCATGGGCCCAGGATGTAGCCGAGCAGCAGCGGCGCGGGCTCGAAGCGCAGCACCATCAGCGCGTAGCCGACGATGCCCAGCAGGGCGACCATGTAGATGTCGAAGGTGTTGTTGTTCACGCTGTACACGCCCAGCGCGACGAACACCAGGATGGCCGGGTACATCCACGAGAACGGGATGCGCAGCAGCGCCACCCACAGGCCGATGGTGGGGATGTTGAGCAGCACCAGCATGATGTTGCCGATCGCGAAGCTGACGATCAGGCCCCAGAAGAGCTCCGGCTGTTCCGTCATCAGCATCGGCCCGGGGGTGATGCCGTGGATGATGAGCGCGCCCAGCATCACGGCCATCACCGCGTCGCCCGGAATGCCCAGCGACAGCGAGGGCACGAAGGCGGTCTGCGCCGCCGCGTTGTTGGCCGATTCCGGCGCGGAGATGCCTTCGATGGCGCCCTGGCCGAAGCGGCTGGGGTCCTTGGCCACGCGCTTCTCGACGGCGTACGACATTAAGGCCGCGATGGACGACCCCACGCCGGGCAGCGCGCCCAGCGCCGCACCCAGGGCGGAGCCGCGCATCATGGGCTTGACGGTTTCCTTCATCTCCTGCCGGGTGGGCATCATGGAGCGCATGGTGATGTTCTCCGGCTGCTTCTCGGTGTCGGTGGAGTTGATGCAGCGCACGACTTCCGCCACGCCGAACAGGCCCATGGCCAGCGCGACGAGGTTGATGCCGTCCATCAGTTCGGGGATGTCGAAGCTGTAGCGCGCGACGCCGGTGTTGACGTCGGTGCCCACCATGCCCAGCAGGATGCCGAACACCACCATGGCCAGGCCCTTGGCGGCGGAGCCCCCGCTCATCGACGATGCGGCCACGAGGCCCAGGACCATCATCGAGAAGAACTCGGCGGGCCCGAACTTCAGCCCGACCTCGGCGATCATGGGCGAGAACAGCACGAGCAGGATGAGCCCGGACATCGCGCCGACCAGCGAGGCGATGGTGGTGACGAACAGCGCGAGGCCGGAGCGTCCCTTCTTTGCCATCGGGTAGCCGTCCAGGCAGGTCACCGCGGAGGATGGTGTGCCGGGCAGGTTCAGCAGGATCGCCGCGGTGGAGCCGCCGTACTGGGCGCCGTAGTAAACGCCGGCCAGCATGATGATCGCGGCCGTGGGGGGGATGTGGTAGGTGATCGGCAGCAGCAGCGAAATGGCCGCGAGCGCGCCGATGCCCGGCAGCACGCCCACCAGCGTGCCGAGGAACACCCCGAAGAAGCAGTACGCGAGGGTGCTGGGTTCGGATGCGACCTGCAGGCCGAGCCAGAGGTTGTCAAGCAATTCCATGGGGTGTCTCCTAGATGCTCCAGGGCCAGGTCGGCAGGACCATCTGCAGCCCGACGACGAAGATCAGCACGGTGATGAGCGCGACCACCGCCGAGACGGTGAACTGCGTGCGCAGGCGCATCGGCGCCGGCACCAGCGCCACCAGCGACGCGGTGAACGCGGCCAGGATGATTCCGCCGGTGCGCAGCAGCACCGCGAAGACCAGCAGGCTGGCCACCGAGAAGGCCAGGTTTTTCCACTGCACGACGATGGGCGAGCCCTGGCGCCAGAGCGCCGGCAGGGCCACCAGCAGGCCCAGCACGGCCAGCAGCCACCCCAGGACGATCGGGAAGTAGCCCGGGCCCATGCGGGCCGAGGTGCCCATCGCGTAGTGGACGTGGCCATAGACCGCGAAACCTGTGCCGATGACGCCCATGGCGGCACCTCCGATCACGTCGTGGATGTCTCTCAATTTCACTCGCTGTCTCCTTTCAGGTTGAAAAATGGCAAGGCTGCGCCCTGCCGTTGCGGGCATGCGGTCGAAAAATGGATGGGGCTAGAGGAAGAGCAGCGCCGAAGCGGCTATCGCGGTGGGTACGAGGGCGCCCAGCAGCAGCGCCCCCACGCTGACGGTTTCATCCCGGAACCCGCCCTTGAGCAGCGAGACCCCGGCGGGGTTGGGTGCATTGGCGATCACGGTGAGCCCCCCGCCGGCCACGGCGCCGGCCACCAGCATGTACCTGGCGGCGTCCGTCATCCCTTCGATGAGGGAGCCGAGGTAGGTCAGCGCGGCGTTGTCGGTGATGGCCGTGAGGCCCAGCGCGCCGAAGAACAGCACCACCGGCTCCAGCCCTTCGACGATGGGCCGCAGCCACTACTGCTGCATGCCGCCCAGCACGACGAGGCCCGCGAGGAAGAAGCCGACGAGCAGCGCCTCTTTCAGGATCAGGCGGTTCTGGTGCTGCCGGTACGCCTGGGCGATGCCGAGGAACAGCAGGAACAGGCCGAGGAAGATGACCGGGTGGTGCGCGGCGGCGATCACCGCGGCCAGCAGCGCCACGTGCACCGCCACGAGCGGCCAGGGAACGGTGGCGGACGATCCGCCGCGCGCCGGCTCCGGTGGACGGACGAGGTGACTGCGCAGCACGAAGGCCGCGAGCGTGGCGTTGGCGGCCACCGCCAGGGCGGACTTCCACCCGAAGTGGGCCAGCATGAACCAAGAGTCCCAGCCCCAGGTGGCCGCGACCATCAGGACCGGCGGGGCCGCATAGGAGGTGAGCGTGCCGCCGATCGAGACGTTCACGAACAGCACGCCCAGGGCGAAGTACTTAGCGCCCTCCGGCACGTCCTTGCGGAACAGCTGGCCCGAGAGCATGAGGGCCGCGATGGTCATCGCAGCGGGCTCGGTGACGAGCGAGCCCAGCAGCGGGACCACGGCGAGGCCGAGCCATGCGGTGGCCAGCGGCGTGTCCACCGGCAGCGCCCGCGCCGCGCGCTCCAGCAGGTCGTTGATGGTCTGCAGGATCGGCCGGGATGCCGCCATCACCATGACGACGAACACGAAGAGCGGCTCGGTGTAGTTGCGCGATTCCGCGTATTCCACGGCTTCAGAGCCGCCCGCGACGAGGGCCATCACGGCCACGAGGACGATCGCCCACAGGCCGAAGACGACCTCGACCTCGCCCAGGAAGTGGAAGATGCCGGAGTGTTTGGGAAAGCGGTGGGACAGGCGCTCGAACTGCTTCGCGGTGAACGTGTGCAGCAATGCGATGCCGAAAAGGAGAGCCGCAATGGACTCCATGGATGGGTGCATGGGAGATGGTCGGCAGTGATCCGCGAGGCGGCCCGACCTTCGCTAAACCTGCCGCACCCCATGTGACGACACCCTGGCTGGAATTCTATCGGCGTGACCCGGAGTCCGCGTACGCGATATCGCGTACACCCTGGACCGCCGCATAATGCAGGCCGCCGGCGCGCACACCGCATCGGCGTCTTCACACATCCTCTCCCCGTTCCGGTGACTGCCCTCCTGCCCCGCCTTCGCCGCCTGGCCCCGCTGGTCCTGGCGTGGTGGATGCTCGCCTTCGGCATGGCCGCGGCGTCGCCGCTGCTGCACCCGCAGAGCCTGCAGGTGGTGTGCAATGCGGCGGGCGCCGCCAAGCTGGTGGCCGTGCAGGACGATGGCAGCGGCCTGCGCGAGATGGGCCAGCACGGCCTGGATTGCGCGCTGTGCCTCGCGCCCGGGGCTCCGCCGCCCGCGCCGCAGGTGCTGGCGGTGCCGATGGAGCAGCCGCTGGCGCATGTGCTGCAGCCCGTGGAGGCCGCGCGCCTCGCGGCGCTGGTGGGCGCGCCGCTGCCGGCGCGCGGGCCGCCGGCGCGGGCCTGACCGGCCTGCCTTTCTTCCGGCAGGGCTGCCGCGCTTGCTGGCCCCTCGGGGCCGCCTGTCGCGGCAGAGGTCTTCCTTCTCCTTTCGTCTCCCCGCTTTTTTCCCGTCGATGGCCGCGCTCGCGTGGACCTGACGGGCACTGCTTGCACGAGGTGGATATGGACCGGCTTCGTCGTCGTCGCTTCCGTTTGTCTTTTCGTTTTTCTTTTCCTTCTTCGTCTTCTCCCGTATTCCGGCTTCCATGGCCTGTGGCCGTCGGGCGTGCAGTGCGCCGTTCGGCGCCGGCCGCGCTGGCGGCCCTTCCCGTGCTGGCGGCCTGGGGGCAGGAAGTGCCCGGGGCCGCCGGCAGCCATGGCACGGCGGCAACCTCCGCTCCGGCGGAGGCCGGTGCCGCGCTCACGCTGGGAACGGTGGAAGTGCGCGAGGGCCCCGGCGGCGCGCTGCCGGCGCGCAGCGTCTCCACGTCGGTGGACATCGTGGGCGGCGAGGTGCTGCAGGATGCCCGCGTGGACCACACCTGGGAGCTGTTGGGCCGCGCGCCCGGGGTGCAGGTCACGCCGTTCCGGCAGGGGGTGGATGCAGGGCGCTTCTCCTTCCGCGGCTTCAATGGCGAGGGCCGGGTGAACGCGGTCAAGCTGCTGATCGATGGCATCCCGTCGAACGACAACGCGGGCGGCATGCCGTTCCTGGATGCGGTGTTCCCGCTCGACATAGAGGCAGTGGAGGTGGTGCGCGGCACGAACGACCCGCGCTATGGGCTCAACAACATCGCGGGCAACGTGAACGTGCTCACGCGCGCGGGCGGCAACGAAGGCCGCGCGACGCTCACGGCGGGCAGCTTCGGCACGCGCGACGTGCAGGTGGTCAAGGGCATCGAGTCGGGGCCTTGGAGCCAGAACTACGGCGCGTTCTGGCGCACGGGCGAAGGCTGGCGCGACCATGCGGAAGGCACGCAGCGCGCGCTCTCGGGCAAGTGGTTCTACACCGATCCGGGCGGCGGCTGGCGCGCGGGCCTCACGGCGCGATATTTCCGCAACGCGGCGGATGAATCCGGCTACCTGACGCGCGAGCAGGCCGCGGCGCAGCCGCGCTGGTCGCCGCCGTGGTCGTCCTCGGACCACAGCACGCGCGAGACGGGGCAGTTGGGGCTGCATTGGGACGCGCAAGTGGCCGAGCGCCTGTCGTGGACGGCGCGCGCCTACGCCAACCACTATGAGAACCAGCGCTGGGTGCGGTTTTCGCAGGCCGGCGTGCAGCAGGAGCGCGACAACGACGAGGACCAGCGCGGGCTGTCGGGCGTGCTGACGTGGCGGCCCGCGGTGGCCTGGGCGCACGCGTTCACCCTGGAGGGCGGGGTGGACGCGCAGTGGCAGGACAACGGCGCGCAGCGCTGGCGCACGGTCGATCGTGTGCGCACTTCGCAGTTCCGGGACTGGGATTTCGACGTGCATACGCAGGGGGCGTATGTGCAGGCGGTGGTGCAGCCGGTGGCGTCGCTGCGCATCGTGCCGGCGCTGCGCGTGGACCGGCTGGGCGGGGATTTCACCGACCGGCTGACGGGGCAGCGCTACGGCATGCACGGCTACGGCACCATCCGCCAGCCCAAGCTGAGCGTGGCCTGGACGGCGCGCGAGGGCGTGACGCTGTATGCCAATGCGGGCCGCACCTTCCAGGTGGGCACGGGCATCGATGCCTACCGCACGCAGGCGCGCGACCTGGGCCCGTCGATCAACGACGGATGGGAGACGGGTGTGCGCTGGCAGCCTGCACCGGGCTGGGAGGCGCGCGTGGCCACGTGGCAGCAGCGCGCATCGGGCGAGGTGGCGCGCGTTCTCGGCGTGGACGGGCTGCCCGATCCCGGCGGGCTGGGCAACGTGGGGCGCACGCGGCGCACGGGCTGGGACGCGCAGCTCAATGCTCGCCTGGGCGCGCGCTGGACGGGCTGGATCGCCTATTCGCACCAGGTGGCGCGCATCACCGTGCCCGATCCGTCCGCGCCGGACACCGCCGGCCGGGAGGTCGAGAACGTGCCGCACTACCTGGCGAGCGCTGGCGTGCAGGTGCGTGCCACGGAGGTGTTGCGCCTGTCGGCCACGGTGACGGCCCAGGGCGACTATTACCTGGACCGCACCAACACCCAGGGCCGCGCGGGGCGCTACGCACTGCTGGACCTGGGCGCCACCTGGCAGCTCACGCCCACGGCGGATGTCGGCGTGCAGGTGCGCAACGCGACGAACCGGCGCTACGTCTATGCGTGGTATGACAGCGGCTCCTCGGGCTATTCGCCGGGCGACGGCCGCAGCGTCGCGGTCAGCCTGGGATGGAGGTTCTGACCATGGCATTGACCACCAAGACCACCGCGAAGATCACCGCCGCAAGCCTGTACCGCGCGGTGTGGCGCTGGCATTTCTATGCCGGGCTGCTGGTGCTGCCGTTCCTGGCCTGGCTGGCGGTGACCGGCGGGGCGTTCCTGTTCCAGGCCGAGATCGATGGTTGGGTCCACCGCGATCTGCTGCGCGTGGCGCAACCCGTGCCACCGGGCGCGGCCCGACCGCCCAGCGCGCTGGTGGCCGCTGCGCTGGCGGCGCAGCCGGGGCAGTGGTTCCGCTACACGCCGGCCGCGGGGCCGGGTGACAGCGCGAACGTGGGCATCGCCACCGCGGACGGGCGGCGCGTGGCGGTGTATGTGGATCCGGGCTCGGCGCGGGTGCTGGGGCAACTGCCCGAGCGGGGCACGCTGTCCTGGCAGATCCGGCGGCTGCACAGCCTGAAGGTGATCGGCCCGGTGGCGCGCGGCGTGATCGAGATGGCGGCGGGCTGGGCCGTGGTGCTGGTGGCGACGGGGCTGTACCTGTGGTGGCCGCGCGGCCGCCGGGGCGGGGTGGTGTCGGTGCGCGGGCGCCCGGCCGAGCGGGTGTTCTGGCGCGACCTGCATGCGGTGCTGGGCCTGGGCGTGGGCGCGATCCTCGCGTTCCTGGCGCTGACGGGAATGCCCTGGTCGGTGTTCTGGGGCGCGCAGGTGAACGCCTGGGCGAACGGCAGCCACTGGGGCTATCCGGCCGGCGTGCGCGTGCAGCTGCCGATGTCGGCCGTGCCCGTGGCGGACACGCTGGCCGTGCCGTGGAGCCTGCAGCAGGCGCGCGTGCCCGTGGCCTCTGCCGTGCCGGCCGCGATGGTGGCCGGCGGGCGCGGGGGGCATGGCGGGCATCCGGGCCATGAGGGACACGTGGGCGATGCAGGCCAGGACGGGGCCGGGGAGCACGCCGGTCACGGTGCAGAGGCGGCAGCGCCCGCCACCGGGCCGCAGCCCCTGCCGGCCATGCCGCCGATCGGCCTGGACGCCGCGATGGCGGTGTTCACGCGGCTGGGCATGGCGCCTGGCTTCGGCGTGGCTGCGCCGCAGGGCGCGGGCGGCGTCTATACCGCCTCGGCCTATCCGGCCGATCTCGGCCGGCAGCGCGTGGTGCACCTGGACCAGTACAGCGGCCGTCCGCTGCTCGACATGGGCTATGCCGACTACGGGCCGGTGGCGAAGGGGCTGGAGTGGGGCATCAACGTCCACCTGGGGCAGCAGTACGGGGTGGCCAACCAGATCGTGCTGGCCGTGGCCTGCGCCGGCATCGTGCTGCTGTGCGTCGCGGGTGCGGTGGCGTGGTGGAAGCGCCGCCCGGCCGGGGGGCTGGGCGTGCCGCCGCTGCCGGCGCAGCCGCGCGCGCTCTGGGTGGTGGCCGGGATGATGGCCGTGGCCGGCGTGCTGCTGCCCCTGCTGGGGCTGTCGCTGCTGTGCATGCTGGCGGTGGACGCCGCCTGGCGCAGGCGGCAGGCGGGTGCTTTGCAGGGGTAGGGCCCGCAGCGCTCGGCAGTGCGGGCCCGCCCGGCGTCAGAAGGTTTCCCAGTCGTCGTTGTTCTGGCTGGATGCGCGGGCGGGCGCCGGGGCGGCCGTCTGCGCCGGAGGCAGCGCGGGGCGGGCGGCCCCTGCTGCCGATGCCTGCGCCGGTGCGGGATGCTTCGGTGCGGTGGCGATGCCGGGCGCAGGGCGCGGGCTTGCGGCGGGCGCCTTGGCATGCTGCAGCGCGGCGGAAGCGGCACGGGCGGTGTCGCGGCTGCGGGACTGCGCCTGGGCGATGACGGCCTGGGAGGCATTGGCATCGACCTGGAAGACGCTGACGAGCTGCACGAGGCGTGCGGCCTGGGAGTTGAGGCTGTCGGCGGCGGCGGCGGATTCCTCCACGAGGGCGGCGTTCTGCTGGGTGACCTGGTCGAGCTGGTTGACGGCGTCGCTGACCTGGGAGATGCCCTGCTCCTGCTCGTGGGTGGCAGCTCCGATCTCGGCGATGAGGTCGGCGACGCGGCGGGCCTGCTCGACGATCTCGCCCATGGTGGAGCCGGCCTCGCCCACGAGTTGGGAGCCGGTCTCGACCTTGGAGACGCTCTCGCCGATGAGGGCCTTGATCTCCTTGGCGGCCTGGGCGGAGCGCTGCGCGAGGGTGCGGACTTCGGAAGCGACGACGGCGAAGCCCCGGCCCTGCTCGCCGGCACGTGCGGCCTCGACGGCGGCGTTGAGGGCGAGGATGTTGGTCTGGAAGGCGATGGAGTCGATGACGCCGATGATGTCGCCGATTTTGCGGGAGGAGTCGGTGATGTCCTGCATGGTGCGCACGACGTTGCCCACGACTTCTCCGCCGCGCGCGGCGGTGGCGGAAGCGGAGGATGCGAGCTGGGATGCGGTGCGGACGGTGTCGGCGTTCTGCTTGACGGTGGAGTTCATCTGCTCCATGGAGGCGGCGGTTTCCTGGAGGTTGGAGGCCTGCTCCTCGGTGCGCTGGCTGAGGTCGGCGTTGCCGGTGGCGATCTGGGATGCGCCGGTGGCGATGGATTCGCTGCTGTGGCGGACCTCGGAGACTACTTGAGCGAGGTTGGCGCGCATGGCGCCCATGGCGGCGAGGACGGAGGAGGAATCGCCGGGGCGCAGGTCGACGTGGACGGCGAGGTTGCCGCGGGCGACTTCCTGGGCGATCTGTGCGGCGTAGGCGGGTTCGCCGCCGAGCTGGCCCTTCACCTGGCGGGTGATGGACCAGGCGACCAGTGCGCCGAGCGCGGCCGACAGCACGGCCAGCACGATCATGGTGTTGCCGGCGGCATTGGCATCGCTGCTGGCAGTTTCCGCCATGTCCGTGGTCATCTTGCGCTGGTAGGCGATCATGTCCTCCACGGCCTTGAAGTAGGCGTTCTGTGCGGTGCGCATCTCGCCGAGCAGCACGGTGCGCGCGTTGACCATGTCATTGGCGAGGCCGAGCTTCGCGGCCTTCTCGACGGTGGCGAGGAACTGCGGACGTGCTTCGCCGATGCGGTCCATCAGGGCCCGGCCTTCGGGCGAGCGCACGCGCTGCTGCAGCTTGCCCATGAGTTCCGACGTCTCCGCGATCACGCCGTCGAGGCGCTTTTTCTCTTCGGCCATGGATGCGTCGTCTTCCAGCAACGCGAGGTTGCGCACGGCGCGGGCGACGACGTTGGTGTTGTCCTTGACCTGCTGCAGGTGCAGCAGGATGTCGAGCCGGTCGCGCGACAGCGTCTGGAGGTTGGAGCCCGTGCGGTCGAGCTGGATACGCCCGTAGGCAGCGACCAGGAAGCCGATGGCGATCACGATGGCGAAGCCCGTGCCGAGCATGGCTCCGAGCCGGATGTTCTTCAAGAAGTTCACGAATTCCTCCCTTATGGCGATTTGCTGTGGAACATATAAGACGCTATCACTTCGATAATTGTTACTTATTGTTTTTATTTAATACAAGGTGATAAAGGAAGGCGGTGCCTATGCACGCAGTCGGATTGATCGCTTCCGGTGATGAACGCGACCGTGCACGCAGCGTGCCGAGCCTGTGCATGCCCATGCCCTACGATGCGCCCATGCCTTATCCCTCCCGCTTCTGGGCCGAACTCTCCACCCGCGATTTCTCCGAGGCCCGGGCCTCGGGCCTGGCGGCGCGCACCGTGGCCGTGCTGCCCGTGGCCGCCATCGAGCAGCATGGGCCGCACCTGCCGCTCAGCGTGGACGCCGCGCTGCTGCGGGGCGTGATCGATGCCGCGCTGCCGTTGCTGCCACCGGACCTGCCCGTGCTGTTCCTGCCGCCGCAGGATGTGGGCCTGAGCACCGAGCACACGGCCTTTCCGGGCACGCTCACGCTGTCGCCGTCCACGGTGATCGCGCTCTGGAGCGAGCTGGGCGCCTGCGTGGCGCGCGCGGGGGTGAAGAAGCTGCTGCTCTTCAATGGCCACGGCGGCCAGGTGAGCGTGATGGACATCGTGGCGCGCGAACTGCGCCAGCGGCATGGCCTGCTGGTGTACAGCGCGAGCTGGTTCAGCCTGCCGCTGCCGGAGGCGGTGCAGGGCCTGTTCAGCGCCGAGGAACACCGCTTCGGCATTCATGCCGGGCAGATCGAGACCTCGATGATGCTGCACCTCGCGCCGAACACCGTGCGCATGGCGCATGCCGGCCGGTTCCGCTCCACGTCGCAGGACCGCGCGGAGCGCTACGCCATCCTCGGCAACGGCCGCAGCGCGAAGATGGGCTGGGCGATCGAGGACTACCACCCGTCGGGGGCCGTGGGCGACGCGGCCGGTGCCACGGCCGGGAAGGGCCGCGCCGTGGTCGAGGCCGCCGCCGCGCAACTGGCGGCGCTGCTCGGCGAGATCCACGACCTGCCGGACGGCACGCTGGCAGGGGCGCCCGGAGGGTGAGGCGCTGCCGGGCCGCCCTGTTCAGGCGTGCGTCGCCCAGCCCGCGTGTTCGGGCGTATCGAGGTGCGGCAGGGTGTTGAATGTCTGCAGCATCAGCCGCTTGGGAGCGATGCTGAATTCGGTCACCGCGGTGTTGCGGATGCGCATGTTGAGGGCGATGGTCACTTCCGGCGGGGTGGAAAGCACCGCGCCCACGGCGGTGGAGATCGGACCGCCGCTGGAGACCAGCAGCACGTTCTGGCCCGCATGGTGGCGCCGCACGTGGTCCAGCACGGCGCGCACGCCGTCCGAGAATCCCGTCCAGCTCGGCATGCCCGCCGGGCTGATGGTGCCGCCCATCCACTGCGCGAGCGCATCGCACAGCAGGCGGAAGTGCTGGCGGTAGAGCTCGGGCGTGTCTGCGGGCGGCAGGGGCTGGGGATGGATGGCCGTGATCAGGGCGGCGCTGTCGTATTCGTTGAGCGTGGGCAGCGCCTGCAGCGGCTCGGGCGCGGCCTGCAACCCCTCGGCGATGCCGGCCAGCGTCTGTGCATGCCGTCGCAGGGTGCCCGTATAGACGGCGTCGAAGCGCATGCCGCGCTCGCGCCAGTAGGCGCCCAGCCGTGCTGCCTGCTCATGGCCGCGGGGGCTGAGCTGGTCGTAGTCCTCGGCCCCGAAGGAGGCCTGCGCATGGCGTACGAGGTAGAGGGTTCCCATGCACGGCAATGTGGCAGAGCGGCCGGCCGCGCGATGTCGCGGCAGCGACGGGGTGTCGCGGACGCGCCGCACCCCGTGCGCGCATGGCCCGCGCAGCCCGGGTGGCCGCACCTGGTCAGTGGCTGGCGGCGGCCAGCACACCCGCGAACGCCTGCGCGTCCACGTTGCCGCCCGTGAGCGGCAGGCCGACCACCTGGCCGGCAAGCCGCTCGCGCTCCTGCAGCGCGGCGGCCAGGGCGGCGGCGCCCGCGCCTTCGGCCACGTTGTGCGTGTCGGCGAACAGCGCGCGCATGGCGGCCGCCACCTCGTCGTCGGTCACGCGCACCACGTGGTCCAGCCCGGGCGCGAGGATGGCCAGCGCCTCCGGGTCCGCCACGCGGCAGGCCATGCCGTCGGCGAGCAGCGTGGACACGGGGGCTTCCACCACGCGGCCGGCGGCGATCGAATCCGCATAGGTGGTGGCGTGGGCGCTCACCACGCCGACGATGCGCACGCCGTGCCCCAGCGCCCGCTTCGCGGCGAGGGCCGAGCAGGCGCCCGAGCCCTGGCCGATGGGCACGTAGGCCACGTCCATGTGCGGCACGGCGCGCAGGAACTCCCACCAGTAGGTGGCCACGCCGCGCAGCAGGTCGGCATGGAAGCTCGGCACCATGTGCGCGCCGCGCTCGGCCGCCAGTTGCATGGCGTGCTCGCGCGCTTCCTGGAAGTCCTGCCCATGCTCGATGAGCGACACGCCCAGGGCGCGCATGGCGGCGTTCTTTTCCACCGAATTGCCGTGCGGCACGACGATGGTGCAGGCCACGCCGTGGCGGCGCGCGGCCCAGCCCAGGCTCTGGCCATGGTTGCCGCGGGTGGCGCTGATCACCTCGCGCGGCATGGCCCCGCGGCGCGCGAGCTGGTCGAAATACGTGAGGCCGCCGCGGATCTTGAACGCCCCCACGGGGGTGTGGTTCTCGTGCTTGATCCAGCACTCGGCGCCCAGGCGCTCGCCGAGCAGTGCCCAGCGGTACTGCGGGGTGGGGGCGAAGTCGGCATAGACCACCTTCGCCGCGGCCTCGATGTCGGCGAGGCCCGGCAGGGCGGCGTGGGGCCGGGCGGATGCATCGGGCGAGGAGGCGGGCAGGGCGGCGTTCATGGCGTGGCCTTTCTTTCGGTGAAGAGGATCTTGAGGGCGAGCACGCCGAGCACGGTGCCCATCAGGTAGCGCTGCGCGCGCACCCAGGCGGCGCTGCGGTGCAGGAAGCGGGCCACGCGCGCGGCGAACAGCACCAGCAGGGCATTGACCAGCGCGCTGATGCCGATCTGCAGCGCGCCCAGCGTGAAGGTCTGCGCGAGCCACTGGCCGCGCTCCGGGTGCAGGAACTGCGGGAAGAAGGAGACGTAGAACATCGCCACCTTGGGGTTCAGCGCGCTCGTGAGAAAGCCCATGAGGACCAGCTTGCGCGGCCCGTCGTGCGGCAGGTCGCGCGCTTCGAACGGCGCGCTGCCGCCGGGCTTCACGGCCTGCCACGCCATCCACAGCAGGTAGGCGGCGCCCGCGATGCGCAGCACGTCGAAGGCCAGCGGCACGGCCACCAGCAACGCCGACAGCCCCAGTGCCGTGGCCAGCAGGTGCACGCCGAAGCCGGCCACCACGCCCGCGAGCGAAAGCAGTCCGGCGCGCGGACCCTGGGTCAGGCTGCGCGAGACGCAATAGACCATGTTCGGGCCGGGCGTGAGCACGAGCACCAGCGCCGCGAGCGCGAAGAGCAGCAGTTCCTGCGGGGTGAAGGTGAAGGCGGACATCATGGCGCGTTCTCCGGGATCAGTGACGTGCAGTTGACGGTGCCGAGCGGTGTATTGAGGGTCGCCACGAGGCGCGGGGCGCAAGAGCGGCCAGCGGGCGCGCGCAGCAGCCCGTGCACGCCCGCCGCGGCGCAGGCGCCCTGCAGCGCCGCGGCGTCGGGGTGCTCCAGCGCGAGCGACTCCAGCGTGACGCCGCTGTCCGGCAGGCTGTGGCACGGATGGCGCTCGCCCCACTGGATCAGCGTGGGCAGGCAGCCATCCATCAGGCGGGCGCCATCGGGCCGCACGGTGATCCGCCACTCCAGCAGGCCGAAGGGGGTCGGGCGTCCGGCGGTGATGATCTCGCCCCGGTCCACGCCGCGCGCGGCCAGCGCGGAATGCGCCGCGGCGATGTCGGGCACCGAGGCCACCCAGTGGACCAGTTGAGGGCCCTGCCGGGCGACCTGCGAGCGCAGGGCCTCGTCGTCCATGTCGAACCAGCGCCGGTGGCCCGGCGGCTGGGCCGGCCGTGCCTGGGGATCGATGGCGATGACCTCCAGGTAGGCGCGCGGGTGCGCGGGCCCGGAGATGTTCAGCAGCCGGTTGTGGGTGCCCATGAGCGGGTGCGCGCCGCCGGCCGCGGGCTCCACGCCCAGGGTCCGGCGGCACCAGCGGCTGCCTTCCTCCAGCGAGCCGGCCACCACCACGAGGTGGTCCACGCACGCGGCCCGGGCCGGGTCGAAGGCGGCAGGGATCACAGCAGCACCTGTCCATCCACGCAAGTGATGGAGCCGCCCCCCACCCAGATGTGCTCTCCGTCCTGCTCGACATGCACGCGGCCCGCGCGGCCCAGGGCGGTGCCCTGGCTGGCGATGTAGCGGGGCGGGGCCAGGTGGGCACCGATCAGCCATTGCGCCAGGGCGGCGTTCAGGCTGCCGGTCACCGGGTCCTCGGCCAGGCCGTTGTTGCCGGGGAAGAAGGCACGCACCTCGAAATCCGGCGCGTCCGCCTCCTCACCGGAGTGGCTGCCGATCACGCCCACCTTGCCGCGGGGGCCCACCACGCCGACGTCGAGCGCGCCCAGCACGGCCCCGTCGGGCCGCAGCGCGAGCACGGCCTCGGCCGATGAGAGCATCACGCCGCGCCAGTTCGGGCCGTTGTCGCACCAGGCGTGGCCCACGATGTCGGTGCGCTGCAGCCCCAGGCCGCGCGCGATGAGTTCCACGTCCGACTCCGGCAGCGGGCCGCTTTTCTTGAGCGGCGGGGCTGCGAAGGCCAGCCGGTTTCCGTCCTGCCGCAGCGTGACCAGGCCCACGCCGCATTCCTGCACCACGCGGCCCGGGGCGCGGGGCCGGCCGCCGGCCTCCAGCCAGGCGTGGCAGCTGCCGAGGGTGGGATGGCCCGCGAACGGCAGTTCGCGGCCGGGGCAGAAGATGCGCACGCGGTAATCCGCCCCGGCCGCACGTCCTTCGTCCGTCGGGGGCAGCAGGAACGTGGCTTCGGAGAGGTTGGTCCAGTTCGTGAAGTGCTGCATCTCCTCGGTGGACAGGCCTTCGCCGTCGAGCACCACGGCCAGCGGGTTGCCGAGGTACGGGCGGTCGGTGAACACATCGACTTGCTTGAAGGGACGCTGGTGCATGGTGGGCTCCTGTGGAAAAAACGAACGGGCACGACCCTCCCCGGCGGCCGTCCTGGCCGCCGTGGCATCGGGTGGAAACAGCCGCCGCGGGCGGCGTCAGGCGAGCGGCTGGTCCAGCACGCCCAGGGCGCCGCTGCGCGCGCGCAGCGCGTTGAACCAGCGCTCCAGGTGCGGCCGGGCAGGACGCTCCTGCGGCAGGCCCCACCAGCGGTGGATTTCGCAGCCCACGGGAATGTCGGCCATCGTGAAGCGGTCACCTGCCAGGTAGGCATGCCGCGCCAGGTGCGTGTCGAGCAGTTCCATCAGCGGTTCGGTGGCCGCGACCGAACGGGTGATCGCAGCCGGGTCGCGCTGCGCCGCAGGCGTGCGGATCCACTGCAGGAAGGCGTCGCGGCCGGCCGGGTTGAGGGTGGTCTGCTGCCAGTCCATCCACTGCTCGGCCAGGAAGCGCGTGGGCAGGTCTTCCGGATAGAGGTCGCCCGGCGCATGGCGCGCGCAGAGGTAGCGCACGATGGTGTTCGACTCCCAGAGCGAGACGCCCTCGTCCTCGATCAGCGGCACGAGGCCGTTGGGATTGAGCGCCAGGAACTGCGGCTCGCGCACGAGCCCGAACTGGCCGCCCGCGTCGGTGCGCTGCAGCTCCAGCCCCAGCTCCTGCGCTGCCCAGAGGACCTTGCGCACGTTGATGGACGACACGCGTCCCCAGAGTCTCAGCATGGCGTCAGGCCTCCGCGGTTTGCGGCAGGCGCGCGCGGATGGCGGCGGCCAGGGCGGCGATGCCTTCCTGGATCTGCTGCGCGCTCGCGGTGACGAAGGACAGGCGCAGCGTGCGCGCGTCGGCGTTGTCCGCATAGAAGGCCGCGCCGGGCACGAAGGCCACGTTGCGCTCCACGGCTTCGGGCAGGAGATCCAGCGCGCTCATGCCTTCCGGCAGGCGCGCCCAGAGGAACATGCCGCCGTCGGGGCGGTTCCAGGTCACGCCCAGGCCCTGCATCTCGCGTTCCATGGCCGAGAGCATCGCGTCGCGTTGCTGCTTGTAGAGCGCGCGGATGGTGGGCACGTGGCGGTCCAGGAAGCCGCCCTTCATCACCTCGGCCACCATGCGCTGGTTGAATCCGGGCGTGTGCAGATCGGCCGCCTGCTTGGCCTGCAGCAGCTTGGGGTAGAGCGCGTGCGGCGCCACCAGGAAGCCCAGGCGCAGGCCGGGGGCCAGCACCTTGGAGAACGAACCCAGGTAGATGCAGCCTTCCGGGTTGCGGGCGGTGAGCGGCAGCGGCGGGGGCTGGTCGAACCAGAGGTCGCCGTACGGGTTGTCCTCCACCAGCGGCAGGCCCAGCTCGGCGGCCTTGGCCGACAGCGCCACGCGGCGCGCCTCGGTCATCGTGCGGCCGGTGGGATTCTGGAAGTTGGGCAGCAGGTACATGAAGCGCGCGCGGTCCGCGCCCGAGCCCACCTTGGCCGCCAGGTCGTCCACCAGCGGGCCTTCGTCGTCGCTCGCCACGCTGTGCACGTCGGGCTCCATGGGCGTGAACGCCTGCAGGGCGCCGAGATACGTCGGGGTCTCCACCAGCACGCGGCTGCCCGCGTCGATGAGCACCTTGGCCACCAGGTCCAGGCCCTGCTGCGAGCCGGTGGTGATCAGGATCTGGTCGGGCGACACGTCCCAGGGCAGGAAATCCGCCACGGCCTGGCGCAGCGGCAGGTAGCCCTCGCTCGCCGCGTACTGCAGCGAAGATGCGCCGTCGTTGCCCAGCACTGCCGCGCAGGCCTGTGCGAAGTCATCGACCGGGAAGGTCTTGGGGGAGGGCAGTCCGCCCGCCAGGCTGATGATGCCGGGCTTCTCGGTCACTTTCAGGATCTCGCGGATCACCGAGGGGTTCATCTTCGCGGCGCGTTGGGCCAGGGTCCAGGTCGTCATGGAAATCATCTCCTGCGGCAGGCCCGGGGAAGGAAGGGGCCGTGCCTCGTTCGTGTCGTCGTTGTCGAAAAAAGCCGTCGTGCGGCCGGTCGGAGGGGCAAGGGGTGGGCCCCGCCAGGAAAAGAGCTTAACTGCGCGGCGGCCTCCCCGGGGTGGCAGGACCTGCAGGGGCGCGCTGCCCGGCGGGCGCGCTGCGGCCGATGAGGACCGTGGCCATGACGGCGAGCCCGACGCCCAGGCTGGCCGCATCCAGCCGTTCACCGAGCAGCGGGACGGCGAACAGCATGCCCAGGAACGGCTGCACCAGCTGTACCTGGCTCACCCGCACGGTGCCGCCCAGGGCCAGGCCCCGGTACCAGGCGAAAAAGCCCAGCCACATGGAGAACACCGATACGTACGCCAGAGCCGCCCAGGCGGCAGGGGCCACGGACGCCGCGGCATCGGGCGAGGGTGCGAAGAGCCAGGCTGCCGGCAGCGCCACGGGCAACCCCATCACCAGCGCCCAGCAGATCACCGCGCCGGCCGGCATGCGCAGCGACAGGCGCCCGCCAAAGCCGTAGCCCACGGCCGCGCAGAACACGGCGGCGAGCAGCAGCAGGTCGGCCGGGTGCCATGCCAGCCCGCCGCCCCCGGGGCGCTGCAGGGCGAAGGCCACCACCAGCGCGGTGCCGGCCAGCGCACAGAGCCAGAAGCGCGGCGACGGCCGCTGGCGGTGCAGCAGCGCGCCCACCAGCGCGGTGGCGAGCGGCAGCAGGCCGATGATGACGCTGGCGTGTACCGCAGCCACGTGGCGCATGGCCAGCGAGGTCAGCAGCGGAAAGCCGAATACCACGCCGAGCGACGTGGCGGCGAGCGGCAGCCAGTCTTCGCGGGCCGGCAGCGACGCGCGCTGCGCCAGCAGCAGGGCCGCCGACAGCAGCCCCGCGATGGCGGCGCGGGCGATGGCCACGAACGCGCCCGGCAACTGCGGCGCCTCGGGCGTGCCCACGGCCAGCCGCGTCATGGGCAGCGTGAGCGCGAAGATCGCGACGCCCAGCAGCCCCCAGAGCAGGCCGCGGGTTTCGGCGGAACGCACCGCCGCGGGCCGCGGTGCGGGGGATGCCGTGGACGCGGGCACGGCGCTCATGCCGTCACCATCCAGGCGGCGGTGGCCGCGAGCACCGCCGCCATGCCGCGGTTGAACCAGAGCAGGCGGGCGCCGCGGGCCAGCCACTGGCGCAGCAGCGCACCGGTGGCGGCGTAGAGGAAATTGCTGGCGAAGGCGAACACGATCATGACGGGCACCACCACCGCCAGGCGCGGCAGGCTGTCCGGCCGGCCGGCCACCCAGCCCGCCACGATGGTGAGCGCCAGCAGCCAGGCCTTGATGTTCACGAACTGCAGTGCGGCGCCGGACCAGAAGCCCACGTCCATGCGGGCCGCATCGGCATCGGCGAGCCGGCCGCTGCGCGAGAGCTTCCAGGCCAGCCACAGCAGGTAGGCGATGCCCACCGCCTTGATGCCGGTGCGCAGGGCGGGCACGGCCACCACCAGGCTGCCGATGCCCGCGGCGCACACCAGCAGCAGCGCCGACCAGCCCAGCGGCACGGCGCACACGAAGCGCATGGCCGGCCGCAGGCCGCGGTTGGCCGCGATGGCGGTGGACAGCGTGGTGTTCGGGCCGGGCGAGAAGCTCATGGCAGCCGCCAGGACCAGGAGTGCGGTGAATTCGACCAGGGGCATGGGTGCGGCGGAGTTGCGGGCGGGATACGTGCGGTTACGGGACCCACTGTAGGCACGATTCCGCTACAGTACCAATACAGACAGCTGCACAAGTTCATGAACTGTACAGGTGTGATGAGCGACACAGTTTCCAGAAAGCCTTCCATGCTGACCCGCACGCCCGAACGCACCCTGACCGAGCAGCTCGCCGAGCGATTCGCGGAACGCATCCGCAGCCGGCTGCTGCCCGTGGGCGCGCGGCTGCCGTCGGTGCGCGAATGCGCGCGCCAGCAGAGCGTGAGCACCCACACCGTGGTTGCCGCCTATGACCAGTTGCTGGCGCAGGGCCTCGTGGAGGCGCGGCGCCAGCGCGGGTTCTTCGTGCGCGATGCGCTGCAGAGGTCTCCGGCCCCGGTGCCGGGCGCTCCCGCCGGCGCGCCCCCGGCCGCACCGGGCGGACCGGCCGCGGGGGCCTCGATCCTCGGCGCCGCTGCGCTGCCGATGTCGGGCTCGCACATCAACGCCACCACCCTGATCCGCGGCATGTTCCATCAGGCCTCGTCCAAGCCCCAGCCGGGCGCCGGCGTGTTTCCTCCGGGCTGGCTCGAAGACGCGCGCTTCATGTTCGCTGCCGTGCGCCGCGTCACCGCGGGGCGTGCGCTGCAGGATGGCTCCCTGGTCTATGGCGAGCCCCGGGGCGACGCCGGATTGCGCGCGGCGCTCGCGCGGCGGCTGGCCGACCTCAGCGTGCCGGCGGAACCCGCGCAGATCATCACCACCATCGGCGCCACGCATGCCCTGGACATCGTGAGCCGCACCCTGCTGAAGGCCGGCGACCCGGTCATGGTGGAGGAGCCCGGCTGGTCGGTGGAGTTCGCGCGGCTCGATGCGCTGGGCATGCGCGTGCTGCCCGTGCCGCGCGGTCCCGAGGGGCCGGACCTGGACGTGATGGCGCGCTACTGCGAGGCCCATGCGCCCAAGCTGTTCGTGAGCGTGAGCGTGCTGCACAACCCCACCGGCTACAGCCTGTCGCCGGGGCATGCGCACCGCATCCTGCAGCTGTCCCACCGGCACGGCTTCCACATCGTCGAGGACGACACCTACGGCCACATCGCGCCTGACCACGCCACGCGCCTGTCGGCCCTGGACGGGCTGCGCCGCACCATCTACGTGAACGGCTTCGCCAAGATCCTCGCGCCCAACTGGCGGGTGGGCTACTTGGCAGCGCCCGAGGGCCTGGTGGAGCGGCTGCTGGACACGAAGCTGCTGTCCACGCTTACCACGCCTTCCATCCTCGAGAAGGCCCTGGCGCAATGCATCGAGCAGGGCCAGCTGCGCCGCCACGCCGAGCGCATGCGCCTGCGCCTGGCCCAGGCGCGGGCGCGCAGCGTGCAGATCGCGCTGGAGGCCGGGCAGCGCTTCGCGGCCGAGCCCGCGGGCATGTTCGGCTGGGTGGAAACGGGCGTGGACACCGACATGCTCGCCCAGCGCATGCTCGACGAGGGCTACCTCATCGCGCCCGGCGCGCTGTTCCACGCCACCCGCCGGCCCTGCACGCTCATGCGCATCAACTTCACGACCACGCAGGATCCGGGGTTCTGGAAGGTGTTCCGGCGCGCGGCGGGCGGACAGGGTTGAACGGAGCGCGCCAGCCGCTTCACTTCCCCGCCGGCCGCTCCACAACCAGATCGGAGATCACCCGCAGCAACCCCCGGTTGATTTCCTCCAGGTCCATCTCGTGTGCCTCGCAGAGCTGGCGGATCGGTGCGGCATCCTCGGATTCGAGCGCGCACGCCATCTCCAGGCTGGGGGCATAGGGGCCCTGGTGCAGCACGGCCGCGTCGTAGATGCGCTCGGACAGGGGCAGGCGCCGCAGGATGGCGCCCAGCGGCTCGGACAGCAGTTCCCCCAGCTGCGACAGCAGCCCGCAGAGGTAGACCTCGCGCCGCAGGTCGTTTTCCACCCCGGCGTCGAGCAGGCGCTCTGTCAGGTGCGCGCGGATCACCATGGACTCGCGGATGGGCTGCAGGTTGGGATCGGTGCTCGCATGCGGCAACTGGTCGCCCAGCCAGCGCTGGAGCGACCCATAGCCCATCATCACCAGCCCGCGCCGCAGCGAATCCACGCCCGTGCGCAGCCCCAGCGCGGCGGAGTTGGTATAGACCATGAACCGGTAGGCGAGCAGGGGGTCTTCGCCGAGGATCTGCTCGAAGGCTTCCAGCGACTGCTCCGCGTCGATGGCCCGCATCAGCTTGTGCACGGTCTCGTGGGCGGGCTGCAGTTGCTGGTGGCGCAGGCTGTAGAGCACGTCTTCCGAAGGCCAGCCGGCGATGGCGAGCGCGCCGTGCCGGTCCAGGCAATGCTCCATGAGCGGGCGGCTCGCGATGTTCTCGTAGATCTGGCCCGCGATCACCGGGCTGGGCTGGGCGGGGGCGCCGCGGATCTGGCCGCCGGCCGCGCGCAGCGCCGCCATGGCGTCGTTGGCGGACAGCGACAGCAGGCTGTTGTCGAAGCAGGCCGCGACCTCCGCTGGCGGCAGCCGGTCCAGCGCGCCGCGCCAGACCAGTTTCAGGCCCCGCTGGTGCGCCGCCCGCACGCGCTCGAAGATGCCGGTGTCGGCCAGCCATGCATCGGGCACGCTGATCCAGGGTGATCCGCGCGGCGCCTGGGCGAGCAGGTCGATGAGCAGCTGCGGGCTCTGCGGCGACAGCAGCAGCGGCGGCGAGCCCGCGCTCCAGAGCTCCTGCAGCGTGCGCAGCAGGTGCGGCGCATCGACCACGGCTTCGCCGGCGTTGTGGACGTGCAGCTGCACGGCCGTGAGCCGGCGCGCGGCGTTCCAGAGAGGGCGATAGCCCAGGATCAGGCTGCCGAGGACGGATTGGACCATGTTGGGCTTTGCGGGGCGGGCAGGCGGAGGAGGCCGGGCCCGGTGCCCCGCTTGTCTCGCTTCCGCTTAGCTGATGTAGTTGAACAGCGACAGCTTCTGCACCTGGGCATAGGACTGCAGCGCTGCCTGGTAGCCGGTCTGGTTGTTCTGGAAATCGGAGATGCCCTTGATCATATCGAGATCCTCGGCGCGCGAGCGGTCCGCCTCGAGCTGGTCCGCGCGCTTGTCCTGGTCACCCGTGATGCGGTCCGCGCGATTGAGCAGCTCGCCCGCATAGCCGCGCATGTTCTGGATGCGCTCCAGGCCGATGTCGATGTTGTTCAGTGCCTGGCCCACGGCCTGCGCGGCCGCGTTGCCGTTGGTCGCGCCGCCGATGTCGCGCACTGCCTGGTCGATGCTGCTGAAGATGCTGGCGCTGGGCTTGAGCGAAATGGTGTCGCCGTTGGCCGGAGAAAAGTTGTAGGTGCCGTCGTTCTGTTTGGTAGGCGTGCCGGTGATGTTGAAGCTCACGCCCGGGATGCCGGTCACCGCGATCGACACGGGCTTGTCCGCCGGGAAGTCCGGCACCGTGACGGGCGCGGACGCCACGCCGGTGGTCATGTTGGTGATGGTGTAGGTGGCCGTGGTGGTGCCGGCCGTCGCGCCGGGACCCACGCCACTGAACACGATCTGGTAGTCGTCCCCGGTGATGAGGGAGGTGTCCCCTGCCTTCACGCCATCGGTCGTCAGGAGGCGGCCCGTGGGGATGTTGCTCACCGAAGCCGTATAGACGCCGTCGCGCTTGGGCTGGAACATGAAGGCGGATTCGCCGTCCAGCGACATCGGCAGCGAGGTGGCTGAGCCCGAGGCCTGCCCGGGCAACCCGGCGAAGCTGTAGTCGGGGCTGCCCGACTGCGGGCCCAGGAAGGGCGCCAGCGCGCTGCCCAGCGCACCCAGCAGCGGCAGGCCGTTCGTGTCCTTGCGGTTGACCATGTCGGACAGCTGCTCCCGCAGGCCCTGCACCTGGTTCATGATGGTCTTGCGGTCTTCGGGCTTGAGGGTGCCGCCACCCGCACTCACGATGAGCTGGCGCAGTTCCTGCACGATGTCCACGGCCTGGCCGAGCGTGGATTCGGCCTGTGTGACGGTGTTGCGCGCGTTCTCCAGGGCCCGCTGCTCGCTCTGCACGCGCGAGATGCGCGTGATCGCGCGCTCGGCCTGGGCGGCCGCCACCGGATCGTCGCTCGCGCGCACCACGCGCTTGCCGGAAGTGAGGTTTTCCTGCAGGTTGGAGAGCGCGGTCTGGCGCTGCGACAGGTTGCGCAGTGCGTTTTCGTACTGGTTGGCGCTGGCGGTGCGGTAGAAGGTACTCATGGCGTGCTCCGGTGGGCCGGGGGCGATGCGGCGCGGGCGGCGTCAGCGGCCCATCGTCTGGATCAGGTTGTCGAAAATGCTCTGCGCGATCTGCAGCACCTTGGCCGAGGCCTGGTAGGCCTGCTGGTACTGGATCAGCTTGGCGGCTTCCTCGTCCAGGTTCACGCCCGCCACGGCGGAGCGGTCACGCTCGAGGTTGGTGGAGATCGTGGACGAGACGTCCGATGCGTACTTGGCGTTCTGCATGCGCGTGCCCACCTGCGCCATGAGCCCGGCGTAGCCGTCGCTCATGGTGGCATCGTCGAACATCTTCACGTCGCCGAGCGCATCGATCGCCGAGGCATTGCCGGCGTTGCGCTTGTAGGCGTCGCCGTATTGCGCATCCAGCGCATTGCCCACTTTCACGGTATCGCCCGTGCCCGGCGTGCCCTTGAGCGTGATCTCCCAGCCGTCGATGGTGATGGGCTGGCCCGGCGTGTAGGCCAGGCCCGTGGTGCCCGAAGCGGGCGAGGTCGATCCGGTCACGCCGTAGGTGGCCGGCGGACCCGCGGTGAAGGTGAGCGTCACGCCGCCCGGCGTCGGGGGGGGCGTGTAAGGGCTCGCAGTGGCCTTGATGGAACTGAGTTGCAGCGAGCCGTTGTTCGCCGTGCCCATCGCGGCGTTGACAGGGCTCGCGGCGGCGAGGTCGCGCGGCGACAGCACCTTGGCCTCGATGTCCCGCGCCGCGCTGCTGAACGGCCTGAACATCACGCGCTCGCCAGCGGCGCCGGCGGTCGTCATGTTGAACGTGAGCCCGTCGATCTGCTGCCCCGCGAGGTTCGCAAGGTCGGTGAAGGCCGTGGCCTTGCCGTCGGACAGGCGCACCACCTGTCCCGCGGGCGGCGTGGTGAAGCGCACTTCGTAGTCCGAGGCGGCGAACTTGGTGGCGTCGGAGAACGACACATTGCCCACCGCCGTGCCGCTCGTGTAGCCCGGCATGCTGGCCGGCACGGTGAACAGGTCCTTGCCGGCCTGCCCGTCCAGCGTGAGGCCGAGCTTGTGCTGCGCGTTCATCGTCATGCCGATGGCCTGCGCCATGCGGCCCAGCAGGTTGCGGCCCTCGGCCAGGTCATTGTTGTGGAACCGCAGCAGGCCGGAGAGTTCGCCCCCGCCGAGCATCCCGTCGTCCAGCTCGATGGGCTTGGTGCCGGGCGGGCTGAAATACACCTTGAGCTGCCCGCTGCCCGGGAACATGCTCGATTCCTGCACCTGCAGCGGCGTGGCCGTGGTGCCCAGCACCAGCGGCTGGCTCCCCGCCACGAACAGGCCCACGGTGCCGTCGTCAGCCGCCACCTGCGTGGTCTGCACGTACTGGTTGATCTGGCGGATGATCTGGTCGCGCTGGTCCAGCAGGTCGTTGGGCGTCTGTCCGTTGCCCTTCACGCGCGCGATCTGCTCGTTCACGCTCGCCATCTGCTTGGCCAGGGCGTTGAGCGCGTTCACGTCGCCGTTGAGCTGTTCCTTCACCGTGTACTGGATCTCGTCCACGCGCCCGGCCGCCGAGCGCATGCGCGCGGCGGTCTCGTCCATGCGGGTGATGGACACCGTTCGCGCGGTCATGTCCATGGGCGAGGCCACCACGTCCTTGAACGAGTTGAGCATGTCGGTGATGGCCGCACCCAGTCCGCTGGTGCCTCCTCCGAACACGTCCTGCAGCTGCGACAGCCGCTCCGCGCGGGTCTTGTCGGCCGACTGCACCGAGTCCGCCGCCGCAGCCTGCCGCGTCAGCAGCTCGTCGTGGTTGCGCAGGATGGTCTGCACGTCCACGCCCTGGCCGATGTAGCCGCCACCGGTGAATTGGCCCTGCACCGTCTGCAGCGACAGCGTCTGCCGCGAGTAGCCCGCGGTGTTGACGTTGGCGATGTTGTGGCCCGCGGTCTGCAGGGCCACCTGGTTGGCGAGGAGGGCGCGCGCGCCGACGTTGAGCAGACTCATGTGCGTTCACCCGCCTTCATGCCGAGGGCCCCACGCGCAGCGTGCTGTGGATGGCCCGGCTCAGCTTGTGCGCGTACTCGGGGTCCGTGGCGTAGCCCGCCTTCTGCAGCTCGGCCGCATAAGCCACGGCCGAATGCGTCTTGCTGCGGGCCTTTTCGTAGCGCGGGTTGTCGTTGATGAGGCGCGCGTAGTCCTTGAAGGAATCCTCGTAGGAATCGTAGGCGCGGAACTTGGCCGTCACCTTGCGCGGCGTGCCGTTGATGTATTCGGTGGTGGTCACCTCCGCCACCTTGCCCGTCCAGCCCTTGCCGGCCTTGATGCCGAACAGGTTGAAGGAATTGCTGCCGTCCTTGCTGCGGATCTCGCTGCGGCCCCAGCCGGTCTCGTGCCCGGCCTGGCCGAGCATGAAGCTCGCGGGGATGCCGCTTTCCTGCGACACGCGCTCGGCTGCGTCGCGGTGGTGCTGCACGAAGCCGTCGCGGCCCTTGGGTGCAGGGGCGTAGGCGTTGGCAGCTGCTGCGGCGCGCGCGGACTGCTGCGGCTGCAGGCTCAGCGTGGACGGCGGGGAAAACGTGGGCGCGGCCTCCTGGCCGCCGCCGATCTGGCGCGTGAGCTGGCGCTGGATGGCTTCCGAGAGCCCGCCCTGCAGGCCCGACATCTGCACCGAGAACTGCTGGTCCAGCATGTCCTGGCCCAGGTTGCCCTGCTCGCCTTCCATCAGGCCGGACTTCATCGTCGCCTCGCGCATGCTCTTGATCATCTCGCGCATGAAGAGCGATTCGAACTGCTTGGCCGCTTCCTTCGCGGCCTTCGGGTCGTTCTGCCCGGCCTGGAACTTCAGCGCATCCAGCGAGCGCGCATCCACCGCCAGCGCATTCGAGGCCGTGGCGGGGGCGGAGGACGTCAGGCTGAGCGACATGGCGGTCTCCCTGCAGTCAGGCGGTGGCGGACACGGCGGCCATCAGATGACCTCCAGTTCGGCATTGAGCGCACCTGCGGCCTTGATGGCCTGCAGGATGGCCAGCAGGTCCTGCGGCGTGGCGCCCAGCGTGTTGAGTGCGCGCACCACGTCGGCGAGCTGCGGCGAGGGCGGCATCTGGATGATGTTGCCCGGCTCCTGCTTGATCGCGATGTCGCTCTTCTGCGCGACCACGGTCTGCCCCTGAGAGAGCGGATTGGGCTGGCTGATCACCGGCGTGGAACTGATCGTGATCGACAGGTTGCCGTGCGCGATCGCGCAGGGGCCCAGCGTCACGGCCTGGTTGAGCACGATGGAGCCGGTGCGCGCATTGATCACGACCTTGGCCGCCGGCGTGGCGTCGGCCAGCGGAATCTCTTCCAGGTCGGCGATGAAGTTCACGCGGCCACCCGGGTCCTGCGGGGCGCGCACCTGCACCGTGCGGCCATCTAGCGCCGTGGCGATGGACGCGCCCTTGCCGAGCTTGTCGTTGATGGCCCGCGCCACCTTGCGCGCGGTCTGGAAATCCGAGGCGTTGAGCCCGAGGTTGATCGTGTCGCCGTCATTCAGCGGCGTGGGCACCGAGCGCTCCACCTGCGCGCCTTCGGGAATGCGGCCCGCGCTCAGGTGGTTGATCTGCACCTTGCTGCCGCCGGCCGCGGCGCCTGCGCCACCCACCACCAGGTTGCCCTGCGCCAGCGCGTAGATCTCGCCGTCGGCGCCGCGCAGCGGCGTGGCGATCAGCGTGCCGCCCTTGAGCGACTTGGCATTGCCCATGGAGGACACGTTCACGTCGATGAACTGCCCGGGCTGGGCGAACGCCGGCAGCTGCGCCGTCACGATCACCGTGGCCACGTTCTTGAGCTGCGGCGCCGCCGTGCCGGGCGGCAGGCTGATGCCCATCTGCTGCAGGTAGTTGGTGAGCGCCTGCGTGGTGATGGGCATCTGCGTCGTCTGGTCGCCCGTGCCGTCCAGGCCCACGACCAGGCCGTAGCCCGTCAACTGGTTGCTGCGCACCCCCTGCACGGCCGCCACTTCCTTGATGCGCAGCGCGTGCGCGGGCGCCATCGCCCCCAGCAGGGCGAGCGCGGCAAGGCCATGCGCGAGCCCCAGCCGCAGGGCGGCCCGGTGCGCGCGTGCGAGGAAGGAGGTGGGGGCAGGAGACTTCATGGCACCGATTGTGGGATCGAAGGGCGCCGGGGGATGGAGGGAAAAGCCGCCGGATCACCCGCTTTATGAGGGAACAAAGGGGGCGTCCCTCCGTGCGCCGCCGGGCCGCAGAAAGCAAAAAACCCGCACCACCGTGAGGGCGATGCGGGCAGGTGAAAGAGTGCGGCCGGGTTCGAAAGCCGGCGTCGGCTCAGAACGGCGCCACCGAATTGAACGCCCGAGCCAGCCACCCCATGGCCTGCGCCTCGGCCGGGGAGCCCCTGCCGCGCGACTGCACGCGGGCATTCGCCACCAGGGTGGAGCTGACCACGCTGCCCGGCTGCAGCGAGCGCGGGTCCACGGTGCCCGAGAAGCGCAGCACGTCCACGTTCTCGGCCACGCCGATCTGCTTCTCGCCCGCGATCACGAGGTGGCCGTTGGGCAGCACGTCCACGACCGTGGTGGTGATGGTGCCGGTGAAGGTATTGGTACTTTGCAGGTCGCCCTTGCCCTCGAAGTTGTTGGTGCTGTTGCCGCCGAGCTTCAGCTTGCCGATGTCGCTCGCGCCGATGAAGGGGAACGCGGTCACGCCGGCCGTGTTGGCGGCCGTGCGGTCCACCTTGGAGCTGGACTTCTGCGATGCGGAGATCGTCTCCACGATCTGGATGGTGACGATGTCGCCCACGAGCCGCGCGCGGCGGTCCTCGAATGCCGGCCGGTAGCTGGCTGCATGAAAAAGGCTGCCGGTGGCCGGGCCGGTCGCGCGGGGCGCCGTCTGCACGGCGATCGGCGCCTGGGTGGGCGGCATGTCGATCGGCGGCGGCGGATTGACGGAGGCGCAGCCCGTGGCGGCCAGCAGGGCGGCCACGGCGGCGAGGCGCAGCGGGGCTGCGCGGAGGAAGAGGGAGGCGGCGGTGTGCGGCATGGTCGGTGTCCCGGCGGTGGTCAGGAAGGGGAGGGCGCGCATCACAGCTGCGCGAGCTTGGCCAGCATCTGGTCGGATGTCTGGATGGCCTTGGAATTCATTTCGTAGGCGCGCTGGGTCTGGATCATGGACACCAGCTCTTCCACCACGTTCACGTTGGAGGTTTCGAGGAAGCCCTGGCGGATGATGCCCAGGCCGTTGGTGCCGGGCGTGCCCTGCTGGGGCTGGCCCGACGCCGCGGATTCCTTGAACAGGTTCTGCCCGATCGGCTCCAGGCCGGCCGAGTTGATGAAGCTCGCCATGCCCAGGGTGCCGATCTGCTGCGGCGCGGTCGTGCCCGGCACGGTGGCCGAGACGATGCCGTCCGTGCTGATGCTGATCCCCGTGGCGTTGGCCGGCACGGTGATGCCGTTGGCCACGGGCAGGCCGCTGGAGGTGACCAGGCGCCCCTGGGAGTCGAGCTGGAACGATCCGTCGCGCGTGTAGCCCGTGGTGCCGTCCGGCATCGTCACCTGGAAGAAGCCGTTGCCGTTGATGGCCACGTCCAGGTTGTTGTTGGACTGCGCCAGGCTGCCCTGCGTGAAGTTGCGGCTGGTGGCCACCGTGCGCACGCCCAGGCCCAGGTGCAGGCCGGTGGGCAGCTGGTTCTGCTCGGTGGTCTGCGCGCCCACCTGGCGCAGGTTCTGGTAGATCAGGTCCTCGAACACCGCGTTGTTGCGCTTGTAGCCGGTGGTGGAGACGTTGGCGAGGTTGTGGGAGATCACGTCCAGCTGCGTCTGCTGGGCGGACATGCCGGTCTTGGCGATCCAGAGCGAATTGATCATGGCGGTTCCTCGGGGAATGCGGGCTTGGCTTGGCGTGCGGTGAGAGGGGCGTAGGCGCCGGCGTCAGCCGTTCAGGTTGAGCAGCTGGGCGGCCGTCTTGTCGTTGTTCTCGGTCGTCTGCAGCAGCCGCATCTGGGCTTCGAACTGCCGGGAGGCGGCGATCATGCCGACCATGCTTTCCACGGCGTTCACGTTGGAGCCCTCCAGCGCGCCGGACAGCAGCCGCGCATTCGGGTCATTGGGCATCGGATCGCCCGATGCGGTGCGAAAGAGCGCGTCGTCGCCGCGCTTGAGCGGGTCTTCCGGCGTCGGGGTGGCGAGCTTCAGCCGTCCGATCGGGGTGGGCTGCTGGCCCGCCACGCGCGCAGTGATGGTGCCGTCCGAGCCCAGGGTCACGTCGGCGCCGGGCGGCACGTCGATCGGGCCGCCGCCGTCGGACAGCACGGTGAGTCCGTTGGAGGTGCGCAGCTGGCCCTCCGCATTCACCTCGAAGCTGCCGTTGCGGGTATAGGCCTCGGTGCCGTCCAGGCCCTGCACCGCGAACCATGCGTTGCCCACCGCCATCGCATCCAGGTTGCGGCCGGTGCGCTGCACGGGGCCGGGCGTCTCCACATGGCCGGAGGTCGCCTCCAGCGCGAACACGCGCGTCTTGGAGCCGTCGCCCTGCACGGGCACCGAGCGGAAGGTGGACATCTCCGCGCGGAAGCCGTTGGTGGAGGCGTTCGCGAGGTTGTTGGCCAGCACCGCCTGCCGTTGCGCGGCAGCGCTGGCGCCCGTCATGGAGGTGTAGATGATGTGGTCCATCGCTCGGCCTGGATGAAGGAAGGGGGTCGGAGGTCAGTGGCGGATCAGCGGGATCGGGCCGTCAGCGCAGGTTCACCAGCGTGGACATCACCTGGTCCTGCGTCTTGATGGTCTGCGCGTTGGCCTGGTAGGCGCGCTGTGCGGTCATCATGTTCACCAGCTCGGCCGTGAGGTCCACGTTGGAATCTTCCAGCGCGCCGGAGCGCAGCCCGCCGAACTTGCCTTCGGTGGGCGTTCCGAGCACCGGCTGGCCCGACTCGAACGTTTCCACCCAGTTGTTGCTGCCCACCGAGGCCAGGCCCTGCGTGTTGCGGAAGCTGGCCAGCGCCACCTGCCCCTCGGCGCGCGTCACGCCGTTGGAATAGCGCGTCATCACCGTGCCGTTGTTCTCGATGCTGATGCCCGTGAGTTCGCCGGCCGTGTAGCCGTCCTGCGACAGGTTCGACACGGCGAAAGCCTTGCCGTACTGCGACACGCCGTCGAGCTTGATGTTCACCGTGTAGTCGGCCAGTCCGTTCGGGTTGGGCGGCGTGGGTTTCACGGTGAGCGGCATCTGGAAGCCGGTTTCCGGTGCAGTCGCGGTCGGCGAGACGATCTTGCCGCTGTTGTCGAACTTGATCTGGCCGATGGGCGTGGCCACCACCGGCGGCGTGGCCGTGGCGTCGTCGAGCTTGTCGTACACGTCCCAGGTGTTGGCACCGTTCTTCTGGAAATACAGGCTCACCGGCTTGGCCACGCCCTGGCTGTCGTACACGTTGATGGACGTGCCATAGGTGGAGCGCGGCGTGGCGGGCACGGGAGGCGTGGCCGTGGCGTCGCCGGCGGCATCGGGGGCGCGGGCGTCGAGGTTGAATTCCGCCGTGATCGCCGTGGTCTGCTTGGCAGGGATCGGCTTGGACGTGGGGAAGGACAGCGGCGCGGCGTTGCTCGCCGTGCGCTTGCCCGTGATCGGGTCCAGCGCATAGCCCATGACCTGCGCCTTGGTGTTGGTCACCAGCTGGCCGTTGCTGTCGAGCTTGAAGTTGCCGGCGCGGGTGTAGGCGCGCGAGCCGTCGGGCTGCTGCAGCGTGAAGAAGCCGTCGCCGTTGATGGCCACGTCCAGGCTGTTGCCCGTGACGGAGATGTTGCCCTGGTTGAACTGCTGCGCCACCGCCGACAGTTCCACCCCGATGCCGGCATTGGTGCCGCCCGCGGAGCCGATGGCATTGGCCACCATCTCGGCGAATTCGGCGCGCGAGGCCTTGAAGCCGACGGTGCCGGAGTTGGCCACGTTGTGGCCGATCACGTCCAGGTTCTTGCTGGCGGCGTTGAGGCCGGACAGGCCTTGCTGGAAGCTCATGGTGCTCTCCTCGGGGGACGGAAAAGGGGTTGTTGTCTTGCGGAATGCGCGAGGCCGTCAGAGCACCGCGCGGATGTTGCTGTAGTTCACGGTGCCGCCCGTGTCCAGGTTCAGCGTGAGGGCGCCGGCGTTGGAGCCGGTGCCCACCACCTTGGCCTGCATGAGCGGCGTCGCCTCGACGGCACCGTCCTTGGTGGATGCCACCACGCGGAAGCTCAGGTCGCTGCGGGTGCCGCTGTACTTGCTGCCGTCCCAGCTGAAATCGTGGCGTCCTGCCGCGCTCGCGCCCACGTCCACCGTATCGACCACCTGGCCGCCGGGGGTGACGACCTCCACCTTGACGTCGGTGGCGGCGCCCTTGAGGTCGAAGGACCCGGTGCCGGCACTGTCCTTGAAGGTCATCTTTGAGCCCTCGGTCAGCACGTTGCGGCCGATCATCATCGTGCCCTGCAGGGTCTGCATGGTCGTGAACTGCTCGGCCATGGTCTGCATGCTCAGGTTGAGCTGCTGGATGCCCGTCACCGTGTTGATCTGCGCCATCTGCGAGGTCATCTGGGCGTTGTCCAGCGGATTCATCGGATCCTGGTTGTTGAGCTGCGCCACCAGCAGCTTCAGGAAGCGGTCCTGCGCGGCGGCCGGGTCGGTGGCGGAGTTCGAGCTGGAGCCCGTGTTCACGGTGGCCGTGGAGCCGATGGGGTTGAGGATCATGGTGCGGTCCTTGGGGAAGGGATTACTGGCCCATCTGCAGCGTCTTGAGCAGCAGCGACTTGGTGGTGTTGAGGACCTCGACGTTGTTCTGGTAGGAGCGCGAGGCCGAGATCATGTTGACCATCTCTTCCACCGGATTCACGTTGGAGTGCGTGACGTAGCCCTCCGCGTCGGCCTGCGGATGGGTGGGATCGAGCACGCGCTTGCCGGGCGCCTGGCTCTCGCTGATGGCGCTCACGCGCACGCCAGCCGCACCTTCGTCACCCATGGGCGCCGTCTGGAAGACCACCTGGCGTGCCTTGTAGGCCTGGCCGTCGGGGCCGGCCACGGCATCGACGTTGGCGAGGTTGCTGGCCACCACGTTGAGGCGCTGCGCCTGCGCGCTGATCGCGCTGCCGGAGACGCCGAAGATCGAGAACATGGACATGGCGGTGATCGCTTTCCTGGTGCGTTGCGGGCGGCGAAGGCGTGCGTGCGCCCTTACTGGCCCTGGATCGCGCTCAGCATGGTGCGCGCGTTGCCGTTGATGAAACGCAGCGTGGCCTCGTAGCGCACGGCGTTGTCGGCGAACGCGGCCCGCTCGCGGTCCAGGTCCACCGTGTTGTTGTCCAGGCTCGGCTGGGTCTGCACCGTGTAGCCCAGGGTGCCGGGCGCGCCGCTGCCGGTGGTGGCGCCGGGCAGGGGGATGTGGCGCGGATCGGTGGCGCTCTGCTGGCGCTGCAGGGCGCGCTCCACCGCGCTGAACGAGGCACCCTCGCCCTGGCCGGTGGCATCGCGCAGCGCATCTGCGAAATTGAAGTCGCGCGCCACATAGCCGGGGGTGTCTGCATTGGCGATGTTGCTCGCGATGGCGCGCTGGCGCTCGGCACGCAGCATGAGCGCGTTGCCGTGGAAATCCAGCCTTTCGGTCAACTTGTCGAGCATGGGGCACCTTGCGGAAATCGGGGGGGATCGGGGCCGCCGCGCGGCACGGGCCACGGGTTTTCGGCGTGGTCCGATTATGGAAACGGGCCCTTTTTTCTAAAGCGCGAAGAACGCGGGGATTGGCGCGCAGTTCGGTCCATCGCCGGCGGCCCACACGCCCTAGAGTTCAGGTTGTGCAATGGCCCCCGGACCGCCCCGTCCGGCCGGCCCCGTCCATCGCCGCAGCCCGGCTGCCCAGGAGGCCCCCATGTCCCCCCATTCCCACCTGCCGTCTTCCCGTCCCGCCCCGCGCCGCGCCCGTGCGCTGGCCCGCATGGCCGGTGCCGCGCTGCTGGCCTGGAGCGCCGCCGCGGCCGTGCATGCCCAGGGCGCGCCCGCCGCGGACGCGACGGCCGACCTGGGCTCCATCACCCAGCGCTGGCTCGACGACGCCCTGCAGCGCAGCCAGGTGTCGGGCGGCTCCATGCCGCTGCGCATGGAAGTCAGCGTGGGCCAGCTCGACTCGCGCCTGCGCCTCGCGCCCTGCGCCCGGGTGGAGCCCTATCTTCCCGCCGGCTCCCGGCTCTGGGGCCGCACGCGGCTGGGCCTGCGCTGCGTCGAGGGTGCCACGGCGTGGAATGTCTTCCTGCCCGTCACCGTCAAGGCCTACGGTCCCGCCTGGGTGCTTACCGGCAACGTCGCCTCCGGCGCCGTGCTGACCGAGGCCGATGCCACCCAGGCCGAAGTGGACTGGGCGGCTGAGACGACCGCCATCGTGGCCAACCCGGAAAACTGGGTGGGACAGGTGGCATCCCGCCCGCTCATGGCCGGGCAGGCACTGCGCCAGCACATGGTGAAGGCCCCGATGGCCTTCCGCGCCGGCGCCCCGGTGCGGGTCGTTGCCCAGGGACGCGGCTATTCGGTAACATCCGCGGGGCAGGCCGTCACGGCAGGCTCGATCGGGGAGACTGTGCGTGTCCGCATGGACAATGGCCGGGTCATCGCGGGCATTGTGTCCAACGATGGAACGGTGGAAGTCGGCTTGTGACGTCCTGTTTCCGATAAAAGCCTAAAGTCCGCGCTCCGATGGCCGAAAACATTGCTACTGTGCCCCACATCGAACGGGGTGGGAGAGTGCGATGAAGATCAGTCAAAACCCGGAATTGCCGAATTCGCTGACGCAGCAGGTCCAGGCTGCGAAGCAGCAGGCCAAGGCGGCTGCGCCGGCGCCTGCCGCCGAAGAGGCCACCAAGACCGCGACCACGGTCGCCACCTCGGGCGGTACGCCCGTGACGTTCTCCAGCGCCGCCAAGGCGCTGGATCCGTCCCTGCGCAGCAGCGCGGATTTCGATGCCAACAAGGTCAAGGCCGTGCGCGCGGCCATCGAGAAGGGCACCTTCAAGGTCGATGCCGATGCCATCGCCGACAAGCTGCTCTCGAACGCCCAGGAAATCATCGCCCACTCTCCCAAGAGCCACTGATCCCGGCCCTTGTCCCGGCGCGGCCGTAGCGCACACGGTCCGCGCTCCGCATGGGCCGGTCGGCACAGGACCGACCCATGCACCCCTCCTCCGCCTCCCCGTCTTCCCCCCGCTCTCCTGAAACCCTGCTCGGCGCCGTCGAATCGCTCCTGGCCGACGTGGGGGCCCTGCTGCTGCAGGCGGATGCGCCCGCGCTCGAGCGCCGTGCCCCGCTGCTGCAGCAGGCAGCGCTCGACCTGTCCCGCTTCCTGGAAAGCCGGCCCGCCTCCGCGCCGCCCCTGCCGGACGACTGGACGCGCCGCATCCAGGCCGTGCGCAGCCAGCTGTCGCTGCAGCGCGAGCAGCTGGCCCGGCTCGCCGCGCTCACGAACCGCCAGGTGGCCACCTTCCTGCCTCCGGACCAGAACGGCACCACCTATGGCAGCCGCGGCCCTGCCGGCACCGGCATGCACGGCGGCGCTGCCCGGATCTACCGCTCGCAGGGCTGAACGGGCCTGCCGCGGCCCGCAAGGGGGTCTGCGCCACAAAGACCAAGGGCCCCGAGGGGCCCTTTCTCTTTCTCATGGCTGTCCCGGACGGCCGGGATGCCGGCGCCGGGCTGCGTCAGTGGCTGCGCATCTTCGCCCGCAGCCGCGCGATCGACTGGCTGTGCAGCTGGCAGATGCGCGATTCGGTCACGCCCAGCACCGCGGCGATTTCCTTCAGGTTCATGTCGTGCTCGTAGTACATGCCCATGATCTGCTGCTCCCGCTCCGGCAGCGCCTTGATCGCCGCCACCAGGGAGGCGCGCAGGCGCTGGTCGCGCAGCATGGCCATGGGGTCGGCCGCGCTGTCGGCCACGTGGCGGTCGAGGAAGCCGTCATCGTCGTCGCCGTGCGTCATGTCTTCCAGGTAGACCAGCTGGGTGCCGCGCACCTTGCTCAGCAGGGACTGGTATTCCGCGAGGCTGAGTTCCAGCTCCGTGGCGATCTCGGACTCGAGCGGGCTGCGGCCGAGCTTCTGCTCCAGCCGGGTCACGGCATGCTCGATCTCCTTCTGGCTCTTGCGTGAACTGCGCGACATCCAGTCGCCTTCGCGCAGCTCGTCGAGCATGGCGCCGCGGATGCGCTGGGAGGCGAAGGTCTCGAACTGCACGCCCTGCGTCACCTCGTAGCGCGACAGGGCCTCGCTGAGCCCGATCATGCCGACCTGGATCAGGTCGTCCAGCTCCACGTTGGGCGGGAGCTTCGCGATCATGTGGTGCGCGATCCGTCGGACCAGCGGCGCGTGCTGGCGGATCAATGCATCGCGGTTGAGCTGTCCTTTGGCGGTGTACATCGGATCAGTGGCTCCGTGCGAAGGGCTGGGCAGGCCGCTGCGTACCGAAGGGCGGGGCGGCAGCGACCGGCGCGGCGCCAATGGTGCCCGCGTTTTCCAGCAGTTGCAAGGCCAGGCGCTGCAGATCCTGTGGATGGTTGGCCCGCAGGGTGGTGGTGCGCAGTTCGCTGCCCAGGTGCCGCTCGGCGCAGCGCTGCAGGGTGGCGAGCGTGGCGTGGACCCGGTGCAGGCCCGCGGGCCGGTCGGTGGGCAGCACCGAGGCCACCGTGCAGGGGACGCCCGCATGCAGCGCCATGTGCTTGAGCTGGCGGTAGCTGCGCATCGCATGGTCGCCGCCCTCGGCGATCAGCAGCGGCACCGCGGCCGTGTCACGCACCAGGGGCGCCAGCGCCTCCGCCGGGGCATAGATCGCCAGCACCGCGTAGGACCGGAAGAAGGGCTGCAGGGTCTGCTGGGCGGCCACCGCATCGGTGCTCTGGCGGGCCAGCCGGCGCAGTCCGTAGGCGGCCGGCAGCACGGCCAGCGAGGCCGCCGCGGCGCCTCCCGTGTCCAGCGGCGCGCCATCCTGCCAGGACGGCTCGGCCAGCAGATGGGCCAGGCCGGGGGAGGCATCGGTCTCGCGCGCGGTCCCGTCGAGAACGGCCACGGGATACCCCATGCGCTGCAGCGCCGAGCACACCTGGAAGAAGGTTTCGAGCCCATAGGCCGCATCCGGCTGCGCCAGGATGGCCAGCAGGCGCAGGGGCGACTCGGGCATCAGGCGCAGCAGGCTCGCGCCCTGGTGGAAGGCAGTGTCAAGCATCGACCAGGGCCCTTTCCGTGGCGAGTTCGGGAGAGTGCGAGAAGAAGAAGTTCAGGTCCGAGGCCTTCGGGTCGAACGCCGACTTCGCGGGCGAGCGCATGGAGGTGGCGATCAGCTTCTGGGCATCGGCCGCTTCCCAGTCCTCTGGCACGCGCTGGCCGTTGGTCACGCCGCGCAGCACCATCTGGTGGCGGATCAGCGCATCCACGGCCGGGCCGAGCTTCACGGCCTCGTCCACCTTGGAGAGGATCGCCTGCTGCGAGCCGCCGGTCCTGAAGCCGGTGAGCACATCGTCCAGCGTGTCGCCGTGGCAGCCCGCGTTGAGCACCAGAAGGCGGTTCACGCCGGGCAGGTCGAGCACATCGAGCATGTCGCGCTTGCGCGGGTCGCGCGGGGCGATGCCGGTGGTGTCGATCAGCACCATCTTCTTGCCGGCCAGCAGGCCGAGCAGGTCCTGCAGGGCGGCGCGGTCATGGGCGAGGTGCGCCACCACGCCGAGCATGCGGCCGTAGGAGCGCAGCTGCTCGTGGGCGCCCACGCGGTAGGTGTCCAGGGTGATCAGGCCGACGCTGGCCGGGCCGTGGATGCGGGCGCACAGGGCGGCGAGCTTGGCGGTCGTGGTCGTCTTGCCCACGCCGGTGGCCCCCACCATCGCATACACCCCGCCTTCTTCATAGAGCGGGCGCTGGTGCGCATCGGTCTTGAGGTTGCGTTCCAGCACCTCCATCAGCCAGCGCACGGCATGGCCGGCACCCAGCTCTTCGGGCAGGCGCTCCAGCACGGCGCGCGCCAGCGAGGGCGAATAGCCCGCCCGGATGAGCTTGAGCATCAGGTTGGACTGGATCGGGTTCTGCCGTGCCTGGCCCAGCCAGGCCAGCGTGTTGAAGCGGTCCTCGATGAGGTCCTTCATGGACTGCAGCTCGCTCATCAGGTTCTGCTGGCCCGCTTCCTGGGCGAGCGAGGGCACGGGAGCCTGCACGCGGCGTTCGCGCACGGGCTGCTCGGGCGGCAGTCCCAGGGGGATGGCGTGCATCGGGTTGTGCCGCGGCAGCGGGGCGCTGGCGGGTGCCATGGTGCGTTCGGCCATGCGCGGGGCTTCGGGGCGGGACAGCGGCGCTCGCTCGGGCTGCAGGAACTGCTGTGGTGCGGCGGCGGGGGCGGGGGCGGGGGCGGGCGCCGCACCGTGCATGGCTTCGTGGCGGCGGCGCAGCATGCGCTCTCGCACGTAGTCCTGGAAGGAGAGCGTGCTCATCGCCAGCTGTTCCGTGTCCTGCGCCACCGGGTTGCGTGGGGCCTCGGCCCGCTGCGCCGCGCGCAGCGGCCGGCTCGACTGCGCCGGGTTGGCGGCCATGTCGGCGGCGCGTTCCTGCAGCCGGGAGGCGGCCGGGGCGCGTTCCTGGAGCCTGGGGGCGGCGGGTGCCGGCTCGGCAGCGGCGCTCTCCAGCGAGGACAGCGTGTCTTCCGCGGTGGCCATCACCTCGACGCCGCCGGCGATCTGGCGGTTCGACAGGATCAGCGTGCCGTCCCCGAAGGCCATGCGTGCCTTGGCCAGGGCCTCACGGGAGGTGGGAGCGGTAAAGCGTTTGATGTTCATGCTGCACCTTTGAGGATCGGGCCGATGCGGATGGTGTGGGTTTCAGGGATCTCGCTGTGGGCGAGCACCTGCAGGCGCGGGGCGACGCGGCGCACGAGGCGCGAGACGGCGTTGCGGATGGCGTCGGGTACGAGCAGGCAGGCGGGCATGCCCATCTCTTCCTGCCGCATGGCCACTTCCGCGGCCTTCTGCGTGAGGATGTCGGCCACGCCCGGGTCGAGCGAGGGGCCGGAGGCGTTGCCCAGGGCCTGCACCAGCAGGCGCTCCAGGCCCGGCTCGATCGCGATGACGTTGAGCTCGCGGGTCGGGCCGTAGATCTGCTGCACGATGGCCGGCGAGAGGGCGATGCGCACGCGGCGCGCCAGCTCCACCGGATCGCTGACCGTGCCCGCATGCTCGGCGAGGGTCTCGATGATGGTGCGGATGTCCCGGATGTGCACGGACTCTTCCAGCAGCAGCTGGAGCACCTTCTGGAACGTTGCGATCGACACCATTTTGGGAACCACTTCCTCGATGAGCTTGGGGGCCAGTTTGCCGACGTGTTCCACGAGCTGCTGCGTTTCGGTGCGGCTCAGGAGCTTGGCGGCCTGTACTTGCATCAAGTGTGACAAATGGGTGGCCATCACGGTTTCGGAATCAACGACCGTAAAACCCGCCATTTGTGCGGCTTCCTTCTGGTGCTCGTCGATCCAGTGGGCCGGCAGGCCGAATGCCGGGTCGGTGGTGGGCGTGCCGATGAGCGGCGTGCTGATGCCGCCGGGATTGATCGCCAGGAACATGCCCGGGAAGGCCTCGCCCTCGCCCACCACCACGCCGCGCAGCGTGATGCGGTAGGCGCTGGGCTTGAGCTCGAGGTTGTCGCGCACGTGCACGGCCGGGGGCAGGAAGCCCACTTCCTGGGCGAACTTGCGGCGCACCCCCTTGATGCGGGTCAGCAGGTCGCCCTGGCGGCTCTTGTCCACCAGGGAGATCAGCCGGTAGCCGAGCTCCAGGCCCAGCAGGTCCACCGGCTGCAGATCGTCCCAGCTGGCCTCCCCGTCGCCCACGGGGGCGGGCGGCGCCTCCACCGGCTTGGGGGCGTTGGCGCGCTGGTACAGCAGCCAGGCGGCATAGCCGATGCCGCTGCCCAGCACCAGGAACACGGCGTGCGGCATGCCGGGGATCAGGCCCAGCATGATCAGGATCGCGGCGGCCACGCCCAGCACGCGCGGCGACATGAAGAGCTGCTGCACGATCTGGCGGCCCATGTCCTGGTCCTTGCCCACGCGCGACACCACCATGGCGGCGGCCACCGAGATCAGCAGGCCGGGAATCTGCGCCACCAGCGCATCGCCGACGGCCAGCAGGATGTAGCTGTTGGCGGCCTGCGACGCGGACAGGTCGTGCTGCAGCATGCCGATGGCGAAGCCGCCTACGATGTTGATGAGCAGGATCAGAATGCCGGCGACGGCATCGCCGCGCACGAACTTCGAGGCACCGTCCATCGAGCCGAAGAAGTTCGCTTCTTCCTGCACCTCGGCGCGGCGGCGCTTGGCCTCCTTCTCGTCGATCAGGCCGGCGCTCAGGTCGGCATCCACCGCCATCTGCTTGCCGGGCATGGCGTCCAGCGTGAAGCGTGCCGAGACCTCGGCGATGCGCTCGGCACCCTTGGTCACCACCACGAAGTTGATCACCACCAGGATGGCGAACACGATCAGGCCGACGGCGAAGTTACCGCCGATCAGGAAGTGCCCGAAGGCCTCGATCACCGCGCCGGCGGCGCCCGGGCCGGTGTGGCCTTCCAGCAGCACCACGCGGGTGGAGGCCACGTTCAGCGACAGCCGCATCAGGGTGGTGAGCAGCAGCACGGACGGGAAGGCCGCGAAATCCAGCGGCCGCAGCATGTAGGCCGCCACCATCATCACCATGAGCGCCACGGCGATGTTGAGCGTGAAGAAGGTATCCAGCAGCCAGGCGGGGATGGGCAGCACCATCAGCGCCAGGATGGCCACCACCAGCAGCGGGGCCGACAGGCCCTGCAGTGCGGAGACATTGGTGCCGGCCCACTGGCGGGCGGAGGCGATCGTGGGGGTCTTCATGGCGCGTCACCTGCAGTGGAAGCGTCGGACGGTGCGGCCTTCGTGAGCGGATCGAGCTCCGGCGGCACGTAGGGGTCGGGCTGGGCGTCGGGCATGCGGCCTTCGCCGCGCAGTGCGGCCTTGAGCCGGTACACGTAGGCCAGGATCTGCGCCACGGCCGCGTACAGCTGGGAGGGAATCGGCTGCTCCAGCTCGGCATTGGCATAGAGCGCGCGGGCCAGCATGGGCGACTGCAGCACCGGCACGGAATGCTGGTTGGCCAGTTCGCGGATCTTGAAAGCCAGCAGGTCCGTGCCCTTGGACACCACCTGCGGCGCACCCATGGTGGCCTCGTCGTAGCGCAGCGCCACGGCGTAGTGGGTCGGGTTCATCACCACGAAGTCGGCCTTGGCCACGTTGCCCAGGCTGGCGCGGTTGGCGATCTCGCGAGCGCGCTGGCGCTGGCGACCCTTGACCTCGGGGCTGCCCTCGGACTGCTTGTGCTCCTGCTTCACTTCCTCGTGCGACATCTTCTGCCGCGACTTGAAGAAGAAGGCCTGCAGCGGCACGTCGATGAGGGCCGCGAGGAACACGACCAGCAGCAGCAGCGCCATGCCGCCGGTGATCCACTCGGCCACGTAGCGCAGGGCCACGGGGGAGGGCTGCAGCACCAGCATCGCTATCTTCTCGATGCTGGTGCTCATGAAACTCCAGGCCACGGCGGCGAGGATGCCGGTCATCAGCACCATCTTGAGCACGGTGACCATATGCTGCTTCGAGAACAGGTTCGAGAAGCCGGAAAGCGGGTTGATCCGGCTGAAATTGGGCATCACCGGCTTGAAGGTGAACAGCCAGCCGCCGGAGCCGATCGCGCTCGCCACGGCGGCCACGGTGGTCAGCACGGCGAAGGCAAAGCTCGCGGCCACCCCGACGAAGGCCATGTCCTGCAGCCGCTGCAGCATGGAGCCGGTGGCGAGCACCGTCTCGGCGTTGAACGAAAGGTGGTGCGCGATGGCCCGCTGCAGGTGCTCGATCAGGGAAGGGGCCAGCGCATAGGTGCTGACCGCGCCCATGCCGAGGACGGCGAGATGGGAAAGATCCCGGGACCGCGCAGCCTGGCCTTCCTCGCGCGCTTGCTGGAGCTTGCGCTCGGTCGCGGGTAGCTGTTTGTCTTGGCTGGAGGAGTCCATGGTGGCATGACGGAGGGGGTCATGCCGATTGTCGTGAGGGGTGCCGGAATCTAAAGTGCGAATAGACGGCCGGGAAGCCGCTTATTCCTCCGCGCCGTCCAGGGGGCAGGGACGGTGGCCGTGCAGGCCCGCTGCGAAAACGGCCCGCCGGGCCGGAAAAGCCCTGCCCGGCCAGGCAGGGCAGGGCGTGAAACCAGGGGCGGGCCGGCGCAGGGCTGCCGTGCCCGCTGCCGGGCCGGCGGGGGGTCAGAAGCCCAGGCTGGCCAGCAGGTCGTCCACTTCCGACTGGCTGGAGACGACGTTGGGGGTGTTTTCCGGATCCACCACCGGGCCGGCGAGGTGTTCGCGCCGGGGCTCGGGGGCGGCGGCGACCGGGGCAGGCGCGGGCATGACCGGCTGGGCCTGGGGGGGCGCCGTCTGGATGAGCAACTGCACCAGCTGCTGCTCGATCGTGCCGGCCAGGCTCACCACGCGCGCGATCACCTGCCCGGTGAGGTCGTGGAAATCCTGCGCCATCATGATCTCGGTGAGATGCACGTCGGCTTCCTTGGTCACGCGCTCCACGTCGTGCAGGAAGTTCATGATCTCGCCCTTGGCCACGGCGGCCACCGGGTCTTTCACCAGGGATGCCACCACGCGGCGCGTCTCCTCGGCGATGAAATCGTGCTGTGCCTTGGCCTGCTCGACGCGGTTGAGCACCTTCTCCGCGGCTTCGCCGGTGAGCCGGGCGATGTAGGAAAGGCGGCTCTGGGCATCGGGCAGCTCGCCCATGGAACCCTTCAACTGCTCGGCGTAGCCCAGTTCCCGCAACGCATCGTGCAGCTGGCGGGTGAGCTGCCCGATCTTGTTGTGGACATCCGCAGAGTCCGGGGCGTCGTGGTCCGGCGTGTCCATGGTCAGAGTCCCAGCTTCTTGAGGATGAGCGTGACTTTTTCTTCCAGCGTCGCCTTGGTGAAAGGCTTGACGATGTAGCCGGCCGCGCCGCCCTGGGCGGCCGCGACGATGTCTTCCTTGCGGGCCTCGGCCGTCACCATGAGGACGGGCAGGTGCTTGAGTTTGTCGTCCTTCTTGATCTCGGCCAGCAACTGGAACCCGTTCATGTTGGGCATGTTGATGTCGGTGACCACGAAATCGAACTTGCTGTTGCGCAGCTTGTTCAGTGCCACGACGCCGTCTTCGGCCTCGTCGGCGTCGGTGAACCCGCTTTCCTTGAGCAGATTGCGCACGATGCGCCGCATGGTGGAGAAGTCGTCAACGATCAAAAAGCGAAGGGCAGTGGTCACGTGGGACCCTTTCGGTCGGAAATTGCAGGAGCTATTGTCAGGGGCAGCCGCTTTGGTGACAAGACGTTACGGCTGCTGTGTCGATGCTGGATTTTCACGCTTTTCGGCCGCCAGTTCCGATATGGGGATCTGCGGGGCCTTTTTGCCCAGCAGCCGTTCCTCGGCTTCCTTGGTCAGAACCGTGATGGTGATGCGCCGGTTCACGGGTGCGCGCGGGTTCTCGGGCTCCAGCAGATCGCTGGCCGCGAGCCCCACCACGCGGCCCAGCTTGGCGTCGGGCATGCCTGCGGCCACCAGTTCACGCCGTGAGGCATTGGCGCGGTCGGCCGACAGCTCCCAGTTGCTGTAGCCCCGGTCGCCGTTGCCGTAGGGCGCGGCATCGGTGTGGCCGGCCAGGCTGATGCGGTTTTCCACCCCGCCGAGTGCCGCACCGATTTCCCGAAGAATATCGCGCATGTAGGGTTTTACCAACGCACTGCCGCTGTCGAACATCGGGCGGTTCTGGTCGTCCACGATCTGGATCTGCAGGCCATCCGGCGTCACGTCGATGCGGATCTGCGACTTGAACTCCTTCAGCCGCGGGTTTTCCGAGATCAGCGCGTCGATCTTGGCCTGCAGGGCCTTGATGCGCATCTGGTCCTGCCGGGCCTGTTCGGCGCGGGCGTTCTCGATGTTGGTCCGCCGGCTGGTGGCGGTGTCGGAGTCGGAGCGCCGGACCTGGCCGTGCACCTTGGAGAGGTCGTTGCCGCCGCCGGGAATGATGCTGGAGCTGTTGCCCGAGCCGTCGCCGCCCTGCATCGCCACCTTGAGAGGCGACGCGAAATACGCGGCGATGCCCTGCAGCTCGCCCTTGGCCGTCGAGCCCAGCAGCCACATGAGCAGGAAGAACGCCATCATGGCCGTCACGAAGTCGGCATAGGCGATCTTCCAGGCGCCGCCATGGGCGGCATGGCCGCCCTTCTTGACGCGCTTGATGATGATGGGCTGGAGCTTCTTGTCGGCCATGGCGTGCACCTCCGGCGGATGCCCGGATTACTTCTTGCCCTTCACGTGCCCTTCCAGCTCCGCGAAGCTGGGCCGGTCGCCCGAGAAAAGCACCTTGCGGCCGAACTCGATGGCCGTGGCGGGGTTGTAGCCCTGCATGCTGGCCAGCAGGGTGGTCTTGATGCACTGGAGCTCCTTGGCGGCGTCCTCGAGCTTCTGCTCCACGAGGCCGCCCAGCGGCTCCACCACGCCATAGGCGAGCAGAATGCCCAGGAACGTGCCCACCAGGGCCGAGCCGATCATGCCGCCCAGCACCGAGGGCGGCTGGCCCACCGAGCCCATGGTGTTCACCACGCCGAGCACGGCGGCCACGATGCCGAAGGCGGGCAGGGCGCCGGCCAGCCGGGCCAGGGCCGCCACGGGGGCGTGGGCCTCCTGGTGGTGGGTCTCGATCTCGCTGTCCATCAGCGATTCGATCTCGTGCGCGTTCAGGTTGCCCGACACCATCATGCGCAGGTAGTCGGTGGTGAACTCGATCACGTGGTGGTCGTGCCCGACCGTGGGGTATTTCTTGAAGATTTCCGACTCGTGGGGCGCCTCCACGTCCTTCTCGATCGCCATCAGGCCTTCCTTGCGGGCCTTCTGCAGGATCTCGTAGAGCATCGCCATCAGCTCCATGTAGCGCGCCTTGGTGTACTTGGAGCCCTTGAACGCCATCGGCAGCGCCTTGAGCGTGGCCTTGAGCACCTTGGGCTGGTTGTTCACCACGAAGGCGCCCAGGGCGCCGCCCAGGATGGTGACGATCTCGAACGGCAGCGCATGCAGCACCACGGAGATATTGCCGCCGTGTGCGATGAAGACCCCGAAGATGCACCCCAGGCAGACGATGTAACCGATGATGACGAACATGCAGGTGCTCGAGGGTATGCAGGGCCAGGAAAAGGCCGCCTTCCAGGACTATGCGAAGGCGGCCAAGGGAGAATACGGATCGTATCAATGGTATCGGACAGCATTCTCCACACTTGAATGGAATCGGGGCTCCGCTGTCCGTTATTCCGGCAGCCAGGCGCGGAGCCAGTTCTGGAGGTGGGCCCCCTCGAGCATCCAGTCGCGCTCGACAGCGGCCCTGAGCGCGTCGCCCGACCGCGCGGCGGCTGCCGGGTCGTGCACATGGGCGCGGATGGCATCCACCCAGTCCTTGAACCGGTTCTTGACCAGGGTGACCGGCAGCCCGCACTGGTAGGGCCGCGCGTCGCTGGCGATCACGGGATAGCCGCACGCGCCGTACTCCAGCAGCCGCAGGTTGCTCTTGCATTCATTGAAGAGGTTCTGCTCCAGCGGGGCGAGCGCCAGGTCCAGGTTCAGGCTGGCGAGCATGGCCGGATAGCGCTCGATGGACACCGGGCCGTGGTATTCCCGCACATAGGGCTTGATGCGGTCCGGGCACATCCCGAAGAAGATCCAGTCCACCTCGCGGTGCAGTTCTTTCACCACATCGGTGATCAGCTCCAGGTCACCCTGGTGGCTGATGCCGCCCGCCCAGCCGACGCGCGGCCGCCCGCCTGTCTGGCGGCTGCCCTGCAGTCCGCGCCACCAGCGCGGCGGCAGGCGGTTCTGCACCACCCGCATGTCCGGGTGGATACCCTTCAGGGCTTCGGCCAGGGCGTCGGTCGAGACGACGAAGCGGTCCATCATGCCGACGGAGCGGCGAAGCTGCCGCAGCACGTCCTTGGGCATCTCCTGGCGGTGCGTATTCTTGAGAGGCAGGTTGGGCAGGTAGTCGTCCAGCTCGGCCACCATGAACACCGGGCACAGGCGCTGGATGCGCTGGATGAGCTGGAGTTGCTCTTCATTCACCTGGCGCTGCAGCACCAGGGTATCGGGTTGCAGCCGGTGCAGTTCCTCGGGCGTGAAGTAGCGGCTGGCGAACCGCGCATCGGCAATGCCGCTGCCGTGCATGGCGCGCACCGGCTCGATCACCCGGTAGTGGCCGCAGCCGGAATGGTCGGCGGCCAGCGCCAGCACGACGGGTTGGGGCCGCCATGGCAGGGGGCGGCGGTTGATGGCAGCGTCGGTCTCCACGTCGAAGCCGGTGCCGTGCAAAGAGAGGTTGGGGTTGTAGGCCGGGTCGCGTGCCACGACGGGCAGCCACTTCTGGTACATGGCGTCCTGCTCGCCCATGAAGCGTGCCCGCTTGGCCTCCTGCGTGGCCACATCCACGGACTTCTGGCTCACGCTGCCTTCGTGCAGCACGACGGCGTGGGGCGTCCAGACGATGAGGTAGCCGGCCTGGCGTACCTTGAGGCACAGGTCCACATCGTTGTACGACACCTTGAAGGCTTCCTCGTCCAGCCCGCCGACCTCTTCGTAGACCGAGCGGCGGATCATCAGGCAGGCAGCGGTGACCGCGCTGTAGTTCTGGTCCACCTCCAGGCGATTCATGTAACCGGGCGCATCGGCCGGCAGGCCGATGAAGGGGTGGTCTGCCGGGCCGCGCAGGCCCAGCACGACGCCGCCGTGCTGGATCGTGCCATCGGCGTGCAGTAGCTTGGCCCCTACGATGCCGACCTCGGGCCGCTGCGCATGGTTGAGCATGGCGTCCAGCCAGTCGCCGCGCAGCGTGGCCGTGTCGTTGTTCAGCAGGATGAGGTACTCGCCGCGCGCCACGCGCGCCGCCGCGTTGTTGATGGCGGAATAGTTGAACGGATGCGGATAGCGCAGCACGCGGATGCGCGGATCGTCCATCGCTTCCAGCCCGCCGATCCACGCGCAGGCGGACGGATCCGTGCTGCCGTTGTCCACCAGGATGATTTCGTAATTCTGGTAGGCGGTCTTTTCCAGGAGGGAGCTCACGCATCGCTCCACCATGGCGAACTGGTCCTTGGTGGGGATGATGATGGAGACGGACGGCGTGGCCTCATGGCCGTAGTGCACCCGGTAGCGCCCCGGCAGGTTGGCATCGACCCTGGCCTGCACATATCCCCGCGCATGCAGGTGCCGTGCGATGGCCGTGATCTCGTCAGGGCGGCTGGACAGCTGCGGCAGGGCGGAAACGAGCAGCGGCTCGCTGACATGGCCGATGCATTCGATCCCTTCGGCCATGATCAGCCGCAGGATCAGATCCAGTTCCGCTGCCCCTGGGGCCTGCGGATCGAAACCGTCTGCCTGAAGGAATGCGTCACGCCTGAAGAGCCAGTGCCGTGCCATGCCCTGGGGGCACGAAAGCAGCAGGTCCAGGTTGAAGTCGGGCCGGAACAGGGTTCCCAGGCTGCCGGAGCCCGTATCCACCAACTCGTCTGCATAGATGGCCCGGCATTGCGGGGCGCTGCCGGCTTCCAGCAGCAGGGTCCACAGGCCATGGGGAGTGAAAACCTCACCGGCCTCCACGAACAGCAACCAGCCGGAACCGGCCGCGGCCACCTGCCGATTGGCGATCGCCGGCCATTCGGCAAGTGATTGCATTTCCACATGCTCGACCCCCGGCCGGGCCGGCCCGGGAGCGCGTGCAAGCACGGTGGCCTGCAATGCGAGCCCCGGCAAGCGCAGCGCTTCCAGGCTGTGAAGCGTGGCCGCTACCTGGTTGCTGTCGCCCTGGGCATCACGCACGAAGATGTGCACGGACGGGGCGGGCACCACGGTTTGCAGATGACTCTTCATCAACTGCAGCTGGGCCTCGCAGGGCATGCGCGCGGAGAGCCAGGGGCCCAATGCATCCACCAGTGGTGGAGCACCGCTCTGCATGCGCTCCAGGCGCGTGCCCAGATCGACCGTATCGAACATCCCTGGCAGGGCCAGCGGCGTGACGCGGACGAATTGGTTGTTGGTGGCTCGAACCCACCCCAACTGCTTCAGCGTGCGGCTGAAGTAGGCGTAGCGTTCCCGCCCGATATGGGCGTGGAGCCGCCCGAGGTGGCTGGTCTGCTCATTCGAAATGCGCAGGCACGACAGTGGCGCCTGCAGCAACGCGAGGTGGCCCAACCTCAGCAGCTGGACATGCATCGTCACGTCGCCAAGCCAGTAGACGGGTTCGTTCTCCAGCGAAAACTGCCTGCCCGCCAGCGGCAGCACATGCTCCCTGCGCACCATGACGGTACTGGGTTCGCCGATGAAATTCACGGTCCAGTCGGCCAGCAAGGAAACGAGGTCCCCACCTTCGATGAGGACGTCTCCGTTGAAAGGGTACTGGGTTGCCGCGATGTCCGGGTGCCTGCGGCCCTGCTCGTCGATGACCTGCCGGCGCGAGGACACGAGTGAGACGTCGTCATGCCGGTCCAGTACGTCGGCAAGGGTCCGGAGGCATCCCGGCAGAAGAATGTCGTCGTCGTAGAGAAACTTGATGTAGGCACCGCGGGCCAGCCGGATGCATTTGCCGACGTTGCCTTCCTCCCCCAGGGGTTCGGGATTCTTGAAGTAGCGGATGGCAACGGGCGATGTCCGCGGTTGTGAGCTGCCGCAGAGGTAGGGCGTGACCGCTTTCTCGACGGCATCACCCCGGCTGTCATCGCAAACCACGATCTCGAAGCTGTCGAACTCCTGCGCCAGCGCGCTTTGCAGCGCGGCGTCGAGATAGGTCGCCTTGTAGGCCGGGATGGCCACCGTGACCTGCACGGGGGATGCAGAATCCGGCTCGCCTTGCTCGCCGACGCCATCCTCCGCGTCCTTGCGCAGCAGCCAGCTGGGATGGGCGCATCCTGGCTCGGCGGGCTTGCGCCCGATGTGCAGGACGGAGCGGGCGCTGATGCCATGCTCGGAAAAGGCCGCTGCGCCCAGGTCGTCCTGGGTCAGCGAAGCCATCGCAAAACCTGCATGCTGCAGGCGTCCGATGAAGTCCTTCTTCGCGTAGAGCCGTACGTGGTCGTCCTGTCCGAACCGGCGCCAGCGCTCTTCGACCCGGCTCTCCTGGGGATCCTCGTCCGTGGTCGCCGCCGTGGCCAGCAGGGGCACCATCAGGATCGCGCAGCCGCCTGGCGCCAGGACCCGGTGCAGCTCGCGCATCGCCAGCTGATCGTCGTTCACATGCTCCAGGACGTGCGAGCAGATGATGAGATCGAAGGAATCGTCCGCATAGATCCGCATGTCGGTGATGTCCACGCGATCATCTGCGAGCGGGGATTGCAGATCCGCCGACCGGTAATTGCGCCCACCGAGACCTCGCAGCATGCTGGAAAGCGCCGGGGCCGGCGCTATGTCCAGAATCCGCAACTGCGGCAGGCTGGGGCGCAGCAGATGGCGCCGAATGAAATAGGCATACAGGCGATCGCGATCCGAGGCCATGCATGCAGGACAGCTGTAATGGGCGGTGTTCAGCGTCTCGAAGTCCGACATCGAAAACGATGCGCCGTGCTTGCGCAGGGACGAAGCGTAATGATCCGGTACGGGAAGGAAGTGCGTGACGCCATTTCCGCAGACCGGGCACGTGAAAAGGTCGGTGGGGGCAGAAGCCATGGTGGAGGTGCTCTGGTGATGGCGTTAACTGGCTGCGCAGCAGATGGAAAACAGGGAACCTGCAAGATCGGGATATTCCAGTCCCAGCTGGTAGAGGCCCTCCAGCTGGCTGGCCCCCAGGATTCCACCCGCGAACATCGCATTCATCTGGAAGTCGGCAAACGGCTTCAGCATGAGGCCACCTGTATGCACACTGGAAAGTCCTCCTGCCGAGATGTCCCTCGCCAGTTGCACGCGGTCGTAGGTTCGCCTGTGGCCGTGCCGCCGGTCGTTATCCGTCAGTTCATAGAGGTCGTCGACCAGCCCCATGTGGCGTGCCATCTGCCTGGACAGCGCACGCGCATTGGGCACCACAATGAACACCTTGCCACGTGGGGCGAGCAGGGTGCGAACCTTGCGCAGCAGGGCACGGGGGTCGATCACGTGCTCGAGAACGTAGCTCAGGAAAATATGCTCGTACGTCGTCGTGGATTCGAACTCTTCGAACAGCGACTGAATGAAGACCGCGTTCGGAATGCCGTGCGATCGGGCTTTTTGAAGAAAGACGGAGGATCCGTCCACCACCGTGAGGCTCTCGAAATGCGGTGCCAGCAGCTGGGTCATGTAGCCAAAGTCACAGCCAAGCTCCAGCGCATGGCTGTGCGGGGTGAAATGGGGCGTGAATGCCCGCATGGCCATGGACCTGATGGCAGCATCCTGGGGGCTGTCAGCGGTGGTGTAGGTGGCCGCCAGGCTCTCCAGGAACGTCTTTTCATCCATGATGGCTTTCCTCCTGCGATGGGCGGTGTGGGCGCGGCGCGAAACCCTGCTCCGTGAGAAGTTCGATCATGCTCAGGTCGAACGTCGGTATGCCCAGGGTTTTCCGGACTTCCTGGCGTTCGGAAAAGCTGTCGTCCACAAAGATGGGGTGGCCATCGGGCTGGATGTGGGCGGACTTCGTGCTCCCATCGGTAATATGGACCACCCGGTCGAACAAGCCATGCAGCCGGTGCTGTTGCAGTGTCTTTTCAATATCCAGTGCGTGCCGTGTCAGGAGCGTGACGGGCTTTTTGGCATTGATGCACTGAAATATCAGCTTCAATGCTTCCAGGTGCACTTCGCCATTGAGAATGAGCGTGTCGTCGAGGTCGATATAGAGCGCGTCGAATTCAATGTCGTGCCGATAGCGGTTGCGCAGGCTGCGATCCAGTTCCACGCTGCCCTGGTTTTGCTGTATCTGAAGGTTCAATCCGTCCTGTTCCATCAGGCTGAGCAGCGGGAAGTTGATCCCCTGGACCCTGTGGGCCGCCATGGCGCCCGCAACGCGGGGTGCCACCTCCAGCAACGTGAGGGCTCCTGAGGCCGAGCGCTTTACCTGAAAGAACCAGGCGCCCCGCATCTCCAGTTGCGTCGCGATGGCCCTGGCCATGCTCTCGATGCCCGGCAGATCCACGGTCACCGTGCAGTTGGATATGCCGTTGCGGACCCGGTCGCGGCGGCGGGCATGGCAAAAGAGCAGCCCCTGGCGAAGCGAGGAAAAGCAATCCACCGTGTATTCCTCGCCAGGAAGGTATTCGCATACCAGCGGGTCATGGGCGGTTCTCAGGGCGTGTGCCAGTTGCTCCTCGTCATCCGCTCGAAAAGCATTCAGGGAGCCCTGGCCGCGGTCGGGCTTGATGAAGACGGGAAATGTGTCGATGGAGCGAGGGTCGAATACCCTCGGTGTCTGGATGAACGCCTCGAGGCGTTGATAGGTGGCCCGTTTGGATCGCGTGGTCTCGCAGGTGTCTGCAGAAGGAGCGATTACCTTGGCACCCAGCGAGGCCCGCATCTTGCTGAGTGCCGTCAGGGCATCATCGTGTGCAGGAAATACGTAATCGATCTCCAGCCTTCTGCAGAGTCCGGCAATTTCTGATGGGAATGACGGGTGGGTCACATGCGGCAGCACATGGTACTCGCTATAGAGCAGGCGGGCGTGATTGGGAATGTCTTCGCCCGCTGCGAAAAGGCTTGTGTTGCGGCAGCCCTTGAGCGCTGCAAATATCTCCAGGCCGATTTCTGTTCCGGCTGGAAATACAAGCACCCTTCTTTCCGGCATTCCGCCGTTGCCTGCGATCTGCTGCTGCATCTGTGCCGGGCTTTCCATGGATGAACCGGGTTTCCGTATCCTGGCTTACGCTGCAGCTGCGCCGATGCCGATATCTCGGATCAGGGCGGCAATCATCTCCACTGTGCCGTCTGCAAGGGCGGGGTACATCGGCAGGCAGAGGATGGATGCCGAAGCGCGGTGGGCATTCGGCAGGTTCTGGGCATTGGCGGACGGAAGTGCCTTGTACATCGGGAAGCTGCTGATGGGCGGGTGGAAGTATCTCCGGCCATGGATGCCATGGAGCTTCAGGTGCTCGTAGAGCGCATCGCGCGAAATGGGATAGTCCTCGCCGACCAGTATGGGGAAATATGCGTGGTTGTGCCGGTACGCGTCGCTCTGGATGAATGCAACGCCGTCGATCCCGGCCAGCAGCCGACGGTACCGGGCGTGGATATCGGCCCTGCGCGCGATCACCTTGTCGATATGCTGCAACTGCAGCAGGCCGAAGGCGGCATTGACCTCGCTCATCTTGCCGTTGATGCCTGGCGCCACCACGGTCACTTCATCGACGAATCCGAAGTTCTTGAGGTGGTCGATGCGCCGCTTGGTCTTCGCGTCGGGGCTGACGATGGCGCCCCCTTCGAATGTGTTGAACACCTTTGTGGCGTGGAAGCTGAGCACGGACAGGTCGCCATGCCGCAATATGCTGCCCTCCGCATCGCGCACGCCAAACGCATGGGCCGCGTCGTAGATCACCTTCAACCCGTAGTTGTCGGCAATATTCTGGATGGCGGCAACATCGCAGGGGTGGCCGTAGCAATGCACGGGCAGGATCGCAGTGGTCTGGGGCGTGATCGCTGCCTCGATCTTCGCTGGATCGAGGTTCAATGTCTGCGGATCGATGTCCACGAAAACGGGTTTGATGCCGTTCCAGAGAAGCGAATGGGCGGTGGCTACGAAACTGTAGGGAGTCGTGATGACTTCCCCGGTGATACGAAGGGCTTGCAGGGCGGTGACCAGTGCAATCGTTCCGTTCGCGAAGAGGGAGATGTGCTGCAGTCCCAGGTATTCCTGCAGCTTGAGTTCAAGTTCCTGGTGGCAGGGGCCGTTGTTGGTCAGGATCTTCCTGTCCCATATGCCTTTCAGGTAGGGAAGAAATTCCTCCAGGGGCGGAAGGTACGGCTGCGTGACGTAAACCGGTGTTTCTTGCTGCCGTTCTGACATGGGAAGTCCCTAGAAGTTTTCACATGGGCGTATTGTGCGCAAGCGTGGCAGTTGCCAGGTGCGCCGCAGTGCTGCCGGATGACCCCAGGACAACTTCCCGACGAATTGCGGCCAGAACGATCCTCCTGCTGCAAACAGGAAAACCCACCCACAGGGGACGGCGGTGATAACCGCGCGTCGGCCGGCGGGGCCTGTGGCCGGCTTGATGGCTTATTTCAACAGGGACAGCACGCCCTGGGGCAGCTGGTTGGCCTGTGCCACCATCGCCGTGCCGGCCTGCTGCAGGATCTGGGCGCGCGACAGGTTGGCGGTTTCCGAGGCGAAGTCCGCGTCCTGGATACGGCTGCGCGAGGCGGACATGTTCTCGGACGACGTGTTCAGGTTGGCGATCGCGGTCTCGAACCGTGACTGCAAGGCACCGAAGCTTGCACGCTGGCCATTCACCGCGGAGAGCGCGGCATCGATGATCTTCAGTGCGCGCGTGGAGCCGTCCACCGTGGATACGTCGATGGTGCTCACGGATTTCATGCTGGAGGTGGTGGCCGTGGTGGTCGTCATGGTGTCGCCCGTGCCGCTCACCGTGTAGCCCTTGTCGGAGTTGTATTCCACCGTGCCGCGCGAGGCCACGGTGGTGCCGGTGCCGGCCGCCGTGGCGGTGGTGAACGTCAGGTCGCCTGTGGACAGCGTCTGGGTGGCGTCCTGCGAAGCCAGCGTGATGCCCGCGGCGCTTCCTGCGCCATTGGCGATGTTGATGTCCTTGCCCGATTCGTTGGTCAGGATCAGGCCGGTGTTGTCGCTGTTGAGCTTGGCGGTGATGCCCGTTTGCGAAGACACGTCGTTGAAGGCCTTCACGGCTTCGGCCAGGCCCGCAGCGGAACTGTTGGCGGTGACGTTGAACGTCACGTTGGCCGCGGTAGTGTTCTCGCCCTTGACCGCCAGCGAGAAAGAGCCGTTGCCGGAGAACTTCAGTTCGGAGACGTTGCGGGCCGAGGCCGTCACACCGGTGGAATCGGCCACGGCGTTGACGGCCGAGGCGATGTCGGCGGCCGTGCCGGAGGCGGCGACGTTGACGGTCTTGGTCTGCAGGCCGGCGATCACCACCGTGCCGGCGGCGGCGCCTGCCGAACCGGCCGAGGCGCCGGTGGTGGCTGCGCCGGAGGCCGAAGCCGTCAACTGCGCGCCGTAGTTCATGGTACGGAAGTTGCCCGTGGTGGCCGTGATGGTCTGGTTGGCGTTGGCGCCGACCTGGAAGGTGGCCGAGCCGAAGGAGCCGTCCAGCAGCTTCTGGCCGTTGAATTCTGTGGTGCCGGCGATACGGTCGAGTTCGGACAGCAACTGGCCGACTTCCGCCTGGATGGCCTTGCGGTCGCCGGCCGAATTGGTGGCGTTGGCCGATTGCACCGACAGTTCCCGCACCCGCTGCAGGATGTTCCCCGCGCCCGCCAGCGCACTTTCCGCCACCTGGGACAGCGAAATGCCGTCGTTGGCGTTCCGCGCCGCCTGGTTCATCCCCCGGATCTGCGAGGTGAAGCGCTCGGAGATCGCCAGGCCGGCGGCATCGTCCTTGGCGCTGTTGATGCGCAGGCCCGAGGACAGGCGCTGGATGGAGGTGTTGAGCGACGACTGGCTCAGGCTCAGGTTCCGCTGGGCGGTGAGCGAGCTGATGTTGGTGTTGATGGTGGACGCCATGGCGGAACTCCTGCGAGGCTGGGAACAAACATTACTGCCGGCTCAAGCGCTACCCCTCCGGCGGACTTTGTGGGAACGATGGAGGGATTGTTGGGGAGCCCGCCCCGGGGCATTGGGGGGATAAGACACACAAAAACCGCTCAATCCATGTGTTCGTGCCTAAAGTTTTCTGCCGGACACCCGAAAACATCTCCAACGGGACGTATGAGCAGCACTCGAGTCGGCCCGCCGTTCAACAGATGGCCCGCAAGGATCTGTGAACTCTGTGGCCAGGCGGTTCCGGGCCCAGTTGGCGGCAACGCCATATCCAGTCAGTTCTTTTCAGGAGATTTGCAATGGCATCCACCATCAACACCAACGTCAGCTCGCTTACCGCCCAGCGCAACCTGAGCCTGAGCCAGTCGTCGCTCAACACTTCCATCCAGCGCCTGTCCTCGGGCCTGCGCATCAACAGCGCCAAGGACGATGCCGCCGGCCTGGCGATCTCCGAGCGCTTCACCTCGCAGATCCGCGGCCTGAACCAGGCCGTGCGCAACGCCAATGACGGCATTTCGCTGGCGCAGACGGCGGAAGGCGCCCTGAAGTCCACTGGCGACATCCTGCAGCGGGTGCGTGAACTGGCCGTGCAGTCGGCCAACGCCACCAACTCCTCCGGTGACCGCAAGGCCATCCAGGCCGAAGTCGGCCAGCTGCTGTCGGAAATGGACCGCATTGCCGGCAATACCGAATTCAACGGCCAGAAGCTGCTGGACGGCTCCTTCGGCTCGGCCACCTTCCAGGTCGGCGCCAACGCCAACCAGACCATCACGGCCACCACGGGCAACTTCCGTACCAACAACTATGGTGCCCAGCTGACGGCCTCGGCCTCCGGCGCGGCCACCTCCGGCGCCTCGGCCGGCTCGGCAGGCGCCGCCGCCGGCACGGTGGTGATCGCCGGCCTGCAGACCAAGACCGTCAACGTCGCCGCCTCCGGCACGGCCGCCGACATCGCCTCGGCCGTCAATGCCGTGGCCGATTCCACCGGCGTGACGGCCTCGGCCCGCAACGTCTCGGAAATGAAGTTCTCCGGCACCGGCTCCTTCACCCTGGCCGTCAAGGGCGACAACTCCACCGCGGCCAACGTGACGTTCAACGTCTCGGCCACCAGCACGGCCGCCGGGCTGGCCGAAGCCGTGAAGGCCTTCAACGACGTGTCCTCGCAGACCGGCGTCACCGCCAAGCTCAACAGCGACTCCTCCGGCCTGATCCTGACCAACGAATCGGGCAATGACATCAACATCGCCAACGGCTCCAGCAGCGCCGCGGGCATCACGCTGGCATCGCAGGATGCCGCGACGACGCAGTCTTCGGGCACGCTGACGTTCACCACCGCCACTGCGGCGGGCACCGGTGCCACCGTGGCCTCGCGCGGCACGGTGGAATACAAGTCCGACAAGGGCTACACGGTGAGCGGCACGGGCGGCACCATGACGACCACCGCGGCCACCAGCTCCACGCTGACCAAGGTGAGCGACATCGACGTGTCCACCGTGGACGGATCGACCAAGGCCTTGAAGATCATCGACGCCGCACTCTCGGCCGTCAACGGCCAGCGAGCGAGCTTCGGTGCACTCCAGTCCCGGTTCGAGACGACGGTGAACAACCTGCAAAGTACGTCCGAGAACATGTCCGCTTCGCGCAGCCGCATCCAGGACGCCGACTTCGCTGCCGAAACCGCCAACCTGTCGCGCTCGCAGATCCTGCAGCAGGCCGGCACGGCGATGGTGGCACAGGCCAACCAGCTGCCCCAGGGCGTGCTGTCCCTGCTGCGTTGATTGCGCAGGGCTGAAGGCGGGGCCAGGCGGCCCCGCTGCATTCGGGCGGCAGCGATTTCGGTCGCTGCCGCTTTGCCGCTGGTGGCGCGAGCGGGCTGCAAGCGGTGGATTAGGTAGGTTATCCTGTGCTTATCGGCGCGATGCAGCGTCACCGGGACGGGATAATTCCGTCGATACAACGCATCGCATCGACTGAACGGAGGTGATATATGCCGAGCTTTTCTTCGTTGGGCATCGGCCTGGGTGGGAACGTCAATGTCAATGACCTCATCAAGGTTGCCGTGGATGCCGTCAAGCTTCCCATCACCCGGACCAACGGCCTGACGCAGCAGGCGGCCGTGACCAATGCGAAGGTATCCGCCTTCGGCCAGCTCAAGTCGCTGGTGTCCACGCTGTCGGATGCCGCCAGCAAGCTGACCAGCGTCACCGGATGGAACGGCGTGGCTGCCACGTCGTCCAGCACCGATTCCGTGACCGTGACGGCGGTGGGCGGGGCAGCGGCGACGTCGTTCAACGTGCAGGTGCAGAACCTGGCCAAGGCCCAGTCGTCCATTTCCGATGCGTTGACGCCTGCCAAGAGCCCGGTGGGCGCCGGCACGCTCACCCTCACCACGGGCACCTGGAGCGGCAGCCCCAAGAGCTTTGCCGCGGGCCAGGACCCGGCGGTGAACATCGACGTCAGCGCGACCGACACGCTGGAGGATGTGGCCAGCAAGATCAACGGCTCCAAGGCCGGTGTCACCGCGACGGTGCTGACCGATGCCTCGGGGCAGCGCCTGATGCTGCGCAGCAAGACCACCGGAGAGAGCGCGGGCTACCAGCTCGGCGTGACCGACGCGGATGGCAGCAACAGCGATTCCTCCGGCCTTTCCCGGGTGCTCTCCGGCTCGACCGAGTATGCGCAGAATGCCAATGCTACGGTCAATGGCGTGGCCGTGACGTCGGGCACCAACGTCTTTGCGAACGCGGTGGCGGGCGTGACGTTCACGGCGGTCAAGACCATCGCGACAGACGTATCCATCTCGGTGTCCAAGGACAATTCTGCCGTCAAGGCCAACATCCAGGCTTTCATCACGGCCTACAACGCCGTCAACAGCGCGCTGAACGACGCCACGAAGTACGACAAGGACACGAAGACGGCCGGGCTGCTGCAGGGCGATTCGAGTGCGGTGACGCTTCAGAACACCTTGAGAATGACCCTGCAGTCGATCAACCAGTCCGGTGCATTCCGCGCGTTGTCCGACGTGGGGGTGGTTTCCGCCGGGGGGGCCGGCAACCTCTCGCCCGACGGCAGCCTGACCCTGGACTCCGCCAAGTTCGACAAGGCCATGCAGAGCCCCGATGACGTGAAGGCCTTCTTCCGCGGCGCCGACGGCGGCAGCGTCACGGACGGCTTTGCCGGCAAGCTCCAGGCCGTCACCTCCAAGCTGCTGGGTTCCGGTGGCTTCTTCGCCAGCAAGGACCAGTCGTACAAGGATGTGCTCAAGCGCAATGCCGCCGATATCGAGCGCATCACCGACCGTGCCAGCGAGGTGGAAAAAAACCTCACCGCACGCTACACGGCGCTGGACACCAAGATGTCCACCATGAACCAGCTCAACAGCTACATCCAGCAGCAGGTGGTCGGCTGGAATAAAACCCTGTGAAGAGGGGCTTCAGTTTTGTGGCGGAACGCCGATAAATTGAATAACAAATTCCGAGGAGCGCCGCCATGTTCACCGCTTACCAGTCCCGTGCCAATGCCTACCAGCGCATCAATGTTGAAACGAGCATGCACACCATTGACCAGCACCAACTGGTCAGCCTTCTGTATGCAGGGGTGTTGAACTCCATAGCCACGGCGCGTGGTGCATTGGCCCGGGGCGACGTGGCGACCAAGTGCGCAGCCATCTCCAAGGCGGTGCGCATTCTGGAGGAGGGGTTGAGCACGGCCCTCGATCGCGATGAGGGCGGTGTGCTGGCGAGCAACCTGGAGGCGGTGTACGACTACAGCCTGCGTCGCCTGATCCAGGCGAATGCCAAGAACGACGACGCAATGCTGGAAGAAGTCGCGCGCCTGATCGAGCCGATAGCCCAGGGCTGGAACGAGATCAAGAAGGTGGCCGTGGCTGCGGCGGCTGCCAACGACGTGGCCCACCCCGTGGTGGCGGAGGCCTGAGATATGAACGACATGCTGATTGACTACTACAAGGCCATCGAAGACAGCAGCGCGCGGATGCTCGAAGCCGCCAAGCTCAAGGACTGGGACGAGGTCGTACGCTGCGAAGGCGCCTGTGCCGTCCTGATCGAGCAGCTGCGCTTCAAGTCCCAGGACCAGCAACTGCTGCCCGAGCACCGCCGCGAGAAGACGCGCATCATGCAGCGCATCCTGCGCAACGATGCCGAGATCCGCTGCCTGGCCGAACCCTGGCTCGCCCAGTTCGAGCACCTGTTCGAACGCCAGCCGATGATCATGCACTGACCACCTGTGTGCCCGCCATGCCGCGGGCCACGCGTGTCGCCTTCCTGCGGCGCCGGATGCACGAATGCCTCGCTCCTGTACTGGGAGCGGGGCATTTTCTTTAGGGGGATGTAACGACGAAAGGGCCCCTTGGCAGGGGCCCCTTGACCGGCAGACCGCGCCCGGTGGCGTTGGAACCGGAGGTCAGACCTGCATGTTCATGATGTCCGTGTAGGCCTGCACCATCCGGTTGCGCACGTGCAGGGTCGCCTGGAAGCCCACCTGGGCCTTCTGGATGGCGATCATGGTTTCTTCCAGGCTCACGGCCGGGTTCTCCATCTGCACTTCCTGCTGCAGGCCGCTGGCCCGGTTCTGGGCGGCGCTGACGGACTGGAGTGCGCCCTTGAGCGCCGTGGAGAAGCCGACTTCCTGGCCGGCTGCGGCTTCCGGCGCGGCCGTGGCACGGCGCGCCAGGCCGGCGCCCGTCAGGGGAGCGGTGGAGCTGGAGATGCGGAGGTCCATGGCGGGCGGAGGAAAGGGTTGCGGGGGATGGTGCAATCCTAGGGCCCGGCGCCCGGCGCATCCTGGGGAATAGCTGGGAAAACGGGCGCCTTATCCGGCTGCCGGGGTCAAGGCCGGCAGCCAATAATCGCGGCACGCCAGATCCCGTGTGCCGTGGCGGTCCCCTTGGAAAGCACCATGTCCGCAGTCGCCGAAATCCCCGTCGCTCCCCCTGCCAGTACCAGCGCGCCGTCCGTGCTCCAGCGCTTCTCCGCGCTGGACCGCTCCAAGCGTCTGCGTTTTGGCGCGGGCATCGCGCTGCTGGTGGCCGCGGTGGTTGCCGCGGTGGTGCTCAATCGCCAGCCGGACTACAAGGTGCTGTTCTCCAACCTGAGCGACAAGGACGGCGGCGCCATCGTGGCCCAGCTGTCCACCATGAACGTTCCCTACAAGTACTCGGAGGGAGGCGGCGCCATCCTGGTGCCGGCCGAACGCGTGCACGACGTGCGCCTGCGCCTTGCCACCCAGGGCCTGCCCAAGGGGTCGGTGACCGGTTTCGAACTCATGGAAACCAACCGCTTCGGGGTGACGCAGTTCCAGGAGCGGCTGAACTTCCAGCGCGGGCTCGAGGGTGAGCTGACGCGCTCCATCCAGGCGCTGTCGTCCGTGCAGAGCGCCCGCGTCCACCTGGCGCTGCCCAACCAGAACGGCTTTTTCCGCGAACAGCAGAAGCCTTCCGCTTCCGTGCTGCTGAGCCTCTATCCCGGCCGCTTCCTCGACCGCACCCAGCTGGCCGGCATCGTGCACCTGGTGGCTTCCAGCGTGCCCGAGATGTCGCCTTCCGCCGTCAGCGTGCTCGACGATACCGGCAAGCTGCTCTCGCAGTCGCCCGACACGGCCGCCGGCAGCGGCAGCGCCATCGATGCCCAGCAGTTGTCCTACGTGCAGCAGATCGAGCAACAGTACACCCGCCGCATCCTGGACATCCTGGAGCCGGTGGTCGGCAAGAACAACGTCAAGGCCCAGGTGACGGCCGAGGTGGATTTCTCGCAATCGGAGCAGACGTCCGAGCAGCACCGGCCCAACCAGACGCCCGACAGCAGCGCCGTGCGCAGCCAGCAGGTGGTGGAAAGCTCGGGCGGCACCCAGGGCAACCAGCCCCCGGCCGGCGTGCCGGGCGCCGCCAGCAACCAGCCGCCCCAGCCGTCCACCGCCCCCATCAACGGCGCCAACCCCGCGCCCACGGCGGGCAACGGCCAGCAGGGCCAGGCCGCCGGGTCCAAGCGTGAATCCATCACCAACTACGAGGTGGACAAGACGGTGCGCGTCACCCGTGCCGGCAGCGGCGCGATCAAGCGCGTCAGCGCCGCCGTCGTCGTGAACTACCAGGCCATCGCGGAAGCGGCGGGCAAGGCGCCGCAGGCCAAGGCCTTCACGCCCGAGCAGATCGAGCAGATGACGGCCCTGGTGCGCGAAACCATCGGGTACAACAAGGACCGCGGCGACTCGGTCAACATCATGAACACCCAGTTCCTGGTGGACAACACGCCGGCGGTCGAGCTGCCGCTCTGGAAGCAGCCCGAAATGATCGAACTGGTCAGGAGCCTGGGCTGGCCGGTGGGCATGTCGCTCTTCGCCGCGCTCATCCTCCTGGGGCTGGTGCGGCCGGCGATCAAGGGCATGAACCAGCCGCCGGCGCCTGCTGCTGCGGTGGCCTCGGGCCGCCAGGTGGACGCGATCGAGGCCGACGAGCCCGAGCGTCCGGCCCTGGCCGCGCCCACCAAGCCGGAAGACCTGATCCAGACCCCCGAGCAGATGCGCCTGGAGGAGGCGCGCGTCCTGGCCAAGGAAAATCCCATGGCCGTCGCCAACATTCTCAAGGTGTGGGTAAACGGCGAGTCTTGAAACGCGGCCCCCATCCGTCGATGATGGCGCCGATGAGCACTCCCACCCACCCCTTTCCCTACGCACCGGTGACTTTCCATGGATGAGCAAGGCCTGAACGACGCGGCGATCCTGCTGATGTCCCTCGGCGAGGAGGAAGCCGCCGAGGTGTTCAAGCACCTGTCCCCCAAGGAGGTGCAGAAGCTCGGCGAGACCATCGCCCGCATGCGATCCGTCTCCAAGGACAAGGTGGACGGCGTCATCAACCGCTTTTCCAACGACGCCGCCGCGCAGAGCCTGCTCGTGTCCGACACCAGCAACTATGTGCGCGCCGTGCTCAAGCGCGCACTGGGCGACGACAAGGCCGCGCTGCTGATCGACCGGATCCTGCAGGGCGGCGACGTCTCGGGCATCGAGAGCCTCAAGTGGATGGATCCGCTCTCCGTGGCGGAACTGCTGCGCAACGAGCATCCGCAGATCGTCGCGGCCATCCTGGTGCACCTGGATCCCGAACAGTCCGCAGCGGTGCTCATGCAGCTGTCGGACCGCCAGCGCGGCGAGGTGCTGCTGCGCGTGGCCACGCTCGAGGGCATCCAGCCCACGGCGCTCAAGGACCTCAACGAAGTGCTCTTCAAGGTGCTCGCCGGCGGCGACAAGATCCGCAAGAGCTCCCTGGGCGGCGTCAAGGCGGCCGCGGAAATCATCAACCTGCTGGGCTCCAACATGGACACGGTGGTGCTGGAGTCGATCCGCGGCTACGACCCCGACCTGGCCCAGAAGATCATGGACAAGATGTTCGTCTTCGACGACGTCAACAAGCTGGACGACCGCGCCATCCAGACCGTGCTGCGCGAAGTGGCCTCGGAGACCCTGGTGGTCGCGCTCAAGGGCGCCCAGCCGGAACTGCGCGAGAAATTCCTCTCCAACATGTCCTCGCGCGCCGCGGAAGCCATGCGCGAAGACCTGGAGTCGCGGGGGCCCATGCGGCTGTCGGAGGTCGAGGCGCAGCAGAAGGAAATCCTCAAGACCGTGCGTCGGCTGTCCGACGAAGGCCAGATCGTGATCGGAGGCGGCGGCGATGACGCATTCGTATAGTCCCCGCGGCGCCTACACGCGCTTCATCCCGAGCGAGGAAATCGCCGATGTGACGCAATGGCATTTCGGCGCGGTGGATGGCTCCGACCTGCTTGCGCCGGTGGAGGCGGAGCCGGAGGCGGCCGAACTGCCGCCTCCGGGCATCGACGAGGCCACCCACCAGGCCGCGGTCGAGGCCGCGCGCGAGGAAGCCTTCGCGCAGGGCAAGGCCCAGGGCGAGGAGGAAACCGCCCTGGCGTGGCAGCAGCGCATGGACGACTACATCGGCGGACAGGGCCGGGAGACGGCCGCGCGGCTGGAGCGGCTGGTGCTTGCGGCCGACGCCGGGCTGACCGATCTGCAGCAGCGCATGGCGCAGGAGATACTGGAGCTGGCCTGCGACATCGCCCGCCAGGTCGTGCGGCAGGAGCTGTCCAGCGGGCCGCAGGCCCTGCTGCCCGTGTTGCGCGAGGCGCTGGGCATGCTGGTGGCCGAGGGGCGGCCGGCCACGGTGCGCATCCATCCGGCCGACTGGTCGTTCCTGGAGCAGCCGCTCACCACGGAGTACGCCGGGGCGAAGATCCAGTGGGTGCCGGATGCCTCCGTGGGCGAGGGCGACTGCCTGGTCGAATCCGCCGGCACGGTGGTGGACGGCTCGCTCGACAGGCGCTGGCGCCGCGCCATCGCGGCCCTGGGGCTGTCGTCGGCCTGGAAGATCGAGGAGCCGGGCCATGGCTGACAGCGCCACCGTGCCCGATCCGCAAGTGCAGGATTCGCCCTGGGATGCGTTCCTGTCCGGTGCGCGCGAGCGGCTGGCCGAGGGCACGGCGCTCGAAACCCGCGGAACCCTGACGCGCCTGACCGGGCTCGTCCTGGAGGCCGCGGGCATCCGTGTCCCCGTGGGATCGCAATGCCTGGTGCAGATGCCCGGCCACGAGGCCGTGCTGGCGGAAGTCGTCGGCTTCTCGGGCGACCGGGCCTTCCTCATGCCTGCGGGCGACATCCACGGCCTGTCCAGCGGCGCGAGCGTGGTGCCGGCCGCACCCTATGTCCCCGTGCCCCGACTGGGCGATTCCACGCGCCCGTCGACGGCCGCGGGCATCCTGCGCCTGCCCATGGGCGACGGCCTGCTGGGCCGCGTCGTGGACTCGCAGGGCCTGCCGCTCGACCATGGCGGGCCGGTGCAGGATGTTTCCTCCGAGCCCATGGACCGGCGCCAGATCAACGCCATGGACCGCGACCCCGTGCGCGAGATGCTGGATACCGGCGTGCGGGCGATCAATGCACTGCTCTCGGTGGGCCGCGGGCAGCGCCTGGGGCTTTTCGCCGGGTCCGGCGTGGGCAAGAGCGTGCTGCTCGGCATGATGGCCCGCTATACGCAGGCCGACGTCATCGTCGTGGGGCTCATCGGCGAGCGGGGGCGCGAGGTCAAGGAGTTCGTCGAGGACATCCTGGGCGAACAGGACCGCGAGCGCGCCGTGGTGGTTGCCGCGCCGGCCGATGCGCCGCCGCTGCTGCGCATGCAGGGCGCTGCCTACGCGACGGCCATCGCCGAGCACTTCCGGGACAAGGGCAAGCACGTGCTGCTGCTCATGGATTCGCTCACCCGCTATGCCATGGCCCAGCGCGAGATCGCGCTCGCGATCGGCGAGCCACCGGCCACCAAGGGCTATCCGCCGAGCTGCTTCGCCAAGCTGCCGGCGCTGGTCGAGCGCAGCGGCAACGGACTGCACGGCGTGGGCTCCATCACTGCCTTCTATACCGTCCTGTCCGAAGGGGATGACCAGCAGGACCCCATTGCCGACTCGGCCCGGGCCATCCTCGACGGCCACATCGTGCTGTCCCGCGCACTGGCGGAGACCGGGCATTTCCCGGCGATCGACATCGAGCAGTCCGCGTCGCGGGTCATGCACAACGTGGCCTCGCGCGAGCATTTCGACCTCGCGCGCCGGTTCCGTGCCGTGTACTCGCGCTATCAGAAGAGCCGCGACCTGATCCAGGTCGGCGCCTACATGAGCGGCTCCGACCCGGCGCTGGACGAGGCGATCCGCCTGCAGCCGGCAATGGCTGCCTTCCTGCAGCAGGACATGTTCGAGGCCGCGCCCATGCAGGACAGCCTGCATGCGATGGCGGCCGTACTGGGCCCGCAGGCCTGACCGAAGGAGCGGCACCGCCATGGCCTCCCTCAATGCATTCCTGGTCGCCGTCGAGATGGCGGAGCGCCAGCGCGACGCGGCGCGCCAGGCCCTGCAGGACCTCCAGCGCGCCCGGATCGCCTCCGAGGCGCAGCTGCAGCAGCTGCAGGGGTATGCGCACGAGACGGAAGGGCGCTGGGGCATGCGCGCCGACGCCACGGTCAAGCCGGAGGTCATGTACCACCATTACCAGTTCATGGACCGCCTCGGGCACGCCATGGGCGTGCAGAGCAGCGTGATCGGGGAACAGGAGGGCCGCGTGCGTGCCGCGGGCCAGGCCCTGCTGCAGGCCGAACTGCGCGTCGCGGCGCTGCGCAAGGTCGTGGAGCGCCGGCGCCACGACATCGCCCAGGCCGAAGCGCGGCGGGATCAGAAACAGACGGACGAGCGCGCCGCGCTGCGGTTCGGCAAGGCCCCGGGTGCGGGGCAGGGCCCTGGCGGGCCAGAGGAGCTGACGACATGAGCAACGACATCCAGAACCGCACGGCCCGCGCGCCGTCTTCGGCCCACGCAGCGCACGAGTCCCGGGGCGCCAGGGGCGCAGGCAAGACCGGCAACGCAACGGCCGCGGATGCCGGCACCGATGCCACCAGCAGCCAGGGCGGTTTCTCGATGCTGCTGGCATCCCTCGGGGCCGGGCTGGACGGTACCGATGCCGGAGCCGGTGCGCTGCCGGGGGCGGACACGGGCCTGGGCGCCGCCCTGGCCGGTGGCGCGCTGGCTGGCGATGCACTCCCATCCGGCGGTACGGCGGGCAATGCCGCAGGCGCACCGGGCCTGCCCGGCATGGATCCGCTGGCCATGGCGCTGCAAGGCATGGTGCCGGGCGGCACGGCCGGGGCCTGGCCTGCCGCGGCGGGATCGCTGGGCGGCGGGGCGGGGGGCTCCCTGGCGCAGGCGCTCCGGCCTGCGGGCCTGATGGACGCGAGCAGCCTGGTAGGGCAGACGGCGCTCATCGATGGCGCTGCCGATGTTTCCGGGGCCGCCGCCAATGCGGCCGGCAAGGCCTTCGCGGCGTCCCGGGGCGGGATGGCGCGGTCCGGACACGCCGCCATGGGCGGCGCGGCCAATCCTGCTCTCGAGCCGGCTGGCGCGGGTGGCGGCCTGGTCGTTCCGCTCCTGGGGGGCAAGGACGGAGATCTTCCCGGCGCGCATGCCCTGGCCCAGGCCGTGGCTTCTGCGTCCTCCGCATCGGCGGGGGCTACGGCGCAATCGGATCGCCGCGATGCGGGCACCGCCGGCGGACTGCAGGCTGCCGCACGTGGCGGCGAATCCTCCATGGTGACCGCCTCTGCCGTGGGCGGCGCCCTGCAGGACCTGGCCCGGCAGGCAGGCGGGCGGGCGGATGCGGCACCGGCCTCTCCCGGCATGGAGCGGACCGTGGTGCCGGCATCGGATGGAGCGCAGGCGCCGGGTTCCTTTGCCGCGGGTGCAGTCGGGGAAGGGGCGGCCGGTGTGGCGGACCCCTCGCAGATTCCCATGGAAGACCAGATCGCCGAACAGGTGGCTTACTGGGTGCACCAGAAGACCCAGAATGCCGAACTCACGATCGACCGGGACGGCCAGCCGGTCGAGGTATCCGTGTCGCTCACGGGCAACGAAGCCCATGTCGCATTCCGCAGCGACCAGTCCCAGACACGGGACATGCTGGACACCAGCGTGGCCCAGCTGCGTGAACTGCTGCGCGGAGAAGGCCTGGAACTCGCGGGCGTGTCCATCGGGCAGTCCGGCGCGGGCGCGGGGGGCGATGCCTCGGGGCGCCCGTCAGGGCGCGGCGAGGGCGGCGCGCGCATCGGCCGCGTGCAGGCTGCCGGGGGGGGCACGCAAGGCGTTGCAGACACCCCCCGGCCTGCATCCCGTCCGGACCGTGCCCTGGACGTCTTCGCCTGAGCGCGGGCGGGAGTCCGGGGAGGGCTTGCGCAACCACTGGAAAGCGGGCCTTTCCGCCGCTATTCTGGCTATTATCCGCCGCGCCGGTATCCAATAATGGCCCCTAGCGGAAGGTCTGCGCTCGATGGAGTGCGGGAAAGCCTTCCAGGGCACCCGGCCCCGGCCAGTCCCTCTCCACCGAATCCGTTGCGCAAGGAAACCCAACGTGTCTGCCTCCCCCCCTGCCGCAGCCGCCGCCAAGCCGAAAAGCAAGAAGCTGGTCCTCATCATCGCCATCGTCGCGGTGCTGGTGCTGGCTGGCGGTGGCGCAGCCTGGTTCCTCCTCTCCAAGCGCAGCCATGCCGACGAAGACGAAGAGGGCGGCGGCGGCCATGCCAAGGCCGCGCAGGCCGAGCACAAGGAAAAGGTGGCGCCCACCTTCCTGCCTATCGAGAACATGGTGGTGAACCTCGCCGACACCGGCGGCGAGCGGTTCGCCCAGATCGGCATCACGCTGGAGCTGGCGGATGCCAAGACGTCCGACCAGGTCAAACAGTACCTGCCCAGCATCCGCAGCGCGATCCTGATGCTGGTGTCGCAGCGCACCTCCCAGGAGCTCCTCAGCCGCGACGGCAAGGAGAAGCTGGCCGTGGACATCCGCCGCGAGGTATCCAAACCCCTGGGCTACACCGTGCCCAAGCCGCGCAAGCGGCCCGCCAGCGACGAGGAAGACGACGGCGAAGAGGCTCCGCGCCCGAAGGCCGACAACAATCCCGTGCGACAGGTGCTTTTCTCCAGTTTCATCATCCAGTGAGCCGGCAGGAGATTTCCCATGAGCGAATCATTCCTTTCCCAGGAAGAAGTCGATGCCCTCCTGGAAGGCGTCACGGGTGAAAGCCAGAAGTCCGTCGAAGAGGCTGCGGACACCGGTGCCATCCGCAACTACGACATTTCCAGCCAGGAGCGCATCGTCCGTGGTCGCATGCCGACCATGGAAATCGTCAACGAACGGTTCGCCCGCAACTTCCGCATCGGCCTGTTCAACTTCATCCGCCGCAGCCCGGAAATCTCGGTCGGCACGGTGTCCGTGCAGCGCTACAGCGCCTTCCTGCGTGAACTGGCGGTGCCCACGAACTTCAACATCGTGGCCATCCGCCCCCTGCGCGGCAGCGGCCTGATCGTCTGCGAGCCCTCGCTGGTGTTCGGCATCATCGACACGCTCTACGGCGGCGTCGGCAAATTCCAGACGCGGATCGAAGGGCGCGACTTCTCCCCCACCGAGCAGCGCGTCATCAACCGCCTGGTCGATGTGATCTGCGCCGAATACAAGAAGGCCTGGCACGGCATCTATCCGCTGGAACTGGAGTACCAGCGTTCCGAAATGCAGCCGCAATTCGCGAACATCGCCACCCCGAGCGAGATCGTGGTGTCCACCGCCTTTCAGCTCGAGATCGGCGACCTCTCGGGGGCCATCCATATCTGCATGCCGTACGCGACGCTGGAGCCGATCCGCGACGTGCTCTATTCCTCGACGCAAGGGGATTCGATCGAAGTCGATCGCCGCTGGGTGCGCGTGCTCACCCGCGAGATCCAGGCGGCCGAGGTCACCCTCGTGGCGGAACTGGCCCGCGCGGATGCCACCGTCGAGCAATTGCTCGCCATGAAGCCTGGCGACTTCATCGAACTCGACCGCGAGCCGCGCATCCAGGCGTCGATCGGGGGAGTGCCCATCTTCGAGTGCCAATACGGCACGCACAATTCCAAGTACGCCATCCGCATCGAGGAGTGCCTGCGCAACCCCGATGTGAACTGGCTGGGAGAAAAGAATGTCAACTGAAGGCGACAACAACGACAACGACGGCAAGAGCGCGGCGGACGATCCGTTCGCCGGCTGGGCCGAAGCCCTGGAGGAGCAGAAGAGCTCCGACGAGGCTCCGCCCACGGACCAGGGCGGCCCCCTCGCGGGCGACCCCGTGCGCCCCTTCTCGTCGAGCAACGAGGCGCCGGTCAACGACATCAACATGGTGCTGGACATCCCCGTCCAGCTGTCGGTGGAGCTGGGCCGCACCAAGGTGCCCATCAAGTACATCCTGCAGCTGGCGCAAGGGTCCGTCGTCGAGCTCGATGCCCTGGCCGGTGAGCCCATGGACGTGCTGGTCAACGGCTACCTGATCGCCCAGGGCGAGGTCGTGGTGGTCAACGACAAGTTCGGCATCCGGTTGACCGACGTGGTCACGCCTTCGGAGCGGCTGCGCCGCGTGAGCCGTGGATAACGCCGCTCCGGGCGCCGGCATGGCGCAGACCCTGGTCGTCGTCGTCCTGTTCATCGCCGTGGTGGCGCTGCTGCCCTGGCTCATCCGGCGCCTGCAGCAACGCCAGGCCGGTGCTGCGGGTTCCGGCATGGGCGCGGCGGCCAAGGTGCTTTCCGCCGTGCCGGTCGGCCCCCAGCAGCGGGTGGTGACGGTGGAGGTCGGCCCGGAACACCAGCGCGTCTGGCTGGTGCTGGGCGTCACGGCACAGCAGGTCCGGTGCCTGCACGTGATCCATCCCTCGGCCGCGGTGCCGTCGCCCCTGGCCCACGTGCCATCGCCCACGTCCTTTGCTGGCGAGATGGCAGCGGCTACCCGGCGCCAGGATGCGCCCGTTGCGCATGGCTGAGCCCATGCGCTCCGGCGTGAACCGGCCGCGGCATGCCGGCCTGGCCATGGCGGGCGTGCTCGCCTGCGCGGCGCTGGCCCCCGCCTCCGCCTGGGCGCAGGCCGCTGGCGGCGGCAGCCTGCCGGTCCTCATCGGCTCCGGCGCGGGCGGGGCCAGCTATTCGGTGCCCATCCAGACCCTGCTGTTCTTCACGGCACTGTCCTTCCTGCCGGCCCTGCTGCTCATGATGACCGGCTTCACCCGCATCGTCATCGTGTTGTCGCTGATCCGCCAGGCGATCGGCACGCAGTCCGCGCCGCCGAACCAGGTCATCATCGGCCTGTCGCTGTTCCTGACGTTCTTCGTCATGGGCCCCACGTTCGACCGCGTCTATGCGGACGCCTACCTGCCCTACAGCAACAACACGATCACCTTCGAGCAGGCCGTCGAGCGCGCGGAGGCGCCCATGCGCTCCTTCATGCTCAAGCAGACAAGGCAGTCGGATTTCGCCCTGTTCGCCCGGCTCGCGAAGCTGCCGTCCGGGGCCACGGCGGAGACCGCGCCCATGCGCGTGCTGGTGCCCGCCTTTGTCACCAGCGAACTCAAGTCGGCCTTCCAGATCGGGTTCATGATCTTCATCCCGTTCCTGGTCATCGACATGGTGGTCTCCAGCATCCTCATGTCACTGGGCATGATGATGCTGTCGCCGGTGCTGGTGGCGCTGCCGTTCAAGCTGATGCTGTTCGTGCTGGCGGACGGATGGAACCTGCTGCTCGGCTCCCTGGCCGCCAGCTTCGTGACCTGACGCCAACGAGAAGGAATTCCCATGACCTCCCAAATGGTCCTGACGATGGGGCGCGACGCGCTCACGCTGCTGCTCATGGTGTCCATGCCGGTGCTCGGCGCGGTCATGGTGATCGGGCTGCTCGTCAGCATCTTCCAGGCCGTCACCCAGATCCAGGAGGCCACGCTCGCCTTCGTGCCCAAGCTCATCGCCGCCATGGTCGTGTTCGCGGTCGCGGGGCCCTGGATGATCACCTCCCTCGTGGACTACATCCGGCGCACCATCGAATCCATCCCGTCCGTCGTCACCTGAGCGCGGCGTGATCACCTTCTCCGAGGCGCAGATCATGGCCTGGCTCTCGCCGGTGCTGTGGCCGTTCCTGCGGGTGCTGGCCGTCTTCATGGTCGCGCCGGTGTTCTCGATGCGCAGCATCCCCGTCCGCGCCAAGATCGGCCTGGCCTTCCTGGTGGCCGTGTGCGCGCAGGCCGTGCTGCCCGACCAGCCCGTCATCAGCGTCAACGGCCGCGGAGCGCTCGGCGCGGTCGCCCAGCAGGTGGCGGTCGGCATGTCGGTCGGCTTCGCGGTGCGGCTGGTCTTCTCCGCGGTCGAGCTGGCGGGCGAGGTCGTCGGCCTGCAGATGGGGCTCAACTTCGCGTCCTTCTTCGATCCCTCCACCAGCGGACAGGTCAGTGCGGTGGGCCGCTTCTTCGGCCACATGGCCATGCTGCTCTTCGTGGTCATCAATGGCCATCTCATGGTGCTCATGGCCGTGGTGAAAAGCTTCGACAGCTTTCCCGTGGATGGCAATTTCCTGCAGTCGATCGGCCAGATGCGCCTGCACGATCTCGGCGCCTCGCTGTTCTCCAGCGCGCTCTGGATCGCCCTGCCCATGATCGCGCTGCTGACATTCGTCAACCTGGCCCTGGGCGTCATCTCGCGGGTGGCGCCGCAGATGAACATCTACGCTGTGGGGTTTCCGGTGACCCTGACCGTCGGGCTGCTGGGCATCGCCGCCACGCTGCCCATGCTCGAGCAGCCGGTGCTCACCCTCATGCAGCAATCCATCGACCTCTTCGCATCGCAGCGGTGAACGGCCGGCCGTTCACACCAGCTGGTTGCGGATGGCGTACACCGTCAGTTCGGCGTTGTTGCTGAGCTTGAGCTTTTCCAGCACACGAGACCGGTACACGCTCACGGTCTTCGGGCTCAGCATGAGCTCTTCCGCGATATCCGAAAGGCGCTTGCCGGACGCGATCTTCACCAGCGTCTGTAGCTCGCGTTCGGACAGGGCCTCGTGGGGCAGCTCGGGCGCGGGCTGCGCCAGGCTGTCCGCGAGCATCTGCGCCACCTCCGGCGTCAGGTACTTGCGGCCCTTCATCACGGTGCGGACGGCCTCGATCAGTTCCATGGGATCGCCCGCCTTGTTGGCATAGCCCTGCGCCCCGGCCCGCAGGCAGCGCAGGGCGTACTGGTCCTCGGGGTACATCGACACCACGAGCACCTTGATGGCCGAGTCCGTTTCCTTCAGGCTGCTCAGAACCTCCAGCCCGCTGCGGCCCGGCATGTTCAGGTCCAGCAGCAGCACGTCGCAGGGCGCCTTGCGCAGGATCTCGCGCAGTTCCGAATAGCCGCCGGCCTCCCCGGTCACCTGGATGTCCGGCGCCTCGGTGAGCGTGTCACGGATGCCGCGCCGCAGCACGGCATGGTCGTCGCACAGCACGACATGGATCATGGCATTTCTCCCGGGTCTGCTACGTCCTGGCCGACCTGCGGCTCCAGCGGGATCGACACGATGACCGAGGTGCCGCGCCCGGGCTGGCTGCTGATGTCCAGCCACCCTCCGACCGTTCTCGCCCGTTCCTGCAGGCCCTTGAGCCCGAAGGACTTCGGCTTGTTCCGCGTGGCGGGCTCCATGCCGCAGCCATCGTCCGTCACCTCCAGCGTCAGCACGCGCTCGCTGTCCGAGAGATCGATGGTGACATGCCGGGCCTGGGCGTACTTCGACACATTGGTCAACGCCTCCTGCGCCGTGCGGTAGGCCACCAGCTGCACGTCGCCGGGCACCTCGATCGTATCCCGGCTGGAATGCAGCCGGGTGCGAATGCTGGTGCGGCGCTCGAAGCTCTCGGCCAGCCACTGCACCGCGGCCACCAGCCCCTGGTCGAGGATGGGCGGGCGCAGGTTCATCATGATGCGCTGGCTCGCCTCGATGGCATGCTGCAGCATCTCGGTGGCGCTGCCGGCATGGTCCCGCACGGCCTCTTCCGTGGAATGCCGGGCGATCCACCCCACGTCGAATCGCACTGCCGTCAGGGAGCCGCCGATGTCGTCGTGGATTTCGCGGGCGATCGCTGCACGCTCCCGCTCGATGGAAATCTGCAGGTGCTCGGTCAGTTCCGCCAGCCGCCTTTCCGACGCCGCGAGGTCGCGCACTGCCTGCTCCCGCGCCCTGCGCGCTTCATGCACTTCGATGGCGCGGCCGATCACGTGAGGCAGCCGGGCCATGTCGTCCTTCAGGAGGTAGTCCGCCATCCCCAGGCGCATCGCATCCACGGCTGCGGCCTCGCCGATGGCGCCGGACAGCAGCACGAAGGGCGGGGCGTCGCCGCGTTCGCTCACCCAGCGCCACGCGTCCAGCGCCGTGAAACCGGGAAGACGGTAGTCGGCGAGGACCAGATCGAATCGCTCCGCATCCAGCCAGGCCATGAACGACTCCATCGTGTCGGCGTGGCGTATTTCATACATCCCGTTGGCGCGGCGCAACGTAATACATGCCAAAGCATGGTCCGCAGGGGAATCTTCGAGATGCAGGATGCGCAGGGGTTTAACCATTACTCCTGAGACCATATGAACGCTATCATAGGATACATATTGGAACAAACGGCGCACCATGGCGTGCCGTTCGTGCCCTGCAGGAGCGCTTCGCCGACCGGGCGGTGCGTCGTTGCCGGTGGTGTGGCCACCAGCGTGTTTGCCGGAATGGATTTAGCGTGCCTTGAGCCGCCTGCTGCCATGGAGAAACCATGCAATCTACGCTAACAGGCCCCGATGAGCCAGGAGTCCAGCTCCCCGTCATGGTGGCTGCGGAACTTCAGGATTCCCTGCTCGTCGTCATGCGCGACCTGCACCGCCTCGAAGGCTTGCTCAGCCATGCTACCGACAATCTGCTTGCCCGCTTCGGCGAAGCCAACCAGGCCCTGTCGGACGAGTTGATCAAGGGCTCCCCGGAGCTGCTCGCGCTGCGCACTGCCTTGAGGAGTGCCGTCACCGAACTGCAATTCCAGGACATGGCTTCGCAGCTGATCTGGCACACCACCAAGGTGCTCCAGGGCTGCGCGTTCAGGCTTGCCTCCGAAGCCATGGGCTCCGAAGAGGGCGAGGAGGCCGCACCGTTCGCCGAGATGGCGCCAGACCGCCCCAATCCGGTCACCCAAAGCGAGATGGACGCCGGTTCCATTGATCTCTTCTGACCTTGCCCCGTCTGGTTACCTTATATATTCAAGTGAGTTGGAGCCTTAAATGCAATCGATCCTCGCCGTTGATGATTCGCCCTCCATGCGCAAGATGGTGTCCTTCACTTTGACGGGTGCCGGCTACCACGTGGTGGAGGCCGTTGACGGCCAGGATGCCTTGGAAAAGGCGGAAACCCATGACATCCAGCTGGTCCTCGCCGACCAGAACATGCCCCGCCTGGATGGCATCGGCCTCACGCGCAAGCTGCGCGAGCATCCGCGCTTCAAGACCATCCCCATCCTGATCCTCACCACCGAGTCCAGCGACCAGATGAAGCAGGCCGGCCGCAATGCCGGCGCCACGGGCTGGCTCGTGAAACCCTTCGATCCCAACCGCCTGATCGAGGTCATCCAGAAAGTGATCCGCTGAGCCTCGGCGTCATACACAAGCACAAGGGAGCCATTCATGGCCGAAAACTACCAAGAAGGCGCCGGCGGCGATTTCGACCTCAGCCAGTTCTATCAGATCTTTTTCGAGGAAGCTGGAGAGAACCTGGACCAGATGGAGCACATGCTGCTGGATCTGGACCTGAGCGCGGCCAACGACGAAGAGCTCAACGGCATATTCCGCTGCGCGCACTCCATCAAGGGGGGCGCCGCGACGTTCGGCTTCTCCGACGTCGCCGAACTCACCCACCAGATGGAGTCCCTGCTGGACCGCCTGCGCAGGCACGAACTCCAGCCCATCCCGCAGATGGTGGACGTGCTGCTCGAGTCCGCTGACGCCTCCCGCAGCCTGCTGGCCCGCCATCAGGCGGGCGGCCAGGGCGAGGCCGTGTCCACGGGCGACCTGGTGCGCCGCATCAGCGAACTCGCCGCGGGCGTCGTGCCTGCTGCGGGCCCCGCCACGCCGCCACCCCCGGCTCCTGCGCCCGCCCCGGCTCCCGTGCAGGCCGCGCCGGCCCCGGCCCCCGTGCCTGCTCCCTCGTCGATGCCCGCACCCTCCGGCCCCGGCGTGGCCCGTTCGCTGGAAATCCGCATCGGCCCTGTCGAGCGCAACGAACAGGCGGACGCCATCAAGGACCTGTTCCGCGACATCGTCGGCCTGGGCACCATCCGCGACCTGCCCTCCGACCAGCCAGGCGTGCGCGTGTTCGGCGTGGAAACCACCTCCACGGACGACGACCTGCTCGATCTGTTCGCATTCCATGTCTCGAAGGAGCAGGTGCGCATCACTGCCGCCGGTGCGGCCGAGCCCGAGCCAGCCGAGGAGGCCCCCGGCGTGGCGTCCGCCCCGTCCGCCCCCGGCGGCGCGCTGGAGGTTTCCTACGGGTTCTTCCCGGGAGCCCCCGGCATGCCCGGCGAGCGTCCGGATGCCGTTGCCGCAGGCGCCTCCGCCGGCGGTGCTGCCGATGGCTCGGCATCGAGGCCGGCAGCCGCCGGCGGACGCGCCGCGGAGACCAAGGCCGTCAGCCAGGCGCAGATGGAATCCACCACCATCCGGGTGGCCGTGAACAAGGTGGACCAACTGATCAACCTGGTGGGTGAACTCGTCATCACCCAGGCCATGCTGGCGCAGAACAGCCGGGGCCTCGATGGCGCGGTGTACCAGCAGCTGCTCGCGGGCCTGGCAGACCTCGACCGCAACACCCGGGATCTGCAGGAATCGGTGATGTCCATCCGCATGATTCCGATGTCCATCGTGTTCAGCCGTTTCCCGCGCATGCTGCGCGATCTGGCCAACAAGCTGGGCAAGAAGGTCGATCTCGTCACCCTGGGCGAAGCGACCGAGCTCGACAAGAGCCTCGTCGAGAAGATCACCGACCCGCTGACCCACCTGGTGCGCAACAGTTGCGACCACGGCATCGAAATGCCGGCGGACCGCCTCGCTGCCGGCAAGTCCGAGCACGGCACCATCACGCTGTCCGCTTCGCACCAGGGCGGCTCCATCGTCATCGAAGTGCGTGACGATGGCCGCGGCCTGTCGCGCGAGAAGATCCTGCGCAAGGCACGCGAGCGCGGGCTGGACGTTTCCGACCAGATGAGCGATGCGGACGTCTGGGGACTCATCTTCGCCCCCGGCTTCTCCACCGCCGACGAGGTCACCGACGTGTCCGGCCGCGGCGTGGGCATGGACGTGGTCAAGAAGAACATCGCCGCGCTCAACGGTTCCGTCGAGATCGATTCCGCCGAAGGCTACGGCATGCGCGTCTCGGTGCGGCTGCCGCTCACCCTGGCCATCATGGACGGCATGTCGGTCGGCGTCGGCGAAGAGGTCTACATCCTGCCGCTGTCGTCCGTCGTGGAGTCCTTCCAGGTCAATCCCGACGACGTCAACACGGTGGCCCAGGGCTCGCAACTGGTCAAGGTGCGCGACGAGTACATGCCCGTCATCGCCCTGGAGAAAACCTTCCAGGTGCCACGCATCGACCAGAGCAAGTCCAGCAACATCATGGTGGTCGTCGAAGCGGACGGCAGCCGCGTTGCATTGCTGGTGGACGAGCTGCTGGGGCAGCACCAGGTCGTGGTGAAGAACCTGGAGACCAATTACCGGAAGGTGCCCAACGTGTCGGGCGCCACCATTCTGGGCGACGGCACTGTGGCACTGATCCTCGACACCGGGGCCCTGGTCCGCCGTGTCCGCCATTGATACGCCGCTGGGCAGACTGAAGGAGAGCCACTCATGGCGACTGTGATGGAAAAAACGAACGAAGCGGCTGGCGCTTCCGTGGGAGGCGCCCGCGAATACCTGACGTTCCGCCTCGACCAGGAGGAGTACGGCATCGACATCCTCAAAGTCCAGGAAATCCGGGGCTACGAGCCGCCGACCCGCATCGCGAACGCGCCCGAATTCATCAAGGGCGTCACGAACCTGCGCGGCACCATCGTGCCCATCGTGGACATGCGGCTCAAGTTCGACTGCTCCAAGGCCGAATACAACAGTTTCACGGTGGTCATCATCCTGAACCTGCGCAACCGGGTCGTGGGGATCGTGGTCGACTCCGTGAGCGACGTCATGGAGCTCACGTCCGACCAGATCCGGCTGGCCCCGGAAATCGAAAGCTCCATCGACAGCAACTGCATCGTGGGCCTCGGTTCCGTGGGCGAGCGCATGCTCATCCTTCTCGACATCGAGAAGCTCATGTCCAACCCGGACATGGGCCTCATATCCACGCACGATTGATCTGCCGGGAGGGGCGAGGCAGACAGGCCCTTCCCAAGCCAACGCGGAACAAGAGCGGCGTTTCGCCGGTGCACCGGCCGGTTGCCAGAGATGCGGAACTGAAACGAATCCAACATGCGCCAGACCTCTTCTTCTTCCGTCCCTCCGCGCGACACGGAGTCCAGCGCCGCCCCGTCCTCGGGTCCCCTGGCCCAGGGGCGGGAGTTCGTCTGGACCAATGCGGATTTCTCCCGCGTGCAGGCACTCATCTACCAGCGCGCAGGCATCAGCCTGCACGACGGCAAGCACGCCATGGTCTATAGCCGCCTGTCCCGGCGGCTGAGGGAAACGGGGCACACCAGTTTCCACGAATACCTGAGCTGGCTGGAGAACCACGACGGGCCGGAATGGCAGGAGTTCGTCAATGCACTGACGACCAACCTCACCGCATTCTTCCGGGAGCAGCACCACTTCGAGATCCTTTCGGGACTGCTGCGCAGCCGCCCCTCCGGGCCCTGGAGCGTCTGGTGCAATGCCGCATCCACGGGGGAAGAGCCTTACTCGATCGTGATGACCGCGATCGAATCGCTGGGGGCCAATGCACCCTTCAAGCTCACGGCGAGCGATATCGATTCCCGCGTCCTTGCCACCGCATCCGAGGGCGTTTACCGGCTGGACAGCGTGAAGGGCCTGAGCCCCGAGCGGCTCCAGAAGTTCTTTCTGCGGGGCAAGGGCCCGAACGCCGGCCTGGCGCGGGTCAAGCCCGAGCTGCGGCGCGCCATCGAATTCATGAGCGTCAACCTGATCCGCGACGACTGGCCGTTCCGCGAGCCCTTCGACGTGGTCTTCTGCCGCAATGTGATGATCTATTTCGATGCACCCACGCAGCGCAGAGTACTGGAGAAGATCCACCGTGTGCTGAAGCCGGGAGGCATGCTGTTCGTCGGGCACGCGGAAAACTTCAGCGAATCCCGTGATCTGTTCAATTTGCGCGGCAAGACCGTCTATGAGCGCCGATAAAGGCCGCATTCCGCAAGAAGCCCTCCATGACCCCAAACCGCCCTGGCTCCCTTCCCGCGTCTGGTGCTTCGTCCCCTCCCTCGTCACTCGACGGGGCTGACCGCCGCCGGGCTCCCCGCATCGCGCCCCTGAGCGCCGATATCTATTCGGCCGCGGCTGCGCCCGCCAAGCAATCGACGCTGCAGGAACTGAAGGCCCGCTCCCGCCGTCCGGGCGAGGCCTCCTTCTTCTTCTTCGACCACCACTTCCAGCACAACGCCGTCAAGGTGCTGCCCGGGGAGTATTTCGTGTCGGACGAAAACCTCGTGATCATGACGGTGCTCGGGTCCTGCATCGCCGCCTGCCTCTGGGACAGCCGCAGCCGCGTCGGCGGGATGAACCATTTCATGCTGCCCGACGGCGACTCCAACGACGTGTCGGGCCGCTATGGGTCCTATGCCATGGAATTGCTCATCAACGAGATGCTGAAACTGGGCGCGCGCAGGGAAACCATGCAGGCCAAGGTCTTCGGCGGCGGGCAGGTCATGCACAATTTCACCACCATGAACGTGGGAGAGCGAAACACCACCTTCGTGATGAATTACCTGCAGACGGAGCGAATTCCCATCGTTTCCGAGGACGTGCTCGATATCTACCCGCGGAAAGTGGTATTTTTCCCCGTGACGGGCAAGGCCATGGTCAAGCGGCTGGCCCATGCCCATCCGGAGGCCCTGGTCGCGCAGGACGTCAAGGGCAATGCGGCCACCGTGGCCAAGGCCACGGCCGGCGGGTCGGTGGACCTTTTTTGATTGAGAAGGACAAGAGGGAATGAGCAGGAAGATCCGGGTGATCGTGGTGGATGATTCCGCGCTGGTGCGCAGTCTGCTGTCGGAAATCATCAATCGGCAGCACGACATGGAGTGCATCGGGACGGCCAACGATCCGCTCATCGCCCGGGAGATGATCCGCGAGATGAATCCCGACGTGATCACGCTGGATGTGGAAATGCCGCGCATGGACGGCATCGACTTCCTGGGCCGGCTGATGCGCTTGCGCCCCATGCCCGTCGTGATGATCTCCACCCTCACGGAGCGCGGTGCGGAAGTCACCATGAAAGCCCTGGAGCTGGGGGCCGTCGATTTCGTGGCCAAGCCGCGCGTGGGACTTTCCAGCGGCCTCAACGAACTGGCGGCGCAGATCGTGGACAAGATCCGCGTGGCCGCGGTTGCCCAGGTACGCCGGGCCCCTGCGCCGCGCCCTGCCGAGAAGGCCGCCCAGCCCGGTGCAGCAGCGCCCATTGCGCCGGCCGCCACGCTGCTCGGGCGTCTTTCCACCGAAAAGCTCATCTGCATCGGCGCATCCACGGGCGGGACGGAAGCCATCCGCGAAGTGCTCGTGCAGATGCCGGCCGACTCCCCCGCCATCGTGATCACGCAGCACATGCCACCCGGGTTCACGACGAGTTTCGCCGCCCGCCTCAACGGCCTGTGCCAGATCACCGTCAAGGAGGCGGTGAACGGCGAACGCATCCTGCCCGGCCACGCCTACATTGCACCGGGGGGCAAGCAGTTCCATGTCGCCCGCAGCGGCGCCAACTACGTGGCCGTGGTGGACGATGGTCCTCCGGTGAACCGCCACAAGCCGTCGGTGGAGGTCCTCTTCAAGTCCGCGGCCGCCGTGGTCGGCAAGAATGCGTTCGGCGTCATGCTCACCGGCATGGGCAATGACGGTGCTGCCGCCATGCGCGAAATGAAGGACGCCGGCAGCTACAACTACGTGCAGGACGAGGCCAGCTGCATCGTCTTCGGCATGCCCCGGGAGGCCATCGCGCACGGAGCCGCCGACGAGGTCTTGCCCCTCACCCAGATCGCGCCAGCGCTGATTACCCGCCTGCGCGGGGCGACGGACCGCCTCCACCACCGCATCTGAGGCATGGCTGCGGCAGCAGCAGTAGGTATCCGGCCGCTGCTGCCTGCCTTCACTGCTCGGACAGTTCCGTCCAGCGCTCGAGGGCTGCCATGAGCTCGTCCTCGATCTCTCCTTCCCGCGTGTGAAGCGCCGCGGCCTGCGCGCCGTCGCGGACATACAGGCTGCCATCCGCCAGTTCTGCACGGATGGCGTTCTGCTCCGCCTCGAGGGCCGCAATGCGCTCCGGAAGCAGTTCCAGCTCCCGCTGTTCCTTGTAGCTGAGCTTCTTTTTCACCGGTGCTGTGCGCTTTGGGGATGGGGCGGACGCTTCCTTGTCCACCGTTTCCTGCGCCGCTGGGCGCGCCGGGGCGCCGGCCAGGGCCCGGCTGCGCCGGGACTGCACCAGCCAATCCTGAACGCCTCCTTCGTATTCGCGCCATCGCGCATCGCCCTCATAGGCAATGGTGCTGGTGACGACGTTGTCGAGGAACATCCGGTCGTGGCTGACCAGGAACACCGTACCGTCATAGGACTGGAGCAGTTCCTCCAGCAGATCCAGCGTATCGATGTCCAGGTCATTGGTGGGCTCGTCCAGCACGAGGACATTGGCCGGGCGTGCGAAAAGACGTGCCAGCAGCAGGCGGTTGCGTTCCCCGCCGGACAGCGACCTCACGGGAGACTGCGCCCGTGCAGGCGAGAAGAGGAAGTCCGACAGGTAGCTCTTGACGTGCTTGCGCTGCTTCCCGATCTCGATCCACTCGCTGCCCGGGCTGATGAAATCTTCCAGGGTCGCGTCGAGATCCAGCGCGTGGCGCATCTGGTCGAAATAGGCGACCTCCAGGTGGGCGCCCCGGCGGATGGTGCCGCTGTCCGGTGCCAACTCGCCCAGGATCAGCTTCAGCAAGGTCGTCTTGCCGGCGCCGTTCGGGCCGACCAGCCCGACCTTGTCGCCGCGGAGGATCGTGGCGGAAAAGTCCTGCACGATGGCTTTGTCCCCGAACGCCTTGGCCACGTGCGCCAGCTCGGCCACGATCTTTCCCTGGTAGCCAGACGCGGATCCGGACGCGATGTCCATCCTGACGCTTCCCAGCGCGTCCCGGCGCGCCGCGCGGCTCGTCCGCAGGGCTTCCAGCCGGCTGATGCGGCTCTGGCTCCGGGTGCGGCGGGCTTCCACTCCTTTGCGTATCCATATCTCTTCCTGGGCCAGCAGCTTGTCGGCCTTGGCGGCGATCACCGCCTCCTGCGCCAGCTGCTCGGTCTTCTGCTGCACGTATTGTCCGAAGTTGCCCGGGAAAGACAGCAGGCGACCCCGGTCGAGTTCGACGATCCGGGTGGAAATGCGGTCCAGGAACGCGCGGTCGTGCGTGATCGTGACCACGCTGCCTGGAAATGCCAGCAGCAACTCTTCCAGCCATTCGATGGAATCCACGTCGAGGTGGTTGGTCGGCTCGTCGAGGAGCAATACGTCGGGCCGGGTGACGAGCGCCTGCGCGAGGGCGACCCGCTTTTTCAGGCCGCCGGACAGGTCTCCCACGCGGGCTCGCGGATCCAGGTGCAGCCGCTGCATCGTTTCCTCCACCCTGCGCTCCCAATTCCAGCCCTCCACGGCCTCGATCTCGGTCTGCAGCGTATCCAGGTCGGCCCCGGTGGCGCTTTCATAGCGTTGCCGCAGCGCGACCACGTGCGCCAGCCCTGCGGCCGTGGACTCGAACACCGTATGCCCCGCGTCCAGCAGCGGTTCCTGCGCCACATAGGCGATCCGCAGGCCCTGTTGGACATGCATCGCCCCATCGTCCGTGTGCGCCAGCCCCCCGAGAATCTTGAGCAGGGATGACTTGCCTGCACCGTTGCGGCCGATCAGCCCCACGCGCTCGCCCGCCTCCAGGGAAAAGTCGGCATGGTCCAGCAGGGCGGTATGCCCGAAGGCCAGTTGTGCGTCTAGGAGGGAGATGAGAGCCATAGATATAGATAGTGGAAGGCGAACCCAGGGGACATCGTGCACCTTTGGTAGGGCGGGTTGCAAAAAATGCCTGCACGACGCGAAATTGTTGCTATACTAGCGGGCTTCGCTACTGAGATTGCTGCGGTTCCTGAGGGGATTGCGATGAGGGTAGGTGGTGAAGGTGGCAGAAGAGAAAAGTTTTGCTGAGAGTTGCGCTGGTGCTAAAAACTGGTGTAGAATTCAAGGCTTCGCTGATCTGAGGTGCTGCAAGAGATTGCGGCGGTTAAAGTTGGCGGGTGGTTAGAAGTCGAAAGACAAATAACCACAAAGTTTGACAGGACTTTAAAAACTCTGTTAGAATTCAAGGCTTCGCTGATTGCAGCGAGTTGAGAAGAAAAGAGAAATCTGATCTTCTGGTTCATTAAAAATATACAGCCGATAAGCGTGGGCGTTTGATGGCGAGTGCCAAGTTCTTCGGAACTAGTGCTTAGCACTACAAACGCTCATGAGAATAGAAGTGAAGTTCACTTCAATTCCGTTTTTATGAGTGAAGTCGAAAGACTTTAAATTTCAAGATCGAACTGTAGAGTTTGATCCTGGCTCAGATTGAACGCTGGCGGCATGCCTTACACATGCAAGTCGAACGGTAACAGGTCTTCGGATGCTGACGAGTGGCGAACGGGTGAGTAATACATCGGAACGTGCCCGATCGTGGGGGATAACGAGGCGAAAGCTTTGCTAATACCGCATAAGATCTATGGATGAAAGCAGGGGACCGCAAGGCCTTGCGCGAACGGAGCGGCCGATGGCAGATTAGGTAGTTGGTGGGGTAAAGGCTTACCAAGCCTACGATCTGTAGCTGGTCTGAGAGGACGACCAGCCACACTGGGACTGAGACACGGCCCAGACTCCTACGGGAGGCAGCAGTGGGGAATTTTGGACAATGGGCGCAAGCCTGATCCAGCCATGCCGCGTGCAGGATGAAGGCCTTCGGGTTGTAAACTGCTTTTGTACGGAACGAAAAGCCTTCTTCTAATAAAGGGAGGTCATGACGGTACCGTAAGAATAAGCACCGGCTAACTACGTGCCAGCAGCCGCGGTAATACGTAGGGTGCAAGCGTTAATCGGAATTACTGGGCGTAAAGCGTGCGCAGGCGGTGATGTAAGACAGATGTGAAATCCCCGGGCTCAACCTGGGAACTGCATTTGTGACTGCATCGCTGGAGTACGGCAGAGGGGGATGGAATTCCGCGTGTAGCAGTGAAATGCGTAGATATGCGGAGGAACACCGATGGCGAAGGCAATCCCCTGGGCCTGTACTGACGCTCATGCACGAAAGCGTGGGGAGCAAACAGGATTAGATACCCTGGTAGTCCACGCCCTAAACGATGTCAACTGGTTGTTGGGTCTTCACTGACTCAGTAACGAAGCTAACGCGTGAAGTTGACCGCCTGGGGAGTACGGCCGCAAGGTTGAAACTCAAAGGAATTGACGGGGACCCGCACAAGCGGTGGATGATGTGGTTTAATTCGATGCAACGCGAAAAACCTTACCCACCTTTGACATGTACGGAATCCTTTAGAGATAGAGGAGTGCTCGAAAGAGAACCGTAACACAGGTGCTGCATGGCTGTCGTCAGCTCGTGTCGTGAGATGTTGGGTTAAGTCCCGCAACGAGCGCAACCCTTGCCATTAGTTGCTACGAAAGGGCACTCTAATGGGACTGCCGGTGACAAACCGGAGGAAGGTGGGGATGACGTCAAGTCCTCATGGCCCTTATAGGTGGGGCTACACACGTCATACAATGGCTGGTACAGAGGGTTGCCAACCCGCGAGGGGGAGCTAATCCCATAAAGCCAGTCGTAGTCCGGATCGCAGTCTGCAACTCGACTGCGTGAAGTCGGAATCGCTAGTAATCGCGGATCAGAATGTCGCGGTGAATACGTTCCCGGGTCTTGTACACACCGCCCGTCACACCATGGGAGCGGGTTCTGCCAGAAGTAGGTAGCCTAACCGTAAGGAGGGCGCTTACCACGGCAGGGTTCGTGACTGGGGTGAAGTCGTAACAAGGTAGCCGTATCGGAAGGTGCGGCTGGATCACCTCCTTTCTGGAAAACAGCATTCAATATTGAACGCCCACACTTATCGGTTGTTGGAAGAAGTCGGTGCTAACCGACATGGGTCTGTAGCTCAGCTGGTTAGAGCACCGTCTTGATAAGGCGGGGGTCGTTGGTTCGAGCCCAACTAGACCCACCAAATCTTCCGAACATAAGATGCGAGGATCAGTGGGGGATTAGCTCAGCTGGGAGAGCACCTGCTTTGCAAGCAGGGGGTCGTCGGTTCGATCCCGTCATCCTCCACCAACCAATATGTCCTGTGGTAGGGCAAAGAAACTAACACCAAAGCGGCTTCGCAAGAGGCCTCTTTGTTGTTGGTCCGGTATAGACCGGGTCAATCGGCTGTTCTTTAAAAATTCATAGAGTCGAATCAGCGTTGCCGGCGGAAAGCAGGAAACTGCACCGTGCCGTCGGCAACAAAAATTTGATTGCGTCAAAACGAATATTCAATTGAGCGAAAGCTGATTGAAGTTCAGTAATGACGAATTGTTCTCTAGGTAGCAATACCGAAGAAGAATTCACATTACGGCATAACGCGCGAGGTGAAAGACCTCGCAAGTCCTTGAAAGAAAGCGGAGATGTCTCGCAAGAGATGTCAAAGTTATAGGGTCAAGTGACTAAGAGCATGTGGTGGATGCCTTGGCGATGATAGGCGACGAAAGACGTGATAGCCTGCGATAAGCTTCGGGGAGCTGGCAAATAAGCTTTGATCCGGAGATTTCTGAATGGGGAAACCCACCTCGCAAGAGGTATCGCATGATGAATACATAGTCATGCGAGGCGAACCGGGTGAACTGAAACATCTCAGTAGCTCGAGGAAAAGACATCAACCGAGATTCCGAAAGTAGTGGCGAGCGAAATCGGAGGAGCCTTCTAGTGATAGCACGACTGTTAACAAAACGGAATGGAAAGTCCGGCCATAGTAGGTGATAGCCCTGTATGTGAAAACAGACGTGTGGTACTGAGCTAGAGAAAAGTAGGGCGGGGCACGAGAAACCCTGTCTGAATATGGGGGGACCATCCTCCAAGGCTAAATACTCATCATCGACCGATAGTGAACAAGTACCGTGAGGGAAAGGCGAAAAGAACCCCGGGAGGGGAGTGAAATAGATCCTGAAACCGCATGCTTACAAAAAGTAGGAGCCCGCAAGGGTGACTGCGTACCTTTTGTATAATGGGTCAGCGACTTACATTCAGTGGCAAGGTTAACCGAATAGGGAAGCCGTAGAGAAATCGAGTCCGAATAGGGCGTCCAGTCGCTGGGTGTAGACCCGAAACCAAGTGATCTATCCATGGCCAGGATGAAGGTGCCGTAACAGGTACTGGAGGTCCGAACCGACTAGTGTTGCAAAACTAGCGGATGAGCTGTGGATAGGGGTGAAAGGCTAAACAAACTTGGAAATAGCTGGTTCTCTCCGAAAACTATTTAGGTAGTGCCTCAAGTATTACCTTCGGGGGTAGAGCACTGTTTTGGCTAGGGGGTCATGGCGACTTACCAAACCAAGGCAAACTCCGAATACCGAAGAGTAGAGCTTGGGAGACAGAGCACCGGGTGCTAACGTCCGGACTCAAGAGGGAAACAACCCAGACCGCCAGCTAAGGTCCCTAAAATTGGCTAAGTGGGAAACGAAGTGGGAAGGCTAAAACAGTCAGGATGTTGGCTTAGAAGCAGCCATCATTTAAAGAAAGCGTAATAGCTCACTGATCGAGTCGTCCTGCGCGGAAGATGTAACGGGGCTAAGCCAGTTACCGAAGCTGCGGATGCACAGTTTACTGTGCGTGGTAGGAGAGCGTTCTGTAAGCCTGTGAAGGTGTCTGGTAACGGATGCTGGAGGTATCAGAAGTGCGAATGCTGACATGAGTAGCGTTAAAGGGGGTGAAAAGCCCCCTCGCCGTAAGCGCAAGGTTTTCTACGCAACGTTCATCGGCGTAGAGTGAGTCGGCCCCTAAGGCGAGGCAGAGATGCGTAGTTGATGGGAAACAGGTCAATATTCCTGTACCGATGTGTAGTGCGATGTGGGGACGGAGAAGGTTAGCTCAGCCAACTGTTGGATATGTTGGTTCAAGCCTGTAGTCGTGCCTGGTAGGCAAATCCGCCGGGCTTAGATGAGGGGTGATAACGAGTCTGCTTGCAGACGAAGTGAGTGATACCCTGCTTCCAGGAAAAGCCACTAAGCTTCAGCTACACACGACCGTACCGCAAACCGACACTGGTGCGCGAGATGAGTATTCTAAGGCGCTTGAGAGAACTCAGGAGAAGGAACTCGGCAAATTGATACCGTAACTTCGGGAGAAGGTATGCCGCAAGTAGGTGAACTTGTACAAAGGGAGCCCAAAGCGGTTGCAAAAAATCGGTGGCTGCGACTGTTTAATAAAAACACAGCACTCTGCAAACACGAAAGTGGACGTATAGGGTGTGACGCCTGCCCGGTGCTGGAAGATTAAATGATGGGGTGCAAGCTCTTGATTGAAGTCCCAGTAAACGGCGGCCGTAACTATAACGGTCCTAAGGTAGCGAAATTCCTTGTCGGGTAAGTTCCGACCTGCACGAATGGCGTAACGATGGCCACACTGTCTCCTCCTGAGACTCAGCGAAGTTGAAATGTTTGTGATGATGCAATCTCCCCGCGGAAAGACGGAAAGACCCCATGAACCTTTACTGTAGCTTTGTATTGGACTTTGAACGGATCTGTGTAGGATAGGTGGGAGGCTTTGAAGTGAGGACGCTAGTTCTCATGGAGCCAACGTTGAAATACCACCCTGGTGCGTTTGAGGTTCTAACCTAGGTCCCTTATCGGGATCGGGGACAGTGCATGGTAGGCAGTTTGACTGGGGCGGTCTCCTCCCAAAGCGTAACGGAGGAGTTCGAAGGTACGCTAGGTACGGTCGGACATCGTGCTAATAGTGCAATGGCATAAGCGTGCTTAACTGCGAGACTGACAAGTCGAGCAGATGCGAAAGCAGGACATAGTGATCCGGTGGTTCTGTATGGAAGGGCCATCGCTCAACGGATAAAAGGTACTCTGGGGATAACAGGCTGATACCGCCCAAGAGTTCATATCGACGGCGGTGTTTGGCACCTCGATGTCGGCTCATCTCATCCTGGGGCTGTAGCCGGTCCCAAGGGTATGGCTGTTCGCCATTTAAAGAGGTACGTGAGCTGGGTTTAAAACGTCGTGAGACAGTTTGGTCCCTATCTTCCGTGGGCGCTGCAGATTTGAGGAAGCCTGCTCCTAGTACGAGAGGACCGGAGTGGACACACCTCTGGTGTATCGGTTGTCACGCCAGTGGCATTGCCGAGTAGCTAAGTGTGGAAGAGATAACCGCTGAAAGCATCTAAGCGGGAAACTCGTTTCAAGATGAGATCTGCCGGGGCCTTGAGCCCCCTGAAGAGTCGTTCAAGACCAGGACGTTGATAGGCTGGGTGTGGAAGGCGTGCAAGCGCTTAAGCTAACCAGTACTAATTGCTCGTGCGGCTTGACCCTATAACTTTGACAACACCGTCAAGGTTGTTATGCCAAGTGACGCAATCAAACACACAAGCTGATTTGCTCTATGAATTCGCCGTCCAGCCCCACAAAGGCTCGATAGCAACCCTTTATGCCTGATGACCATAGCAAGTTGGTCCCACTCCTTCCCATCCCGAACAGGACAGTGAAACGACTTTGCGCCGATGATAGTGCGGGTTCCCGTGTGAAAGTAGGTCATCGTCAGGCTCCTACAGCCCAAGCCGCCCTCAGATCCTCATCGGTCTGAGGGCGTTTTGCTTTTTTGCTTTCAAGCCGCTGCGTTTCACGCGCATGGCAGCCGCTGCACGTCGCAATGACGTGGACCCCGTTTTCGGACGGCCAAGCAGTTTTCCTTTTTTTGATTCCATGGTGGTTTTTGTGCCGGCCTGGCGCGTGTGCGTCCGGGGGGAGCGGCACATCCGCAACAGGCTTTGGTTGGGGCTACGGTACGATTGACGTGTGCGTCAACCTGAGGCGATGCGTGCACCTTGCTGTCTCCACATCCTGTTGTCCCTGTTCATGGCCGTCACTTACACCATCAGCGATCTCGCCAAAGAGTTCGACCTCACGACGCGTGCGATGCGCTTCTATGAAGACATGGGGCTGCTCCAGCCCGAACGTTCCGGGCCGGGAGGCCGCACGCGCATCTACTCTGCCAGGGACCGCACGCGACTGCGATTGACGCTGCGTGCGAAACGGCTGGGCCTCTCGCTGGCGGAAGCCAAATCCATCATCGACCTGTATGACAGCCCCAGGGATACCGGCGTGCAGTTGAGGAAGTTCCTGGATGTGTTGGCAAGCCATCGACAGCAATTGGAAGAACAGATGGCTGATCTGCAGGCCAACCTCGATGAGATCCGGGAACACGAAAGGGAGGCGCGATCGCTGCTCTCCAAGGTGGAGAAATCCAGCAAGGGCCGGAATGCTCCATAATTGACGTTTACGTAAACGTCATTGCGCCTGCTGTGCTGCAGGCTTTGGCCGCAGGCACGCCGAAGGCAGCCTTTGCCACCCCTTCAAGGAGACAACCCTATGAGCATTTCCTCGTTGCCCGGACTGAACTTTCAATTGGGTGAAGACATCGATGCGCTGCGCGATGCCGTGCGGGAGTTCGCACAGGCCGAGATTGCGCCCCGCGCCGGAGAGATCGATCGGGACGATCAGTTTCCGATGGATCTCTGGCGCAAGATGGGCGAGCTGGGAGTGTTGGGCATCACGGTCTCCGAAGCCTATGGCGGTGCGCAGATGGGCTACCTCGCCCACATGGTGGCGATGGAGGAGATTTCCCGCGCCAGCGCGTCGGTGGGGCTCTCCTACGGTGCCCACAGCAATCTGTGCGTGAACCAGATCCACCGCAACGGCTCCGAGGAGCAAAAGCGCAAGTACCTGCCGAAGCTGGTGTCCGGCGAGCATGTCGGCGCCTTGGCCATGAGCGAGCCCGGCGCGGGTTCGGATGTGATCAGCATGAAGCTCAGGGCCGAAGACAAGGGCGGCTACTACCTGCTCAACGGCAGCAAGATGTGGATCACGAACGGCCCGGACGCCGATACGCTGGTGGTCTATGCCAAGACCGAGCCGGAACTGGGGGCGCGCGGCGTCACTGCCTTCCTGATCGAGAAAGGCATGAAGGGCTTCAGCATTGCGCAGAAGCTCGACAAGCTGGGCATGCGGGGCAGCCACACCGGGGAGCTGGTGTTCGAAAACGTGGAGGTGCCAGTCTCCCAGGTGCTTGGCCAGGTGAACGGCGGAGCGAAGGTGCTCATGAGCGGGCTGGACTACGAGCGCGCAGTACTCACTGGTGGCCCCCTGGGCATCATGCAGTCCGTGATGGACAACGTGGTGCCCTACATCCATGACCGCAGGCAGTTCGGCCAGAGCATCGGCGAGTTCCAGCTCATCCAGGGCAAGGTGGCGGACATGTACACGGTGCTCCAGGCGGGGCGCTCCTTCGCCTACACCGTGGCCAAGAACCTGGACATGCTCGGCACGGAGCACGTTAGGCAGGTGCGCAAGGACTGTGCCTCGGTCATCCTGTGGTGCGCGGAGAAGGCGACATGGATGGCCGGCGAGGGCATCCAGATCTTCGGTGGCAACGGATACATCAACGAGTACCCGCTCGGCCGCCTCTGGCGGGATGCGAAACTCTACGAGATCGGCGCCGGCACCAGCGAGATCCGCCGCATGCTGATCGGCCGGGAACTGTTTGCCGAGACCGCCTGACTTTTGTACAACGCTCCAGAAAGAAGCCTGATGACCGCTCCCAGCATCGATGAACTGTTCGTCCACAACCGCGCGTGGGCCGCACGGATGGAACGGGAGCGCCCTGGCTTTTTCACGGAGCTGATGGCGCAGCAGAAGCCCCGGTACATGTGGGTGGGCTGCTCGGACAGCCGGGTGCCGGCCAACCAGATCACGGGGCTGGAGCCGGGCGAGGTGTTCGTGCACCGGAACGTCGCGAACGTGGTCGTGCCCACGGACCTGAACTGCCTCTCGACCATCCAGTACGCGGTGGACCAGTTGCTGGTGGAGCACCTGATGGTCGTGGGCCACTATGGCTGCGGCGGTGTGCGTGCGGCGCTGGAAGGCGTTCGCGTGGGGCTGGCCGACAACTGGATACGCCACGTGAAGGATGTCCGGGACCGCCACAAGGAACTGATCGCCGCCACGCCGGCGGACCTGCAGCTCGACGTGCTGTGCGAGCTCAATGCCATCGAGCAGGTGGTGAACGTGGCGCAGACGACGGTGATGGCCGATGCCTGGGGCCGGGGGCAGAAGGTGACGCTGCACGGCTGGTGCTACGGCCTCAAGGACGGGCTGATCAACAACCTCCACATGACGGTGTCGGGTATCCAGGGACTGGATTCCGTGTACAAGGCAGCGATCCAGGGCGTGGCCAACCGCCTGCGGGGCTAGGACACCATCTTCCGCAACGTGTCGATGGAGCAACCAGCCATGTTCCCACGGCGTCTCGATTCTCCGGCCGCATACGGCATCGCGCAGGCGATGATGGACGGCTTCAATCGCCATTACCGGCTGTTCCGTGCCGAGTCGGCGCGCGCGAAGCACCGCTTCGAAACGTCCGACTGGTCGAGCCAGCAACGCGCGCAGCGCGAGCGCATCGAGTTCTACGACCTGCGCGTGAAGGAGTGCGTGCGCAGGCTCGAGAAGGAGTTTTCAGCAGGGGCTCAGCCGATGGACGTGTGGTACCAGGTGAAGCTGCATTACATCGGCCTGCTGGTGGGGCACCGGCAACCCGAGCTGGCCGAGACGTTCTTCAATTCGGTCACGACCAAGATCCTGCACCGAACGCACTTCCACAACGACTTCATTTTCGTGCGACCAGCCATCAGCACGGAGTATCTCGAGAACGACGAGCCCGGGGCGCGGCCGACCTACCGGGCCTACTACCCTTCGCCGGACACGCTGCAGGAGACGCTGGTGCGCGTCGTGGACAACTTCCAGCTGCAGGGCGAGTTCGAGGACCTTGCGCGCGACGCGGCGCGCGTGGCGGACGTGATGCGTCCCCGGCTCGGGCCGGCGAAATGGCGCGCCAATTTCCAGATCCAGGTGCTGTCCAGCCTGTTCTACCGCAACAAGGGCGCGTACGTGGTGGGCAAGGTGATCAACGGGTTCCAGGAAATCGCTTTCGCGCTGCCCATCCTGCATGGGGCCGATGGCCGCTACGTGATCGACGCGGCGCTGTTCGGCGAGGACGACCTGCAGATGCTGTTCAGCTTCGCCCGGGCCTATTTCATGGTGGACATGGAGATACCGAGCGCGTATGTGCAGTTCCTGCGCAGCCTGATGCCCCGCAAGCCGCGGGCGGAGCTCTACAACGCCCTGGGGCTGGCCAAGCAGGGCAAGACGCTCTTCTACCGGGACTTCCTGCACCACCTGCGCTATTCGAGCGATCGTTTCCGCATCGCGCCTGGTATCAAGGGCATGGTGATGCTGGTGTTCGACCTGCCGTCGTTCCCGTTCGTTTTCAAGGTCATCAAGGACTACTACCCGCCGCAGAAGGACACCACGCGGGAGCAGATCAAGGGCAAGTACCTGCTGGTGAAGCAGCATGACCGGGTGGGCCGCATGGCGGACACGCTGGAATACAGCGAGGTGGCTTTTCCGCGCGAGCGTTTCGAGGACGATCTGATCGCCGAGATCGAGAAGTTCGCGCCCAGCCAGCTGGAGATCAGCGACCGCGACGGCGACGGGAATGTCGAGGTGATCCTCAAGCATGTGTACATCGAGCGGCGCATGATTCCCCTGAACATCTATCTGCAGGAGGCGTTCGATGCCGGGCCGCACGACGTGCGCGCGCGGCAGCAGATGGAGCGCAGCGTGGTCGAGTACGGCAACGCGATCAAGGACTTGGTGGCTGCCAACATCTTTCCCGGCGACATGCTCTGGAAGAACTTCGGCGTCACCCGCAACGGCAAGGTCGTTTTCTACGACTACGACGAGATCGAATACCTCACCGATTGCCATTTCCGGAAGGTGCCGGCCCCGCGCAATGAAGAGGACGAGTTTTCGGGAGAGGTCTGGTGGGCCGTGGGGCCGCGCGACGTGTTTCCCGAAACCTTCGGCCCTTTCCTGCTGGGCAACGATGCCGTGCGGGAGGTGTTCATGCGCCACCACGCGGACCTGCTCGATCCGGTCTTCTGGCAGTCGCACAAGGAGCGCATACAGGCCGGGCACATGTACGACGTATTTCCCTATGACCCCGAGCGGCGCTTCGGCGCCGGCTCGCCGGCCTGACCCATGCCGCGCGGCGCGGCCGGGCCTGCCCGCTGCGCTGTTCTTCCCTGACCCGGACCCACACATTTCACAGGAGACTCCGAATGCAGCAAGATCCCATCGTCATCATCGGCGCCGCACGCACGCCCATGGGGGCTTTCCAGGGCGATTTCTCGGGCCTGGCCGCCCATGACCTGGGGGGCGTGGCGATCCGTGCGGCCGTGGAGCGCGCGGGCATCGCACCGGAGAGCGTCGGCGAAGTGCTGTTCGGCAATTGCCTGATGGCGGGGCAGGGGCAGGCGCCTGCCCGCCAAGCCGGGTTCAAGGGCGGGCTGCCCAAGAGCGCCGGAGCCGTCACGCTGAGCAAGATGTGCGGCTCGGGCATGAAGGCCGCGATGTTCGCGCACGACATGCTCCTCGCAGGAGCGCACGAAGTGATCGTGGCCGGCGGGATGGAGAGCATGACGAATGCGCCCTATCTGCTGCAGAAGGGCCGCGGCGGCTATCGGTTGGGCCACGACCGCATCTTCGACCACATGATGCTCGACGGGCTGGAGGATGCCTACGAGCCTGGGCGCTCCATGGGAACGTTTGGCGAGGACTGCGCGGCGAAGTACGGATTCACCCGCGAACAGCAGGATGCATTTGCCGTGGCGAGCGTGCAGCGCGCGAAGGCCGCGACGGAATCCGGCGCGTTTGCGGCCGAGATTGCGCCGGTGACGGTGAAGACGCGTGCCGGCGAGACGGTGGTGTCGGTGGACGAGGGGCCGGGCAAGGTGCGGCTGGACAAGATTCCGGCGCTCAAGCCGGCGTTCAAGAAGGACGGGACCATCACTGCGGCATCGAGCTCGAGCATCAACGACGGCGCCGCGGCGCTGGTGATGGTGCGCGAGTCCACGGCCCGCCGTCTCGGCGCCGTTCCGATCGCGCGCATTGCGGGCCATGCCATGCATGCGCAGGAGCCCAATTGGTTCACCACCGCGCCCGTGGGCGCCACGCAAAAGGCGCTGGCCAAGGCAGGCTGGAGCGTGCAGGACGTGGACCTCTGGGAGGTGAACGAAGCCTTTGCGGTAGTGCCCATGGCACTCATGAAGGAGCTGGACGTAGCGCACGACATCGTGAACGTGAACGGCGGAGCCTGTGCGCTGGGGCATCCGATCGGCGCGAGCGGGGCGCGCATCATCGTGACCCTGATCCATTCGCTGAAGGCGCGCGGCAAGCGGCGCGGGCTGGCGACGCTGTGCATCGGCGGTGGCGAAGGCACGGCCATGGCGATCGAACTGGTGTGAGCGCTTCCGTGTCGGAGGATCGCTCCCGCCATCCGGTGCTGGTGATCGGGGCGTCGCGAGGCATCGGCCTGGAGTTCGTGCGCCAGTACCGCGAGGCAGGACGGCGCGTGATCGCGACGGTGCGCGATGAGGCCGGACGCGCACGCGTGGGTGCGCTGGGCGCCGAGGTGCTGACGGTGGATGTCGCCCGGCCGGCCAGCGTGAGCGGCCTGGCCTGGCAGCTCGATGGCGAGAAGATCGGCCTTGCGCTGTATGTGGCCGGCGTGATCCGCCGACCTGGAGTACTCACGCCGCCGACGCAGGAGGATTTCGATGCGGTAATGCATACCAACGTGCTCGGCGCGATGCAGGCGCTGCCACAGGTGGCGCCCCTGGTGGCGGAAGCCCGTGGCGTGTTCGCGTTCCTCTCGTCCTCGATGTCGCTGATCGGCAGTGTGCCCAACAGCGGGTCGTGGCTGTACCGCACGAGCAAGGCCGCGCTGAACATGGCCGTGGCGGCCGCGCAGCACGACTATCCCCAGGCGACGCTCGTCACGCTGGACCCGGGCTGGGTGCGTACGGACATGGGTGGGGCGGGCGGCCTGCTGGAGGTGGCGGAGAGTGTCGAGCGCATGCGCGCCGTGCTGGGGAGCGTCACCCCGGGTGACCGGGGGCGGTTGCTGCACCACGATGGAAGAAGGGCGATGCAATGGTGAGTGCCAGCCCTGGCGGAGTGGCGGAGGTTGCTGCGTGAGCGCGCCGGTGTCCCATGGGGACAATCGCTTCAATCTGCTCCGGCTGGCGGCTGCCGTCGCGGTGCTGTTGTCGCATGGCGAGTTCCTCTACCGGTTGACGCTGCCGGTTCCGTTTCCTGGCCACACACTGGGCTCGCTGGCGGTCTATTGCTTTTTCTTCGTCAGCGGCTACCTGGTCTTCCAAAGCTGGGAACGGGAACCTGCGCTGGGTGTTTTCTGGGTGAAGCGCGTGGCGCGCATCTTTCCTGGATTGGTGGTTGCGAGCGCGTTTTCCGTATGCGTGGTGGGTTGGGCCATGACGCGATTGCCGGCCACGGAATATTGGACGCACCCCGGGACGTGGCTCAATTTCTTCAACAATGCGGCAGGCATCGCGACGGTGCAGGTGCTGCCTGGCGTGTTCGAATCCAATCCTTTTGCCCGGGCGGTGAACGGCTCGCTGTGGTCGATCCGCTATGAGCTGCTGATGTACGTGTTGCTGTCGGCGGCCGGCGTGGCAGGAGGGCTGCGGCGGCGCTGGATCTTCCCGGTGGCGGCGCTGGGGATGGCGGCATGGTGGTTTCTGGCCCGCCGCATGGGCACCGGTGTTGCAGTGCCTGCCTGGCTGTCCGAGTTGTTCGGCGCGTCCGAGGTTTCCGCGCTCGGCGTGCTGTTCCTGCTGGGCTGCTCCTTTGCGGCGTACCGCGTGCGCACCCATGCGTGGATGTGGATCGCAGCCGCCTGCGGTGCATGGATTGCGTCCGTCGCCACCGGAGCGGGGAAGGTGCAGGTCGGGGTCTGGGCGATGGTGGCGGCCGGCACTTTCTGGCTGGCCCACGCTGGGGTGCGCCGCTGGCGATGGAACGGTTTCCCGCGCGAGGATTTCTCCTATGGCGTCTATATCTACGCCTTCCCGATCCAGCAGGCGATCACGGAAATATGCCTGCGCCAAGGGTGGAGTTTGCCTGTCTGCCTCGCGCTTTCCCTGGCGCTGACTTTCGCCATGGCCGCTTTTTCGTGGCACTGCTTGGAAAAGCCCTGCATATGGCAAGGACGTCGTTTGGTGAACTGGTTGCGCGGCGCCCGGCGGCCGGACATCCACCGTCCGGCGCAATGACGATGGAATGCTGCATCCGGCCGGCACCGTCTTTTTTCTTCTAACGATATGGAGACAAGCACATGCTGTTGACGCAGGACCAGGAGATGATCCGCGACGCGGTGCGCGATTTCGCGCAGACGGAGTTGTGGCCGCATGCGGCCCGCTGGGACAAGGAGCACCTGTTTCCCCGCGATGCGCACCGGGGCCTTGCGGCCCTGGGGGCATATGGCATCTGCGTGCCGGAGGAGCACGGCGGCGCCGGGCTGGATTATCTGTCGCTGGCGCTGGTACTGGAGGAGATCGCGGCAGGTGACGGCGGCACGAGCACGGCGATCAGCGTGACCAACTGCCCGGTCAATGCGATCCTGATGCGCTACGGCAGCGAGGCGCAGAAGCGCCGGTGGCTCGAGCCCCTGGCACGCGGCGAGATGCTGGGGGCGTTCTGCCTGACGGAGCCCCATGTCGGCTCGGATGCCTCGGCGCTGCGTACCACGGCGGTGCGGCATGGGGACGAATACGCCATCGACGGCGTGAAGCAGTTCATCACGAGCGGCAGGAACGGGCAGGTGGCGATCGTGATCGCGGTGACCGACCGCGCGGCCGGCAAGCGTGGCATGAGCGCGTTCATCGTGCCCACCGATACCCCCGGCTACGTCGTGGCACGGCTGGAGGACAAGCTGGGCCAGCACAGCAGCGATACGGCGCAGATCCTGTTCGAGGGATGCCGCATTCCGGTGGAGAACCGGATCGGCGCCGAGGGCGAGGGCTACAAGATCGCGCTGGGCGCCCTGGAAGGGGGGCGCATCGGCATTGCAGCGCAAAGCGTGGGCATGGCGCGCAGCGCCTTCGATGTGGCCGTGCAGTATGCGAAGGAGCGCGAGAGTTTCGGCCAGCCGATCTTCCAGCACCAGGCCGTGGGATTCCGGCTGGCCGATTGCGCCACGCAGCTCGAAGCCGCTCGCCAGCTGATCTGGCACGCGGCGGCCCTGCGGGATGCGGGGCGCCCCTGCCTGAAGGAGGCCGCCATGGCCAAGCTGTTCGCGAGCGAGATGGCCGAGCGTGTGTGCAGCGCAGCCATCCAGACGCTGGGCGGCTACGGGGTGGTGAATGACTTTCCCGTGGAGCGCATCTATCGCGATGTGCGGGTGTGCCAGATCTACGAGGGCACCAGCGACGTGCAGAAAATCCTCATCACCCGCGCGCTGGCCTGAGCGCGGATTGCGGGGGCTGCGATGCGTGGCGGTGCGCTGCTCACCCGCGGTCCGCGATGCCTCCGCCACTGGCGCTGCTGCGTTCGCGCAGTACCACGGTGATCTGGCCGTTGGTCTCGATGGTCGCGCGCTCCACTTCGTGCAGGTGCAGGCAGCCGCCGGCACGCAGTGCGGCGGCGAGGTCCTCCGCGGACAGCAGTTCCCGGCGCATGAGGAGCCGGTCCACCCGGCCGTTGTCCACCAGGGTCTGGGGGCGGCCGTCCACCAGGTGGGCGAGCCACGGGAAGCGGAAGGTGGCCCGGGCCAGCACCACGTGGCAGCAGATGAGCGTGGATGCCGAGATGAGCCCGCCGATGAGCGAGTTGTCGCCTGCATTCATGGAGTTCTGCACCGCATTCGACAGGATGAGCAGCAGCACGAGGTCGAACGGCGCGAACTGACCCGTCTGGCGCTTGCCCGTGAGCCGCAGGAACGTCAGCAGGAATGCATACACCACCACGCCGCGCAGGATGAATTCCCACCATGGCACGCTCAGAGCCCACATCGTCGATCTCCAGGAAATGAAGGGGACCGGCATGCATGCCGGCCCGACCGGGAGTGTGCCATTGGTCGCGGATTGGCAGGCATCTGCAAGAATGCCTCCCCGTTCCCATGCCGATGGTCGCCGTGTCCCGTTTGTCTTCCTCCCCTTCCGAGTGCCCTTGCGGGCGGCTTTCGAGCCGGCGCACGCCGCTGTCCTATGCGGATTGCTGCGGCAGGTACATCGACCATTGGGACACCTGCCCCGCGCCCGATGCCGAAAGCCTGATGCGGTCGCGCTATACCGCCTTCGTGCAGGGGAATGCGGACTATCTGCGCGCCACCTGGGCCGCGGAACACCGGCCGCCATCGGTGGCGTTCGAGCCGGGCGTGCACTGGCTCGGCCTGGAGGTGCGGTCGCACCGCCCGCTGGGTGAGGACCGGGCCGAGGTGGAGTTCGTGGCGCGCCAGCGCGACGCGGGCGGTCGGGCCCACCGCCTGCACGAGCGCAGCCGCTTCGTGCGCGAGGGCGGGCGCTGGTTCTACGTGGATGGCGAGTTTCCGCGCGGCTGATGCCGGCCTGCTCCACCCCGGCTGGTCCTGATCGCGCCCCTTCATCCACTCATTGCCATACGATGCCCACTGCTCCTGACAGCCTGTATCCCGATGCGTGGCGCGACGATGGCAGCGACGACGCCCAGGCATCCGGTGCCGGGCTCGATCTGGCGGTGCGCCGCCGCTTGCTGGATTCGCTCGCATCGCGGGGAGGTACCTCCGAGATTCCCGCCCTCGTGATCCCCGGTGTGCTGACCTGGCTGTACGCGCGCAACGGCGCTCCGGCCACGCACATGCTGGTGTGGTGGGGAAGTTTTCTCGTCTTCGTCTGCGTGCTTCTGTTCCTGCTGCGGCGCTTCCGCCGCGATGCCGCGTTGCCCGACCACGTGGTGGTCCCGCGCTGGGAGGGGGCTTTCCAGGCGATGGCGGCGATGGATGGCGCGTGCTGGGCGGTTCCCATCCTGCTCACGCAAGCTGCTCCGCTGGAGTTCCGGTTGCTGACGTACCTCGTCATTTGCGCGGTGCTCGCGGTGGGGACCACTTTCCTGGCGCCGCATCCACGGGTGTTCTTTCCGTTCTTCGCGGCGATCTACGGGCCCACCCTGGCTGCCGCGGTCTGGTATTTTCCCGATCGCTGGCAGGCCATGCTGCCATTGACCGTGCTCTATGGCGGAGTGATCCTGCGGCATGCGTGGGGATCGCGGCGCTTCGTCGTGCAGCAGGTCGAGATGGAGCGCCAGCGCCTGCAGCTGGCCGAGCGCTACCTGGCCGCGAAGGAGCAGGCCGAGCGCGCCCTGGAGGAGAAGAACCGCTTTCTTTCCACGGCCAGCCATGACCTGCGGCAGCCGCTGCATGCGATGGGACTGCTGGTGGAGTCTGCGCAGCAGCGCAATGCCGATGCGCGGCTGGTGCCGGTGCTGGAGGGGATCCAGGACTGCGCCCGCTCGCTGACCTTCCTTTTCAACGCACTGCTGGATCTTTCCCGGCTGGAGTCCGGGGCCTATGCCGTCGTGCAGGAGGATGTCTCTCTCGCAGAGGTGCTGCACGACGTGTCCACGGTGTTCGGCCCGGATGCGCGCCATCGCGGCCTGCGGCTGGAGGTCTATCTGCCGCGGAATCGCCCGGCTGTCGTGCGTGCCGATGCGGCGCTGCTGAGGCAGATGGTTTTCAACCTGGTGCAGAACGCACTGCGCTACACGCGCGCAGGTGGCGTGCTGATCGGCGCGCGGATGCGGCGCGGGGTCTGGCGCGTCGAGGTCTGGGACACCGGCCCGGGTGTGCCGCCGGAGGACCGGCACCGCATCTACGCGCCCTTCTACCGGGGCGAGGCCCGCTGGACGCAGGAAGTCGCTGGCCATGGCTTGGGACTGTCGGTGGTGGCCCGGTCGGCGCGGCTGATCGATGCGGAATACGGTTTCGAATCCCGGCCGGGACGCGGCTCGTGCTTCTGGCTGGTGTTGGAGGCGGTGGACGCCGGAGCGCGGAGCGCGAACTCTCCGGCGGGATCGGCGGTGGTGCCGCTTCCACCGTGGCAGCAGCGCCTGGGCTCGCTGTCGGGCAGTTGCCTGGTGGTGGAGGATGATCCACAGGTGGCCCACGCCGTGGCGGAGTTGCTTCGGTCCTGGGGGCTGCATGTCGCGATGGCCGCGACGGGGGCACAGGCCCTGGAGCAAGCGGCGTCCGGCAGGGCGCCGGATGTGGTGCTGTGCGATCAGCGCCTGGGTGGAGGCGAGAGCGGCTTCGATGTACTGTGCGCGCTGCTCCAACGGTTTCCGTCCGCGCGCGGGGCGATGGTCAGCGGCGAATATGACGCCGCCCCGCTGGCGCAGGCCGAGGAAGATGGCTACCTCGTCTTCCGCAAGCCGCTCGTACCGGAGGCGCTGCATTCCGTGCTGGCACGCTGGCTGGACGGGAGGTCCTGAAGTCTGGCCGCCGTCCGGCGATGCCTGGCAGCGACGCGGTGCCGCGTCTGTGGATGTGCTGCCGGGTAACAAAAACCCCCCTCCGGTGGGGTACGGAAGCGGCCCCGTTCTTCCGACAATGCCTTGCGTCCGCTTTCTGCGGCGTTTCCACGGCAGGCCGTGCCGGTCGCTTCATGGTGCCCGGGCCACGCGCGGCCTTGCCGTCCCTTTGGGTGACAGACGGCGCATCGGGTACCGGCCCCGGCAGGCGGCAGGCCTGCATGCGGTAGATTCGAGTGTGCTTTGCGGCGCTCCAGGCGGGCGCCGCTTTTTTTGGTGCGCACCTTCAACGGATCTCTGCCATGCCCTCCGACGCCCTGTCGCTGCCCCCTTCCGCCCGGCTCCGGGCGCTTGCTCCGATCGATGCCGTGCTGTTCGACTGCGACGGCGTGCTGGTGGACAGCGAGCCGATCACCCACCGCGTGCTGCGTGCCATGCTGGAGGAATCCGGGTGGACGCTGACGATCGAGGAGTGCATGCGCATCTTCATCGGCAAGGCCGTGCGCAGCGAAGCCGCCCGGATCGAGGCGGAGACGGGCCGTCCGCTGACGGACGAGTGGATGGCAATTTTCTATGAGCGGCGCAATGCCGCCCTGGCTGCGGAGCTGCAGGCCATCCCGGGGGCGCGGCGGGCCGTGGAGGCGGCCCATGCCCACACGTCGGGACGCATTGCCTGTGCTTCCGGCGCCGACCGGCACAAGGTGGAGCTGCAGCTCTCGAAAGTGGGGTTGCTGCCGCACTTCCAGGGGCGCGTGTTCAGCGGGCACGAGATGCCCCGCACCAAGCCGGCTCCGGACGTGTACCTGGCCGCGGCCGCTGCGTTGGGGGTGCCACCCGGCCGGTGCCTTGTCGTCGAGGATACGGTGACGGGCGTCACGGCGGGCGTGGCCGCTGGTGCCACCGTGCTGGGCTACAGCCCCGTGGCCTGGGGCCATGACCCCGCCGCTGCCCTGCGGGCGGCCGGGGCGGTGGAGGTGATCGGCGCGATGGACGAGCTGTGCACATGGCTCGGGGTGGCCCAGGACCCGGGCGCCGCGCCGCGGTGTTCATGAGGCTGTCGCATGGCGGGCGTAGCCTTGCCGGCTTCGTGCCAGCTTTCCTTCTGCCATGCCCACCGCCTGTCTTCCGCTCCGCCTGGCCGTTCCGGCCCTGTTTCTTGCCCTGACGCTTGCTGGCTGCGGAGGCGGCGGTGGTGGCAGCTTCACGCCCGTGCCGTCTTCGGGTGCCTATGCCACCAAGACCGCCTACCAGCCCCGGCAGTCTGCTGACAGCTATGAGGCACCTCCGCCGGGCTTCTCGAAGGTGTATGCCGAACTGGTGGCCCGGCATGGTTCGCGGGGGCTGTCCAGCCTCAAGTACGACGATGCGGTGCTGAACCTCTGGATGCGGGCGCAGGCCGATGGGGCGCTCACCCCGCTGGGGCGCCAGCTCGGGCCGGATGTCGAGAAGATCATGCGGGCCAATTTCCTGCTGGGCTGGGGCGTCGACGGCATCGGCTCGCCGGGCTACGGCAACCTGACCCAGGTGGGCATCGCCGAGCATCGCCAGTTGGCGGCGCGGCTGGTGCAGCGCGATGCCGAACTGTTTACCGGGCAGCGCTTCCAGGGGCAGCCACGGCAGGTGGAAGTGCTGCATTCCGGGCAGGACCGGGCGGTGGACAGCTCGCAGTTCTTCGCGGCGTCCCTGGCTGCAGCCGCGCCTGCCGTGGCCGGAGCGATCGTGCCTGCCGTGGTGGATCGCTACCAGCTCTATCCGCACAAGCTGTCGGCCACGGGCGATGCGGTGTCCGACGGCTCCGCGGTGCATGCGGCGGTGCTCGCCGCCAGCCTGGATTACCAGCGCTACGCGGCAGGCAAGGATGCCGCCGGTTACGGCGCGGAGGCCGCGGCCAAGGTGGCTGCTGCGCGTGCCACGCCCGAGGTGCGGGTCCATGCGAGGGCGGTGCTGGAGCGCCTGTTCACCGCGGATTTCATCGACAGGCTGGATGCCGGGAGCTACAGCTTTTCCAACAATGGCACGCACACCTTCGCGAGCGCGGACGGCCGCTTCACGAGCACGCTGACCGGGGACGGCAAGACGAAGATCCAGGGCGCCGTGGACGCGGCAGCGCTGCTCTACGAGCTCTACATCATCGCGCCGGGCATGCGGCAGGAGACCGGCGGCGTGGATTTCGGTGCGTACATGCCCGCAGAGCATGCGCCGACCTTCGCGTACCTGCAGGACATCGACGATTTCTACGGCAAGGGGCCGGCCGCGACCGAGTACGGCGGCGTCACGACCCGTTTCACGCAGGCGCTGCTGCAGGATTTCTTCGACGAGGTGGGCCGCATCGCGCAGGGCCGGATGGGGCGGGTGGCCCGGCTGCGTTTCACCCATGCGGAGGTGATGATTCCGTTCGCCGCGCGGCTGGGGTTGCGCAATGCCTCCACGCCCGTGCCGCGCGCGCAGACCTATGCCTATGCCCTCAATCCCTGGCGCGGCGAGGATGTCTCCCCGATGGCCACGAATGTGCAGTGGGACGTGGTACGCGACGCGGGCGGCAAGGTGTTGGTGAAGATGCTGTTCAACGAGCAGGAGGTGGATTTCCCCGCGGCCTGCGAAGGGGCACGCCATGCGGGCGGCAGCCGGTATTACGAGTATGCCGGGCTGAGGCGCTGCTACGGCCTGTAGGCGCGCTGGTGCTGCCGGTAGGCGGTGGGGGACATCCCCGTCCACTGCCGGAAGGCGCGCATGAAGCTCTTCTCGCTGGCGAAGCCGGCCGCCCGGGCCACGGCCTTGACGGGCCTGTCCGTGCGCTGGAGCAGGTCCCGCGCGCGCTGTTGGCGGGCCTCGTCCTTCAGGGCCTGCAGCGAGGCGCCTTCCTCCCGGAGCTGGCGGTGCAGGGTGCGGGGCGAGACGTGCAGCGCGGCGGCCAGCGTCTGCGCGCTGTGGGACAGCTCCGGTGCGTGGGCCAGCGCCTGCCGCACGCGCTGTACCAGCAGGCGGTCGCGGCGGTACTGGCGCACGGTGAGGGGCAGGGCGCGTTGCAGCATCAGCCGCAGCGCGTCCTCGTCGCGCTGCAGGGGCAGGTCGAGGTAGCGGGCGTCGAATCGCAGCAGGGCCTGGGGGGCGCCGAAGCGCGGAGCCACCCCGAACAGCAGTGGATAGACCGCGGCATGGGGCGGCGGCATGAACGGAAAGGCCGCATCCAGCAGCGGCAGCCGGGAGTCGATGAACCAGCAGGCCAGCCCGAGGGCATTGCGCAGCACGGAGACGGTGCAGAACTCGCGCAGCACGCCCAGCTCGCTCTGCTCGGACAGCGACAGCGTGGCGGTGCCGTCCACGGCATCCAGGTGCAGGCCGATGTCGTCCGCGAGGAGCGCATGGTGACGGCACCAGCGGCGCAGTGCGATGCCCAGCGTGGGTGAGCTGATGGAGGCCCGCGCCAGCATGCCATAGCTGCCCCAGGGCAGGCGCCGGGAGAACCAGCCGAGTGCCTCGTCGTCGAGTTCTCGCATGGCGGCGGCGGACAGCGCCTCCATCTGCAGGGCGGTGATGCGGGCCTGCGGATTCTGCAGGCTGCGTGGCGGGATTTGTGCCGCTGCCAGGGCGTTGGCGGGGCTCATGCCGCGCTGGACATAGGCATGCACGATGGCATCGACGAAGGCCATGGGGGTGGCTGCCACTGGCTGCGTTGCGGCGCTGGCAGGTGCCTGAGGCTTGGTCGTCATGCAGGAAGTGTGCGGCTCCGTGGCGCGAATTGCAACCTGTGTGGCCTGATCGGTGGCCCGGGCGGCGGCTCGCAGGCGTATGCTTGGTCCGTGCGGCCGTGCCCGCCGGCATGCTGTCTTGCATGTGCGGCGACCGCCGGCCGCCGGTCCGCCAGAGACCGCATGACCAGGAGACAAATGCCGTGACCCAGACGTCCGATCCGTCCGTCCTTTCGCCCGCCGCCAGCCACGTGCGCGGCGACACCCGCGTTCCCCTGATCGAGCAGACCCTCGGAGATTTCTTCGCCGGCATGGCGGAGCGCCAGCCCGGCCGGGAAGCCCTCGTGAGCCGCCACCAGGGTCTGCGGTACACCTATGCGGAACTGCATGCCGAGGTGCGGCGCCTTGCCGGCGCGCTGCTGGGGCTGGGGCTGCAGAAGGGCGACCGCGTGGGCATCTGGTCGCACAACAACGCGGAATGGGTGCTGATGCAGTTCGCCACCGCGCAGGTGGGCCTCGTGCTGGTCAACATCAATCCTGCCTACCGCACTGCCGAGGTCGAGTACGCGCTGAACAAGGTGGGCTGCAAGGCGCTGGTGGCGATGGCCCGCTTCAAGACCAGCGACTACCTGGGCATGCTGCGTGAACTGGCGCCCGAGTGGAGCCAGCAGTCTCCGGGGCAACTGGCCGCGCGGCGCCTGCCGCACCTGCGCACCGTGGTGTGGATCGACGCGCCGGGGCAGGGGGGCACCGAAGAGCCCGGAATGCTGCGGTTCTCGCAGCTGCTCGCGCGCGGCGATGCGCAGGACGCCCGCATCGACGAGGTGGCGAAGACGCTGGGCGCGCAGGACCCCATCAACATCCAGTTCACGAGCGGCACCACCGGCTTTCCCAAGGGCGCGACGCTCACGCACCGCAACATCCTGAACAACGGTTTCTTCATCGGCGAGTGCATGCGCCTCACGCCGCAAGACCGGCTCTGCATCCCGGTTCCGCTCTACCACTGCTTCGGCATGGTGCTGGGCAACCTCGCGTGCGTGACGCACGGCAGCACCATCGTCTATCCGAGCGACGGCTTCGATCCGCTGGCGGTGCTGGAGACGGTGCAGGCCGAGCGCTGCACGGGGCTGCATGGCGTGCCCACCATGTTCATCGCCGAGCTGCAGCATCCGCGCTTTGCGGAGTTCGATCTCTCGACGCTGCGCACCGGCATCATGGCGGGTTCCCCCTGCCCGATCGAGGTCATGAAGCGCGTGGTGAGCGACATGCACCTGGAGCAGATCACGATCGCCTACGGCATGACCGAGACCAGCCCCGTGAGCTGCCAGAGCAGCACGGACACGCCGCTGGACAAGCGCGTTTCCACCGTGGGCCTGGTGCAGCCGCACCTGGAGGTGAAGATCATCGACCCGGATTCCGGCGAGCCCGTGCCCCGCGGCCGCTCCGGCGAGCTGTGCACGCGTGGCTATTCGGTGATGCACGGCTACTGGGGCGATCCTGAAAAGACGAGCGAGGCGATCGACGCGGAGGGCTGGATGCACACGGGCGACCTGGCCACGATGGATGCCGAGGGCTACGTGAACATCGTCGGGCGCATCAAGGACATGGTGATCCGCGGTGGCGAGAACATCTATCCGCGCGAGATCGAGGAGTTTCTCTACCGGCATCCGCAGGTTCAGGACGTGCAGGTGGTGGGCGTGCCCGACGAGAAGTACGGCGAGGAACTGTGCGCCTGGATCATCGCCAAGCCCGGCGAGCAACCCACCGAGGACGGCATCCGGGCGTTCTGCCAGGGCCAGATCGCGCACTACAAGGTGCCGCGCCACATCCGGTTCGTTTCCGAATTCCCGATGACGGTGACCGGAAAGATCCAGAAATTCAAGATCCGTGACGCCATGAAGGAGCAGCTCGGCCTGACCGAGCGCGCCACCGCCTGAAATCCTCCCCTGATCCTGCCATGATCCTCGAATCCCGCCTCAACCCCCGCTCGGCCGATTTCCAGGCCAATGCCTCCGCGATGCGCGTGCTCGTGCAGGACCTGCGCGACCGCGCGGCCCAGGTGGCCCTGGGCGGCAGCGAAGCCGCGCGCGCCAAGCACACGGCGCGCGGCAAGCTGCTGCCGCGCGAACGCGTGCGCGAATTGCTGGACCCGGGCTCCCCCTTCCTGGAGATCGCGCCGCTGGCTGCGCTCGGCATGTACGGCGACGAGGCGCCGGGTGCGGGCCTGATCGCGGGCATCGGCCGGGTGAGCGGCGTGGACTGCATGGTGGTGTGCAACGACGCCACGGTCAAGGGCGGCACCTACTACCCGATGACCGTGAAGAAGCACCTGCGGGCGCAGGAGATCGCGCAGCAGAACCGTCTGCCGTGCATCTACCTGGTCGATTCGGGCGGCGCCAACCTGCCGAACCAGGACGAGGTGTTTCCCGACCGGGACCACTTCGGCCGCATCTTCTACAACCAGGCACAGATGAGCGCGCAGGGCATCGCGCAGATCGCGGTGGTGATGGGCAGCTGCACGGCGGGCGGGGCGTATGTGCCGGCGATGAGCGACGAGTCCATCATCGTGAAGAACCAGGGCACGATCTTTCTGGGCGGCCCTCCGCTCGTGAAGGCAGCCACCGGTGAGGTGGTGACCGCAGAGGACCTGGGCGGCGGCGACGTGCACACGCGGCTGTCGGGCGTGGCCGACCACCTCGCCCAGAACGACCTGCACGCGCTGCAGCTCGCGCGCCACGCGGTGCGCAACCTGAACCGCGAGCGCGCGCCGGCCGCCGGCACCGTAGCGCCGCAGGCGCCTGCGTTCGAGGCGCAGGAACTGTACGGCGTGATTCCGGTGGACACGCGCAAGCCGTTCGACGTGCGGGAAATCATCGCGCGCATCGTGGACGGCAGCGAGTTCGACGAATTCAAGGCGCGCTACGGCACCACGCTGGTCACGGGCTTCGCGCGCATCGAGGGCATGCCCGTGGGCATCATCGCCAACAACGGCATCCTGTTTTCGGAGGCGGCCCTCAAGGGCGCGCATTTCATCGAGCTGTGCTGCCAGCGCAAGATTCCGCTGGTGTTCCTGCAGAACATCACCGGCTTCATGGTGGGCCGCAAGTACGAGAACGAGGGCATCGCGCGCAACGGGGCCAAGATGGTGACGGCGGTGGCCACGGCGGCGGTGCCGAAGTTCACGATCGTCATCGGCGGCTCGTTCGGCGCCGGCAACTACGGCATGTGCGGCCGCGCCTATTCGCCGCGCTTCCTCTGGATGTGGCCGAACGCTCGCATCTCGGTGATGGGCGGCGAGCAGGCCGCGAGCGTGCTGGCCACCGTGCGGCGCGACAGCATCGAAGGCAAGGGCGGCACCTGGAGCATGGAGGAGGAAGAGGCGTTCAAGGCGCCGATCCGCCGCCAGTACGAGGAACAGGGGCACCCCTACTACGCCACGGCGCGCCTGTGGGACGACGGGGTGATCGACCCCGCGGACACGCGGCGCGTGCTGGCGCTGGGCCTGGCTGCCGCACGCAATGCGCCCGTCGAGGACACGAAGTTCGGCATTTTCCGCATGTGAGGGCCCCACGGGCCCGACCATCCTGACAGCACAAGGAGGAATCCACCATGACGACCACCGAATACCGACACCTGCACGTCGGCCAGGCCGGAGCGATCGCGCGCGTCACCCTCGCGCGGCCGGAGGTGCGCAATGCGTTCAGCGACGAGGTCATCGCCGAGCTGACCCGCGCGTTCGAGACGCTGGGCCGGCAGGAGAATGTGCGCGCTATCGTGCTCGCGGCCGAAGGCCCCGCCTTCTGCGCGGGCGCGGACCTGAACTGGATGCGCCGCATGGCCGACTATTCGCGCGCGGAGAACGTCGCGGACGCGGGCCGGCTCGCGGCGATGCTGCGCACGCTGAACGATTGCCCCAAGCCGACCATCGCGCGCATCCAGGGCGATGTATATGCGGGCGGCGTGGGGCTGGTGGCCGCCTGCGACGTGGCGGTGGCGGTGGACACGGCCGCGTTCTGCCTGAGCGAGGTGCGGCTGGGGCTGATTCCCGCCACCATCGGGCCCTATGTGGTGCAGGCCATGGGCGAGCGCGCGGCCCGCCGCTATGTCGTGACCGGCGAGCGCTTCGGCGCGCTGGAGGCGCTGCGCGTGGGGCTGGTGCATGAAGTGGTGGATTTCGAGCAGCTCGACGAAAAGCTCGACGCCATCGTGCAGGCGATCGCCGCGGCCGGGCCGCAGGCGGTGGCCGCAGGCAAGCGCCTGGTGCGGGACATCGCCGGGCGGCCCATCGACGACGCGCTCATCGCCTCGACGGTGGAGGCCATCGCGGACATCCGGGCGAGCGGCGAGGGGCGCGAGGGCGTGCAGGCTTTCCTGCAGAAGCGCAAACCGGCGTGGCTGCCGGCACGCGACTGAGGACGCCCCTGCGGGCCCGCCGCCATGGATGCCCTCTGGCTGCACATCGTCCAGTGGCTGCACGCCGCCGGACTGCACGTGGATGCGGGCACGGCCCAGGCCGTGGCGGAGCAGGCGCGGCATGCCACCGGCGCGCTGGACATGCCGGGCCTGCTGGCGCTGGCCGCGGGGCTCGGCTGGGCCAGTGGCTTCCGGCTCTACGCGGTGGTATTCCTGGTCGGGGGCATGGGCGCTGCCGGCTGGCTGGCGTTGCCGGAGGGGCTTCGCATCCTGCAGCACCCGGCCGTGCTCGTGGTGAGCGGGTTGCTGCTGTGCGTGGAGTTCGTTGCCGACAAGGTGCCCTGGTTCGACAGCCTGTGGGATGCCGTGCATAGCGTGATCCGCGTGCCCGCGGGCGCCCTGCTGGCCGCCGGCGTGTTCGGCCCGGACAACGGGGGAATGGCGCTGGCGGCCGGCCTGCTGGGCGGCTCGCTGTCAGCCACGGCGCTGGCCACCAAGATGACCGCGCGGGCCGCCGCCAACACGTCGCCGGAGCCCGTGTCCAACTGGCTGCTGTCGTTTTTCGAGGACGGCCTGGTCGTGGTCGTGGTCTGGCTGGCCACGCAGCATCCGGTGGCCTTCGGTATCGCGCTGGCCTGCATGGTGGCGTTGTCGGTGCTGTTGCTGGTGGTATTGCTGAAGTTCCTGCGCGCCGTGCTGCGGCGGCTCTCTGTTTTCTTTTCCCGGCCTGCGGCCCCGGCCACGAGATGAGTGCGGCGGCCTGATTTTGGAGTGAGACGCAAAGATGTTTGAAAAAATCCTGATCGCCAACCGCGGAGAGATCGCCTGCCGGGTGGCCGCCACCGCGCGCCGCATGGGCGTGAAGACCGTGGCCGTGTATTCCGATGCCGACGCATCTGCCCGGCACGTGGCAGCCTGCGACGAGGCGGTTCACATCGGCGGCAGCGCGCCGCAGGAGAGCTACCTGCGCTGGGAGCGCATCCTCGAGGCGGCGCGTCGCACGGGGGCCCAGGCCATCCATCCGGGCTATGGGTTCCTGTCGGAGAACGAGGAGTTCGCGCAGGCCTGCCAGGACGCCGGCCTCGTCTTCATCGGCCCGCCGCCGTCCGCCATCCAGGCGATGGGGCTCAAGGCGGAATCCAAGCAGTTGATGGAAAAGGCCGGCGTGCCGCTGGTGCCGGGCTACCATGGTGCCGACCAGGATCCGGCGCTGCTGCAGCGCGAGGCCGACCGCATCGGCTACCCGGTGCTCATCAAGGCGAGCGCAGGCGGCGGCGGCAAGGGCATGCGCGCCGTGGAGAAGGCCGCCGATTTCGCGGCGGCGCTGGAGTCGTGCAAGCGCGAGGCGATCAACAGCTTCGGCGATGACGCGGTGCTGATCGAGAAGTATGTGCAGCGTCCGCGCCATATCGAGATCCAGGTGTTCGGCGACACGCATGGCGGGTGCGTGTATCTCTTCGAGCGCGACTGCTCCGTGCAGCGCCGACACCAGAAGGTGCTGGAGGAGGCGCCCGCGCCGGGCATGACCGGGGAGATGCGGGCACGCATGGGCCAGGCCGCCGTCGCCGCCGCACGAGCCGTAGGCTACGTGGGGGCCGGCACCGTGGAATTCATCGTCGAGCAGCGCGAGGGCGGCGCGATGGATTTCTTCTTCATGGAAATGAACACGCGCCTGCAGGTGGAGCATCCGGTGACGGAGGCGATCACCGGCCAGGATCTCGTGGAGTGGCAATTGCGGGTGGCCGCGGGTGAGCCGCTGCCGCTGGCGCAGGACCAGTTGCGCATTTCCGGCCATGCGATCGAGGCGCGCATCTGCGCCGAGAACCCGGACAACCAGTTCCTGCCCGCCACGGGGCGCCTGGCCATCTATCGCCATGGCCCTTGCACGCATTTCGAGCGCGGCATGGTGCGCATCGATGCCGGCGTGCGCGAGGGCGACGCGATCAGCCCGTTCTACGACTCGATGATCGCCAAGCTCATCGTGCACGGCGACACGCGCGAGCAGGCGCTGGCGCGGCTGGACGAGGCGCTGTCGCGCATGCACATCGTGGGGCTGGCGACGAACGTGCAGTTCCTGCGGCACGTTCTGCGCACCGGGTCCTTCTCGCAGGCCCGCCTGGATACCGCGCTCATCCAGCGCGAGCAGGCGGTGCTCTTCCACCAGTCGCCGGTGCCGCTGCCGCTGTCGCTGGCCGCGACCGTGGCCCATGCGCTGCTGGCCGAGCAGGCGGCCGAGCTGCCGGGCGACCCGTTCGGACGCCGGGACGGATGGCAGGGATGGGGGGAGAGCCACCGGCGCTTCGAGGTGGAGTGTGCCGGGCAGCCGGCCTCCGCGACGCTCACTTACCGGCCCGGCGAGGCGCCCCTGCTCCGGGTGGAGGCCGGCGGCGCCGTGCTGGCCGAGGGGCCGCTCGGCTTCGGGCGTCCCGGCGGCGCGGAAGGGAAGGGCGAGGCCATCGACCTGTCCTTTGCCGGCGAGCGCACCCGGGCCACGGTGCACGCCCGCGGGGAGGCCCGACACGTCTTCATGCCGCGGGGCGCTGCGCAGCTCACGGCCATCGACCGGCTGGCGCATGCGGGCGAGGCGCAGGCCGAAGGCGGCCGTCTCACCGCCCCGATGCCGGGCAAGGTGGTGTCCTTCGCCGTGCGCGCGGGTGATCGCGTGGCCAAGGGCCAGGCCCTGGCCGTGATGGAGGCCATGAAGATGGAGCACACGATCGCCGCGCCTGCCGATGGCATGGTGGAAGAGCTTCTCTATGCGCCCGGCGATCAGGTGACCGAAGGGGCCGAGTTGCTGCGCCTGGCCGCGGCGGCATGACGGCGCGCCGAAAGCCTGTGTGACAGCGCGGACCATGCCCTCTGCGATAGGCTCCGGGGAATGACCGACATCCTGTTTTGCTGTACCGATACGCCGCCCGCGCCCTGGCTGGAAGGCCTGCGCGCTGCCTTGCCCGATGCCCGCATCACGGTCTGGGAGCCCGGCGCCCCCGAGGCCGACTACGCGGTGGTGTGGGCGCCGCCCCAGCAGTTCCTGGACGAGCAGCCCCGGTTGCAGGCGCTGTTCAACATCGGCGCGGGCGTGGATGCGCTGCTGAAGCTCCGTGTGCCCGAAGGCTGCCGCATCGTGCGGCTCGACGACGCGGGCATGGCCGTGCAGATGGCGGAATACGTCTGCCATGCCGTCATCCGCCATTTCCGCGAATTCGATGCCTACGAGGCGGCGGAGCATGAAGGCCGCTGGGCTTTCCGCAAGCCGCGGCTGCGGCATGATTTCCCGGTGGGCGTCATGGGGCTGGGCGTGCTGGGCGAGCGCGTGGCGCGCGCCCTGGCGCATTTCGAGTTTCCCGTGCAGGGCTGGAGCCGCTCGCCCAAGGCGATCGAAGGCGTGCGCACCTTCCACGGGGCCGACGGGCTGCAGGATTTCCTGGCGGCGAGCCGCGTGCTGGTGAACCTGCTGCCCCTCACGCCCGACACGACCGGCATCCTGCGCCGCGATACGCTTTCGCGCCTGCTGCCGGGCGGCTACGTGATCAACGTGGCGCGGGGAGCGCACCTCGTGGAGGAGGACCTGCTGCCCCTGCTGGACAGCGGCCATCTCGCGGGTGCCACGCTGGACGTCTTCCGCACCGAACCTCTGCCCGCGGACCATCCGTTCTGGGGTCATCCACGCGTCACCGTCACGCCCCACACCTCCGCACGCACGCTGCGCGCGGAGAGCATCGCCCAGATCGCGCGCAAGATCGATGCCCTCCGCCAGGGTGCTGCCTCGGTGCGCGGCGAGGTCGATCCATCGAGGGGCTATTGAGGCTGCCCGAATCCCGCGAACCTTTTTCAGGAACCCTCCCATGCCATCCCTTCCCACCCGAGCCAGGCTCGTGGACGTCGGCCCGCGCGACGGGCTGCAGAACGAGAAATCTCCCGTGCCGGCCAGCGTCAAGATCGGCCTCGTCCACCGGCTGCAGGCGGCCGGGCTGACCGAGATCGAGGTCACGAGCTACGTGAGCCCCAAGTGGGTGCCGCAGATGGCGGACAACCATGAGGTGATGGCCGGCATCGAGCGGCGGCCGGGCGTCCGCTATTCGGTGCTGACGCCCAACCTGAAGGGCTACGAGGCAGCCGTGCTGGACCGGCCCGACGAGATCGTGGTGTTCGGCTCTGCCAGCGAGGCGTTCAGCCAGAAGAACATCAACTGCAGCATCGCCGAGAGCATCGAGCGCTTCGCGCCGGTGGTGGAGGCCGCGCGCGCTGCCGGCATCCATGTGCGCGGGGCGATGAGCTGCACCGTGGGCTGCCCGTACGAGGGCGAAGTGGCGCCGGAGCGCGTGGGCTACCTGGCCGGGCTCATGAAGGGCATCGGCGTGCAGCACATCGGCGTGGCCGACACCATCGGCGTGGGCACCCCGCGCAAGGTGCAGCGTGCCATCGAGGCGACGCTCGAGCACTATGCGGTGGAGGATGTTTCCGGCCACTTCCACGATACCTACGGACAGGCCCTGGCCAACACCCTGGCCGCGCTGGAGATGGGCGTCTGGCAGTTCGACACCTCGGTCGCCGGCCTCGGCGGCTGTCCCTATGCCAAGGGCGCGACGGGCAACGTGGCCACCGAAGACGTGGTGTACATGCTGCACGGCATGGGCATCGAGACGGGCATCGACCTGGATGCGCTGGTCGATGCGGGGGCCTACATCAGCGATTTCCTCGGCCGCAAGCCGAATTCGCGCGCGGCCACGGCGCTCTTGAACAAGCGCGCGGGCTGATGCGCCGCAGGGCGGGGCGCGGCACAATCCGGCGCTTCGTCCATTCCACCATTTTTGCAGGAGGTCTCGCACATGTGCGGTGCTGAACTTCAATCCCTTCCCGACGGCGTGCAGCGCGTGGCCGCCGCACTGCAGGCCAAGGGCCATGCGCAGGGCCCCCGCATGCTGGACAGCTCGGCGCGCACCGCGCAGGAGGCCGCCGATGCCCTGGGCATCGCCGTCGGCCAGATCGCCAAGAGCATCATCTTCCGCCGCAAGAGCGACGACGTGGCCGTCCTGGTGGTCACCTCGGGCGACCGTCGGGTGGACGAGAAGAAAGTGGAAGCACTCGTGGGAAAGGTGGGCCGCGCCGATGCGGAGTTCGTGAAGGCGCGCACCGGATTTTCGATCGGCGGCGTCTCGCCCGTGGCCCACGCCACGCCGCCGGTGACGCTGATCGACCGCGAGCTGTTCCGCTTCGACGAGATCTGGGCGGCCGCGGGCCATCCGCACGGCGTGTTCCCCCTGCGTCCGCAGGACCTGGAGGCGCTGACCGGCGCGCCGGTCGTGGACGTGGTCCAGCCGCCCGCCGCATGAATCCCGTCCAGGCGCTCGCAGAGCGCGCGGCACAGGCCGCCGCCGAGGGCAGTTTCGTGCCCGGCAGCACGCAGGCGCCTCCCTCGCCCTGCATCGGCGTGTGCCGCATGAGCGCCAGCGGCAGCCATTGCGAAGGGTGTTTCCGCACCCTGGACGACATCCGGGACTGGTCCGTCGCGGGCCCCGACGCGCGCCGCGCGGTCTGGTCGGCCCTGCTGCGCCGCGCGGGCCTGGCGGTTCCCGCGCCGCTTTCCGGCATCGCCATGGAAAGGACTTCGCCATGAAGCACATCGTCTTCTACCTGGATTTCGTTTCGCCGTACGCGTGGCTGGCGTTCGAGCGCCTGCCCCAGGTGCTCGAGGGGCTGAGCCATTCGGTCGAATACCGGCCCGTGCTGCTCGGTGCGCTGCTGCAGCAGCACGGCAACCCCGGCCCCGCGGGCATCGCACCCAAGCGTGCCTGGACCTACCGCCATGCCGAGTGGCTGGGCCATGCGCTGGGAACGGGGCTGGACATGCCGGCGCGGCATCCCTTCAATCCCCTGCCCCTGCTGCGCCAGTCCCTGGCCTGCAGCGAGGACGGGGCCATCAACCGCTTCGTGGCCGGCACCGTGCTGCGCCACGTGTGGCTCGGCGGTGCCGATGCGCTGGATCCCGGGCGGCTGGAGGACCTGGCCCAGGTGCTCTCGCCGCAACGGCGCGCGGAATCGCCGGGCGAAGAGCCGGGCGCCAGAGCCAAGGCGCTGCTGCGCGCGAACACCGATGCGGCTGCCGCGCAGGGCGTGTTCGGCGTGCCCGCCTTCGTGGTGGACGGCCAGCTCTTCTGGGGGCTGGATAGCCTGCCCATGCTGCGCGCCCGCCTGGAGGGCGATCCGTGGTTCGAGGGGCCGCGATGGGACGCGGTGGCGGAACTCCCTTCCGGTTTGACGTAGCGCCTGCTTTCCCTGCATGCGGGTTTGTCCCGGGGAAGGGTTTTCCCCGGAGGTGCCGTGCTTGTCAGACTTCGGTCAGATGGCGGCTCGATAGTGCGACCCAGGTTGCACGCGGTGTCCTGGAGGGGGCGCGCGGAGCAGTCGCACTGATCACCTCATGGAGACAAGCACCATGGCTACCAATGTCGCTCCCCGGCCCATGTCGCCGGAAGAAAGAAAAGTCATCCTGGCCTCGTCGCTGGGCACCGTTTTCGAGTGGTATGACTTCTACCTGTACGGTTCGCTCGCCGCCATCATCGCCAAGCAGTTCTTCAGCGGGCTGGACGCGGGCTCCGCGTTCATCTTCGCGCTGCTGGCCTTCGCTGCCGGCTTCATCGTGCGGCCCTTCGGCGCGCTGGTGTTCGGGCGGCTGGGCGACATGATCGGGCGCAAGTACACCTTCCTGGTCACCATCCTGATCATGGGCCTGTCCACCTTCATCGTGGGCGTATTGCCGACCTATGCCAGCATCGGCGTGGCCGCGCCGGTCATCCTGATCGCGCTTCGCATGCTGCAGGGCCTGGCCCTGGGCGGCGAATACGGCGGCGCGGCGACCTACGTGGCCGAGCATGCGCCGCAGGGCAAGCGCGGCGCCTATACCTCGTGGATCCAGACCACCGCCACGATGGGCCTGTTCCTGTCGCTGCTGGTGATCCTGGGAACCCGCACCGCCATGGGCGAGCAGGCCTTCACCGACTGGGGCTGGCGCATTCCGTTCCTCGTTTCCATCCTGTTGCTGGGCGTGTCGCTGTGGATCCGGCTCTCGCTGTCGGAGTCTCCCGCGTTCCAGCGCATGAAGGCCGAGGGCAAGACCTCCAAGGCGCCGCTGCGCGAATCGTTCGGCCAGTGGAAGAACCTGAAGATCGTGATCCTGGCGCTGATCGGCCTGACCGCCGGCCAGGCGGTGGTCTGGTACACGGGCCAGTTCTATGCGCTCTTCTTCCTCACGCAGCAGCTCAAGGTGGACGCCGTCACGGCCAACCTGATGATCGCCGCCGCCCTGCTGATCGGCACGCCGTTCTTCGTCGTCTTCGGCGCGCTCTCCGACCGGATCGGCCGCAAGCCCATCATCATGCTGGGCTGCGTTCTGGCCGTGCTGACGTATTTCCCCGTCTTCAAGGCGCTGACCGAAGCCGCCAACCCCGACCTGGCCGCCGCGCAGGCGAAGAACAAGGTGGTGATCGTGGCCGACCCGGCCGAGTGCTCGTTCCAGTTCAACCCGACCGGCACGGCCAAGTTCACCAGCTCCTGCGACGTCGCCAAGCAGGTGCTGGCCGCCAGCTCGGTCAGCTATGACAACGAGGCCGCGCCGGCCGGCACGCCCGCGGTGATCAAGATCGGCCAGACCACGATCCCGAGCTACGCCGCCCGCGGGCTTTCTGCCGAAGAAGCCAAGGCCAAGGATGCCGACTTCAAGAAGGCCGTGGCCGAAACGTTGAAGGCCGACGGCTATCCCGCCAAGGCCGACCCCGCCAAGATGAACAAGGTGATGATGATCGTCATCCTGACCTATCTGGTGCTGCTGGTGACCATGGTGTATGGCCCCATCGCAGCGATGCTGGTGGAGATGTTCCCCACGCGCATCCGCTACACCTCGATGAGCCTGCCGTACCACATCGGCAACGGCTGGTTCGGCGGCCTGCTGCCCACCATGTCGTTCGCCATCGTGGCGCAGACGGGCAACATGTACAACGGCCTCTGGTATCCCATCATCATCGCGGGCATCACGGCCATCATCGGCACGCTGTTCATCCGCGAAACCAAGGACGTGGACATCTACGCGGGCGATTGAACGGGCTTGCCCGGGAATACAGCCGCCCGGCAGGCGGTATTCCCGGGCAGTGCGAATTTCCAATTGGCCGCCGACAACCTCCGGGCCGGCAAATGGCCCAATACGGCAGGCTCGGGCGTGCACCAATCAAGGGCATTCGACGGTCCCTTGCGTGAAAGGTCCTTTGACCGATTAACGGCGCGGATCCCGTGCTTTTGGCGAAGGCGCACTTCACACCACTTCTGGCAAACGGGCCTCGCTGTATGAAAACCCCGTGATTTGCGGCCGGGGGGCCGCCAAGTGTGGGGAAAAAGCGCCAAAGTGTGGCAGTTAAGCGTCAGCTTCGTTATCAAGACGACTTTCAACCATGCTAAAGAGGTTGTTACATCTAGAATTTGAGTGGTAGCTGCACTTGCATTTTGTTGCCACAAGCCTGCGCGGTGCCTACTTCCACCTTCCGAACAAGTATCCGAGGACATCACATGCAAAAGACCCATCGTCTGGCTCTCGCCGCCTTGGCCCTTCTGGGCAGCACCGCCGCATTCGCGCAAAGCAGCGTGACGCTGTACGGCCGCGTCAACACCAGCGTCGAACATTCCAAGGTGGGTGATCTGTCGCAGTCCGGTGTGAACAACAACGCGTCGCGTTTCGGTTTCAAGGGCGTGGAAGACCTGGGCGGTGGCCTGAAGGCTGGCTTCCAGCTGGAAAGCGGTTTCGACAGCTCCACCGGCGCAGCTGCACAACAGTTCTTCGGCCGCCAGAGCGAAGTGAACCTGTCGGGCGGCTTCGGCATGGTCCGCCTCGGCAACTGGACGCCTGAGTCGTACTACGCCATCGCCGACTACGGCGTGCAGGACCAGCCCAACCACGACACGGGCAACTTCTCCAACCAGCTGTACACCTCGGTGGCCTTCGGCAAGACCAACAAGGTCGGCTACCGTACCCCCATGCTGGGCGGCTTCTGGGCTGAAGCCACGGTCAGCGCGCACGAGCGCACCGCTCGCACGAACCCCTTCGGCGTGAACGCAGGCACCAAGAACGCCTACGACGTCGCTGCCAACTGGGAAGGCGGCAACCTGGCCTTCGGTGCCGGCTACGCCAAGCTGGGCGACAACTGGGACGCCGGCGTGCGCGGCCACTACACGATGGGCCCCGTGCAGCTCGGCGCCTACTACCAGCGCAACGACTACGAGCTGGTGGGCACCCGCAACTCGGTGGGCATCGCTGCCCAGTACGCCTTCGGCGCTTCGGAAGTGGTGGCCAACTACATCTGGGCCAGCAAGTGGAACAACGTGGCTGACTCCGGCGCTCAGCAGCTGATCCTGGGCTACAACTACAACCTGAGCAAGCGCACCAAGGTGTACGCTGCCTACACGTACGTCAAGAACAAGTCCGCCGCCAACTACGCCTATGGCTTCGTGAACGGCACGAACACGCTGGCCACGGGTGCGGATCCCCGCACGTTCGGCCTCGGCGTTCGCCACAACTTCTGATCGCCGCACCTGCCGGGGCCCGCATGGGCCTGCGGCACCGGGTGATCCAGCATGAAGCCTCACTCCCGCAAGGGCGTGGGGCTTTTTTTACATCCCGCCAGGAGACAAAAAGCATGTGGAAAATCATCGTGGGCTTCGTTCTGTTCGCTGCCCTGTCGTTGTTCGTCATCATGAAAGCCGGGGACAAGGTGGACATGAGTGGGGAAAAGCATGGCGCGGATGCCGTGCACGCTCCGGACACTGCCGCGCCTGCTGCGGCCCCGGCATCGGCGGCGTCCGCTGCCAGCCGCGCTCCGTAAGGCCGCGTCCGGCATGTCCGGCGGTGCCTGCACCAACCCGGACGCCCCATGCAAAAAGCCCGCATCGCGGGCTTTTTGCATGGGGAGGCCGAGGGGCCTGCGTGGGGATCAGCGGCGGAACTTGCCGTCGGTGCCGATGATGGACAGGTCGGCAAAATCCAGGCCCGTATGGTCTTCGGGGCTGAAGTTGACCTCCAGGCCGCCGATGTCGAATTTCTGGATGCCTTCCAGCGCTGCCTGCAGGCGTTCGCGCGTGGGCTTGGCGCCCGCGCGGCGCAGTCCCTCCACCAGCACCTTGGCGGCGGCCAGGCCTTCGAGCATGGCGGGGCTCACTTCCTTGCCATGCGCCTTCGCCAGGTCGTGCGCCTCGCGCACGAGCGTGTAGTTCGTCGCCCGTTCGTTCGGGAACACCTGCGTGACGATGACGCCGCGTGCATTCGCACCCAGGCTCCTGGCGAACCCGGACGATGCGTTGTTGGAGAGCGTGACGAGCTGAGCGCCCGAACCGGCCGCCCGGAATGCCGCATAGCCTTCGGCCGTCGCGGCTCCCGATGCGACCATGAGCACGGCCTGGGCCTGCGCCTGCACGAGCTTGGGCGCGATGGCGGAGAAATCGGGCTTGGTCCGGTCGAAGCGCTCCTGCAGCACGGGCTTGAGCTTCGCGGCATCGAAGCCCTTGAGCGCGCCTGCCAGTCCGTCGGCGCCGAAGCTGTCGTCGGTGATGACCACCGCGATCCGCGAGATGCCCATCGAAGCCAGGTGGGTGATGGCTTTCTCGGCCTCGCGCTGGTAGGGCGCGCGCACATTGAAGATGTGGCGGCGCACGGGGCGGTGCAGCACCATCGCGCCCGTGGACGGTGCCACGAGGGGCACATCGAATTTGTCGAGCAGGGGGATGATGGCTTCCGTGTGCGGTGTTCCGCGCGTGAGGAACATCGCGAGCACGTTCTGCTCTTCGATGAGCTTGCGCGCGTTGACGAGCGTCTGGGCAGGGTCGAACTTGTCGTCGAGCGAGATGAGCTCGATCTTCTGCCCGTTCACGCCGCCCCGTGCGTTCACCGCGTCAATGTAGAGCTTCGCGCCTTCGGTGGTTTCCTGCACGCCCGACGACACGGGCCCGGTGAAGCCGGCCGTCTGTCCCACCAGCAGCTGGCTCCAGGCCGCCGGAGAGAACAGGGAAGCGGCCGCGAGGGCCAGGGCGGCGCCGGTGGTCTGCCAGGAATGGGCCATGATGGTGGAATCTCCGGGTAAGGGCTGGATTGTTCGGGGGAGGGCGCGGGCCGGCGGCGGTGCCCGTTGCTGCGGTGCAAAACGTCCCGGAAGATGCCCGAACGCTGCCATGGTGACAAGAGGTGACAACCCTGGGCGCAGGGGATTGCCCCGCGCAAGCGGTTGTCAATGGCGCCAACCGCCCCATATGGATAAGCCACTCTCCGACTCCGGCCAGCCATGTTCCTTTCCTAGAATGGCCCGCCTCCCCTCCGAAAGATCCTCCCGATGACCCAGGGCCTGATTCGCATCCATGGCGCGCGCCAGCACAATCTGAAGAACCTGGATATCGACATCCGCACGGGCGAACTCACCGTGGTGACCGGGCCCAGCGGCTCGGGCAAGTCCAGCCTGGTGTTCGACACGCTCTATGCGGAAGGCCAGCGCCGCTACGTGGAAACCTTCAGCGCTTACGCGCGCCAGTTCCTCGACCGGATGGACAAGCCGGCCGTGGACAAGGTGGAGGGCGTGCCGCCGGCCATCGCCATCGACCAGACCAATCCCGTGCGCTCGTCCCGCTCGACCGTGGGCACGATGACGGAGATCAATGACCACCTGAAGCTGCTGTTCGCGCGTGCTGCCCAGCTCTTCGACCGGCAGACGGCGCAGCCGGTGCGCCACGACACGCCGGACACCATCTATGCCGAGCTCCAGCGCCGCTGCGCTGAGGCGGGCGATCCGCGCGTCGTGCTGACCTTCCCGGTCGAGCTGCCGGCGGATACCTCCGCCGAGCAGGTGGAGCAGTGGCTGTCCGCCAGCGGTTTCACGAAGGTGCAGGCCGAGCGTGAAGTCGGCACCCCGACAGGCCCTCGCAAGGTGCTGGATGTGGTGGCCGACCGGTTCCGGCTCGGCAATGCCGAGCGCGCCCGCGTGGTCGAGGCCATCGAGGTGGCGATCAAGCGCGGTGCCGGGCGGTTGAACGTCTATCGCCTGCAGGAAGACGGCGAACCCGACCTGTGGCGGTTCTCCACCGGGCTGCACTGCCCGGACAGCGACCTGCGCTATGCCGAGCCTATCCCGTCGATGTTCTCGTTCAATTCCGCCGTGGGCGCCTGCGAGGCCTGCCGAGGCTTCGGACGGGTGATCGGCGTGGACTACGGCCTGGTGATTCCCAACGACCGGCTGACGCTGCGCGCCGGCGCGATCAAGACCATCCAGACGCCGGCCTGGAAGGAGGCGCAGGACGACCTCATGCGCCACGCGGAGGCCGCGGGCATCCCGCGCGACACGCCCTGGTACAAGCTCACGGAAGAGCAGAAGCGCTGGGTGATCGACGGCACGCCGGGCTATAAGGAGGGCAACTGGAACAAGCAGTGGTATGGCATCCGGCGGTTCTTCGAGTACCTGGAGAGCAAGGCCTACAAGATGCACATCCGGGTGCTGCTGTCCAAGTACCGCAGCTACACGCCATGCCCGACCTGCGGCGGCGCACGCCTGAAGACCGAGAGCCTGCTGTGGCGGGTGGGCAGCAAGGACGATGCCGATGCGGTGCTCGAACCGTCCCGGCGCTTCATGCCGCTGGGCGTGGCCTGGAGCCGCGCCCAGCTGGAGGCGCTGCCCGGCCTCACCCTGCACGACCTGATGCTGCTGCCCATCGAGCGGCTGCGCCGCTTCTTCGCGCGCATGGCGCTGCCGGAGGGCGACGCCGGCGCCGGAGGCGATGCGCAGGCCCTGAAGCTGCTGCACGAGGAAATCACCACGCGCCTGAAGTACCTGTGCGACGTGGGCATCGGCTACCTCACGCTGGACCGGCAGAGCCGCACGCTGTCCGGCGGCGAGGTGCAGCGCATCAACCTGACCACGGCGCTGGGCACCTCGCTGGTGAACACGCTCTTCGTGCTGGACGAGCCCAGCATCGGCCTGCACCCGCGCGACATGCACCGCATTACCGAGGCCATGCTGCGCCTGCGCGATGCGGGCAATACGCTGGTGGTGGTGGAGCACGACCCGGCCGTGATGCTTGCGGCCGACCGCATGATCGACATGGGCCCGGGCCCGGGCGAGCGCGGCGGGCAGATCGTTTTCGACGGCACCACGGCCGACCTGCGCCGCGCCGATACGCTGACGGGCGTGTATCTGGGCGGGCGCCGGCAGATCGGCGCGGGCGTGAAGCGCATGGTGGCGGAGTCCACGCCGCGCCTGATCCTGGAGGGCGCGCGCGAGCACAACCTGCGGGATGTATCGGTGGAGTTCCCGCTGCAGCGGCTGGTCACCGTCACCGGCGTCTCGGGATCGGGCAAATCGACCCTGATCCAGGACGTGCTCGCGCCGGCGCTGCTGCGGCATTTCGGCAAGGCGACCGAGTCGCCCGGCGTGCATGACCGGCTGCTGGGCGCCGAGCAACTGGGCGACGTGGTGTTCGTGGACCAGTCGCCCATCGGCAAGACGGCGCGCTCCAATCCCGTGAGCTATGTCGGCGCGTGGGATGCCATCCGTGAGCTGTTCGCCGTGGCGCCGCTGTCGCGCCAGCGCGGCTACACGGCCGCCAAGTTCAGCTTCAACTCGGGCGACGGGCGCTGCCCGACCTGCGGAGGCTCGGGCTTCGAGCACGTGGAAATGCAGTTCCTCTCCGACGTGTACCTGCGCTGCCCCGATTGCGACGGCAAGCGCTACCGGCCGGAGATCCTGGAGGTGACGATCGAGCGTGGCGGACGCGCGGTCAACGTGGCCGACGTGCTGGAACTCACCGTGAGCGAGGCCGCCCAGGCCTTCGCCCAGGACCGCGACGTGATCCGCGCGCTGCAGCCCATCGTCGATGTGGGGCTGGAGTACGTGAAGCTCGGCCAGCCCGTGCCCACGCTCTCGGGCGGCGAGGCACAGCGGCTCAAGCTCGCGGGCTTCCTGGCCGAAGCCGCCAGGAGCGCCAGCAGCAGCCGCCAGCCGCTGGCGAAGAAGGGCACGCTGTTCCTCTTCGACGAACCCACCACGGGCCTGCACTTCGACGACATCGCCAAGCTGATGCGCGCGCTGCGCAAGCTGCTCGATGCCGGCCATTCGCTGATCGTGATCGAGCACAACCTGGACGTGATCCGCGCCAGCGACTGGCTGATCGACCTGGGTCCCGAAGGCGGCGACGGTGGCGGGCTGGTGGTGGCCGAGGGCACGCCCGAGGACGTGCGCCGGCATCCCACGTCGCACACCGGCGCTGCGCTGCGCGACTACGAGCTGGCGCTGGGCGAGGGCGGCCATTCGGTGCACGAGAAAGCCGCGGCGCTGCGCAGGGAGCAGCGCGGCGCGCAGGCGGAGCAGGGCGTGGCGGCCAGGGATGCCATCGAGATTGTGAACGCCAAGGAGCACAACCTGAAGAACCTGTCGGTGGACATTCCGCGCGGCAAGTTCAACGTGGTGACCGGCGTGTCGGGCTCGGGCAAATCGACGCTGGCCTTCGACATCCTGTTCAACGAAGGGCAGCGCCGCTACCTGGAGTCGCTCAACGCCTATGCACGTTCCATCGTGCAGCCGGCCGGCCGGCCCGAGGTGGATGCGGTCTATGGCATTCCGCCCACGGTGGCGATCGAGCAGCGGCTGTCGCGCGGCGGCCGCAAGAGCACGGTGGGCACGACCACCGAGGTCTGGCACTTCCTGCGCCTGCTGTACGTGAAGCTGGGCGTGCAGCACTGCATCCACGACGGCGCCCCGGTGCAGCCACAGACGGCCGACAGCATCGCCGCGCAACTGCTCACGCAGTTCAAGGGCCAGCACATCGGGCTGCTGGCGCCGCTGGTGGTCAACCGCAAGGGCGTCTATACCGAACTGGCCGACTGGGCGCGCCCGCGCGGCTACACGCACCTGCGGGTGGATGGCAACTTCCTGCCGACCACGGGCTTTCCGCGCATCGACCGCTTCAAGGAGCACACCATCGAGCTGCCCGTGGCCAGCCTGGACGTCGCGCCCGCGCAGGAGTCCGAATTGCGCGCCGCGCTGGCCCGCGCGCTGGAGCTCGGCAAGGGCGTGGTCCATGTGTTGAGCGGCCTGGCCGGATTGAAGGACGCCATGGCCGCCGGGCAATCCACCGCCCGCATCGGCACACTGCAGGCGTTCTCGACCAAGCGCGCCTGCCCGGTGTGCGCGACGAGCTATGCCGAACTGGACCCGCGCCTCTTCTCGTACAACAGCAAGCATGGCTGGTGCCCCGACTGCGTGGGCACGGGCGTGAAGCTCACGAAGGAACAGCGCAAGGTCTTCGACGATTCGGTGCAGGACGACAAGGACCGGGGCCGCGAACAGACCTTTGCCGAACCGGAGGCCGAGGACGTGGCCGATACCGTGTGCCCGACTTGCCAGGGCACGCGCCTCAACCCGGTGGCGCGGGCCGTGCTGTTCGCCGGCACGCCGGTGACCGAAGTGGCGCGCCTGTCGGTGGCCGAGGTGCGGCAGTGGATCGACGGCCTGCAACTGTCGGGCCGCGAGGCAGAGATCGCCCGCGACCTGGTGCCCGAGATCAAGAGCCGGCTCGAATTCCTGGAAGAGGTGGGCCTGTCCTACCTCACGCTGGACCGGGGCGCTCCCACGCTCTCGGGCGGCGAGGCGCAGCGCATCCGCCTGGCCGCGCAGTTGGGCAGCAACCTGCAGGGCGTGTGCTACGTGCTGGACGAACCCACCATCGGCCTGCATGCGCGCGACAACCAGATCCTGCTGAACGCGCTGCACAAGCTCGGTGACAAGGGCAATACCCTGGTGGTGGTGGAGCACGACGAGGACACCATCCGCCGGGCCGACCACATCATCGACATCGGCCCCAGCGCAGGCAAACGCGGCGGGCGGCTGGTGGCGCAGGGCAGCGTGGCCGACATCCAGGCCGCCGAGGATTCGCAGACCGGCCGCTACCTGCTGCACGCCATGCGCCACCCGCTGCAGGCGCGGCGCAGCATGCTGCCCGCCGAGGTAGACGCCGCAACCATTGCGCTGGCCCGGCCCGCCGATGCACCCACGGGCCGCCAGAGCGCCGCAGTCAAGAAGCGGGCGGCGCAGGCTGCGGCCCTGCAGGCCGCTGCGCTGGAGGATGCCAGGGAGCGCGCAGCCATCCGCTGGCTGACGGTGCACGGCGCGAGCCTGCACAACCTGCAGAACGTGACGGCCACCGTGCCGCTGCACCGCCTCGTGGCCGTCACCGGCGTCAGCGGTTCGGGCAAATCGACGTTGGCGCGGGACGTGCTTCTGACCAATGTGCAGGCCTGGGTGCAGCAGCGCTCCACCAAGGCGGGGCGCGACGCCATGGACGCCGGCAAGGCGCCGCCGCTGTCCGGCTGCACGGGCCTGGCGGGCTTCGAGACCATCGACCGCGTGCTCGAGGTGGACCAGACGCCCATCGGCAAGACGCCGCGCAGCTGCCCGGCCACCTATATCGGCTTCTGGGACACCATCCGCAAGCTTTTCGCCGAGACGCTGGAGGCCAAGGCGCGCGGCTATGGGGCGGGGCGCTTCAGCTTCAATACCGGCGAAGGCCGCTGCCCGGTCTGCGAAGGGCAGGGCATCCGCACCATCGCCATGAGCTTCCTGCCCGACGTGAAGGTGCCGTGCGAGGCCTGCCACGGCGCGCGCTTCAACCCGGAGACGCTGGCCGTGACCTGGCGCGGCAAGAGCATCGGCGACGTACTGCAGATGGAGGTGGACGAGGCCGTGGAGTTCTTCGCCAGCATGCCCAGCATCGCGCATCCGCTGCAGCTGCTGAAAGACGTGGGCCTGGGCTATCTCACGCTGGGCCAGCCCAGCCCCACGCTGTCGGGGGGCGAGGCGCAGCGCATCAAGCTGGTGACCGAACTCACCAAGGTGCGCGACGAGGTCGGGCGCCGCGGGCAGAAGGCACCGCACACCCTCTACGTGCTGGACGAGCCCACCGTGGGCCTGCACATGGCCGACGTGCACAAGCTCATCCGCGTGCTGCACCGCCTGGTCGATGGCGGCCACAGCGTGGTGGTGATCGAGCACGACCTCGACGTGATCGCCGAGGCCGACTGGATCATCGACCTGGGGCCCGAGGGTGGCAAGGATGGTGGCCGCATCGTGGCCGCCGCCACGCCCGAGGAGGTGGTGCGCCTGGGCACCCACACGGGCCGTGCGATCGCGCCCGTGCTGGCGCGCGGCGACTGAGCGGCCACGGCGCTCAGCGGCCCGGGTTCATCACCTCGGGTTTGCGCAGCGCCTCGTTGATGTGCTGGAGGTATTCCTGCGCCTTGGGGTTGGCGGGGTTGGCGTCGCCCGAGACGTAGTAGGACAGGCCCTGCTTCAGGCCGCCGTGGTCGGCGATGCGCTGCGCCATGTTCGATGCCGCCATCCGCAGCTGCACGGTCACGCTCTTCTCGTATTGCTCGGAGGGCACCTTCTGGCCGCCGACGCGGCTGTTGCCCGGGCCGTCGGCTGACCACTCGCGGCCATCCAGGAACTTGCGGGAGATCTGCCCGAGGCCGATCGAGGTGTTCTTCTCGCCGACACGGTCGAGGTCGCCCTCGTGCTGCATCGCCTTGCGGAATCCATCGGTGAACGCCCCCGACTCCGACTGCAGCTGGGCGCGGAAGACGCTGGGGTCCAGGCCGTATTCCCTGGCGGTCTGGTCCACCGCACGGCCGAAGTCGGCCTGCGTCTGGACCTTGGCGTCCTGTTGCTGCTCGTCGCCGCGCAGCACCGGCAGGAATTTCGGGCTGACCTTGGCCTGGGCCTCGTCCACGCTCTTCGATCCGAGATCACCGGTTGCTGCAGGTTGCGCGGCGCTGGAGCCGGAGGCTGTGGGCGTGCCGCCGGAAGCGGGAGCGGCGGCCGGTGCCGGTGCTGCCGATGGAGCGGCGCCGGACGGGCTGCCGCTACCACTGCCGCCGCCACCGCTGCGGTTGCCCTCGCCGGAGGCGGGGCTGCCGCCCTGTTCGGAAGGTTGCGCCTGGCGATGCTTGGACAGCTTCTGGAGCAGGCCTTCGAGCAGTGCCATCAGCACCTGCGCGAGCAGGGTCTGGGTGCCGGCGGGGTCCTGCGCGCCAGGCGCCTGGACACCCTGGAGCCGCGAGGAGGAGATCGATGAAATAGCCATGAATGCAGTTCCTTGCAATGTAGGGAATTGCACTCTCGCAGCGGCCCGGAGCGTGCGGGACGCGCTGCCCGAACGACTCCGCGGACATGCGAAGCCGCGCCCGCGGCTCAGGCGAACGCGTCGATGCGTCCGGCGCGGATCGCATCGAGCATGCGCCGGTAGAGTGCCATCGCGCGCTCGTAGGCACCGGGGCGGCCCTGCAGCGCGGCCTGCACATAGTCCTGGCGGCTCGCGGCGCATCCGAATCCGTTGGCACATCGGGCCAGCAGATCCCAGTCGGTGGCCCGCGTGCAGTCCAGCCCCAGCCCGCAGGGCAGCAGGTAGAAGGCGAGTTCCATGCCGTCGTCCTGCGACTGGGGATGGAAGACGCCCTCGAACCGGTAGCCACGCGTGCCCGTGCCGGCATCGGTGCGGACCGCGAGGCGCGTGGCGACGTCCTGCACGAGCAGCGGGTCGCCGGCCGCCAGCAGGTCGGACAGCAGGGATTGGCGCCGTTCGGGTGCCTGGTAGGCGGATTTGCCCGCGCGCAGGGCCATGGCCAGCAAGGGGTCCTTGCGGCGCAGGCCGTCCGCGGCGAGCCGGGCGATGCGCCGGTCCCCCGTGTCCTCCGCCGACAGGCCCGCGCACCGCTTGCGCAGGGTTTCCGCCGCCGCGCGGGCCTCGCTGGAGGCCGGGCCGGCTGTGGCCGCCCCCGCGCCCGCGATGCCGTGGCACCGGCGCAATGCCTGCACGGCATAGAACACGCCCCCCGCCTCGGGATGCGAAAGCGCATGGCGGACAAACCCGTCCAGGCGGCCGGCCCGGTTGTATTCCCGGAGCAGGTCCGCGGACAGGGGGCGGGACGCCGCGGCGGCTTCGGCGGCCTCGCGTGTGCCGGAGGATTCCTCGGCCGTGCCTGGTTGCAGAAATCCCAGTCCCGCCGCGAGCAGCAACAGGGCGGCGCCCCCCAGCATCCAGGAAGAAGTACGCAGATTCATGGTGCCCCATTGGAGGGTGGAAGGCAGGGCCGGCAGGTATCCGGCGCGAAGCGGCGTGCGCTTTTCCGAGTCGGCTGAAGCGCTTTTCGCGGTAGTGGGTGCGCTCTTTGCGCTAACGGGGTGCATCTGGGCGGAAATTCCGGCCCAGGATGCCTTCGCATGAAGCGCAGCGGAAGTAGCGCGTGGCGCCTTTCCACTCCAGGATCCCCCACCCCGTGGCGTCATGCAGGCGCAGCATGGCATGCACCCCCTTGCGCAGATGCAGGCGGGGCGATGCGGCGCAGTCGGCCAGGTCGAAGTCGCGCTGGAAGTCTGAGGCCGGCCCCTCCACGGCATGGTTCCAGAAATAGCGAACGCGCTGCTCGTCGATGACCCGGCCAGAGCAGTCGGCATCGCTGCCGGGTGCAGGTTCCACGGCGCGGGGCAGGGTGATGGCACCCAGGGGGCCGATGGACCTGGCAATGGGGGCTGCCTTCATGGGCTGTGCATGAGCGCTTGCCTGGAACAGCGCCAGCAAGCAGAGCGAGGCACTACGCAGGTTCAGGCCGGGTTGCATCATTGCCATGCCGCGGTAGCGGCTTCCGTGCGGTGCTTGTGACCGACGTCGATGTGGCGATAGAGGTTCGATTTCGAGCCGGACGGCGTCGGTGGGTCTCATCGGTCAGATACTGGAGCAAGAGCATTTGAGAAAAGCGTGGGCGCGTTGCCGGTCAGCGTGGGCAACCGGCGGCTGCCGGACACTCTGCCGGTATGTTTTCGAACACCACACTGCTACCAACCACTACGGCATGTGCAGGAGGATCGGTCCACCAATGAAGCGTGCCGTTCATCCAAAGATCGACAACCTCACTTTCGCCCAATAGGGTTTCAGGCTGGATGCGGTACAGCCTTACAAATGAAGGAGTTTTCATTTTGTAGTGCAGGATGCGTTGGATGGGTGACGCGTCATAGAATTCGACGCGATAAACATTCATTGGGCTTGTTTCCGAGCCTTTGAAAACGGGTTTGCTGGCATACCAAACGACAGCTGCCAGCCCAAGTGCGAGGACCATCCAGAGTGTCCGGGACCCCGCATCATCACTACCCTGCGGGTGCGTGTTCAGCATGTGTCGTCCCTCCTCGGCGCGAAAATCTAATGGCCCACGGCCGGGCATGCTGTAAGAAAGGGTTGCGCGCGATCCGCCCGTGCCGGCCGCCGCCTCCCCACGCGTTCTCCACCATCTGCACAAATCGCACACAAACGCTCGATAGTCGATCAAGGTTGGCTGCGCAGACTCGCGCCCATTCTTCCTTCCTCGTTCCGGATTTTTTCCTCCATGACCATCGACGCTGCCCAGCTCCTCGCGGACGAAGCCAAGTACTGCTCCTTCGGCGATACCGTCCACTACGTGAACCCGCCCAAGATCTTCACGGGCTGCGAAGGCAGCTACATGCTGGACGACAACGGCACGCAGTACCTCGACCTGCAGATGTGGTATTCGGCCGTGAACTTCGGCTACAAGAACAAGCGCCTCGAAGCCAAGATGATCGAGCAGTTGCAGGCCCTGCCCCAGGTCGCCAGCCAGTACCTGCACCCGACCAAGATCGAGCTGGCCAAGTTCATCGCCGAAGATGCCAAGCGCAAGTGGGACAGCGACGGCCGCGTGCACTTCAACGTGGGCGGCGCGCAGGCCATCGAGGATTCGCTGAAGGTGGTGCGCAACGCCAGCAACGGCAAGAGCCTGATGTTCGCCTTCGAGGGCGGCTACCACGGCCGCACGCTGGGCGCGTCCAGCATCACCTCCAGCTACCGCTACCGCCGCCGCTTCGGCCACTTCGGCGACCGCGCGCAGTTCATTCCCTTCCCCTATCCCTTCCGCCGCCCCAAGGGCATGACGGCAGAGGAGTATTCGGACCAGATCGTGCGCGAGTTCGCCCGCAAGTTCGAGAACGAATACCACGCCGTCTGGGATCCCAAGACCAACCAGTGCGAGTACGCGGCCTTCTACGTCGAGCCCATCCAGGGCACGGGCGGCTACGTCGTGCCGCCGCCGAACTTCTTCAAGGGCCTCAAGAAGGTGCTGGACGACCACGGCATCCTGATGGTGGTCGATGAGATCCAGATGGGCTTCTGGCGCACCGGCACGCTGTGGTCGGTGGAGAACTTCGGCATCAAGCCCGACGTGCTGGTCTTCGCGAAGGCGCTGACCAACGGCCTCAATGCCCTCTCCGGCCTGTGGGCGCGCGAGGAGTTGATCAACCCGAAGATTTTCCCGCCGGGCTCCACCCACTCCACCTTTGCCTCCAACCCGCTGGGCACGGCCCTGGGCCTGGAAGTGATGAAGATGACGCACGAGATCGACTTCGGCAAGCAGGTGCGCGAATCCGGCGCCTACTTCCTCGAAGGCCTGAAGGAGCTGCAAAAGCGCCACAAGGAGATCGGCGACGTGGACGGCCTGGGCCTGGCGCTGCGCGCCGAAATCTGCACCGAGGACGGCTTCACGCCCAACAAGGCGCTGCTGGACAAGATGGTGGACATCGGCCTGGAAGGCCACCTGGAGTACCAGGGCCAGAAGCGCGGCCTGGTGCTGGACGTGGGCGGCTACTACAAGAACGTGATCACCTTCGCGCCGTCGCTGATGATCTCGCGTCCCGAGATCGACGAGGCGATGGTGCTGCTGGACCAGCTCCTGACCCAGGCGAAGCGGGCCTGACGGCCAATGCGCTGGCGCAACCGGCTGGAGCCGGAGTCGCTCGTGGCGCATGCCGGCGCGCATCCGCCGGAGGGGTTCGCCTGGCTGCAGGGGCTGCCGGTGCCGGTGTTCTCGGCGCCGTTCGACCTGCTCACGACGGCGGACGACGACTTCAAGGCGCGGTTGCGCGGCTGGCCGCTGTTCGGTCGCTGGTCGCGGTGGCTGCGCGTGCGCACAGCCTTCGCGGGCACCACGGTGACGGAGTACGCCCCGCTGCCGCAGGACGCCGCGCCGGAGGCGGTCGCCGCGGCGCTGCGTACCGGTCCGGGCCGTGCTTTCGCGCTGGTGATCGCGAAGGATCTTCCACAGGATTCGCCGCTGCTGGCCCCGGAGGACAACGCCTATGCCCAGGCGCTGGTCGAGGCCTGCGTGCGGCAGGGCTTCGTGCTGGTCGAGGGCCAGGCGCTGGCCTATGTACCCATCGACTTCGGGAACCTGGACGAATATCTGGCGCGCCTGTCCTCCAGCCGCCGCAGCAACCTGCGGCGCAAGCTCCGCAGCCGGTCACAGCTGCGGATCGAGCGCGTGCCCACGGGCGATGCCTATGCCGACGATGCGCGGGTGGATGCCTGCTACGCGCTCTACGAGGCCGTGCATGCGCAGAGCGAGGTGCATTTCGACCGGCTGACCCGGGATTTCTTCGCCGCGGTGCTGCGTGACGGCGCCAGCGGCGGCATCGTCTTCGAGTACCGGCATGCCGGCACCGATGCGCTGCTGGGCTGGAACCTCTGCTACGAGCACGCGGGGCGCCTCGTGGACAAGTACATCGGCCTGTCCTACCCCGCCGCGCGCGAGGTCAACCTGTATTTCGTGAGCTGGATGGTCAACCTGGAATATGCGGTCGAGCGGGGCCTGACCCACTACATCGCGGGCTGGACCGACCCCGAGGTCAAGCGCAGCCTGGGCGCGAGTTTCACCTGGACGCGGCATGCCGTGTATGTGCGCAACCCGCTGCTGCGCGCGCTGGCCCGGCGATTCTCGGGCCATTTCGAAAGCGACCGGCGCTGGAAGGACAGCGTGGAGGACGCGGCATGAGCGGCGCGGTGCGGCCCCCGGTGGTGCTCGACGTGGACGGTTCCGTGGGCGGGCTGCCCGGGGAGGTCCGCCTGCCGCTGGCGCCGGCATGGCAGGAGCGCATCCGCTTCGGCTGTGGCATGTGCACGATGCGTGCGTTCCGGCAGGCGCTGGAACTGGCCATGCCGCCGGTGGCGGCGCACGGCACGGTGTTCATGGGCAGCGGCGATTTCCACCACCTGAGCTGGCCGCTCATCGAGCGCTGCATCGCCGCCCACGGGTTCTCCGCGGCTCAGCCGCTGCGGGTGGTGGTGCTGGACAACCACCCGGACAACATGCGCTTTCCCTTCGGGGTGCATTGCGGCTCGTGGGTGCGGCGGGTGGCGCTGCTGCCCCAGGTCTCGCACGTGCACGTGGTGGGCATTACCTCGGGCGACATCGGCACGGGCCATGCGTGGGAGAACTACCTCGCGCCGCTGCGCGCGGGCCGGCTCACCTACTGGAGCAGCGGCGTGGACACGCGCTGGGCACGCTGGCTGGGCATCGCGGACCGGTTCCGCGCGTTCCCGGACGCGGACGCCCTGATCGGCGAACTGGCGCGCATGCTCGAGCGGCAGCGGGTGCCCACCTATTTCAGTGTGGACAAGGACGTGTTTTCTCCCCGCGTGGTGCGCACGAACTGGGACCAGGGCACGCTGGAGACGCGCCATGCCGCTGCGGTCATCGGCAGCCTGCGCAACTGCGTCGTGGGCAGCGACGTGACGGGCGACGTCTCCACCCACCGCTACGCCACGGCCTGGAAGCGATGGCTGAGCGCAGGCGACGGGCAGCAGACCGGCACGGAGCATGCCGACCTGCCGGCCTGGCAGGCCGCGCAGGCCGCGTTCAACATGTGGCTGCTCGATATGCTGGAGACGGACGGCTGACGGCGCGTTGATCTAGCGGACCGGCTCATCCGCCGATCCGCACACCTGCTGCAGCACTGTGCAGATCCGGTCGAAGCCGGCGTCGTCCAGCCAGGGGCTGTTGCCGACGGCGAGCACGCGGGCAGCGAAATCCCGGGCATGCGGCCAGCCCTCTTGCGGGCCCGGGGCGATGTGCCGCGCATAGCGGGGGTAGTCGGGCAGCGCATGCACGAAGGGCAGGCTCACGCCCAGGCCCCGGCTCCACAGCGCGGCGATGGCGGCCTCGCGCCGGGCGGCATCGGGCAGCAGCACCAGCAGCGTGGGCCAGGTGCCCCGCGCGCCCGGCACGGCGCCGCTGTCCCCGATCACCTGCAGTTCAGGAATGCGCTCGCGCAGCAAGGCCATGCGGTGCCGGGCCCGTGCCTCGCCTCCGGCCAGCCAGGCGGGCAGGCGGGCCAGTGCGCGCACGCCCACGGCGCGGCGCCAGCGGCCGACCTGGTGCAGCGGAATGGCATCGTCGAAATCGTCGCCCGCCGCGGCGATGCGGTCGCCCTGTGCCAGCGCCCGCCGCAGCGGCAGGCCATAGGCCAGCGGCAGGCCGGCCGGGCGGTAGAGCGCGGCATAGCCCAGCAGCTCGGCGCTGCGGCGCAGCTCCCAGCCCCGACGCCAGGGGGCCACGGTCCGCGCGGCGCGCGCGCAGGCTGCGCGCAGGCCGGGATCGGCCACCACCAGCGCACCGCCTTCGTAGATCGTGAGCCCCTTGCCCACGGCCAGGCTGAAGAAGACCATATCGCTGCCCGTGGTGCCGACGCAGGCGCCGCCCTGCTCGCGCGCGCCCAGGGCCTGGGCCGCGTCCTCGATGACGCGGGCGCCGGCCGCATGGGCAACGGCGCGCACCGGCGCCACGTCGGTCACGCGGCCCGCCAGGTGGGTGGGCAGCACGGCCAGGGTGCGTGGACCGCAGAGCGCGGCCAGGGCATCGGGGCCCAGGTCCAGGCTGGCGGGCCGCAGGTCGCACACGCGCAGCCGCAGGCCGCAGTGCGCGGCCGCCAGGGCGACCAGGGGGCAGGTGTAGGCCGGGGCGATGACCTCGTCGCGCGCGGGCTCATGTTCGCGCAGGGCCGTGAGCGCCACCACCAGCGCTGCGGTGCCGGAGCATTCCACCTGCACCGACGGCACGCCCAGGAAGCGCGCCAGCGCACCGCCGAGGTCTGCATCGCCGCCGGGCAGCAGGTCGCGCCAGCCCAGCGGCAGGCCGGCGGTGGGCGGCGCCTCAGGCGCCATGGGGCGCGGGTGGGGGAGCGGCTGGCGGCGCCTGCTCCTCGGCCTCGCTGCGGGCCAGGCAGGCGATGCCGGCGGCGATGAGCGCGGCGCCCAGCAGCTGCGGCCAGCCGATGGGCTCGTTGAACAGGAGGGCCGAAAGCGCCAGCACGGAGACGACCTCGAGGTGCGATGCCGCGAAGGCCGGGCCGATGGGCGCGTGCTCCAGCAGCGTCATCCAGGTGAAGAAGGCGCCCACGTAGCCCACGAAGGCACCGTAGATCCAGGGCTGTCCGAAGACCCGCGACAGCCAGGCGCTGGAGAACTCCAGCGGCAGCGCGTGTTCGCCCGCCAGCTTGAAGCTGATCTGCGCGAGCGTGTCGAAGGCGACGAGGACGAGAAAGCCGATGGCGTAGAAGCGTCGCACGGCGTCACCCCTTCAGGCCGACGACGGCCACGCCCGCCGACACCAGCAGGATGCCCGCCACCCGCATCGGCGAGAGCTTTTCGCGGAACAGGAAGCGGCCGGCGATCATCACGGCCACGATGTTGATCGAACCCAGCAGCACGCCGTCGGACAGCGGCACGAGGGACAGGAACGCCAGCCAGACCAGGAATTCGGCCACGTAGCAGCCGACGCCGATCCAGATCCAGGGCCTGCGCGCCATCCAGATCCAGCGCGCCAGGCCGCTGCCCGCGCGCGGGTCGGCCGTGGCGGCGGCCTTGAAGGCCAGTTGCCCGCCCGTGTCCACCAGCATGTTCAGGAACCACAGCAGGGCCACCAGCGGCGTGATGCCGCCGCCGTCCGTTGGCGTCATGGCGCAGTGCCTTCCTGGCGCCGTGGCTCCTGCTGCCGCTGTCGCGCGACCGCTTCCGCGAAGGCCACCGTGCGCGCGAGCACCGTGCGGCGGTCGCGGTCGATGGTGATCATGTGGTAGCTGTCGTCCAGCAGCACCAGCTCCACCGGGGCGTGGCGCACGCCGCGCACGATGTCCTGGGCGTTGCCTGCCGCGGCAATGTCGTCGTTGCGGGCGTGCATCACCAGGCAGGGTGCGCGCACGGCGTCCAGGTTGCGCCGCACGTGGGCGGAAAGCGCCCGCAGCTCGATCACCGACCACCAGGGGTTGCCCGGCAGGCCGGCCGCCGCGCTGTCGCCCGAATGCATTTGCGACACCACGCGTTCGCGCAGGGCCTCGTCCTTGATGCCGTAGGGCGGTGCTTCCATGAAGACGCTGCGGCGGCCGATGCCGAGGGCCCGGAAGAGCGGCAGCAGGAAGGCCAGGCGCGTATAGGCCGGCATGCTCCAGCCGTCGTAGCGGAAGGTGGTGGACAACGCCACCACGCCGGCCACCTGCCGAGGCCGCTCGATGGCCAGGGCCAGCGCCAGCAGTGCGCCCATGGACAGGCCGCAGGCGACGACCGGTTGTCCGGTGAGCTGCATGAGCCGGTCCGCGCCGCGCCGGGCGCTGGCCACCCAGTCCTGCCAGCGCGTGGCGATCAGGTCTTCCTGCGTGCCGCAGTGGCCGGCCAGCTGCACCGCGAGCACGGTGAAGCCCGCGCGGTGCAGGCCCTTGGCGAGCAGCCGCATTTCGTTGGGCGTACCGGTGAGGCCGTGGATCAGCAGGATCCCGGTGGTGGCGAGCGGTCCGTGGCCCTCCAGCAGGTATTCATGTTCGGTGCCATGCAGGGCCGCGGGGGCCGCGGGGCGGGCCAGGGCGCTGTCGTCCATGGCCCGCAAGGTCGCTGCGGCGGCGTTCATGCCACCTCCAGCTGGCGCGGAGCCAGTGCGTCCAGCTGGTGCAGCATCTCCAGCGTGTCGGAGAAGTCGCTGAACGGCGCGTGGGCGATGTGGTTGGCTTCACAGTGGGCGATGAGCTTGTACTTGGCGAAGACGAAGTCGGCACGGCCGGAGACGCAGAAGTCCGAGGTGCTGTCGCCCACGAACAGCACACGCCCGTGCACGGCCCGCTGCTCGGCCAGCCGTTCGCACTTGCAGTTGCCGCTGGCGCGCGCGCAACTGCCGCTGGCCCAGGGCGACTCCAGGCGCCACTGGCGCGGTCCGGCCTGCACGAGGCGGTTGGCGATCACGGGCAGTCCGTCCAGGCCGTGGCGGGCCAGCACGGACTGGATGGCGTAGTCGATGCCGTCGCTCACCACCTGCACCGGCATGCCCAGGGCCTGGGCCTCGCGCACGAAGGCGGTGAAATGCGGATCGACCTCGATGGTCTCCAGGTGGGCGTCGAGCTCGGCGCGGTCCATGTCCAGCAGTGCGACCTGGCCCTTCATGCATTCGCGCGAACCGATCTCGCCGCGTTCCCAGGCGTCTTCCAGTGCCTGCCAGCCGGGCTGGCCGAAGCGCTGCAGCAGGGAGTCGGTGACGTCCCGCGTGCTGATGGTGCCGTCGAAGTCGCACTGGACCATCCAGCCCGCGGGGGACGCAGCGAGGTTCCGGGCGGAAAGGGCCGGGCGCCGGAGCGAGGACAGGGGAAAGGACGCAGTCGTCATGGTGTCATTCCTGCTTCAGGGGAAGAAAGCTCACGCGCACGGTCTGGCCGGGGCGTGCTTCCGGAGGGCTGTCGAATTCGAGCACGCACTCCACGACCCGCATCGGGCCGCGCTGGGCGTCTTCCTGCAGCCGCGAGGCGCCGAGCACGGGGCTGATGCGCACCACCCGCGCGGCGGGCAGGGCGACCGGGGCGGCGTCGCCGTCGGTCGTGACCGATGCGCGCATCCCCGGCTTCACAGCGGCCGCGTAGTTCTGGTTGACCTCCGCCCGCACGATCAGCGGCCGGTGCGGCAGCAGCGTGATCGCGGCATGGCTGCCGGCTGCGGCCGCCAGGCGCACGCCGGCCTGGGTCCTGACATGGACCACGGTGCCGTCCTCGGGGGCGCGCAGCTCGAGGCGGGCCTGCTGGCCGCGCACCTGGGCGAGCTTCTTGCGCGCCACTTCGGCCTCCGCACGCGCCACGGCGGCATCGGATTCGGCGGCGCGCAGGGCCTGGGCCGCATCCTCGGCGCGCTGCGGCTCGGCGGCGTTGGCGGCGGCGGCTTCGGCGAGCCGGGCGGCCGTGCGGCGCAGTGCGGGCACCTGCTGGGCGCGTGCGCGTTCGCGCGCCTCCGCCAGCTGCAGTTCCGCCTGCGCCACCTCGGCCTCGGCCTGCAGGCCGGTGCCGGACAGGCGCAGCAGCACCTGCCCGCGCTTCACGGCCTGGCCTTCATGCACGGCGACGGTGTCCACCACGCCTTCCTGCAGGGGCGTGAGGTCGAGCATCCCGCCCTGGACCTCGATGCGGCCGCGGGCGATGGCCACGCCGTTGGCTGCGCCGGAGGCCGGCGCGGATGCGGGCGCTTCGGGTGCAGGCATCTGCGCGGGGGTGCCACGGTCGGTGCAGGCCGCGAGCCAGGCGAGGGCCAGCGCGGAGGCCGCGCAGGCAGCGCCGCGCGCGGCGCGGGGGCCGAGGGGAAGGGAGAGGCGTTTCATGGGGTGATGGCGTCCGGCTGGCGCCAGTCGCTGCGGATGGCACCGTCTTCCATGCCGAGCACGCGGTCGGCATGGCGGACGAGGCGCGGGTCGTGGCTCACGCACAGCACGGTGGTGCCGTGGGCGCGTGCGATGCGGTGAAGGATGTCGATGACGCGCTGGCCACTGTCGGCATCCAGCGCGCTGGTGGGTTCGTCGGCGAAGAGCAGCTGGGGCGACTTGGCGATGGCGCGGGCGATGGCCACGCGCTGCTTCTCGCCCCCGGACAGCTGGGCCGGGCGCATGTGCGCGCGCTGCGACATGCCCACTTCGTCGAGGGCACGCCGTGCCTGGCGCGCGCTTTCGGCGGCGCCCAGGCCCAGGTAGCCCAGGGGCAGTTGCACCTGCTCCAGTGCGGTCAGCGCGGGAAAGAGGTTGAAGCCCTGGAACACGAAGCCCGTGTGCTGCAGCCGGAAGCGTTCCAGCGCGCGCGGGCCGAGCGCTCCCAGGTCTTCGCCCAGGGCGTAGGCCTTGCCCGCGTCCGGCTGCTGCAGACCGGACAGCAGCGACAGCAGCGTGCTCTTGCCGCAGCCCGAAGGGCCGGAGATGAGGGTGAGTTCCCCCGGGAGGATGGACAGTGAGAGCTGGCGCAGCACCGGCACCTGCACGACGCCCGAGACGAAGGATTTCTGCAGGTCCACGGCCTGCAGGCTGGGGGCTGCGCCAGGCGGCGGCGCGGGGGAGCGGGGGGCGTGGGTGTTCATCGCAGCAGCAGGGCGGGATCGGCGGCCATGAGGCCGCGCATGGCCAGGAGGCCCGAAAGCAGCGCGACGAGCGCGACCAGGCCTGCGCAGGCCAGGGCGGTGGCGGGCGTCATCGCGACCGGCACGCCCTGCGACATGGCGAGCCACAGCAGGCCGGTGCTGGCGGCGGCGCCCAGCAGCAGGCCCAGTCCGCCGATCCAGCAGGCCTGCTCGATCACCAGCCGGCCCAGCGAGCGGCGGCTCACGCCCAGCGCGTTGAGCACGGCGTATTCACGGGCCGATCCGGCCACCACGCCCATGAGCGACTGGCTGGTGACGACCGTGCCCACGAGGCAGACGATGCCCACCATGAACAGCACGGCCACGCCCGCGCCCGTGTCCAGCAGCCAGTACAGCTGGGAGCGGCGGGCGAACTGGCGGGCCGTCCAGACCTCGAACGGACCGAAGCCCGGGGCTCCGGCAGAGAACCGGGCCTGGACCTCCCGGGCCTGCTCCGGCGTGCGGGTGCGGGCCACGACGTAGGTGGGCGAGGTGGCCGAGCCGGTGCCCGCGATCTCGCGGGCGGTGTCGATCGACGACAGCACGTTCGCCCCGCCCAGGCCGCGCAGCCCGTCCACCGCGGCCACGACGTGGACTTCGTGCGCGTTGATCCAGGCCGTGCCGCCCACGCTGGTGCCCAGCGTGGAGAGGTCCGCCCGGTCCACGATGACCGCGCCGGGCGCGCGCAGCGCCGCGCGCTGCCAGCCGGTGAGCAGGTGGGAGAACAGCATGCCGTCCGGTGCGGAGCGGATGCCCGACAGGTACACCGACACGCCGCCGCTTCCGGATTGCGCGCTGCGCCAGTCCGCATCCACCCAGAGGTAGGGCTCGGTGGCCACGACCGCCGGGTCCATGGCCAGCCGCAGGTCCACGTCGCTGCCGATCGCCCGGCCGAAATTCACGCTCTGCGTGCCGGGGTAGCCGGCCCAGAGATCGGCGCCCGACGCACGCACGTACAGCGCCGCGCTGCCGAAGATGCCCAGCACCAGCGCGGCCTGTACCACCAGCAGCACGCACGAGAAGCCCACGGCGAACACGGCGGGCACGAACCGCCGCCACTCGTGGATCAGCGTCTTGCGGGCCAGGGCGATCATTGCGCCTCTCCGTCGTCGGCCGACGCGGGGGGCAGCGGCGCGCCGCCCAGTGCCTTGTACAGCGCGACGAAGGCCAGGGAGCGCGCGTCCTGGGCCGTCGCCCATTCGGCTTCTGCCTGCAGGGCCGCGCGCTGCGCGGCAAGTCCGTCGTACTCGCTGGCCAGGCCGAGCCGGGCCTGGACGCTGCCGGCACGCACGCGCTCGGCAAGCGCGGGCTGCGCCTCCGCGAGCGCATCCGCCCGGTTCTGCTGGGCCGCCAGGGCGGAGAGGGCGCCCTCGGCTTCGGCGACGGCGCCGCGCACCGTGCGCTGGTAGGTCAGCGCCGCGGCCTGCAGCGCCTCCTGCTGCGCGTCCACCTGCATGCGACGGCGTCCCCAGTCGAAGAGCGGGATGTCGATGGTGGGGCCGATGGCAGGCACGTTGTCGCTGGTGGTGCGGCGGTTGCGCGTGATGTTGTAGGCGTACAGCAGCGAGCCGGTGATGGCGATGCGCGGGTACAGCTCGGAGCGGGCCATGCCCACTTCTGCGGCGGCCTTGCGCACGGCCGCTTCCGCGGCCTGCACGTCCGGACGCGTGCGCAGCAGGTCGGCGGGCAGCGCCGAGAACGCGAAGGGCGCCAGGGTGGGCACCCGGACGGGGCCGGCTGCGCTCCAGGCCGGGTCCGGTGCCACGCGGTCCAGCAGCACGGCCAGCGACTGGGCGGCGCGTGCGCGCGCCTGTTCGGGCTCGGCGCGTGCCGCACGGGTGCGGGCGCGCTGCATGCCGGCCGAGGCCACCTCGTCGGTGGCGCCGGTCCAGGTGCGGCGGCGCACCTCCGCCAGACGGGCGGCCCGCTCGTCGAGGGCCGCCTGCCGGTCGAGCAGCTGCAGCTGCCGGCGCGCGGCCTGCAGGTCCAGGTAATTGCGTACCACCTCGGCCACGACGGCGACGCGTGCGCCCTGGCCGTCCGCCACGGCCGCGTCGCGGTCCGCCGTGGCAGATGCCCGCGCGCTTTCGGCAGCGCCGAACAGGCCCAGTTCCCAGACCATGTCGATGCTGGCGTGGAAATAGCTGTCGGTGGCTTCGATGTCCTGCAGCGTGCGTGCACCTGCGCCGAACGAGGGCCTGAACTGCACCGCCGCGCGCCCGGCCTGCAGGCGGGCTTCGCGCAGCCGGTGGGCGGCGATCGCGAGGTCGAGGTTCTTCTGCAGCGCCTCGTCCACCAGCGCGTCGAGGGCGGGATCGTGGAAGGCCTTCCACCAGGCGCGGAACTCCGGCGCCGCGGCGGCGCCGTCCGGCACGGACGAAGTCCAGGTGGCGGGCAGGGCGGGTGCCTCCGGGCGGCGGATGTCCGGTGCCGAGCAGCCGGCCAGGAACGCAATCGCCGCGGCAGCCAGGCCGAGGCGGAGCGGACGTGGAATGGGGGACGGAAGAAGCACGCGCGGCGTTACATTTGCAGGGGTGAAGCCAGGGCGGGGAGTCCGGTGGCGATGGCTGGATTGGACCGCCCCAAGCTTGAGCCGCCTTGCATGGCATATGGAGGCTTCATGGAGATGCAGGGCTTTGCACGGCAGCCCGGGCAGCTGTGGATAATTCCGCCCAGCACCTCCCGACGCCATGAACCTTCCCGCTGCCCCGCAGGCCACCGGCCCGCTCGTTCTCGTCGTCGAGGACGAGCCGGGCATCGCCACCATCCTCTCCGCCTATCTCCAGCGCGACGGACTGCGCGCCCACCAGGCCCATGACGGCCTGGAGGCTTTGCGGCTGTTCCGCCAGCTCAAGCCCGACATGGTGCTGCTGGACATCCACCTGCCCGGCATGGACGGCCTGGACCTGCTGCGCGCCATCCGCGAGGACGGCCAGACGCCGGTGATCATGGTGACGGCGCTGGCCGACGACGTGGACAAGCTGGTCGGCTTGCGCCTGGGGGCGGACGACTACGTGGTCAAGCCCTTCAGCCCGCCGGAAGTGGTGGCCCGGGTGCGCGCCGTGCTGCGGCGCGTGCAGGCCCAGCCTTCGGCACCGGCCCGGGCCGCCCAGCGCATCCGCGTGGGCCGCATCGAGATCGACCAGGAGGCCCATGCCGCCTTCGCCCACGGCGACGACGGGCGCGCCGTGCCGCTGCCGCTGACGCTGACCGAATACCGGCTGCTGGCCTGCCTGGCCGCGCAGCCCCGGCGCTGCTTCTCCCGCAGCCACCTGATCGAGCATTGCCTTCCCGAGAGCGACGCGCTCGACCGCGTGATCGATTCCCACCTCTCCAAGCTGCGCCGCAAGCTGCAGCAGGCAGGGCAGGGCGAGCTCATCGAGACCGTGCGCGGCATCGGCTACCGGCTCTGGCCCGGGGAGGGTCCCGTTGCCTGAGCACCGCCCCCCGGCCGCGCAGGGGTCGCTGTTCAGCCGGGTCTGGGTGCGGTTCGGCGTGTGCATCGCCGCCACCGTGCTGGCGACGATGGCGCTGCTGGCCGCGAGCGTGATGCTGTTTTCCGAGGTGCAGTACCGCGACTTCTACCGCAGCCTGCCCTCCGACGTGCAGGTCGAATTGGACGGCCTGCGCGACCGCGACATGGAAGACAGCCCGCGGGCGATGGAGATCTACGGCCAGTACTGGCACGGCGACCTGCTGTTCGGCGAGAAATGGTCCCTCGTGGTGGGGCTCGTGATCTGCCTGCCCATCGGCCTCGTCGTGGGATTCTGGGTGTCGCGCATCGTCACGCTGCCGCTGGCGTCGATGGCCGAGGTGGCGTCCCACGTGGCGGTCGGGGATTTCTCGGTGCGCGCCCAGCCGGGCCGCTACCACGACGAGATGGCGGAAATGGTCCGGCATTTCAACCAGATGATCGATGCGCTCGAACGCTCGGCCAAGGAGCGGCGCGCCCATGCGGCCTCCATCTCGCATGAGCTGCGCACGCCGCTCACGGTGCTGCGCGCGCGCCTGCACGCGATCTGCGACGGGGTGATCGAGGCCGATGCGGCAGAGTCCCGCGCGCTGCTGGAGCAGGTCGAGTACCTGGGGCGCCTGGTGGGGGACCTGCACACCCTGTCCATGGCGGAGGCGGACCAGCTATCGCTGGAAACCCGTGCGGTGGACCTGTCCGAGCTGGTGCGCGATGCCGTGGCGCTGCATGCGCAGCGCATCGAGGACCACGGCGTGGAACTGGCCCTGCGGCTGCCGGACGACCAGGGGCCCCATGCCATGGTGGACCCGGACCGCATGCGCCAGATCCTGTTCAACCTCGTCGAGAACGTGCTGCGCCATGCGGCGGCGGGCGGGTGGATGGAGGTCGAGGTGGCCGGCGAGGGCGGCCGCGCCGTGCTGCGCGTGAGCGACGCGGGCCCCGGCATGCCGGCGCGCCTGCTGGAGCGGCCCTTCGAGCGTTTCCCCCACGATCCCGGGCGGCGGGGCGAAGGCTCGGGCCTGGGCCTGTCCATCGTGAAGGCCCTGGTGCAGCGCCAGGGCGGCAGCGTGCGGGTGGAGAACCGCCCCGAAGGCGGCGCACGCTTCACCGTGGAATTCCCGGCCATCGACTGAACCGTGGGCGCGGGCCCATGGCACGCAGTCCTACGCACCCAGCCGTCCACGGACCACAACCGGGCCCGGCTGCGCTGCATACGATCACATCCATGCCACGCAGCAATGCGCGGCGCCCCGGATCCCCCCCTCGCCCCAATGACTGGGGTTTCACCCTGTCCTGCCTCACGGCGGACAGGGTTTTTTATGTGCGCGCCCGGTGGGAGAATCGGCGCCCATGACCGCTGCCACACCCCCCACCCCTACCGCATCCGCCTCCGTGGACACCCTCACCATCACCCGGCCCGACGACTGGCACCTGCACGTGCGCGACGGCGAGCCCCTGCTGACCGTGGTCCCCCATACGGCGGCGCAGTTCGGCCGCGCGGTCATCATGCCCAACCTGCGCCCCCCGGTCACCACGGCGGCCCAGGCGCTGGCCTACAGGGACCGCATCCTGGCCGCCGTGCCGCAGGGCGTGTCGTTCGAGCCGCTGATGACGCTCTACCTCACCGACAACATCCCGCCCGCGGAAATGGCGCGCGCTAGGGAGGCCGGCATCGTCGCCTGCAAGCTCTACCCCGCAGGCGCCACGACGAACAGCGATGCCGGCGTGACCGAGCTGCGCAAGATCTACCCGGTGCTGGAGGCGATGCAGAAGGCCGGCCTGCTGCTGCTGGTGCATGGGGAGGCCACGGGCAGCGAGATCGACCTCTTCGACCGCGAGGCCGTGTTCATCGACCGCCACCTCATCCCGCTGCGCCGCGATTTCCCGGAACTCAGGATCGTCTTCGAGCACATCACCACGCGCGAGGCCGCGCAGTACGTGGCCTCCAGCGACGCCTTCACGGCGGCGACCATCACGCCGCAGCACCTGCTCTACAACCGCAACGCCATCTTCACGGGCGGCATCCGGCCGCATTACTACTGCCTGCCGGTGCTCAAGCGCGAAACGCACCGGCTCGCCCTCGTGGAGGCCGCCACCGGCGGCAGCCCGAAGTTCTTCCTGGGCACGGACAGCGCGCCGCATGCAGCCCACCTGAAGGAGCACGCCACCGGCTGCGCGGGCTGCTACAGCGCGCATGCCGCCATGGAGCTGTATGCCGAGGCCTTCGACAGCGTGGGCGCGCTGGGCAGGCTGGAAGGTTTCGCCAGCTTCCACGGCCCGGATTTCTACGGCCTGCCGCGCAACCAGGGCACGCTGACCCTGCGCCGCGAACCGTGGACACCGCCCGAGAGCTTCCCCTTCGGCGAAGCGCTGCTCAAGCCGCTGCGCTCGGGCGAGGCGCTGGCCTGGCGGGCAGTGGCTGGCGGATCGGACTGAGCCATGGCGCCGGCGCCGGACCTGCAGGAGCGGCAACAACTGCGCATCGCGCTGCTGATCGATGCGGACAACGCGCCCGCGGAGATGATCGACGAGATCCTGACCGAACTGTCCACGCTCGGCGTGATCAGCATCCGCCGCGCCTACGGCAACTGGACCAAGTCCGCACTGTCGGGATGGCAGTCCAAGCTGCTGGAGTTTGCCGTGCGCCCCATCCAGCAGTTCGACTATTCCAAGCGCAAGAACGCCACCGACATGGCCATGACCGTGGATGCGATGGAACTGCTGTACACCGACCGGCCGGACGCCTTCGGCATCGTCTCTTCGGATGCCGACTTCACGCCCCTGGTGATGCACCTGCGTGCCAAGGGCGCGGCCGTGTATGGCTTCGGCGCGCAGCAGACGCCGCGGCCGTTCGTCAACGCCTGTTCCCGGTTCCTGTACCTCGAGGCGCTGGCCGCAGCGGCCGCACCGGCCGTGACGATCGCGCCCGAGCCGCTTCCGCCTCCGCCCGAGGCCGCTCCGGCACCGGCATCCGGCCGGCCGCCGCGCGATGCTTCCGCCGTCACCGCCGCTGATCCGCCCACGCCGGGCCACCCTGTGCGGCCCGCCGCCGGGCTGCGCATTCCCACGCCGGAGTTGCGGCAGGACACTTCGCTCATGAACCTTCTGCGCGATGCGGTGGCCGCCACGCAGGACGAGAGCGGCTGGGCGAAGGTGGGTGCCGTTGGGACGCAGATCGCCAACAAGGCCTCGTTCGACGCTCGCAACTACGGGTACGCCACGCTCACCAAACTGCTGGCCGCGACCCAGGCATTCGAGATGCGCGACGAAGGCACTTCGAAGGTCTCGGTACGCGACAAGCGCGTCGCCCCCGCGGCGCGCGGACCTGCCGGATGAGGCCCCCGGACCGGTTCGCACGGCAGGTTCTGGCATCTTCCGCCGTGCGACCGGTGGATGAGGTCGAGTGGGAACGCCCCTGGTTCACACCGTTGCGCCGTGCCGGCCGGGCGGTCGCCGCGGGCGTGCATGCGGGGCAGCTCGTCTGGCAGGCCCTCGATGCCCTGGGAACCCCGGCGTCCGGGAGGGCGGCGGGCCCGTGCTTCGTTTCCCAGGAATGCCAGCCGGTCGGCGAGGCCTACGAGGCCTTCATCTTCCGTACGGGACAGGTGCCGACCCGCGACAACCTGCACGATTTCTTCAACGGCCTGGTCTGGCTGCATTACCCGCGGGCCAAGCGCCGGCTCAACGCATTGCAGGCCGGCGCGATCGCCGCACAGGGCGTCGGCGCGGTGCGCGGCCCGCTGCGGGATGCGATCACGGTCTTCGACGAAAACGGAGCAGTGCTGTTCGCGCCGCAGGAGTTGCGGGAGGCCCTGGCCACGCGCGCATGGCGGCGCCTGTTCACGGACCTGCGCCCGCTCTGGCGGCAGGCGCGCCTGGAAATTTTCGGCCACGCCCTGCTGGAGCAGTTGGTGAAGCCCCGCAAGCCGCTCACGGCGCATGTGCTGCTGGTGCCGGATGCTCCTGAAATGGTAGCTGACATCGACGGCTGGCTGGAGGGTTCGCTGGCGCCGGAGCTGCTGACGACCAAGCCCTTCACACCCCTTCCGGTCCTGGGGGTGCCCGGCTGGTGGGCCGAAAACGAGAACTTTTGCTTCTATGATGACTCTTCCGTATTCCGCAGCGCACGCCCCGCATCACAGTACACAACAGGGGTCCCTCCGCGCTGACACGGCGGCTTGAACGCCCGACCGACATCCCCAAATTACTGTCGTGCCGGGTCCGGTACCAGGCCGTTTCCTCCCCCTGCACCCAACGCTTCCCCTTCGTGGAGAACCTTCGATGAAACGCATCGCGCTATTTCTGCTCACCAACCTTGCCGTCGTGGTGGTGCTGGGCATCGTCGCCAGCCTGCTCGGCGTCAACCGCTACCTGACGGCCAACGGCCTCAACCTGGGGGCGCTGCTCGGCTTCGCCTTCATCATGGGCTTCGGCGGCGCGATCATCTCGCTGCTCATGAGCAAGCCGATCGCCAAGTGGAGTTCCGGCGTGCGCGTGATCGACGGCACGGGCTCGGCCGACGAGGCCTGGATCGTCCAGACCGTGCGCAAGTTCGCCGACCAGGCCGGCATCGGCATGCCCGAGGTCGGCATCTTCGAGGGCGACCCGAACGCCTTCGCCACCGGCGCCTTCAAGAACAACGCCCTCGTGGCGGTGTCCACCGGCCTGCTGCAGGGCATGACCCGCGAGGAGGTCGAGGCCGTGATCGGCCACGAGGTGGCCCACATCGCCAACGGCGACATGGTGACGATGACCCTGATCCAGGGCGTGATGAACACCTTCGTGGTGTTCCTCTCGCGCGTGATCGGCTACGCGGTGGACAGCTTCCTGCGCCGCAACGACGAGAACAGCTCCGGCCCCGGCATCGGCTACATGGTCACCACCATCGTGCTCGACATCGTGCTGGGCTTCCTCGCCTCGATGATCGTGGCCTGGTTCAGCCGCCAGCGCGAGTTCCGCGCCGATGCAGGTGCCGCCCGCCTCATGGGCCGCCGGCAGCCGATGATCAACGCGCTGGCCCGCCTGGGCGGCATGCATCCGGCCGAACTGCCCAAGGGCCTGCAGGCCATGGGCATCGCCGGCGGCATCGGCAAGCTGTTCAGCACCCACCCGCCGATCGAGGAGCGCATCGCCGCGCTGCAGAACGCGCAGGGCTGATGCCCCGCATGGCAGCCGGGTTACGGCTGTCGCGTCCAGGAAGACACAGAGCCCCGCCGTGGCGACACGGCGGGGTTTTTTCATCTGCCGCGGGCTGCAGCGGGTTGCAGCCCGCGCCGGAAGATGGGGGTGGACATGACGATGGACGTGCGCGTTTCGCCCCACCGGTTGATGTCTCCCAGAAACGACTCCAGCGCCGCCATGTCTTCCACGGCCAAGGCCATCACATACGAATCGGCGCCGGTAACGTGGTGGCACTCGAGGACCTCCGCGCGGGCGCGCAACGCGTCGAGGAACGCCCGCTTGTGCGGCTGGCCGACAGTGATGCCGACGAGCGCCTGGATCGGCCGGCCCACCTTGGCGGGGTCGAGGTCCGCGTGCACGCCGCGCACGACTCCCGCCTCCTGCAGCCGCTTCAGGCGCTCTGCCGTGGCGGCCACCGAGAGTCCCGCGGCCTCAGCCAGTGCCTTGAGCGGCGCCCGGCCGTCCGCCTGCAGCGCCCGGAGCAGTTTCCAGGCCTTGTCATCCAGAATGGGTTGTTCGGTCATGGAGAGGATTTTCCGTAAAAAACACGGTGAAACGTGCCCGAGGCCGGAAGAATCGGCTTCATTGCGGTGGCCGGCCTGCCTACGATCGATGGCATGCCACTGCTCGACGTCTTTCTTTCCTCATTGGTGATCGGCTTGTCGATCGCCGCGCCGGTCGGCCCGATCGGCATCCTCGTCATCCAGCGCAGCCTGGGACACGGACCGCGCGCCGGGCTGGCCACCGGGCTGGGTGCCGCCACGGCGGATGCCGTCTACGGCGCGATCGGTGCCTGCGGCGTGCACTGGCTCGTCCAGGCGCTGGTGGCGGTGCGCGTGCCGCTCGTGTGGGCGGGAGCGGCCTTTCTGCTCTGGATGGCCTGGCAGATCGCGCGGGCACCGGCTGCGGGGCATGGCACCGGCGCCTCGGGGGGGCCGGCGCGCAGCGGATGGCGCCACTTCGTGCATACCTTCGCGCTGACGCTCTCCAACCCGGCCACCATCCTTTCATTCATCGCCGTCTTCGGAGCGATGGCAGGCCGTTCGGCGGCAACGGTGGCGGCGACCGCACCGGTGGCCATGGTCGCCGGCGTGTTCGTGGGCTCCGCGCTGTGGTGGCTGTTCCTGAGCACGGCTGTCGGGCTGCTGCGCGACCGTTTCGACGCTCGCTGGCATCTCCGTATCAACCGGATCAGCGCCGCGGTGCTGGCCGCCTTCGCCCTGTGGCAGATCGCTGCCGTCAGCTGACTTGGCGGCGGCACGGGCTCCGTCAGCCGGGCATGGCGGCGGAGGGACCGCCATCCCCGGCGCTGGCCTTGTCCAGCAGGAAGTCGATGCAGGTCCGCACCGCCCGCGTCTGGTGGCGGTTGGGCAGGTACAGCAGGTACATGTGGGTGCCGAAGATGCTCAGGCGGTACTCGTCGAGCGTGGTCACTACCTCGCCGGTGGCGATCGCGTCCTGCACCACGTAGTCGGGCACCAGCCCCACGCCCAGCCCGGCAAGGATGCCCTGGCGCAGGAACGGGAAGTGCTCGGAGATCAGCGTGGGCTCCAGCAGCACCTCGTGCCGCTCGGCGTCCTGGTAGGCGGCGAGGCGCAGCTGGCGGCCGGTCACGCCGGCGGTGATGACCGGGCCGGCGCGCAGCGCGTGCAGCGTGCGCGGCAGGCCGTGCCGGCGGGCGTAGTCGGCGGAGGCGCAGGCCAGGTAGCGCACGTTGCCCAGGCTGCGCGCCACGAGCGAGAGGGGCGGCTCCTGCACCACGCGGATGGCGATGTCCACCTCGTCACGCAGGTTGTCGGCGCGGTTCTCGAACAGCACGTCCAGCACGATCCCCGGGTACATGCGCTTGAACTCGATCAGCCAGTCGCCCATCACGATCTGCCCGTAGCCGCTGGGCACGCTGATGCCCACGCGGCCCTGCAGGCCCTGGCCCAGCGTGGTGACGGCCTCCTGCGCGGCCATCAGCTCGTTGCGGATGGTGCGGCCGTGCTCGTAGAGCCGCAGGCCGATCTCGGTGGGCTCGACCCGGCGCGTGGTGCGCTGCACCAGTTGCACGCCCACGGCCTTCTCCAGCTTGGTGAGGTGGTAACTCACGTTCGCGCGGGTCATGCGCAGCTTGCGCGCGGCCTGGCTCAGGTTGCCGCTGTCGATGATCTCGACCAGCAGGGTCAGCGAGGGCAGATCCATGGATTTGCGGAGATTGGTTGAAATCCTTTGACAGTCTGTCAATGGATGATGGGATTGTCAGAAAACATTGTCGCCGCAAGAATGTCCCGGAACAGTTATCCAGGAGACAAAGGCATGACCTCAGCAGCGGCTACCGCGTCGCCCGTGCAAACGCGCCTGCAGGGCGACGTTCTCGTCGTCCGCATCGACAACCCGCCCGTGAACGCGCTCGGCGCGGCCGTGCGGCAGGGCCTGATGGCCGCCATCGGCGAGGCCGAATCGCGGGCCGACGTGCAGGCGGTGCTGATCGTGGGCGAGGGCAAGGCCTTCATCGCCGGGGCGGACATCCGCGAATTCGGCAAGCCGCCCGTGGAGCCCTCGCTGCCCGAGGTCTGCCAGCGCATCGAATCCTGCGGCAAGCGCGTGGTGGCCGCCATCCATGGCGCCGCGCTGGGCGGTGGTCTGGAAGTGGCGCTCGCGGCGCACTACCGCGTGGCGCTGCCGGGCGCGCAGCTCGGCCTGCCTGAAGTGAACCTGGGCCTGCTGCCCGGCGCGGGCGGCACGCAGCGCGCGCCGCGGCTGATGGGCGTGAAGCCCGCGGCAGAAATGATGCTGAGCGGCAAGCCTTTGAGCGCCAAGGCGGCCCTGGCCGCGGGCCTGGTGGACCGGCTGGTGGACGGCAGCGACCCGGTGGCCGCGGGCCTGGCCTGCGTGCAGGAGCTGCAGTCCGCGCAGGCGCCCCTGCGCCGCACGCGCGACGTCGCCATCGCCGACAAGGCCGCGGCGATGGCCGAGCTGGACGCGCTGGCTGCCGACACCGCCAAGAAATCGCGCGGCCTGTTCTCGCCGCAGAAGATCGTCGAATGCGTGCGCAACGCCGTGGAACTCGATTTCGACGAAGGCATGCAGCGCGAGCGCGCGGCCTTCATGGAGTGCCTGGCGAGCCCGCAGCGCGCGGGATTGATCCACGCCTTCTTCGCCGAGCGCGAGGTCGCCAAGGTGCCGGAGGCCAAGGCCGCGGCGCCGCGGCCGATCACGTCCATCGCCATCATCGGCGGCGGCACCATGGGCGCGGGCATCACCGTGTCGGCGCTGGACGCCGGCCTGCCCGTGACCATGATCGAGCGCGACGACGCCTCGCTGGCCCGGGGCCGCGCGCACGTCGAGAAGGTGTACGACGGCCTCGTTGCCAAGGGCCGCATGACGGCCGATGCCAAGGCCGCCGTGATGGCGCGCTACACCGGCAGCACGCGCTACGAAGACATCGCCGCGGCCGATCTGGTGATCGAGGCGGTGTTCGAAGACCTGGAGGTCAAGAAAGCCGTGTTCCGCGAGCTGGACCGCGTCTGCAAGCCCGGCGCCGTGCTCGCCACCAACACCTCGTACCTGGACATCGACGCGATCGCCGCGGCCACGCAACGCCCGCAGGACGTGATCGGCCTCCACTTCTTCAGCCCGGCCAACATCATGAAGCTGCTGGAGATCGTGGTGCCGGCGAAGGTGAGCGCCGACGTGGTCGCCACGGCCTTCGCGCTGGCCAGGACGATGAAGAAGGTGCCGGTGCGTGCGGGCGTGTGCGACGGCTTCATCGGCAACCGCATCCTGGCCGTGTACAAGCAGGCGGCGGACTACCTCATGGAAGACGGCGCGTCGCCCTATGAGATCGATGCGGCGGTGCGCGGCTTCGGCTACCCGATGGGCCCGTTCCAGGTGACCGACCTGGCCGGCGGCGACATCGGCTGGGCCACGCGCAAGCGCCGTGCCGCCACGCGCGACCCCAACGCGCGCTATGTGGAGATCGCCGACCGCATCTGCGAGCGCGGCTGGTTCGGCCAGAAGACGGGGCGCGGCTTCTACCTGTACCCGGAAGGCGCCCGCACCGGCCAGCCCGATCCGGAGGTGCTGGCCATCGTCGATGCCGAGCGTGCGAAGAAGGGCGTCGTGCCGCGCAGCTTCACGCCCCACGAGATCATGCGCCGCTACATGGCCGCGATGGTCAACGAGGGCGCGAAGGTGGTGGAGGAAGGCATCGCCCTGCGTCCGCTGGACGTGGACGTGACCTTCCTCTCGGGCTATGGCTTTCCGCGCTTCCGCGGCGGGCCGATGCACTACGCCGACACGGTGGGCCTGCCGAAGATCCTGGCCGACATCCGCGAGTTCGCGCAGGAAGACCCGCTGTTCTGGAAGCCCGCGCCGCTGCTGGAAAAGCTGGTGGCCGAGGGCCGCGACTTCGGCAGCCTGAACCGCGCCGCCGCCGAAGCGCACTGACTGACCGAACGACAGCACGAGCGACCCACGAAAGACCCCATGGATCTGCAATTCACCCCCCAGGAGGAGGCCTTCCGCGACGAAGTGCAGGCCTTCCTGAAAGAGCACCTGCCCGCCGACCTGTCGCACAAGGTGCGCGCCGGCCTGCGCCTGGACAAGGCCGACATGGAGCGCTGGCACGCGATCCTGAACGCGCGCGGCTGGCTCGCGAACCACTGGCCAGAGCAGTACGGCGGGCCGGGCTGGAACGCCGTGCAGAAGTTCATCTTCGAGAACGAATGCGCGCTGGCCGGCGCGCCGCGCATCGTGCCCTTCGGCGTGAACATGCTGGGCCCGGTGCTGATCAAGTACGGCAGCGAGGCGCAGAAGCAGTACTGGCTGCCGCGCATCCTGAACGGCGAGGATTGGTGGTGCCAGGGCTATTCGGAGCCCGGCGCGGGCTCGGACCTGGCCTCGGTCAAGACCACCGCAGTGCGCCAGGGCGACCACTACGTCGTCAACGGCCAGAAGACCTGGACCACGCTGGGCCAGCACGCCAACATGATCTTCTGCCTGGTGCGCACCGACCGCGAGGCCAAGGCGCAGTCGGGCATCAGCTTCCTGCTGGTGGACATGCGCTCGCCCGGTGTCGAGGTGCGACCGATCATCACGCTGGACGGCGAGCACGAGGTGAACGAGGTGTTCTTCACCGACGTGAAGGTGCCCGCGGAGAACCTGGTGGGCGAGGAGAACAAGGGCTGGACCTATGCCAAGTACCTGCTGACCTACGAGCGTACCAACATCGCGGGCGTGGGCTTCTCGGTGGCTGCGCTGGAGAAGTTGAAGCGCGTGGCCGCCACCGTGCAGTGCAACGGCCGTCCGCTCGCGCAGGACCCGCTGTTCGCCGCGCGCCTCGCCCGCGTCGAGATCGACCTGGAGAACATGAAGACCACCAACCTGCGCGTGATCGCCGCGGTGGCCGGCGGAGGCGTGCCGGGCGCGGAAAGCTCCATGCTGAAGATCCGCGGCACCGAGATCCGCCAGGAGATCCTCTCGCTCACGCGCCGCGCCATGGGCCCGTACGCGCTGCCCTTCGAGGAAGAGGCGCTGCATGCCGGCCACGAAGACCTGGCCGTGGGGCCGGAAGGCGCCGCCGCGGCCGCAGCGAACTACTTCAACTACCGCAAGCTGTCGATCTTCGGCGGCTCCAACGAGATCCAGAAAAACATCATCTCCAAGATGATCCTGGGACTGTGACGCCATGAATTTCGAACACACCGAAGACCGCCGCATGCTGGCGGACACGCTGGACCGCTTCATCGCCGGGCAGTCCGGCATCGAGCAGCGCAACCATGCCGCCTACGGCGCGCAGGGCCACAGCCCCGCGCTGTACCGCGGCTTCGCCGAGCTGGGCGCCATCGGCGCGCTGTTCACCGAGGCCGACGGCGGCTTCGGCGGAGCGGGCTTCGACGTCAGCGTGGTGTTCGAGCGCCTGGGCCGCGGCCTGGTGGCCGAACCCCTGCTGGGCGCCCTGGTGGTGGGCCGCGCCGTCGCGGCGGCCGGCACCGATGCGCAGAAAGACACCGTGCTGGCGCCGCTGGTGGCCGGCGAGGCCGTGGCCGCGCTGGCGCACGACGAGCCGGGCGGCCACTACGAGCCGACGCGCGTGGCGGCCACCGCGTGCCGCGCGGGAGATGGCTGGGTGATCGACGGCACCAAGGGCGTGGTGCTGTTCGGCGACGGCGCCGAGTGGCTGCTGGTGTCGGCCCGCACGGGCGGCGGCACCTTCGACGCGGCGGGCATCTCGTTGTTCCTGGTGCCCGGCGATGCCGCCGGGCTCAGGCGGCAGGGCCACGGCCGCATCGACGGCGGCCGCACGGCCGAACTGGTCTTCACGAACGTGGCCGTGGGCGCGGACGCGCTGCTGGGCGCGGAAGGCGAGGGCGCCGCGCTGCTGGAGCGGGCCGTGGGCTGGGGCGTGCTGGCGCTGTGCGCCGAGGCCGTGGGCGCGATGGACGTGGCCAAGGAACATACGCTGGAATACCTGCGCACCCGCAAGCAGTTCGGCGTGCCGATCGGCAGCTTCCAGGCGCTGCAGCACCGCATGGCCGATCTGCTGTTGGAGGTGGAGCAGGCCCGCTCGGCCGTCATCAACGCCGCGGCCGCGATCGACGGCGCCGACCGCACCGCGCGCGAGCGGGCGCTCTCGGCCGCCAAGTTCAGCATCGGCCGCATCGGCACCCTCGTGGCCGAGGAAAGCATCCAGATGCATGGGGGCATCGGCATGACCTGGGAACTGCCGCTGGCGCACTATGCGAAGCGGCTGGTGATGATCGACCACCAGCTGGGCGATGAAGACCACCACCTGGCACGGTACATCTCCCTCGGTCAACCCGCGTAAGACGAAGAAGGACCCAGGCCATGACGGAGACGACCGCACCCCTGCTGCAGCGCCGCGAAGGCGCCGTGCTGGTGCTCAGCAACAACAACACCGCCGCGCGCAACGCGCTGTCGCCCGCGTTCTATGCCGCGCTCACCGAGGCGCTGGCCGCGGCGCAGCAGGATCTCGCGGTGGGCGCCATCGTGCTCACCGGCGAAGGCGGGCACTTCTGTGCGGGCGGCGACCTGCGCCAACTGGCGAAGCGGCGCGAGCTGCCCATCGAGGAGCGCCGCGCCAAGCTGGAAGGCCTGCACGACCTGATCCGTGCGGTGCGCGGCAGCGGCAAGCCTGTGATCGCGGCCGTGGAAGGTGCGGCGGCCGGTGCGGGCCTGTCGCTGGCGCTGGCCTGCGACATGCTGGTGGCCGCGCGCAACGCCGTCTTCTCCGTGGCCTACGTGAAGGTGGGCCTCACGCCCGACGGCGGCGCGACGGCCTTCCTGGCCGAATTCGTGTCGCGCCAGGTGCTGACGGAGCTGTGCCTGACGGGCGAGCGGATTTCGGGCGAGCGCCTGCATGCCCTCGGCGCCGTCAACCGCCTGGCCGAGCCGGGCGAGGCGCTGGCCAGCGCGCTGGCACTGGCCGCCAGCGTGGCGGACGGGCCGCAGCAGGCCATGGCGCGCATCAAGGCCCTCTGCCTGGCGGCACCCCAGGCCACGCTCGCAGAGCAGCTGGAGAGCGAGGCGCAGAGCATGGTGCTGTCGCAGGCCACCGAAGAGTCGCGCGAGGGCATCGCCGCCTTCCTGGAAAAGCGCGCGCCCGATTACGTGCGGCTGCGCGGCCCTGCGGGCTGACGCGCTCCCGGTGCCGGGTCGCGCAGGGGGCAGCGGCTACGCCGCCTGCCGCACCACAATGAACGAATGACTGGAGACAAGACATTGAACGCCACCACCGCTGACGCCGCATCGCCTGACGGTATCGACTTTCCGCTGGAGGGCGTGCGCGTGCTCGACCTCTCGCGCGTGTTCGCCGGCCCGCTCTGCGGCCAGGTGCTGGCCGATTTCGGCGCCGAGGTGGTGAAGGTGGAGCATCCCGGCCGCGGCGACGACACGCGCGACTGGGGCATGCGCATCGGCAAGACCGAGACCACCTACTACAACAGCATGAACCGCAACAAGCGGTCGATCACGCTGGACCTGCAGAGCCCCGAGGGCGCGAAGATCGTGCACGAACTGCTGCCGCAGTTCGATGTGGTGATCCACAACTTCAAGACCGGCGGCGCCGAGAAGCTGGGCCTGGGCTACGAGCAGCTCAAGGCGATCAAGCCCGACCTGATCTACTGCGCCGTCGCCGGCTACGACGTGACCGGCCCGGAGGCCAAGCGGCCGGGCTACGACCTGGTGATCCAGGGCGAGACGGGGCTCATGGCGCTCAACGGCGAGGCTGGCCAGCCGCCGCTGAAATTCGGCGTGGCCGTGGTCGACCTGATGACCGGCATGTACGCCGCGCAGGCCGTGCTGGCGGCGCTGTTCCAGCGCAGCCGCACCGGCCGGGGCCGCCTGATCGAGATGGCGCTCTACGACTGCGGCCTCATGGTCACCGGCTACTACGGGCTCGACGCGATGCAGTTGGGGCACGATCCGGCACGCTACGGCAACGCCCATCCCTCCATCGTGCCCTACGGCATGTTCGAGGCGGCCGACGGCCCGCTCATCATCGCCGTGGGCAACAACGCGCAGTTCGACAAGTTCTGCCGCCAGGTGATCGAGCGGCCCGACATCGTGGAAGACCCGCGCTTCGCCACCAACGTGCAGCGCGCCAAGAACCGGCAGGAGATCGGCCCGATGCTCACGGAGCTGATCCGCGCCTTCCCGCGCGACGTGCTGCTGGAGCGCATGACCGCCTGCGGCATTCCCTGCGGCAAGGTGGCCGGCCTGCACGAAGCGCTCACCAGCGAGCGCACGCGGCGCGGCGGCCTGCTGCAGGACATGCCGCACCCCGTGGTGGGCACCACGCCCGTGTTCGCGCCGCCTTACCGCATCGACGGCCAGCGCCTGCCGATCCGCCATGCGCCGCCCACGCTGGGCGAGGGTACGCGCGAGGTGCTGCAGCGCCTGCTGCAGCTGAGCGACGAGGCACTGCAGGGCCTGCAGCAGCGCGGCGTGCTGACCCTGCCGGAGGTGCCCCTGCCGCCCGCTTGATTCCCCCCGCCGGCCCGGTGCACCAGGCCGCCCGCAGAGGCGGCGCACCGGGGCCGATCTTCCCCAGAGAACCCCCGGAGACAACACCATGACAGGTTCCCGATTCAACCGCCGCGCCGTGCTGCACAGCATGGCCGCGCTCGGCGGCGCCGGCTGGCTGGGCACGGCCCCCGCCCAGACCACCAAGGCGGCCGCCTGGCCCACCAAGCCCATCAAGCTCATCGTGCCGTTCAACGCTGGCGGCGCCACCGACATCATCGCCCGCAGCGTGGGCGAAGCCCTGTCGCAGCGCCTGGGCCAGCCGGTGGTGGTGGACAACCGGGGCGGCGCGGCCGGCATCCTGGGCACCGACGCGGTCGCCAAGGCCGCGCCCGACGGGTATACGCTGCTGCTCTCGCTCAGCACCTCGATGCTGATCAACCAGTTCCTCTACACCAAGCTGCCCTACGACCCGCAGAAGGACCTGACGCTGATCACGCAGATCGCGGCCGCGCCCGTCACGCTGGTGGTGCACCCTTCGGTGCCGGCCAGCAACATGAAGGAACTGCTCGCCTACGTGAAGGCGAACCGGGGCAAGGTCTCGTACGGCTCCTGGGGCGTGGGCTCGTACGCGCACCTGGGCGGCGCCTACATGAGCAAGACGCAGGATGCCGACATGGCCCACGTCGCCTACAAGGGCGAGGCGCCCATGATCCAGGACCTGATCGGCGGGCAATTGCAACTGTGCTTCTCCAGCGCGCAGAACACCAAGCCCTTCATCGACTCGGGCCGACTGAAGGCCATTGGTGTGACCGGCACGGAGCGCATGGACATCCTGCCCCAGGTGCCTACCATCCACGAGCAGGGCGTGACGGACGACGCCTATGCCGTCTTCGGCTGGGTCGCCATGGGCGGCCCCGCGAACCTGCCCAAGGAAGTGATGGACGTGCTCCAGGCGCACCTGCGCGAGATCGCCCGCGATCCGAAGCTGCTCGAGCGCATCCGCGGCGCGGGCTTTATGCCGCTCATGAACAGCCCCGAAGCCTTCCAGGCCAACTATCGCCGCGACATGCCGGTCTGGAAGGCCCTGGTCGAGGCGGCCGGCGCCAAGCTCGACTGACCATGGGGCGGGCCTGCGCGCAGCCGCGCCGGCCGCGTGCCCGGTGAGTGCGGGCCCCTGCCACGGCGGCGCTGGAATGGCGCCGCATCCATTGTTCTTTCCCTGCTTTTCCTGAACCCAGAACCGAACCGGAGACCCGACGAATGCCTTTGTTCCCCACCGCCCCCCTGGCCCGCGCGACCCGCCGCACGCTGCTGGGCTTCGCCGCTGCCGGGCCGCTCGCGCTGCTGTCGGCCGGCCACGCCGGGGCGCAGCCGTCCGCGCCGGGCGGCGCCTGGCCCGGCAAGATGATCCGGCTGGTGGTGCCGTTCCCCGCGGGCGGGCCCACCGATACGGCGTCGCGCATCGTGGGGCAGAAGCTGGCCGAGCGGCTCGGCCAGGCCGTGGTGGTGGACAACCGGCCGGGCGCCTCGGGCTCGATCGCCGCGCTGCAGGTGGCCAAGTCCGACCCCGACGGCTACACGCTGATGATGCTCGCCACGCCCACGTTGCTGGCGCCGCACCTCTACAAGAAGACCGGCTACGACACGCTGAAGGATTTCACGCCCGTGGCCACGGTGTACGACCTGCCGATCGTGGTGGTGGTCAATCCCGCGCAGCTGCCCGACGTGAAGACCCTGCCGCAGCTCATCGCCCACGCCAGGGCGCAGAAGACGCCGATGAACTACACCAGCTCGGGCACCGGCAGCTTCGGCCACCTGAGCATGGAGCTGCTCAAGCAGATGGGCGGCTTCGACATGCAGCACGTGCCCTACAAGGGCGGCGTGCCCGCGATCACCGACACCATCGGCGGCCAGGTGCCCGTGATGTATGCCGACCTCGTGGCCGCGCTGCCGCACGTGCAGGCCGGCAAGCTGCGCGCCCTCGCCGTGGGGTCGCCGCGCCGCGTGGCGATGCTGCCCGACGTGCCGACGATCGCCGAGCAGGGCTTCCAGGGCTACGACGCGGTCTCGTGGGGCGGCCTGATGGCGCCGCGCGGCACGCCGAAGGCGGTGGTGGACCGGGTGGCCGGCGAGGTGCGGCAGATCCTGGCCGAGAAGGATGTGCAGGACCGGCTGCTGGGCGCAGGCGCGATCGCGCACTTCCAGGATCCGGCGCAGATGGCCGAGCGCGTGCGGCAGGACTACGCCAAGTGGGGCGCGATCATCCGCGACAAGGGCATCGCATCCGAGTGACCGGGCGCCCTGATTCCACCTGCATCTCCTCCTTTTTCTTCGATTCTTTATCCAACGAGGTCATCCCATGAAAATCCTGGTCCCCGTCAAGCGCGTGGTGGACTACAACGTGAAGGTCCGCGTGAAGTCGGACAACACGGGTGTGGACATCGCGAACGTGAAGATGAGCATGAATCCGTTCGACGAGATCGCGGTGGAGGAGGCCGTTCGGCTGAAGGAAAAGGGCGTGGTCACGGAGGTGATCGCGGTCTCGTGCGGCGTCACGCAATGCCAGGAGACGCTGCGCACGGCGATGGCGATCGGTGCGGACCGCGCGATCCTGGTGGAGACGTCGGAAGAGCTGCAGCCCCTGGCCGTGGCCAAGATCCTCAAGGCCCTGGTGGACAAGGAGCAGCCGCAACTGGTCATCCTGGGCAAGCAGGCGATCGACGACGACTCGAACCAGACCGGCCAGATGCTGGCCGCGCTCGCGGACCTGCCGCAGGCGACCTTTGCCTCCAAGGTGGAGGTGAGCGGCGACAAGGTGAACGTGACGCGCGAGGTCGACGGCGGCCTGGAGACGCTGGCGCTCACGCTGCCGGCGATCGTCACCACCGACCTGCGCCTCAATGAGCCGCGCTACGTGACGCTGCCCAACATCATGAAGGCCAAGAAGAAGCCGCTGCACACCGTCAAGCCCGAGGACCTGGGCGTGGATGTGAAGCCGCGCCTGAAGACCCTCAAGGTGACCGAGCCTGCGAAGCGCGGCGCCGGTGTAAAGGTGCCGGACGTCGCCACGCTGGTGGACAAGCTCAAGAACGAAGCCAAAGTGATCTGAACGGACTGGGACAAGGAACACACGACATGACCGCACTCGTCATTGCAGAACACGACAACGCTTCGATCAAGCCCGCCACGCTCAACACCGTCACGGCCGCTGCCGCCTGCGGCGGTGACGTGCATGTCCTGGTGGCAGGCCAGGGCGCCGAAGCCGCCGCCCAGGCTGCCGCGCAGATCGCGGGCGTCTCCAAGGTCATCCTGGCCGACGGCGCCAGCCTGAAGGACGGCCTGGCCGAGAACGTGGCCGCCCAGGTGCTGGCCATCGCTTCCAGCTACAGCCACATCCTGTTCCCGGCCACGGCCGGCGGCAAGAACGTGGCTCCGCGCGTGGCCGCGAAGCTGGATGTCGCGCAGATCAGCGACATCACCAAGGTGGACGGCCCCGACACGTTCGAGCGCCCGATCTACGCAGGCAACGCGATCGCCACGGTGCAGAGCAGCGACGCCGTGAAGGTGATCACCGTGCGCACCACCGGCTTCGACGGCGCGGCCGCCACGGGCGGCTCGGCGGCGGTGGAGAAGGCCGATGTGGCTGCGGATTCGGGCAAGAGCCAGTTCGTGGGCCGCGAGGTGACCAAGAGCGACCGGCCCGAACTCACGGCGGCGAAGATCATCGTCTCGGGCGGCCGGGCGCTGGGCAGCGCGGAGAAGTTCAACGAGGTGATGACGCCGCTGGCGGACAAGCTGGGTGCTGCGATCGGCGCGAGCCGCGCGGCGGTGGACGCGGGCTACGCGCCGAACGACCTGCAGGTGGGGCAGACGGGCAAGATCGTGGCGCCGCAGCTCTACATCGCGGCGGGTATCTCGGGCGCGATCCAGCATCTGGCCGGCATGAAGGACTCCAAGGTGATCGTGGCGATCAACAAGGATGCCGAGGCGCCGATCTTCAGCGTGGCCGACTACGGGCTGGAGGCGGATCTGTTCACCGCCGTGCCGGAACTGGCCGGCCGGCTCTGAGAGCCGCTCCAATGCGCGTGCCAGCGCACCCGTCCTGAATGCAAGAAAGGTTCCACCATGAATGCAATCCCTGAAGCTTCCAGCGTGCGCAGCCAGGTCACGCCCGAGGAATGGCAGACCCGCGTCGAACTGGCCGCCGCCTACCGGCTGGTGGCCCATTTCGGCTGGGACGACCTGATCTTCACGCACATCTCGGCGCGCGTGCCGGGCCAGGCGGACCAGTTCCTCATCAACCCCTACGGGATGCTGTTCGACGAGATCACGGCGTCCAGCCTGGTCAAGGTGGACCACCACGGCGAGCCCGTGATGGCGACGGAGTACGACGTGAACCCGGCGGGCTTCCTGATCCACAGCGCGATCCACGAAGGCCGGCCCGAAGTGCAGTGCGTGCTGCACACCCACACGCAGTACGGCGTGGCGGTGTCGGCGCAGGAAGGCGGGCTGCTGCCGATCTCGCAGCAGTCCATCTTCCCGCTCGCGCGGCTGGCCTACCATGGCTACGAGGGCGTGGCGCTGCGCGACGACGAGCGGCCGCGGCTCGTGGCCGACCTGGGGGACGCCAGCTTCCTGATCCTGCGCAACCACGGCCTGCTGACCTGCGGGCGCAGCGTGCCCGAGGCCCTGCTGTCGATGTACACGCTCGAATCGGCCTGCCGCATCCAGATCCTGGCGCAGGCCGGCGGCGGCGCACTCACGCGCATTCCCGACGAGATCGTGGCGACCTCGGTAGAGCAGTCGCGCCAGGTGACCAAGGGCAAGGGCGCGGGCCTGGCCTGGCCGGGGCTGCTGCGCCGGCTGGACCGCATCGATCCGGGCTACCGGACTTGAACCGCCAAAGCCGCCAGAGCCGAACGATAGAACGAGAACGACAGGAGACAACACCGCATGCCGTCCATATCCTCCCGACGCCACTTCCTCCAGGCGGGCTCCGCCGTCGCGGCCGGTGCCGTGCTGCCGCTGGCGCCGGCCCGTGCGCAGGGCACTTGGCCCGCCAAGCCCATCCGCATCGTCGTGCCCTACACGGCCGGCGGCTTCACCGACCAGATGGCGCGGCTGCTGCAGGTCGGCCTGCAGCAGCGCCTGGGCCAGCCCGTGGTCGTGGACAACAAGCCCGGCGCCAACAGCATCATCGGGGTGGATGCGGTGGCCAAGGCCGCGCCGGACGGCCACACCTTCGGCGTCTTCATCGCCGCCTACGCCGCCAACACCACGCTCTACCCCAGGCTGCCCTATGACCCGAAGAAGGACCTGACGGGCGTTTCGCTGATGGGCGTGTCGCCGCTGGTGGCGGCCGTGTCGATGAACGCGCCCTTCAAGACGATGGCCGAACTGGTCGCCTACGGCCGCGCGAACCCCGGCAAGATCAGCTACGCCTCGTCGGGCAGCGGCTCGGCCGCGCACCTGACGTCGGAGCTGATGCGCATGGTCACCGGGGTCGAGATGGTGCACGTGCCGTACAAGGGCGCATCGCCCGCGCTGGCCGACCTGATGGGCGGGCAGGTGCCGCTGTTCCTGGATCCGCCGCCCAACCTGATCCAGCCCGCCAGGGCCGGCAGGATCCGCCTCATCGGCGTGGCCAGCGACAAGCGCGTGCCGGCGCTGCCCGACGTGTCCACCTTCGCCGAACTGGGTTATCCGGCCCTGGTCGGCAGCACCTGGGCCGCGATGCTGGCGCCCGCCGGCACGCCGCCTGACATCGTGCAGCGCATGTCCGCGGAGGTGGCGCGCATCATCCGCAGCCCGGAGGTGTCGCAGCGGCTGGAGCAGGCCATGGGCACCTTCCCCGAGGGCTCCACGCCCCAGGAGTGCAATGCCTTCATCGCCGCGGAGACCGCCAAATGGGCCAAGGTCATCCAGGCGGCCGCGGTGGTGGTGGACTGAGCCTTCCGGCCGGCAGGGGCGAAAGACCTTGACGCAGGCATTGCTGTCATCAAGTCTTCAGCCGGCGTGCCGATAAGCTGAGCACCGGTTACACCCCCCCTTGCTTCCATGTCCCTGAACAACGCCCGCCTTTCCCTTCGCCTGGCCCTGGCCTTCGGCGCCATCTGCCTGGTCATGTCGCTGGCCTCAGGCGTCGGCATCTGGCGGCTGATGAACCTGCAGGACATCGCCGACGACCTGGGCGGCGACTCGGCCGAGCGCGCGCTGCTGGCCCGGGAACTCCATTCCATCGTGGTGCTGAGTTCGGCGCGCGCCGAGGCGCTGCTGGAAGTCGGCAGCCCCGAATACACCGCCCGGGTGGATGCGGACCGCAAGCAGACCTCCGCGCGCTCCACCGAAGTCCGCAAGCGGCTCGAAGCGCTGGCCGAGGATGCGGAGTCCCGGCGCATCTTCAAGGACATCGACACTGCCGGCAATGGCTTCCGCGCCGCGCGGGACGACCTCGTCAAGCGCCGCCGCTCCGGAGAGACGCTGCCGCCCGACGCCGTGGGCAAGCTGCTGCGGCCTGCCGCCGACCGCTATGCGGCCGCCGTGGAAGAGATGGCCGACTACCAGCGCAAGCGCGTGGCCGAGGCCCGCGCCCGTGCCGAGGCGAGCGAACAGCAGGGCATCGTGCTGCTCGTGGGCGGCTGCCTGCTGGGGCTGCTGCTGAGCCTGGGCTGCGCCCTGCTGCTTTCGCGCTCCATCCTTGTGCCGCTGGCGCGGGCGTCTTCCGTATCCGACCGCATCGCCGAGGGCGACCTGACGTCGTCCGTCCCGCCCGCGGAGGCCGGCAACCGCGACGAGGTGCGCGCCCTGCTGGAGCGCCTGGGCGGCATGCAGCAGCGGCTCGCGGGCCTGGTGGTGGGCATGCGGCAGGCGAGCGCCTCGGTGGCGGGGGCCAGCGCGGAGATCGCGGCGGGCAACTCCGATCTCTCCGCGCGCACCGAGCACACGGCCTCCAACCTGGAGGAGATCGCCGCGAGCATGGAGGAACTGATTGCCACCGTGCGCCACAGCGCCGACGCGGCGCAGCAGGCGAGCGCCCTGGCTGCCACCGCCAGCGATGTCGCGCGGCGCGGTCGCGACGCCGTCGGCCAGGTGGTCTCCACCATGGATGGCATCGCGCAGGCCTCCCGCAGGATCGCCGACATCACCGGCGTCATCGACGGCATCGCCTTCCAGACCAACATTCTCGCCCTCAACGCCGCGGTGGAGGCCGCCCGGGCCGGCGAACAGGGGCGCGGCTTCGCCGTCGTCGCGGCGGAAGTGCGCAGCCTCGCGCAGCGCTCGGCCACGGCCGCCCGCGAAATCGGCGCTCTCATCGGCGACAGCGTGCGGCAGGTGGGCGAAGGCACGCAGCAGGTGCATGCCGCAGGCAGCACCATGGGCGAGATCGTGGGCTCCGTGGAGCAGGTGGCGACCATCGTCGGCGAGATCAGCACTTCCGCGCGCGAGCAGAGCACCGGCCTGGGGCAGGTGGGCGAGGCCGTGAGCCAGCTCGACCAGATGACGCAGCAGAACGCGGCCCTGGTGGAGGAGTCCTCCGCCGCTGCCCAGGGCCTGCGCATGCAGGCGCAGCAGCTGGCCGACCTCGTGGCCGCCTTCCGGCTGCCCGAGGGCGCGCCCGGCCAGGCGCCGGCCCTGCCGCGCTGAAGCCGGCCGCGCGGGCGGCTTCGTCCATCTTTCCTTTTCTTTACACGGCGGTTGTCGGCGGGAGGGATACGGCCGCGTTCAATGGGCATGCGTTTTCCTTCCCGATGGAGCCCAACGATGCCCTTCTCCCTTCCCGCATCCCCTGGCCGTGCATCCGGCCGCATCCGCGCCGCAGGCGCCCTGGCGATCCTCGCGGCCGCAGCAGCCCTGTCCGGCTGTGTCGTGGCGCCGCCCCGGCAGGTCGTGGTCGAGCAGCAGGGTGCCGTGGTGGTCGCCCCCACCGCGCCCCCGGCACCGTACGTGGAGACCGTGACCGTCGCCCCCTCGCCGGTACACGTCTGGGTGGGCGGCTTCTGGGAATGGGGCGGCGGCCGCTATGTCTGGCGCCCCGGCCACTGGGCCGCCCCGCCGCGGCCGGGCTGGGTCTGGGTTCCCCACCGCTGGGAGCCGGGCCCGGGCGGCTGGCACATGCGCCCGGGGCACTGGGCAATGCGCTGATCCGCCTGCGTCAAGATCCACTGCGGCCTCACCCTTCGAGAGGCCGCGGAGCAGGCCATGCCAGCAGACGCCGTGGAACCGGCTCCGCCGGGCCACCGGCGGCGTCCCCCTTCCAGGGGGAAGGCACCGCAGGCGACTCAGGGGGTGAACATCTTTTTGGCCACCGCCTCGCCCACCTTGATGCCGTCCACGCCGGCCGACAGGATCCCGCCGGCGTAGCTCGCACCTTCGCCGGCGGGGTAGAGCCCTGCAGTGTTCAGGCTCTGGAAATCCTCGCCGCGACCGATCTTGAGCGGTGACGAAGTGCGCGTTTCCACGCCCGTCAGCACGGCGTCGTGGCGGTCGAAGCCCTGGATCTTGCGGCCGAAGGCCGGCAGCGCTTCGCGCAGCGCGGCGATGGCGTAATCCGGCAGGGCGGCGTGCAGGTCCGCCAGGGTGACGCCGGGCCGGTACGAAGGTTCCACCTCGCCGAACTCGCGCGACACGCGGCCCGCGATGAAATCCCCGACCAGCTGGCCGGGTGCGTTGTAGTTGCCGCCCCCGAGCGCGAAAGCGCCGGACTCCAGCTGCCGCTGCAGCACGATGCCGGCGAGCGGGTGGGCCTGGCCCGGGGGCAGGGCCTCGACGCCATGGGTGTCCCCCAGCGCCGCTTCGAAGGCGGCCGGGTCCGTGGGGTAGTCGGCCGGATCGATGCCCACCACCATGCCGGCATTGGCATTGCGCTCGTTGCGTGAATACTGGCTCATGCCGTTGGTCACCACGCGGCCGGGCTCGCTGGTGGCGGCCACCACCGTGCCCCCGGGGCACATGCAGAAGCTGTACACCGCGCGGCCGTTCGCCGCATGGTGCACGAGCTTGTAGTCGGCCGCACCCAGCAGCGGGTGGCCGGCGTGCCGGCCCCAGCGCGCGCGGTCGATGAGCCCCTGCGGATGCTCGATGCGAAAGCCCACAGAGAACGGCTTGGCTTCCATGTGCACGCCGCGCCCGTACAGCATCGCGAAGGTGTCGCGCGAACTGTGGCCCAGGGCCATGACGACGTGCGACGCTTCCAGTTCGTGGGTCTGGCCGGTGGCCTGGTCCAGCACGCGCAGGCCGCGCAGGTGCCGGCGGCCGGCGGCGTCGGTATCCACCGCGATGTCGGTCACGCGCTGCTGGAAGCGCACTTCGCCGCCCATGGCGATGATCTGCTCGCGCAGCGTCTCGACCACCTTCACCAGCTTGAAGGTGCCGATGTGGGGATGCGCCGCATAGAGGATCTCGGGCGGCGCGCCCGCCTGCACGAATTCCTCCATGACCTTGCGGCCGAGGTGGCGCGGGTCCTTGATCTGGCTGTAGAGCTTGCCATCGCTGAACGTGCCCGCGCCGCCCTCGCCGAACTGCACGTTGGATTCGGGCTGCAGTTCGCGGCGGCGCCACAGGCCCCAGGTGTCCTGCGTGCGCTCGCGCACGGCCTGGCCCCGCTCCAGCACGATGGGGCGCAGCCCCATCTGCGCCAGCACCAGCGCGGCGAAGATCCCGCAGGGGCCGAAGCCCACTACCACCGGGCGCTCGCGCAGGCCGCCGGCCGGGGCATGGCCCACGGGCTTCCAGGCCATGTCGGGCGTGGGCTGGATGTGCGGGCGGCCCGCATGGCGCGCCAGCAGCGCGGCTTCCTGGCCGGGATCGGCGAGGGCGACGTCCACGATGTAGACGGCCAGCAGCTCGGGTTTGCGCGCGTCGAAGCTGCGCTTGAAGACGTTCAGGCGGGCGATGTCGCCGGGCGGGAGGTCCAGGATGCGCGCGACGGCGGCGCGTAGCGCGGGCTCGGGATGCTGTGTGCCATCGGCCGGCAGGGCGGCCAGCGGCAGCTTGATTTCAGAGAGGCGGATCATGGGGCGTGCGGCCCGTGGTCATCGGGCGGTGCGGGGAAAAAGGCCAGAAATCATACGCCTGCGCGCGGAAATGCGCTCATCTGCCGCGCAAAGACGGCCCTAGAGGCAGGGCGGGCCGCCCAGCCCGCGCAGGCGTCTGCGGTCAGGCGGGGGCTTCGCCAGGTTCCTTGCTGGCAGGGCTTGTTTCTTCCGTTTCCGCCTTCTGTGCCGCGCCGCGCCCGAACCATTCCACCGCGCCGAAGGCCAGGGCCGCGAGCACCAGCGGAGCGAAGAAGTAGAGCGCCCGGTAGGCCAGCACCGCTGCCAGCGCCTGGGAGGTGGGGATGTACGCCGAGAGCACGGCCGTGCCCACGGCCTCCAGCACGCCCAGGCCCGCCGGTATGCGCGACACCAGTCCCGCGACGGCGCCCAGCAGCACCGTGGCGAGCGCGGCGGCATACGGCGTGTCGCGCCCGGCCAGCACCCACACGGCGGCGCCCATCACCGCCCAGTTCACCGTGGACACCAGCACCTGCAGCAGGGCGACGCGCCAGTCCGGCAAAGGAAAATCGTGCCCGCGCCAGGCGATCGGCCGGCCGCGCCGCACGGCGCAGGCGGCGACGTAGGCCGCGGTGAGGGTGGCCAGCGCGGTGCCGGCCCAGCGCAGTTCCTGCGGCCCCACGTGCCAGCCTTCCGGCAGCTTGGGCGACCAGATCCAGAACACCGCGCCCGCCAGCACAAAGTAGCCCAGCCAGTTGGTGACGATGCTCTGCCCGATCACCTGGCCGATCGCGCCCACGGACACGCCCTGCCGGGAGTAGAGCCGGTAGCGCACCGACACCCCGCCGATGATCGAGCCGAGGTTCAGGGTGAACGGATAGGCGATGAGCGTGATGCCCACCGTGCGCCCCACGGACAGGCCGTGCCGCGTGAAGTACCGGCCGAACAGGTCGAAGGTGCTGTAGAGGCCGTGGCTCGCGAGCGCCAGGGCGGCGGCCGTCAGCAGCGTGGGCGTCGGCAGCGCGAGGAAGGCTTCCCATACCGCGCCCCAGTCCACGTTGCGCGCCTGCCGCACCAGCAGGGTGATGACGAAGGCGATGAACGCCCCGGTCACCAGCGTCATGGCCCAGGGCCACCAGCGCTGCGAGCGCAGGCGCTGCCACCGGCTCTTCTTCTCGCCGGCCCGGCCCGCGCCATCGGCGTGGTCGCGGGGAAGGGCGGGCGTGGGCGAGGCGGGGGGCATGGAGGACCGATCGGGCGCCGCGCGCTCAGGTCGTGGATGGCCGGTGGCCGTGGTCGCCGCCATGCGCGTCGGGCTGCACGAGCGAGATCTCCGGTTCGTGGCGCGGCAGCCATCCGGCCCACGCCGGGAACCAGCGCATCAGGTGGAACAGGCAGTAGCTGCGCAGCAGCCGCAGGCCGTCCCAGCGGCCCGGCGGCGTGGGCTCGACCTGCCGGCAACTGTGCTCCATCAGGTGCGCGAGGCGCCCGTGCAGCGTGGCGTTGAACTCGCGGTCGCGGATGACGACGTTGGCTTCCAGGTTCAGCGACAGGCTCAGGGGGTCGAGGTTGCTCGACCCCACGGTGGACCACTCGCCGTCCACCAATGCGACCTTGCCGTGCAGCGGCCGGTCGCAGTATTCGTAGATGCGCACCCCGCCGCGGATCAGGTGGTCGTAGAGCATGCTCGCGGCCACGCGCACGATCGGCATGTCCGGCTGGCCCTGCAGGATCAGGCGCACGTCCACCCCGCGGCGCGCGGCGCGCCGCATCTCGCGGATGAAGCGGTAGCCCGGGAAGAAGTACGCATTGGCGATCACCACGCGCTCGCGCGCCGCACGCAGCGCGACACGGTAATGGCGTTCGATGTCGTTCGTGTGGGCGTGGTTGTCGCGCGTGACGAAGATGGCGTCGGCATTGCCGGCGGCGGGATGCCGCTCCACGGCGGCGCGGGCGCCGAAGGGCCACCGGCGCCGCTCGGCCGCGGCGCGCGGCCCGCCTGCCGGCCTGCCTGCCTGGAACGGGGGCCGGGCTGTGTCGCCAGGGTGCGCCGTGCCGGCCCCGGCTTCCGGCTCGGCGCTGGAGGTGGCCTGCGGGTTGGAGCGCCGGCCGTCCTTCCTGTCGCCTTTGTCCACCACGCTGCGGGCGAAGGCGCGCATCTGCGCCACGATGGGGCCGCGCACCTCGACGGAATAGTCCTGCTTGGCCTCGGGCCCGAAGTCCGCGACATGGTCGGCGGAATAGTTGATGCCGCCGATGAAGCCGACCTCGCCGTCCACCACGACGATCTTGCGGTGCATGCGGCGCAGCAGGTTCAGCCGCTGGCCGAAGATGCGCAGCCCGCCCGGATCGAAGATGCGGAAGCGCACGCCCGCTGACACGAGCGACCCGACGAAGGATTCGGAGAGGTCGGGCGAGCCGAAGCCATCCACGAGCACATGCACCTCGGCGCCGTTGCGGGCCGCCTGCAGCAGCGCGGCGTGCAGGCCCTGGCCGATCTTGTCCTCGAACAGGATGAAGGTCTCCAGCAGCACTTCGCGCTTCGCCGCGGCGATGGCCTCGAACACGCGCGGGAAGAAGGCCTCGCCGTTCTCCAGCAGTTCGAAGCGGTTGCCCGGCACCCAGCGCGAGGAACGGCCCGGCCGTGTCATAGCGCGATCTCCGCCGCCAGGGGCGCGTGGTCCGACAGTTTGTGCCAGGGCTTGCGCGGCAGCACCACGGGCGCATGCACCGACGCGTTGCGCACGTAGATGCGGTCGAGGGCCAGCAGCGGCATCGAGGCCGGGAAGGTGCGCACGGCCCGCCCGCCCGCATGCACGAACACCTCGTGCAGCCCCGCGCCCTTGCGCAGCACCTCGTGGGCGCGGCCGCGCCAGTCGTTGAAGTCGCCGGCCACGATCACGGGATCGTCGGCAGGGAAAGTGTTGACCAGGTCGCACACGCGCCGCAGCTGGCGCTGACGGTGCGCCTCCTGCAGGCCCAGGTGGACGCAGATGGCATGTACCTGGCGGTCATGCCCCGGCGGCTGCAGCACGCAGTGCAGCATGCCGCGCCGCTCCGGGCCGCTCACGGAAATGTCGTGGTTCTCGTAGTGGACGATGGGAAACTTGGACAGCAGCGCATTGCCGTGGTGCCCGCTGTCGTACACCGCATTGCGGCCATAGGCGTACTGGCCCCAGATCGTGTCGGCCAGGAATTCGTAGTGCGGCTCCTGCGGGAAATTGGCCACGCGGCTGGCGTGGCGCTGGTGCGTGCCCAGCACTTCCTGGAGGAAGACGATATCGGCCGCCACGCCGCGCACGGCCTCGCGCAGCTCATGCAGCATGAAGCGGCGGTTGAAGGAGGTGAAGCCCTTGTGCACGTTCACGGTCAGCACCTTGAACGCGACGGGCGAGGGGGATTCTGCGTGGGTATCCATGGATGCCATCGGTGGAAGGGCACCGCAGCCATGGCGGACGGGCCGCCGGCCGCGGCGCGGGGTTCAACCGATTGTTCCGACCCCTGCACAGCCATGCTGTAGGACTGCGGGCCGACCGCGTGCGCGGCCCATGAACCGGCGCGGCACCTCCGGGGGCATCAAGCCGGGAGAAAACCCTCTACCGAGAGGTAGCGCTCTCCCGTGTCGTAGTTGAAGCCCAGCACCCGCGCGCCCTGCGGCAGCTCGGGCAGCTTCTGGGCGATGGCCGCGAGCGTGGCGCCGGAGGAGATCCCCACGAGCAGGCCTTCCTCGCGGGCGGCGCGGCGGGCGTATTCGCGGGCTGGCTCGGCATCGACCTGGATCACGCCGTCCAGCAGGCTGGTGTCCAGGTTCTTCGGCACGAAGCCCGCGCCGATGCCCTGGATGGGGTGGGGCGCCGGCTGGCCGCCGGAGATCACCGGCGAGGCGACGGGCTCCACGGCGAACACCTTGAGCTGGGGGAATTTCGGCTTGAGCACGCGCGCCACGCCCGTGATGTGGCCACCGGTGCCCACGCCCGTGATGAGCGCATCGATGCCTTCGGGGAAGTCGGCGAGGATCTCCTGCGCCGTGGTGCGCACGTGCACGTCGATGTTGGCAGGGTTCTCGAACTGCTGGGGCACCCAGGCGCCGGGCGTCTGCGCGGCCAGTTCCTGCGCGCGGGCGATGGCGCCCTTCATGCCCTTTTCGCGCGGGGTGAGGTCGAACTGCGCACCATAGGCGAGCATCAGGCGGCGGCGCTCGATGCTCATGCTCTCGGGCATCACGAGGACGAGGCGGTAGCCCTTCACCGCGGCGACCAGCGCCAGCCCGATGCCGGTGTTGCCCGAGGTGGGCTCGATGATGGTGCCGCCGGGCTGCAGCGCGCCGGAGCGTTCGGCGTCCTCGACCATGGCCAGCGCGATGCGGTCCTTGATGGAGCCGCCCGGGTTGCTGCGCTCGGACTTGACCCAGACATTCGTCCCCGCCCCGAAGAGCCGGTTGATGCGCACGTGCGGCGTGCTGCCGATGGACTGCAGGATGTTGTCGATCTTCATGGCGTCTCCACGATGGAAAAAGGTTCCTGAGGAACGGGAACGGGCCATTGTGGACCAGTCCAACGACACGGGCTGCATATGGATATGCCGCAGCCGACGTCCGACGGGATCGTCATGAAAGCCAAAATTTAATTTATGTAATACATAGATTGAATGTAGAGAAATTCATCGTTTCACGATGGATGAGCGTCCGGGCGCGCGGATATTCTCCGAGCCGCCCGTGCAGGGGAGCCCTTCCTGCAGACACGCGGACCGTGGCATGCGCCTGCATGGCGGAGCGCCGGGCGGGCGGCGGCACGCCGCCCGGAAACCGCCACCGGAGGCGGTGGAGGAGACAACCGCCCGCAGTGTCCCGGCCCCGCCGTGGCCTGCGCCCTGCATCCGTCATACGAAATACACCATGCGGAAAAACCTGCTCCCGCGCTCCCGCGCTCCCCTGGCCCTCGCATTCGCCGCCGTGCTCACGGCCTGCGGCGGCGGCGAATCTTCTTCCATGCCGTCCGGCGCGGCCGCGGCGACGGCCGACACCCGTGTCAGCACAAAGGACTCCGCGGCGCCGGGCGCACCGCTGCGGCGCCCCGTCTCGCCGCAGCAACCGATGTTCCTGGTGCATGTGGACACCTGGAATTCGGCGGATCCCCAGAAGATCATCGACCTCATCCCGCAGGACGTCCGTCCCTACACGGTGCTGGTGCTCTCGCTGTCCATCCTCCACGATGACAAGACGTCCACGCCCACCCAGTGCCGCTGGCGGCAGGTGGAGAACGGCATCGAGACGGCCCGCTCCTGGATCAAGGTGGCTGCCGACAACCGGATGTGGGCCATGGTCCAGCCGTCCAGCGGCGGGTTCACCCATTTCCCCGACTACGACGGCAGCGCCGACCTGGAATCGACCGTCTACGGCGAGTTCTTCCGGGACTATCCGAACTTCCTCGGCTTCAACTACGCCGAGCAGTTCTGGGGATTCGACCAGACCTGCTCCCCGTCGGCGGACAAGCGCTGGGAGCACTGGGCGAACCTGCTGAAGCTCACCAACAAGTACGGCGGCTATCTCGACGTGAGCTTCACCGGCGGGTTCTGGGGCGCGGCACTGAATCCGCTGGCCATGGCCAAGCGCAGCCCCGTGCTCGAAGGCGCGCTGCGCACGTATGCCAGGAATTTCATCATCGAGGAGAAATTCACGGCGAACTACGGCTTCCACGACAACGAGAGCGTGAGCCTGGGCATGTACCTGTCCGGCTACGCCGGCAACTACGGCATCCGTACGGACCGCACGGGCTGGTACAACGCCGACGGCTCCACCACGTACCCGGTGCCCGCGGGAGCGCCCCACCTCGTCGAGCACCTGGCGCTGACGGGGCAGACCGTGTTCGACGGCCCTGAACTGATCATGCTCGACATGGTCAGGAACCTGCCCAACGGGCAGACCGCCGACGGCTACTCCACGCGGCGCTGGGATTTCCATCCCCAGTTCCGGAACATCCACCTGGACATCTACCGCAAGATCCTCGACGGCACGCTGCGCATTCCCAGCCGCAAGGAAGTCATCGACCGCACGCGGATCGCCATCGTCAACGACGTGTCCTCGGGCAGCGACCGCGCCCTCTACTCCACGCCGGAAACCCTTTTCTCCGGGCTGTACGCGATGGACGGCGACGGCACCTACCTGAACCAGCACAGCTGGACCAAGAAGACCGGCCGGTATCCCGCCATCCCCACGGTCTGGCGGCTGGCGGATGACCTGGCGCAATCGTTCCAGACCACCGTGAAGAAGTCGGAGTACGCGAGCCGCTGGTCCAGTCCGGCGGCCAAGGTCGCCGAGTTCGACGCGCTGTTCCCGCAGGAGTACACGGGCGACATCTATGCCGGCCGCCTGGAGAACACCTGGGTGACCTACAACCCCTACCGCACCAGCCAGGCCGCGAGCGGCAGCATTCCCTTCAAGTACAACACCTGCGCAGGGCTGGACGTGACATATCCGCCCTTCACGACGGGCGTGGTGAAGGAGTATCCGGACAAGGTCACCATCTATCTCACGAACTACGATCCGGACAATGCCGCGCTGAAGAAGAGCCGCATCGCGTTCCGGGGTGCCGCTGCGCAGCCGGCCTTTTCCTTCCAGGACCGCGGCGACCATCCGGCGAGCCAGGTGTCGGGCACCTGGGCGGACGGCGTGCTCACGCTGGACGTGGCGCACAACGGAGCGCTGGATCTCACGGTGAACTGCTCGGGGACCGCTGGCGGCCGGCTTTCCGGCGCCACGGACGCCGCGATCCTGGCACCCGAACAGCCCCCGGTCTATACCGGCACGCACCAGTACGAGGCGGAGCATTTCGACTTCCGGAACACCGCCCGGGTGGTCGCCAACGGGGTGAACGAGGCCGTGCGCAATTACCAGGGGCTGGGCTACGTGAATTTCGGCACCAGCAGCGCAGCGAGCCTGCGCGGCCGCGTCCAGGTGCCCTCGGCCGGGAGCTACCAGCTCCTGACCCGCTACGCGGTGGCGGGTGCGGATGTGGGAACGATCGACGTGTACGTCAACGGCGTGCGCGCCGGTTCGCCGGTGTTCACGCAAACACCGACGGCCAGCGACTGGGCGGTCGTTCCGCTCACGGTGACCCTGCAGGTCGGAGTGAACACGATCGAGTTCCGGGCGCGGGCAACAGCGCCGGCGTCCGTGTACATCGACAACGTCGCCTTGCAGCAGTGACGGCGGGGATGCGGGTGCCGGGCCTCGTGGTTTCCCCTGAACCACCCGGGCCCGCGTTTCCACCATCCTCGGCGCATGTCCGAAGAACTCTCGCTCCACCAGCGCCGCCGGCGGCCCACGCCGGCCGAGCTGCAGGGAATCCCCTGGCTCGCCGCCCTCGCACCCGCTGAACGCGACCGGGCGATGGATGCGCTGGTGGTGGGCGATGCGCAGGTTGGCGACTTCGTGTGCCGGCGCGGCCGGCCCGTCACCTACTGGTTCGGCGTGGTGGAGGGCCTGCTCAAGATGAGCACCGACAACGCCCAGGGGCAGACCATGACGTTCGCGGGCGTGCCGCCCGGCGGCTGGTTCGGCGAAGGCACGGCCGTGAAGCGCGAGCCCTACCGCTACGACATCCAGGCGCTGCGCCGCAGCGTGGTGGCCGGGCTGCCGATCGACACCTTCCACTGGCTGCTGGACCACTCCCTGGGCTTCAACCGCTTCGTGATGCAGCAGCTCAACGAGCGGCTGGGCCAGTTCATCGCCGCGCGGGAGATCGAGCGCCTGGGCAGCCCGGACGCGCGCGTGGCACGGGGGCTGGCGGCGCTCTTCAATCCGCTGCTCTATCCCGGCGTGGGCCACGTGCTGCGCATCACGCAGCAGGAACTGGGCTACCTGGTGGGCCTGTCGCGCCAGCGCGTGAACGAGGCACTGGCCGCGTTACAGGCGCAGGGGGCCATCCGCGTCGAATATGGCGGCCTGCGGGTGCTGGACCTCCAGGCCCTGCGCGAGAGCGTGTTCGCGGCGGCGGCAGGAGACGGCGTGCCACCCGCAGGCACGCCGCCAGCGAAGCCCGTCCCCCGCCGGACGCCGCGCCACCACCCGGTCCGCGGAGCGGCGCGGGCTTGAAGGGCGGGCGGGGGCCGTGCTCCCACCACGTTCCGGGCCGATCCGCAGAGCGTGGCCACGCTGGTGAGCGAATAACCCCTTCAGCCCGGAAGCGCGGGCACCGTGCCCGCTTCGCCGGGGGTGCGCTGCAGGCGGAAGGCGCCCACCATCTCGGTCAGGCGGCCTGCCTGCTCGCGCAGGCTGCCCGCCGCCGCGCTGCTCTCTTCCACCAGCGCGGCGTTCTGCTGGGTCATGTTCTCCAGGGCGCTCACGGACTGGCTCACCTGGCCGATGCGGTCGCTCTGCTCGTGGGCCGAGGTGGTGATCTCTCCCATGATGGACGACACCTTCTGCACGGATTGCACGAGTTCCCCGATGGTGGAGCCGGCCTGGGCGACCAGGCTGGAGCCTTCCTGCACCTGCCCGGAGCTGGCGAGGATCAGCGCCTTGATCTCGCGGGCAGCCTCGGCGCTGCGCCCCGCCAGGGCACGCACCTCGCCCGCCACCACGGCGAACCCACGCCCCTGTTCGCCTGCGCGGGCGGCCTCCACCGCGGCGTTGAGCGCGAGGATGTTGGTCTGGAAGGCGATGCCGTCGATTACCCCGATGATGTCCGAGATCTTGCGGGAGCTGGCGCTGATCACGTCCATGGTGCGCACCACCTGGGAGACCACTTCGCCGCTGCGCGTGGCGACCTGGGCGGCCGAGGCCGTCATCTGGTTGGCCTGCCGGGCGGCGTCGGCGCCCTGGTGGACGGTCTGGGTCAGGTCTTCGAGGGCGGAGGCGGCCTCCTGCAGGTTGCTGGAGGTCTGCTCCGTGCGGTGGCTCAGGTCCAGGTTGCCGGAGGCGACTTCGGAACTGGCCAGGAGGATGGAGTCGGCGGTGGTGCCGATGTGCCCCACCAGGGCGCGCAGTTGCTCCTGCATCGCCGCGATCGCGTCCAGCAGGCGGCCGGTCTCGTCGTGGATGCGGACTTCCACGCGGGAGGTGAGGTCCCCGCGCGCGATGCGTTCGGCCACCACCACGGCGCGCCCGATGGGCTGGGTGATGGTGGCAGTGGTGCGCCAGGCGATGAACAGGCCCAGGGCGATGGCGATGGCCACCAGCGCGCCGCCGGTCAGGCGCGAGCGGGTCTGGGTCTGCTGCGCGTCCGCGGCGGCGTCGGCGTTCAGGGTGTTCTGCAGTTCCACGAGCTGCGCCAGCTTGTCGCGCCATACGGCCTCGGGCGGCGCCACCCGGGTCATCAGGCCGAGCGTGGCGCTGACCGTGTCGCCGTCGGTGACCAGCTTGACTGCGCCTTCGATCTCGGGGCGGGTCTTGCGGGACTGCGCCTGGATGTCCGCCATGAGCTGGCGCTCCTCGGGTGTGGCACCGCCGGATTCCAGCAGCGCAGCGAGTTCGGCCTCCTGTTTGGCGTAGCGCTGCAGGGTGTCGGCCGCCTTGCGGGCCTGGTCCTCGGCGTTGCGGGGATCGATGTCGCCCAGCATGGCGGCCGAGCGTGCATGGATGCCCGTGGCGCTCACGGTCTGCAGCATGCCGTTGGCCAGCCGCGCCTTGGCCGCGCCCGGGCCGGTGATCTGCTGCATCTGCCGGGTCATGGCCGACATGGAGAAATGGCCCAGGGCCGCCACGGCCGCCAGCAGGGCCAGCATGCATCCGAAGCCGAGGAACAGCCGGCGCGAAATCGAGAGGGAGCGAAGGAATGTGACGGCCTGCATAGTGTGTTTCCGGTAGCCTGTTCCGATGTCAGGGGTTCATTGCAAGATGAGTGCCAGTAGAAAACCTGGTGTTGTTACAAATACGGGGCGCAGGCCTGGCACTTTCACTGGCATGCTCCGCATGGCGCGAGCTGCGTCTGGCGAAACCATTGGATCATCCTGTGCACCGCCTGCCCCATCGTTTTACGCTATTTTTTTGATAGCTTTCTTTCGCATGAAGGCCATCGTGCCAGAGTCCGGGGGCACCCAGGCCCGGCTTGGTAATTTTGTTACATATGTCCGCTGGAGGTGACATGGTGAAGACAGGTGTGATGCGCTCGGCGTGGATCTCCACCCTGCTGCTGGCGTTGTTCGCCGGCACCGCTGCGCGGGCCGCACTGGTCCAGGTCCTGGTGCAGGACGGCACGGGCAAGCCGCTGCAGGGCGCCGTGGCGTTCCTGGACTCGGCGCAGGCGCGGCGCCAGGCGAAGCCGCTGGCGTCCGCCGAGGTCGCCCAGGAAAAACGGACCTTCGTGCCCGACGTGCTCGTGGTCACGGCCGGCACGCAGGTGCAGTTCCCCAACCACGACACGGTGCGCCACCACGTCTATTCCTTCTCGCCGGCCAAGAAGTTCGAGCTCAAGCTCTATTCGGGCACGCCCGCCAATCCCGTGCTGTTCGACCAGCCGGGTGTGGTGGTGCTGGGCTGCAACATCCACGACCAGATGGTGGGCTGGATCCTGGTGGTGGAAACGCCGTACTACGGGCGCTCCGATGCGTCGGGTACGGTGCGCCTCGACAAGGTGCCGCCGGGCGAGTACACGCTGCGCGTGTGGCACCCGGGGCTGCCGGTGGGGGCTCCCGCCCTGGCCCAGCCGATCGCGGTCTCCGAGCCGGGTGGGGCGCCGGTGGCCGTGCGGCTGGCAGGGGCCGTGCAGTGACCTGGCGCGCGTTCGGCCAGAGCCTGATGTTCCGGCTCGCCGGGGTGTCGCTGCTCCTGCTCCTGCTGGTGCAGGCGGCCGGCTTCCTGGTGGTACGCGCGTCCATCGAGCGCAATGCCCGGGCGCAGATCGCCGTGGGGCTGGATGCGGACGAGCGGGTCTGGCGGCGCCTGATCGGGCAGAACGCGGAGCGGCTGCAGCAGGCCTCGGCGCTGCTGGCGGCCGATTACGGCTTCCGTTCGGCCGTCAACTCCGGCGATGCCGAGACCATCGCGTCGGTGCTGGCCAACCACGGCGGTCGCATCGGTGCGGCGGTCGCGGCCCTGCTGGACACGGAAATGCAGCTGGTGGTGTCCTCCGCCTCGGACGCATCCAGTGATTCCCGCTCCGTGCTGCTCGGTGTGCTGCCCCTGCTGGCGCAGCACCCGGGCCGCAGCCAGATCGCGGTCGTCGGCGGCGTGCCTTACCAGTTCGTGATGGTCCCCATGCGCGCGCCCCTGCTGATTGGCTGGGTGCTGATGGGATTCCCGGTCGGGCAGGCGCTTGCCGCCGAAATGCACCAATTGCAGTCGATCGAGGTGGCCATCGTGGTGCGCGGCCCCGACGGCCAGCGGTCCGTGCCCGTGACCACCCTGCCGGAAGACGACCGGCAGCGGCTCGGCGGGCTGGCGGGCGACGGCGAAGTGGAAACGGAGGCTGGCCCGATGCTGGTCCGCCGGGTGCCCCTCGAGAGCGCCAACGGCGAGACCGAGGTCATGCTGATGCGCTCCCTGGACGGCGTGCTGGCGCCCTACCGCCACCTGCAGGTGCTGCTCGGCGCCATCACGCTGGCAGGCGTGGCGCTGTTCGCGGTCGGCTTCGCGCTCATGGCGCGGCGCGTGGCGGCTCCGCTGCGGGCGGTGACGGAGGCTACGCAGCGCATCTCGCGCGGCAACTATGCCGAGCCCATCGAGCACACGCACCGCAAGGACGAGATCGGCCGCCTGGCGCGCTCTTTCGACCGCATGCGGCTGGGCATCGCGGCGCAGCAGGACGAGATCCGCCAGCTCGCCGACACCGACCGGCTCACCGGCGTGCCGAACCGGGAGCGGTTCCGCCGGCTGCTGATGGAGGCCATGGAGCACGGAGGGCGTTCCGGGGAACCGCTGTCGGTGATCACCCTGGACCTCGACCGGTTCCAGCAGGTCAACGACGTGCTGGGCTACGCGCTCGGCGACCGGCTGCTGCAGGCGGTGGTCGCGCGCATCGCGGCCCACCTGCGCACGGAGCGGGAACTCGTGGCGCGGCTCGGGGGCAACGAGTTCGCCGTGCTGCTGCCGGGCGCCGACGAGGCATCTGCCCGGGATACGGCGCAGCGCATCACGCGGGCGTTCGAGTCGCCCCTGGTGTTCGACGACCAGATGGTGGACCTGAGCGCGGGCATCGGCATCGCCTGCTGGCCGGGGCCGGCGGATGACGCCGACACGCTGCTCAGCCACGCGGAAATCGCGATGTACGCGGCCAAGCGGCGCCTGCATGGCGCGCAGATCTACGACCCTTCGATGGAATCCTCCAGCGCGGCGGCGCTGTCGCTGCTGTCCGAGCTGCGCCATGCGGTGGAGGCCGGCGAGCTGCGGCTTTTCCTGCAGCCCAAGCTCCGGCTGGACGGCCAGGCCGGCTGCGGGGCCGAGGCGCTCGTGCGCTGGCAGCATCCCGTGCGCGGCCTCGTGCCGCCCATGCAGTTCATTCCCTTCGCCGAGCAGACCGGCTTCGTGCGGCAGCTCACGCTCTGGATCTTCGAGCAGGCCGCGCGCTACCTCGCGCGGCCGCAGGTGCGGGGCCTGGGCCTGCGCATCTCGGTGAACCTGTCCACGCGCGACCTCATGGACACGGACCTGAGCACCCGCCTGGGCACCCTCATGGCGCGGCACGGCGTGGAGCCGGGGGATTTCTGCCTGGAGATCACCGAAAGCGCCATCATGGACGACCCCGGCCGGGCCGAGGCCATGCTGAACCGGCTGTCCGCGCAGGGCTTCAAGCTGTCCATCGACGACTTCGGCACGGGCTACTCCTCGCTGGCCTACCTCAAGCGCCTGCCGGTGGATGAACTGAAGATCGACAAGTCCTTCGTCATGGGCATGGCAGCGGATGCCGGCGACGCGCAGATCGTGCGCTCCACCATCGACCTGGCGCACAACCTGGGGCTCTCCGTCGTGGCCGAGGGCGTGGAATCCGCCGCGATCCTGGAGCAGCTGCGCGGACTGCGCTGCGACGAAGCCCAGGGTTACCACATCGGCCGCCCGATGCCCGCGGACGACTTCCTCGCCTGGCACGCTGCCGCTGCCGCGCGAAAATAGCGCCATGTCCGATTCCGCCCCCCGCCGCCGCCTGTCGCTCCCGCCCAGCGGCCCGCGCGCCAGCCAGCCCGATCCCGCTCCCCGCTCCGCACCGCCCCCCGCGGGCGGCCCCCGGCCCGCAGGCCGCTTCACCCTGCGCGCCCCGGAGGCCGGCGCAGGCGAGGCGCCGCGCGCTGCCGCCCCGCGCAACGCTCCCGCAGGGCGAGGCGCGCAGGCGCCCTCGCGCCCCGGCCCCGCGCGCGCTCCCGCTCCCATGGCTGCGCCCACCGGGGCACACCGCGGCGACGCGCCATCCGGCACCTCGCGCCTGAACAAGCGCATGGCCGAGCTGGGCCTGTGCTCGCGCCGCGAGGCGGACGACTGGATCGCCAGCGGCTGGGTGCGCGTGAATGGCCAGGTGGCCGCCATGGGCCTGCAGGTGGCGCCCACGGACCGCATCGAGGTGGACCCCGCCGCCCGCGGCCAGCAGGAGCGGCAGGTCACCATCCTGCTGCACAAGCCCATGGGCTATGTCAGCGGGCAGGCCGAGGACGGCCACACGCCCGCCGTGGCGCTCATCAACCCGCGCACCCACTGGCGCGAGGACCCGAGCCGCCAGCGCTTCTCGCCCCCGCAGCTGCGCGGGCTCGCGCCCTGCGGCCGGCTGGACATCGATTCCGTCGGGCTCCTGGTGCTCACGCAGGATGGCCGCGTGGCGCGGCACCTGATCGGCGAGGATTCCGAAGTGGAGAAGGAATACCTCGTGCGCGTGCACTACGGCGACGTCGCGACGGACGTGCAGTCCGTCTTCCCGGCCGCGCAGCTGGCGCGCCTCTGCCACGGCCTGTCGCTGGACGGCCAGGCCCTCAAGCCGGCGAAGGTGGACTGGCAGAACCCGGAGCAGCTGCGCTTCGTGCTGCAGGAGGGCAAGAAGCGCCAGATCCGCCGCATGTGCGAACTGGTGGGACTGAAGGTGGTGGGCCTCAAGCGCATCCGCATCGGCCGCGTCGTGCTGGGCAACCTGCCTGTGGGGCAGTGGCGCTACCTGGGGCCAAACGAGCGGTTCTGATCAGCCGCCGCCGGGCTGGATGCCTGCGTCGGACGCATCCAGCGCCTCGCGCACCCGCTGCGCCAGGTCTTCCAGGGTGTAGGGCTTGCCGAGCAGGTGCACGCCCGCGTCCAGCACGCCGTTGTGCACGACGGCGTTGCGCGTGTAGCCGGTGGTGAACAGCACCTTCAGCCCCGGGCGGCGGCGCAGCGCTTCCTCGGCCAGCTTGCGGCCGTTCACGTCGGGCATGACGACGTCGGTGAAGAGCAGGTCGATCTCCGGGTGCGCGTCGATCAGCTTCAGCGCCGCCGCTGCGCCGTCGGCCTCCAGCACGCGGTAGCCGAGTTCGCGCAGCGCCTCCACGGAGAACTGCCGCACGGCGGCCTCGTCCTCCACCACCAGCACCACTTCCTGCGCATCCCCCAGAGGCAGCGGTGGCGGGGCGACCGGTCCGGCGTCTTCTTCGATGGCATTCACCATGCGCGGCAGGTACACCTTGACGGTGGTGCCTTCGCCGACCTCGGAATAGATCTTCACGTGCCCGCCGGACTGCTTGATGAAGCCGTACACCTGGCTCAGCCCCAGGCCCGTGCCCTTGCCCACCTCCTTGGTGGTGAAGAACGGGTCGAAGGCCTTGGCGATCACCTCCGGCGGCATGCCCGTGCCGGTGTCGGTCACGGCGATCAGCACGTACTGCCCGGGCGCCACGCCCAGGTGCTCCGCGGCGTAGCGGTCGTCCAGGTGGGCATTGGCGGTTTCGATGGTGAGCCGCCCGCCGTCGGCCAGCGCGCCCATGGCGTCGCGGCCGTTGACGGCGAGGTTCAGGATCACGCTCTCGAGCTGGTTGCGGTCGGCATGGATGCGCCACAGTCCGCCGGCGAGCACCGTCTCCAGCCGGACCGCGCCGCCCAGCGCATGGCGCAGCATGTCGGACATGCCGGCGACCAGCTGGTTGGCGTCCAGCGGCACCGGGCTGAGCGGCTGCCGGCGCGAGAAGGCCAGCAACCGCTGCGTGAGCTGCGCCGCGCGCCGGGCACCGCCACGGGCTGCGTCGATGTGGCGCCTGGCGCGCGGCTCGCCCGCGGCGAAGCGGCGGTCCAGCAGTTCCAGCGACCCCAGCACCACCGCCAGCATGTTGTTGAAGTCGTGCGCGATGCCGCCGGTGAGCTGGCCCACCGCCTCCATCTTCTGCGCCTGGCGCAGGGCCTCTTCCGTCCTGAGGCGCTCGGCCACCTCCAGCGCCACGCGCTGCTCCAGGGCCTCGTTCAGGTCGCGCAGCGCGCGCTCGGCGCGGTGGCGCTGCGTCACGTCCTGGAACAGCACGGCCACCTGGCGGCGTTCGGCCGGCTCCACGCGGAAGGCGGACAGCTCCAGGTAGCGGCCGGTCTTGACCAGCTCCCGCTCGAAGCGCACCGGCTCGCCCGTGACCAGCACCTTGCGGTAGATCTCCACCCAGGCGTCGGCTTCCTCGGGCACCATGTCGCGCACGCGCTGGCCCACCACGTCGGCAATGCCGGCGTTGGCAAGATAGGCCGGGTTGGCGGACACGTGCACGTAGTCGCTCAGCGGGCCGTGCGGGCCGTCGAGGAACTCGATCACGCAAAAGCCCTCGTCCATGGTCTCGAACAGCGTGCGCAGTTGCAGCTCGCTCTCGCGCAGCGCCTCTTCCGCGGCCTTGCGGGCCGTGAGGTCGGTGGCGGTGCCGAACCATTCCACCACCTCGCCCCGTGCATCGAGCAGGGGCATGGCGCGCGACAGCGTCCAGCCGATGCTGCCGTCCACGCGGAACACGCGGTGCTCCAGCTCGAGCAGGCTGCGCGTCGCCATGGCCTGTGCGATGGCCGCGCGCACCCGGGGCTGGTCCTCCGCCGGCACGTATTGCTCCACCCAGGAGCGCATGGGTTCCGCGGTGTCGGCCACGAAGCCCTGGCCGTTGACTTCCAGCAGCCGGCTCCAGTCGGCGTTCATGCGATAGACCGCGTTGGCCGTCGCCAGCGTCAGCGCCCGCAGGCGCGATTCGCTGTCGGCCTGCCCGCGTTGCGCGAGCATCTTGCCGGTGGTTTCCGCGACGGTGCACAGCACGCCCTGCACGCGCCCGTCGTCGTCGCGCAGGGGCGTGTACGAGAAGCTGAACCAGGCGGGCTCGGGGTGGCCGCGGCGGTTGACGACCAGCGGAAGGTCCTCGCGGTGCAGCGCCTCGCCCGACAGGGCCCTGGCCACCAGATCGGCCACGTCGGGCCAGACCTCGGACCACACCGCCTCCAGCGCGGCGCCCATGGCCCAGGGGTGCTTGTTGCCCAGCATGCCCACGTACGGCGCGTTGTACACCATGCCCAGGCCCGGACCCCAGGCGAGCCACGTCGGGGCCAGAGAATCCAGCACCAGGGAGGCCGCCGCGCGCAGAGGCCGCGGCCATCCGGCCGGGTGTCCCAGCGACGATGTTCCCCAATCGCATTCGCGCAGCAGGGTATGCGCCGGCGTGCCGTCGGGCAGGAAATGGGGCTCAGCAGCAGTCATGTCAGCGAATGTAATCGTGGAGCGCTGCATGATCCGAAAGTCTGTTTCGGGGCTCAGGCATCGACGCCCCTCAGGGGTGGACGGAGGAGGCATTTTCCCGCCAGACCGGATCCGGAAGGCCTTGATAATCCGCGGCCGGCCCCCAGATGGCCGGGCGTTCCCCTTTTCGTTGCGAACCTCTACAAGAGCCATCCACCAACCATGAGCAAGCACACCCATTCCTTCCAGGCCGAAGTCGCGCAGCTGCTGCACCTGGTCACCCACTCGCTGTATTCCAACCAGGAAATCTTCCTGCGCGAGCTGATCTCGAATGCGTCCGACGCCTGCGACAAGCTGCGCTTCGAGGCCCTGAACAACGCCGCGCTGTACGAGGATGCGCCCAACCTCGAAGTGCGCGTGTCCTTCGACAAGGCCGCCAGGACCCTCACGATCACCGACAACGGCATCGGCATGAGCGAGCAGGAGGCCATCGACCACCTGGGCACGATCGCCAAGAGCGGCACCAAGGACTTCATGAGCCGCCTCTCGGGCGACCAGAAGCAGGACGCCCAGCTCATCGGGCAGTTCGGCGTGGGCTTCTACTCGGGCTTCATCGTCGCCGACAAGATCACCGTGGAATCGCGCCGCGCGGGCCTGAAGCCCGAAGAGGGCGTGCGCTGGACCAGCGGCGGCACGGGCGATTTCGAGGTGGAGACCATCACGCGCGCCGAGCGCGGCACCAGCATCATCCTGCACTTGCGCGAGGAGGCCGAGGAGTTCCTGAACGCCTGGAAGCTCAAGCAGGTCATCGGCAAGTACTCCGACCACATCAGCCTGCCCATCCTCATGGAGAAGGAGGAGTGGAAGGAGAGCGAGAAGGAAGGCGAGCCCGGCCAGATGGTGAAGACCGGCGAGTGGGAGGCCGTGAACAAGGCCAGCGCCCTGTGGACGCGCCCCAAGAAGGACATCACCGACGAGCAGTACCAGGAGTTCTACAAGGCCATCAGCCACGACCACGAGAACCCGCTCACCTGGAGCCACAACCGCGTGGAGGGCAACACCGAATACACGCAGCTGCTCTACATCCCCGCGAAGGCGCCGTTCGACCTGTGGAACCGCGACAAGAAGGCCGGCGTGAAGCTCTACGTGAAGCGCGTGTTCATCATGGATGATGCCGAAGCGCTCATGCCCACATACCTGCGCTTCGTGAAGGGCGTGATCGACTCGGCCGACCTGCCGCTCAACGTCAGCCGCGAGCTGCTGCAGGAAAGCCGCGACGTGCGCGCCATCCGCGAGGGCTCCACCAAGCGCGTGCTCTCCATGCTCGAAGACCTGGCCAAGCACGACCGCCACACCGCCGGTGAAGGCGCCGACGGCGTGACCGACGTGGTGAGCGAGGAGGACAAGGCCAAGGAAGGCAAGTACACGCAGTTCTACGCCGAATTCGGCTCGGTGCTCAAGGAAGGCCTGGGCGAGGACTTCGGCAACCGCGAGCGCATCGCGAAGCTGCTGCGCTTCGCCTCCACCACCACGGACACCACCACCGTCTCGCTGGCCGACTACAAGGCCCGCATGAAGGAAGGCCAGGAGGCGATCTACTACATCACCGCCGACACCCTGGCCGCCGCCAAGAACAGCCCGCAACTCGAGGTCTTCAAGAAGAAGGGCATCGAGGTGCTGCTGATGGCCGACCGCGTGGACGAGTGGGCGCTCAACTACCTGCACGACTTCGACGGCACGCCCCTGCAGTCCGTGGCCAAGGGTGCGGTGGATCTGGGTACGCTGCAGGACGAGGCCGAGAAGAAGGCCGCCGAAGAGGCTGCCGAGGCCTTCAAGCCCGTGCTGGCGAAGCTCAAGGAAGCCCTGAAGGACCGGGCCGAGGACGTGCGCGTGACCACGCGCCTCGTCGATTCGCCCGCCTGCCTCGTGGTGCAGGAGCACGGCATGAGCACCCAGCTCGCACGCCTGATGAAGCAGGCCGGCCAGTCGCTGCCCGACGCCAAGCCCGTGCTGGAAGTGAACCCCGAGCATGCGCTGGTGAAGAAGCTGGACGGCAGCGTGCACTTCCACGATCTGGCGCACATCCTCTTCGACCAGGCCCTGCTGGCCGAAGGCGGGTTGCCGGAAGACCCGGCCGCGTACGTGAAACGGGTGAATGCGCTGCTGGTGTAAGACCAGGCGAGCGGGCTGACAGGCCTGCGCTGCAGGCCGCCCCGCCTGCACACCGGAGCCGCGGAAGGCAGGCATGCCTTCCGCGGCTTTTTCGTGGGCGCGTTTTCGCGTTGGTGCGCGCAGTCAGTTCGCGGGCAGGCGGTCCGGCAGGTCCAGCAGGTCCAGCATGCCTGCGCACTCTGCGCAGCGGAGGTAACGGCCCTGTGCCTGTTCCCTGCTGCCCTCCACGATGGGGGTCAGCAGGGCCGTGCCGGCATCGTTGGCGATGCCCAGGCTGGCGGTGCGGCCGTCCTGGAAGCGGATGCGGGCTTCCGTATAGCAGTCGCCCACGAGGAAATCTTCGTGCAGGGCCGCCCGGCGGGTGACGGGGCGGGCGTGTGCGAGAAACCGGCGTACGTCGCTTTCGGCCAGCGGCCGGACGCCTGCACAGGGAGCCGCGTCTCCTGCCGCGGTTTGCGCGTTGGCGCGGGTGATCTGGATGGATGCCACGGGAGCGATGGCATGGGTTTTATCGACGGCGCGCGGTGGCTCGGGTGCCTGCCCCGCGTTGCATAGATGCGCGGCCAGGCATAGGGCCGCGGCGGAATATATTTTTAACGCCATACTGCAGTATTTTGAAAATTTGTAAGCGCTGGCGGTTTTTCAGATCAAAATCCCGCTACACATAGATATAGATCTACAGTGAACGACATGGCAGATCAGAAAAGCAGGAAATTTCCCCAGTAGTTGGTGAGTGCGCGTTGAGCTTGCTTGCCCTCGTAGCTTTCCGCCGGGAGAAGGTTGCTGCATTGACTAAAAATGTGGCCACCAGTTTAGACTGTATAGGATTGATCTTTTCAAAAGAAAGATATTTTATTTCCAGCTTTTTCTTTCCTTTCAAGGAGTCGTCCAGGTTTTCTGGCGTATGCTCATCGAATCCATTCTCCAAGTCAAACATCAGGTAAATGAAAAACTCGTTGTCTATATTATTGAGATCGAAGAAATATTTGAGAAATACAGGTAAATAATAGATGCCACCGATGGTTGTTAATCTGGAGTGTTGTATATAAATATCTTCAATTTTTTCGATGTCTACTTCGGTCCACTTCTTTCCATTAAATAATGAGAGAAACCGTAGATAATCTTCTCTGTCATCTTCTGTAAAAGTGTTTTTTATAAATAATTCACCTTCTGGGTAACTTTCAGGGAAGGCCGCTAGCAGCATGCTTTCATAGCGCTTTGCTAGAGATGGCGCTAAAGAAGCCGCCTTCTTTCTTTCCTTTAGGATTTGAAGGTTGACTGGATTATTCTCTACCATTGGCGTCCCGTACATTTACCGACGATTCTCATAAGTTCATTGATTTGCTTGTTGTGACCAGCGTCGCCACCTGCAAAGCATTTTTTTGCAATGTTGATTCTTGCGTCAATGCATCTTTGTAATTTTTCTGTCTTCTGATGCTGAATTCGGATTCAGTGCAGATTCAGTCGTAGGAACGCGGCTCAGGTTGTCTGCCAAATCCTCCTGTCTGGTGCTCTGCGAACCTCATTGGGTTTCAGAGCAGCGGAGCACCACCGAAAGTGGCTGCGCGAGACCGCTACACGGGCTTCATGAGAGCGCGCCATTGGCGGTGGAAGATACCCTGGGCAGCAGCAAGGGCTGTTTCAATTGCATCATCTGCCTCACCGGATTAATTGGAATCCGTAGTCAGTCTCGCGCACACGATGGATATTCAGTTCAGTCACAGCTGCTGGGTCGATATCCCTCTCGGACGCACCGTACACATCAAACGTGCCGCATTGGTGATGTTCGTCAACGTCGAACAAAACCCGAGAAAACATATCCATTCTCGATTCGCCAGGATGTGCAAAAAAAATGGTCAGCGGGAACTGGTGCTGCTGCCTTGCATCGTCAATCGCCTTCGCATTTGCCGTGCTGTCAATAGCCCACACAGGCATGAATGCCGCCAGTTTCATGATTTTCTCTCGCGCATCCATCTCAAAGATGACCGCTACAGATTGCGCCTCAGTAGAATTCATGGATTTTGCCCCGAAGTTCTGCCATGAGGCCATGACGATATAGGCCAACCATTGTCACGTTTGTCCCCATCCCAGTTATGCCCATGAGGGCTGCCTTGTCCATGGTCATGATCCCAATCGATATCGTACTCTGGCTTGCCATCACTTCCGTATTTTCGCTCTTGGCCGCTACCAGGGTTCACATGACAAGAGCCTGGCTCTCCGGTATTGGGCGTCTTCCCTGGCCTGTTAAATATCTTGTCCAGTCCTATAAGCGCCCCACCAAGCCCCGCGCCAATTAGCAGGTCGGTGCCGGTGATGGCTGGGATGAGCGGCAGCAGCATCGCGAACTGCCCAGTCGGGTCAACGTACTTAATCGGATTGCCAGTTGCATATGCATAATAGTTCAAACCACCGTTCAATCCAACCGGGTCCTGCGTTACATACTGACTAGCCCTGGGGTCGTAGTATCGGAAGCGGTTGTAATGCAGCCCCGTCTCTACGTCGAGCTGCTGGCCCTGGAATCGGATGGGCTGGCCAATACCGTGCGGATCGTATTCCTGGGAACCTCTCAAAACCCGGCCACTCCCTTGTTCACCGACAAGACCTGAGCCGTCCTCCTTGCCATGATCTCTCCTCGCAGCGCCTTGAAGTTCGATCTGTTTGCCGAGGCGTCGCGCCAGCATAAGAGAGATGAAGTGGGCGATCCGTTGCAGGTGATCGCGCGGCACATCGACTTCGCCGAGCTGGCGCGGCTGGTGGATGCACTCATCGAGCGCGGCGATGGCCGCAAGGGTGGTCGGCCGGCCTATCCCATCGAGGTGATGGTGCGCATCCTGGTCTTGAAGCGCCTGTACAACCTGTCGGACGAGCAGATGGAATACCAGTTGCTGGACCGGGCGAGCTATCAGCGCTTTTGTCTGCTGCAAGACGCGATGAACGTGCCGGACCGCAACACGATCTGGCGCTTCGGCGAGCGGCTGGGCGTTGACGGGGCGACGGCGTTGTTCCAGGGTGTGGATGCGCAACTGCACCGCCATGGCTACATCGCCCGTGGCGGACAGGCCATCGATGCCACGCTGGTGCCCGCGCCCCGCCAGCGCCTGGACAGGCAGGAGCGCGAGGCCCTGGCCGAAGGCAGAACGCCCGATTGGAGCGAGGCCGAGCGCCGGCAAAAGGATGTGGACGCCACGCACACGAAGAAGCACGGCAAGGGCTACTTCGGCTACAAGCTCAGCGTGAGCGTGGACCTCAAGCACGGCTTCATCCGCAGGATCGCCACGGGCACGGCCAGCGAGCATGACGGACACCACTTCGACGAGGTGCTGGACCTGCACAACACCGGGCGTGCAGTGCATACGGACAAGGCCTACGCGAGCCGGCAGCGCCAGCAGCTACTCAAGGTGCTGGGCTTGGTGGACGCGATGCAACGCAGGGCTCGGCCGGGCAAGCCACTGAGCGAGTGCCAGCAAAGGCGCAACCAGCGCATCGCAAAGAAGCGTGCCAAGGTGGAGCATGTGTTTGCCGGTCTCCGTCACCTGGGCGGCAAGTTCGTTCGCACGATCGGGCAGACCCGCGCCACGGTGGCGATGACGATGATGGCTGCCTGCTACAACCTCAAGCGCCTGGCGTCGTTCCTGCATCGGCAAGTGGATGCGTTCTTCAAGCCATCGGCTGCCAAGGCACGGGTGCGCCTGCAACCGTCAAAAAGCGTGAGCCTTGCGGGGGGCAAAGGCCCCTGTACATGGGCTGCGTCCCACCCACCGAGCAGGTGTCCGAGCGCATTCGGGGCGCTGGAATCTGACGACACGCCGGAAAAACTGGCTGGTGGCGGTTGTGAGAGGCTCCCTCCTCGCGCACGGCGCCCCACGCGTGATAGGTCGCGGCCCAGGTGACCAGGCCCGCCTGCGGGCCATTGGCGTCCACCAGGGCGATGGGCGTGCCCAGGTGGTCGCACAGGAAATGGCGGATGAGCGTCGGCGCGGACCGGGCAGCGGACAGCTGGCACCTGCCGACCTCCTGCAGTCCGGATGCCAGCAGCGTGGCCACCTCGGCGGGAAGCACGCCCTGCATACGCGCGATCAGTCCCTCACCGTCCGGTCCCATGGCGCCGTGCAGCGCATCCTGCAGCATTTCGCGCTGCGATGGCGGCAGCGCCGCGAAGAACGCCTGCGCTTCGCCGAGGCCTTCACTCCCCTCCATGGCGAGCAGGGCCTGCATGGCCGTGGGGATGGCCTGCTCACGCTCCAGGCGCAGCAGCGGCGCGAAGGAGCCGGGCTCGTAGAGCACGTGCTGCAGCCCCTGCGGGCTTTCGGTGTGCACGAGGCGGTCGCCGTCCCAGCCGGCATAGGTGGTGGTCGAAGGCTCCGCAGCTGCGTTGCTGTTGTCGTTGCCATGACCGAAGACGGTCTTGGCCAGCCGACGCCCGAAGGGGTCGTAGCGGTAGCAGGCCACCCGCTGCCAGGCGCCACCCGCTGCCTCGCGCTGCCAGACTTCGCGCAACTGGTGCAACGCGTCGTAGCGCAACCGCTGCGCCCGGCCGGCGGCGTGCAGCGCCTGCACCCGGTTGCCGAAGGCGTCGTAGCGGTAGCGGATCAGGATGCCCTTGCCGTCGCTGCCGGCTCCATCGGCGTCCGGTTCGGGCGTGTTCCATCCGATGCGGTTGCCCGGCCAGCGCGTGACCGGGCCAGCACCTTCACCGGGCCCGTCGCCCGCGCGCAGCAGGTCGAAGCCCGCATCGTGCAGGTTCTTGCGCACCTGCCGCGCCCAGTCCTGGCGCTCGGCGCTGGAGGACCCGGCTGCCCGCGCCTCCACGGGCGCGGGCAGGCGGTTGCCCGCTGCGTCCAGCGTCCAGTGCGCCTGTATCTCCGTCGAGCCCGGGCCCGCGCGGTGCAGCCCGCTCAGGCGCTGCCAGGCGTCGTAGCCGTAGCGCGTGGCCTCGCCCGGGGTCTGCACGCCCACCAGTTGGCCCAGCGGGTCGTACCAGTAGCGGCGCTGGGCGAGTGTGGAGAGGGGACCCAGCGCCGGGGCGATGCGGCCCGCGGCGGACGAGGGGCCCGTATCGGAGTCGTTGGCGTCACCGGTCGTTGGCATGGGCGCCCCATGGCGCAGGCCGCGCCAGTCCTGGTGCAGCATCCGGCCCATCGGGTCCAGCTGCCGTGCATGCACGATCGCCGTCAGGTCTGCGTTGTCCTGGCCTTCCAGCAGGTGCAGCGTGCGCCCCACCTCGCGGTGCAGGGCATCGCGCTCCCAGTCCACCAGCGGCTGGCCGTCCAGCAGCAGCCCGTGCACGTGGCCCGAACCGTAGGCCAGCCACTGCAGCGTGCCCAGCCCTTGCGCCTGCGTGGCCGTGCGCTGGCCCAGCGGGCCCAGGGTGTGGGTGATCGCGTGCTCGAACTCCACGGGGGGCTCGCCCCCCGTATGGGATGCCTGCGGCTGGGTGGCTTGGCGGTACAGCGTCTGCGTCTCTCCGCAGACGCGCCCGAAGGCATCGCGCGCGAGGGCCACGCGGGCCTCGGGTTGCAGACGCTGCGCCTGCAGCGCGGCCGCCAGCGGAGCCTGGGCCGGGTCGCCCGGGCGGTCCAGCAGGGACAGTAATCCTTGCGTGTCCAGCGCCAACCACCGTTCGGCGAGGGGGATGGGTCGATCCGTGGCAGCGCCTGGGAGTGCGGAGCTGACAGGCAATGCCATGGGCTCGATCCCGTGCGGCAGTTCTGCCTCCCAGGTGCGCGTCTGCTGCAATGCTCCGGCTGGGCTGTGTTCAAAGCGCTGGATTTGCAGCACGGCGTGCGGTTCAGCCGCTGGGTTGTCGGATACATCCACACTGGACGCTGCTCCCGGTGCCGGCAGCCGCACGGCGACACGCGCCACCAACCGGCCGCCCAGATCGTAGTGCAGCCGCGTGCGCACCACTGCGCCCAACTCCGGCCGCGCCGCCGCTCCCGGGTGGTGGCCCTCGCCATGCCCATCACCCGTGTGCGTGAGCTGGCCCGCCGCGTCGTAGCCATACACCTGGCTGCGCCCATCGAAGCCCACTTCCTGCACCAGCCGGTCGGCCGCATCGTGCACGAAGCGTGTCACGTCGCCGTTCTCGTTGACGAGCTCCTGCAGCCGCCCGGCCACGTCGTAGCGCAACTGCACGCCCCGGCCCGCCTGCGACTGTTCCACCACGCGGCCCCACAGGTCGTGCCGGTAAGCGATGGTGGTGCTGGTGCCCGCGGGCTCGCCCGTGCCTTCCAGCACGTCGTGCGTGCCGTGGGTGACGGCCTCCATCCGTCCGGCTTCGTTCCAGCGGTAGCGCACCGCCGTGTTGCCCGGCTGCTGCACGCCCACCAGCCGCAGCGCGCCTTGCTGCATCGCGTGGCGCAGTCGTGTGCACTGGCCCAGCGCGTCCACCGCTTCCACCACCTCGCCCCAGGCGCCGTGGCGCCATGTCTGGCTGTGGCCGGAGCAGTCCGTGTGCCGCGCGAGCTGGCCGCAGGCGTTGTAGGCGTACTGGCTGCGCCCGCCCTGGGCGTCGATCATCGCCACGGGCTGGTCGCACCAGGCGAGCGTGTGGGGCGGGAATGTCGTCGCGCCGGTCTCAGCATCCTGCTGGGGTTGTGCGTATTCGAAGCGTGTGGTGAGGGCCTGCAGCGTTGCCGCCTCGTCCGTTCCTCCTTCCGGCAGTATCGCGACCTCCACCAGACGGCCCCAGTCGTCGTAGCGGTAGTGCGTGCGCAGGCCTGCCGCGTCCTGGCTCGCCAGCAGCAGCCCGTCCTGCGCACTGCCCGCCGCGCCCCAGCGCTGCTGGGTGCTGCGGCCATCCGGGCCCTGCACGCCCAGCAGCCGGCCTGCGCCGTCATAGCGCCACCACGTGGTGCGGCCCAGCGCATCGGTGGCAGAGAGGCGGCGGCCGGCGCTGTCGTAGCTGTAGCTGTGTTCGGCCCCGTCCGGGGCCACGAGACGCACCAGGCGCTTGAGCCCGCCTTCGCCCTCGAAGTGGTAGGTCGTGGTGCGCCCCAGGCTGTCGCGCACTACCGTGCTGCTGCGCACCGAGGCGGCAGGTCCATTGCCGTCGGTTATCGGAGAGTGGCCGTAGTCGAAGAAGTACGACAGCCCTTCCTCGTTGTGCTGCTCGGCCACGCGTGCGCCCGGGCGCGCAGGCAATCCCTTGCGCCGGCCTTGCGCGGTCTGGTCCTCGTACACGTAGCGGTGCCGCGGGCCCTGGCGCACCTGGTGTTCCGTCATGCGGTGCCATGCGTCGTAGCCGAAGCGGCGCAATACCGTGCCGTCCTGGCCCAGGACTTCGGCGAGGTTGCCCGCGCCGTCGTAGCGGTAGCGCACCAGCGGTTGCGGGCGCGGGGCCGTGTCGGGTATCAGGCCGGGGTCGAGCGGGTTGAACGTGCAGTCCACGGCCACGAGCCGCACGCCGTCGTCGGGTTGCAGCGAGGGGTGGGGCGCCTTCGGTTTGGCCGATGGGAATGCGGATGCACCGGAGGCGATGCGTTCGTAGTGCAGCGCGTAGCGGCGTCCACTGCCATCGGTGATGCCCACGACGCGGCTCCGGTGCGGGCCTTCGTTGCCCCACTGGTAGCGCTGGCTTCGGCCGAAGCGGTCGATCACTGCATGCAGGACATGATCCGGGGCACTGCCTGCCGGGGTACCGGGCGCTGCCGTCTGTGCGGGCAGGAACACCCAGGCTGTTGCCCCCGCACCGGCAGAGCCCGGCGCGGCGATCACGCAGCCGGGGTTTGCGCGCAGCACCGCCGGAACGTGCGACCACCGGGGCTGCTGCGCCCAGGGCAGCAGTTCGGCCGGGATGGCTGGAGCGGTGGAGGTGTCCGCAACAACCATCCCGCCGCCACGCATCAACCACAGATTCTCACTGCTGCTGTAGAGGGCCTGACCTGGCTCAAGGGCTTCATCGAACGTGATCGCCCGCCCCGTCGCATCGAAGAGCACCGCGCGCTCTTCCTGCAGCACCACCCGCAGTTCCAGCGGCAGCTTCCAGCCGTACCCCAGCAGCCCGCACGCCGCGCCGTGCTCTGCATTCACATAGCTGCTGTACACCCGTTGCCACGCCAGCGGCAGCGGCCCCGGCAGCGCGAAGTCCAGTTCATCGGCCCCGGTCAGCACCTTTGCGCCCAGCGATGGGTTCACCGGGTTGCCCACCGCCATTCCTCCGGGGCACTCCGAGCACGCCACGCCGCCTGCCGAGCCGATCAGCACCGTCGCCGAGCCCTGGACGATCGTGCCGCCTTTTTTGGTCAGGTCGCCCTGGCGGGCTGCGGGTTTGCCGCTCATGTCATCACTCCCTCGTCAGTTATCGTTATGGACCGCAACCTCCCGGACTGCGGTCGAGTCCATTGAAACGGCCGGGATCATAAATTTCTATAATTGATCGAAAGGTTGCGCCAGGTAACTTTTGTTCCTGAAGGTGGATGGGTTGGGTCTGCACCAAACATGCATGAGGCGCTGACCGGGCGGCTCCCCAACGCTCCCGGATAATGCGCAGCGATCCCCACCCCCTCCGCGGAGCCCCACGCCATGCTGCGCTTCTTCCTCATCTTCCTCACCCTCCAGCTCACCCTGTTCGGCATCAACATGCTCAACTGGGTGCAGGAGCACCTGGTGCTGCCGTGGACGGCGCTGCTCGCGCGCATCTGCGCGACGATGGTGATGTGGTTCGACAGCTCGGCCGCGGCGGCGGGCAAGGTGCTGTGGAACCACCAGACAGGCTTCGGCGTGTCGATCGAGGCGGGCTGCAACGGGATAGAGGCCTGCATCGTGCTGTTCGCGGCGGTGATGGCGTTCCCCTCCACCTGGCGGCACAAGCTGGTCGGGCTGGCGGCGGGCTTCGTGGCGGTGCAGGCGCTCAACATCGTGCGGGTGATCAGCCTGTTCTACCTGGGCCAGTGGAGCACGACGGTGTTCAATTTCGCGCACGAGTACCTCTGGCAGGCGCTGATCATGGTGGACGTGCTTATCGTCTGGCTGCTGTGGGTGCGCGCGGGCAGCAAGCCGTCCGCCGGCTCCCCGCCCGGCCCGGGCGCGCCGCCGGCCACGCCCCCGGCCGCGGCCCTGGCCTGAGGCAGCGCGACCGCGATGCGCCGCGCCGCCAGCCTGAAGGCCTTCGTCATCGGCCTCTTCATCGGGGTCGTCGTGCTCACGCTCGCGTGGACGCGGGTGTCGCCCTGGACGTCCTACCCCGCCGGCATGGTGGCCGGCGTGGCGCTGGAGCGCACGGCCCCCGGCTGGGTGCGCGAGGCGCGGCTCGCCCCCGGGCGGCTGGAGGTGGACACCTCGGTGGCCATCGCCACGCCCCAGACGGGCAACCAGCCGGTGGAGATCACCCTCGAATCCGACCCGGGCCGCTACGCCTACGGGCTGCCGATCTTCCTGGCGCTGCTCCTGGCCGCGCGCGGGCCCGGGCGCACGGTGCGCGCGCTGGCCGGCTATGCGCTGCTGCTGCCGCTGCAGGCCTTCAGCCTGTGCATGCAACTGCTGATGCAACTGCTGCTGACGGCGCAGTTCGACGTGCGCACGCTGCGCGTGGCGCAGTGGCAGATGGAGGCCCTGGTCTATGGCTACCAGCTGGGCTCGCTGGTAGTGCCCACGCTCGCGCCGATCCTGGTCTGGCTCTGGCTGGACCGGGCGTTCGTGAACGAGGTAGTGATCGGCGCATGGAAGCGTTCGCTGTCCGGCCGGGTTGCGGCGCCTGCCGGTGCGCCTGCGGCACCGGCTTCGGCGCCCGAGGCCACGGCGGTCCCTGGCAAGGACGCAGCACAGGTCCCCGCCACGGCTTCCGGACCGGCTGCAGAGGCTCCCGCAGCCGGCACCCCGCTGGCGCCCGAGCGGTCCATCGGTGGCGTTCCGGTGTCGTCTAGCGCCTCTGCGGGCCTGCCCCCGCGCCGGCCCCTGCGCTGACTTTCCTGCCCGGCAGTGTGGCGGCCGAGTCACACCGGGGCCGGCCGACACGGCCGTGCCGCCGGGCGCTGCCAGAATGCCGGCCCATGCGTAGCTTCCTGCCCCTGTCCTTTCCCGCGCCGGCCCGTTTCCGCGTTCCGTTCCTGACCGCCGCCTTGCTGGCCATCCCCGCCGCCGGAGCCTGGGCCGCGGCCCCGGACGACTCCCCCGCCGCTGCGCCCGCGGCCGCCGCAGCAGCAGAGGATGGTGACTCCTCCGCCGAGCCGCGCGTGGCCCTGCACGCCCAGACCACCTATGTCTGGCAGCGCAAGCCGGCCTTCGATGCGGCCTACACCGGCCCGAACAGCCTGGTGCCCACGCGCGAGCGCTCGTATTCCTTCACCGCCACGGCCGACCTGGCGGTGCGGCCCTGGGAAGGGGGGCAGCTGCACTTCAACCCGGAGGCCGCGCAGGGCGTGCCGCTGTCGCGCCTGACGGGGGCGGGCGGGCTCTCGAACGGCGAACTGGCGCGCTCTTCCGGGGCGCAGCTCAAGGCCTACCGCGCGCGGCTCTTCCTGCTGCAGCGCTGGAACGCGGGCGGCGAAACGGAGAAGATCGACGCGGATTTCAACGAGATGGGCGGCACGGCCACCGCGCGCCGCTGGACGCTGGTGCTGGGCAACGTTTCGCTGCTGGATTACTTCGATCCGAACCCCTATGCCAAGGACCCGCGCGAGCAGTTCTTCAACTGGTCGTTCCTGGCGCCGGGGCCATGGGATTACGCCGCCGATGCGCGCGGCTACACCTGGGCCGGCATCCTCGAGTACCGCACGCCGCAGTGGGCCGTGCGCGGCGGCCGGGGGCTGCAGCCCCGCGAATCCAACGGGCCGAAGCTCGACCGCGCCTGGCTGCGCCACTACGGCGACCAGATCGAGGCCGAGTCGAACCTGCCCGTGGCGCTGCCGGCGGGCCCGCTACGCGGTCGCGTGCTGTGGTTCCGCAACCGGGCGGTGATGGGGGCCTTCGACGATGCGGTGGCGCTCGGGCAGGCGACCGGCACGGTGCCGGACGTGGGCGCGGTGCGCCGGCTGCAGACCAAGACCGGCTGGGCCGTGACCCTGGAGGCGCCGCTGGGTGAGGATGCCGGCGTGTTCGTGCGTGCGGGCCGCAGCAGTGGCCGCCAGGAAACGTACGCGTTCACCGAGATCGACCGGCAACTGTCGGTGGGCGGCCAGTGGTCCGGCGCGGCCTGGGGGCGGCCGGCGGACCGCATGGGCGCGGCCCTGGCGGTGAATGGATTGTCCGGCAGCCACCGCGACTACCTCGCGGCCGGCGGGCAGGGCGCCTTCCTGGGCGACGGCGCGTTGAACTATGGCAGGGAGCGGGTCTGGGAGGTGTATTACCGCGTGGCCATGCCGCCGGTGCAGACGGCCGCCGGTGCGCTGCAGTCGGCCGTGTCGCTGGGCGCCCAGCGCATCCAGAACCCGGGCTACAACCGCGACCGCGGTCCGGTGGATATTTTCTCGGTACGGCTGCACGCGGAGTTCTGAGCACTCCTTTTTTCACGCCGTGGCGCCGGCCTCCTCGGCGCGGGCCCGCCACCCGTGGGGCCGCAGCGCATGGGCCTGCAGTTGCTCCAGCCCTTCGCCGAGGGCTTCGCGCACGGCCTCCAGCAGCCCGGCGGGGGGCGCCTGCCCGTCGCCCGCGGCCAGTGACTGCACGGCGGCCTCTTCCAGCAGCCGGGTGAGGCCGCCCAGGCGCTCGAGTCCGAAGCTGCCGGCCGTGCCGCCCCAGTCGTGCGCTTCCTGCCGCAGGGTGGGCCAGTCGCGCTCCCGCCAGGCCTGGTCGATCCGGCGCATCCGTGCGTCGCATTGGCGGACGAAGCGTTCGCGCAGTGCTGCGAGGTGATCGGACGACAGCAGGCCTGCCAGGTCTTCCAGCGGGGCCGCATCGAAAGCGGGCAGGGACCGGACCTCCTGCAGGCCGGGGCCCGCTGCCCCCGTGTCCGAAGTCGGTGTGTGCGCTGGCGCAGGCGGCGCCCCGCGGGCGCCGGAGGGCGCGATCCAGCGGGCCAGCATCGTCCACAGCGGCAGTTCCAGCACCGGCTTGGGCAGGTGGTCGTCCATGCCGGCCGCGCGCGCCCGCTCCACGTCCAGCGCCGCGGCATTGGCGGTCATCGCGATCACCGGGAGGGCGGCGAACCGCGGGTCGTCGCGCAGGCGGCGGGTGGCGGTGAGGCCGTCCATGACGGGCATCTGCATGTCCATGAGCACGGCGTCGTAGGTGCCGTCGGGCGCCCGGGCCAGCCGTTCGAGTGCCTGCGCGCCATCGTTGGCGGTGTCCACCTGCAGGCCGCCGGCCTCCAGCAGGCCGGTGGCGACGAGGCGGTTGAGTTCGTTGTCGTCCACCAGCAGGACGCGCCGGCCCGCCAGCGCGGCCGGCGTTCCCGATGGGAGCGCCGGGGCCACGGCCGCCGGGGCGGTGCCGTCCGCGGCGCGCCGTACCCGGACGGTGAACCAGAACGTGCTGCCCAGGCCCGGCGTGCTGTCCACGCCCGTGTCTCCGCCCATGTGGCGCGCCAGACGGCGCGAGATGGCCAGGCCCAGCCCGGTGCCGCCGAAGCGGCGCGTGATGGTCGCGTCGGCCTGGTGGAAGGGCTGGAACAGGTGCTCCCGCTGCAGCGGCGTGAGGCCGATGCCGGTGTCCCGCACGGTACCCCGCAGCACGACCGTGCCATCGGGCTCCTGCGCCGCGGCCTCCAGCGTGACGGCCACCTCGCCCGTTTCGGTGAACTTGATGGCGTTGTTCACGAAGTTCATCAGGATCTGCGCGATGCGGTGCGCGTCGCCCACGAGGTGGGCCGGAAAGGCGTCCGGCAGCCCGACGCGCAGCGCCAGGCCCTTGTCGCGGGCGCGCGGCTCGAACAGCTCGCTCAGGTCGGCCAGCAGCTGGCGTGCGTCGAACTCCGCATGCTCGAGCACGAGGTGCCCCCCGTCGATCTTGGAGAAGTCCAGGGTGTCGTCCACGATGCCCAGCAGGCGCCGGCCGGCGCGGTAGAGCTGCTCCACGCGCTCCTGCTGCGCGGGCGGCAGGGGCTCCTTGAGGGCGAGCTGGGCCAGCCCGAGGATGGCATTGAGCGGGGTGCGGATCTCGTGGCTCATCACGGCGAGGAACGTGGCTTTCTCCTCGGCCACCTGCGCGAGCGCGCGGGCCTGGTTGCGCTGCTCGGTCACGTCGAGCCACACGCCGTTGAACAGCACGGCGCCGTCGGGCAGGGCCCGCGCGGTGGCCAGTGTCTTGATCCACCGGGTGTGTTCTCCGCGCTGCACCTCCACGTCGAAATCCAGGGGTTCCAGCGTGCGCAGGCTGTGCGCGAAAGCCTCGTGCAGCAGGGCGCCGGAGGCTTCGTCGAGGCCGTAGGCAGCGTGCAGGGGCTCCTGCAAACCGAGCAGTTCCTGGGCACTGCGGCCCTGCAGGTCCCCGGCCTTCTCGCTCACGAACAGGAACCGGTGGTCCTTGCCGCCCGCCTCCATGCGCAGCTGGAACACGGCACCTGGAATGGCGCTGGTGAGGTCGATCAACTGCTCCGACAGGCGCCGCGCCTCGGCGCTGGCCGCGAGTTCGACGGCGAGCCGGTCTTCGCGCTGCATGCTGTCCTTGAACACTTTCAGGGCCTTGGCCATGGTGCCCACCTCGTCGCGCCGGTCGGTGCCGGTGATGGGGTCGTCGTAGTGCCGGTCGGTGAGGCGTTCCATGTGCCGTGTGAGCAGCGTGATGGGGCGCGAGATCTGTGAGACGGCCACCCAGGTGGACAGCGCGATCACCAGCGCCAGGCCGCCGGCCACCGCCAGCGCGGTGTAGAGGATCGTGCTGCTGGTCAGGCGCCCGAGCTGCACCGATGCCGTCCGGAAGCGGTCGGTGGATTCGTCGCGCTGCCGGTTCATGGCCTGCTGCAGCGTGCGCAGCGCGGGCTCGAATTCGCCGTGGATGATTTCCAGCGCCCGGTCGCCGCGCCAGCGGGCGGCGGCCTCCACTATGCGTGCGGCCAGCGTGAAGGCATGGGCCGCCTGCCCGCGGATCGATCCCAGCGCGCCGGCATCCCCGGGCACGAGCCGCTCGGTGGTGTCGATCTGCGCCTCGAACTGCGCCTGCAGCCGCTGCAGCGTGGCGAGTGCCGCGCGCATGGTGTTCTCGTCCTGTTCGGTGAGCACCGCATAGACGAGGCGGCTCGACTCGCCGAGCAGCAGGGCCGCATCGCTCACGTGCAGGGCGCTCTGGGCCTCGCGGTCGATGAGGCCCTGGTAGTCGTCGGTGATGTGCCCCATGGTCCGGGTGGTGTAGAGCGCGGTCGCGATGGAAATCACGCCCATCAGTGCCACGAGGAACACGATCTTGGCGGTGAGCGGCAGGTGAGACAGCGGGCGGGTGCGGACCATGCGGCGGCTCCGGGCAAAGGTGGCGAAAGATGACGGGCGGGCGGGACGTGACGGCGGGGCCGCCGGGCGGCTCAGCGGTCGGCTCCGCGGTGGCGGGCGATCGCCTGGCGCAGCTGCGCCACCGCGGCCGGTGTATCGATCCGGCATTGCAGGTGGCGCGTGACCACATCGTAGATGGCGATTTTCACGCTGGATGGATGGGCGTTGCCCATGCCGATGGATCCGAGCAGGCCACGGGAATGCATGGGTGCGCGAGGGCGGAATGGCAGCACAGCGTGCGAAGCCCGCACGTTGTGGCAGGGAACGCACGGCAGAGCAGGGATTGTCAACAATTGTTGAATTCCGCAATCGTGGTGATCCATCTCATAGATTCTGCCAACTCCTCGCGCCATGCCGCTCCCCACTCCCGACGCACCTCGCGGTGCTGCAGTGGTGTCGCGGCGTGGCCGGGTCCAGTCCATCACACTCAGGGAGACCGGCATGAATCATTCTTCTCCAGGGCGGGCAGGCGCTTCGGCGCCGCCCGGCACCTGCCGCACCATGCTCGCCAGGGCCGCCGGAGCCACGCGCAGCCTCCGCCTCGGCATCGTCACTGCCGCGCTGGCCCTCGCCGCTGGCGCGGCCCAGGCCCAGAACCAGACCACGGACGTGCTCGTCAACCAGGATGCCGTGCCCGCGTCCGCTTCCGGCCCGGCGGGCGGTACCTTCCACTACGTGGTCAAGGTGCACCACAACACCGGCATCGCCGCCACCGGCGTGCAACTGACGGACACGCTGCCGCTGGGCGCCGTATTCCAGTCCGTCACCACCAGCCCGGCCGGCGCGTCCTGCCTTCCCGCCATCGCGCCCGGCACCACGATCACGGCCGCGAACCAGACCGTGCAGTGCGACCTGGGTACCCTGGCGGTGAACGCCACCAAGGCCGTGGACTTCGCGCTGGTGCTGCCCACCGTGTCCACCAACTGGATCAACAGTGCGCGCGTGACGCGCAACGAGACCGATTCCGACCCCAGCAACGATGCGCTGGACCGCCGCATCACCACCACCGAGGCCGCGGACCTGTCGCTTTCGGTGGCGACCGATCCGCTCGCGCCCCCGGTCAACCCGATCGCACCCGGACAGCAGTACGCCTACCTCGTGGACGTGGGCAACCAGGGGCCCACGGACATCCCGGCCGACGGTCGCGTGCAGGTGACCTTCAGCGTGCCCACCGGCGTCGCGGTGACGCGCGCGGGCGGCACCAACGGCTGGAGCTGCACGCCCGCGGCGTCGAACGCCTCGCCGCTGGTCTCGCCGGGTGCACCCGATCCGGCCACGGTGGTGACCTGCTCGCGTGCCGGAGCGCTCGCGGCAGGCGCCGTGGCGCCCCAGCTTCGCGTGGAGGCCGCGCCCAACGTGACCGGCTCCATCACCACGTCGTTCTCCGTGCAGGGCTACAAGGACGGCTCCACGCAGATGCCCGACGGCCAGCCATCCAACAACACGGATACGGCCGAGGTCAACGTCGCCGGCACGGGCTCGGACGTGTCCATCGCCAAGGCGGTGAACGGCGGCACGACCTACGGCATCGGCGACCAGGTGGCCTACACCCTCACGCCACGGCTCAACGGCGGCATGGCGCTCGACGGCGTGCCCGTGCGCGTGGTCGATACGCTGGGCACGGGGCTGTCCTTCGTGTCCGCCACCGGCACCGGCTGGACCTGCGCCGCCGCGGGCCAGACGATCACCTGCGACCTGCCCGCTGCCACGGTTTCCACCTACACCAACCTGCCGGCGATCACCGTGCGGGCGCAGGTGCTGCAGACGGGCACGCTGGCCAACAGCGCGACCGTGGCGATGACGGGCCGCAACGACCCGAACACCAACAACAACGCCACGCCCGACGTGTTCATCACGGCCACCGACGTGGCCGATCTGCAGATCACCAAGTCCGCGTCCAACTACCAGAACGGGCAGGGCGTCGCCATTCCCATCGGCCAGACCTACCAGTACCGCCTGCGCGTGCGCAACCTGGGGCCGCTGGCCGTACCCGCGACCTCGGGCGCGACGCCGCAGATCCCTTCCATGGTGGTGAGCGATTCCGTGCCTGCGGGCGTGACGCTCACGGGGTTGAACGCGGCCTCCGGCGCGGGCTGGTCCTGCAGTGCCCTGCCGCTCGCCGGGCCCGGCACCTTCAGTTGCGAGCGCGTCGCAGGGCTGGCCGTGAACAGCAATGCGCCGGACATCGTGGTGGATGCCGTGCGTACCACCGCAGGCTCCGCCACCAACAACGCCTGCGTGAACTTCAGCCCCGCCAGCGGCGGCACGCGGCAGGACCCGTGGCTCAACGACCCCGCCCACGGCATCAACTGCCAGGGCATCGGCGTGGGCGCCTCCGACCAGACGCCGGGCAGCGAAGTGTCCGCCGACGTGAGCGTGGTCAAGACCTTCGACAAGGCCTCGGTGCCGGCCGGCGACGTGCTCACCTACACCATGGTGGTGACCAACCAGGGCCCGAATCCTGCCACCAACGTGAGCCTGCGCGATGCGCTGGGCAGCCTGGTATCGAGCAGCGGCTCGCCGGGAGTCGTGTCGGTGAACACCACCGCGGGCACCTGCACGCCCTCGGGCGCGACCAACGCCACCTCGTCCACGCTGCTGTGCCAGCTCGGCACGCTGGCGAGCGGCGCGAGCGCCACGGTGACCGTGGCCGTGCGGCCCACGGTGGCCACCACCGCGCAGCGCAGCAACACCGCCACCGCGTTCTCCGCCGACGTGGTGGACCCGGCGCTGGGCAACAACACCTCGACGGTGCAGAGCGAGGTCACGGCACGCGTGGACCTCGTCGCCTCCAAGACGGTCTCGCCCACGCCGCGCGCCATCTCCGGCGAACCCATCACCTATACGGTGCGCGCGAAGAACAACGGCCCCTCCTCGGCCGAGAACGTCTGGCTGAAGGACACGCTGCCCGCGGGCACCGTGCTGATCGGCACGCCCACGCCCACCGGCGGCGGCACCTGCGATCCGGTGGGCGAGGGCGGCACGCTCAACTGCCGCTGGGGCACCACGGGCGCGAGCATGCTGCTGGCGAACGGCGGGCAGTACGAAGTCACCTACCGCCTGCGGCCTACCACCGCGTGGGCGGCCGGACAGGTGCTGAACAACGAGGTGGAGATCGGTACCGCCACGGACGAGCCCAACCTTGCCAACAACAAGGCCCAGGCCCAGGTCGAGCTGACCCAGCCCGAGCTGGACGTGCTGGTGTCGATGGCGCACAGCGCGGACGCCATCGCGCTTGGCACCGAGACGACCTACACGATCACGGTGAAGAATTCGGGCCCTTCGTACGGCACGAACGTGGTGATGACCGATACCTTCCCGGTCACACACCCGACCAACGGCGCCCCCTCGGCCACCTTCGCCTATACCGGCAACCTGACGGTGGACCGGGGCGGCTCCTGCACGCAGCCCGCCGTGGGCGCGACCTCCGGTAGCGTGGTGTGCACCTTCCCCGGGCTCGCCAAGGACGAGGTCGCGACCATCACGTTCCGCATGAAGGCGCTGAGCCTGCCGGCGGGCGCCGAATCGGGCACGGTGTTCCACAAGGCCGTGGTGGCGGTGCGCGAGACCGAGTTCCTGCGCGGCGGCCAGGACGTGGTGGTGAACAACACCACCTACGACCAGACCTCGACCAAGCGCGACGCGATCGCCACCGACCTGTCGATCACCAAGACCGGCCCCGACGGCCCGCTCGCGCCCGGCGCGGACGTGGACTACGTGCTCACCGTGCGCAACCTCGGACCGCTCACGAGCCAGGGCGCGCAGGCGATCGACGTGCTGCCCCAGGGCCTCGCCTTCGTATCGTCCACCGACTGCACGTTCGCGTCCGGCACGGTGAACTGCACCGTCGGCGAACTGCTGCCCGGCGCGAGCCGCGACTTCCGCTTCAAGGCGAAGCTCGCGTCGCCCTACGACGGCGCACGGCCACTCGTGAACACCGCCACGCTGGACGCACCGGGCGACACCAACCCGGGCAACAACAGCTCGTCCAAGACGACCACCGTGCAGTCGCCGCCGGACCAGCTCGCGACGATCCCGACGCTGTCGCAATGGGGCCTGATCGCGCTGTCCTGCCTGCTCGGCCTGCTGGCCCTGCGCCAGTCCACGCCCGGCCAGCGGCGCGGCCGGTGAGAATGAACGGGGCCGTGAGGCCCTCGTTCAGTGCGCTGCATACGGTCTGCTGCTCTCGCTCTGACGCTGCCTGTCCCGTCAGAAGGCCGCGGAGCAGGCCACGCCAGCAGACGCCGTGGAACGGGCTCCGCCCGGCCACTGGCGTCGTCCCCCTTCAGGGGGAAGGCGCCGCAGGCGACTCAGGGGGTGTCGCTGGCTCCAGTCGATACCCCACCCCATACACCGCCGTGATCACATACCCGTGGTCCGGCACCAGCGCCAGCTTCGCGCGCAGGCGCGAGACGTGCGTGTCCAGCGAGCGCGAGGGCGCGTCATGGATGTCGCCCCACACGGCCTCGCGCAGGTGCTCGCGCGAAAGCAGCCGGCCCGCGTTCTGGAACATGAACAGCGCCAGTTCGTATTCCTTGTTCTTCAGCTCCACGGGCGCGCCATCCACCCGCAGGCTGCGCTGCTCCGGATCGAACCGGTAGCGGCCGAACACCAGCGTGCCGGCCGCCGCCTGCGGGTAGGCGCGGCGCAGCAGGGCGTTGCAGCGCGCCATGAATTCGCCCATGCGCAGCGGCTTGGTCATGAAGTCGTCGGCACCACAGGCCAGGGCCTCCACCAGGTCCTGCTCGGCATTGCGGCGGGTGATGAAGAGGATGGGCACGGTATCCGATGCCGCGCGCACGGTGCGGATCACCTCCAGCCCCTCCATGTCCGGCAGGTGCCAGTCCACCACCAGCAGGTCATAGGTGTCCGTGCGCAGGGACTTCAGCAGTTCCCTGCCTTCCTGGTAGAGCTGGCAGGTGTGCCCGGCCCGTGTGGCCGTGGCCTGCAGGAGTTCGAGAAGGATCGGGTCGTCGTCGAGAACGGCAATGCGCATGGAAACGGGAGCGGAGCGATGGAGGCACGGCCATGCAGGCCGGCCGCAGCGCACCACGGAAAATACGAAGCGCCCGAAACTAACGGCCTGCGTGCGCCAGGCGTGGAATTTGACAATTGTTTGCGTTTGCTGCGCGGCCGTGGCGTGCTGCGGACGCTACCGCTGCTGCCCCCGGTTTCATGCCGCCAGCGGCGCTTCCTGCATCGCCTCGATCTGCTCGCGCAGCATGTCCACCTGGCCCCGCCAGTAGTCGCTGCTGCCGAACCACGGGAAGTTGATCGGGAAGATCGGATCGCTCCAGCGCCGCGCGAGCCAGGCACTGTAATGGATGAGGCGCAGCGTGCGCAGCGGCTCGATCAGCGCGAGTTCGCGGCGGTCGAAATCCCGGAACTGCTCGTAGCCGTCCAGCAGGGCCGAGAGCTGCTGCGTGCGCTGGCGCCGCTCGCCCGACAGCAGCATCCACAGGTCCTGCACGGCCGGGCCCGTGCGCGCGTCGTCCAGGTCCACGAAATGCGGACCGCCGCCCGGCAGGTCGGTGGGCGTCCAGAGCACGTTGCCCGGGTGGCAGTCGCCGTGCAGGCGCAGCACCGTCCACGGCGTGCCGCCGCCGGTGCCGGTGCCCGCCATCTTTTCCTCGATCAGCGCGATGGCATCGCCGCAGGCGGCGGTCCAGGCCGACTGCTGGTCCAGCGGGATCGCTTCGGCCTGCAGCAGGGCGTCGCGCGGCTCGATGGCGAAGCTGCGCACGTCCAGCGCCGGCCGCTGCACGAACGGCCGCGCCGCGCCCACGGTGTGGATGCGCGCGAGGAAACGGCCGATCCATTCCAGCGTGTCGAGATCCTCCAGGTCGGGCGTGCGGCCGCCGCGCCAGGGGCTCACGGAAAACGCGAAGCCCGCGTGCGTGTGCAGCGTGCGGCCTTCCACGACGAGCGGCGCGACCGCGGGCACCTCGGCGGCGGTGAGTTCGGCGGAAAAGGCGTGTTCCTCCAGGATTTGCGCCTCGCTCCAGCGGCCCGGGCGGTAGAACTTGGCGACCACGCGCGCGCCGTCCTCCAGGTGCACCTGATAGACCCGGTTCTCGTACGAGCCCAGGGCCATGAGGCGGCCGTCGCCGTACAGGCCGATGGACGCGAGCGCATCCAGCACGAGGTCGGGCGTGAGGTGGGCGTAGGGGTGGAGGGCGTCGCCTTCAGGCGCTGGTGGATGGTGCATGGCCGGCATTGTCGCCGCCAGGCTGCTGCGGCTTCACCAGGATGACCGTGCAGGGCGCGTCCCGCACCACCCGCAGCGGGATGGTATCGATGAAGCGCTGCAGCGGCACGCCGTGCGTGGCCGCGCCGAGGATCATCACGCCCACCCGGTTGCCCGCGGCGTAGCGCACCAGCGCCTGCGCCACGTCGCCGGATTCGAGCACGTGGAAGCTCGCGCCGTGGCCGCGCAGGTCCAGCCCCGCGGCCCATTGCCGCAGCCGCACGAGGTGGCGCCGGTGCAGCGTGGTCTCGCTGCGCGCGTGGTCGGTCGCGCTGCTGGCGGAAGGGGACACCACCGTCACGCAGGCCAGGCGCGCCCCGGGCCGGATGCCCAGCGACCGCGCCGCCGCCTCGCGCAGCGACTGCAGCGTCGCGTCGGCGGCGTCCTCGCCGGGCAGCGCGACCATCAGGATGGGGGCGGCCTCGATCAGCCGCGCCGGCAGCGGGCTGGGCTGGTAGTGCATGCCGGCAGCCCGCAGCCAGCGGCGCAGGTGGGTACGCAGGCCTGGTCCGCGCAGCCGGTGCGCGCGCTCGGTGAGCGGCACCTGCTCCGGGTTCGCGAGATCGAACGCGAGCTGCGCGGCCGACGGATAGCGCAGCGCGGCCTCGGGCTCCAGGCAGCGCAGGATCACCTCCTGGAGCCAGGGCGGGATGTCCGGGCGGTGCTGGCGCGGCGGGCGCGGCGTCATCCACAGCCGCTGGCGCAGGCCGCCGCGCGTGGCCGGTGCGCCGAACGGCAGTTCACCTGTTGCGAGTTCGTAGAGCATCACGCCGATGGCGAAGACGTCGCTGCGCAGGTCGCCGCGCACGCCCACCACCTGCTCGGGCGCGATCCAGGCCGGCGAGCCGACGGCCTCGCGCATTTCCTCGGCCAGCAGGTCGGGGTAGTGCGCGTGGAACGAGAGCCCGAAGTCCAGCAGCACCGCGCTGCCGTCGGGCCGCAGCAGCACGTTGGCGGGCTTGAGGTCCAGGTGGCAGACGTTCTGCTGGTGCAGGCTGTGCGCGGCGAGGGCCATGGCGGTGCCCCGGCGCGCGATCTCGTCCGCGCCGGGGCGGCCGCCCGCGTCCAGGCGGTGCTGCAGCGTGTCGCCCTCGACGTATTCCATCGCGAGATAGGGCAGGCGCGCCAGGTCGCCCGCGGCCACGAAGCGCGGCGCATGCGGACCCTGCAGCGCGGGCAGGATCTGCAGTTCCACTTCGAAGCCGACGATGTTCTCGGCGCCGTCGCCGGCCGTCATGCGCGGCACCTTCATCACGAGCGGGAACCCAGGGTCCTGCGCGGGATCGGCGCAGGACACGCGGTAGATGTGCGCCATGCCGCCCGCGTGCAGGCACTCGTGCACCACGAATCCGTCCACCGCGGTGCCGGGAGCGAGCAGTTTCATGGATGGGCGGGCCGGGTCAGCGGCCTTCCTCGAGCCGGTCCGCGAAGAAGGCGGGCAGCCCTGCGGCGCGCACGGCCGCTGCCGCCGCCGCGTGGTCGTAGGGCACGCGGTGGAAGGTGATCGTGGCCGCGCCGTCGTCGAACAGCGCGTACATGGCGCGCACGTCGCGGTCGCGCGGCTGGCCCACCGAGCCCGCCACCGCCAGCCACTGGCGGTGCGGCGGCACGGGCACGGCCACGCCGGGCTGCGGCGCGAAGCGCATGAGCTTGGCCGTGGGCGTGAGGAAGTACAGCGCCTGTTCGTGCACGTGGCCGCAGAACACGTAGCGGATCGCCGGGTCGATGGCGCTGGCAGCCGCCATGCTGCGCTCCGCCGCGCCCGCGTCGTGCACGTAGTGCCAGTGCGCAGGATCGTCCACGCTGGCATGCACCAGCAGCGCCGAGGCGCCCAGCCGGCGCGTGAGCGGCAGGCCCGCGAGGAACTCGCAATGCCGGGGTGCCAATTGCGCGTGCGTCCACTGCGCGCTCTGCTCGCCCAGCAGGGGCGAATCCACGGGCGGGTCCAGCGCGGCCGCATCGTGGTTGCCCAGCACGCAGGGAGCACCCTGCGAGGCCAGTTCCATCACGGTATCGACCACGGCCACCGGATCGCCGCCGTAGCCCACCAGGTCGCCGAGCAGGGCGAACTGTTCCGCACCCTGGGCGCGCGCATGCGCGAGGCAGGCCTCGAGCGCCTGGCGGTTGGCGTGGATGTCGGACAGCAGGGCGATCTTCATGGCGTCACGCGCGCAGGGCGTTCACGAAAGCGGAGGGAGCGGGGGGCGGAGTGGGGAGCGCCGGGCGACATGATGGCGTGGAAACGCCTGGTTTTGCGGGCGCATGGCGCAAAAAAAGCGGCAAGCCGAGCCTTGCCGCCTTTGCCATGGCCGAATATGAACGTTGGAACGGCAGAGACGCTATTTCTGCAAGGGGAAAGCAGCCATTCCGGCAGCGGCAGGCAGAAAAAAGCCGCCCGCCCCGGGCTGCATCGAGCCTGGGGCGGGCGGCCGGCCGGCGATCGCGGGGATCAGGCCAGCGTGATCGTCACGTCGATGTTGCCGCGCGTGGCGTTGGAGTAGGGGCAGACCTGGTGGGCTGCATCCACCAGTTCCTGCGCCTTGGCCTTGTCCACGCCCGGCAGGGACACCTTCAGGCGGACGGCGATGCCGTAGGCGTTGGGGATCTGGCCCAGGTCCACTTCGGCGTCGATGGCCAGGTCCTGCGGAATGGTGACGCCGACCTTGCCGGCCACGGCCTTCATGGCGCCGATGAAGCAGGCGGAGTAGCCGGCGGCGAAAAGCTGCTCGGGGTTGGTGCCCGTACCGCTGGTGCCGGGGGAGGACAGCTTGACGTCCAGGCGGCCGTCATCGGTGCGCGAGGCGCCGTCGCGGCCGCCGGTGGTGTGGGCGCGGGCGGTGTAGAGAACTTTGTCGAGCGTGGTCATGTGGACTCCTTGGGTGGGTGGACGAAAGAAAAAAGGAACGGGCGCGCCGCGGCGGCGGTCAGCCCGGGCTGCGGGAAAGCCGTTCGCGCAGCTGCGTGAGCTGCGCGGTCAGCGCCTCCAGTTCGGGGATGGTGCACTGGCTGCGCTCCAGCACGCAATGCGGGATCGCTTCGGCCCGGCCGCGCAGGGCCCGGCCGGCGGCCGTGAGGGTGATGCGCACGCGCCGCTCGTCCTGCGGATCGCGGCTGCGGGCGACGAGCCCGGAGGATTCCATGCGCTTGAGCAGAGGGGTCAGCGTGCCCGAGTCCAGGCACAGGCGTTCGCCCAGCTCGGACACCGTGATCCCGTCCTGCTCCCAGAGGGCGAGCATGGCGATGTACTGCGGATAGGTGAGCCCGACGGCATCGAGCAGCGGCTTGTAGAGCTTGGTCATCGCCAGCGACGCCGAATACAGGGCGAAGCAGACCTGGCTGTCCAGCCGCTGGAGGGCGGGGAGCGGGGCCGTGGCTGGGATGGTGCTGGAAAGCATGGGTTGAATTATTGTTGTTAATTAAATTGCGTGCAATTTAATTGCACGAGTAACCCTGCTGCGCCAGGGGCCGGAGCCTGTCTCGTTCCGCGCTTCAGTAGCCAGGGGCCGGGCCGGGCGCTGCGCCTGCTCCGTCACGGAACCGCGCCGCCGCAGCATCGGCGCCCTGGCGCAGCAGCAGCATGTCGATGGCCACAGCCACGAAGAGCGCGCCAAGCTCCAGGCACTCGCGGGCCCGGGCCTCGTCGGCCATCAGGATGCCGGGGGCCTTGCCGCGGGCGCGGATGCGGCGGATCGCGCCGTCGATGGCCGAGCGCACCTCGGGGTGCTGCGGCCGGCCTGCATGCCCCATGCTGGCCGAGAGGTCCGCCGGGCCGATGAAGATGCCGTCCACGCCGTCCACCGCGGCGATCTCCTCGATGCGCTCCAGCGCCTCGGCCGTCTCCACCTGCACGAGCAGGCACAGCTCATTCTCGGCCTGCGCGAGGTAGTCCGCATCGCGGCCGAAGCGCGTGGCGCGCACCGAGCCGCCCATGCCGCGGATGCCGCGCGGCGCATAGCGCATGGCCTCCACCGCGGTGCGCGCTTCGTCGGCGTTCTGCACGAAGGGCAGCAGCAGGCTCTGCGCGCCGATGTCGAGGTAGCGCTTGATGAGCACGGGGTCGTTCCATGCGGGCCGCACCACGGCCGCCGTGTGCCCTTCGCGCTCGGCGGCCACCGCCTGCAGTTGCTGCAGCATGTGGGGCACGTCGCTGGGGGAATGCTCCGTGTCCAGCAGCATCCAGTCGAAGCCCGAACCCGCGAGCAGTTCGCTCGCGTAGGGCGAGGCCAGGGTGGACCAGAGTCCGATCTGCGGCTGGCCGGCGGCGAGCGCGCGCTTGAAGCGGTTGGGCTGGGGCATGGGCAAAGGGGCTTGCGGGGGACGGAGCATGGGAATCGGTTCAGCCGAAATGGCACGCGACGGTGCCGAATTCGCCGTAGTCCGCCACGATGGTATCGCCACGCGCCACGTCGATCGGCCGGATGAACGAGCCCGCGAGCACCACCTCGCCGGCCTGCAGCGCGATGCCGTGGCGGTGCAGCCGGTTGGCGAGCCAGGCCACGCCGTTGGCCGGGTGGTTCAGCACGCCGGCCGCGAGCCCCGTCTCTTCCACGTCGCCGTTGCGCGTGACGATCGCGCCGATGCGCCGCAGGTCGGCGTCGAGCAGCGCGGGCCTGAAGGGCCGCCCGCCGAGCACGAGCGCCGCATTGGCTGCGTTGTCGGAGATGGTGTCGATGACGGTGCGCGTGCGGCCGGTCTCCGGGTCCACGCGCTGGATGCGCGCGTCCAGGATCTCCAGCGCGGGCGTCACGTAGGCCGTGGCGTCGAGCACGTCGTAGAGCGTGCAGTGCGGGCCTTGCAGGGGCCGCGCGAGCACGAAGGCGAGTTCGGCCTCGATGCGCAGCTGCAGGAAGCGGTCGACCGGCAGGCTCGCGCCATCGCGAAACGGCATGTCGTCCAGCAGCGTGCCGAAGTCCGGCTCCGCGATGTTCACCGCGCGCTGCATCGCCTTGGACGTCAGGCCGATCTTGTGGCCGATGACGCGCCGCCCCTGGGCCTGCTTGCGCTGCATCCAGGCATGCTGGATCGCGTAGGCATCGTCGATGCCCATGCCCGGGTACCTTTGCGAGAACTGCGCGCAGGGCACGCGCGTGCGTTCGGCCTCGTCCAGCTGCCGCGCCGCTTCGGCGAGCTGCTCCGCCGACAGGGTAAGGACAGGGACGTTGCTCATGCCTCGGCCTCCACCGCGTTGCGCAGCACGCCGACGCCGTCCACTTCCACCTCGACCACGTCGCCGGGCTGCAGGAAGCGCGGCGGATCGAAGCGGATGCCCGCGCCCGTGGGCGTGCCGGTCACGATCACGTCGCCGGGCTCCAGCGTGGTGAAGGTGGAGAGGTAGTGGATGAGCTGCGCGAAATCGAACATCAGGTGCTCGGTCGTGTCGTCCTGCCGGGTCTCGCCATTGACGCGCGTTCGCAGGCGCAGCCGGCCGTAGCCCTGCGGGAATTCGTCGGCCGTGGCGATCCACGGGCCCATCGCGCCGGAGGCATGGAAGTTCTTGCCCTGTGTGACGTTGAACTTGGCGTGGTGCACCCAGTCGCGCACGGTGCCCTCGTTCACGCAGGTGAGCCCGGCGATGTGGCCCAGGGCCTCCTCGCGCGGGATGCGGCGTCCGCCGCGGCCGATCACCAGGCCGATCTCGCCTTCGTAGTCGAGCTGCCGCGATTCGTGCGGCTGCAGCAAGGGCTGGCCGTGGCCGACGAAGGAGTCCGGCACGCGCAGGAAGATGCTCGGGTAGCGGGGCAGGTCGCTGCCGTCGCGGTACTCGGCATTGCGGTGCGCGTAGTTCACGCCGATGCAGAAAATCTTGCGCGGTGCGGGAATGGGCGGCAGCAGCGTGACGGCGTCCAGCGCATGGTCGGGAACTGCCGCGCCGGCAAGCGTCTCGCGCGCCTGCGTGAGGACTGCTTCCCCGCCTTCCAGCAGCGCGAGCACGCTGCCGAAGGCGGGCAGGCGGCGGCCCAGGTCCACGATGCCGTCCGCCGTGGCGGCGCCCCAGCGCGCCTGGCCATCGATGAGAAAGGAAACCAGCTTCATGGCGTATCGAATCCGAAGAGTTGCGCCGGGTTGGCGACGAGGATGCGTTCGCGCACGGCGGCGTCGGGCGCGAAGCGGTAGAGCAGTTCCAGCAGGTCACCTTCGTTGGGCGGCTGCTTGACCGAGACGGGATGGGGCCAGTCGCTGCCCCAGATGCAGCGCTCCGGCGCCGCCGCGATCAGTTGCTGCGCGAGCGGCACCACGTCGTTCCACGGGTGGCCATCGTGCGAGAGCTTCTCGGAGAGCGACAGCATCACCCAGTAGTTGCCGCGGGCCAGCAGTTCCCGCATGCAGGCGAGGTTCGGGTCCGCTTCGCCGAGCGCCGGGTCCGCGCGGCCCATGTGGTCCATGACCACGGGCACGTCCCGCAATGCGTCGAAGGCGTGCATCTGCCCGGCGATGCCGGAGGGCTCGGGCTGTACCTTCACGTACCAGCCCAGCTCGCGCACGCGGGCCAGCGCCCGGTCCATCTGGTCGGCCGTGAACTGGATGCCCAGGCCGCCGCGCGTGAAGCGCGCACCGCGCACGCCCGCGTCGTGCAGCGTCTGCAGGTAGGCATCGTCGCGCTCCAGGAGCACGGCCGCGTTGGCGCAGCCCATGTAGCGGCGCGGCCCGCCGGCATTGAGCGCGGCGAGCGCGTCCAGCACCACGGCATGGTCGGCGCCGTAGGTGGTGGCCTGCACGATCACGCCGCGCGCGATGCCGAGCGTGGCATGCAGGCGTTGCGCAACCTCCCACGTGGCCGTGGGCATCTCGTAGGCCGCGCCGGCGCGCACGGGGTAGCGGTCGCGCGGGCCGAACACGTGGAACTGGCTGTCGCAGGCCAGGGGGGGCGGCAGCGGCACGGGAGCGCGGGGATGGGGGTCGAAGGGAAGGTAGTCGGGCATCGGGTCGTTGTCAGTGCGGTGGATCGGAACGCGAGGGGCCGCCGCTCAGGAGATGTAGGCGGTGAAGCTGCATTCGATGAGCTTGCCCATGTCGAGATCGGGCGCATGGATCGCATGGCGCGCGGGCCGCGAGGCCGGGTCGGGGAACATCTCGAGCCAGGGGTCGTTGAGCGCGGGCCGCTGGCTGCGGTCCTTCATCCACACCGTGACCTTCACCACATCGGCCGTGCTGCCGCCCGCGGCCTCGATGATGCGGCGCAGGTTGTCCAGCATGAAGCGGCATTGCGCCTCCATCGTGGACGCCACCGCGCCCGTGGCCGGGTCGGTGCCGAGCACGCTGCCGCTCTCCACGAGGGGCCCGATGCGGCAGGCCGCGGGGATGGGGTTCTTGTGGCTGAAGCCTTCCACATAGATGCTCGTGCGTGCCGGGGCGTTCTGCGCCGGCGCCTGTACGGGCGTCATTGCGCCGTGATGCCGGCTTGCCGGATGATCGGTGTCCATCGCTGGTCTTCCTGGGTGAGGTACTGGGTGAATTGCCGGGGCGTGCTGCCGCGAGCCTCGGAGCCGAGCACGCGGAATTTCTCCTGCACCGCGGGATCGGCGAGCACGGCGCGCAGCGCCTCGGAGAATCGGTCCACCACGGCCTGGGGCGTGCCGCGCGGCGCGAGCACGCCGGTGAAGGTCTCGGCGCTGAAATCGGCGAAGCCCGACTCGCGCAGCGTGGGCACGTCGGGCAGTTGCGGCAGCCGCTCGCGCGAGGTGACGGCCAGGGCCCGCGTGCGGCCCGACTGGATGAACGGCTGCGCCACCGAGATCTGGTCGAAATTGAACTGCACCTGCCCGCCGAGCAGGTCGGTGGTGGCCGGCGCGTTGCCCTTGTAGTGCACGGTGAGCCACTTCGCGCCGCTCTCGCGCTGCAGGTATTCGCTCACGAGGTGGTTGGTGGTGCCCGCGCCCGGGGAGGCCATGGTGATGTTCCCGCCGCCCGTGCGCGCCGCCGCGAGCAGGTCGGCCAGCGTGCGGTAGGGCGTGGACGGGTGCACCTGCAGCACCAGCGGCGTGAAGGAGACCGAACCCACCGGCACGAAGTCCTTCTTCCAGTCGTAGGCGTTGCGGCGGAAGATGAGCGGCGAGAACAGGATCGGCCCGTTCGCGCCCATGAAGAAGGTGTAGCCGTCGGGCGGGGACTTGGCGACGGCCTCGCCCGCGATGAGCCCGCCCGCGCCCGGGCGGTTGTCCACGATGAACGGCTGGCCCAGCCGTGCCTGCAACTGCTCGCTGATGATGCGCGCCGCGCCGTCCACGTTGCCGCCGGGCGGGTAGGGCAGTACCAGTTTCACGGGTTTGTCGGGCCATTGGCCGGGCTGCGCCAGCGCGGGGGGCGCCAGCAGCGCGGCGGTGGCGGCGAGGACGGCCGCGCCGCGCAGGATGAGGCGTCTGTGCATGGGTTTGTCTCCTGTCTCGTTGTGGGCGGCCGGTGCCCTCGGGGGTCTTCGCGGCCGTTGGTCCCATCGTAGGAAGCGCTCCCCGCCGCAGCAATGCGCCCGCGTCGCAAGAGTCCGCCATGTGGAACAAACCGGCGATTCGGCCGTGCCGCCGGCGGCTACCCTTTCCACAATGCCGGCAGACCCTGCTTTCGCCGCCCGGGCCGACCAGCCTGGCGGTTTCCTTCACCCGCCTGCCACCGCCGCACCGCCATGACCGACACCCTCGACGCCGCCGAACTCGGCCCCGAAGCCACCTATCGCCTCCTGAGCGGCATCGTCGTGCCGCGCCCCATCGCGTGGATCAGTACGCTGTCCGAAACCGGCGTGGTCAATCTCGCGCCGTTCTCCTGCTTCACCTTCGTCTCCAACAAGCCGCCCCTGCTGGGCGTGAACATCGGGCGCAAGGCCGGGCGGCGCAAGGACACGGCCACGCACATCCTGGCGCGCCGCGAGTACGTGGTGAACATCGGCCACGGCGGGCAACTGCAGCAGATCCACGAGAGCAGCGCCGAGCACCCGCCCGAGGTCAGCGAGGCCGAACTGCTCGGCCTGGCCACGGCGCCGTGCGAGGCCGTCGCGGTGCCGCGCATCGCCGACGCCGGGGTCGCCATGGAGTGCCGCCTGTCGCAGGTGATCCCGTTCGGCGATACGGGCGCGGAGTTCTTCGTGGGCGAGGTGCTGCGCTTCCACGTGCGCGAGGGTCTGCTGCGGGACGGCAAGATCGACACGCTCGCGCTCGATCCCGTCTGCCGCATCGGCGGGCCGAACTACGCCACGCTCGGCCGCGTGGTCACGCTGCGCACCATGCCGCAGACCGCCAAGACCGTGACCACGGCGCCGTGAGCCTGGCGGCGCGCATGGCCGGTACTGCTTCCGCCACCGACGGCCCGCGTGACGGTGCGCAGAGCGTGCGCCGCGCCATCGCGGTGCTGCGCATCGTCGCGGGCGGGCAGGAAGGCGGCGTGCGCCTCATCGACGTCTCGCTCGCCACGGGCCTCAACCGGCCTACGGCGCACCGCCTGCTGCGCGCGCTGGTGGAGGAGGGCGCGGTGGAGCAGGACCCGTCCACGCGCCGCTACCGCATCGGCCGCGAGGTCTCGCTCATGGGGCTGGCGCGGCCCGCGGGCTTTCCGCTGCGCGCGATCGCCGCGCCGCACCTGCGGCACCTGGGCGAAGCGCTGGGAGAGACCGCTTTCCTCACCATCCGCCAGGGCGACGATTCGGTGTGCCTGGACCGCGCCATCGGCAGCTACCCGGTGAAGGTGCTGTCCATCGACGTGGGCGCGCGCCGGCTGCTGGGCGTGGGCGTGAGCGGCGTGGTGCTGCTCGCCGCGCTGGACACGGCGGAGGCCGCGGACATCCTGCAGCGCAACGCTGCCCGCCTGCGCGCCCTGCGGCTCGATGCCGCGGGCGTGCTGGAGCGCTGCGCGCAGGCGCGCGCACTGGGCCATGCCTATGCGCCCGTGGGCGTGGTGCGCGGCACCCGTGCGGCGGCCGTGCCGGTGCGCACGCCCGGCGGCCGTACGGTGGCGGCGATCGCCGTCACCGCGATCTCGTCGCGCCTGACCGAGGCGCGCCTGCCGCAGGTGGTGCAGGCCATGCAGGCGCAGGCCGACGCCATCGGCCGCGAGGCGCAGGCGCGCGGCCTCGGTGGCGCTCCTCAGTAGCCGTACACGCCCTGGCCGGTCTTGCGGCCCAGGCGCCCCGCGGCCACCATCTCCTTGAGCAGCGGGCAGGGGCGGTACTTGCTGTCGCCGAACTCGTCCAGATAGACGTTCATCACCGCCAGGCACACGTCCAGGCCGATCATGTCGGCCAGCGCCAGCGGGCCGATCGGCTGGTTGCAGCCCAGCTTCATGCCGGCATCGATGTCTTCCGGCGTGGCCAGGCCCTCGGCCAGCACGAAGAAGGCCTCGTTGATCATCGGCACCAGGATGCGGTTCACCACGAAGCCGGGCGCGTTCTTCACGGTGATCGGGCTCTTGCCCAGGCGCTCGGCCAGCGCCTTCACGGCGTCGTGCGTGGCGTCGCTGGTCTGCAGGCCGCGGATGATCTCCACCAGCGCCATCATCGGCACGGGGTTGAAGAAGTGCATGCCGATGAAGCGGTCGGGCCGCGAGGTGGCGGCGGCCAGCTGCGTGATGGAGATCGACGAGGTGTTCGACGCCACGATGACCTCGGGCGCGGCGATCGCATCCACCTGCTTGAGGATCTTCACCTTGAGTTCGTGGTTCTCGGTGGCGGCCTCGATGATGAGCTGCGCGGCCTTCAGGTCGTCGTAGTTCGTCGAGGTCCTGATGCGCGCGAGCGCCGCGTCCTTGTCGGCGGCGGTGATCTTTTCCTTCTTGATGAGCCGGTCCAGGCTGCCGGCCACGGTGGCGAGGCCCTTTTGCACGGCCGCGTCGGAAATGTCCACCATCACCGCGTCGATGCCGGCGACCGCGCACGCCTGCGCGATGCCGTTGCCCATGGTGCCCGCGCCGATGATGCCGACGGTGTTGATCGTCATTGGGAATGCCTCCTGAAAAGTGAAAGAAAAAACAAGGGATCGGTGGGAATGTGCCGCCCCGATCCTATCGGGCCCGAAGGTGCTCATCCGGAGTGCTGCGGCAGGCCGGCCACGCCGCCCTGCGCTTCCCCTGAAATTGCCAACGTGTTCGGCAGTGTTTGCGGCAGCGACTGCACGAGGTGGTCGATGAACGCCCGCACGGCCGGCACCACGCCCTTGCGCGACGGGTACACGGCATGCAGCTGGTGCGTGGGCAGCGTGTGGTCGGCCAGCAAGTGCTGCAGGCGGCCCTGGGCGATGCCGTCCGCGCACACATGCGCCGGTAGCTGCGCGATGCCCGAGCCGGCCAGGGCCGCGGTGTGCAGGAGGTGGATGTCGTCGCTCACCAGCACGGGGCGGTATTCCACCTCGGCCCAGTCGCCCCCAGGCGGCTGGATGCGCCAACGCGGCGCGGCGCCGCCGGTGCCCCGCGGCCCCAGGCCGGGTGCGCCGGCCAACTGCGCGAGCGTTGAGGGCCGCGCATGCTCTGCCAGCAGCGCGGGTGCGGCCACCAGCACCTGCGGGCTGGCACCCAGCATGCGCACCACCAGTTCCGAATCGTCCAGGGCGGAGCGGATGCGCAGCGCCACGTCGTAGCCCTCGGCGATCAGGTCCACGCGCCGGTTGGTCAGGTCCAGGTCCACCTGCACGCCCGGGTGCTGCTTCAGGAACGCAGGTAGCAGCGGAGCGAGGAACATGTGCGCCACGCCCACCGGGCTGCTCACGCGGATGCGGCCCGAGGGCCGGTCGGTGGCGCGCTCAGCGACGTCGAAGGCGGCTTGGGCGGCCTGCGTGACCGCCTCGCAGTGCTTGAAGAAGGCGGCGCCCACTTCGGTCACGCTCACCGCCCGCGTGGAGCGCTGCAGCAGGCGCACGCCCAGGCGCTGCTCCAGCTCGGCGACGCGGCGGCTCAGCTTCGATTTCGGCAGCCCGAGCGCGCGCGCGGCGGCCGAGAAGCTGCCATGGGTCACGACGGCCGCGTACAGGCCCAGATCGTTCAGATCCTGCATGGACATCCCCTGGGACAAACGAGCCGGCATTCTATGGATAGGACAAAGCGTCCTGAGAAGGCTCTCTAGCAGGACAGTGGGCTAATCCCTACCGTAGAGGCATTCATCCACAGGACATCCTTAATGCAAATCCTCCACCTCGATTCCAGCGTCCTCGGCGACGCCTCCGCATCCCGCGAACTTACCCGCCACATTGTGGACGCGCTGCTGCAGCAGCACCCCGCCGCGCGTACCCTCTACCGCGACCTCGCTACGGACTCCATTGCCCACCTCACCGGCCCGATCGCCGCGGGGTTCCGCTCGCAGGACCCGCAGGCGTTCGGCGCCGAGGTGCTGGCCGAGCACGAGCGCTCCAACGCTCTGGTGGGCGAACTGCTGGACAGCGACGTGATCGTGATCGGCGCGCCGATGTACAACTTCTCGGTGCCCACGCAACTCAAGGCCTGGGTCGATCGTGTCACCCAGCCGGGGCGCACCTTCCGCTACACCGAGACCGGCCCCATCGGGCTGGCCCAGGGCAAGCGCGCCATCCTCGTCTCCACCCGCGGCGGGCTGTATTCGGAGCCCACGCCCCATCCCATGGACTTCCAGGAAGCCTATCTGCGGGCCGTCCTGGGCTTCATGGGCATCCGCGAAGTCCGGACCGTGCGTGCCGAACTGCTGTCCCGCGGCCCCGAACTCCGCCGCCAGGCCCTGGAAGCGGCGCGCGGCGAGGCCCTGTCCGTGGCCCGCTGGGCACTGGCCGCCTGAAGCGCCTGCCATCCCTCCCTTACGTTTACAACCTCCGAGGCTTCTTCCATGCTCTACGCCGTCACCCTCACCTACATCCGTCCCGCCGCAGAAATCGATGCACACCTCGGCACCCACCGCGACTGGCTGATGCAGCACATCGCATCCGGCCACATCCTCGTGGCGGGCCCCCTGGAGCCGCGCGTCGGCGGCCTGGTCCTGCTGCGCTGCGGCAGCCGGGCCGAGCTGGACCATGTGCTGGCTCTGGATTCGTTCCACATCCATGGGCTGGTCGAGCGCGAGGTACTCGCCTTTGAACCGGCGCTGCGCGCGGCGGCGTTCCCCGCGGATTGGGCGCCTGGGAGCGAGGCGGCATGAGCGGCGCCTGCAAGGCGCGTGGGCGCCTGTGCCGCTGGACCGTGGCCGCGCTCGTCATCGGCGCGACCCTGCCGCAGATGGCCCAGCTTGCGCAGGCCCAGGACATCGGGCCATATGCGGGGCTGGGCGGAAGCGTACGCGACATCGTGCTGGTGCACGGCGCCTTCGCGGACGGGTCGTCGTGGTCGCAGGTCACGGGCATCCTGCAGCGGCGGGGCTATCGCGTGGCCGCGGTGCAGAACCCGCTGACCTCGCTGGCCGATGACGTAGCCGCCACGCGCCGCGTGCTGCGCCGGCAGAGAGGTCCCGTCCTGCTCGTAGGTCATTCCTGGGGCGGTGCCGTGGTGACCGAAGCCGGCAACGACGCTGCGGTGAAGGGCATCGTCTATTTGTCCGCGCTGGTGCCGGATGCCGGCGAATCCGTAGTGGGGCTGCTGTCGCGCCTGCAGGCCCCAATGAAAGGGCTGGCGCCCGATGAGGATGGCTTCGTCTGGTTGGACGACGCCGAGGCCTACCGCCGCATGATGGCGGCCGATGTGCCGATGGCGGCGGTCCGGCTGCTGGCCGCAGCGCAGCCGCCGATGTCGGCCGGTGCATTCAGCGAGCCGGTGGCCGCAGCGGCCTGGCGCGACAGGCCCACGTGGTATCTGGTGACTGGACGGGACCGCGCCCTGGCGCCCGCGGTCCAGCGCGCCATCGCGGCCCACATCGGCGCACGCGTGGCCTCGCTGCAGTCGAGCCACCTGTCGTTTGTGGCGCACCCGCGGGCCGTGGCGGACCTGATCGACCGGGCCGCCCGGGAAGCCGGGCGTTGATCAGGCAACGGTACGGCGGCCGTTGCGGTGCGGGCGGCGCCTATGATGGCGGGCTCCGCCCCGCCCACTGTCCAGAGCGCTGCACGGCGCGCCGACGGGGGCGGCTTTTTCGCGCCGCAACACCTTTCCTGATCTGCCATGCCCATCACCCTCGGCACCCCCCTCTCGCCTTCCGCCACCAAAGTCATGCTGCTCGGCTCGGGCGAGCTGGGCAAGGAAGTGCTCATCGCCCTGCAGCGCCTGGGCGTGGAAACCACGGCCGTGGACCGCTACGACAACGCGCCCGGCCAGCAGGTGGCCCACCATGCGCGCACCATCACCATGAGCGATCCGGCACAGCTGAAAGCACTGATCGAAGCCGAGCGTCCGCACCTGGTGGTCCCCGAGATCGAGGCCATCGCCACGCCCATGCTGGAAGAGCTGGAGGCTGCCGGCACCGTGCGCGTCATTCCCACGGCCCGCGCCGCGCGCCTGACCATGGACCGCGAAGGCATCCGCCGCCTGGCCGCCGAGACCCTGGGCCTGCCCACCAGCCCCTACCGCTTCTGCGATTCGGCCGAGGAACTGCAGGCCGCCATCGACGGCACCGACGGCCAGCCCGCCATCGGCTTCCCGTGCGTGGTCAAGCCGGTGATGAGCAGCTCCGGCAAAGGCCAGAGCAAGCTCGACGGCCCGGCCGACGTGCAGAAGGCCTGGGACTACGCCATGGCCGGCGGCCGCGTGAGCCATGGCCGCGTCATCGTCGAAGGCTTCATCGACTTCGAATACGAGATCACCCTGCTCACCGTGCGCTCCAGGGCCGCGGACGGCAGCATCCAGACCTCGTTCTGCGAACCCATCGGCCACAAGCAGGTCAGCGGCGACTACGTGGAAAGCTGGCAGCCCCAGCCCATGCCGTCCCTCGCGCTGCAGCGCGCGAAGGACATCGCCAAAGCCGTGACCGATGACCTGGGCCGTGGCCTGGACGGCCAGCCTTCCGGCCAGGGCCTCTTCGGCGTGGAGCTGTTCGTGAAGGGCGACGAGGTCTGGTTCAGCGAAGTGAGCCCGCGCCCGCACGACACCGGCCTGGTCACCCTGGGCACGCAGCACCAGAGCGAATTCGAGCTGCACGCCCGTGCCATCCTGGGCCTGCCGGTGGACACCCGCCTGCGCAACCCCGGTGCCAGCGCCGTGATCTATGGCGGCGTGGATGCGCAGGGCATCGTCTTCGACGGCGTGGACGAGGCCCTGGCCGTGCCGGACACCGACCTGCGCCTCTTCGGCAAGCCCGAGAGCTTCGCCAAGCGCCGCATGGGCGTGACCGTGGCCCGGGCCGAGGACGTGGACACGGCGCGCGCCAATGCGCGGCTGGCGGCGGGCAAGGTGAGGCCGCGCGAGGCGTGAGCCCGTGCGCCTGGAAGGGCGTCCGGAGCCTGCGGCTGCCGCCATGAGGAAGTGACATAAAGATTGCCAGGTGCAACAGCCATGTGCAGCTGTTGCAATCCGGGAGAAACCCGATAATCCGCGTGATGGAATTCGTCGCCCGGTGCATGGTGCACCCGGCCGTACGGGCTGCGGCGTTCCCGACTGCGGGGAGTTGCGCGCGGACGATTCGATGAACGGATGTCCATGGCGCGGAACGCGCCGCAAGAGGTATCTCGGATGCTGCAATTCCAATACAACAGGCAGTGGGTGGCATGGGGCGCGGGGCTGGCGTGCGCCCTGGTGGCCGGTGGGGCGATGGCCGGGCCGGACGCCGCAGGCGGCGTGGTGGTCCGGCCGGAAAGCGCCGGGGTGGCGGCGATGGAGGACGGGTCCTTCATCGATCCGCAATTGAAGATGCTCTGGGGGGAGCATCTGCGCCGCGGCGGCAACCTGGTCGTGCCCGCGGAGGCCGCGAGAGGCTTCGTCGGCCCGCGGGTGGTGGCCGGCATGGTGCGCATCGAAGCCCTGTCCCTGGGCGACGATGCCGCACTGGCGGATGACTTGCGCCGGCTGGGCGCCACGGATGTGCGCCAGCAGGGCAACCTGGTGCTGGGCCGGATGCCCGTGGCCGGCCTGGGCGCGCTGCAGTCCCTGCGCACGGCGCGCTTCGTGCGGCCGGCGCCGGAGCCGTTCGGCAGCGTGGGCGGGGTGACGTCGCAGGGCGACGCGGTGCAGGGCTCCGAGCGTGCGCGGCGCAGCCTGGGGGTGGATGGATCGGGCGTCGTCGTGGGGGTGACCTCCACCGGCTACGACACGCAGGGCGGCGCGGCCGCGGACGTGGCGCGCGGCGACCTGCCGGGGCGGGGCAATCCCAATGGCCACCTGCAGCCCGTGCGGGTGCTCAAGGACCGCAGCAGCGGAAGGGACAGCGACGAGGGCCGCGCCATGGCGCAGATCGTCCACGACGTCGCCCCCGGCGCCTCCCTGGCGGTCTACATTCCCGAGAGCGTCCAGGACCACGCCGACGGCCTGCGGGCCCTGGCGAAAGCAGGCGCCAACGTCATCAGCGACGACATGTACTGGACCAACGATCCCTGGTTCCAGGAAAGCCCGATCGGTGCCGTCCAGCGCGAGCTTCTTGCCAGCGGGAACGTGCTCTCCATCAATGCCGCGGCCAACTTCGGCGACTGGTCCGCCGAAGGCCGCTTCCAGCCGCTGCCTGCACGCGGGCTGACGATGGGAGGCGCTACACAGGGCCGCTGGCAGATGCACGACTGGGGCGGGGGGCGCACCACCTTCCCGGTCACCCTGCACCGCGGCGGCCGGGTGCGCATCGTGTTGCAGTGGGACGAGCCTTTCGCCTCGTTCACCCGGTCCCGTGCGGGCTCCGCCTCGGACCTGGACCTGTTCGCATTCACCGACGACCAGGGCGGGAACATCGCCTTCGTGTCGGCCACGCGCAACGTGGGCGGCGACCCGTTCGAGTTCGTCTTCGCCTTCCTGAACCCGGATGCGGCCGACGCGGCCTTCACCATCCACATCGGCATCGGCATGCCCGAAGGCACGGGCCGCCCGCCCGGCCGTTTCAAGCTGATCGCGCAGCCCAGCGACATGTCGCTGGTGGGCTGGCCGCGCGAGGCGGCCTTCCACTCCGCGACCGCCGTGGGCCACAACGCGTCGGAGGGCGCCATCGTCGCCTGTGCCGTGCGCTATTCGCAGGTGAATACGCCGCGCGGCCCGGTGGCCGAGACGTTCTCCTCCATCGGCGGCTTCGCACGCACGCGCGATGCGGACGGTATTGCTCTGGCCCACCCGCTGGACACGCGCAAGCCGGACCTTTGCGCCCCCGACGGGGTGGACAACTCGGTCTTCGGCGTGGACACGGACGGCAATGGCTGGCCGAACTTCTTCGGCACCTCCGCCGCCTCGCCGCACCTGGCCGGCGTCGCCGCCCTGATGCTGCAGGCCTCGGGCATGAAAATGCGCGCCGGCGAAGTGGGGCAGGCGTTGCGCGAGACGGCGCGCGACATGGTGGATCCCGGCGACCCGCTCAGCGCGCCCGGCCATGACGTGCGCTCGGGCCAGGGCTTCGTCAATGCGGAACTCGCGGTGACGCGGGCGATGACCCTGCGTTCCCGGCCCTGAACCGGTATCAATTTGTTAACCTGGCGCGTGACTTTATGGCATGCTCGGGCTTTCGAGCCCGGCAGTGGCATACGGCATCGCGACCGCCGTTTCCCGGGGCTCCGCACACGTTTCGAGCGATGCCTGATCGCCAAAGGACATGGAGCAGAGGATGATCATCGGCATCGACCTGGGAACCACCAACAGCCTGGTGGCGGCATGGAAGGACGGGCGATCCGTCCTGGTCCCGAATGCGCTCGGCGAGATGCTGACGCCGTCCTGCGTCAGCCTGGACGAGGACGGCACGGTGCTGGTCGGGCGCGCGGCCCGCGAGCGGCTGCAGACCCACCCGGACCGGACTGCCGCGAACTTCAAGCGCTACATGGGCAGCGACAAGACCATGGTGCTGGCCGGACGCGCGTTCCGGCCCGAGGAGCTGTCGTCGCTGGTGCTGCGTGCGCTGAAGGCCGATGCCGAAGCGTTCCTCGGCGAGCCGGTGGAGGAGGCGGTGGTCACGGTGCCCGCCTATTTCTCGGACGCGCAGCGCAAGGCCACGCGGGCCGCGGGCGCGCTGGCCGGGCTGCGGGTCGACCGGCTGCTCAACGAGCCGACGGCGGCGGCACTGGCCTACGGACTGCACCAGCAGGACAGCGAGACCCGGTTCCTCGTCTTCGACCTGGGCGGCGGCACCTTCGATGTCTCCATCCTGGAGATGTTCGACGGCGTGATGGAGGTGCGGGCATCCGCGGGGGACAACTTCCTCGGCGGCGAGGATTTCCTGCAGGCCCTGGTGAACCTGTTCTTCGAACGCCTCAAGCTCTCCGAATCCCTGCGTCGGGACAGCCACTTCATGCAGCGGCTCATCGCGGCCGCCGAGCGGACGAAGCGGGCGCTCAGCGAGCAGACACGGGCCGTGCTGTCGGTGGAGCACCAGGGAAAGCCGCTGTCCCTGGAGGTGGACGAGGCCCTGTTCGAAAGCGCCTGCGCCACGCTGCTCAAGCAGCTGCGGCTGCCGGTGGAGCGGGCCCTGCGCGATGCGAACCTGCGCACTGTCATGCTGGACAACATCGTGCTGGCCGGCGGCGCCACGCGCATGCCGATGGTCCGGCGGCTCGCGACGACGATGTTCGGCCGCTTTCCCGCCATCGACTTCAACCCGGACGAGGTGGTCGCCATGGGGGCGGCCATCCAGGCCGGCCTGAAGGCGAAGGACGCGGCCCTCAGCGAAGTGGTGATGACCGATGTGTCGCCCTATTCCCTGGGGGTGGCCGTGAACAAGCGCATGCCCGACGGGAGTTCCTCGCCCGGGCACTTCGATCCCATCATCGAGCGCAACACGATCGTGCCGGTCAGCCGCATGAAGACCTATGCGCCCACCCGGGACGACCAGGTGTTCGTCGATCTGGAGATCTACCAGGGCGAATCGCGCCTGGTGCAGGACAACATCCACCTGGGCAACCTCCGGATCGAGCTGCCGGGCACGAGCCGCGAGGATTCCTCCCTGGAGGTGCGCTTCAGCTATGACGTCAATGGCCTGCTGCAGGTGGAGGCGCAGGTGCCCAGCACCCAGAAGACCTTCAGCGTCGTCATCGAAGGCAATCCGGGCCTGCTGACCGAAGCCGAGATCGCCGAGCGCCTCGCGGCGATGGGCGCGCTGAAGATCCATCCGCGCGATGCGCTGGAGAACCGCACCGCCATGGCGCAGGCGGAGCGCATCTACCAGCAGTTGCGGGGCGGCGCGCGGGAGTGGCTGGCGGAGCAGATCCTGCGGTTCGAAGGGGCCCTGGCCACCCAGGACGGCCGCGTCGTCGCCAAGGCGCGCAAGCTGCTGGAGGACCAGCTGGCCCACCTGGAGCGCACGGGGGCCGTCCTCGCGGACGACGAACCGTGAGCACGGAAAGCCGCATGCCGCCGCCGTTCCTCGCCCACCTCGGCCTCGACGAGTCGGCGGATGACCGGGCGATCCGCCGTGCCTACGCGCGGCTGCTCAAGCAGATCGACCAGGAGAAGGACCCCGGCGGTTTCCAGTCCCTGCGCCAGGCGTACGAGGTGTCCCTGCAATGGTTCGCCCATCGCCAGCAGGAAGAGCAAGAGGATGGGGAGCAGGCGGGCGCAGAACCACCCGCGCCCGCTGAAGCAGCAACGCCCGCCGAGCCACCCGCGCCCGCTGAACCCGTTCTCCCCGCAGAGCCACCACTGCCCGCCGCGCGCGAGCCGGGCCATGGCCCCGGCGATGCGGCCGCGCTCCGGCAGGCCGCCGCCCGGGCCGCGGAAGCCTCGGCCCGCGAGGTCTTCGAGGCGATGCGCGCCATGCTGCCGCAGCGGCGGCGCGGGGCCCACGAGAAAGTGCAGGCCTGGCTGCAGCAGGCGCTCGAAGGCGAGCGCCTGATCGACATGGATGCCCGGTTCCTGTTCGAGGGCGGCGTGGTGTCCCTGCTGGCGAATGGCTGGCAGCCGGGCCACGAGTACCTGTTCGGGCCCGCCATGGAGTGTTTCGGCTGGCGCCGTGACCGGGGCCGGCTGGCCGCGTTCGGGCGCGCGGGGGCGGTGATCGCCTCCGCGATCGACGAGCTCGATTTCTACGATGCGCAGCCGAAGAATGTGCGGGTGGGCCAGCGGGACCTCATCCGCCGCCTGCGGGACGACAGGCGCCCGGGCACGGGGTTCCTGCTGCGGCACCTGCCCCGGGTGCTGCACCTGCGCAGCCTGTTTCCGCACTGGCTGCACGTGATCACCGCGCTGGGCAACGTGGAGCGGTGGAGCGAGTGGGCGGCTGCCGTGCCGCGGTGGCGCCGCTGGCTGACCTATGCGCCGGCCAGGGCGCCCGTGCCCGCGCCTGCGGACGCAGCCAGACCTTTTTCGGTGCCGGAATCGTCTTTCCGCATCGGCAACGGGTGGATCATCTTCGGCGTGGTGATCCTCACGGCCCTGCTGCGGACGTGCCTGCAGAACGATCCGCCGCGATCGGCGCCTTCACCGGCTGCGCCCGTCCACGGCAGCCTGCCGCCAGGGGCCGGGGTGGGCGGCATCTACCCTGGCCTGTCGCCCCGCGAGCCGGCGGGGCCCGTGCCTCCGTCGCTCTCCGCGCGGGCCACCCCGGTCACCCCCCTGCAGCCTGTCTATCCGCCCGAGGCCCGCCGCCGGGGGCACGAAGGGCGTGTCGTCGTCTCCGCCACCATCGGATCGATGGGGCAGGCGCGGGATGTCTCCATTGCGCAGAGCTCCGGCCATCGGGAACTGGACGAGTCGGCCCTGGCCGCCGTGCGCAATGCCACCTTCCACCCCGCCAAGGACAGCCAGGGGTATGCCGTGGACGCCAGCTACCGCATCCCGTTCAACTTCGTGCTGTCGGACAAGCCGGCCGCCGGTCCCGCGGACAAGCCGCGCGACTACGCCCAGCGGATCCGCGATGCCTTCCAGTCGCAGATCATCCTGCCGCAGGGCGTGACCGGCAATCCCGCCTCCGAAGTCCGGTTGCGGCTGAGCGCCCAGGGCGCCATCGAAAGCTACCGGCTGGTGCAGCCCAGCGGCAGCAAGGACTGGGACCAGGCCGTGCTGCGCGCGGTGGCGCGCGTCCAGCGCGTGCCAGCGGACGACAGGGGGCAGTTCCCTCCGGAGATGGTGATCACGTTCCGGCCGAGGCCCTGAGGGGCGGGTGCGCTCCGTCCGCCGCAGGGGCGGGGCCGAAACCCCAGTCCTCCAGCAGCGCACGGGCCCGCTGGTCGGTCACGCCGTTCGCGTGCGCCTGCGCGGCCTCGGACTGCGCGATGGCCGCAGCTTCATCGATGCGGCCCTGCTGCGCCTGCACGAAGGCGCCGGCCGCCAGGTCGGCGGCCTCTTCCTGGGCTGCGGAACCTGCCGGGTCGTGCAGGACCACATAGGCCCGCAGAGGCGGCCATATCCGCTCGGGGCCTCCGGTGGGCGGCCTTTCGTGCAGCAAGGTGTGCCGGGACAGGCCCAGGCGGGGATCACGCAAGGCGTCCAGCAGCAGGTGCAGTGCCTCGTCCTGGCCCAGGCTGCCCATGATCCGGTGTTCCAGCATGCGCGCATAGGCGGTGCGGGCGTCGCCCGCGATGCGCTGGAAACCTTCGTCGCGCGGTGATCCGTCCAGGTGGAGATCGACGGGGGCGTGCTCCACCAGGAAGTTGGTGAATGTCTGCCGGAAGGCGGTGGACCGCAGGGCCTCGGCCACCACGGCATCGACCAGCTCCAGGTCCGCCTGCGCCAGCGGCTGCTCGAGTATCGCGGCCTGGTCCTGCAGGCCGCGGGCCCACCGCTGGAAGGCCTGCGCCGCTGCCGTGTCCACGGCGTGGAGGTCGGCGGCCGACTTCCGCAGGCGTTCGCCATGGGCGCCTCCTTCCGGGCCGGGCGCTGCTGCGGATTTGCGCTGCGACAGGGCCTGGGCAGGTGGCTGCAGGCCCGCGCCCACCCTTCCGCTTTCGGCGTGCATCAGCTGCCACAGCATGGGCCGGTGGCGTGGCTGCTCCTGTGGCCTCGGCGGCGCCTGCCGGGGGGGCAGGTCCCCGGTTGCCGCCTCGGGCTCGCGGAGCAGTTGCCGGAGGGTGATGCCCCGTGGCCTCGTGTCTCTGGCCGCCGGGGCAGGGCCCGGGGTGGGGGCGTCCGGAGCGGCGTGCCGCGCGGACGCATTCGGGAAGGATCGCTGGATACGGAACATGGAACAGGCCAGGTCGCGTGGAGCGGACGTGGCCACTACCGACAGTAGCTGCATGCCCTGCGGTACCGCGCCCGCGGCGCGAAACGGGCCCGCGGCGTGCGAAGCCGGGCGGTGTGCCTGTCCTGTTCAGGCCCCGGGCTTCGCGCTGGAGCCCCGTACCACCAGCTCTCCCTCCAGCACCACGCGCCGCGCGGGCCGCGCCGGGTCCTGCATGCGCTGCAGCAGCAGTTCCGCCGCGGTGCGGCCGATGTCGTAGGTAGGCTGGGCGATGGTGGTCACGTCCAGCGCGGGCAGGGCGGTCCAGTCGTTGTTGTCGAAGCCGGCGATGCCGATGTCCTGCGGCGTGCGCAGGCCGGCGGCCTGCACGGCCTGCAGGGCGCCGAGCAGCAGCAGGCCGTTGGTGGCGAGCAGCGCGTCGGGGCGCTCGGCGGGCGGCGCCGCGAGGCATTGCGCCGTGGCGCGCTCGCCTGCTTCGCGCGTGGGGTCGAGCCATAGCGGCCGCGGCGCGAGGCCGTGCGCCGCCAGGGCGTCCGCATAGCCCGCATGGCGCTGCTGGCCGGTGGTGCTGTGGATGCCGGCGAGCAGGGCGATGCGCCGCCAGCCCGATTGCAGCAGGTGTTCCGTGGCGCGGCGCGCCGCGGCGTGGTTGTCCAGCACCACGCGGTCCACGCGGGAGCTTTCGAGCGCGCGGTCCACGAGCACGAGCGGAAACGGCCAGTCCGCGGGCCGCAGTCGCTGCAGCCCTTCCATGGTGGGCGAGAGGATCACGCCGCTGGCCTGCTCGTCGGCCATCAGCTCCAGGTACGACTGCTCCTTGGCGGGGTTCTCGTCGCTGTTGCAGAGGATGAGCCGCAGGCCGTTCCGGTAGGCCACGTCCTCCACGGCACGGCCCACGTCGGTGAAGAAGGGGCTGCGGATGTCCGAGACGATCAGGCCGACGATCGAGGCGCGGCGCTGGCGCAGCCGGCGCGCCGCGAGGTTGGGCCGGTAGCCCATGTCGGCGATGGCCTGCTCCACGCGCTCGCGCAGCGGGGAACGCACGGCGCCGGGCGTGGTGAGCACGCGCGAGACGGTGGTGGTGGAGACGCCGGCGCGCTGGGCGACGTCCTTGATGCTGGCCAATCCGGACTCCTGGGCAAGGCGGTTGGGATAACGGGGCGGGTACCGGGCACGGGCGCCGGTACAGGGTTCGCTGGATGGTAACGATTCCATGATTCATCTGGCAAGCGGTGCGGCGGCGGTTTTCCATCCCGTGGCTGCCCGTGGCACCGATATGCACGCGGAGATGCCGGGGTTCTGTGATTTTCTAGGTGTTTTCCCTGGTTTCCAGGGGCTCGGGGGGGCGGCGCGGCTTGCCCGGGCGCGAGCCACCGTTCCATAATTGCGTTTGGAATCGATACCAAATTCAGGAGACATGCCCATGTCCACCATTCCGGTCGAGGTCCGCCTCGGGGCGGCCCCGCACAACCGCGAAGATGCCGTGCGCGCCGCCGGCGCACTGCTGGCGCAGGCCGGCCATATCCAGCCCGCCTATGTCGACAGCCTGCTGCAGCGCGAGAAGGTGGCCAACACCTTCCTGGGCGAAGGGCTGGCCATTCCGCACGGCATGGTGGAAGACAAGCACCTCGTGCGCCGCACGGGCCTGGCCGTGCTGCAGGTGCCGGCCGGCGTGCGCTGGGGCGACGACGCCAAGCAGGCGAAGCTGGTGGTGGCGATCGCCGCGGCGTCCGACGAGCACATCCAGGTGCTGCGCCGGCTCACGCGCGTGATGCGCGATTCCGCCCTGATGCAGCGCCTGGCCACCACGGGCGATGCGCAGGAGATCGTGCGCGCGCTCACCGCCGATGCGCCGGAGGGCGGCGCGGGTGCCGGGGCCCAGGGCGCGGCGCTCGAGGATTTCCCGCTCGGGCGCGAACTCTCCCTCAATTACCCCAGCGGCCTGCATGCACGGCCGGCGGGCGAATGGGCCCGCGTGGCCGGGCGTTTCCAGGCGCGGGTGCACGTGCGGTGCGGCGATGCGGTGGCCGATGCCAAGAGCGTGGCCGCGCTGCTGGGCCTGGGGGCCGGGCGTGGCGCGCAACTGCGCCTGTCCGCCCAGGGCCCGGATGCGGCCGCCGCGCTGTCCACGCTGGCCGCCACCATCGTGCGGCTGGGCGAGGAAGAAGCGCGGCAGGCCGAACTGTCGGCCGCGCGGCAGGCCCAGGCGCAGGGCCTGGGCCGCGAACTGGGCGACTGGCAGCCCGCGGCGCGGTACACCTTCACCGGCATCGCCGCCAGCCCCGGCCTGGTCGTGGGCACCCTGGTGCATGCGGAGGCGGCCGCCCTGGACGTGGAGGACCGCTTCACCTCCGTGGCCGCCGAGGCCGCCGCGCTCGACCGGGCCTTCGCCGCCGCGCAGGCGCAACTGGAGCAACTGGCCGCCGAAGCGAAATCCGCCGGCCGGGCCGAGCAGGCCGGCATCTTCGCGGCCCACCAGGGGCTGCTGCGCGATGCGGAACTGATGCAGGCCGTGAGCCGCACCGTGGTGCAGCGCCACGGCGCCGCCTGGGCCTGGCGCCACGCGGTGCATGAGCGCGTGGCCGCGCAGCGCGCGCTGCCGGACGCCACGCTGGCCGCCCGCGCGGCCGACCTGCAGGACGTGGGCGAGCGCGTGCTGCGCCACCTGCTGGGCCTGGGCGGCGAGGCCGCCGGCCCGGATGCGGCAGGGTCCGCCTGGCCCGAAGACGCGATCCTGCTGGCCGACGATATTTCTCCCTCGATGGCCGCGCAGATCGATCCCGGGCGCGTGCGCGGCTTCTGCACCGCGCGCGGCGGGCCCACGGCGCACACGGCCATCCTGGCGCGCGCCCTGGGCCTGCCCGCCGTGGTGGCTGCCGGCCCGGGCGTGCTGCCCGCGCGGGACGGCGCCGGCCCGGCACTGGGCGGCACGCCGGCCATCCTGGACGGCTACCGCGGCCGCCTGTACGTGGCGCCCAGCGAAACCGCCCTGGTGGAAGCGCGCGAGCGCATGGCGCGCCTGGCCCGCCGGCAGGAGGAAGAGGCCCGCACCCGCCGCGAGCCCGCCACCACCACCGACGGCCACACGGTGGAGATCGCCGCGAACGTGAACCGTGCCGACCAGGTCGCGAAGGCGCTGGAGTCCGGCGCCGAAGGCGTGGGCCTGATGCGCACCGAGTTCCTCTTCCTGGAGCGCGACACCGTGCCGGACGAGGAGGCGCAGTACCAGGCCTACCGCGGCATGGTCGAGGCGCTGCAGGGCCGGCCGCTCGTGGTGCGCACGCTGGATATCGGCGGCGACAAGCGCGTGCCCCACCTGGACCTGCCCGTGGAAGAAAACCCCTTCCTCGGCGTGCGCGGCGCGCGGCTGGCGCTGCGGCGCGACGACCTGCTGGTGCCCCAGCTGCGCGCGCTCTACCGCGCCGCGCAGCATGGCCCGCTGCAGGTGATGTTCCCGATGATCAGCACCGTGGAAGAGGTGCGCGAACTGCGTGCGCGCATGGAGGCCGTGCGCGCCGAGCTGCAGGCGCCCGCGGTGCCGGTGGGCATCATGATCGAGGTGCCTTCGGCCGCGCTGACCGCCGACCGCCTGGCCGCCCACGTGGACTTCTTCTCGATCGGCACCAACGATCTCACCCAGTACGCGCTGGCGGTGGACCGCCAGCATCCGGAACTGGCCGGCATGGCCGACAGCCTGCATCCCGCGGTGCTGCGGCTCGTGGAGCGCACGGTGGCCGGCGCGGCGCGCCACGGCCGCTGGGTGGGCGTGTGCGGCGGCCTGGCTGGCGAGCCGCTGGGCGCGGCGCTGCTCGTGGGCCTGGGCGTGCAGGAGCTGAGCATGAGTGCCGGCGACATCGGCACCGTCAAGGCGCTGCTGAGGCGCCATGCCCTGGCCGAGCTGCAGGCGCTGGCGCGCAGCGCGCTCGACGTGGACACGGCCGATGAGGTGCGCGCCCTGGGTGCCGCGCTGCGCCCGGCCCCGCAGGCACCCGGGCAGGAGGCCGACCATGGCTGATCACGCAACGCCCCGGGTCTTCACGGTCACCCTCAACCCGGCCATCGACCACACCGTGCGCGTGCAGGCGCTCGTGCCCGGCAACGTGCACCGCGCGCTCGGTCAGCAGGTGGAAGCCGGCGGCAAGGGCGTGGGCGTGGCGGCCGTGCTCGCGGCGCTGGGCGTGCCGGTGACGGCCACCGGCTGGCTGGGCGCGGACAACGACGCGGTGTTCGTGGCCGCCTTCGCCGCACGCGGCATCGCGGACGGCATGCTGCGCCTGCCGGGCGCCACGCGAACGAACATCAAGATCGCCGACGCCGCGCGCGGCGACTCCACCGACATCAACCTGCCCGGCCTGGCCCTGGAGCCCGCGGCCCTCGCGCGCGCCGAGGCCGGCCTGGTTGCCTCGCTGTGTGCCCAGGTGCAGGCCGGCGACTGGTGCGAACTGGCCGGCAGCCTGCCGCCCGGCGCGGATGCCGCCGTGTGGGAGCGCATCGCCCGCGCCGTGGCCGCGCGCGGAGCGCGCATCGCCATCGACACGGGCGGCGCGGTCCTGCGGCAGCTGCTGCAGGCGCTGGCCGATCCGGCGCGCGGCGCCGTGGTGCCCGTGGACTTCATCAAGCCCAACCGGGCGGAACTGGAAGAACTGGCCGGCCGCGAACTGCCCACGCCTGCCGACGTGGCGGAGGCCGCGCGCATGCTGTGCCGCGCGCACGGGGTGCGGCAGCTGGCCGTGTCCCTCGGCGGCGACGGTGCGGTGATCGCCACGGCCGAAGGCTGCTGGCAGGCCGCGGCCGCCCGCGTGCCCGTGGCCACCACGGTGGGCGCGGGCGACGCGCTGGTGGCGGGCTCGCTCGCTGCACTGTCGCAGGGGCGGGCCATGCCCGCTGCCGCGATCTTCGGCATGGCCTGCGCGGCCGCCCGCATCCAGCGCATCGCGCCGGGACTGCCGCCGCGCGCCGAGGTGGACGCCCTGGCCGCATCCATCCAGGCCACGCCGCTCTAAGCAATCAGGAGACACACACCATGGCCCAACTCATCGCCATCGCCGCGAGCCAGGCCGGCCCGGCGCACAGCTTCATGGTGGCCGAGGCGCTGCGCGCCGCGGCCGAATCGCTCGGCCACCGCATCGCCGTGAGCGTGCACAGCAGCCTGGGCACCCAGGGCGGCTTCAGCGACGGCGAACTCGCGGCCGCCGCGGCGGCCATCATCGCCGCCGACATGCCCGTGGACCGCCAGGACCTGCTGGGCACGGCCGCGGCCCCCGTGCACGAAGCCGCCCCGCAGGAGGTGCTGGCCGACGCGGAACGCGTGGTGCGCGCCGCGCTGGCCCGTGCAGGCGGCGCGTCCGCACCGGCCGCCGCTTCGCTGCCGTCCGCTGCCCCCGCTGCGGCTTCGCCCGCAACCGCCGCGCCCCAGGACGGCCCCCTGCGCATCGTCGCCATCACGTCCTGCCCCACGGGCGTGGCCCACACCTTCATGGCCGCGGAGGCGCTGGAGCAGGGCGCGCGCGCCCTGGGCCACACCATCAAGGTGGAGACGCAGGGCTCGGTGGGCGCGCAGAACGCGCTCACCGCCGGCGAGATCGCCGAGGCCGACCTCGTGGTGATCGCGGCGGACACGCAGGTCAACCGCGACCGCTTCGCCGGCAAGCGCCTCTACGCCACCGGCACCAAGGCCGCCATCCACGATGCGGCGGCGGTCTTCGCCCAGGCACGGGCGCAGGCCCAGGTGTGGGGCGGTTCCGCACCGGCCGCCCCCGCGGCCGGCGGCACGGCGGCGGCCACTCCGGCAGCGGCCGGCAAGCGCGAATCCACGGGCGCCTACAAGCACCTGATGACGGGCGTGTCGTTCATGCTGCCCTTCGTGGTGGCGGGCGGCCTGCTGATCGCGCTGGCCTTCGCGCTGGGCGGCATCTACGTCTATGACGACGCGCACAAGGGCACGCTGGGCTGGGTGCTGTTCCAGGTCGGCGCCAAGGCGGGTTTCGCGCTCATGCTGCCTGCGCTGGCGGGCTATATCGCCTATTCCATCGCCGACCGGCCCGGCATCGCGCCCGGCATGATCGGCGGCATGCTGGCTGGTACCGTGGGCGCGGGCTTCCTGGGCGCCATCGCGGCAGGCTTCATCGCGGGCTATTCCGTGCACTGGCTGAACCGCTTCATCCGCCTGCCGCGGGGGCTGGACGGGCTCAAGCCCGTGCTGATCCTGCCGCTATTGGGCGCGGCCATCGTCGGCGTGCTGATGATGATGGTGATCGGCGCGCCCATGGCCGCCGTGATGGGCGCGCTGACCGACTGGCTCAAGGGCCTGCAGACCGGCAGCGCCGTGCTGCTGGGCGTGATCCTGGGCGCCATGATGGCCTTCGACATGGGCGGGCCGGTGAACAAGGCGGCCTACGTCTTCTCCACCACCCTGATCGCCAGCGGCGTGGCCAACCCCATGGCCGCCGCCATGGCTGCCGGCATGACGCCGCCGCTGGGCATCGCCCTGGCCTGCTGGCTGTTCAAGAGCCGCTTCACCGCCGAAGAGCGCGAAGCCTCCAAGGCCTCCGCCGTGCTGGGCCTGGCCTTCATCACCGAAGGCGCCATTCCCTTCGTGGCGCGCGACCCGCTGCGCGTGATCCCGGCGTGCGTGCTGGGCTCCGCGGTGGCCGGGGGCCTCTCGATGGCCTGGAACATCGGCCTGCAGGCCCCGCACGGCGGCGTGTTCGTGCTGGCCATTCCCAACGCCGTGAACCACGTGGTGCTGTATGCCGCTGCCATCCTGGCCGGCACGGTGGTGACGGCGCTGGCGCTCGGCCTGTTCAAGAAGCGCCTGGCGGCGCCAGGGGCCGCAGCATGACGCTGCGCCTGACCCGGGATACGCAGCTGTGCATGTCCCTGAGTGCGCGGCCCGGCAACTTCGGCACGCGCTTCCACAATTTCCTGTACGAGGAACTGGGCCTGGACTACGTCTACAAGGCCTTCTCCACCACCGACCTTCCGGCCGCCATCGCCGGCATCCGGGCCCTGGGCGTGCGCGGCTGCGCGATCTCCATGCCTTTCAAGGAGGCCGTGATTCCGCTGGCCGACGTGTTGTCCCCGTCGGCGGCGCGGCTGCAGTCGGTGAACACGCTGGTGAACGGCGGCGGCCGCCTCGTGGCCTACAACACCGACTACCTGGCCGTGCGGTCGCTGCTGCAGCGCCATGCGGTGCCGCGCGGCCTGCGGGTGGCCTTGCGCGGCAGCGGCGGCATGGCCCGCGCGGTACTGGCCGCCATCGTCGACGAAGGCTTCGCCCAGGGCGTGGTCGTGGCCCGCAACGAGGCCGTGGGCCGTTCGCTGGCCGCCGCCCATGGCTACGGCTGGCAGGACGAATCGGGCGCCATCGAGGCCGGCCTGCTGGTCAATGCCACGCCCATCGGCATGGAGGGCGGGGGCGAAACCGGAGCGACGGCGTTCACGCCGGACCAGGTGGCCGCCGCGGCCTGGGTGTTCGACGTGGTGGCGATGCCGGCGGAAACCCCGCTGATCGCCGAGGCCCGGCGCCAGGGCCGTCCCGTCATCACCGGCGCCGAGGTGATCGCCCTGCAGGCGGCCGAGCAGTTCGTCCTGTACACCGGCGTACGCCCGGGCGACGAGCAGCTCGCGCGCGCTTCGGCCTTTGCCCGCAGCGGCCGCTAGCGGCGTTTCCGGGCTCCGGCTTCGTTCACGCGGTAGCCGCCCCCCGGCTCCACGCGCACGGTGAACGTGCGCAGCCGGTCGTCCTCGTCGTGCTCGTAGCGGGCCTTCACCGTGATCTCGATCGCCGCGCCGCGCGCGCGGCACTGCACGGATTCGAATCGGTATTGGCTGTGGTCGTCGTTCAGCTCGGCAAAGGCGACGGTCTTCGTGATGCGCGACGGGTCGCCCTGCAGCGGGTCGGTCACCCACTGCACGTAGAGCTCGCTGCCCGCGCCTTCGTTCACGTTCGCCTCCACCACGCGGTAGGTGCCCTGCCGGGACGCTTCCGTCCACTGCCCGCAGGGCAGCACCTGGCGCACCGAGGCGGGCAGGGCCTCCACCTGCGCGCGCATCCAGGATTCGGCGGCCAGGGTGGAGGCCGGCACTGCCGCGAAGCAGGCGAGTGCGAGAAGGGTTGCGTGTCGTTTCACCATTGCGCCGTACTCGCTTCGGTTGCGTTCTTCCAGGAAACCTGGGGATGCCGGTAGATCTCGCGCGTGGAGATGCCCAGCGTGGACGTGAGCTGCGCGGTCAGCCACGTCAGCGAGACCTGCTGCGCGCCCGTCACGGCGTCGAAGGTCTGGCCCTGCACCCCCGAGACGATCTCGATGCCGATGGAGTCGTTGTTGTCCGGGTACCGCTTGGGGAAGGGCTTTTGCTTTTCCACCGTGCCGATCTGGCGGCCCACGGTCTTGCCCTTGAGCGCGGCGACCTCGGCCGGCGTGCACTTGTGCTCCTCCATGCAGCGCGACTTGATGAAACCCACGTGGTGGGTCTTCTGGTAGATGGAAGCCGTCTGGTAGATCGTGCCGTCCTTGTCGATGAGGAAGTGCGCTCCGTTGGGGTTGGCCGTCTTGTAGCTGTTGAATGAAGACTGCGCCGTGGAGGCCCCCGTCTGGTGGACGATGATGCCGTTGATCACCTTCATCTCGCCGCGCTGGATGGCTCCGTGGATCGCGAGCCGCACACGTGGATGCTGCACTTTTCCGGTTTTGTCGATGTCCATGCCTTGCCTGTTCCTCCTTTGGTTTGAACGGGCCATGCTATCGACGGAGCTCGATGTGTAAACATCTGTTTCCTGGCGTTGCATAACCTTGCCGCTGGATACATCGAGGCGCCTTGATCGGTACGCTGGTCGCCGTGTCCGGGATGCGAAGCGGTTACGCTTGCAGCGTGCTTCGGGACCGTTCCCTCCAGCCCTGCATTGGAGCCGCCATGAAATTCCCCCTCTCCCTCGGCTTCGCCGCCGTTTCCTGCCTGATCTCCTTGGGCGCCTTCGCCCAGACCGCATGCCCCTCGGGCGTGGCGGCCGGCAGCGCGCTTTGCGGGCCGAGCGGTGGCGGCGGGGAAGCCCCTCCGCGGCCGACGGGCGAGTGGATCAAGACCTGGGGCGCGATCGCGACCTCCCCGTCCAGCGGGGACATCGGCAGCAGCACCGGAAAATTCTCGGAGGAGGAGGCCCGCCAGGGCGCCATGCAGCTCTGCACCAAGCTCGGCAACTCGGATTGCGTCGTCTCGCACACCTATCGCAACCAGTGCGTCGCGGTGGTCGATAGCTCGAAATCCACTTCCGGGCGCGCGATCGGCAAGATCATCAGTGCAGTGAGCATCCCCGCGGCGCAGGAGCGGGCGCTGGAGGATTGCCGCAAGGCCGGTGGCACCGAGTGCAAGGTGCGCGGTACGGACTGCTCGAAACCCTACTTCCACAAGTATTGATCCAGCGGGACCGGCGGGGTCGGGGCCGGCCCGCGGGATACCGGCTCACGCCGGCTGCGCCAGCGTCCCCGCCAGCTCCCACAGCGACCCCATCTGCCCCGAATGGAACAGCAGCGGCGGCGCGTCGCTGCGCGTGAACCGTTCGATGCGCCCGAGCAGCACGGTGTGGTCGCCCTCCTGGTGGCGCGAGTAGGTGCTGCATTCGAAGGTGGCCACGCTCTCGCGCAGGCGGGGGCAGCCGTTGCCAGCCGTGTCGAAATCGCCCTCGAAGCGCTCGAACTTGTCCGGCGCAGGCTTGGCGAAGTGCCAGGCCAGCTCGCGCTGCGAGGCGGCCAGCACGCTGAGGTTGAAGGATCGCGCCGCCAGGAAGGCGTCGGCGCTGCGTGCGTCGTCGCGGATGCTCCAGAGCAGCAGGGGCGGATCCAGCGAGACGGACGCGAAGGAATTGATGGTCATGCCTTCGCGCTTGCCGTCGGGCGTGGCGGTGGTGACGAGGCACACGCCCGTGGGAAAGGCGCCGAGCGCCTGCCGCAACGCGCGCGCATCGACCGTGTCGGCCGCGTCGCCGGTGATGAGGGCCCAGGAATACATGGCGTGGCTCCGTTCTCTTGTTATTGCGTGTTTTTGCCAAGCGGCTCACAAAACCCAGCGTAGCGGTTCTGGCGAGGCGCCGCATCGCAGGCAGTAGCAGCGCTACGACAAGATGCGGCAACGACGGCAGAAGGGTTTTGTGGGTCGCGCTCAGTACTGCCCTTTGGGCTCCAGGCCCAGCAGGTACTGGCCGACCATCGACGACACCGCGTCCCAGTTCAGGCTGATGTGGCGGGAGATCGCGTTCGCGTCGCGCCACATGCGCTGGATGGGCTGGTCCAGCGCCAGGCCGGCGCCGCCCACGCTGGCGAAAACGGCCTCCACGGCATCGCGCGACAGGCGCGCGGCGAAGGCGTGGTCGCGCCGGTTGCGGATGCGCTGCGCGACGTCGATGGCCTGGCCGTCCATGGCCATCTGCTCGACCTGCGCGGTGTCGCGGTAGATCAGCAGCCGCGCCGCGTCCACGCTGGCCGAGGCTTCGGCCAGCCGCGACTGCACGGGGAAGAATTCGCTCAGCCGGTTGCCGCCGCCCGAGACCGCGCCGCGCGTCACGCGCAAGCCCGCGAGTTCGATCAGCGCGTCCACCGCGCCCTGGGCCGTGCCCAGGATGGGGGAGGTCAGGCACACGGGCACGGCCGAAAGGAACGGGATGCGGTAGATCGGGTTGGTGTTCACGCGCGCGCCGGGCGGCTGGTTGGACGACGCTTCGGCGAAGGTCAGCTTGCGGTGCCCGGGAATGAAGAGCGGCTGGTCGATGACGATGGCCTTGGAGCCGGTGCCCGCCTGGCCGGCGACGTGCCAGTTGTCCTCGATCCGCCAGTCCGCGCGGGGTGCCAGCAGGAAGCCGGCGGAGGGCGGTGCGCCCTTGTCTTCGGGCGGGAACTGCACGCCCAGCAGGGCCCACTGCGAGTTGTCCACGTTGGAGGCGAACAGCCACTTGCCTTGCACGAGGTAGCCGCCATCGACCTTCTGCGCCATCGTGGCCGGCGCATACGAGCCGCACACGATGGCCGACGGGTCGTCGCGCCACACGTCGTCCTGCGCCTGCTCGGGGAAGGTGCCGACCAGCCACTGGTGGATCGCACCCAGCGAGCAACCCCAGGCCGACGAGGTGCAGCCGCGCGCCAGTTCGCTCACCACATCGATGAATGCCGTGAATCCGTATTCATGGCCGCCATAGCGTGCCGGCTGCATGAGCTTGAAGAAGCCCGCGTCGTGGAAAGCGCGGGTCGTCTCGTCGGAGACGCGGCGGTCCCGCTCCGTCTGCTCGGCCCGCGCGCGCAGCACGGGCACCAGATCGCTTGCGGATGCAACGATCGACGCCAGGGAAGGGGCACCCGCCACGGGGGAGTGGCGGCCGGGGGCGGGAAGGTCCACGTGGTTGAGCGCGGCGAATGGATGGGCGGTGGCGGGTTGCATGGTGTCTCCGGATGGAATGGTTGAGTCGTCTTCCGTAACGCCATTGGAGAACTTTTTATTTGCATTTGCAAGTAATTAAGGCTCGGGGTTTTCACGCATGCCTGCGGGAATTCCACGGATGCCCAACAGGCCCGGCAACGGTAAGATGGGTCATGGCCACCCGAAAAAAGACACCGGCGACCGCGAAAACTGCGGCCTCCAAGGCACCCAGGCGCGCAGTTGCAGCGCCTGCTGAAGCCACGGAATCCATTGCAAATGCAGGCAAAGAGGTGCGGCATGACCTGGAGCGCGCCATTCCGTATCTGCTGGCGCGCGCGGGTTCGCGCATGGGCCAGTCGTTCAGCCGCGAGCTGCGGCAGTTCGAGCTGTCGCTGACGGACTGGCGCGTGTGCGTGGCGCTGCACCACCAGCCCCACCAGCGGCTTTCCGACCTGGCGCTGCACACCTCGACGGAGCCTTCCACGCTATCGCGCGTCGTCGATGCGCTGCTGCAGCGCGGCCTCGTGGTGCGTGACCGCTCGGGCGAGGACGCGCGCGCGCTGGCGTTGAGCCTGACGCCGGCGGGGCACGAACTGACGCTGCGCATCATTCCGCTGGCACAGCTGTACGAGCGGGTCTCCCTGGGGGGGCTGACCCATGCGCAGGCCGAGTCGCTGCGCGACATGCTGCGCCTGCTCTACGACAACCTCGCCGCGCTGGACCGGGAATGAGCGGCATGCCCGAAGGCAAGGAGGCGGTGCGGTGAACATCCACTCGATCGACCTGAACCTGTTTCTGGTCTTCCAGGCCATCTTCGCGACCCGCAGTGTCACGCTGGCGGGCGAGCGGCTGGGCATGACGCAGTCGGCGGTGAGCAATGCCCTCAAGCGCATGCGCGAGCGCTTCAACGACGTGCTCTTCGTGCGCTCTGCGGAGGGCATGGTGCCCACGCCGCTGGCCGAACGGCTGATCGGCCCGGTGGAGGAGGGGCTCGCCGCGTTCTCGCAGGCGGTGGACCAGGGCCGCACGTTCGAGGCGGGCACCTCCGGGCGCCTGTTCCGCATCGCGGTCAACGACATCGGGCAGCTGGTGATGATGCCCCGGCTGCTGTCGCTGGCCCGGGGCCTGGCGCCGGGCATCCGTTTCGAGACGGTGGACGTACCGCGCGCCGAGGCGCGCCAGCGCATGCTGCACGGCCAGATCGATGTCGCGCTGGGCAGCTGGGAGCCCATGGGGCCGTCGTTCTACCAGCAGCGCCTGTTCGACGAGACCTTCGTGGTGCTCGTGGCCCGCGCGTCGCCGCTGGGCACGCGCGACTCGATCGCGCTGGACGATTACCTGGCGGCCGAGCACATTGCCTACCGGCCGCGCGGCACCACCGACCACCAGCTGCAGCAGGCCCTGGAGCGCGTGGGCGCGCTCGACCGCCGGCGCGTGGTGCTCACCGCCGCGCATTCGCTGGGCCTGTCGTCCATTGTCGCCACCACCGGGCTGGTGCTGACCGCGCCCCAGCGCCTCGCCCAGGCCATGGTGGCTTCGCGCTCGGACCTGCATATCCTGAATGCACCGTTCGAGGTGGCGCCCTTCGAGATCAGCCAGCAGTGGCACGAGCGCTTCCACCAGGACAGCGGCAACCGCTGGCTGCGCGAGCTGATGTTCGGTTTGTTCCACGAGAAGTCGCGGCGGGCCCCGGAGCCCGGTGCCGGTGCTGTGCCGGATGGCCTGGCCCGTGTGCCGCCGGAACCGGCGGACTGAGGCTATGGACAGGCCCCGGGGCCGGAGCCCTATGCCGGCGGCCTGCCGTGGAACGCGGCGTCCAGCAGCCCGCGCAGCGCTGCCCGCTCCAGGGGCCGGGGATTCGGGTACGGCTGCGCGGCGGCGAGTTCCGCTGCCCGGTCGAGGCCGGACTCCGGCATGCCGATCTCCCGCAGCGACAGGGGCGCGCCGTGTTCCGCGGCGAGGCGATGCAGGCCCAGGGGCGCGTCGTCCACGCCCAGCGCGCGCGCGATGCGCTCCATGGCCTGCGGGGCGGCGGCCGCGTTGTAGCGCATCGCATGCGGCAGGATGACGGAGTGCACCTCGGCATGCGGCAGCCCGAAGCTGCCGCCCAGGGTGTGGCAGAGCTTGTGGTGTAGCCCCATCGAGACGGCCCCGAGCACCGTGCCACAGAGCCAGGCACCGTACAGCGCCTGGCTGCGGGCCGGCAGGTCCCGCGGGTCGGCGCGTAGCGGCTGCAGCGCGCCGGCGCAGGCGCGGATGCCTTCCTCGGCCATCAGGGCCGTGACCGGGTTGCCATCGTGGGCGTACAGGCCCTCGCAGGCGTGGGCGATGGCGTTGAGCGTGCTGGTCACCGTGAGCGGCAGCGGCAGGGTGAGCGAGAGCGTGGGGTCGTACACCACCGTGCGCGGCAGCACGCGGGCATCGCGCCCGGTCTTTTTCAGGCCGGCTTCGGTGATGCCGTAGATCGGCGTCGCCTCGCTGCCGGCGTAGGTGGTGGGCACGGCGACGATGGGCAGGCCGCTTTCCAGGGCGATGGCCTTGCCCAGGCCGATGGTCGATCCACCGCCCACGGCGAGCGCGCAGTCGGCCTCCAGGGCCGCCGCTTCCGCCCGGGCCCGGCGGGCCACCTCGATGGGCACGTGCATCTCGGCGCCGTCGAAGATGCCGGCCACCCGGTCGGGCAGGCGCTGCGCGACGGCCTCGGCCTGCCCGCGCTGGTTCGGCGTGCACATCACCAGGGCGCGCCGCACACCCAGGCGGTCCAGTTCCTCGGGCAGGCGGTCGAGGCTGCCGGCGCCGAAGACGATGCGCGACGGACTGGCCGCGTAGGAGAAGGACAGGGGTGCCGCCGTCATCGCCGTGCCTGCTGCTCTGTGGAGGAGGGGTTCAGCACGAAGTCGTAATCGAGCGTGTGGAAGGGCGTGTCCATGCGGGTGCCGTCGGGGGCCGTGCCGGGATCGTGGGGCTTCCAGTCGGCCACCAGGGACGAGCGCACGCCGAACACCGCGTCCGATTCCAGGTACTCGCCACCCTCGCGGAATACATGGGTGATCAGCGTCTCGTAGCCCGGCGCCTGGATCATGAAATGCAGGTGCGCGGGGCGCCACGGGTGCCGCCCCGTGCGCTCCAGCAGCTGGCCCACGGGGCCGTCGTGCGGAATGGGGTAGGGCACCGCGAGGATGGATCGGAAGTGGTAGCGCCCGTCCGCCCCGCTGGCCAGGCGGGCCCGGCCCTCGGCGTGGTCCAGGCCGGGGCGCTGCACGTCGTAGGTGCCGTCCTCGTCCGATTGCCATACGTCGATGGTGGCGCCGGCCACCGGCTCGCCGCCGATGCCGCGCACCGTACCGCTCACGAAGCAGGGCTGCCCGTGCGCGCCATTGGCGATGTCGTCGCCGTTGCGCACCACGGGCGCATCGGGCACGTAGAACGGGCCGAAGACGGTGGCCTCCGTGCAGCCGCCGGGGCGGCGGTTGTTCTGCGCCGTGACCAGCGTGGACAGGCCCAGCACGTCCGAGAGCAGGATGAATTCCTGCCGCCGGTCGTCGGTGATGTGCCCCACGCGCGTGAGGAAGTCGATGCCCTGCGCCCACTCGGCCTCGGTCAGTTCCACCTCGCGCGCGAAGTCGTGCAGGTGCCGCACCAGGGCGTCGAGCACGCGGCGCAGCCGCGCATCCTGCGTGCCGGCCTGCGCCTTCAGCACGGCCTGGGTGATGGTCCATTCGTCGATGTCGATCATGGGGCGCTTTCCTCGAAGTGCTTCTTCGTTCAGCCCTGCGGCAGCTTGAAGAGCGACAGGGCGTTGGTGCGGCCGATCTTCAGGCGGTCGGCCTCGCTGATGGCGGCGTCGTCGAACCAGTGTGCGGCATGGTCCACGTTCTCGAAGGGCCAGTCGGTGGAGAACAGGATGCGGTCCGCGCCCACTTCGAGCAGCGCATCGATCAGCGTCTGCGTGCGGAAGTTGCCCGAGGTGGTCAGGTAGAAATTCTCGTGGAAATAGTCGCACAGCTTGCGCTTCGCGGGGTAGCCCTTGGGCATGTCCACCCAGGCGTTGCGGTGGTCCACGCGCCACATGTTGTAGGGCAGGCCTTCGCCGAGGTGGCCCAGGATGATCCTGAGTCCGGGGTGCCGGTCGAACAGTCCGCTGGCCATGAGGCGCAGCGCGTGCACGGCGGTCTCCTGCGCGAACGCCCAGGTGGGGCCCATCAGCCAGGGATGGCCCTGGTAGATCTGCGCCCAGCTGGCGATGGGGTTGCGCGGGTGCAGGTAGAACGGCGCGTCCAGCCGTTCCACGGCGGCCCAGAAATCGCCGTACTGCGGCGCGTCGTAATAGACCACGTTCTCGGGCGTGCCGACCTGCGAGAAGCCGTTGACCAGCGCGCCGCGGAAACCCAGGTCCTGCATGCAGCGCTCCAGCTCGCGCGTGGCGAGGTCGGGGTCCTGCATGGGCAGCGCCGCGAAGGCCTGGAAGCGGTCCGGCCGGCGGGCCACCTGCTCGGCCAGGAAGTCGTTGGCGCGCACGGCGATCTCCACGGCCTTCTTCGTGTCGGGAATCGCCTGCACGGCGGGCGCGTTGAGCGACAGAATCATCATCTCCATGCCGTTCTCGTCCATCTCGCGCAGGCGCCGCTCATGGATGTCCAGCAGGCGCAGGCTCAGCTCCTTCCAGTAGTCGCCGGGCACGAAACCGGCCGAATCCTGCAGCGTTTCTGGAATGGCGAAGTGTTCTTCCAGGCCGATCTTTCCCTGCATGTCCTGTCTCCTTTGCGGCGCTGCGCGCGCCCTGTGATGGATGAATGAACGGAATGTAGGGAGCGCTGGCCGGCGGGTCGAACGAAATTCCGTGATAGCGCGCATTCACCAATCGCATGGGGCCCCGGCGGCCGGGCAGGCCGGAGCCGTCCTGTGGGAAGACCCGCCCCATCATTTCCGTGGCGCATACAGGACATCCTGAAAATGCGTTGGACCCGCAGCCCGGCAGTACAGATGATCGGCAGGCAATGCGCTGGCAGCCGCCGTGCGCTGGATTCCAGAAACAACGCAACGGAGACAACGGACGTGCGCCCTATCGACCTCCACCATCTGGCGGACACCGCCCGCTTCAACCGGTTCCACGCACTGGTGCTTTTCTGGTGCGCGCTGATCATCGTGTTCGACGGCTACGACCTGGCCGTCGTCGGCATCGCCCTGCCGTCGATCATGGCCAAGATGGGCGTGGATGCCACCCACGCGGGCTTCATGGTGAGCTCCGCGCTGTTCGGCATGATGTTCGGCGCCATCCTGCTGGGCACCGTGGCGGACCGCATCGGGCGCCGCTGGTCCATCGTCATCTGCCTGGCGCTGTTCAGCGTCTTCACCGCGGGGGCCGGCCTGGCCGAGGGCCCGGTGTCGTTCAGCGTGATGCGCTTCCTCGCGGGGCTGGGCATCGGCGGCGTGATGCCGAGCGTGGTGGCGCACATGACCGAATACGCGCCGAAGAAGATGCGCGCCACCCTGGTGACGCTGATGTTCAGCGGCTATGCGCTCGGCGGCATGCTGGCGGCGCTGCTGGGCAAGGGCCTGCTGGAGAGCCATGGCTGGCAGTCGGTGTTCTTCGCCGCCGGCCTGCCCCTGCTGCTCGTGCCCTTCATCCTGAAGTCGCTGCCCGAGTCCATGCCGTTCCTGCTGGCCCGGGGCCGCACCGACGAACTGCGGCGGATCGCCGCCCGGCTGGATCCCGCCTACACGCCGCAGGACGGCGACCGCTTCACCATCCCCGCCCACGAAAAGGCCGCCGCCGCGCCCATCCGCCAGCTGTTCAGCGACGGCCGGGGCTTCAGCACGGTCATGTTCTGGATCGCCTTCTTCATGTGCCTCTTCATGGTGTTCGCGCTCAGCTCATGGCTCACCAAGCTCATGGCCGGCGCCGGCTACAGCCTGGGCTCCGCGCTGAACTTCGTGCTGGTGATGAACATCGGCGCGGTGGCGGGAGCCGTCGGCGGCGGATGGCTGGCCGACCGGTTCCACATCAAGTACGTGCTGGCCGGCATGTACGCGCTGGCAGCGGTGTCGCTCACGCTGCTGGGGCAGCCGGCCTCCACGCCCGTGCTGTTCGTGCTGCTCGGCCTGGCGGGCGCTTCCACCATCGGCACGCAGATCGTCGCGAACGCCTACGCCGGCCAGTTCTACCCCATGGCGGTGCGCGCCACGGGCCTGGGCTGGGCCCTGGGCATCGGCCGCAGCGGCGCCATCCTGGCACCCATCCTGATCGGCATGCTCGTGGGCATGCGCCTGCCGCTGCAGCAGAACTTCGTCGCCATCGCGATCCCCGCGGTCATCGGCATGGTCGCGGTACTGCTGATACAGCACGGCCGGTCGGCGGCCGACGCCATGCCCCGCGACGCGCTGCTGTCCAAGTGAAGCACCGATCCACCCGACATTCCCCTGGAGACGACGACATGAACAAGCATTCCCTTCCGGCCGCCCTGGCCCTGGCGGCCCTGCAGTGCGCCGGCGCGCACGCCCAGTCCGCCGTGACGCTGTACGGCACCGTCGATGCGGCGGTCACGCGGCGGCAGCTGTCCGGCGAAACCGCCGTGGGCGGCGTGACCAGCGGTGGCCTGTCCACCTCGCGCTGGGGCATCGCCGGCACCGAGGACCTGGGAGGCGGGCTGCGCGCGCAGTTCGACCTGAGTTCCTTCATCCGGGTGGACACCGGCGACGCCGGGCGGTCCGCGACCGAGCCGTACTGGGCCCGTGCCGCCTGGGTGGGGCTCGCATCGGCCACGGCGGGTTCCGTCCGCCTCGGCCGCGTCCCCACCACCGGTTTCCAGCAGGCCGTGCGGTTCAACCCCTTCGGGGATTCGGCGGTGCTCAGTCCTTTCCTGCTGCACAACTACCTGCCCAGCCCATCCCAGTCCCTGATGACATCCGACGGATTCCTGGATTCCGGCTGGAGCAATTCGGTGGCCTACACCAGCCCGTCCTTCGCCGACGTGACGGCCAGCGTGCAGTACGCAGCCCGCGAGGGGTCGGGCGCCGGCCGGCGGCTGGGCCTGGGCGCCATCTACGGCGCGCCCGCGTCGAAGTTCTCCGTGGGGGTCAGCTACGAGAAGACCGGCGGTGCCGCGGCCACGTTCCCGCGCCGCAATCCGGTGTCCGATCCCGCCGCGGGCGTGGTCACCCTGCGGGACTTCACCAATGCCACCGTGGGGGCCAGCTACGACTTCGGTGCCGTCAGGCTGTTCGGCCAGTACCGCCATGCGAGCCTGGAGGGCTCCAGCGGCAAGGTGCGCCTGGAGACGGCCCAGCTGGGTGCCGCGGTGCCCCTGGGCGCCGGCAAGGTGCTGGCCAGCGTGGCGCGCACGGAAAAGACCGAGGCGGGGGCGCAGGACCAGAACCGCACCTCGTTCGCGCTCGGCTACGACCACGACCTGTCCAAACGCACGGACGTGTACGTGGCGACACTGTTCGACAAGGCCTCCGGGCTGGACCGCGGCACCACGCTGGCCGTGGGCATCCGCCACCGGTTCTGAGCGTGCGGCCGCCGTGGCCGCTGCGTCCGTCGTGGCGGCGTGCGGCGCTCAGGCCGGCGCACCCTGTGCCGGAGACTGCACCTGCATGCGCCCGCGCCCTGCGCGCTTGGCTTCGTAGAGGGCCGCGTCGGCACGCGCCATGAGGTCGGCGAGCAGCGGGGCGACGGCCACGGTGCCGGGGTCCGGCGGGGCGGCGTCCAGGGTGGCGGCCCCCGCGCTGTAGCCGACCGGGAATCCCAGGGCCTGCGGGCTGTCGGCGGCCAGCCGCGCACGCAGCCGGCGGTCGAAACTCTCGGCGGCGCGGTCGCCCGGGGCATGCGCGAGCAGCACGGCGAACTCCTCGCCGCCGATGCGGCCCGCCACGTCGCCCGTGCGCGTCGCATCCTGCAGCAGCCGCGCGAAGAATGCGAGCACGTGGTCGCCCGTGCCGTGCCCGTGCGTGTCGTTCACGCGCTTGAAGTGGTCCACGTCCAGCATCACGGCGGTCACGCGCAGGCCGTGCCGCAGCGCATGCGCCAGCAGCGCCCGGCCCCGCACGTCGAAGCCGCGCCGGTTGAGCACGCCGGTGAGCGCGTCCGTCTTGGCCAGGGCGCGCAGCTTGTCCTCCGCCTCGGTGCGCCATGCGACGAGCAGCGCCACCGTGCCCAGCACCAGCGTCACGTTGGCGGCGAGCGCGGCGGCGATGTTCACCGGGTGCGGCGTGCGGAAGCTCGGGTAGGCGTCGGTGAAGAAGGCGCCGAGCACGCCGCGCGCGCCCGTGAAGCCGGCCATCGCGACGAGGCAGGCGCACAGCAGCAGGCGCCAGTGCCGGGGCGACGGGCGCCAGGGCACGAGCGTGGCCCGCGCGACGGTGGCCAGCAGCACGGCCAGCAGCAGGTTGGCCCAGCCCACGCGGAAGGGGTAGCTGCCGAAACCCAGGGTGTAGCCGAGCGGTATCGCGGCGACCAGCCAGGGCAGCCAGCGCCGCCCCGGGCGCGGCCCCAGCCATTCCTGCAGGGCGGTGAACAGCGCCCACTGGGCGGCCGCCGCGCTGGCGATGGAGAGCGTGGACAGCACCTGGTCCCACAGGTGGGAGGACGCGATGATCGCCGCCCAGGAAGTGGCCTGCAGCGCCACGCTGGCCTGCGCGAAGCGCGCGGCACGGCTGACCTCCCGCCCCATGATGAGCGGCAGGGCGATCGAGAGCATGAACAGGTTGGTGGCCGTGACGGCCAGCAGCGTGACGAAATCCAGCGCCATCGTGCGTTGTCGGCGCCGCGGCGCTCCGCTACTGGAAGGCGACTTCCGCGAAGCTGCGCAGCTTGCGGCTGTGCAGCCGGCTCACGCCGCCGGCACGCAGGATGTCGATGGCGCGCATGCCGATGCGCAGATGCTGGTCCACGCGCTCGCGGTAGAAGTGGTTGGCCATGCCCGGCAGCTTGATCTCGCCGTGCAGCGGCTTGTCGGACACGCACAGCAGCGTACCGTAGGGCACGCGGAAGCGGAAGCCGTTGGCGGCGATGGTGGCGCTTTCCATGTCCAGCGCCACGGCGCGGCTCTGGCTGAAGCGCCGCTGGGGCATGTTGTCGGGCAGCAGCTCCCAGTTGCGGTTGTCGGTGCTGGCCACGGTGCCGGTGCGCATGATGCGCTTGAGCTGGTCCTCGGGCACCTGGGTCACGTCCGCCACCGCCTGCTGCAGCGCGAGCTGGATCTCGGCCAGCGCGGGGATCGGCACCCACAGGGGCAGTTCCTCGTCGAGCACGTGGTCCTCGCGCACGTAGGCATGCGCCAGCACGTAGTCGCCCAGCTGCTGGCTGTTGCGCAGGCCCGCGCAGTGGCCCAGCATCATCCAGGCGTGCGGCCGCAGCACGGCGATGTGGTCGGTGATGGTCTTGGCGTTGGACGGGCCCACGCCGATGTTCACCATGCTGGTGCCGCTGCGGTCGGCGCGCACGAGGTGGTAGGCGGGCATCTGCGGCAGGCGCGGCGGCGGGGAGCCGAGGTCGTCGCCCGCCTCGGCGGGCAGGCCGGTGCGGCGCGTGACCACGTTGCCGGGCTCGATGAAGGCGACGTATTCGCTGTCGGGGTTTGCCATCTCGGCATGGCCAAGGCGCACGAATTCATCGATGTAGAACTGGTAGTTCGTGAACAGCACGAAGTTCTGGAACCACTCGGGCGCGGTGCCCGTGTAGTGGCGCAGGCGGTGCAGCGAATAATCCACGCGCGGCGCGGTGAACAGCGACAGCGGCTGCGCCTCGCCCGCGCGCGGCTCCCAGGTGCCGTTGGCGATGCCGTCGTCCATGGCGGCGAGGTCGGGCAGGTCGAACACGTCGCGCATGAGCATGCGGCGCTGGGCCGACAGGGTGCCCTCGATGTGGTCGTGTTCGGCGAACGAGAAGTGGATGGGGATGGGCTGGTTGCTGATGCCCACCTCCAGTTCGACGTTGTGGCTGGCGCGCAGCAGCCGGAACTGTTCGGCGTAGTAGCGCGCGAACAGGTCGGGGCGGGTGAGGGTGGTCTCGTAGCGTCCCGGTCCTTCCACGAATCCGTAGGCCAGCTGCGTGGCCGCGCGCGCCACCGTGGTGGTCTGCACCCGCACGAAGGGATAGAACGCCCGCACGTGGCCGTTCGGCGTCTCGCCGGCCACGAAGCGCTGCATGGCGTTTCTCAGGTGGCCGATCTGCTCCTGGTAGATGCGCTGGACCTGGGCCAGCGCGTCGGCGGGATCGGTGTGGAAGGTGGGCTCTGTGAATTCTGGAATCTGGGCCATGGGCGTATTGTCCACGCCCGCCGCATGGCGTGCCCGGGAAAGGGCCGGGCCGGGATAATCGGGCGATGCAACCCTCCCCTTCCTCCCCGGCGCCCCAGGCCGCCGCCGCGGCATCCGCAGGCTTCGACGCCCTCGGGCTCGCCCCCGAGGTGCTGGCCAACCTGCGCCAGCTCGGCTACGAGCGCATGACGCCCATCCAGGCGGCCAGCCTGCCGCCCGCCCTGCTGGGCCGCGACCTGATCGCCCAGGCCAGCACCGGCAGCGGCAAGACGGCCGCCTTCGGGCTGGCCCTGCTGGAGCGCCTCAATCCGCGCCGCTTCGCCGTGCAGGCGCTGGTGCTCTGCCCCACGCGCGAACTGGCCGACCAGGTGGCGTCCGAGATCCGCCGGCTGGCCCGCGCGCAGGAGAACATCAAGGTCGTCACCCTCTGCGGCGGCGTGCCGCTGCGCGGGCAGGTCGCGAGCCTGGAGCATGGCGCGCACGTCGTCGTCGGCACGCCCGGCCGCGTGATGGACCACCTCGAGCGCGGCACGCTCGACCTCGGCGCGCTGGCCACCTTCGTGCTGGACGAGGCCGACCGCATGCTCGACATGGGTTTCTCCGAAGACATCGCCCAGGTGGCGCGCCGCTGCCCGGACACCCGCCAGACGCTGCTGTTCTCGGCCACCTATCCCGACGGCATCGAGCGGATCGCGCGGCAGTTCATGAAAGACCCGCAGCGCATCGCCGTGCAGGCCCAGCACGCCGAGGGCAAGATCGAGCAGCGCTGGTACGAGGTGCAGGAGCGCGAGCGCCTGCATGCCGTCTCGCAGCTGCTGAACCATTTCCGGCCGGAATCCGCCATCGCGTTCTGCAACACGAAGCAGCAGTGCCGCGACCTGGTGGAGGTGCTGCGCGCCCAGGGGTTCAGCGCCCTGGCCCTGCACGGCGACCTGGAGCAGCGCGACCGCGACCAGGTGCTGGTGCAGTTCGCCAACCGCAGCTGCAGCGTGCTGGTGGCCACCGACGTGGCCGCGCGCGGCATCGACATCGCCGGGCTGCAGGCCGTCATCAACGTGGACGTGGCACCCGACCCGGAGGTGCACATCCACCGCATCGGGCGCACCGGCCGCGCTGATGCGGAAGGCCTGGCCCTCAGCCTCGCGAGCCTGCCGGAAATGGGCCAGGTGGGGCGCATCGAGGTGCTGCAGGGCCGGCCGTCGGAGTGGCATCCGCTCTCCGGCCTCACCCCCGCGCCGGGCGGGCCGCTGCAGCCGCCCATGGCCACGATCCAGATCATCGGCGGCCGCAAGGAAAAGATCCGCGCGGGCGACGTGCTGGGCGCGCTCACCGGCGAGATGGGCTTCACGCGCGAGCAGGTGGGCAAGATCAACGTGAACGACTTCTCCACCTACGTGGCGGTGGAGCGCAGCGTGGCGCGGCAGGCCGCGCAGCGGCTCTCGTCCGGCCGCGTGAAGGGCCGCAGCGTCAAGGCGCGGCTGGTCGAGGACGGCGACGCCTGACGGGTGCCGCACCCCTGGCGTGGCGCCTTGGGGGCGGCCGCCGGGCCTGTGAGGGTTTGCACTGCTTCGGGAAGCGGGCAATCCACTTAGACTTCTAGTCATCTAGAGGAGTAGATGATGTCTGAAGTGATCGCGCTGGATGCCGCTGGCCAGCCGGGCGTCGCGCGGTATGCGGCGCTCGCGGAAACCCTGCGCCGCCGCGTGGTGCGGGGCGAATGGCCCCCCGGCTCCTCGCTGCCGGCCGAGCAGGCCCTGGCGGCCGAGCACGGCGTGGCGCTGGGCACCCTGCGCCGCGCCCTGGAACTGCTGGTGGAGCAGGGGCTGATCGAGCGCATCCATGGGCGCGGAACCTTCGTGCGCAGCGGTATCGCGGGTGCGTCGATGCTGCGTTTCTTCCGCTTCGGCGAAGGACCGGCGGGCGTGCCGGCCTCGCGCATCCTGTCGCGCCAGCGCGCCGAGCCGCCCGGTGCCGTGGCCCGCGCCCTGGGCCTGGCCGCCGGCGAGAGCGCGCTGCGCCTGCAGCGCCTGCGGCTGGTCGATGGCGAGCCCTGCCTGCTGGAGCGGATCTGGCTGCCGCTGGATCTCTTCGGGGCGCTGGAGGAGGGCGATCCGCAGGAATGGGGCGACCTGCTCTATCCCTTCTATGCATCCCGGCTGGGCGTGCACGTGCACCGCGCGGTGGACGAGATCGGCTTCGCCGCCCTCACCGCGCCGCAGGCGCAGGCGCTCGGCCTGCAGGCCGGCCACCCCTGCGCCCTCGTCACGCGGCGCGCCATGGACCTGTCGGGCCGCTGCGTGGAGTGGCGCGCCACGCGCGGCGATGCCCACGCATTCCATTACACCGTCACGCTCGTGTGACACACCTTCCGGAGACTGTCCCCATGACCGATTCCTCCCTGCCGCCTGCCGGCCCCGTTCCTGCCGGGCGGCTTTCGCGCCGCGGCATCCTGCTCGGCGCCGCGGCCGGCGCGCTCTGCGCTCCCTGGGGCGCCAGCCGGGCCGCGCCCGTCGCAGGCGGCCGTCCGGTCGCCCTGGTGGTGTCCTACCCCGCCGGGGGCGGCGCCGACCTCATGGCCCGCATCATCGCGCCGCGCCTGGGCGAGGCCCTGGGCCAGGGCGTGGTGGTGGACAACAAGCCCGGCGCCAGCGGCCAGATCGCGGGGGCTTTCGTGGCGCGCGCGGCGCCGGACGGTGCCACGCTCCTGGTCGATGCCTCGTCGTTCGCCGTGAATCCGTCGCTCTATCCGAAGATGGCCTACGACTCCGACAAGGCCTTCACGCCGCTGGCGGTGCTGGCCACCTTCCCGAACGTGCTCGTGTGCTCGGCGGACTTCCCGGCGCGCACGGTGCTGGACGTGGTCCGCATGGCGCGCGAGCGGCCGGGGGACATCGCCTATGCCTCGTCGGGCAACGGCTCCGCCCAGCATCTGGCCGGCGCCCTGTTCGAGCAGCGCGCGGGCGTGAAGCTTTCGCACATTCCCTACCGCGGCGGCGGCCCGGCCATGAACGACGTGATGGGCGGCCAGGTGCCTTTGTTCTTCGCCAACGTCGCATCCGCCCTGGGCCACATCCAGTCGGGCAGGCTGCGGGCGCTCGCGGTGACGGCGCCGGTGCGCGCCCGGTCGCTGCCCACCGTGCCGACCATGGCCGAGGTGGGCGTGCCCCATTACGAGGTGCTGGAGTGGAACCCCGTGCTGGCGCCGGCCGGGCTGCCGGCGGATACCCGGGAGGCGCTGGTGGGCGCCATCCGCAAGGCGCTGGCCGATGCCGAGGTGCTGGCGCGGGTGCGCGCCCTGGGGGGCGACGTGTTCGCAGATGCCTCGCAGGCGAGCGCCGCGAAGTTCATCCAGGCGCAGCAGGCGCAGTGGGCCCAGGTCGTCCGCGAGCGCGGAATTTCGGTGGGATGAGCCACATGGCTGAACTTTCCTTCCCGGCACCCGGTGCCGCGGAGGCCGGGCGCTGGGATGCGCATGTGCACGTGTTCGATGCCGGGGCTCCCGTGCAGCCGGGCCACTACCGTCCGGCACACCAGCCGCTCGCGCGCATCGAGGCACTGGCCGCCGCCCACGGCGTGGGCCGCCTGGTGCTGGTGCAGCCCAGTGTCTATGGCACCGACAACGGCGTGATGCTCGCGGCGCTGGCCGTGCGCCCCGGCGTGCACCGGGGCGTGGCCGTGGTCGATCCCTCCATCGCCGACGCGGAGCTGGACCGCATGCATGCCCTCGGCGTGCGCGGCATCCGCTTCAACCTCGTGTCGCCCGTGGGCAACGGCCCGCAGGACCTCGACGCGCTCGCGCCGCGCCTGCGCGAACGGGACTGGCACGTGCAGTGGTACGCCCATGCCGTCGATCTCGAGCGCATCGCGCAGTGGCACGAGCGCAGCGGCCTGGGCTGCGTGCTCGACCACCTGGCAGGCCTGCATGCCGAACTGCCGGTGCAGGACGCGGCCTGGAACCACCTGGACCGCCTGGCCGGCCTGGGCGCCTGGGTGAAGCTGTCGGGCTGGTACCGGCTGCGCGCCCAGGCCCCCTACACGGCGCTGCGCGCGCACATCGAGCGCGTGGCGCGCCGCATGCCGCAGCGCATGGTGTGGGGGTCGGACTGGCCGCACACCGCTTTCGCTCCGGACCGGCTGCCGGACTACGCCGGCGTGTGGACCCCGGTCGTGGAAGCGATCGGCATCGATGCCGCCGGGGCGGCGCGGCAGCGGGCCGGGGATCTCTACGCCTGAGAGCTGCCGGCCCGATGACATGCCTCTCGGGCAGAATCCGGGCAGTCTTTCCCGACGGCCATGATCCAGACCCCTTCGCTCCCGCCATGCCGGCGCCGCACCGCCCGCCACGGAGGCCACGCATGAAGCCCCTGCCACCGCGCACGCTGCTCTGGATCTCCGTCGGCGTGGCGTTCGCCACCATCGGCCTCAAGGGTGCCGCCTGGTATCTGACCGGCTCCGTCGGGCTGTTGTCGGATGCTCTCGAATCGTTCGTCAACCTGGCGGGCGCCGTGTTCGCGCTCATGATGGTCGCGGTGGCGGAGCGCCCGGCCGACGGCGACCATCCCTTCGGCCACCACAAGGCCGAATACTTTTCTTCCGGGTTCGAGGGCATCCTCGTGCTGGGGGCTGCGCTGGCCATCCTCTGGGCCTCGGTGCACCGGCTGCTGGTGCCCGCACCCATCGAGCAACTGGGCTGGGGCCTGGCGCTGTCGGTGGCCAGCTCGGCCCTCAACGGCCTGCTCGCCTGGATGATGCTGCGCTCGGCGCGGGCCTACCGCTCCGTGGCGCTGGAGGGCGATGCCCGGCACCTGATCACGGACGTCTGGACGTCGGCCGGCGTGGTGGCGGGCATCCTCGGCGTGATGGCCACGGGCTGGCTCTGGCTCGATCCCGTGGTGGCGATCGCCGTGGCGCTGAACATCATGCGGGAAGGCTCCCGCCTCGTCTGGCGTGCATCGCAGGGCCTGATGGACGAGGCCGTGGAGCCACAGGAGCGCGCGGCCATCGACGCGGCGCTGGCCGCCTTCACCCAACGCCAGCCCGGCGTGCATTTCGACCACGTGGCCACGCGCCGCGCCGGGCGCCGCCGGCATGTGTCCCTGCACCTGCATGTGCCGGGCGACTGGAGCCTGGCCGAGGCCGCGCGGCTGCGGGGCGCGGTGGAGCAGGCGCTGGTGGATGCCGTGCCCGGGCTGCGCGCCACCATCGAACTGCTGCCCACGGGCATGGAAGCCGTGGCCACCCCCATGGAAGACGACGAAACCAGGAGCCTGCACCCATGATGGGACTGCTGCAGCGCGTGCGCGAGGCGCGCGTGGAGATCGACGGAGCCACCGTGGGCCGCATCGGCCCCGGCCTGCTCGTGCTGGTGTGCGCCGAACGCGGCGACACCGAAGCGCAGGCCGATCGCCTCCTCGACAAGCTGCTCAAGCTGCGCATCTTCGCCGACGAAGCGGGCAAGATGAACCGCAGCGTGCAGGACACGGGCGGAGGCCTGCTGCTCGTGAGCCAGTTCACCCTGGCGGCGGACACGCGCGGCGGCAACCGGCCGAGCTTCACGCAGGCGGCCGCGCCGGACGATGGCCGCCGGCTCTACGACCACTTCGTGGCACGCGCCCGCGCCCTGCACCCGGTGGTGGAGACCGGGCGCTTCGCGGCCGAGATGCAGGTGCACCTCGTCAACGACGGGCCGGTGACGATCCCGCTGCGGATCGCCCCGCCGGGCATGGTCTAGAACGGCGCGCAGAACCCAGCGAAGCGGTTCCGGCGAGGCGTCGCATCGCAGGCAGTACGCGCAGTACGACAAGATGCGGCAACGACGCCGGAAGGGTTCTGCGGGCCGTTCTCAATCCGCGTAGGGGTCGGCGAAGCCCAGCTCCTGCATGATGGCCGTCTCGTAGGCCTCCATCTCGTCCGCGTCCTCGGCGCTGGTCTCGTGGTCCCAGCCCTGGGCGTGCAGGGTGCCGTGCACCAGCAGGTGGGCGTAGTGCTCGTGCAGCGCCTTGTTCTGCTCGCGGGCCTCGCGCTCGACCACGGGGGCGCAAAGCACCAGGTCGGCCATGACCACGGGCTCCTGCGCGTAGTCGAAGGTGAGCACGTTGGTGGCGTAGTCCTTGTGCCGGTACTCGCGGTTCAGGGCCTGGCCCTCTTCGGCATCGACGATGCGCACGGTGATTTCCGCGTCGGTGGCGAGCGCGTGGCGGATCCAGCGGGCCACGGCATGGCGGGGCAGCGCGTCGCGGTGGGCCTGCACCCCGGCGAACCGGGCGAACTGCAGTGAAAGGTTGAGCTGGTTCAGGGCCATGGGAGCCTAGCGTCGTCGTATGGGTTGAATGGTTCGCTATTTGATGCGAAAGCCGCCGACGGAACTCGGCGCAGCGGTGCTGGCGAGGTGCTGCATCGCAGGCTGCGCGGCGGAGTGCGCCGGCTGTCCCCCCGGCTGTCGCGGGTGTGCCCAAGCGCGTCCAGCCATTTTGCCCCCGTGCCGCTGAAAAATATCGATAGTTTGCTATGAAGAAAGAAGCGATTCTCGGCATGGCCGATCCCACCCATCGGCGCGGCTGCCCGGCACCGTTACACGCCGTCACCACGCCGCCGCTCCATCCCTCCGATCCCGGGCGCTTTTGCCCGGAGAATCCGGCCCCGAAAACGAGGAGAGGGAAGGGTGATGGATCCTATTGTTCAGGTCGATAGAGAGGAGCTTCGCGCGGAACTCGAAAAGAAACTGCCGCCCAGGGTTCGGCGCTTCCGGCTCGATGAGATTCCGGGCGTGATGCGCTCGCGCCTGGGGTGGCCGGTGGCGGCGGCGCTGATGGAGCGGTGGTTCAGGGGCGTGGGGTTTGCGATCAGCCTGCCGATCAAAATCAGCAAGTCGCCAAACAAGCTACACCAGTTGCCCGCCTCGCAACTGGAAGAAAACGTGGTTACCATGGACTGGGCCTTGGGCTTCTCCCGTGTGCAAGCCGCCGTGTCCCAATTGCAGGCACGCTGGAACAGCCCAGCGGGAATGGTGGAGCTAAAGAAGCGTGTTGAACAGCAGACGGGAGGACAAATCCGGCCCTGGCGTTTCGGCGATCTGAACCAGTCGGCCAAGATCCTGGACGACACCTGCCAGGTGAATTTCCTGAACGTAGGCCGATTCGGCGATCCCCTGGACGACTTCTATGGGGCCATGGGCGAGGCGACGCTCAAGATCGCGGTGTCGGGCCTGGTGACGCCCGCAGGGCCCAGGGGATCGGGCAAGGTATCCATCGCGATCGACGAGTTGGCCTTCTACCTGCGCGACTCCTATGACTTCAACGACGATTCCTTCCTGTCGCAGCCGCTGGGCTTCTGGGGGCCTCTCGGCGTGAAGCGTTCCCCCCGGTCCGTAGTGGACATTCCCCTCGACGATCAGTGGATATACGCCGATGCCGACGACGCGAGCCGCCAGAGCTATCTGGTGCAGAACCGGCATTTCCGGCAATGGCGCGCCCTGCATGGCCGGGGCGGGGATTTCATGGTCGTCTCCGATGTGCACCGCGTGCGCCTTGCGTTCCCGATTACGCTGGAGTGGTGATGAAACTGTCCCGACTCAAGAACGTGCCCTGCATCGTCTGGTGCCTGGCGCTGCATGCCTGCGTGGCGCTGGGCTGGTATGCGACCCGGCCGACGCTTTTTACCATCGACAACAGCCCCCACGATGTGTATCGGCTGGAGACTTACCACGCATCGCTGTGGCAGCGCATCGTGCATTACGACCAAAAGTACCCCGCCATCTTCCGCCTGTACCGGGTCGAGCCCAAAGAACTGCTGGGAGAAAGCGAGGTGGTCGATCTCATCGGCGGCGGTGACATCAGTTGGCATCTTGATCCGCCCGTGCAATTCAACACAGTCTATGCCGGGAGCGTCATGTTTGAAAACATCCCGCCGGAATGCACGGAGGCGGCGCGGATACCGAGTTGCCCCCGCACCCAGCCTTCGGAATGACCGCTTACGCAAAGCGCCCTGCGCGCCTTGCGTTCCCGATCCCGCTGGAGTGGTGATGAAACTGTCCCTACTCAAGAACGTGCCCTGCATCGTCTGGCCTGGCGCTGCATGCCTGCGTGGCGCTGGGCTGGTATGCGACCCGGCCGACGCTTTTCAACAGCTACAACAGCCCCCACTATGTATATCGGCTGTAAATTTACGATGCATCGCCGTGGCAGCGCATCATGCATTACGACCAAGAGGATCCGGCCATCGTCCGCCTGTACCGCGTGGAACCCAGGGAACTGCTGGGCGAAAGCAAGGTGGTCGATCTTATGAACGGCAGCGGGATCCAATGGCAACTCGACCCGCCCGTGCAGTCCAACACAGTTTATGTGGGTGGGAGTGTCGCGTTTGAAAATATCCCACCGGAATGCACGGAGGCGGCGCGGATACCGAGTTGCCCCCGCACCCAGCCTTCGGAATGACCGCTTACGCAAAGCGCCCTGCGCGCCTTCCTCTTCCTATTCCGATGGAGTGCCGATGAAACTGCCCCGACTCAAGAACGTGTCCTGCATTGTCTGGTGTCTGGCGCTGGATGCCTGCGTGGCGCTGGGCTGGTATATCACCACGCCGACACTGTTCAACAGCTACAACAGCCCCCACCATGTGTATCGGCTGGAGATCTACCACGCATCGCCATGGCAGCGCATCGTGCACCGCGACCAGAAGGCTCCGTCCGTCGTCCGCCTCTACCGGATCGATCCCGGGGAGCGGCTGAGGGAAAGCCAGGTGGTCGATCTGGCGGCCGGCCGTGAGATCCGCTGGCAGCTCGACCCGCCCGTGCAAGCCAACAAAGTCTATGTGGGCAAGGAGGTTGTCTTCGAGAACATACCGCAGGAATGCACGGAGGCGGCGCAGATACCGGGTTGCCCCAATACGGAGCCTCCGGCATGACCGTCCCCGATAGGCGCCAAGTGCACTGCGTGCGCCTTCCGTTTCCGATCGCGCTGGAGTGGTGAGGAAGCGGTCTCATCGCCGCGGTTCTGGCGAGGCGCTGCATCGCAGGCAGTCCACGCCTGAATGACAAGATGCGGCAACGGCGCCGGAAGGGTTTCGTTGGACGCTCTTTTATCTGTAGCGATCCGCCGGTCATGCCGCGCCGGAGCGGCTGCTGCGCTGTGCATCGTAGGCATCCACGATGCGCGCCACCAGCGGGTGCCGCACCACGTCCGCGGTCGTGAAGCGCGTCACGGCGATGCCCTTGACGCGCTTGAGCACGCGCTCGGCGTCGATCAGGCCGCTCATCGCGCCCTTGGGCAGGTCGATCTGGCTCACGTCGCCCGTCACCACGGCCCGGGCTCCGAAGCCGATGCGCGTGAGGAACATCTTCATCTGCTCGGGCGTGGTGTTCTGCGCCTCGTCGAGGATGACGAAGGCGTTGTTGAGCGTGCGCCCGCGCATGAACGCCAGCGGCGCGATCTCCAGCGCATTGCGCTCGAAGGCCTTCTGCACCTTGTCGTAGCCCATCAGGTCGTAGAGCGCGTCGTAGAGCGGGCGCAGGTAGGGGTCCACCTTCTGGGTCAGGTCGCCGGGCAGGAAGCCCAGGCGCTCGCCCGCCTCCACGGCCGGGCGGGTGAGCACGATGCGCTGCACCGCGCTGCGCTCCAGCGCATCGACGGCGCATGCCACGGCCAGGTAGGTCTTGCCGGTGCCCGCCGGACCGATGCCGAAGGTGATGTCGTGGCTGGCGATGTTGTCCAGGTACACGCTCTGGGTGGGCGTGCGCGCGCGCAGGTCGGCGCGGCGCGTGTTGAGCACCACGGCCCCGTCGGCTGCCTCCCGCATGGCGCCGTCGCCGGCCAGCATGAGCTGCACCTGCTCTTCGGTGACGGGCCGGTCGGCGATCTCGTAGATCGCCTGCAGCAACTCCATCGCCTGGGTGGCCCGGGCCTTGGGACCGTCCACCTTGAACTGCTCGTGGCGGTGCGCGATGCCGACGGACAGCGCTGCCTCGATGGTGCGCAGGTGGGCATCGGCCGGGCCGCACAGGTGCGTGAGCCGGGTGTTGTTGTGGGGAGTGAATGTGTGGCGCAGGATCACGCGGATAATTCCGGTTGGACGTCAGCAGGACAAAAAGACAGGACGAAGATGATAGGCAAACTCACCGGCACGCTGCTGGAGAAAAACCCGCCCGAGGTGCTGGTGGACTGCCATGGCGTGGGCTATGAAGTGCAGGTGCCGATGAGCACCTTCTACAACCTGCCCGCCGTGGGCGAGCGCGTGCAGTTGCTCACGCAGTTCATCGTACGCGAGGACGCGCAGTTGCTCTATGGCTTCGGCAGCGCCCCGGAGCGGCAGGCGTTCCGCGAACTCATCAAGATCTCCGGCGTGGGGCCGCGCACGGCGCTGTCCATCCTCTCCGGCATGGGCGTGGACGACCTGGCCCAGGCCGTGTCGCTGCAGGAGGCCGGACGCCTCGTGAAGGTGCCCGGCATCGGCAAGAAGACTGCCGAGCGCCTGCTGCTGGAGCTCAAGGGCAAGCTGGGCGTGGACATCGGCGCCCGCCCCGAGGCCGCGAACGACGCGCAGGCCGATATCCTGCAGGCCCTGCTGGCGCTGGGATACAACGATAGGGAAGGCGCCTCCGCGCTCAAGGCATTGCCGAAGGACGTGGGGGTCAGCGAGGGCATCAAATTGGCGCTCAAGGCACTGGCGAAGTGAAGTTGGCCCGTCCCGGCATGCCAGTGCCGGACGCTGGGGGAGGGGCGAGAAAAAGTGAACCACAACATGAAAAATCAAAGGGCTTCCGAATGGAAGATCGCGCGCCGGGGCGGCGTGCTCGCCGGCATCGCGGCAGCATTGCTCATCGCAGGATGCGGTGGCGGGGGCGGCTCGACCGCCACGGCCTCCTCGTCCGGCGAGACCGTGCTGCGGGTGGAATCTGCGGTCCAGCCCGCGGATGCGGCCGTGCCGTCGCGCACCGCAGCACGCTCCGGGGCCGGGCCGCAACCTGTGCGGGTGGCGCTGGCGGCATTGCAGTCCACCCGGGCGGAGGAAACGGGGGGGCACGGCGGCCCGCGCAAGGTGGGCACCCTGCGCACCGTGCCCGGTACGGCCTCGGCCGCCGGACTGGCCGGCCGCCTGCAATGGACGCCGGCGGCGGACGGCGGCCTGCGGGCCGCCATCAGCTTCACGGCCGAGGATGCCTATGGCGTGCGCCTGGGCGTGCTGGTGCGCCGGCTGCCCGAATCGGCGCGGCTGCGCGTGTACCGGCAGGACCGGCCGGATGCCGCCTATGAGACACGGGGCGGCGACGTCCTGCAGATCCTGGCCCGCAACGCGGCTGCCGGCGACACGTCGGATGCGGCGAAAACCTGGTGGACGCCCGATACCGGCGGCAGCGAGGCGACGCTGGAGATCGACCTGCCGGCCGGCACACCTGCCGATGCGCTCGACATCGCCATTCCGTCACTGGTGCACATCCAGGAAGACCTTTCGCTGTCTTCCGGCAGCGAGGATGCGCTGGTCACCAAGAACGTCGGCGACGCCGTGGCCTGCAACCTGGACTCCACCTGCTACGACGACTATGCGCAGCAGCGCAACGCGGTGGCGCGCATGGTCTTCGTGGACTCCACGGGGGCGCATTTCTGCACCGGCACGCTGCTCAACGACCGCGACGGCACGCGCACGCCTTACTTCCTCACCGCCAACCACTGCATCCCGTCCCAGACGGTGGCGTCCACGCTGCAGACCGACTGGTTCTTCCGGTCTTCGTCCTGCAACAACCGTACGCTATCGCCGGGCGCGGCGACGCGCACGGGCGGTGCCGTGCTGCTCTACTCGGGCGCCGACACCGATACGGCCTTCCTGCGCCTCAACGACGCGCCGCCGCCCGGCGCCGTGTTCGCGGCGTGGGATGCGGGCCCGCAGGCCGAGTCTTCGGCGATCGTCGGCATCCACCATCCGCGCGGCGACCTGCAGAGGATCAGCTTCGGCAGCATCATGGGCACGCTTGCCTGCTCCGGCGACCTCGAGAGCCTGACCTGCGACTCCGCGACGGGTGACACGGCGAACTACTACGATGTCAGCCTCGACCGCGGCACGATGGAGCGCGGCAGCAGCGGCTCGGCGCTGTTCCAGGGCGGCCGGGTGATCGGCACGCTCTACGGCTTCTCGGGCGACGGGCAATGCTCGGTGGACGGGGTGCGGGTGTACGGCCGCTTCGACCATGCCTACCAGGCGGCGCTCAAGGAATGGCTGTCCCCGGCGACCCCCGCCCGCCACCGCGGCCACCAGCCACGCGTGCTTCCCCACCACGGCCACAGCGGCCATGGCACGCCGGCGGCTCCGCAGGAGGCCGCCTCCGTGGCGCAGGGGTGATGCGCGCCCGGCCGCCGGCCGGGCCGGCGTGTGCCGCCCGCAACGGAACGGCCGGGCAGGATCGTTTTGCCGCGGCCGCGCTCGCCCAGGGCGACGCGGCCGTGGCACATTGACGGGCAGGCGGCGGGCGCGGTGCCCGCCGCAGCCACAACAGGAGCAGAGGCCATGGATTTCAGGCTGCGAAGTGTTCGAGCGGTGATGGTGCTGGGGGCTGCCGCGCTCCTGGCGGCTTGCGGGGGCGGTGGCGGCAGCGGTGCCGAGGCGGGTTCTTCCGCCTCCGCCACGGCCCAGCCCAGGGCGGTGGTGCTGAGCGTGGAGTCGCGCGAGCAGCCCGCCACGGCCGCGCAGGATGTCGTGCGGGTCAAGGACCTGGCCGCGCGGCCCGCGCTGGCGCCCGCGCGGGTCTCGCTGGGCGCCCTGCTGGAGTCGCGCGCCGAGGCGGCCGCAGCCGCCGTCGGCCCGCGCCAGATCGGCGCCGCGCGCTCCGTGGAGGCCACGGCCACGCCCGCCGCGCTGGCAGGGCAACTGCATTGGACGCCCACCGCGGCCGGCGGCCTCGCCGCCGCCATCAGCTTCACGGCGCAGGACGCGCACGGCCTGCGCCTGGGCGTGCTGGTGCATGCCCTGCCGGGCGGCGCGCAACTGCGTGTCTATCGCCAGGACCGCCAGTCCGCGGTGTACGAGATTTCCGGCCAGGAAGTCCTGCAGGCCATCGACCGCAACATCGCGGCCGGCGACACGTCGGACGCGGGCCGCACCTGGTGGACGCCCGATACCGGCGGCGACGAGGCCACGCTCGAGATCGAGCTGCCGCCCGGCACCCCCGCCAGCGCCCTGGACATCGCCATCCCGCGGGTGTCGCATATCTACACCAACCTCTCCCTGCCGACGGCGGACGAAGGCGAGCAACTCAAGATCGGCGAGTCTGCCTCGTGCGGGCTCGATTCCACCTGCTATGACGCCTATGCCAGCCAGCGCAATGCCGTGGCGCGCATGGTCTTCGTTCTGGGCGACGGCAATACCTATCTCTGCACCGGAACGCTGCTCAATGACCGCGACGGCACGGGCACGCCGTATTTCATCTCGGCCAGCCACTGTTTCTCGTCGCAGACCGCGGCTTCCAGCCTGCGCACGGACTGGTTCTACCGTTCACCGAGCTGCAACAGCAATGCGCTGTCGTCCAGTTCCGTGACCCGCACCGGCGGCGCCACGCTGCTGTATTCCAGCACCAGCACCGACACGCTGTTCGTGCGACTGAACGAGACGCCGCCTGCAGGGGCGGTGTTCGCCGCGTGGAACGCCGGCACCCAGTCGCTGGGCAGCGCCGCCGTAGGCATCCACCATCCCATGGGCGACCTGCAGAAGATTTCGTTCGGCAATGTCACGGCCCTTATCTCCTGCAGCATTCCCAGCGATGGAAGCAGAACTTTCTCCTGCACTGGTGCCGCGGGCAACTTCTACCGCGTGAGCTGGAACCAGGGCTTGACGCAAGGCGGCAGCAGCGGTTCAGGCCTGTTCGTGAACGGCGCACTGGTGGGAACGCTCTCCGGCGGCAACATCACCTGCACTTCCCGCAATGGCCTCGACGTGTACGGCCGATTCGACATTGCCTACGGCGCGGCGCTGCAGCAGTGGCTCTCGCCCGCCGTCAGCACCAGCGGGCGCACCGCCATCTACCGCTTCTTCAACGGCAGCACCGGGGCGCATTTCTACACCTCCAGCGCCAGCGAGCGCGATTTCGTGATCGCCACCTACCCGGCATTCAGCTACGAGGGCGTGGGCTTCTATGCCTATGGCGGAGCCACGGACGGCCAGAGCGCGGTCTTCCGCTTCTTCAACACCTCGACGGGTGCCCACTTCTATACCATCAATGCCGGCGAGCGCGATTCCGTGATCGCCAACTACCCGGTCTTCAAGTACGAAGGCCCCGTGTGGTACGCCCAGACGGGCGCCGGCAACGGCTCCACGGCGATGTACCGCTTCTTCAACACGAAAACCAGCACGCATTTCTACACGATCAGCCAGGCCGAGCGCGATTTCGTGATCGCGACCTACCCGGTCTTCAAGTACGAAGGCGTGGCGTACTACGCCTGGACGAACTGACGTCCCCGGCCCTCCTCCCCGACACGCACCCGCGCCCATGAGCATCCAGACCGACGATTTCGCACCCGCGCCGCCCAAGCGCGTGGTTTCCGCCGCACCCGCCTCCCCGCAGGAGGAGGCGCTGGAGCGCGCGCTGCGGCCCAAGCTGCTGCAGGAATACGTCGGCCAGGCGAAGGCGCGCGAGCAGCTCGAGATCTTCATCGGGGCCGCGCGCAAGCGGGAGGAGGCGCTGGACCACGTGCTGCTGTTCGGCCCCCCCGGGCTGGGCAAGACCACGCTGAGCCACATCATCGCGGCCGAGCTCGGCGTGAACCTGCGGCAGACCAGCGGGCCGGTGCTGGAAAAGCCCAAGGACCTGGCCGCGCTGCTGACCAACCTGGAGAAGAACGACGTCCTCTTCATCGACGAGATCCACCGCCTCTCGCCCGTGGTGGAGGAAATCCTCTACCCCGCGCTGGAGGACTACCAGATCGACATCATGATCGGCGAGGGGCCGGCGGCGCGGAGCATCAAGCTCGACCTGCAGCCCTTCACCCTGGTCGGCGCCACCACCCGCGCCGGCATGCTCACCAACCCGCTGCGCGACCGCTTCGGCATCGTCGCGCGGCTGGAGTTCTACACGCCCGAAGAGCTGTCGCGCATCGTCACGCGGTCGGCCGGGCTGCTGAACGCGCCCATCGATGCGCAGGGCTCCTTCGAGATCGCGCGCCGCTCGCGCGGCACGCCGCGCATCGCCAACCGCCTGCTGCGCCGCGTGCGCGACTATGCCGACGTGAAGGGCGACGGCCGCATCACGCAGGACATCGCTCAGCGCGCGCTGGCCATGCTGGACGTGGATCCGCAGGGCTTCGACGTGATGGACCGCAAGCTCCTGGAGGCCGTGGTGCACCGCTTCGACGGCGGCCCGGTGGGACTGGACAACATCGCCGCGAGCATCGGCGAGGAGCCCGGCACCATCGAGGACGTGATCGAACCCTACCTCATCCAGCAGGGCTACCTGCAGCGCACGCCACGTGGCCGCATCGCCACCCTGGCGGCGTTCCGGCACCTGGGCGTGGCCCCCTCGCGCCAGCACACGGACCTGTTCGGCGCTGCCTGAGCCGGCCGCGCATAGCGGTTTCCGCCTTCCATCCTGGGGCCACCCCGGCCCTCCCGCAAGCGTTCCGGAAACGGTGTTGCCGCAAGGCGTCATTCGGGGAAATCCCGTGCGCTTTGCCATGCGCATGGTGTCTACTGCGATAACCAGCCGCTATGCGATGCATTGAAAACAATGCCTCGCACTAAGGCTGGGTTCAAAGCAATCGACGAACGGATGAGAGGGAAATTACGATGGATCCGATCCTTGGACAGATCATTCTGTGGGCCACGCCGTGGATTCCGCGCGGCTGGGCGATCTGCGACGGCACCTTGCTGAGCATCCAGCAGAACGCGGCGCTGTTCTCGCTGATAGGCACTGCTTACGGCGGCAACGGGGTGAGCACCTTCGCGCTGCCGGACCTGCGCAACCGGGTGCCCGTGGGCTCGCAGAACGCGGCGAACGTGGCCATCACCAGCGGTGCGGCCACGGCCTCCACCACCGCCAGCGTCACGCTCGCGGCGAGCCAGCTGCCGCCCCATACCCATGCGGTGGCCGCCGCCGGCAATGGCAAGCTGAGCGTCGCCATTCCGGCGAATGCCGGCGCGGCCGCCGACACCAATGCACCGGCCAACGGCCTCGTGCTCGGCAAGGGCACGGCCGGCAACTTCCCCACGAAGATCTACACCGCCGCGGCTTCCGATGCCACGCTCAAGCCCTTCGACGTGGACCTGCCCGTGCTCACGGCGCAGGCTTCCAGCACGCCTGCTGCACCCGTGAGCATTCCCGTCACGGTGAGCACGCTGCAGCCGGGCATCACGCTGAACTTCATCATCGCCACCACGGGCATCTACCCCTCGCGCAACTGAGGGGCCGGCGCACGCGCCTTTCCGGCCCGGCCGGAGGCGGCGGTGCGCCTCTTCGAGACCAATCGCCGGTTCCAGCCCCCTGCGCGGGGCTGCGGAGCGGTGCGTCCCGCGGCATGCACGCGGGTCCATTCAAAGCAGAGTCACCAACCGAAAGTGAGGGAAACCATGGATGAAGCATATATCGGCACGATCGTGCTGTGGGCCGGCAGCTGGGTGCCGCGGAACTGGGCGCTGTGCGACGGAACGCAGCTGAAGATCATGGACTATCAGGCGCTGTACTCCCTCATCGGCGTGCGCTACGGCGGCGATGCGCGCACCAACTTCAATCTCCCCGACCTGCGCAACCGGGTGCCCATGGGGCTGCAGGCGGCGTCGCAGACGCCCGGCACCACGGGTGCGGCGTCGCAGGTACTGACCGTGACCGGCGCCGCCACCGGCATGATCGCCGCCAACCAGCTGCCCCCGATGAGCGGCAAGGCATCGGTATCGATCCCCGTGAACAACGCGCCGGTCGCGGCGAACCTCACCGACGTGCCGGGCCCCACCGGCGTGCTGGCCAAAGGGACGGCGGGCAACTTCGGCGCGAAGATCTACACGAGCGATGCGGCCAATACCAACCTGAAGCCCTTCGACGCACCCGTCACCATCAGCCCCGGTTCCGCGCAGCAGCCCCTGTCGCTGCCGGTGTCGCTGTCGGGCCCGGTGAGCACCATCCAGCCCTCGCTGACGCTGAACTTCATCATCTGCCTGCTGGGGCTGTACCCCGACCGGCCCTGATCCGTCCGCCATGCCCGCGGACCGTTCCAGACATCTTGAGGAAAGAGGGAAATCATGGATGAGAGTTACATCGGCACCGTCCTGCTGTGGACGGCGGCCTTCGTGCCGCGCGGCTGGGCGCTGTGCGACGGGTCGGTCCTGAACATCGCGCAGAACCCGGCGCTGTTCGCGATCCTGGGCAGCCGCTTCGGCGGCGACGGGCGCACCACCTTCCAGTTGCCCGACCTGCGCAACCGCGTACCCATGGGCCTGCAGACGGCCGACCAGCCGCCCGGCCCGACCGGAGCTGCGTCGCACTCCGTGGCGCTCAGCGGGGCGGCGGTGGGCATGGTGTCCGCCAGCCAGCTGCCGCCAGTGGGCGGCAAGGCATCCCTGGGCATTCCGGCGAACAGCGCGCCGACGCTGGCCAACGTGAGCGAAACGCCCGGTCCCGGGTCCGTGCAGAGCAAGGGCAAGGGGGGCAATTTCGACGTCAAGGAATGGACGAGCGATGCAGCGAATGCGAACCTCAAGCCGTTCGACGCCCCCGTGACCGTTGCCCCCGTGGGCGCCCAGCAGCCCCTGGCCCTGCCGGTGGCGGCGGCCGGGACGATGGGCACCCTCCAGCCCTCGCTGACGGTGGCCTTCATCATCTGCGTGGAGGGGCTGTTCCCGCCCCGGCCCGACTGAGGAGCTTCAGGTCACCGCGCCGCGCGCATCCACGCGCAGGATGCGCTCGACCACGCCGTGCGCGAGCCCGCCGCGCACGCCGATGAGGTGGCCGTGCAGGTTCACCGTCGGGTCGCAGTGCCCGGGAACGAGCCAGAGCATGCGGCCGATGGCGGGCAGGCGGGCCCGGTCGCCGTCCGCGAACAGCAGGCCGTGCTCGTCGCCGCCGTTGGCGTAGCGCAGCGCGCGCTCGGGCGGCAGGAAGGCGACCTGCGGCAGGCCGGAGTCGATGGCATGGCTCTTGTGGCCCGCATCGCAGACGGCGTGCGTATCGCGGCTGGAGATGACCTGGGTCTTGATGAACAGCGCATGCTCGAAGGCCGGCTGCGCGGGCTCGCGTTCGTTGGCGGCGTAGTCCGCATCCATGAACAGGAAGGAGCCGGCCTGCAGTTCGCCGTACACGCCGCTCGCGGCCTCGTGCACCAGGGTGCCCGTGCCCGCTCCGGTGACGAGGGGGACGGGCAGGCCCGCCGCCTGGATGGCATCGCGCGTGGTGCGGGCGGCTTCCACGGCGGTGGCGATGGCATCGCGCCGTTCGGCCGCGCCGCGCAGGTGCTGGGCCCGGCCATGGTAGGCATGCAGGCCGGCGAAGCGCAGCCGAGCATGGCCGGCGACCGCCTGCGCGAGCGGCACCGCCGCCTCGCCCGGCGGCACGCCGCAGCGGCCCTGGCCGACGTCGATCTCCACGAATACGTCGATGCCGGCGCCATCCGGGCCGGCCGCGTCCATGGCCTCGGCCAGGCGGGCAATGCCCTCCGGGCTGTCCACGGCGATGGCTAGGCGCCCGCCCAGGCCGGCGAGCTGCCGGGCCAGGCGCGCCACGCGCTGCAGCTTGGCCGGCGCGATCACTTCGTTGCTGATGTAGATGTCCGTCACGCCGCCGGCGGCGAGCGCCTCGGCCTCCGAGACCTTCTGCACGCAGGCGCCACCGGCGCCGGCCTGCTGCAGGCGCAGCGCCAGTTCGGCGCACTTGTGCATCTTCGCGTGCGGGCGCCAGCGCACCTGGTGCTTGCGCGCGAAATCAGCCATGCGCTGGATGTTGCGCTCCATGGCGTCGAGGTCCACGACCGCGACGGGGGTGTCGATCAGGTCCACCCGCTGGCCGATGGTGGCGAGCAGCGCCGCGGCGGGATCAGGCATGGTTTTCATCGCGGGCGGCATCCTCGAGGTGTTGCGTGTCGGCCCAGCCCACCAGGGTGAGCCCGTCTTCGGTCCAGAGCAGGCGGTTGATGGCAGCGTTCGCCAGGAGCCAGGTGCGCGGCGCCTGCAGTTCCTGGCCGGTGGCGGCGCGGTAGAGCACGTCCATCACCCCTCCGTGCGCCACGAGGGCGATCAGCTCGCCCGGGTGGCGGCGGGCCAGGGCATGGGTGGCCGCGGTGATGCGCTCGCGGAAGGCGATCAGCGATTCGCCGCCTTCGGGCTCGAAATCCGGGTCGCGCTGCCGCCAGCGGCGGGCCTGTTCGGGCAGCTCGGCCTCGATCTCGCGGAAGGTGCGCCCCTCCATGAGGCCGAACGCGCGCTCGCGCAGCCGCACGTCGGTGGCCAGGGGCGCGCCCGTGGCATCGGCCACGGCCTGGGCCGTGGCATGGGCGCGCCGCAGGTCGCTCGCGTAGATCGCGGCCACGGGCTCGTCCGCGAGGGCCCGGCCCAGTTGCCGGGCCTGCCAGAGGCCGGTGTCGTTCAGGGGAATGTCGAGGTGGCCCTGGATGCGCGTGTCCACGTTCCAGGCGGTTTCCCCGTGGCGGATGGCGATGATGCGGGTGGCTTGCTGCATGCGGCGGTCAGGGGGCGCGGCCCGGCTCGGGGGACACGACCACCCCCGGCGTGGCGGGAGCGGAGGCGGCGGGTGCGGCGGAGCCCGGGGAAGGCCCCTGGCCGGCCGGGGCGAAGGTGGTGCGCACCTGGCGCGGCCCGGACGGCGGTGTCGGGAATCCGGTGAGCGCGGCGTCGAACAGGATGCCGAAGATGGCCGGATCGTTCACCCAGACATCTTCATAGACGGCCGAGGTTTCATAGACGATCTTCTGCGTGGCCGCGTCGCGCAGCACCAGGCTGGCCTCGCGGCGGTAGAGCGTGGGCGGGCGGTCCATCATCCAGCCGGTGCCCATGCCCCAGCCCCATCCGCCACGGCCGCCCCAGCCCACGCCCCAGCCCCATCCGGGGTAGGCGGGGCCATAGTAGGGCCAGGAGGCGGGCCAGGTGGTGCTGGCGCTGGCGCCGATCTGAAGCACCAGCCGGGCGTTGGCGTCGTCGCGCTGCAGGCCCACGCGCGCGAGCGATTGCTGGGCCAGGGCCTCGATGGGGGCGAACTGCGCGGCCTGCGCCTGCTGCGAGGGCAGGCGCTCCAGCCGGTAGGTGGGCGGGGAGGGCAGCCCCGGCAGGGTGGAGTAGGTGGACACGGTGCTGTCCACCGTGCGGGTGCTGGCGCAGCCGGCCAGCACGGCGGCGGCCAGCAGCAGCCAGAGGCAGCGGAAGAGCCGGGGCAGTCCGGCGGTGGCGGCGTTCATGGGCGGTCTCCTGGAATCCGGTACGAAGGGGGAGGCTTCACGGGTCGCTCGCAGGGCCGCGGCGTGTCAGGAAATCTGCACCACCTGCAGGCCCGGCAGGGCGGGCGCCGGGGGGAATTCCTCCGCGTCGAAGGCCTTGTCGCCGTCGTCGCTCGGAACGCCCGTGGCCTTCAGATGCTGGAAGTCGTGCAGCGTTCCGTCCAGCAGGTGGGACGGCACGATGTTCTGCAGGGCGTTGAACATGTTGTCCACGCGGCCGGGGAAGCGCTTGTCCCAGTCGCGCAGCATCTCGCCCACCTGCTTGCGCTGCAGGTTCTCCTGGCTGCCGCAGAGGTTGCAGGGAATGATCGGGAACTGCTGCTGCTGCGCCCAGCGGGTGGTGTCCTTCTCGGTCACGTAGGCCAGCGGGCGGATCACCACGTGGCGGCCGTCGTCGCTGACCAGTTTCGGGGGCATGGCCTTCAGCTTGCCGCCGAAGAACATGTTGAGCAGCAGTGTCTGCAGGATGTCGTCGCGGTGGTGGCCCAGCGCGATCTTGGTGCAGCCCAGTTCGTCGGCCACGCGGTAGAGGATGCCGCGGCGCAGGCGGCTGCACAGGCCGCAGGTGGTCTTGCCCTCGGGCACCACCCGCTTGACGATGCTGTAGGTGTCCTGGTTCTCGATGTGGAAGGGCACGCCGGTGGTGGCCAGGTACTCGGGCAGGATGTGCTCCGGGAAGCCCGGCTGCTTCTGGTCGAGGTTCACCGCCACCAGGTCGAAATGGATCGGCGCGCGTTTCTTCAGCTTGATGAGGATGTCCAGCAGGGTGTAGCTGTCCTTGCCGCCGGACATGCACACCATGACCTTGTCGCCCTCCTCGATCATGCGGTAATCGACGATGGCGCGGCCGACCTCGCGGCACAGGCGCTTCTCGAGCTTGTGCGCCTCGCGTTCGATCCGGGCCTGCGCGGGGCGGGCGGCGTCGGCGGTCCAGTCGGTGTCTTGGGGCAGGGCGGTCATGGGAGGGGGGACAATCGGGTCCGCGGAAGCAGGAAGGGCACGGCGCGGCTGCGCGGCGCCTCCCGCTTGCCGCGCGGCGCAGCCGTGCGGCGGCGCCCGTTCAAGGGGCGGGTGACCGCCGATTTTACGGCGGGAACGCATTTCCGGGACGGATGGAAGGCGCATGGGAACAGGCAAGGACGTATTTCGCGGGGCCCCGCCGGACGGCGCGCCCGCGGCCGGCGCGGCGGACCCCGCGGCCCGCCTGCGCACGAAGATCGTGGCGCTGGCGGTGGTGCCGCTGCTCGTCACCCTGGCGCTGGTGACGGCCCTGGTGCGCCACCAGGCACAGGACCTCGCGCGGCGCGAGCGCGCCCTGGTGGAGCAGTCGTACCTGGAGCAGCGCCGCAGCGAGCTGCGCAGCTACGTGGACCTGGCGGTGAGCACCGTGCGGCCGCTCTACGAGGCGGGCGGCGACGACCCGAAGGCGCGGGAGGAGGCCATGCGCCGCCTGGCCGCGCTGGACTACGGCAGCGACGGCTACTTTTTCGTCTATGACCTGCAGGGCCGCTCCCTCATGCACTCGCGCCAGCCGGAACTGGTGGGCCGGATGCTGTGGGACCTGCGCGATCCCCAGGGGCGGCCGACCATCCAGCAGCTCATCGCGCAGGCCCAGGCCGGCGGCGGCTTCGTGGAGTATTCCTGGCCCAAGCCGTCCCTCGGCGGGCAGCTCGCGCCGAAACTGGGCTACGTGATCGCCCTGCCGCACTGGAACTGGATGGTGGGCACGGGGCTGTACCTGGACGACATCGAGGCCACGCAGGCCGGCCTGGAACGGCAGGTGGGCTCCAACGTGGGCACCACGATGTGGTGGATCGCGGGTTTCGCCGCCCTGGGCTTCGCGGCGATCAGCGCCTGCGGGCTGCTGCTCAACCTCAGCGAGCACCGCCTGTCGGAAGCCCGCCTGCGCCTGCTCGCGCGCCGCGTGGTGCAGTCGCAGGAGGAGGAGCGCGGCCACCTGGCGCGCGAACTGCACGACGGCACCAGCCAGACCCTGGTCTCCGCCAAGCTGCTCATCGAGTCGGCAGTGGAGGAGATCGAGCGCGAGCGTCCGGCGCCGGCCACCCTCGGCACCGCGCTCCAGCACCTCAACGAGGCCCTGGGCGAGGTGCGGCGCCTGTCGCACGAGCTGCGCCCGGCGCTGCTGGACACCCTCGGCCTGCCCGCCGCGCTGGAGCACCTGGCCCGCGCCTTCGGCGAACATGGCCCGGTGGCGGCGGCCGCCGACGTGGCCCAGCCGCCGGGGCCCCTGCCGCAGGACGTCACCACCGCGCTGTTCCGCGTCGCCCAGGAAGCGCTCACCAACGTGCGCAAGCATGCCCAGGCGCGGCAGGTGCACGTGACGCTGGAGTGCGTGGGCGGCGGCGTGCAGCTGGAGGTGCGCGACGACGGGCGGGGCTTCGATCCTGCGGCGCTGCAGCACGATCCGCGGCGCGGCATCGGCCTGCGCAACATGCACGAGCGCATGGCGGCCATCGGCGGCCGGCTGCAGGTGCGCTCGGGGGCGGGCGGCACGCGCGTGGTGGCCGAGGTGCCCGCGGATAGGATGGAGCCTGCATGACCGCTGCCGCCAGTGCTCCCCTGGAGCGCCCCGTCCGCCTGTTCCTCGTCGATGACCATGCCCTGGTGCGCGACGGCCTGCGCGCGCGCCTGGGCAGCCTGCCGTGGGTGGCGATCGTGGGCGAAGCCTCCGGCGCGGACGAGGCGGAGCCGCTGATCGCGCGGCTCGCGCCCGGCATCGTCCTCATGGACGTGGGCATGAAGGACGTGAGCGGGCTGGACCTCGCCGCCCGCCTGCTGGCCGGCAGCGGCGCCCCGCGGGTGCTCATGCTCAGCATGTACGACAACCCCGAGTACGTGCAGCGCGCCCTGCAGGTGGGCGCCAGCGGCTACGTGCTCAAGGATGCGCCGGCGTCCGAACTGGTCGCGGCGCTGGAGGCGGTGGCTGCGGGCGGCACCTTCCTCAGCCCGGCTGTGTCGCAGCGGCTCTTCCGCAACCAGGCCCCGAAGCCGCTGCTCACCCCGCGCGAGAGCGAAATCCTGGCGGCGCTGGGCCGTGGCGCGTCCAGCAAGCAGATCGCCTGCGATCTCGGCCTGAGCGTGCGCACGGTGGAGGCGCACCGGCAGAACATCCGCCGGCGGCTGGAGCTGGGCAGCCTGGCGGAGCTGATTCGCTATGCCGTCGAGCACGCGAAGCGCTTCGACACGGGTCGCTGACACCCTGGCGCCTGCCGGCCGTCCCTAGGGTTGTCCCTTACGAAATTCCACCCGGCCCGCCTACGTGGCAGGGCGGATGCGCGCGGCGCCCCTGGCCGGGATACTGGCCTGCCCCCGGACCACCGGGGCCCTTCCCGCATCCAGGAGACAAGTCCCATGCCCCTCATCCGCCGCCACCTGGTGTGGCTCTGCATCGCCGTGCTCGGCGCCTGGGCGCTCGGCACCGTCGCGCTGACGCGCGGCGAGGCCGTCAGCGCGCTCTGGATCGTCGTCGCGGCGGTCTGCGTCTATCTGATCGCCTACCGCTACTACAGCCTGTTCATCGCCCAGCGCGTGCTGGGGCTGGATGCCAAGCGTTCCACGCCGGCCTGGCGCCACAACGACGGGCTGGACTACGTGCCCACCAACAAGCACGTGCTGTTCGGCCACCACTTCGCCGCCATCGCGGGCGCGGGGCCGCTGGTGGGCCCGGTGCTGGCCGCGCAGATGGGCTACGTGCCCGGCCTCTTGTGGCTGCTGGCGGGCGTGGTGTTCGCGGGTGCGGTGCAGGATTTCATCGTGCTCTTCATCTCCACGCGGCGCGACGGCCGCTCGCTGGGCGACCTCGTCAAGCAGGAGATGGGCACCGTGCCGGGGCTGATCGCGCTCTTCGGCACCTTCATGATCATGATCATCATCCTGGCCGTGCTGGCGCTGATCGTGGTGAAGGCGCTGGCCGAATCGCCCTGGGGCGCGTTCACCGTGGCGGCGACCATCCCCGTGGCGCTCTTCATGGGCGTGTACCTGCGCTTCCTGCGCCCGGGCCGCATCGCCGAGGTGTCCGTCATCGGCTTCGTGCTGCTGATGGCAGCGATCTTCGGCGGGCAGGCCGTGGCCGCGCACCCCACCTGGGGGCCGATATTCACCTTCTCGGGCACCACGCTCACCTGGATGCTGATCGGCTATGGCTTCGTCGCCGCCTCGCTGCCGGTGTGGCTGCTGCTCGCGCCGCGCGACTACCTCTCCACCTTCCTGAAGATCGGCACCATCGTGGCGCTGGCCATCGGCATCGTGGTGGTGGCGCCCACGCTGGAGATGCCGGCCATCACGCAGTTCGTGCAGGGCAACGGCCCGGTCTGGGCGGGCAGCCTGTTCCCGTTCCTCTTCATCACCATCGCCTGCGGCGCGGTGTCGGGCTTCCACGCGCTGATCTCCTCGGGCACCACGCCCAAGATGCTCGAGAACGAAACCCACGCGCGCTACATCGGCTACGGCGGCATGCTGGCCGAATCCTTCGTCGCCGTGATGGCGCTGGTGGCCGCCTCGTGCATCAACCCCGGCATCTACTTCGCGATGAACAGCCCCGCGGCGCTCGTGGGCACCACGCCCGAGGCCGTGGCGCAGACGCTCTCCACCTGGGGCTTCGTGATCACGCCCGACATGCTGGTGCAAACCGCCAAGGACGTGGGCGAGCACACCATCCTGGGCCGTGCCGGCGGCGCGCCGACGCTCGCGGTGGGCATGGCGCACATCCTGCACCAGGTGGTGGGCGGGCCGGCCATGATGGCCTTCTGGTACCACTTCGCGATCCTGTTCGAGGCGCTCTTCATCCTGACGGCGGTGGACGCCGGCACGCGTGCGGGCCGCTTCATGCTGCAGGACCTGCTGGGCAGCTTCGTGCCCGCGCTCAAGCGCACCGATTCGCTGCCGGCCAATCTGGTCGCCACCGCGCTGTGCGTGGGTGCCTGGGGCTACTTCCTCTACCAGGGCGTGGTCGATCCGCTGGGCGGCATCAACACGCTGTGGCCGCTGTTCGGCATTTCCAACCAGATGCTGGCCGCCGTGGCGCTGATGCTGGGCACCGTGGTGCTGTTCCGCATGAAGCGCGAGCGCTTCGCCTGGGTGACCATCGCCCCGGCTGCCTGGTTGCTGGCCTGCACGCTCACGGCCGGCTGGCAGAAGATCTTCTCGGCCGACCCGAAGATCGGCTTCCTGTCGCACGCCGCGAAGTACGCCGAAGGCATCGCCCAGGGCACCGTGATCGCGCCGGCCAGGACGGCCGAGGCCATGTCGCGCATCGTGCTCAACGACCGGATCAACGCCGGGCTGTGCGCGCTGTTCATCTTCGTGGTGCTGAGCGTGCTGGTCTACAGCGTGCGGGCCTGCCTGCAGGCCCGCGCCGCGAACCGCCCCACGGCGCAGGAAACGCCGTTCGAGGCCCTGCCGGAGGGTGCTCGGTGAAGCCGGCGGCCGACGGCAGCGGCGCCAGCAGCGCCGCGGGCCGGCCGCTGCAGGCCGCGCGGGGCGCCGTGCAGGCCGTCGCTACGGGCGGGCGCTACCTCGCGCAGTCGCTGCGCCTCATGGTGGGCCTGCCCGACTACGACGCCTATCTGACCCACCGCGAGCGCACGCATCCCGGGGAACCGGTCATGAGCTATGCCGAGTTCTTCCGGGAGCGCCAGGACGCGCGCTACGGTGGCAACGGGCGCATCGGGCGCTGCTGCTGAAGATCAGGCCGCAGGAATCACCACTCCCCGCATTCCATCCGTATCGCCACCTCGCAGTCGTCGAAGATTTCGAGCTTGGCGATCTTCACGCGCACGCCGATCACACCCGGCAACTGCATCAGGCGGCGCGTGAGCTTGCCGATCAGGCTCTCCAGCAGGTTCACGTGCTCGGCCGTGCATTCGTCGATGATGATCTGTCTCACCTTGCGGTAGTCCAGCACGTGGCCGATGTCGTCGTCGTGCGGCAGCAACGGCTGGCGGCCCTGGTTGAGCTCCGCATCCACCTGGATGGGCTGGGGCGCGGTTTTCTCGTGGTCGAGGATGCCCAGGTTGGCATCGAAGCGCAGTCCGGTGAGCGTGAGGATCTGCAGGCCGCCGTCGTGGTGCATGGACATGATGGCTGTGGGAGGAAAGAAGGGAAGGAAAAGGTGGAGCGGGAAAGGAGCGCGCGGGCCGGCGTCACATGAGCGAGAAGTCGCGCTCGAAGCGCATCAGGTGCTGCCCGCCGTCCACGAGCAGCGTGGTGCCGGTGATCGAGCGGTTCTCCAGCGCGAAGCGCACGGCCGCGGCCACGTCCTCGGGCGTGGAGGAGCGGCCCAGGGGGCTCTGCCGGTGCAGTTCGCGGAATTTCTCGTCGGACAGCATGTGGCTGGTGAGCGTGAGGCCGGGCGCCACGCCCACCACGCGCACGCGCGGGGCCAGGGCCTGCGCGAGCAGGGTGGTGGCCGATTCGAGCGCGGCCTTGGAGAGCGTGTAGCTCAGGAAGTCGGGGTTCGGGTTCCAGAGCTTCTGGTCGAGCAGGTTCACGACCACGCCCTGCGGGTGGTCGGCTGGTGCGCCGTCGCGCGAGGCCAGGTGCGCATGCAGCGCCTGCGCCAGCAGGATCGGCGCGGCGGTGTTGCTGCGCAGGTGCTTCTCGAGAGCCGCGAAGCCGAAGCTCTCCACGTCGTCGTGCTCGAAGAGCGAGGCGCTGTTGACCACGGCATCCACCGTGCCGAGCGCCTCGGCCACCCGCGGCAGCAGGGCGCGCACGGCGGCCTCGTCGTGGAAGTCCGCATCGAAGGCGGCGCTGCCCGGAGTGAGCGCGGCGCAGTCGGCGGCCGTGCGCAGGGCGTCTTCGCGCGAGCCGCGGTAATGCACGGCCACGCGCCAGCCCGCCGCGGCGAGCGCCAGGGCGATCTCGCGGCCGAGGCGCCGGGCGGCGCCGGTGACCAGCACGGTACGGGGGGAAGCGGAAGAGGGCATGGGGGACAATCGGGCCGTGACGACGACAGAACAGCACCCCAGTTTATCGAGCGCCCTGGCCCGGCGCATCGCCGATGGTATCGCCGAGGCCGGCGGCTGGATCGGTTTCGACCGGTTCATGGAATGGGCCCTCTACACGCCCGGCCTGGGCTACTACGCCAACGCGCTCCCGAAATTCGGCACCCTGCCGCAGTCGGGCAGCGACTTCGTGACCGCGCCGGAACTCTCGCCCGTGTTCGGCCAGGCGCTGGCACGGCAGGTGCAGGACGCGCTGGACGCCACGGGCACCGACGATGTGTGGGAGTTCGGCGCCGGCTCCGGCGCGCTCGCCGCGCAACTGCTGGAGGCGCTCGGCGACCGCGTGCGGCGCTACACCATCGTGGACCTGTCGGGCAGCCTGCGCGAGCGCCAGCGCGAGCGGCTAGCCCCGTGGGGCGACCGCGTGCAGTGGGCCCAGGCCCTGCCGGAGCGCATCGAGGGCGTGGTGGTGGGCAACGAGGTGCTCGATGCCATGCCGGTGCAACTGCTGGCCCGCCACGGCGGCGCGGAAAGCAGCACGTGGCACGAGCGCGGCGTGGTCGTGGAGCCCGGTGACGGTGGCGAGCCCCGCTTCGCCTGGCGAGATCGCCCCACGCCTCTGCGCCCGCCCGTCGAGCCCGAAGGCCCGCAGGACTACCTCACCGAGATCCACGCGCAGGGCGAGGGCTTCCTGCGCATGCTGGGGCAGCGCCTGGCGCGCGGCGCGGCCTTCCTGATCGATTACGGCTTTCCCGAGGCCGAGTACTACCACCCGCAGCGCCACATGGGCACGCTGGTGTGCCACCGCGCCCACCAGGTCGATTCCGATCCGCTCGTCGACGTGGGGGCGAAGGACATCACCGCGCACGTCAACTTCACCGCCATGGCCGTGGCCGCGCAGGAGGCGGGGCTGGACGTGCTGGGCTACACGACGCAGGCGCACTTCCTCATCAACTGCGGCCTGCTTGCGCTGCTGGAGCCGCTGCCGCAGGCGCAGCGCGCGCAGGCCGCCAAGCTCATGATGGAGCACGAGATGGGCGAGCTGTTCAAGGTGCTGGCCGTGGGCGCGGGCGTGCCGGCCTGGACGCCGATCGGCTTTACGCGCGGGGACCGCACGCACCGCCTTTAGGCTAGTTCAGCCGCGCGCCGCTGGCGGCATCGAACACATGCGCCTGCGCCGCCTGGGGCCGCAGCCAGAGCGGCTCGCCGGGCCGCACCGTGATGCGGTCGCGGAACGCGGCCAGCACGTCGTGGCCGCCGTGGCCCACCGACAGCGTCACCTGCGTCTCGGCACCCGTGGGCTCCACCACCACCACGCGGGCGGGCAGGGCGCCGTCCTCGTCATCTTCGCCGCTCGCCAGCGCGAAGTGCTCGGGCCGCGCGCCGTACAGCACGCGGTCGCCCTGGCGCGCGCGCGGGGCGCGGGGCAGCGGCAACTGCAGGCCGTCGTCGGTCACCACGCGGGGGCTGCCGTCCAGCTCCAGCCGGCCGGGGATGAAGTTCATCGAAGGCGATCCGATGAACCGCGCGACGAAGGCGTTGGCCGGGCGGTCGTACAGCTCCAGCGGCGCGCCGGCCTGCTCCACGCGGCCATCCTTCAGCACCACGATGCGGTCGGCCAGCGTCATCGCCTCGACCTGGTCGTGCGTCACGTAGACCGTGGTGGTGCCCAGGCGCTGGTGCAGCGCCTTGATCTCTGTACGCACCTGCACGCGCAGTTGCGCATCCAGGTTGGAGAGCGGTTCGTCGAACAGGAAGGCGTCGGGCTGGCGCACGATGGCGCGGCCCATGGCCACGCGCTGGCGCTGGCCGCCCGAGAGCTGGCGCGGGGTGCGGCCGAGCAGCGCCTCCAGCCCCAGGATGGCCGCCACCTCGCCCACGCGGCGCCGGATGGCATCGCGCGGCTGGCCCTGCAGCTTGAGCGCGAAGCCGAGGTTCTCGGCGACCGTCATGTGCGGGTAGAGCGCGTAGTTCTGGAACACCATCGCGATGTTGCGGTCGCGCGGCGGTGTGTCGTTGACCAGGCGCCCTCCCAGGCGGATCTCGCCGCCGGTCACGGATTCGAGCCCCGCGATCATGCGCAGCAGCGTGGACTTGCCGCAGCCCGAGGGGCCGACGAGGGCCACGAATTCGCCATCGCGGATGCCGATGTCCACGCCGTGGATGACGGGCGTGTCGCCGTAGTGCTTGGTGATCTGATGCAGCGTGAGCGCAGCCATGGAGGGTTTCTCTCTCTCTCTCTCTTTGCGAAGGAAGGGATTTAGAGCGGCTAACACGACCCAGCGAAGCGGTTCTGGCTAGGCGCCGCATCGCAGGCAGTACGAGTAGTACGACAAGATGCGGCAACAACGCCAGAAGGGTCGTGTTAGCCGCTCTTAGTCCTTGACGCCGCCCGCCGTGAGGCCGCGCACGAGGTACTTGCGCACCAGCACGGTGAACACCACCACCGGGAACATCACCAGCGTGCCGCCCGCGGCGATCTTGGACCACTCCCAGCCCTCGTACTGCAGGAAATTGACGATGGCCACGGGGGCCGTCACCGCCTGCGTGCGGGTGAGGATGAGGGCGTAGAAGAAGTCGTTCCACGCGAAGATGAAGCACAGCACCGCCGTGGCCGCCACGCCCGGCGCGGCCAGCGGCAGGGTGATGCGCCAGAACGCCTGCCACACGCCGCAGCCGTCGATGTAGGCGGCTTCTTCGAGCGCGGTGGGCACCGCTTCGAAGAAGGTCTGCATGAGCCAGATGACGATGGCGAGGTTGAAGGTGAGGTACACCAGCGCAAGGCCGAAAATGGTGTCCTGCAGTCCCAGCCAGCGGTAGGCGAGGAAGAACGGAATGGTGAAGGCGATGGGCGGCGCCATGCGCGTCACCAGAATCCACAGCGCCACGTGCCGGCGCCCCGGGAACTGCCAGCGCGTGAGCGCATAGGCCGCGGGCACGCCGATGGCCAGCGACATCGCCGTGGAGAGCGTGCTCACCGCCAGGCTGTTGAGGAACGACCGCGGGAAATTGCCTTGCAGCAGGGCGCGGAAGCCGTCCAGCGTGGGTACGAACAGCAGGCTGTCCTCGAACAGGTCGGCGGCCGGCTTGAAGGCCAGGTGCACCAGCCAGAGGAACGGGAACAGCGTCAACGCCAGCAGCACCAGCGCGGCGGCGGTGCGGCCGTGGCGGCGCAGCCAGCCCGTGCGCGTGTGCGTGCGCGTGTGTGCATGGTGCTCGGCGGGGGCATCGTCCCGCGCCGCGATCGGCAGGGCTGCGTCAGTGCTTGCCATGGTCGTTCCACCCCAGTCGCCCCACCAGCCAGCTCAGGCCGAACACGCCCGCCAGGATCACGGTGGCGATGGCGCTGGCGTAGCCCCAGTAGGAGAAGTTGAAGGCCTGGATGAAGCCGTAGTAGTTGGTCACCTCGGTCACCGTGCCGGGGCCGCCGTCGGTCAGCACGAAGATCAGCGGAAATGCCTTGAAGCTGTCGATCAGCCGGAACAGGCCGCACACCACCAGCACCGGGCGGATGTGCGGGAACACGATGTAGCGGAACAGCTGCCAGCGGTTGGCGCCGTCGAGGCTCGCGGCCTCCAGCGGGTCGGCGGGCATCATCTGCAGCGCCGCCAGCACCATCAGCATGGTGAAGGGGAACCACTGCCAGGTCTCGGCGAAGGCGATGGCCCAGAGGGCGGTGTCCGGGTTGGCAATGAGGGAGCGCACCGGCCAGCCGGCGGCCTCCAGCGCGCGGTGCAGCGGGCTCACGTCGGGCGTGAACAAAATCTTCCAGATCAGCGCCACCACGATGGGCGGCAGCACCATGGGAATCAGGAAGGCCCCGCGCACGGCGCCCAGCACGCGGGACGGACCGTTCAGCAGCAGAGCCAGCCCCAGGCCCACGGCCAACTGCAGCACCACGCTGGCGGCCGAGAGCTTGAGCTGCGTGGCGATGGAGCCGAGGAAGCGCGCGTCTTCCAGCAGATGCCGGTAGTTGCCCAGCGGATCGCGGAAGTGGAAGGTGCCCGCCGGGTCGGTGAGGCTCAACGGCGTGAGGCTGGCCACCACCAGCGCCGCGGCCGGCACCAGGGTGATGGCCAGCAGCACGACGAGCGCCGGCGCCAGCCCGAACGCGAAGGCGCGCCGGCGCGCGGCCTGCCAGCCCCGGGAAGCGGGCGATGCCTGGGGCCCCGGCGTTGCGGGTGCGGCGAGTGCGTTGGCGGCGCCCATGGCTCAGATCTTCTGGCCCGCGCGGCGCAGCTCGGCGATGGACTGCGCCTGCGCCTGCTGCATCGCCTGCCGCGCATTCGCCTGGCCCGAGGCGATGAGCGCAATGGCCTTGTTGAGCTGCTGGTCCACCTGCGGATAGACCGCCACGGTGCGGTACTTCATGTGGCCGGTGCGCTCGGCCTGGCTGATCGAGTCGAGCGACAGCTGGGCGAGGTCGCTGCCGTTGATGCGCTGGCGGCTGCGGAATTCGGGCGAGTCGATGTCGGAGCGGCGCGCGGGCGAGCCGTAGCCGGCCGCCACGGCGCGCCGCGTGGTCTGTTTGGAGAGCGCCCACTGGATGAAGGCCCAGGCGGCCTCCTTGTTGCGCGACCCGGCGGGAATGCCCAGGCCGTGCACGGCGGTGCCCGGGAACCGCCCGGCGGGGCCCTTCGGCACGAAACCGAATTTCACCGTCTTGAGCGTCTTGCTGGTGGCCGCGTCGCCCAGTTGCGCGAGGTGCAGCTGGCCCGCGTCGGAGAAGTTGACGCGCCCGAGCTTGAGCGCCTGCGTGACCTGGTCCGGCTGGTAGGTGATCGCACCGTCGGGGCCGAACTCGCGGATCAGGTTCGCGTAGTAGTCGGCGGCGGCCACGGCCTCGGGCGTGTCCAGCGTGGGAAAGAGATCGTCGGGCGCCTTGCGGAACACGTCGCCGCCGAAGGCGTGCAGGTAGGGCACGAAGGTCCAGCCGTAGTGGTTGTCGGACACGAAGCCCGCCACGCGCTCCTTCTTGTTCACGGCGCGCAGCACCTTCACGAGGTCGTCGGTGGTGTCGGGGAAGGCCAGGCCCGCCTGCTGCACGAGATCGAACCGCGACGACACCGACAGCAGCGCCTCGGCCGTCCACGGGATGCCGTAGAGCTTGCCGTCGCGGCCCGTCTCCGGCGCGCGCGCTCCGCTCAGGAAGTCGTTCACGTCCCAGTCGTCCGGCGTGTGCTGCGGGCTGGCGATGAATTCGTCCAGCGGCGTGAGCCAGCCGGAATCGATCCAGCGGCTGGAGTAGATGAAGGTCACGTTCACCACGTCGTACGCCGAGCCCTTGGTGGACAGCTCCAGATCGGCGCGCTGGTTGTAGACCGGGAACGAGGGCGCGTCGAAATTCACCTTCGCTCCCGACAGCGCCTCGAACTCCGGCAGCCACTGCTGCAGCAGCTTGGGATAGGCGGCGCTGAACGTGGAGACGTTCAGTGTCGTGCCCTGGAAGCGGCGCGCGCCGCCGGGCTGGGCGTGGGCAGCGAGGCCCGGCAGCAGAAGGGAGGCCCCGATGCCGGTGGCGGCTTGCAGGAGGTGGCGGCGTTGCGTCATGGATGCGGTCGTGGTGGCGGGAGGGGAGGAAGGCCGGGCGAAGGCGCGCGGTTCAGGCGGTGGTCGCGATCAGCGTGTCGATGTGCGCGTCGTTCGTCGCCTCGGGGCGGCGGCGCGTGCGGCTCTTGCGGCCGTCCACCGCCACGGCGGGGTCGCCGTGCACGGTCACCCGGCGCACCACGCGCGGCTGCCGGCCGTAGTCGTTGACGGCGATGTGCTGCGTGGCGCGGTTGTCCCAGATGGCCACGTCGTTCTGCCGCCAGCTCCAGCGCACGGTGTTCTCCAGCCGCGTCACGCGGTTCTGCAGCAGTTCGAAGAGCCGCGCCGATTCGGTGGACGAGAAGCCCTGGATGCGCTGGATGAAGTGGCCCAGCAGCAGCGCGCGCTCGCCCGACACCGGGTGCACGTGCACCAGCGGATGCTCGGCTTCGTACACCTCGGAGGCGAACACGTCGCGGTGGTGGCGCAGGCGCGTTTCGTCGACCACCAGGCGGTCTGCGCCGTAGTCGTAGTTGTTGCTGTGCACGGCCCAGAGGCTGTCGGCCAGGCGCTTGAGGTCTTCGGGCAGGCGCTCGTAGGCCGCGGCGGTGTTGGCCCAGACGGTGTCGCCGCCATAGGCCGGCACGGTGACGGCGCGCAGGATGCCGTACTTGGGGAACGCGTCGAGGAAGGTCACGTCGGTGTGCCAGGAATCGGCGCGGCCGCCGCCCTTGGAGGCATCCAGCTCGAAGATGCGCGTGCCTTCGCGCGCCGGCACCGTAGGGTGCGACACCGTCCGGCCCAGGCGCTCGCCGAACGCCTGGTGGCGCGCATCGTCGAGCTGGTGCTGGCCGCGGAAGAACAGTACCTTGTGGCGCACGAGCGCGGCGGTGAGGTGGCCGATGGTGGCGTCGTCCAGGCCGGCGGACAGCTCCAGGTCCAGCACCTCGCCGCCCAGGGCGCCCGCCACGCGGCGGATGCGCAGGTCGCCGAAAGAGGCATCGATCGATTCGTCGGAAACAAGGCTCACGGAGGGCTCCAGAAAAGAGGGGGTGGATGGATTCTGGAAGCCGGTGTGTGCGGTGCGAAGCGCGTTTTTCGTCAAAGCAAGCGCGCAAAACTTGGCGGCACAAGCTCATGCGTTCGGCATCTGAAGCGACCGGGCAGTCCGCGGCAGGCCAGGCGAAGCGACCATTGCTTAGCTGTTTTGGTAGTAAACAACTGACAAACCATTCGTTCCGGATATGAGCGGTCGTGCATAGAGTGGACACAAGCCCCCCGCCATCCGCCGTCCCGTGTGTTCCCGGCCGGCGCCACCTGGAGATCCCGAGCCATGTCCGCAGTCCTGTCTCGCACCGCCGAAGCCTTCCCGCCTCCACAGAACGACGCGCCGCCGCAAGGCTTCGAAATCCGCCCGCTCCCTGGTGCACCGCTGGGCGCCGAGGTGCTGGGGCTGGACCTGTCTCGCCCGCTCGGCGATGCGGACTTCGCCCGCCTGCACCAGGCGCACCTCGACCACCACGTGGTGGTGTTCCGCGACCAGCGCATCACGCCGCGCCAGCACATCGATTTCAGCCGCCGCTTCGGGCCGCTGCAGATCCACGTGCTGAAGAACTTCCAGCTGGCGGACCATCCGGAAATCCTCGTCGTCTCCAACATCAAGGACGCGAGCGGCCAGCCGATCGGGCTGGGCGATGCCGGCCACTACTGGCATTCGGACCTGTCGTACAAGGAGCGGCCCAGCCTGGGCTCGCTGCTGCACGCGCAGGAGCTGCCCGGCGAGGGCGGCGACACGCTGTTCGCCGACCAGCACGCCGCCTACGACGCGCTGCCCGCGGCCCTGCGGCGCGTGATCGGCCCCCTGCGCGCGGAGCACAGCTACCTGGCCAGGTACGAGGAGCTGCGCGCGCGCAGCCCCTGGCGCCCCGCACTCACGCCCGCGCAGATCGCCGAGGTGGCGCCCGCAGTCCATCCCGTGGTGCGCACGCACCCGGAGACGGGGCGCCGCGCGCTGTTCGTGAACGAGCACTTCACCACCCGCATCGTCGGCCTGCCCGAGGACGAGAGCCGGGCGTTGCTGGCCGAACTCTTTGCCGCGGCCGTCAAGCCGGAGTTCGTCTACCGCCATGTGTGGCAGCCGCACGACCTGGTGTTCTGGGACAACCGCTCCGTGCAGCACCTGGCCGCGGGCACGCCGGACAGCGAGCGCCGCAAGCTCTACCGTACGACCGTGGAGGGGGATCTCCCCTTGTAGAGCGGGAACTCCCCTGTGGCGCTGCGCGCCCTCCCATTTCAGAACCCATCAGAAGACCCCCCATGCCACGTTCCCGTCCCACCGCTGTCTCCCTCCTGCGCCGCGCCTTCGTGCGCAAGGCCGCCACCCTCGCCACGGCGGCCGGCCTGGTGGCCGCGGGTCTGGTGGCGCCCGGCATCGCCCAGGCCGAGGAGGGCAGGCTGCGCATCGCCCAGCAGTTCGGCATCGTCTACCTGCTGCTCAACGTGGCGCAGGACCAGAAGCTGATCGAGAAGCACGGCAAGGCCGCGGGCGTGGACATCCAGGTGGAGTTCCTCCAGCTCTCGGGCGGCTCCGCCGTGAACGATGCGCTGCTCTCGGGCGGCATCGACATCGCAGGGGCCGGCGTGGGCCCGCTCTTCACGCTGTGGGACCGCACCCGCGGGCGCCAGAACGTCAAGGGCGTGGCCTCGCTCGGCAACTTCCCGTACTACCTCGTCAGCAACAACCCGGCCGTGAAGACCATCGCCGATTTCACCGACAAGGACCGCATCGCGCTGCCGGCGGTGGGCGTGTCGGTGCAGTCGCGCGTGCTGCAGTTCGCTTCCGCCAAGCTGTGGGGCGACAAAGAATTCAACCGGCTCGACAAGATCCAGGTCGCCGTGCCGCACCCTGATGCCGCCGCCGCGATCATCAAGGGCGGCACCGAGATCACCGGCCATTTCGGCAACCCGCCGTTCCAGGAGCAGGAACTGGCCGGCAACCCGAATGCCCGGATCGTGCTCAACTCCTACGACGTGCTGGGCGGCCCCGCGTCCGCCACGGTGCTCTACGCCACCGAGAAATTCCGCAAGGAGAGCCCCAAGACCTACCAGGCCTTCCTCGCCGGGCTTCATGACGCGGCCCAGTTCGTCGCCGCCAACCCCGAAAAGGCCGCCGACATCTACCTGAAGGTGACGGGCGCGAAAACCGACCGTGCGCTGCTGCTCAAGATCATCCGGAACCCCGAGGTGCAGTTCAAGGTGCAGCCCGAGAACACGCTCGGCCTGGGCCAGTTCCTGCACCGCGTGGGCGCGATCAAGAACAAGCCCGAAGCGCTCAAGGATTACTTCTTCGACGACGCGCTGACCGCACGCGGCAGCTGACCGGTGGCGATTCCGGGAGACGCAGCATGAAACGCATGGGAAGCTTTTCTTCCGCGCTGCTGGCGCGGGTGCGGGACGAGATGGGTGGCGGCGGCCTCTGGTCCGAGCCCCGAGGAGCGGAAGGCACGCTGGCAGATCCCCCGTCGGCGCCTGCGCCTGTCCGGGCACGTGCGCTCGCGTCGGTGCCCGCTTCCGTGTCCGGCCCCGTGCGCCCGCTCCCCGCCTCCGCGCCGCCGTTGCTGCGGGTGGACGGCGTGAGCATCGACTACCGCACGCCGCAGCGCGCCGTGCGCGCCACGCACCGCGTGGGCTTCGACGTGCACGAGGGCGAGCGGCTGGTGCTGCTCGGCGCCTCGGGCTGCGGCAAGTCCACGCTGCTCAAATCCATCGCGGGCTTCATCGCGCCGAGCGAAGGGCGCATCCTGCTGGACGGAAAAGCGGTGACGAAGCCCGGCCCGGACCGCGTGGTCGTCTTCCAGGAGTTCGACCAGTTGCCGCCCTGGAAGACGGTGCGCGAGAACGTGATGTTCCCGCTGCTCGCCGCGCGCCGCACGGGCCGTGCCGAGGCCGCCGACCGCGCGGCGCTCTACCTGGACAAGGTGGGCCTCTCGAAGTTCGCCGACGTGCACCCGCACCAGCTCTCGGGCGGCATGAAGCAGCGCGTGGCCATCGCCCGCGCCCTCGCCATGCAGCCGCGCGTGCTGCTGATGGACGAGCCCTTCGCCGCGCTGGACGCGCTCACGCGCCGCCGCATGCAGGAAGAGCTGCTGGCGCTGCGGGAGGAGTTCCGCTTCACGCTGATCTTCGTCACCCACTCCATCGAGGAGGCCCTGGTGGTGGGCAGCCGCGTCGCCATCCTCTCGCCCCATCCGGGCCGGCTGCGCGCCGAGATCAACAGCCACCCATTCAATCTGAACAGCCTGGGCGGCGCGGAATTTCAGGCCACGGCGCAGCGCATCCACCGCCTGCTGTTCGACGAACCCGCCCCGGAAGGGGGCGATGCGGCCGCACCCGGACTCGCGGGCGCCCATGCCGCTGCGCCTGCGCGACGGCAGCCCGCCGGCACCCTGCTGCCCTTCCGGATCGCCGTATGACCCAGCCGACCCCTCTCCATCCCGCGGCGGCGCATGCCGTGGCTTCGACGGCCGGTCGCCGCGAGCCGCCCTACCGGCCGGACGTCGAACATGTGCTGCCGCCGCTGGACGGCATCGCCCCCGAACAGCCGCTGCCCTGGGCCACCCGCGTGTGGCAGCAGGGTGCCGTGCGCCGCCTCGCCATCCTGGCGGTGCTGGCCGTGCTGTGGGAACTGGCCGCGCGCTGGCAGGACAACGACCTGCTGCTGCCCACCTTCCTGCAGACCGCACGGGCGCTGGGCGAGGGCCTCGCGTCGGGCGAGCTGGTGGCGAAGACGGCCATCTCGCTGTCTGTGCTGCTCAAGGGCTACCTGGCCGGCATCGCGGGCGCCTTCGTGCTGACTACGCTGGCCGTCTCCACGCAGTTCGGGCGCGATCTGCTGGGCACGCTCACCTCCATGTTCAACCCGCTGCCGGCCGTCGCGCTGCTGCCGCTGGCGCTGCTGTGGTTCGGGCTGGGGCAGGGCAGCCTCGTCTTCGTGCTGGTCCATTCGGTGCTGTGGCCGCTGGCGCTCAACACCTATGCGGGCTTCCAGGCCGTGCCCGAGACGCTGCGCATGGCCGGCCGCAACTATGGCCTGACCGGCATCCGCTACGTGCTGCAGATCCTCGTGCCGGCCGCGCTGCCCGCCATCCTCTCGGGCCTGAAGATCGGCTGGGCCTTCGCCTGGCGCACGCTGATCGCGGCCGAACTGGTGTTCGGCGCCTCGTCGGGCCAGGGCGGCCTGGGCTGGTACATCTTCCAGAACCGCAACGAGCTCTACACCGACAAGGTGTTCGCAGGCCTCGTGCTCGTGATCCTGATCGGCCTGTTGGTGGAAGGACTGGGGTTCCAGACGCTGGAGCGGCTGACGGTGCGGCGCTGGGGTGTGCAGCGGTAGTTGCGAGCGGCCTGCTCGCTGTAGAGCATTCCTGCCCACGGAACGCCCGGCCCCATCCATCCGTTGTCCCGGCGCACCGGGGGGATGCGGCGAACCGGCTCTGCACCTACACTCGCGGCATGCTGCGCTGGCTGATCGTCGTCTTCCTCGCCCTGGTGCTGCTCCAGGGGCTGGCGCCGTTCCTGCAGCGGCTCGGCGTGGGGCGCCTTCCGGGGGATTTCCATTTCCGCCTGTTCGGGCGCGAGTGGCACCTGCCCCTGGCCAGCACCCTGCTGCTCAGCGCGGTGGCCAGCCTGATCGCCCGGTGGATCTGAGCACGGGCAAGGGCGTCACATGCACGGCGTTTTTCCCTGGCACAGTGATTGCCTCGCTTTTTGCCACCGTCCCTTTCCCTTCCCTTTCTCCTCCTCCTCGATCCGGTCCTCTCCCATGATCCGCCGCTCTTTCCGGCTGCTGGCGCTCGCCGCGGCCTTTTCCGCCCTTTCCGCTCCCGCCCTGGCCCAGGCGCCTGCCGACACGATGGCCCGCATCCAGCAGACCCGCACCATCACCCTGGGGGTGCGCGAATCGGCCTGGCCCTTCTCGTTCGTGGACGCCCAGAACGGCGGCAAGGCGGCCGGCTATTCGGTGGACCTCTGCCAGGCGGTGGTCGAGGACATCAAGAACACGCTCAAGCTCAAGGACCTGGAGGTCAAGTACCGCCCGGTGAGCGCCGCCGAGCGCATCCCGAAGCTGGAAGCGGGGGAGATCGACCTGGAATGCGGTTCCACCACCAACACCAAGGCGCGGCAGGAGCGGGTGGCCTTCGGCCCCACCATGTTCGTGGCGGGCATCCGCGTGCTCGTGCCCAAGGGCACCAAGGCCGACACGGTGCAGGACCTCGCCGGCATGACGGTGGCCGTGAGCAAGGGCTCCACCTCCGAGAAACTGCTCACCCAGCTCACGGCGAACGAGGTGAAGGCCACGGTCAAGGTCTTCGACAACAACGACGAGGCGTTCAAGGCCCTGCGCGCCGGGACGGTGAAGGCGTTCGCCCAGGATGACTCGCTGCTGCTCGGCCTGGTGGCCCGCAACAAGGCGCAGGATGCCCTGGCGCTCAGCAACTTCGTGCTGTCCGTGGAGCCCTACGCCATCATGGTGCGCAAGAGCGACACCGCGCTCATGGCCGTGGTGGACCGCACGCTCGGCAAGCTCTACACCAGCCGCGAGATCGATCCCATCTACAAGAAGTGGTTCCTGAACGACCAGATCTCCATCCCGGTGGGCCGCCTGACGCGCGAGAGTTTCAGCCGCCCCAACAAGGAGGCGGGTGTGGCGATGATGCTCGGCTACTCGCTGTAGACGCGGGCTGCGAAGGCGGCAATGTTGTCCAGGAGGCTGTCGAAGTCCTCCGCGGCAAGGCAGGGGTTCAGCAGAGTCAGCTTCAGCGCAGCGCGCTGCTGGACAGTCGTCTCCCCCAGTACGGCTATGCCGTGCTTGAGAAGTCCGGCGCGAAGCCTGCGGTTGAAAGCGTCGATATCAGTACCGGGCATGGGGCCGGTGTACCTGAAAAGAATGGTTGTCAGGCTCGGCTCGGCCAGAAGCTCGAACATCCTGCGGCGTCGGATGGCCTCGGCAACCTCGCGCGCCTGTCCAAGCAGGTGGTCGATCATCTCTCCCAGCACTTCGGTGCCGACCGCCCGTAGCATCATGTAGACCTTCAAGGCGTCGAAGCGTCTCGTCGTGGAGATCGTCTTGTCCACGAGGTTGGGAAGATCATCGGTCTCGCGGTTCAGGTATTCAGCCTGGTAGAGCAGGTGCCTGAAGCGTTCCCCTTCGCGGAACAGCAGGGCCCCGCAACTCACGGGCTGAAACCACAGCTTGTGGAAATCGGCCACCATCGAATCGGCCTGCTCGATACCGGCGAGCCGGTGCCTGTGGCGGCCCAGCACCAGGGCAGAGCCGTAGGCGCCATCCACATGGAACCATAAGCCGTGCGCCCGGGAGATTTCGCCGATGCGCTGCAGATCGTCGATGGCGCCATGGTCCGTGGTGCCCGCCGTTCCCACCACGGCGAAGGGGATCAGACCCTCCTGCCGCAGAGACTCGACCGTTGATGCCAGCTCCTCCATGTCCATGGCACCGTCGTTTCCGGTCCGCACCTTCACCACGCCGCGCTGTCCCAGCCCCATGATGAAGGCTGCCTTGTCCACCGTGAAGTGGCTCTTGGCCGAGGCGATGATCCTCAGCCTGGGGAAAAAATCGGGCATGCCGTCACGCCTGGCCCGGTGCCCGTGGTGCGTCCACAGGAACCAGTCCCGTGCCGTGAGCAGGGCCATGATGTTGCCCTGGGTGCCTCCGCTGGTAAACACACCGTCCGCCTCGGGGAGATATCCGAACAGTGTGCAGAGGTGGTCCACGACCCGCTGCTCGACAAAAGTGGCGGAGCCCGATTGGTCCCAAGAATCCATCGAAAGGTTCTGTGCCGCGATGAAGCTTTCCGCAGCGATGCCGCTCAGGAGTGGTGGCGTGTGCAGGTGGGCGATGCAATGCGGGTGCTGGACGATGATTGCATGCGCAGCGATGTCCTGGCGTACTTCCCGGATCACCTGCTGCAGCGGTGCTACCGCTTGCACTCCGAGGTCACGCAGGAAGACCTGCTCGCGCAGATCGGACGGCTCCCTGCCCGAATAGGGGCGCACCGCAGTCTCGAAAAGACTCGACAGTTCCTCCACGCAGGACTCCATCACGGCACGATAACGATCAGCACCTCCGCAGCCCGTCCGGATGAAGTGCTCTTTCCACGATTCCGTCACCGTGCCTGCTCCGTGGCCTGCATGGCGTGTGTGAAGGCCCGGGCCGCGAAATCGATCTGATCATCCGTGATGTTCAAGGGGGGGAGAAAGCGCAAGACCGCGCCATGCCGTCCACCCTTCTCTATCATCAGGCCATGCCGCAAGGCCGCGGCCTGAATCCGGGCCGCGCGCTGCCCGTCGGCAAGCGGTTGACCCAGCGCATCCACGCGTTTCGGGTCAACGATTTCAATGCCCAGCATCAAACCCTTGCCGCGGATTTCCGCAATACATGGATGGTCCTGCCGTAGCGCTGCCAGCCTGCCGCTCAAGCTGGCTCCCATGCGGTCCGCATTCAGGGCCAAGCCATCGCGCTGGATGATCTGCAATGTTCTGGTGCCGGCAACCATGGCCCACTGGGTGCCCCGGAAGGTGCCCGCGTGCTCCCCCGGGGTCCAGTTGTCGAACCGCTTCTTGAACACCAGGCACGAAAGGGGGAGCCCGCCCCCGACAGCCTTCGACAGCACGAGGATGTCCGGTTCCACGCCTGCGTGTTCGAAAGCGAAGTGGCGTCCGGAGCGAGCTACTCCGCACTGGATTTCGTCGAAGACGAGGACGATACCCAGTTCGGATGTGATGCGTCGGATCTCCCGCAACCAATAGTCCGAGGCCGGTAGAACCCCTCCTTCGCCCTGAATGGGTTCCAGAATCATGGCGGCGGGCTTGACCATACCGCTTTCCTGGTCGTGCAGCACGGATTCGATGTACCTGATCGATGCCCGTTCACCGGCCTCTCCGCCGAGGCCGAACTTGCAGCGCAGGCCGTAGGGAAATGGGAAGAAATGCACATCGGGCATCAGCCCGGTGCGCCGCTGCTTCGCACCCAGGTTGCCCATCAGGGCCTGCGCACCGTTCGTCATGCCATGGTAGGCGCCATGGAACGCGGCGATGTTGTGGCGTCCCGTGCATTGCTTCGCCAGTTTGATGGCAGCCTCCACGGCGTCCGATCCCGACGGACCGCAGAACTGAATGCAGGAGTCCTGGGCGAAGCTGGCAGGAAGAAATCCCATAATTTCCTGTATGAGCGCGTCCTTGGAAGGTGTCGCCACGTCAAGTGCCTGCTGGGGAATGCCCGACTGGATCGCCGCCACCACCGCTCCTGTCACCTCGGGGTGGTTGTGCCCGAGTGCCAGTGCTCCGGCTCCGGCCAGGCAATCCAGATAGCGCTGGCCCAGCGTGTCTTCAACGATGGCTCCCTGGGCCCTGCGGATTGCCATGGGAAAGCGCCGCGGGTAGGACCGCACCTCCGATTCCAGACGCTCCTGGTTCCTCAGTTCCACTCCCTGCTGGAACCGGCGCTGAGGAGTGGGTTCAAGGGGACCGCCGATGTCCTGCGGTGCCGGGAGGGTGAAATCGAGAGGTTTGTTCATGATGCTGTGCCTGCCATGGTGGGCTGCCGGCTGGATGCTTCGTCCTTCCAGCGATCTTCGATGCCGAAGGTCTGGAAGGCGGTCTTGCGGGATGTGGGGTAGCGCGGGAACCCCAGCAGGCCGTTGACGATGGCGGCATTGCGATGGGCTCCGAGTCCGAGATCCGGAGCGGCGATACCGTGGGTGTGCATTTCAGCGTTCTGGACGAAGATCCGGCCGGAACCGGTCCACCTGGCCTCCAGCGTGTAGTCGCGCCGAACGGCCGGGCGGCCTTGCCCGTCGAAGGCGAGCAAGGGCTTGAGGCTGTCCATGCAGGGGGGGAACACATACCGGTAGCCCGACCCCAGCACCACGGCCTCGGTATGGAGCTCGAAATTTTCCTGGAGATCGAGGTGCCGGAATGAAAGCTTCCAGCCGTTGCGGGTGCCGGATGCTGCGAGAAGCTCGCTCCGGGCCTGCAGGACAGTGCCTGTTTCCGCGCCGTCCGCCGATCGCTCGTACATGCGGTCGTAGATGGCCGCGATGGTGCTGAACGAGATGCCCTTGTACCAGTGGCCCTGCTTCGAGAGTATTTCCTTGCGCTTCGCCTCGTGCAGTCCGAAAAAATGCTCGATGTAGTCCGGCGAGAAATGCTCCAGTCCCAGCTTCGAGTACTCCATCGGGAGAAAGCCGCTGCCACGGGTGAGCCAGTTCAGTTCGTATCCGAACTGCTTCTGGCCTTCCAGCAGGTCCAGGAAGCATTCTGCGGCGCTTTGCCCGCCCCCTATGACCGTGATGCTCCGCTTCGCATGCAGATGGGGCTTGGCGAAGGCGTACTGCGACGAGTGGATGAAATCCGTACCGTTCAGCAGGGCCGAAAGTGCATCCGGCGTCGAAGGGACCGTGCCTACGCCCAGGACGATGTTCTTCGCGAGATGCCTCGAGAGTGCCCGGGTCGCCGTGTTCCTTACCGTCACGCGGAACAGCGAATCCCGTGCCTCGATGTCCACGACTTCCATCGAGAACCGCAGGCTGCAGAGCTGTTCGGCAACCCATCGGCAGTACCTGCTGTACTCCGTGCGGGCGATGTGGAACCTCTCGTAGAAGTAGAACTGGTAGAGGCGCCCGTGCTCCTTCAGGTAGTTGAGAAAGCTGAAGGGGCTGGTGGGATCGACCATGGTGACCAGGTCCGCCATGAAAGGAACCTGGAGGTAGCAGTTATCCAGCAGCAGTCCTTCATGCCAGACGAATGTGTCCCTGGTGTCAAAAAATCGCGCCTTCACGGCATCGATGGGGTGCAGCAGCGCTGCCAGACCCAGATTGAACGGACCTATACCGATCCCGATGAGGTCGAGTATGTCTTCGGCTTCTTGCCCATCGCTCGTATTCATGGCACTTCCTGCGCATCTGCAATTCGTGTTCGATTGCCGCCGGCTCGCGCAATAACCTGCACTGGCCGCTGGCTGAAGGGCCGGCGAATCCTCGCCGTCTTCTCATCTGGCTTTACCTGCTGGAGCACGGGAGGCAACCAGCGCCCCTTGCGGGTGCGGAATGCTTACGCGGCCGGGCGCTTGAGCATCTGGTGATAGGTGATGTAGACCTCCTCCCGCTCATATCCCAAGGATTCATAAAGGCGCTGGGCGATCTGGTTGGTCGTGGCGGTGTCCAGCGTCAATCGCTGGGCGCCTTCGCGCGCGAAGTGGTCGGTGATGTAGTTCATCAGGTATCGCGCGTACCCTTGCTGCCGCGCGGCCTTGGCGATGTAGAGATCCGAAAGGTAGTAATAGGGCCGCATGGCCAGAGAGCATGTGGCCGGATAGAGCTGCGAGAAGCCGACGGGATTGCGGTCCCCGTCGAGCAGCAGAAAGATCTTCGAGCGTTCTTTCTCGAGGTTGGACTGGATGAAGGAACGAGAGGCCGCGAGGTCGTCTTCCTGTTCGTAGAAGATCCGGTAGTCGTTGAACAGGCCTGCCAGAACGTCGAGTTGTTCCAGGGTGCATTGGATGACTTGCATGTTGATTCCGTGCGTTAGTGGACTTGTCCGATTTCGACCTGGACACCATTGAGGTCCCGGAAGAAAAATGCCTTGTAGCCTCCCAGCTCGTGGGCCGTGTAGGGCTCCGGCGTGGTGGGGTCGATGCCCAGCGCCTTCACCCGTTGGAAAACGCCTTCGATGTCCTCGACCATGAACGCGAGATGGATGCCGCAGACGTCGCTGTGGGATGCCAGGAGATGCCGCCCCTTGGAGGAGTGGTGTTCGATGAGTTCGAAATTGCGCTGGCCTATGCGGGCCATGCACGAGTGGTAATCCGGCTTCTCGACCCGAATGATCTGCCCCACTCCGTCGCCGCTGATGTGGACCGGCTCCTCGTAGATTTCGACCGTGGTGATCTGTCGATAGAAGGCAATCGTGTCCGCGATGCTGTGGACTGTCAGGCCAATGTGGTTCAGCTGGGGGAGCAGGGGCGTTGTCATGGATGAGGTATCGCGTTGTACAGAAAATGGGGCGTGGGGTTATCGAGGAACTCCGAGAACCGGATGCGCACTCCGAAGCGTTCCTCGATGGCGCTCAGCAGGCGGATCGCCTTGATGGAGGTCCCGCCGGCCTCCTGGAAGTCGGAATGGGCATCCAGCGAACCCTGCGGGAGATCCAGGATTTCCTCCCAGAGGGACAGGATGGGTTCGCAGGGCCGGCTGGAAGCACCCGCCGCAAGCCGTGGCGTGGTGGCTGGCAGGGCATCGAAATCTACTTTGCCGCTGGCCTTGAGGGGAAGCTGCTGTATCGGTATGAAGCACTGCGGGACCTTGTAGTCGCTCAAATACTGGGCAAGCTGCTGGCGCAGTGCGTCCAGCCCTATCTGCGGCGGCAGCACGACATAGGCGACCAGCTGCCCGTCCGGCGACAGCCTGACCGCCGCCTGCAGACACCCCGACTGCACCAGGGCGCCTTCGACTTCCTCGAGTTCCACGCGAAATCCTCGGACCTTCACCTGCCGGTCCAGACGTCCCAGGAAATGAAGATCGCCGCAGGCATCCCGTTCGACGATATCTCCGGTTTTGTAGAGGCGGCCTTCATCCACTTCGGGGCAAAGGACGAACTTCCGCGTGGTCGCCAGAGAGTCGCCCATGTACCCCTGTGACACCATCGGGCCGGCGACGTGCAGTTCTCCCCGAACTGCCGGCTGCATCTGTTCATCCAGGACATGCAACCGTGCGCCGTCGATAGCCTGCCCGATGTTGGTCCGCGCCTGACATGCCTCCATGCGCTTGAACGCCACGAGGACAGTGCACTCCGTGGGGCCGTAGAGGTTGTAGAACCGCCGCTCCGCCGCCCACGCCTGGATTACCGCAGGACTGCAGGCTTCTCCGCCCGTGAGCAGGGTCTCCAGGGTCGGGAACTGCTGCGGGTCGAGCACGGAGAGCATGGCCGGCGGCAGGAACGCCTGATGGATCCTGTGGCGCGCGCAGAACTCCGCGAGCCCGGTGGCGGACAGCCGCTGGTCGTCGCGGGGAATGCAGAGGGTGGCACCTGCCAGGAGCGCAGGGAAGATGTCCAGTACCGAGGCGTCGAAGTTGATCGTGGAGTACTGCAGTACCCGATGGGATTCCTTCAGCGCTATCTCGCGGAGCATCCAGTCGACGAGGTGCAGTACGCCGTCGTGCCGGATTTGCACGCCTTTCGGGCGCCCGGTGGATCCGGACGTGAAGATGGTGTAGCAGCGGTCCTGCCCCGTTGCACGACATGGGAATGCCCACGCTGCGGACTGCGATGGATGGCTGTCGGCGGCTTCGCCAGGCGGGGCAACGCATACCCCGGAGACCGGGAGCCGGGTGTCGGGCGCCGCCAGAACCAGCCTGCATCTGCAGGTCTCCAGGATGTGCGCCTGCAATTGCGCAGGGAGCAAGGGATCGACAGGAACATAGCTCGCGCCTGTGGCGAGGATGGCCAGGATCGACGCATAGAGATCGGTGCTTTTTCCCATGCAGATGCCGATGGCGTCGCTGCTGCCCGCTTCGCGGCCGAGGTGCGTCAGGAACCAGATGTCGATCGATCGGGCGATTTCTGCAATGCGCACGCCCAGGTCCTGGTAGCTGACCGTTTGTGCATCGGAGATGAGCGCTGCAGCTCGAGGCTGCCGACGCACGATTTCCGAAAGCCGGTGCATCACATTGGTCATGCACCCTCCCCGAAAACGTTGGTTCTTTCGAGGACGCAGGCGCCCCACTGGAACGGGCCGGCACTGAAAAGCATGGTTTTCTGGCCTGTGCCGACCGTTGTCAGGCGACCGGCGTGATGGAGGTTGATGAGGTTGTCCGAGCCGAAACAATGCGCGTGGCTGCCGATGGTGTGCGTGAATGCCTTCGCATAGTCCAGCCCGGCGATCTGGCAGTAGAGGCGGCTGATGTCGAGCGAATAGTTGTTGGAGATGAGCAGGTCTATCTCGTCGGCACGCATCGCCGCGCTTTCGAGGGTATCTTCGATAAGGCGGGCAATGCAGCGGATTTCTTCTTTGAAGGACGTCCGGATGGCTTGTCGTCCATCCCACTTGTTGATGATGCGCCCGACCAGTCGGTAATCCAGTGATGCCGGAGAACTGCTGAAGATGCATGCTGCGGCCGCATCGCCGGTGAGGTAGGGGAAGTCCGGGTTCTCCGCGTAGAGGCGTTGCAATCCGTCCTGTGCCTTGTCGAAACTGGCGACAAGAATGTGATCGCACTGTCCCGATTCGATCAGGCCCGTTGCGAGCTTCGCGGCCCAGTGAAAGCCCGCGCATCCAGCCATGCCCAACTGGTAGTGCGGAGCATGGCAAAGGTCCAGGCGGGCATCCAGGACGCCCAGCCAGCTTCCATCCAGGTTGTCCCGGGCGTCCAGCCCGTTGGATGTGAGGAAGACGGCGTCGATTTGCGATGCCTGCCGGCCGGCCGATGTCAAGCACTGAGTGATGGCAGATTCCGCCAGATCGGCGATGTCGTGGTCCCACTGGGGGAACGTGTCTGAACCGTGGTTCGGATTGCGCAGCCTGGCCCGCATGGCCTCGTCGCTGATCGCTTCTTCGAGAGGCACCAGCGGTCCCGCCGCGTAGCAGGCCGCTCCGATATGGACGGGTCTGCGTGGGACGGCGTTGTGTGAACGAGCCACCGTCATGCTGCTGTTTCCTGGCAGGGCACCTTCATTCCTTCCAATACAGCGGCTGCCGTACGGCGACCTTGAGGAGCTTCCGGGTCTGCCTCCACGTACCCTTGAATCCTTGAGGCAGCACGATGATGTCTCCGGCCGAGTAGGTCTTGCCCAAGCCATCTGTTCCGGTGACGGTCACCATGCCCTGAATGATGTGGATCACCTCTGTTTCCGGCCACGACAGGATTTCCAGATCCACTGGCTCGATTTCGCAGACCTCGATGGCTGCCACCTGGCCCGGAAGGGTGTAGGGAACGTGGCACCTGTATGTGAAGTGCGTGCCGTTTCGGGTGATGTAGTGCGGATCCCTGTCTGAAGCCTTGACGGCACGAGCCGTGGCGGGGACGGACTTCGAAACCAGTACCACCGGGCGTAAATCCGGTGCCGCTGCCGGGGAGAATGCGGGCGCTGCCTTGGCTCCTACGGCCAAGCGGACCGGTATCCCGGAATTCGCGGCCATGGCCGCGGGCGATCCCGCCAGGGATGAGCAAACAAGAAACAGGTACGTCACCGTGGCAAGGCGGGATTGAATTAAATGCATGTGCGGTAGGTTTTGAGGGGTCGCCAGGCAATGGGGGAAATCCGAGAAATAACTGCCAAAGCTTTTGATGTCGGGTATCGGGGTGAGTGGAGGTTTCCCCGGCAGATAGCGTCGGCGTGTGTCAGTGAGCTGCGGATTCAGGATGCGCGACTGCAGTATCCCTGGCTGGAGCGTCTGTCGAATCAGGAGGTGGAATGATTTTTTGACAACACATGGTGCGTATCACGGCGAGTCGAGTCGAAATGCCGGAGTGGCCGGTAGATGCGGTTCACAAGAAAAACACCTCGCGGACCGATAGCACGCACATGCATCGATTCGGAGGCGTGGATTTTCAGTCAATGCCCATTGGTATTTTTTGATTTTTCTGGTAATGCATCGTGGATTCGCTGCCATTTCTTGCAGCCAGAGAATACAACGGAATTATTAATCTGTCGCCTTGGTGACAATGGCAATAATATTGATTAAGTATAAAAATGATTATAAACGAAATATTGGGTGCGGCATGCAAGGACTGCCTGATTGCACGGGGGACTCGCAGGAAACTGGGGCAGGACCGGCCTGTGGCTGGCAGTCCGCGTGATCTCCGGGCAGGCCTTGCGCTGCGATGGCGGCCGCATTCCGCACCTGCGACGCCCCCGGCCTACACTGCAGACACGCCGGTTGCCTCCATACTGCCGGCTCGATGTTTCGCGGCGGGCGCCGGCATGGCGCGCCGCCTTTTCCGATCGACCGAGGTGGCGATGAGAGCTTGTATCGACATAGGGGGAACGAAGGTCGCGGTGGCGCTGGCGCCCGCGGGAACGGACCGGGCAACGCTCGTGGCGCGCCGCACCGAGCCGACCGTGAAGGAGGGGCCGCCCGACGCGCTGGCGCGCCAGTGCCTGCGCATGGTGGACGAGGCCTGTGCCGAGGCCGGCATATCGCGCGCGCAGCTGCAGTCCACCGGCGTGGCGAGCTGCGGGCCCTTCGTCCTGCAGGACGGCATGGTCGAGGTCTCCACCCCCAACATCTGCGGCGGCCTGCCGGGCGCCGACCGCAGCCTGCTGCCCAACGACTGGACGCGCATCCCGCTGCAGGCCCCGCTGGCCGAGGTGCTGCAGAACGTGAACGTGCAGAACGATGCGGTGGCCGCGCTCGTGGCCGAGCGCCGCTGGGGCGCACTGCAGGGGCTGGACCACTGCGCTTATGTCACCTGGAGCACGGGTGTCGGCGTGGGCCTGTGCGTGGATGGCATCGTGCTGCGCGGCAAGAACGGCAATGCGGGCCACGCGGGGCACAGCTTTTCCAGCGATGGCCCGCAGGACGCAACCTGCGGCTGCGGTAACGTGGCCGACGTGGAATCGCTGGTCGCGGGCAACGCGATTCCCCGGCGCTGGGGCCGCGATGCGGGTGGCCTGATCGGCGCCGCGCGCGAAGGCGATGCCGCCGCCGCCGAGGCCGTGTCGCAGATGTGCCGCGTGCTCGGCCGCATGCTCTACAACCTCGTCGCCATCCTGGACCTGCAGCGCATCAGCATCGGCGGGAGCGTGTTCCTGCACCACCAGGATTTCCTGCTGCCCCGGCTGCAGGCCGAAGTGTCGGGACACCTGCCCGCGCTCACGGGCGGCGTGCTGGTGGTGCCGGCCGGACTGGGGCACCAGATCGGGGATTACGCGGCGCTCGCCATGGCCGGCTGAGCGCAAGCCAGGGGCTGCCTGGCCGCAGCGGGCACCGTCCGCAGCCGCGGTCAGGGCCTGGCGGACGGGGTGCTGGCGGCCACGGCGACGCCGTAGAGCGCCAGCAGGCCCATGACGTGCCCGATGGCGACACCGGGCTCGCCCGATTCGATCCGGCCGATCGTCTGCACATGCACTCCGAGCCGCGCCGCGGCCGCGGCCTGGCCGTCGCCTGCCGCCAGTCGCGCCTGCTTCGCCGCCGCGCCCAGGGCGCGGATCACCTGCAGGGCGTCCTCGGAGATGTCAACGGAGATGCGTTTGCCTTGGGCCATGCGCGCATTGTGCCCGTGCCGGCTCTAGTCCTGGGCTTTTTCCAGGGCGTCCAGGAAGGTGCGCCGCCACCAGTGGATGTCGTGCCGGCGGATGCGGTCCATCAGGGCCTGGTGGCGCTGCTGGCGCTCCGCGAGCGGCATGCGCAGCGCGGTCTGGATGCAGTCGGCCATGCCCTGGGTGTCGTACGGGTTCACCAGCAGTGCTTCCTTCATCTGCTCCGCCGCGCCTGCGAAGCGCGAGAGCACGAGCACGCCGGGGTCTTCCGGGTCCTGCGCCGCCACGTATTCCTTGGCCACGAGGTTCATGCCGTCGCGCAGCGGCGTGACCAGCCCCACGGCCGAGGCCCGGCACAGCCCGGGCACGCGCTTGCGGGCCACGGTGCGGTGGATGTAGCGCACGGGCATCCAGTCCAGGTCGCCGTGGTCGCCGTTGATGGCCCCGCACAGTCCCTCGAGTTCGTGCCGCAGGTCGGCATAGGCGTTCACGCTGTCGCGCGTCGGGGACGCGATCATGATGAGCGTGGCGCTGTGCTGGTTCTCGGGATAGCGCGCCAGCAGTTCGCGGAAGGCCCGCACCCGTTGCGGAATGCCCTTGGAGTAATCCAGCCGGTCGATGCCCATCAGCAGGCGCCGCCGCGAATACTCGTCCTTCATCGCCTCGTAGGTCTGCACCGCGTCCGGCGCGGCGGTGAGGCGCGCGAACTCGTCCACGTCGATGCCGATCGGGAAGGCACCCACCTGCACCGTGCCGCCGAAGGCGCGCAGCCGCTGCGGGCCCACGCTCTCGGCGCCGCCCTCGTTGCTCAGGTACTGCGTGAAGTGGGACACGTCGGCCTCGCTCTGCAGGCCCACGAGGTCGTAGGCGAACAGCGAGCGCATCAGCCACTCGTGCTGCGGAATGGCCGCCATGATGAGCGGCGGCGGCACGGGAATGTGCAGGAAGAAGCCGATGCGCTGCTTGCAGCCGAGTGCGCGCAGCTCGGCCGCCAGCGGGATCAGGTGGTAGTCGTGCACCCAGAGGATGTCGTCCTCCTTCAGCAGCGGCAGCAGCTTGCGCGCGAACATCTGGTTCACGCGCCGGTAGCCCGCGATGTAGCCCGCATTGAAATCGGCCAGGTCCAGCCGGTAGTGGAACACCGGCCACAGCACGCTGTTGCTGTAGCCCGCGTAGTAGCTGTCGTGGTCCTCCTGGCACAGGTCCACCGTGGCCAGCGTCACGCCGCCGGCCTGCCGCGTCTGCAGCTTGCCCTCGCCGGGCACGCCGTCCTCGGTGATGGTGCCGCTCCAGCCGAACCACATGCCGCCCGTGCGGCTCAGCGTCTCGCCCAGGGCCACGGCCAGTCCCCCTGCGGCGGGTTTGCGGGGATCGGCGATGCGGTTGGAAATGACGACGAGTCGGCTCATGGGAATTCCTTGTTGTTCAATCCAGGCGGGGTGCCGTCAGATCACGCTGTCCCAGGGCGCCGACAGGCGCATGGCGGCATTGATGATGCCCACCATGGAATAGGTCTGCGGGAAGTTGCCCCACATCTCGCCCGTCTGCGCGTGCGTGTCTTCCGACAGCAGGCCCAGAGGGTTGCGGGCGGCGAGCATGGCCTCGAAGATCTCCCGGGCCTGGCTGCGGCGGCCGATGCGGGCCAGCGCGTCGATGCGCCAGAACGTGCAGATGTTGAAGGCCGTGTCGGGCTTGCCGAAGTCGTCCGCCGCCTCGTAGCGGCGCATGTAGGGGCCGTCGCAGAGCGTCTGCTCCATGGCGTCCACGGTGCTCACGAAGCGCGGGTCGCGCGGGTCGATCAGGCCCACCTCGGCCATGAGCAGCACGCTGGCGTCCAGCTCGCTGCCGCCGAAGCTTTCGGCAAAAGCCTGGCGCTTGTCGCTCCAGGACTTCTCCAGGATCTCGTCCTTCATGCGCCGTGCGTGGCCGTGCCAGTAGCCGGCGCGGTCGGTCAGCTGCAGCGAGTCGGCGATCTTGGCCAGGCGGTCGCACGCGGCCCAGCTCATGAGCGCGGAAGAGGTATGCACCCGCGCGCGCGTACGCAGCTCCCACATGCCGGCGTCGGGCGTGCCGTACACCTTCACCGCCAGCTCGCCGATCTGCTCCATGCGCGCGAACTCCGCCGGCCCGGCCGGATGCAGCAGGCGCCGGTCGTGGAAGGCCTGGGCGGCGCCGAGCACGATGTTGCCGTACACGTCGTGCTGGAAGTGCTCCGCCGCCTGGTTGCCCACGCGCACCGGGCCCATGCCGCGGTAGCCGGCCAGTTGCGGCACGAAATACTCGGGCAGCTCGCGCTCCAGCCCGATGCCGTAGAGCGGCTGGATGTGGCCGCTGCTGGTCTCCACCACCACGTTGCTCAGCCAGCGCAGGTAGTCCTCCATCGTGGCCGTCTCGGACAGGCTGTTGAGCGCGCGCACCACGAAGAATGCGTCGCGCAGCCAGCAGTAGCGGTAGTCCCAGTTGCGGCCGCTGTGGGCGGACTCGGGGATGCTCGTGGTCATGGCCGCAACGATCGCGCCCGTGTCCTCGTAGAGCGAGAGCTTGAGCGTGATCGCCGCGCGGATCACGGCGTCCTGCCATTCCAGCGGCACCGCCAGGCGCTGCGTCCATTGGCGCCAGTAGGCGACGGTTTCCTGCTCGTAGGAGCGGGCGGTGTCCGCGATGCCGTAGGGCAGCGATTCGTCCGCCCCCAGCAGGAAGTTGTACTCGCGCGATAGGACGAACGGCTGGCCGGAGAGCACGTGCGAGAGCGGGGCATCGGTGTTCAGCCGCAGCGTCTGGTCCGCGCCCACGAAGCGCACGTGGTTGCTGCCGCGCGTGATGGCGGGCTTCTCGCTGCCCCAGCCGAAGCGCACGTTCGCCGTCACGCGGATGCGCGGCGAGCCTTGCACGGGGCGTATGCGGCGCACCAGCAGCATCGGGCGGAAGAAGCGCGAGCGCGCTTGGAAGCGCGGCGCGAAATCGGTCACCTCGATGCTGTTGCCGGATCGATCGGTGAGGCGCGTGCGCAGCACCGCGGTATTGGGCTCGTACCACTGGCGGCTCTCGACCTGGTCTTCCAGTTCGATCGCGAAGCGGCTGCCCTGTTCGCCGGGCTGGATGAGGGCGTTGAACACCGGATCGCCGTCGAAGCGCGGCAGGCAGCACCACACGATGTGGGCGTTGGCGTCCACCAGCGCGCTGACCGAGCAGTTGCCCACCATGCCGAGCGACAGCGAGGCCTCCCCGGGCGCAGTGAAGCCCGGCGGGCGCGGCAGCGGGTCGTGCGACAGCCCGAGGTTGCCGTCGGCGAAGGGCGGTGCGCTGGCCGCGGCGGCGGCCGCAGCGCCGGCGGCGGCGGATGCCGGGGGCGGGGAGGATGCAGGCGGTGTCGGGGTGGGAGAGGTCATGCGGGAAACCCTTCCGGCGATGCCATCTGGAACAGCCATTCGCGCAGTTCCGTGGTGTCGTCGCAGCGCGCCAGCGCACGGGTGTCGCCGGCTCCGATCTTGATGCCGATGCCGCCGAGCGCCTGTGCGGCATCGAAGCCGTATTCATCGGTCACGTCGTCTCCCGCGAACACGGGGATGCGGCCCGCGAAGGGCGCCTGGCGCATGAAATCCGCGATCGCCCGGCCCTTGTTCGGCCCGGAGGGCTTGATCTCCAGCACGCACTTGCCCTGCATGATTTCCAGCCCGGGCGCCTGCGCCAGCGCATGCTCGAGCGCCGCGCGGCACAGCGGCTCCAGCTCCACCGCCTGGCGGTAGTGCAGGGCCATGCCCGCGCTCTTGCGCTCCAGCACCAGCGCGGGATAGCGGTCCAGCAGCGGCTGTACGGCGCGCACCACGGGGGCGAGGTCGGGCGCCGGCACGCCGCCGGTGACGCCGTTGCCCATCCGGTACTGGGCTCCGTGTTCGCAGGCCAGCGGCAGCTGCAGGGGGCTGAGGAAGTGGTCGATATCGGCCTGCGTGCGGCCCGTGGCGATGGCCAGGGCGCCATCCAGGCGTTCGTGCAGGACCCGCAGGGCCGGCACCACGCCAGGATGTACCTGCACCGCATCGGGGTGCGGTGCAATGTCGGCAAGCGTGCCGTCGAAGTCGAGAAACAGCGCATGGCGCGCGGTCAGCAACGGTGGCTTTTGCATTGGCACATACCTTACCAGATGGCATTGCCGAGCCTGTAGGCGGCGAGGCAGGCGCCCTGTAGGCGTGCCGCAGCCGCTGCGGGCGTGGCTTGAAAACACGCGTGTCGCCGCGCATCTGCCGCCATGTCCGAATCCCCGCACATCGTCTGCCCGCACTGCCACACCACCAACCGCATCGCGGCCGAGCGCCTGGCCGCGCCGCCCGGCACGGTCGAGGCGGACTGCGGGCAATGCCACCAGCCCCTTTTCACGGGCGAGCCCGCGGTGCTCGATGATGCGTCCTTCGGGCGCCATACCGGACGCAGCCATATTCCGGTGGTGGTGGATTTCTGGGCGCCCTGGTGCGGGCCCTGCCGCACCATGGCCCCGGCCTTCGCGCAGGCGGCACGGACGCTCGGGCCGGGCGTGCAGCTCGCCAAGCTCGATACCGAGGCGCATCCCGCCATCGGCGCGCGCCTGGGCATCCGCAGCATCCCGACGATGGTGATGTTCCGCCAGGGGCGGGAGGTCGCGCGCATCTCCGGCGCGCTGGGTGCCAACGACATCGTGCGCTGGGTGCGGACGGCCGGCGGCGCCTGAGGCCGCGGCGCCGATGGAAGGGGCCCGTCAGGCTCCGGCCGCCGGCGGCTGCGCCGCCATCCACTCCTGCACCGCGTCGCCGCGCGCCCGGCGGATCCATTCGCCCACCTGCGGGCCGGACGCGCCGCGGCCCTGGGCCCGCGCGGCCACGGCCGCGGTATCGACGGAGCGTGCCGCCTGCAGTGCGCCCAGCAGGCGCTCGCGCTGCGGATAGGGTGTTTCCTCGAACCCCAGCCGGCCGCGCGCGTCGCATTCGCAGGCCAGCAGCACATCGGCGAAACGGGCGGGCTTGCGCAGCGCGTCGCAGCGCTCCAGCAGCCGCACCAGGGCCGCTGCGCCCAGTTCGGCGCTACGGTGGATGTTGCCGTGCTCGCGCGCCACCACGTCCGCGGTCTCGCGGCATTCCACCGGCACCCGCAGGCGCTCGCACACATCGGCCAGCAGGGTGGCGCTGCGCTGCTCGTGCCCGATATGGCGCGGCAACACGCCGGCCGGCGTCGTGCCCTTGCCCAGGTCGTGGACCAGGCAGGCGAAACGCACCGGCAACGCCGCCTGCAGCCGCGCGGCCATGTCCAGCACCATCATCACGTGCACGCCGGTATCCACCTCGGGGTGGTATTCGGCGCGCTGCGGCACGCCCCAGAGCCGGTAGAGTTCGGGCAGCAGCACCGCCAGGGCGCCGCAGCCGCGCAGCACCTCGAACATGCGCGACGGAGCGGCTTCCATCAGGCCCCGCGCGATCTCCTGCCAGACACGCTCGGGCACGAGGTCGGCGGCCTCGCCGGCCTCGACCATCTCCCGCATGAGTTCCATCGTCTCGGGGGCGACCGAGAAATCGGTGAAGCGCGCGGCGAAGCGCGCCACGCGCAGGATGCGCACCGGGTCTTCGCGGAAGGCGTCGGTCACGTGGCGCAGCAGCTTCGCCTGCAGGTCGCGTGCGCCGCCGTAGGGATCGACCAGTTCCCATGCCGCAGGATCCTCGCCGCGTACCGCCATCGCGTTGATGGTGAGGTCGCGGCGCGACAGGTCCTGCTCCAGCGTCACGTCCGGGGCCGTGTCCACGACGAAGCCGCGGTAGCCGCGCCCGCTCTTGCGCTCGGTGCGCGCCAGCGCGTATTCCTCGCGCGTCTCGGGGTGGAGGAAGACGGGAAAATCCCGCCCCACGGGCAGGAAGCCGCGCGCGGCCAGGTCGTCGGGCGTGGCGCCTACCACCACCCAGTCGCGGTCGTTCACCGGGCGGCCCAGAAGCCGGTCGCGCACGGCGCCGCCCACCATGTAGATCTGCATGCGGGCAGTGTACGGCGGCGGGCGGCGCCCCCGCGTGCGCTGCGCGGGCACCGGCCGGTATATTCGCGGCGATCCTTCCTGCCTGTCCGCCATGTCTCTTTCTTCCTCCCTCACCATCGCCCAGATGAACCCCGATGGCAGCGTGCCCGTGCCCGAATCGTCGGATGCGGCCGCCAACGCCGCCGTGGAGGCGCTGCGGCGCGAGGAAGAGGCCGAGGCCTTGAAGCAGCGGCTGGAATCGCTGCAGGAAGTGCTGGACAAGCCGCTCAGCGAGATCCTGGCCGAGCGCGACCGGTTCAAGGAGACGGCCGCGGCCTGGGACGCCTTCGCCGCGATGTGGGTGCTGTCGCAGCGCGCCATGCGCAGCGTGGCGATGGAGCTCGCCGCGGCGCAGGGCGTGCCCGAGCAGGAGGTGGTGGCCCGCGCGCTGGCCTGCGCGAACCGGGTGCTCAATACCGAGGACGAGGACCTGGGCGGCTCCATCGCGCCGGCGCAGATGGCGCACATCGCGCGGCACCGGGCCTTCCTGCGCAAGCAGTTCCGCCAGGGCTGACTCCGGGCGGGAGCGGCCGGGACCGCGACGGCCCGGGGGCGTTCAGCGCCCGAGCCGGTAGGGTTCCTCGAAGTCCAGGAAGTCCTGTTCGGCCAGCGCCGCGTCGATCCACGCCTTCACGCCCGGCCGCGAGGCCACGTGCTCCACATACGCGGCGATCGGCTCCGGCACCGGCAGGGCATAGGTGCGCAGGCGCATGCAGACGGGTGCGAAGAAGGCATCCGCGATGGTGAACCGGTCCCCGAAGAGCAGCGGGCCGCCGTGCTCGCGCAGCAGGGCGCCCCACATCTCCACGAGGCGCTGCACGTCGGCACGCACGCCGGGGCGGTCGCGCCAGAGCAGGGCGCCCGTTTCGGGCAGGTGGGCCTCGATGTTCATGGGGCAGGCGCTGCGCAGCGCGCCGAAGCCGCTGTGCATCTCTGCGGCCACGCTGCGCGCCTGTGCACGGGCCGCCGCGTCCTGCGGCCACAGATGCTTGTCGGGATGGCGTTCCGCGAGGTATTCGGCGATGGCCAGCGTGTCCCACACGGTGATGTCGCCATCGACGAGCACGGGCACCTTGCCGGTGGGGCTCACGTCCTGCAGGGCCTGCTTGAAGCGCGAGCCGGGCTCGAAGCTGTCGAAGCGCACGGCCACTTCCTCGAAGGGAATGCCGGCCTCGCGCAGCAGCACCCAGGGGCGCATGGACCAGGAGGAGTAGTTCTTGTTGCCGATGTAGAGCTGGAGCATGGACCGCACTCGCAGGGGTGGAAAGGGAAGGCCGATGCTAGGGCCATGCGCCGCCCCTGCCAATGCCGTATGTCCCGCCGATTGATACATGCCGCGCATCAATGCGGCACCGGGCGGCCTGCGGCACAATCCGCCCCCAGCTTTTTTCGCGATCCGTGCCGGTCTTCCCGTTCTTCCGCCTGCTGCTGTTGCGCGCCGTCCTGGCCTGGCTCTGCCTGGCGCTGGTGCACCCGGCCGCGCGTGCGGGTACTGTCGAGCCGGCAGTGCTCGCTGCGCGCGAGGGCGGTGTCTCGCTCGTGCCCCACATGGAGGTGCTGGAAGACCCGGGGCGCCGCCTCGGCATCGGCGATGTGCTCGCGCCGGAGAACGCGGCGCGCTTCGTCCATCCCGACGATCCCCTGCGGGGCGCCGAGGCCGACCGGGTGCTCTGGTTCCGCGTGCAACTGCGCCTGGCCGACCCGGGGGACGCGCAACGCGAATGGCTGCTGGTCGTGCCCACGGTGTCCACCCACGAGCTGCGCTTCTATGGGCCCTACGGCCCGGATGGCCGCGCGCTGGCGCCGCCGGTGGTGACGGGCATGCGCCATCCGTGGGCCACGCGGCCTGCGGGATCGGAGCAGATGGCCTGGCGCTTCCGGCTGCCGGATGCGCAGACCTACACGGCGTATTTTCGGGTGGAATCGACCTTCGCGCGCTTCTACGCGGTCACGGCCTGGGACCTGGCCGACTATCTGCAGGCCACCCAGGACAAGCGCATGTTCGACGGTGCCTGCTATGGCCTGCTGCTGGGCCTGCTGGCCTTCAGCCTCGCGATGCTGCTGGTGTTCCGCGAGGGCATCTATGCCTGGTATTCGCTCTCGTGCGCCTGCGCCCTGCTGGCGCTGGCCAGCCTGAACGGGCATGCGCTGCGCTACCCGTTCGCGCACTGGCCGGCGGCGGCGGGGCTGTTCTACACCCTCGCGCCCCCGCTCTGGGCCATGTCCAAGCTGCTGTTCGGGCGCAGCCTGCTGCGCCTCTCGCGCTATGCGCCGCGCATCGACCGCCTGGTGCTCGTCCTGGTCGCGGTGCTGGGCGCGGCCACCGTGTACGGGCTTTTCGGTCCCCATCCGCTCTGGTTGTTCCGGGCCGTGCAGGCGTCGGTAATGGTGTCCACCGTGGTGCTGGCCGCCGGGGCGCTGATCGCGGTGCGCCGGCGCTACTGGCCCGCCGTGCTCTACAGCGCCGGCGTGCTGCTGCTGTTGCTGGGCATCTGCGCCATCATCGTCGCGAGCTGGGGCTGGGTGGCCTGGACGCCGGGCCAGATGGACCTGACCCAGGCCGCACTCGTGGCGGAAGCCGTCATCTTCGCCGCCGCCATGGCATCGCGCCTGCGCCTGCTGCGCATGTCCGAACAGGCGCTCGGCCGGCGCACCCGCGAGCTGGTGGAGGTGCTGGGCACGGACGCCCTCACGGGCGCGGCCAACCGCGCCGGGCTGGCGCGCCGGGCCGAAGCGGCGCTGGAGGCCGGCGAACCGTTCACGCTCATGCTGCTGGACCTGGACGGCTTCAAGGCCGTGAACGACACCCACGGCCACGCGGCGGGCGACGCCGTGCTGGTGGCCCTGGTGCCGCGCCTGCGGGCCCTGCTGCGCGAAGGAGACCTGGTCGCACGCCTGGGCGGCGACGAATTCGCCGTGCTCCTGGTCGGGGCGCCGCCCTGCACGGCCCTCGCGGACAAGGCCCGCGCCATGGCCCGGGCCGTGGCAGTCCCTCTCGGCTTCGAAGGCCGGAACCTGTCCGTGGGCCTCAGCGTGGGCATCGCCAGCCATCCCGGCGACGGCCAGACCCTGGAATCCCTGCTGCGCGCCGCCGACGCCGCCATGTACGCCAGCAAGCGCCGCGGCCGGAACGGCGGCGCAGAATGCTTCGCCTTCGCGAGCGACCTGGCCCCGCCGCCCTGACTTCCAAGCCCCATCCTTTGCCCAAAAGCACAGCCTTGGAACCGCACGGCCTCACCCGTCAGAAGGCCGCGGAGCAGGCCATGCCAGCAGGCGCCGCGGAACCGGCTTTGCCGGGCCGCTGGCGTCGTCCCCCCGGGGGGAAGGCGCCGAAGGCGACTCAGGGGGGAGCCTATTTCATCGGCCAGACGACTCCGTTGTCGTTCAGGATGGCGTCGAGCGGCAGGTCGTGCGGCTCCGGCTCGAAATCCTCCAGGAAGCCGTGGGTGAACCCCAGGCCCACGGTGGTGGGCACCGGGTACAGCGTGGCCAGGGTCCGGTCGTAGAAGCCACCGCCATACCCCAGGCGGTAGCCGCCGGGGCCGTAGCCCACGCAGGGCACGAACAGGAGGGTGGGCACGATGATCTCGGTGTCCTTGGGCTTCGGGATGCCGTAGGCATCCTCTTCCATCGGGCAGCCGGGATACCATGCATGGAAGGTAAGCGTCTTGTGTTCCTTGTTCACCACCGGCAGGCCGATGCGGCGGCGCTGCGGCTCGTCCAGCAGTTCGCCGTCCTCCTTCCAGCGGTGCAGCGCGGGCAGGGGATCGAACTCGCCCTTGATGGGCCAGTAGGCGCCGATCACGGTGTCCGGGCGGTCCACCAGCCAGATGCGCATCACGCGCTGCAAAAGGTCCGCACGCTGTAGGCGGTCCGGCAGGTTCAGGCGTTCCTCGATCAATGCGCGTCGCAGGGCTGCTTTGTCCATCACATAATTCCCCAATGCAATTGCTCACGATTCTGACACCGCTCCTGGCCGCCGCGGCCTTCGCTACCGCCGCGGCGCCTGTCCAGGCTCAAAACCGGGGCGACGAGGCGCTGTTACAAATGCAGCAGGCCTACCGCAAGGGCGACCGCGCGCGGCTCACGCAGTTGCTGCCGGACCTGCGCGGGCACGTGCTGGAACCGTGGGGAGCGTACTGGGAACTGCGCGCCCGCCTCGACCAGGCCACGCCGCAGGAGGTGGCGGGCTTCCTGCAGCGCTTTGCCGGCACCTACCAGGAGGACCGCCTGCGCAACGACTGGCTGCTGCTCGTCGGCCAGCGGCGCGACTGGGCGCAGTTCAGCGAGCTGCACGCCCTCTACCGCATGAACGACGACCGCGAGGTGCGCTGCTACGCGCTGCTGGTGGACCAGATCAAGGGTTCCGCGGCCTCCGGCGCGGCCGACGAGGTGCTGCGCAACTGGTATGCGCTGCGCGAGGCCGACGACGGCTGCACGCACGCGGCGGCCGAGTTCTATTCCGACAAGCGCATCGCGGCCCTGGACGTGTGGCGCAAGGCCCGGCTGGCGGCCGAGGCCAACCGGGCGCGCGCCACGCGCAACGCGGTCGAGATCGTCGCGCCCGAGGCGCTGCCGATGCTGCGCGAGGTGTTCGACGCCCCCGCCAAGTTCCTCGCGAGCCGTGCCACGGCACCGGGCCGCATGCGGCAGGAACTGGTGGTGCTGTCGCTCATCAAGATGGCGATGTCCGACACAGGCACTGCGGCCCGGCTGCTGGACTCCAAATGGGGCCCGCTGCTCACTCCGGAGGAGCGCAACTGGGTCTGGGGCGTGATCGGCAAGCAGTCCGCCGTGGCGCTGTCGCCGGATGCGCTGGGCTATTACGGAAACGTCTCCAAGGATGCCGACCTGACCGACGACATGCTCGGCTGGAAGGTGCGCGCAGCCCTGCGTGCAGGGCAGTGGAAGCAGGTGGCCCGCGCCATCGACGCGATGAGCCCGGCCGGGCGGCAGGATCCTGCCTGGACCTACTGGCGCGCGCGGGCCTGGCTGTCCAACCGCCCGGGCGACGAGGACCGGGCGAAGGCGCGCGAACTGCTCGAGCGCATCGCGGGCCCCGGCGGCTTCTATGAGCAGCTGGCGCTGGAAGAGCTCGGCCAGCGCGTGGTCCCGCCCGCGCCGCCGCTGCCGCCCACGCCCGAGGAAAAGGCCGCCGCGCGCGCCAATCCGGGCTTCGTGCGCAGCCTATATGCCATCGGCCTGGGGCTGCGGCACGAAGGCGTGCGAGAGTGGAACTACACCACCAACCTGCACTCGCCGGGCGGCATGGGCGACCGCGAGCTACTGGCCGCCGCCGACCTCGCCTGCCAGCGCGAGATCTGGGACCGCTGCATCAACACCAGCGAGCGCACCAAGTCCTTCACGGACGTGGGCCAGCGCTTCCCGATGCCGTTCCGCAACAACGTCGTGGCGCGCGCACAGTCCATCGGGCTCGATCCCGCCTACGTCTATGGCCTCATCCGCCAGGAAAGCCGCTTCATCATGGATGCGCGCTCGGGGGTCGGCGCGTCGGGCCTGATGCAGGTCATGCCCGCCACCGCGCGCTGGACGGCCCGCAAGATCGGCATGGCGGATTTCACGCCCGACCAGATCAACGACCGCGACACCAACATCGCTATCGGCACGGCCTACCTCAAGCTCGCGCTCGACGACTTCGACGGCTCCATGCCCATGGCCGCGGCTGCCTACAACGCCGGCCCCGGCCGGCCGCGCAACTGGCGCAACGGACCGGTGCTCGAGGCCGCGATCTGGGCCGAGAACATCCCCTTCTCGGAAACGCGCGACTACGTGAAGAAGGTGCTCTCCAACACCACGATGTATGCCGCGATCCTGACGGGCCAGCCCCAGTCGCTCAAGGGCCGGCTCGGCAACGTGGGCCCGCGCGACGCCGCCACGCCGGACCCGAGCCGCGAGCTGCCCTGACCGGGCACGGACGCGGGCGCCACGCGCGCTGCGTCCTGCGGCAGCGCCGGGCCGGCCGCTGCCGCTCCCTTCAGGCGTTGTGCAGTGTCTCCCCGTCCAGCCGGGCGGCGCCGCTGCGCACCAGTTCATGCACCAGTGCCTCCTGCCACGCCGCGCGGGGCTGGTCCGCGAAATGGCCGGCATGGAGCAGGCCGAAATACGGCGTCGCACCGGCCCAGGCATGCAGCCGGGCGAGCGGCACGCTCTGCCATTCGAGCAGCTTGTACTTGAGCAGCACCATGGCGGCGTAGAGCGCGTGCCGCTCCGGGGCGCGCACGAAGCCGTCGAGCCGGCGCCGGGCCGCATCGAGCGCGGCCGCCACGTCCGTGAACACGGAGCCGTGCCCCGGCACGACGGTGCGCGGAGCCAGCCCGGCGATCAGGTCCAGCGTGGCCGCCACGTCCGCGAAGGCGTGCTCGCCTTCCAGCTCGGGGAAGACCACGCCGAAACCGTTCTGCCAGAGGGCATCGGCCGAAAGCAGCACCCGGTGCCGGGGCTCGAACAGCACCACCGAATGGGTGTCGTGCCCGGGTGCGGCATGGATCTGCCATTCGTGCGCGCCCAGGTGCACCGTGCCTCCCGGCTCCAGCAACCCGCCCATGCGGAAGGGCGGGCAGTCCTGCCCCGTGGGCGTATAGCTCAGGGCCTGCGGATTCCAGTCGCGCACGTGTTCGGCCTGCCCGGGCGGCACCAGGATGCGGGCCTCCGGCCAGGCCTGCTGCAGCGCCGCGTTGCCGCCGCAGTGGTCGCTGTGCAGGTGGGTGTTGGCGATGAGCGCGAGGGGCCGCCCCTCCAGGGCCGCCGCCACCAGGGACACCGTCTGGCCGGCATGCACACAGTAGCCCGTGTCCACGACTGCCGCCGCGTCGTCGCCCACGCAGACGATGTTGTTGGCCGAAAGCCATCCGCGTTCGAGCACCGTGGTGCCGGGCGGCAGGAGCGGCGGGGTGCCGCCGATGGGGGCCTGGGGCGTGGGGGTTTGCATGGAAAGAGCCTCTGCGGGAAAGTATGGCACCGGCCCTGCCGTTCATCCATCCGGCGCAACCCTTCGCGCCGCCCCGGCGCAGGCCGTCGCACCGCGCTCGCCCGTGCGGCACGGAGGCCCGACAGTGCGTCATCGCCGTACCGCTGCCGAGGAATCCGATGACTTTCATTGCCCACATGCTCCAGGCGACGCCCGCCTGGGTTTTCGCGCTGCTGGCTGCCCTGTCCGCGCTGGGTGTGCGCCAGATGCGCCCGTCCCGCAGGACCGTCGGGCGCGCCCTGCTGCTGCCGGCCGCCATGGCGGCGTTCTCGCTGTACGGCATGGTGGCGGCGCGCCATGCGCAGCCGGCCGCCTGGGCCGCATGGGGTGTGGCGGCACTGGCCGCGGCGGCCTTCGTCGCGTCGCGCCCGGCGCCGGCGGGCACACGCTTCGACCCCGTGGATGCGGTTTTTCACCTGCCCGGCAGCATCCGCCCGCCCCTGCTGATGCTCGGCATCTTCTGCACCAAGTACACCGTGGCGGTGGCGCTCGCCCTGCATCCGGCGCTGTCGGGCGATCCGTTGTTCGCCGGTGCGGTCAGCCTGCTCTATGGCGTCTTCACTGGCGCCAGCGCGGGGCGGGCGCTGCGCCTGCTGGGCCTGTGGCGGGCCGCGCGGGAGGGCGTGCCGCCGCTGCGCCGCACCTGACGGAGCCGGTCAGAACGTCACGCCCGCGCAGAGGATGACGTTCGCGTAGGGCGTGCATTCCCCCGTCCGCACCACGGCGCGCGCATCGCGCGTGAGGCGCTTGAATTCCTCGTGGGACAGGGTCTGCGGGGCCACGGGCAGCGCTCCGGCCCAGCCGGGCACGGCCCCGCCCGCGCGCTCCATCGCCTCGGTGGCGATCAGGGCGCGCTCCACCTGCATTTCGGAGAGCACGGCGCCCAGCACGTCGGCCACCGAAGGCAGTCCCGGGGTCACGGCCAGGTCGATGCGCAGGGGGCCGGGCGGAATCGGCAGGCCGGCATCGCCGATGACGATCATGTCGCCATGGCCGAGGGCGGCGATGGCGCGGGACAGGTCGGCGTGCAGCAGGGCGGTGCGTTTCATGCGATGCGGCTCCATTCAGGGGGCAGGGGGGATGCGGCCACTTCGGCGCGCGTGGGGATCGATGGCTGCGCGCCCGGGCGGGTCACGCACAGCGCCGCGGCGCGGACGCCGGTCTGCACCGCCAGGTCGAGCGATTCGCCGCGTGCCAGCGCGACGGTCAGGGCGCCCAGGAAGGTGTCGCCCGCGGCCGTGGTGTCCACGGCATCCACGCGCAGGCCCAGGTGGTGCCGGCAGCCGTTGCCGTCGCAGGCCACGGCGCCCGCCGCGCCCAGCGTCACCACCACCTGCCGCGGGCCCCGTGCCCGCAGCAGGCGTGCGGCATGGGCAGCATCTTCGGGTGTTTCCACGTCGCAGTCGGCGAACAGCGCGGCTTCCACCTCGTTGGCCACCAGGGTGTCCACCAGCGGCCAGAGGGCATCGGGGATCGGCTGCATGGGCGACGGGTTGAGCACCACGGGACAGCCCCGCTGGTGCGCCTGCCTGGCGGCGGCCATCACCTGCGGCATCGGCACTTCGAACTGCAGCAGCAGGCTGCTGGCTCCCTGCAGCGCCGCGCCCAGGGCCTGCGCGTCGATCTCGAAGCGGGCGTTCGCCCCGCCGACGACGACGATACGGTTCTGCGCGGTGGATTCCACCGTGATGCAGGCGATGCCCGTAGGGGCCTCGGCGTCCGTCTGCACGCCGGCATGGTCGATAGCGTCGGCATCCAGCGCGGCGCGCAGGGCCGCTCCGTGCGCATCGTGACCGACGCGGCCCAGCAGGTGCACATGGGCTCCCTGGCGCGCACAGGCCACTGCCTGGTTGCCCCCCTTGCCTCCCGGAATGTGGTGCAGTGAATCGGCCATCACGGTCTCGCCTGCGCCGGGGGCCCGGGGCACGCGCAGGACGATGTCCATGTTGAGGCTGCCCACCACGGCGATGCGCGGCGGGGCGGAACGGGAAGGGATCTCCGGGGCGGGGCGGGAAGAGGCGGTCATTCGGGGTTGCCGGAAGGAAAACGGCCGTGCGGAGCGGCAGTGGAAGCGGTGCCCGGGGGCAGGGCCGCGGTCGAGGCGCGCAGCCGCAGTTCCGGCTGCAGCAGCAGCTGGCGTGGTTCGCGCCGCGCGCCGTCGATGCGCTCCAGCAGCATGTCCACGGCGGCCACGCCGATCTGCCGCTTGGGCTGGGCCACGGTGGTGAGCGGAGGGCTGGTGAACGCCGCGAGCGCGATATCGTCGAAACCCACGATCGACATGGCCTCCGGCACGCGCAGCCCGCGCTCGTGGACCGCGCAGAGCGCGCCGATGGCCATCAGGTCATTGCCCACGAACACCGCCGTGGGCGGGCGCGGCGAGGCCAGCACCGACTGCATGGCTTCGTAGCCGCTCTGGCTGGTGAAATCGCCGTGCCACAGCAGGCCGCCGTCGTCCACGACCGCCTCGGCCAGCGCGTCGCGCCAGCCCTCGACGCGCTGCGTGCTGGGGGCCAGGTCCTGGGGGCCGCCGATGCAGGCGATGCGGCGATGGCCCAGCCAAAGCAGGTGTCGCGTGGCCATCCGGCCGCCTTCGCGGTGCGCGGTCTCCACCAGGTCGCAGGGTTGCCGGTGGACCTCGATCTCGCGGTCCACCAGCACGGTGGGCACGCCCAGCCCCTCGAGCTGGCGCGCGAGCGCCGCGTCCTGGCCCGTGGAGACCACGATCAGTCCGTCGATGCGCCGTTCGGCCAGCACCTGCAGGTACGAGCTTTGCCGCTGGGCCTCGTCGTGCGTATTGCACAGGATGAGGTTGTAGCCCGCGCCGAAGCAGCGGTTCTCCACGCTGTGCACGACTTCGGCGAAGTAGGGGTTGGAGCTGTTGGGTATCAGCATCCCCAGCGTGCGCGTGTGGTTGCTCTTGAGGCTGCGCGCGATCGCGCTGGGCACGTAGCCCAGCTGGCGGATGGCGGTCTCCACGCGGGCACGCCCATCGTCGCTCACATGCCGCGTGCCGTTGAGCACGTGCGAGACGGTGGTTACCGACACCCCGGCTTCGCGCGCGACGTCCTTGATGGTTGCCATGTCTTCCCGCGCCGGCCTCAGACCGCCGCGCGGCGCTGCCGCAGCGTGTCGATGATGACGGCCGCCACGATCACGCAGCCGGTGATGATGCGCTTGCTCGGCTCGCTCGCGCCGATCTGCGCCAGGCCCGCCTCCAGCACCGCGATGATGAGCACGCCGAAGGCCGTGGTCACCACCGATCCACGCCCGCCCATCAGGCTGGTGCCGCCGATCACCACGGCCGCGATCACCTGCAGCTCCATGCCGGCGCCGGCATTCGGGTCGGCCGCCTCCAGGCGTGCCGACTGCATCAGGCCCGCCAGCCCGGCCAGCAGGCCGGTGAGCGCGAACACGGCGATGCGGATGGGCCGCGGATCGACGCCGGCCAGCCGCATGGCTTCCTCATTGGTGCCGATGCCCACCATGCAGCGGCCGAACACCGTGCGCGACAGCACGAGCTGGGCCACCACCACGATGAGCAGCGCGATGCCGAAAGCCACCGAGACGCCGGCCGCCACGGGTGCGGCGAGCCAGGAGATCGCATCGCCCACGTACTGCGTGCGCGAATCCGTCACCAGGTAGGCGCTGCCGCGCACCGCCTCCAGCATGCCCAGCGACACGATGAACGACGGCAGCCGCCAGGCCACCGACACGGCGCCGGTGATGGTGCCGCACACCAGGCCGGTGGCCAGCGCCAGGGCCGCCGCGGCCGGCACGCTCCAGCCCCATTGCAGGATGGCCGCTGCCGACGTCGCCGCGGACAGCGCCATCACCGAGCCGACCGAGAGGTCGATGCCCGCGATGATGAGCACGAACGTCATGCCCACCGCCATCACGGCCAGCGCGGGAATCTCGTTGGCGATGGTGACGAAGGTCTCGGCGCTCCAGAAGAAGTCGGACAGCCAGGAAAACAGCGCGACCATGCCCACCAGCACGGCGGCCAGGCCCAGATAGGTACCCAGCTGCGTGCGCCAGAGCGGCACCGACGGCGCGGCGGATGCGGAGGAGGGGGACGTGGTGGCGTTCATGCGGAAGCGGGAGAAAGGGGGGATGCGGAACCGGCGCCTTCGGCGCGCGGGCGGTCTTCGGCCTCGGAGAAGGCGGCGGCCAGCAGCGACTGCTCGGTCCATTCGCCGCGCTCGAACACGGCGACCAGGCGGCCGCCGCTCATCACGCCGATGCGGTCGGCCATGGCCATCAGCTCGCGCAGGTCGGACGACACCATGAGCAGTGCGCGGCCCTCGGCGGCCATGCGGTCGAGCTCGGCGTACAGGTCGGCGCGCGCGCCCACGTCCACGCCGCGCGTGGGCTCGTCCAGCAGCAGCACGCGGCCGTCGCGGTGCAGCCACCGCGCGAACACCACCTTCTGCTGGTTGCCGCCCGACAGCTGCTCCACGGGCTGCTCCGGCCCGCGGCAGCGCACCCGCAGCGTGCGGATGAATCCCTGCACCACCGCGTTCTCGTGCGCGCGGCGCAGCCAGCCCGCGCGCGACACGGCGGACAGGTCCGACAGCGTGGCGTTCACCCGGATCGGCTGGCTGAGCAGCAGGCCCTGCGACTTGCGGTCTTCGCTCACGAGCCCGATGCCCGCGGCGATCGCCGCCAGCGGCGAGCGGAAGCCACGCTCGTGGGTGCGCTCCGCGGCGTCGCCGGAAGCCGTGCTCCCTGCAGCCAGCGTCACGCTGCCGCGGTCGGCGCGGTCTGCTCCGAACAGCAGGCGCAGCAGTTCGGTACGGCCCGAGCCCACGAGGCCCGCGATGCCGAACACCTCGCCGGCCCGCAGCGCCAGGCTCACGTCCTGCACTGCGGTGCCCCGGCCGATGCCGTCCACCCGCATCACTACGGGTCCGGCCGTCCGGCGGGGGCGGTGCTCCAGGTCGTTCACCGCGCGCCCCACCATGCGCTGCACGAGGTCTGCTTCGGACAGCCCTGCCATCGGGCGGGCGTCCACCAGCGCGCCGTCGCGCAGCACGGCCACGCGGTCGGCGATGCGCCGCAACTCCTCCAGCCGGTGGGAGACGTAGATGATGGCCACGCCGCGGGCCGTGAGCCGGGCGATCTGCTCGAACAGGTAATTGGTCTCGCGCGGCGTCAGCATCGCCGTCGGCTCGTCGAGCACCAGGATGCGCGTGTCGTCCTGCAGGTTGCGGGCGATCTCCACCATCTGCTGCTGGCCGATACCCAGGCGGGACACGGGCGTTGCCGGGTCGATGCCCGTGAGGCCGATCTTGGCGAGCTGCGCGCGCGCCGCATCGTGCAGCGCGCGCCGGCGCAGCCAGCCCATCCGGTGCGGAAGCCGGCCCATCAGCAGGTTCTCGGCCACGGTGAGCGTCGGCACGAGGCCCAGCTCCTGCATGACCATGCGCACGCCCTGGCGCTCGGCGTCGCGCCGGGAGGACGGCGCATAGGGCTGCCCTGCCAGGCGCAGGCTGCCGCGCGTGGCGGGCTCCAGCCCGCAGAGGATCTTCGACAGCGTGCTCTTGCCCGCGCCGTTCTCGCCGGTGAGCGCTAGCACTTCGCCGGCATGCAGCGACAGCGTGACGCCGTGCAGCACGGTGGTGGGGCCGTAGTCCTTGCCCACGCCCAGCATTTCCAGCAGGGGCACGGAGGCGGGCGCCGGTGCGGCGGCGATGGGGGAGGAATGGTCGGCCACGGTGTGCGAACCCGGAAAAAAGGAGGAATGCCGCGCGGGTTGCGCGCGGCGTCGGCCATGCGGTGCGCGGAAAGTCAGCGCGGCGCCCTGCGGCGCCGCGTCGCTCGCGCGCGTCGCCGCAGTGTTACTTGCCGGTGCCCTTGGTCACCAGCACCACCTCGGTCTTGACCTCGGCGGGCAGCTGGGCCTGCGGGGTCTTGGCCGACAGCGCCTTCAGCGCCATCTCGATGCCGAACACCGCCTGCTTGGCGGCGTACTGGTCTGCCGTGGCCAGCACGCGGCCATCGGCCAGCATGGGCTTGATGGCGTTGATGTTGTCGTAACCCACCACCTGCACCTTGCCGGCCTTGCCGGCGGCCTTCACCGCGGCCACGGCGCCCAGCGCCATGCTGTCGTTGCCGGCCAGCAGTGCCACCAGGTCCGGATGCTCGCGCAGCATGCCGGCGGCCACGGTGTTGCCCTTCTCGATTTCCCACTGGCCGGACTGCACGCCCACCACGTTGATGTTGGCGGCCTTCATCGCGTCCTGGAAGCCCAGCGTGCGCTGCTGCGCGTTGAAGGTGGTCGAGACGCCCTCGATGATGCCGACCTTGTCGCCGGCCTTCAGCTGCTTGGCCAGGTAATCGCCCACCAGCTTGGCGCCGGCACGGTTGTCCGGGCCGACGAAGGGCACGTTCAGGCTCTTTTCCTTGAGCGCGTCGGCATCCAGGCGGTTGTCGATGTTGACCACGAGGATGCCCTTGTCCACCGCGGCCTTCACGGCCGGCACCAGGGCCTTGGAATCGGCGGGCGCGAGCACGATGGCGTTCACCTTCTGCGCCACGGCCTGCTCGATCATCTTGATCTGCGCGGCAGTGTCGGTCTCGTTCTTGATGCCGTTGGCCACCAGCGTGTATTCCGAGGCATGCGCCTTCTGGTGCGCCTTGGCGCCGTCCTCCATGGTGCGGAAGAACTCGTTGGCGAGCGACTTCATCACCAGCGCCACCTTGGGCTTGTCCTGCGCGAAGGCAGGCTGCGCGAACAGGCCACCGGCGAGGGCCAGCACGGCGGCGGTCTGGAGGGTGCGGCGGTTCAAGGGCATGGAAGTCTCCTGGTTGTGGGCGAAAAGAGAATAGTCGGGCGCAGGCCTTCTGCCGTTCGCGGCGGGAGGACCTGCGGGGGTGCTATGGTAGCGAAAGAAAACGTTTGCGCAAACGTTTGCGCTCATCCATTCTGCAGGAGCGCCGCACACCGTTTTCCTGGAGGGGGCTCGGAATTGTTTACATCCGGATGCAAAAAACCCGGCGGTGGCCGGGTTCGCGACGGGATTTGGGTCCGGCGCCTGCCGGACGGTTTCAGGGCGCCGGCGCCCGCAGTTCGCGCCGCAGGATCTTGCCCACGTTCGTCTTGGGCAGCGCATCCCGGAACTCGATGTGGCGCGGGCACTTGTACCCGGTCAGGTGCTCGTGGCAGTACCGCGCCACGGCGTCCTCGGTGAGAGCCGGGTCGCTGCGCACCACGAAGACCTTGATCGCCTCGCCCTGCTTCTCGTCGGGCACGCCGACGGCCGCGCACTCGAGCACACCCGGGCACAGGGCGATGACCTGTTCCAGTTCGTTGGGGAACACGTTGAAGCCGGAGACCAGGATCATGTCCTTCTTGCGGTCGATGATGCGCGTGTAGCCCTCTGCGTCCATCACGCCGATGTCGCCCGTGCGCAGGAAGCCGTCGGCCGTGAAGGCGCGGGCGTTCTCCTCAGGCTGCTGGTAGTAGCCCGCCATCACGTTCGGGCCGCGGATGCAGATCTCGCCGGATTGCCCCACCGGCAGGCTCAGGCCCGCGTCGTCCTTGATCGCGATGTCGATGCCGGGCAGCGGCAGGCCGATGGTGCCGGTGAACTCCCTGTTGTCCACGGGATTGTTGGTGCCGATGGCGCAGGTCTCGCTCATTCCCCAGCCTTCGATCATGGTGTTGCCCGTCACCTTCTGCCATTGCCGCGCGGTGCTCTCCGAGGCGGCCATGCCGCCCGCCTGCGAGACGCACAGGTGCGAGAAATCGAGTGCGCGGAACTCCGCGTTCTGCAGCAGCGCGTTGAACAGCGTGTTCACCGCGGGCATCAGGTGGAAGGGCCTTTTTTTCAGCACCGCCACGAACTTGGGGATGTCCCGGGGGTTCGGGATCAGCGTGAGGTGCGAGCCCTGGCGGATGGCCAGCAGGCACAGCGTGAGCGCGAAGATATGGTAGAGCGGCAGGGCCGCGATGCTGTTGGCCTGTCGCACGTCGCCGATGCGGGAGAGCGCCGGCGTGAACCAGGCCTCCGCCTGCAGCGTGGCCGCCACGATATTGCGGTGCGTGAGCACCGCGCCCTTCGACAGCCCCGTCGTGCCGCCCGTGTATTGCAGGAACGCGGCGGAATCGAGCGTCGCGGTGCTGGGTGCGAGCGTGTGCCGCGCGCCCTCGGCCAGCGCCGCGGGCAGCGTCGTCACGCGGCGGCCGTCCGACAGGGGCAGGTCGAAGGCCGGCACCATCCTCGCCAGGTGCCGCACCGCGAAGGTGATCCAGCGGCCCCGCACGGGCCCGAGCAGGTCGCCGAGCGCGGTGAGCACCACGTGCTTAACGGCCGTGCGCTCCACCACCTCGGAGAACGTGCGCGCGAAATTCTCGAGGATGACGATCGCCTCCGCGCCGGAGTCGCGCAGCTGGTGTTCCAGCTCGCGAGGCGTGTAGAGCGGGTTCACGTTCACGCAGGTGTAGCCGGCGCGCAGCACCGCGGCCATGGCCACGGCGAACTGCGGCACGTTGGGCAGCATGATCGCCACGCGCGCGCCCTGCGCCAGTCCCTGGGCCTGCAGCCAGGCACCCAGCCGGGTGCTCAGGCGGTCCAGCTCGGCATAGTCCATCCATTGCTCCATGCAGACCGAGAAAGGATGGCCGGCATGGCGGCGCAGCGATTCCTCCAGCAGGTGCGCCACCGAGCGGTAGCTTTCGGGATCCACTTCGTGCGGTACGCCGGGGGGATAGTTTTTCAGCCAGATCCGGTCCATGGATTCGTCTTCCTTTCGCGCTCCGCCGGGCGGCGGGCGGTTGATGCGGCATTGCAGGGGCGCAAGGGCCGATTGGCGGGGGCTGGAGGCGATTGTGGAAACGCCTGCGCGCCTGTCCATCGGGTCAGTCCCGGGGCCGGGGGGCTCGTGCATGGCTTCGCGTCTCCGGTGTGACAGGATCCGGGCTGTGCGGGGGCACGATCGGCCCCGGGACCGGAAAGGAAACGATGTGACGAATGCAAGGTGGCAGCGGTGGATGGTGGTGGCGCAGTTCGCGCTGGCCGCGGGCTGGCTGGCCTGGCTCTGGCCCCGGTCGCCCGCGTGGGCGCTGGCTGGTGCCGCCCTCTGGCTGGTGGGGCCCCGTCTCTGGCTGGGGTTGCAGTTCCTGGTCATGCTGCATGCCAACCGGGGCGATCCGGTGCCTGCCCCTCCCGCGGGGCGCGTGCTGCGTGCCTGGTGGGCGGAAACCCGGTGGGCGAGCTGGGTGTTCGGCTGGTGGCAGCCCTTTCGCCATGCGGCCGTGCCGGACTGGCTTCCTCCGCCCGCGGCTGGCGGCACCACCGCGGCGCCGCGCGGGGTCGTGCTGGTGCATGGCTTCCTGTGCAACCGTGGCTTCTGGATGCCCTGGTTCGCGCTGTTGCGCCGCCGCGGCCATGCGTTCGTGGCCGTGACGCTGGAGCCGCCCTTCGGCCCGATCGACGGCTACGCCGCCACCATCGACGCGGCCGTGCGGCGGGTGGCCGACGCCACGGGACGGCCCCCGCTCGTGATCGGCCACAGCATGGGCGGCCTCGCGGTCCGGGCCTGGCTGCGAGCCTGCGGCGAGCCGGGCATCGGCCGGGTGCACCGCGTGGTCACGCTCGGCACGCCGCATGGCGGCACGGAGGCGGCCCGGCTCAGCCGTTCGGACAACGGCCGGCAAATGGTGCCCGGCCATCCATGGCTGCAGGCCCTGGATGCCTCCGAGCCGCCATCCCTGCGCGCGCGCTTCACCTGCTTCCACTCGGACTGCGACAACGTGGTCTATCCCGCGAGCACGGCCCTGCTGGCCGGGGCGGACAACCGCTTCGTGGCGGGCGCGGGGCACGTGCACATGGCATTCCATCCGGACGTGGTGCGTGCCTGCCTGGAGATCGCCGGGCAGCCCTGACGGACGGCCTGTTTCCGGAGCGGGCGCGTTTCAGGCCGCGAGGGGCTGCCGGTGCAGCAGCGTGCCGGAGCGTGCCGCCAGCAGCGCCTCCGCCGCCGGGCGCGGGCTCCACAGCGGCGTGCCATGGGTGGCCTGCCGCGCGGCCCGGGCCTGCCCCCCGGCGCTGAACTGCGGCGGCAGCCGGCCATGCCGGGCGAACCCCTCCGGCCCGGTCAGCAGGCCGGCGGCGGCGCGGGGTGCCATCGAGGCGGCCGACGACGTGCGGCGCGCGATGCCCGGTACGGTGGGCTCGGGCGCGGGAGAAGGAAAGCGCCGGACAAGCGGCGCGACGGGTGCGACGCGGCCTTCCAGGGACGCCGATGAAAGACCTGGCGGCGGACGCAACAGGTTGGATGTGATGCCGGAGACACGGGTCATGGATGCCATCCTCGCCGCGCCGCGGCGCGCCTGCCCCGCACCACCCGAAACCTCTTGCCGGCGCGCGAAGGGCGTCCCGCAGGGCCATGCCCTGCAAGCCGGCCCGTGTACCCACCCTCCGCGGCCGGTGCCGGTGCCCCTCAGGCCGCCACGGCCTCGCGCTCGTCCGCGGCGAACTCGGGCTGTCCGCGCAGGCGCTCGTACACCGGCCCGAAATCCGGCTCCGTCATCGCGAACAGCTGCTCGAAGCTGTCGATCACGAAATACGTTTGCTGGTATGTGTCGATCTTGTAGCGCGTGCGCATCGTGCGCTCCAGCTGCAGCGGCAGGCGTTGCGGCCCGGGGCTGTTCACCGAATATTCCAGCTCGCCGGAAGAACTGAGGATGCCCGCCCCGTAGGCGCGCAGCGCGCCGCGCTCGCGGATGAGGCCGAACTCGATCGTGTACCAGTACAGGCGCGACAGCATCTCGCAGGCACCCAGCCCGTGCGCCTTCAGGCCTCCCTGGCCGTAGCGCTGCACGTAGTCCGCGAACACCGGGTTGAACAGCAGCGGCACGTGCCCGAACAGGTCATGGAAGATGTCCGGCTCCACGATGTAGTCGAACTCCTCGGGCGTGCGGATCCAGTCCGTCACCGGGAACTTGCGGTTCGCCAGCAGCGTGAAGAAGGGCACTTCGGGAATCAGGCCCGGAACGCCCACGATCTCCCAGCCCGTGGCGCGCTGCAGCCGCTCGTTGATCTCGTCGAAGCGCGGGATGCGGTCGCTCGCGCCCAGCGATGGCAGGGCGGCGATGAAGGCCTCGCTCGCGCGGCCGGGCAGCAGGGCAGACTGGCGGGCGTACAGCCGCCGGTAGGTGTCGTGGTCCTGCGGTGTATAGGCCGCATAGTCCTGCGCGCAGGTGTAGTCGCTGCCGGCGCGGGCGTAGTCGCCGCGCGGGGGGCGGTCGGATTGGCCGTAAACGACGGGGGCTTGTCCCATGGCATGTCTCCTCGTTATGCAATGCACGGGAGTGCCCATGCCAGGGCGCCCCGCGCTGTCAGTCCATCTTGATCTTCGCGGCCTTGATGAGGAAGCCGTACTTCGCGTGCTCCGCGCGCACGAACTGGCCGAAGGGCTCCAGCGTCAGGTCCTCGGCGTCGATGCCCATCTTCTTGAGCTTCTGCTCGCTGGCAGGCACCTTCATCGCCGCGGTGATGGCCGCCGCATAGCGGCGGGCATCCGCGTCGGGCAGCGAGGCGGGGGCGAACAGGCCGAACCACGTCACCACGTTGAATCCCGGCACCTCGTCGTTGATGCTGCGCACGTCCGGCAGCTCGTCGTCCCGGCCCAGACTGGTCACGCCCAGGGCCTTGAGCTTGCCGGCCTTGATCAGCGGCAGCGACGAGGCAAGGTTGTCGAACACGAACGCGACCTCTCCCGACTGCAGTGCCTTGAGCGCCGGCGCGGACCCCTGGAAGGGCACGTGCGCCACGCGCGTGTTGGTGAGCGACTTGAACATCTCGGCCGCGATATGGCCGATGCTGCCGTTGCCGCCCGATCCGTAGCGCACCTGGTCGGGGTTCTTCTTGAGGTACTGCACCAGTTCCCCGGTCGTGCGGATGCCCAGCGACTTGGCATGCTCCGCGTCCATGACGAGCACGTTGGGCGTGCGCGCCACGAGCGCGATCGGCTTGAAGTCCTTCAGCGGGTCGTACGGGAAAGCCTTCTGCAGCCACGGATTCACCGCGTGCGTCGCCACCGCGCCCATCACCAGCCAATTGGCGTCCTTCGGGGCCTTGGCCACCAGCGCCACGCCCGTCGTGCCGCCAGCCCCCGGCTTGTTCTGCACCTCCACCGGGCCCAGCGTGCCGCGCACGCCTTCCGCCACGATGCGGGCGGACGCGTCCACCGGCCCGCCGGCCGGGTACGGAACAACGATGGTCAGCGGTGCCGAGGCGTTCTGGGCCTGGACGCTCCAGGCCCCTCCCGCCAGCAGGACGGCCAAAAGGTAACTGCGACGCAACATGGGTGTCTCTCTCTCCGTGCTCATTGGGAGGGCGCAGTATAGAGACGGGTGCCATGCCGATGCAGTTGGTTACGTCAATCGGCTTGCAGAAGGTTTTAGGCGTTCTTTCAAGCGCCCTGCAGCACCCCGCGGCGCATCTGGTCGAGTTCGATGCTCTCGAACAACGCCTTGAAGTTGCCGTTGCCGAAGCCGTCGTCGCCCTTGCGCTGGATGAACTCGAAGAAGATCGGGCCCAGCTGGTTCTCGCTGAAAATCTGCAGCAGGATCGCGTCCTTCTTGCCGTCGATCAGGATCTTGCGCTTGTGCAGCTCTTCCACGCTTTCGCCGTGGCCGGGAATGCGCTTGTCCACCAGCTCGTAGTAGGTGTCAATGGTGTCCAGCAGGCGCACGCCGGAGCCGCGCAGCGCGTCCACCGTGGCGTAGAGGTCGTCCGAGCCCATGGCGATGTGCTGGATGCCCTCGCCGTTGTACATGTCCAGGTATTCCTGGATCTGGCCGGCCTTTTCCTTGCCCTCTTCATTGATCGGGATGCGGATCTTGCCGCAGGGGCTGGTCATGGCCTTGCTCTTCACGCCGGTCACCTGGCCTTCGATGTCGAAGTAGCGGATCTCGCGGAAATTGAACAGGCGCTCGTAGAAGTTCGCCCATTCGATCATGCGGCCCCGGTGCACGTTGTGCGTCAGGTGGTCGATGTAGGTCAGGCCGTGGCCCCTGGGGTTGAGGGCCTCCTCGGCGGTCACGCCCGGCAGCGGCTCGAAATCGACGTCGAAGAAGCCGATGTTGCCGATGTCGCCCGGCTGCGCGCCGTTCTTGCCGCGCCAGCGGTCCACCAGATAGATCAGGCTGTCGCCGATGCCCTTGATGGCGGGGATGTTCAGCTCGCCCGGGCCGGCCTGTCCGGCATAGCCCCAGGCGCCCAGGTTCAGCGCGCGCTCGTAGGCAGCCTTGGCATCGTGCACGCGGAAGGCGATGGCGCACACGCTCGGGCCGTGCAGCCGCGCGAAGCGCTGCGCGAAGCTGTCGGGCTCGGCATTGATGATGAAGTTGATCTCGCCCTGGCGGTAGAGCGTCACGTTCTTGTGGCGGTGGCGTGCCACGGGCTTGAAGCCCATGCCCTCGAACACCCGGCCCATGGCCTGCGGATCGGGAGCGGCATATTCGATGAATTCGAAGCCGTCGGTACCCATCGGGTTCTCCCAGGCTGCGGTGTCCTGGACGGCGGGGTGGGGCAGTGGGGTGTTCATGCGTTGTCTCCGGGGTTGGCGCGTTGATCTGCGTCATGCTACTGTAGGCGCACGCAAGCTCATGTTTCTGGCGTAAACATCGCGGAGATCTCAGGCCCGTGCAGGAAAACTGCGCCGCGCCGGCGTGGGGCGCAACCTGTGGCCGATCCTGCCGGCTATGGAGCCGGCGCTCAGCCCCCGCCCGCTGTGCCGGGGCGCGTGGAACGCAGCGCCAGGGCCCCTTCCACGCGCAGCCGCTCCTCGGGCGTGAACAACTGCTCGCGCAGCTTCTGCAGCGCCGGGCCGTCGCCCTGCGTGGCCCGGGCCTGCTGGTACTGGTCCAGCCGCTGCTGCCACTGCCGCTCCTCGCCATCCAGGCGTGCCAGGGCGTCGGCAGCCGCCGCGCCGTAACGGGCGCTGCGCTCCGCATGGCGCGTCGCGTCGTCGGCCTGGCGGGCATCCAGCGCGGCCGTCTGCTCCGCCACCGCCTGCGGGGTGGCGTAGGCCTGCCGCGCAGCGCGCAATTCGGCGGGCAGCGCGTTCTCTGCGTCCTGGAGCGCCCGGGCCTTCTCCTGCGGGGAGCGATTGGTGTCCTGCAGGATCTCCAGCCGCGCGAGCGTGTGGCGGTCCAGCGCTGCTTCGCCCCCGAACAGTGCAGTGGCTTCGCCAGGCTCGAAGAAACGCTCGCGCAGCCGGTCGCGCTCCTCCATGGAGGCCCGCAGCGCCTTCGGGTCGGACAGGTCGGCGGGCGGCGCCACCGTGCCGAGCGCGGCGCGGTAATCCACATAGCGGCCGGCCAGCGCCAGGGCACGCTCACGCACCGCCTCCGGGAAATGGCGGTCCACCAGGCCCGCCAGCCGCCGCTTGAGCGTGGCCGCGTCGGTGGTCGGCCCGGCGTCCAGCGCTTCCTCCAGCAAGGTTTCGAGCGTGTCGCGCAGGCCCGCGCCCAGCAGCGGATCGGTCTGGAGCACCTCCAGCTCGGCCGCGGAGCGCGGCGCCAGGAACCGCGGATCGGGCCCGCCGGGCGGCCGGCGCGCGGATGCGGAGGCGTCCGCCGCCAGGCCGGATGCAGGGCGCGCCACAGCCTCGCCCGCACCGTCTGCCGTGGCGCGCTGCGTCCACCAGCCGGCCAGGCCCAGTGCCGCAGCCGCCAGCAGCGCGGCCGCCATCCGCCCGCGTGCCGCCGCCATCGGTCAGAGCCCCTGCTGCTTCAGCCGGTTGGCGTGCTGGCGGTAGAGCGTCACCGGGTCGGGAGAGAACAGGTCCCGCAGCCCCACCAGCTGGTTGATCTCATCCAGGTGGTTCTGGCGGTAATCCCCCAGGTGCCGGCCCAGCCGCGAGGAGCATGCGGACACCAGCCCGTCGTTCGCCTCGCCGTGCACCGGCGCCAGCAGGGCCAGGCCTGCATCGCTCGGGTCGAGCACGTTCGTGACCGGCTGCGTGCCCGTCCAGGAGTAGTAGCGCACGCCGTTCACCACGTCGGCGCCGTTCCCGCAACCGCTGGCCAGCCCCTGCGGAAAGCGGCGGTTGAAGTCCGCCGCGCCGGCCGTGGTGAGCGAGTCCAGCGCTGCCGTCGGCTTCTGCGGCAGGCCGGAGCCGCCCGATGCTGCGCTGATCACCTGCGCGAGTGCACCGGCCGCGGCGCTCGCCACCGATTCGGACACCGAGCCCGGAGGCGCCACGCCGCGCACCACATCCGCCACGCGGGAGCCCTTGTTCACCCCGCCGATCGACGTGACCGATGCCACGAGCTGTGGCGCCACGCCGGCGACGTAACGGATGGTCGGGCCGCCGTGGGAATGCCCGACCAGGTTCACCTTCGCCGCACCCGTGACCGCCAGCACCTGCTTGACCTGGGCGAGCAACTGCTCGCCGCGCACCTCGGTGCTGTTGGTGGCCGACACCTGGGCCACGAACACCTGCGCGCCATCCCTGCGCAGCGCATCGGGGATGCCGTAGAAGTAATCCACGCCCAGGGCCGAATCGAACCCGAACAGGCCGTGCACCAGCACGATGGGGTAGCGCGTCTGCGTGTAGCCGCTTTGCGCATGGACGGCCGGCGCAGTGAATGCGCAGCCCAGGGATAAGGCGAGGGCGGCGCGCGCCGCCAGCGCCCTGAAGCGGCCGAGGCCGCGAAGGGTTCCGTTCATAGTTGCTTGTCTCCGTCGTTGTAGTGATGCGCACAAAAAAGAACGACCGTTCTTTTTTGTGGATTCCATTATTCGCCGCCCATGGCCGCGTTCCACCCGGACAAACCCGGGGAGATGCCGGCGGGCCGTGCCTGCACGCGCGGGGCTTCGTAGAATCCTGTGCCATGAGCGCTTCCCACGCACTGGACCGGCTTGATCGGGCGATCCTGCGCTGCCTTCAGGACAACGGCCGCGAAACCTACGACGTCATCGGCGAGCAGGTGGGCCTGTCGCCCAGCGCGGTGCTGCGCCGCGCCAAGCGCCTGGAAGATGCCGGCGTGATCGACCGCTATGTGGCCCTGGTGCGTCCGGAGGCCGTGGGCCTGGGCCTCACGGCTTACCTCAACGTCCGGCTGGAAAAGCACACCGAAAGCCACAAGCGCAATCCCATGGACCTGTTCCGTGCCAGCGTCCAGACCTGGCCCGAGGTGGTGGAATGCTCCGCGCTCACCGGCGAGATGGACTACCTGCTGCGTGTGGTCGTGGCCGACATGGCCCACTACAGCCGCTTCATCATGGACACGCTGCTCAAGCACCCCAGCGTGCAGGACTGCAAGACCAGCTTCGTGCTCGACCGCGTGAAGAGCACGACCGCGGTGCCGGTCTGACACATTGGCGACAGGTATTTGCTATTGAATAAGTAGCAAAAAAACATTGAAGGCAGGGCATCTGGAACGGTCCTGTACCTGGAAGCTCGCAAGGCCGGCGTTTGCGTGGTTTCCAGGCCACGGCATGCCATGTGCTAGGGGAAAACCCTAAAATTCGCGCCATGCCTGCGCCTGCCACCGACACCCACCCCCCGCGACCCGCGCGGCGCGGTGCGCCGGTCGTGGTGCCCATCCGCTCGCTGGGCCCCGAGCACCGCGGTCGCATCGCCGTCCACCTGCTGCGCCTGGAGCCCGGCGACCGCTACCTGCGCTTCGGCTATGCCGCGTCGGATGAACAGGTGCTGCGCTACGTGCAGCAGCTCGACTTCGTGCGCGACGAGGTCTTCGGCATCTACAACCGCCGGCTCGAACTCATTGCCGTCGCCCACCTGGCCTACGGCGACGCGGCCGAGCACCGCAGTTGCGCCGAGTTCGGCGTCTCCGTGCTCGCCCAGGCCCGGGGCCGCGGCTTCGGCGCCCGGCTCTTCGAGCGCGCCGTCATGCATGCGCGCAACCGGGACGTGCGCATGGTGTTCATCCACGCGCTCAGCGAAAACACCGCCATGCTGCGCATCGCCCGCAAGGCCGGCGCCGTCGTGCGCCGCGACGGTTCGGAATCGGAGGCCTACCTCGAGATTGCCCCCGCGGGCCTGCAGTCACGCATGGCGCAGAAGGTGGTGCACCGGCTGGCCGAGATGGACTACCAGCTCAAGCGCCAGGCCCGGCAGTTCCGGGCATTTCTGGCGGGGATGCAGGCAGCGCGGAGTGGGACGCCGCCGGGGGCGTGATGTGGAATGGTTCGGCCTTCAAGAGGAGGCTGGATGGCGCTGACTTCCGTCAATTTGTACGTGGTATGGCGATGCAATGATCCTGATGAATGAGTCATTGCCGGGGATGTAGTATTCCTCGAGCCCGAGCCTTTGCTTCGGGTCGTAGGTTTTCAATTTCCCTGCGTGTCTGGATTATAATTTTTCTATTACGTAGACATTGTCTATGGGGCAATCAAAATACCCCCATTTACTCCAGTTGGATATCAACCAGTCTTTGTCTATTGCGTATCCCTCTTCGTTTGATGGCTGGGAGTCTTTCGGTAGGAGAGCGTAAATAAGACCTGCTTTATAACCTGTCAGGTTGAGCAAGGCATAGCATTGCTCGTCTTTTTGATTGGGCTCAATTACCATGAGATCTAGACGATCTTCATTGGGAGTGTAGCAGCGAATTATTTTGCCTCTTTCTATATTGTTGGTATATTCGAGGAGCCTGTTTCGGCTGTCCATGGTCATGACCGTCATATCTCTCTGCCAGTCTGGGGGGGTAAAATCTATTATTGGTCTAGATTAAATAATATTTCCTTGAAGTGCTCAAAATATTCATCGCTCCATCTTGAATAAATTTCTTCGTTCAGATTTTTTTATTTTATATAGATCATTTTTGTTGAAATGTGAAGTGAAGCACCTCATGGTATTCAAGATGATCCATTTCATTGATTTTGATTGAGTAATATCTCGTGAATTCGCCGCGACAAGCTTCATGTCTAGTATTAGTTCCTGAAGCAGCTTCTCATTGAAGGTGCCTAGTTCAAAGAGTTCGTGGCAGAAAGTTTCTTCTAATGCGTCATTTTGATTGTTCTTGAGGTTCTGCTTTGCGGTTTCTATATCCGGGCCCTTCTCTATTTGTTGTTTTGATGCTTTTTGATTCATTTTTCTAAGCCGGGCTTAAGTGAAAGTCATTTACTAGCGTGTTTTTTATGTTGTTCAGAACTTTTTTGTGGACGAAGTAAATTCCATCCAAATCAGAGGCATCATGATCGTTGCTTCTGAGGGTGTACCAGAAATATTGAAAATATTCGGATATGTTTTTTTTGTCGGTTTCAGTTACGTTGGGTGCGCTAATCAGATAGCGGATGGCGTCCACCTCGACATATTTTTGCAAAAAAACAATATCCGAATTTTTTCCGCTGGCATCCTTGATTTTTGGTAATGCTGGCCTTGGTTTGTTTTTCTCTATTATTTCAATCCATATTGAAGGGTCTTTTTGCGACCATAAGAATGGAGTTGAGAGAAAAAAGTCGCAGCAAAAAGAATCGTGATAATTCGCAAGTATGAATAAGCTGAAGTTAACAAAAGAGACGCGCTCCAGTTCACTTCTGAATTGAGCAAAAAATTCTATCCCGGAACGCGCTTCGTCCCAGTACGTTTTGCTTATTAACTCCGCGAGTGGTGTTATTTCTTCTTGCACGATTTAGAGCATTGTTGGTGGCAGCGGCCTGGGAGGCAGGACATGATTGCCCGAAGGCGTCGGAGAAATGGAGTAGGGCTGCAGTGTCGCGCCCTTGGTGCTGAATCCTGCATTGTTGATGGCTGAAGGAAAGCCTGCCGCCTGTGCTGGCGTTGGCTGGTAATGTCCAGAGAGATTATCAATTTCCAGAATTTTTCCGCCCTTCAAACGCATGCTGCCAGCAGCTTGGACATCTGCCCCGCCGGAAAGAGTCACATGGCGTTTCCCAAGAATGAGTTGATTGTCTTGTGTGACAACGAAGTCGAAAGTTCCACGCAGCGGTCCCTTTCCGGGAATGGTGACCAGTCCCTTATTGGAAACGGCTGTTCCAAGGATTTTTCCATCTGCTGGCGGCCCTTCATTGGGGAATTTGTTTTTGATTTTCTCGCCACACAAACCCCATGGGTCAATCCAGGCCAGGGGATTGATCGCATACCGTTGCAGATTGAGCCCACCCGCCAGCCCGATCGGATCCGGACTGATGAACCGCCCCATATCCGGGTCGTAGTACCGGAAGGTGTTGTAGTGCAGCCCCGTCTCGCGGTCCAGGTACTGGCCCTGCAGGCGCAGGTTCTGCTCCAGCGTGTCCTCGTCCCGGTGCCGCTGCTGCACCGCAGGAATGGCGCTGCCGTCGATGCGCACGGCCTCCCAGCGCTCCTCCAGCGCGCTGCCCCAGGTGCGCCAGCTCGCGCGCCAGCGCACCTCGCCGGCTTCGTCCGTCACCTCTTCCGGCAGGCCCGAGGGGTCGTTGTGGAAGTAGCTCACCTGGGCGCTGGCACGCAGGCGGGATTCGGACGGAGTCTGGGCTTGGGCATGGGCGTGTGCCGGTCCTTGGGCTGAAGCGGAAGCGGCATGCGCTGCCGCGCTGCTGCCGGGCGCGGCCATCGGGTTCAGCGCGGCGTAGCGGCTGCTTTGGCTGCCTGGAGGGCCTTGGGTGCCTGCCGGGCCTGCAGCATCCGCTCCTGCGCTGCCCACCAGCCCGCCGTGCCCGCTGCCCTCCAGCCGCTGCCCATCCGCATCGATGCGCGCCAGCGGCACGTAACTGCCCGGCTCGTACACGTAGCTCACCACCTTCGAGCCGCGCCGCTCCTCGATCAGCCGCATGCCCTCCCAGATGAACTCCGTGCGCCCGAACGCATCCTGCTTGGCGATGCGCCGGCCCAGCGCGTCGTAGCGGAACTCCACCCGCTGGCGCGTGGCCTGGGCCGTGCCCGGGTGGCGCGTGGTCTCCACCGCTACCAACTGGTCTTCATCGTCCCACTCGAAGCGCTGCACCGTGTGCCGCCCGATGCGCTTCTCGCGCAGCCGCGCGAAGCCGTCGTAGGCGAAGCGCTTGTCCTCATACACCCGCACCAGGTTGTCGCGCAGGTAGCCCGTGGAGCCCGTGCCGGAGCCTCCAGGGCCTCCATCGTTGGCCGCCATGCGCGACGCGAGGCTCGCATCCAGCAGGTTGCCCGCCGGGTCGTAGCGGAACACCTCTTCCGAGCGGCCCTGCACGCCCGCGCCCGGCTGCGCCCCGGGGCCTGCGCGCAGCGCCTGCTCCACCCGCCCCGTGGCGTCATAGCGCCAGCTTGTGCGCCCCTTGTGGCTGTGCACGCTCTCGCGCAGCTCGCCCACCGCGTCGTAGCGGTACTGCTTGAGCAGCCCCACGGCCGCCGAGGGGCCGCGCTGGGCGAGCGCCTCCACCTGCTGCTGCCACGCCCCGCGCCAGTCCTCGCCCGCCGCGTCCTGCAGCCCCAGCCCCGAGCGCGTCCAGCTGCCCGTGCGCCGTCCCAGCGCATCCAGTGCGTAGCGCGTGGACAGCGTGCCCTGCGTGCGCAGCACCTCCCGGTGCAGCGCGTCGCGCTCGATGTCGGCGATGAGCCGGTGCACCTCGCGCACCGGTTCGGGCAGCACGCCGTCCGGGCCCCCGCCCAGCACGCTGGCCTGCAGCGTTTCACCCGGCAGCGACTCCTGCAGTGCTTCCGGCGATGCCTCCTGCGCCCATTCCTCGGCCAGCCCCAGGTTGATCTGGTGCAGGTGCCCCGAGCCGTAGTGCAGGTAGTTCAGGCTGCGCCGCAGCACCGCTTGGCCCGTCTGTCCCGATCGGCCGGCGCCCACGGCCGGCAGCTGCGTGCGCGTGCGGTTGCCCAGTGCGTCGTGCTCGTGCCGCAGCGTGTGCACCTGCCCGCTCGCCGCATCCTGCGCGTGCTCGGCCACGATGCGGCCCAGCGCGTCGTATTCGAAACGCGTCGTGTGCTGCAGCTCCAGGGGGGCGTTGTCCGTTTCGGCTTCAGCGCCGGCTGGGGTTTCGGCCTGCTCCCCGGCCTGGCGCCGCCAGCGCGATGCCTCCACCAGCCGACCGCCCGCGTCGTAGCGGTAGCGCAGCACGCTGGCGCCCACCCGCTTTTGCACCAGCCGCCCCAGCGCGTCGCGCTGCAGCTCCGTGCGCCGCGGCACCTGCGCGTTTCGGGCTGCCGGGCCTTCCCGCAGCGTGCCGTCCTGCGCCTGGGTCTCCAGTTCATGGAACACGTCGTCGCCCCGCGCCGGGTGGTGCACCACCGCCACCACGTGCCCGTCCGCGTCGTATTCCAGCCCCACCCGCGTGCCGTCCAGGCGCTCTTCCTCCACCAGCCGGTCCGCATCGTCGTAGCGGAACCGGTACACGCCACCGTTTTCCGTGGCGAGTGCCGAGAGCCGGTGTGCGCCATCGTGCGCCGCGCCGATCTCCCGGCCCTGCGCGTCGCGCCGCCACAGCAGCTGCCCGCGCGCGTTGTATCCGTAGCGCGTGCCCCGCGAGAGCGCGTCCGTGTGCTCCACCAGCCGTCCGCCCGCGTCGTACTCGAACCCCTGGCTGCTGCCGTCGGGCAGCCGCAGCGAGCGCAGCAGCCCGCGCGCATCCACCACGCCCTGCGTCTGCTGGCCCAGCGCGTCGGTCACCGATTGCAGCTGGCCCCAGCCGTCCCAGCCGTAGCGCGTCGTGCGCCCCGAGCAGTCGGTGTACCGCGCCAGCAGGCCCCGCTCGTTCCACTGCAAGGTCCTGGCCCCACCCAGTGCGTCCTCGATCTGCACCACCTGGCCCTGCGCGTCGTAGGCGTAGCGCGTCACCCCCCCATCGGGCGCCGTCTCCTGCACCAGCAGGCCCTGGCGGTCGTATTCGTAGCGCCACGTGGCGCCATCCGGGCCCGTGGTGCGCAGCGGCTCGAACCACCGGCTGTCCCAGAGCGTGCGCGTGAGCCGCCCCAGCGGGTCCACCACGCCCGTCTGCATGCCGTTGTCGTCGTACTGGAAGGTGGTGCTCGCCCCCGAGGGCCGGGTGCACGACAGCAACTCGCGCCGCTCGTTCCACACGAGCCGCCACGTGGCGCCCAGCGCGTTGGTGTAGGCCGTGAGGTTGTGCCAGCGGTCCCACTGCCAGCGCTCCTCGCGCCCGAGCTGGTCGGTTGCGCTTGTCCAGCCACCGGCCTCGCTGGCGGGCCCGCTATCGAAGCCGCCATCGAAGCCATAGGCGATGGCGTAGTTCTCGCCGTCCTCCGTCCAGTGCCGCACCACCCGGCGGTCGCGCAGGGGCCGGCCATCGGGCCCGCGCGCACCGTCCTGCCGCTCGGGGCCGCTGGCCTGCGCCGCATCCTCCCAGGCGTAGTGGCACGCGAAGCCGGCCGCGTCCTCCTGGCGCACCATCAGGCCTTCGGCGTAGGCGAAGCGCCGCACGGTCGCGCGCGTGCGGTCCTGCACTTGCGTGAGCTGGCCGCCCGCGTCGTAACGGTAGGTCGCCAGCAGGCCCAGCTGCTCGCCCGGCGCGGCCTGCACGAGGTGGATCGCCACCACCCGCCGGCTGCCCGGCTCATAGTCCAGCCGCAACAACCGGCCCAGGTGGTCCGCGATGCCCGCCAGGCGCCGCTCGCCGTCGTAGCGCAACCCCACCCAGTGCCCGAACCGGTCCCGGATGCGCAGCAGTTTCAGCACATGCGTGCCCGCCTCCTGCGGCGCCGGGCCGAACTGGTAGGCCACGTGGTCGAGCTCGCCCACTTCGTAGTGGCCGCCCGCCGTGCAGCCCAGGGTGAAGCCTTCCCCGACGTTGAAGAGCGCCGTGCCCGGCTCGACATCCGGCAGCCCGATGTGCCGCCCTTGCGGGTTGACGTAGGTGATGCGCGAAGGCGGCGCACCGGCGGCCGGCCGCTCGACGTGCAGCTCGATCTCGTAGGGCACGCTCCAGCCCGCGCCGTGCAGGCTGCCCTCCCGGTGGTCGTGGCTGCTGTAGAAGCGCCGCCAGGCAATGCCCAGCGGCCCGGGCAGCACGAAGTCCGTGTCCTGGCTGCCGTCCAGCACCTTGCCGCCCGTGGCCGGGTGCACCGGGTAGCCGATCAGCGCCCGGAAGCCCCGCCCCAGCGCGTCGCCCGCCATGCCCACCACCGCCCCCAGCGCCAGGCACCCCACCTTGCCCAGGAAGTTGCCCCGGCCCATCGCCAGGCCCACCCCGATCTCCAGCGCCGTCTCCCACCACGCCCGGTCGTCGGCGATCTCCAGGTATGCCGTCTTGTTGCCCCCCACCAGCACGTCGTCCGAGCCGCTGGCGATCTGCGCCGCGCACATCATCTTGTCGCCCTTGCGTGCGGCCGGGTAGGTTTCGATGAAGACCGAGTCCGAGCCCTCGGCGATGAAGTTGGGGTTCGGCTGGCCATGGTCGCGGCACACGGCCGCATCCGCCACCGCACGCATCGCCGCGCGCCCGTTGATGCGCACCGTCGCCGCCCCGCGGATGCCCAGCGTGCCCGTGATGTCCAGCTCCCCGATGTCCTCGGTCATCTCCTGGATCTTTTTTTCCTTGTAGTCGCTCCAGCCCGTCGCTCCCCCGATGAACCCCGCCAGCAGACCGCACGCCAGGATCGCACCGCACCCCATCGTCGCCACCGACACCCCCGCCGCCAGCGCCACCACCCCCGCCACCAGCAGCGTCTCCACCATCCCCGACGCCAGCCTCAACCCCACACGCGCCAGCCTCGCCCACACCGACACGTGTCCTATCTCGTCCGCCTGCCTCGCCGCCGCCATGCCTCCCATGCTGGTGTTCTCCTGTCGTATTGCCTGTGCACAGGGGCTGCCGGCTGCCGCCGCACATGGCGCCGGCGCCGCCCCGGAAGGCGGCATGATAGGAAGCGGCAGCCCGCAGCGGCCGGGCTGCGCCGGGCGAATTTGTGTCAGGGTGTGAGGGCCGGCCCGCGGCACGCCAGCGGAGGGTGTCGCGGGCATCCGCTATCCTTGGAGGCCTGACAACCACCGCACGTCCTGCACACCGAGACCGTGTCCGACCCCCACCCCGCGCGCCCCTCCGACCGCGAAGACAAGCGCACGCTCCTGCAGCGCCTCATCGAATTCATCCATCCCGGCCCCGATTCCAAGGATGAACTGATCGCCACCCTGGCCGAGGCGGAGGACAACGACGTCATCAATGCCGATGCGCGCGTGATGCTCGAACGCGTCCTGCGCATGGCCGAGATGACGGCCAGCGACGTGATGGTGCCTGCGCCGCGCATGGACCTGATCGACATCGACCAGCCGTTCGAGGCGCTGCTGCACCAGGTGATCGACACCGCCCATTCGCGGTTCCCGGTGTACCAGGGGGAGCGCGACAACATCATCGGCATCCTCATGGCGAAGGACCTGCTCAAGCTGCAGCGGGCGCCCGAGCTGAACCTCCGGGCGCTGCTGCGCTCCGTGGTGTACGTGCCCGAGAGCAAGGGCCTGAACGACCTGCTGCGCGAGTTCCGTGCCAACCGCATCCACATGGCGGTGGTGATCGACGAGTTCGGCCGGGTGGCCGGGCTGGTCACCATCGAGGACGTGCTCGAGCAGATCGTCGGCGAGATCGAGGACGAATTCGACATTCCCGAGGACGAGGGCGACATCTTCGCCCTGGCGGACCGGACCTACCGCGTGAGCGGCGACACGCCCGTGGAGCGCGTGGCCGAGGCGTTCGACCTGCCAGCCCTCGAGGGCTCCGACCGGGACGAGGAGTTCGAGACCATCGGGGGCCTGATCGCGCACGAACTGGGCCATGCGCCCCGCCGCGGCGAATCGCTGGACCTCGGCGGCCTGCGCTTCGTGGTGCTGCACACCAAGGGCGGCGCGGTGCGCTGGTTCAAGGTGTCGCCGCAGCCCCCGGGCGCCGAACCGGACGCCGGCTGACCATGCTCCTGCAAGCCCATGGCACCGGGCGCCCGCGCGCGCCCGCGGCGCTCCTGTGGACGGCTGCCGTGCTGGCCGGGCTGGCGCAGGCGGCTTCCATCGCCTGGCCCTGGGGCGGCGAGCCGCTCTGGTGGCTGCAGATCGCCTCCCTGGCGGCTTTCGCGCGCGTCCTGCTGTCGGCACGCGGGGCAGGGCAGGGGGCCGGTCTCGGCGCCGCCTTCGCCACGGCCTGGCTCGCGGGCACCTTCTGGTGGCTGTTCATTTCCATGCACACCTACGGCGGCCTGGCGGCGCCGCTGGCGGCACTGGCGGTGCTGGCGCTGGCGGCCTTCCTGGGCAGCTACTACGCGGCCGCGTCGGCGGTGTTCGTGCATCTGCGCGAACGCCTTCCGCGCCGCAGGGGCTGGCAGGCCGCCGCCTTCGCCGCGCTCTGGCTGCTGGCCGAACTGGCGCGCGGCGTGTGGTGGACCGGCTTCCCCTGGGGCGCCGGCGGCTATGCGCACGTCGAGGGCCCCTTGCGGGTGCTTGCCCGCTGGGTGGGGGTGTATGGCATCGGCGCCATGGCCGCCTTGCTGGCGATGCTGGCCGTTCAACTGCGGGTGGCGGACCTGCGCCGTCCCCGGTGCTGGGCCGCGGCCGTGGCGCTGGCATGCGCCTGGGCGGGATTGGCCGCGCAGCGCCACTGCGCGGTGGACCGCTGCGGTGGCCAGGTGGCCGAAGCCCCCTCCCTGCTGTCCGTTGCGCTGCTGCAGGGCAATATCCCGCAGGACGAGAAATTCCAGGCCGGCAGCGGCGTGCCCATGGCGCTGCGCTGGTACGGCGACGCGTTGCGCGAAGCGGATGCCGCCCTGGTCGTGGCGCCGGAGACCGCCATCCCGTTGCTGCCCCAGCAACTGGTGCCGGGCTACCTGGAGTCCATCGCGGAGCGTTTCACCCGCAGCGGGCCGCAGGGCGGCCGGGCCGCGCTGATCGGCATCCCGCTGGGCGACCCGGAGCGTGGCTATACGAATTCCGTCATCGGTTACGCGCCGGGCCAGCCGGCGACCTACCAGTACGACAAGCACCACCTCGTGCCGTTCGGGGAGTTCGTCCCGCCGTTCTTCCGGTGGTTCACCGAACTGATGAACATCCCGCTGGGCGATTTCAACCGGGGCGGCATGGTCCAGGCACCCTTCGCCTGGGCCGGGCAGCGCCTGGCACCGAACATCTGCTACGAGGATCTGTTCGGCGAAGAGCTGGCCGCGCGCTTCGCGGACCGCGCCGGGGCCCCGACGGTGTTCGTCAACGTGAGCAACATCGCCTGGTTCGGTGATTCCGTGGCCATCGACCAGCACCTGGCGATCAGCCGCATGCGGGCGCTGGAGTTCGAGCGACCGATGGTGCGCGCCACCAACACCGGGGCCACCGCGCTGATCGACCACCGCGGCGTGGTGGCCGCGCGGCTGCCGTCGGTGCAGCGCGGCATCCTGCGCGGCGAGGTAGAGGGGCGGGACGGGCCGCCCACGCCCTTCGCCTGGTGGGCGGGGCGGGCCGGATTGTGGCCGCTGTGGCTGCTGGGCGCACTGGTGGTGGCCGCGGCCTTCGCGGCGCGCTCCCGCGGACGCTGATACCGCCGCCCCGGGTCAGCTGCCGGATGTCACCGGCTGCTCCGCCGAGGGCGCGCGCCCCAGCACCGCGTGCAGCAACCCCGGCAGCCTCGACAGCATCCGGGCCGCGTGCCGGTCCGGCGGGCGGTGCTCTGCATGGTAGGCATGCAGAGGAATGGGCGGGAGGTGGCGCAGTGGTACCGCCACCACCGTGGCCGGGTCCAGGTTGCCGGCCGTGAGGAAATCCACCACCGTCCAGCCCAGTCCGCGCCGCACCAGTTCCACCGCCAGTTGCGAGGTCTGCACCTGGATGCCCAGTTCGGTATGCACTCCCAGGTCCCGCGCCAGTTCGGCCATGGGACCGCGCATGGGGTCGTCGCCCAGCAGCTGGATCATCGGGGTGTTGGACAGGAACGAGATCGGGTCGTTGCGGCTCACGCGCACGGCCCGCTGCCATATGTCGCGGCCTACCGCGATCGAGAGCGGGCCGCTGACCAGGATGGCGCTGCACACCTGCGGGTGCGGGTGTGGATAGAAGCCCAGGGCGAAATCCACCGCCCGGGTCAGCAGCGCCTGGGCCATCTGGTCGGGGTGCAGGGTGCGAACTTCCACCTTCACGCGGGGGGACTCGCGCACGTGCAGCTCCAGCACCGTGGGCAGGAAGGTGTGCGTGACCGAGGGAATCGCGCCCAGGCGCACCTGGCCGCCCTCGGGCTGGCGCAGGTTGACGGCGGTGCGGCGCAGCTCGTCGAGTTGGCGGTGGATCTGGACCGATGCCGCGAACAAGGCCTGCGCCTCGGGCGTGGGCACCAGGGCTCCGCGGACGCGGTTGAACAGCGGATAGCCGAGCTGCAGTTCGGCATGGGCGATGGTCTTGCTCACGGCCGACGGGGTGATGCTGACGAGCCGGGCGGCGGCGCTCATGTTGCCCGTCTGCATGACGGCCTGGAAGACTTCGAGTTGCCGGAGATTCATGGGCATGGGCGCGGATCGGAGGGGGTATGAATTTCATTCATACCAAGCCGCGGATTATTCCCCACTGCCGTGTTGTGGCCTTCCTACCATACGGCACCCGTACAACGGGCTTGTAACAATTACTCAAAGGAGATGAGCGAGTCATGTTCCCGCAAATGAATATCAAGCGCCTTCTGGCTGGCGCAGCCTTCGCTGCCTGGGGCCTCGTGGCCGGTGCGCAGACGCAGTCCGCAGCGCCCATGCAGCCGGCTGCCAAGCCCAACGTCGTGGTGCTGGCCACCGGCGGAACCATCGCCGGCGCAGGCGCCACGGCCGCCAACAGCGCTTCCTATGCCGCGGCCAAGGTGCCGGTGGACAAGCTGCTGGCAGGGCTGCCGGAGCTGTCCAACGTGGCTGCCGTGAAGGGCGAGCAGGTCTTCCAGATCGCTTCCGAGAGCTTCACCAACGACCAGCTGCTGCAGTTGGGCAAGCGTGTCTCCGCGCTGTCCAAGCAGTCCGACGTGGACGGCATCGTCATCACCCACGGCACCGACACGCTGGAAGAGACCGCCTACTTCCTGAACCTGGTCGTCCACACCAACAAGCCCATCGTCGTCGTCGGCTCCATGCGCCCGGGCACCGCCCTGTCCGCGGACGGCGCCCTGAACCTGCTGGAGGCCGTCACGGTGGCCGCCAGCAAGGAGTCGGCCGGCAAGGGCGTGCTCGTCACCATGAGCGACGAGATCCAGAGCGGCCGCGACGTGACCAAGGGCGTCAACATCAAGACCCAGGCGTTCCGCAGCCAGTGGGGCCCGCTGGGCATGGTGGTGGAAGGCAAGACCTACTGGTTCCGCGCCCCCGTCAAGCGCCACACGATGCAGTCGGAGTTCAACATCGACGACATCACCACCCTGGCGCCCGTGGACATCGTCTATGGCTATGGCAACGTGCCGCGCTCGACCATCGATGCCGTGGGCAACACGGGCGTGAAGGCCCTGATCCACGCCGGCACGGGCAACGGCTCCGTGGCCGACCGCGTGGTGCCTGCCCTGCAGGAGTTGCGCGGCAAGGGCGTGCAGATCGTGCGCTCCTCGCGCGTGGCCGACGGTTTCGTGCTGCGCAACGCCGAACAGCCCGATGACAAGTACGACTGGGTCGTCGCGCACGACCTGAATCCCCAGAAGGCCCGCATCCTGGCGGCCGTGGCCCTGACCAAGCCCCAGACCAGCCAGGAACTGCAGCGCATCTTCTGGCAATACTGAGCGGCTCGGCCGCACGGTCCTGGGGCACACCTGCCTCCGGCCGGATCTCCCGAAGGGCCGCCGCGTGCGGCCCTTTTTATTGCGCGGCGTCAAGCGGGTGCGGCATTCCCGCATGGGGTCTGTCGCCCCCGCGCGGTGGGCGCGGCCGCCGCAGACTGGATAATGCGCATCCGCGGCCCTCGGCGATGCCAGGGCTGCGCACACGAAACGCGGCGCTGCGCGCCGACCTGGAGCACGACTGACAATGGCTGAATCCTTTTCCTATGAACAACTGATCGCCTCGGGCGAAGGCAGGCTGTTCACCCCTGACAGCGGACGACTCCCGCTGCCGCCCATGCTGATGTTCGACCGCATCACGCACATCGACGCCGACGGCGGCGCGCACGGGCTGGGGAGGATTCGCGCCGAACTGGACGTGCGGCCGGATCTCTGGTTCTTCGACTGCCACTTCCAGGGCGATCCGGTCATGCCGGGCTGCCTGGGCCTGGACGCGATGTGGCAGCTCATCGGTTTCTACCTGACCTGGCTGCAACTGCCGGGCCGGGGACGCGCACTGGGGGCGGGCGAGGTCAAGTTCACCGGCGAGGTGGGCCCCAACGTCAAGCTCGTCACCTACGAGATCGACATCAAGCGCGTCATCAAGCGCAAGCTGGTCATGGCGATCGGCGATGCGCGCCTCCTGGCCGACGGCCAGGAAATCTACGTGGCCTCCGACCTGCGCGTGGGCCTGTTCAAGAAGGAAGACGCCGCGGCGGCTGCGCCGGCGCGGGAGGAGGCGGGGGCATGAGCATGAGAAAGCGTGTCGTCATCACCGGCGCGGGCATCGTTTCCTGCATCGGCAACGACCTCGCCACCGTGGAGGCCTCGCTGCGCGAGAGCCGCCCGGGCATCCGTGCCATGCCGAAGTTCGCCGAGCTGGGCATGCGCAGCCAGGTGGCGGGCGTGCCCGACATCGACCTGGAAGCGCGCATCGACCGCAAGCAGCTGCGCTTCATGGGCGATGCCGCGGCCTATGCCCATGTCGCCCTGGAGGACGCCATCGCCCAGGCGGGCCTGGCACCGGACCAGGTCTCGCACCCGCGCACCGGCCTCATCATGGGTTCGGGCGGAGGCTCGCCCGAGAACCAGATCGAGTCCGCGGACATCCTGCGCTCCAAGGGCATCCGCCGCGTGGGGCCCTACCAGGTCACGCGCTGCATGAGCTCGACCGTCTCGGCCTGCCTTTCGACGAATTTCGGCATCAAGGGCATCAACTATTCGATCACGTCCGCCTGCAGCACGTCCGCGCACTGCATCGGCGCGGCGGCCCAGCAGATCGCCTGGGGCATGCAGGACGTGATGTTCGCCGGCGGCGGCGAAGAGGTCACCTGGGGCATGGGACTGCTGTTCGACGCCATGGGCGCGATGTCCAGCAAGTACAACGACACGCCCGAGAAAGCCTCCCGCGCCTACGATGCGAACCGCGACGGCTTCGTGCTGTCGGGCGGCGGCGGCGCCGTGGTGCTCGAAAGCCTGGAGCATGCCCAGGCGCGCGGCGCCACCATCCTCGGCGAGGTGATCGGCTTCGGTGCCACGTCCGACGGCGCAGACATGGTCGCGCCTTCGGGCGACGGCGCCATCGCGTGCATGCGCCAGGCCATCGAGGGCCTGGACCTGCCCATCGACTACATCAATACCCACGGCACCTCCACCCCCGTGGGCGACGTGCCGGAACTGCGCGCCATCCGCGCGGTCTTCGGCGACGCGGTGCCGCCGTTCTCCTCCACCAAGTCGCTCACCGGCCACTCGCTGGGCGCCACCGGGGTGCAGGAGGCGATCTACTGCCTGATCATGCTGCAGAAGGGCTTCATCGCCGGCTCCGCCAATGTCGAGACGCCCGACCCCGCCGTGGAAGGCATGCCCCTGGTGACCGCCACGCGCGAGGCGCCGCTGCGCACCGCGCTGTCCAACAGCTTCGGCTTCGGCGGCACCAATGCCAGCCTGGTGCTGCGGCGCTGGGACGGTCAGTAGTTCTCGTTGACGTCGCGGAACGGGCCGAACTTCGCCCGGCGGTAGGCCTGGGGCTGGCCGGGGAAATGCTCCGGTATCGCGAAGCCCTGCGGCCGCAGGGCCGGGTCCGGATAGAGGCGCAGCCGGTTCGGGCTCTGCAGGCGGGGCGTGGCGTCGTCGTTCAGGAAGGCCGCGATGTCGAGCGCCTGCCCGGGTGTGAGCCGCGGCCGATCGTAGGAGGTGCCTGAAGGCATCGACGCGCGGATGTAGCGCGCGAGCAGCGGCACCGCGAACATGTGGCCCGCGTTGTCGTACGTGTCCGTGCCGGCGATCGGCGGAAACAGGTAGCCGCCGCCCTGGGCGAAGTCCGGGCGCCGCTGGCCGGTGGCGTCCACGCCATGGCAGGCGCTGCACAGCGAGGCGAACAGCCGCGCGCCACGCTGCGGGTCGGCCGCCCGCGCGACGGGCGGCATGGGCAGCAGCCCCGTTCGCTCCATGGCGGAATGCGGCACCGTCCCCTGCGCCAGCCAGCGCAGGTAGGCCATGATGGACCGCAGTTCGGGCGTGTCCGGCCCGACCGGCACGCTGCCCGGGCCGAACATGCCGATGACGCGCTGCTCCAGCGAGATGATCTTCCCGGACTTGATGTCGAACTTCGGATAGTCGTTGACGGCATTCACGAGAGGCAGCGCATAGGGCTTGGTGCCCGGCAGGCCCGACGGGCCGGCCTGGTGGCAATGCACGCAGTTCAGGCTGTTCCAGGACAGGCGCTTCGATGCGTCCGGTGCCAGCCGGCCGACGCGCGAGGACGTGTTGCGCAGGAGGTCGATGCCCTCGCGGACCGCGTCGCCCTCCGGCCCGGCAGGGATACGGTGGGCGTCCGGCTCGCGCCAGGGCTGTGGCGGCCGGGCGGCATGGCGTGCCAGCATGGCCCGGGCCTGTTCGGTAGGAAGGGTGTCGCCCACGTGGTGCGGAGCGATATCGAAGGCGCCGGCGGCCCATGGAAGGGCTGCCAGGGCGAGGGCCAGTGCCTGCAGGCCTGTGCGTTTCACGGTCATCGTGGGGGCTGCCACGGGTGACTGCACCTCGGGGCGGGAAAGTCGTTGTGCATGGATGGGGCGAGGAAAGTGCGGGCACCGCAGCCTCCGCAGGAATTCGGGGTGGACCGAGGCAATATCTTGCAGACACCTGCATTGAATTCCGTTGTGCGGAATATATCCGCATGGCCTTGTGCTGTAAATGCCAGGCCGCCGGCATCCCGTGGGTGCGCACTGCCGTCCATGCTGGCGAAGGCGGCGCCGGCCGGGGTGGAGGCGCGGCAGCCCGGCCCCGTAGAATCCCCGGTTCCGCGCGCTGCGCGACCATCCTCCAAGACCGCGCGCCCGGGCAGACGGCTTGCAGCCGCCCGGCCGCCAGGACACACACGCATGTTGACCTTCCAGCAAATCATCCTGAAGCTGCAGTCGTACTGGGACGCCCAGGGCTGCGCGCTCCTGCAGCCCTACGACATGGAAGTGGGTGCGGGCACCTCGCACACCGCGACCTTCCTGCGCGCTTTAGGCCCGGAGCCCTGGAAGGCCGCCTACGTGCAGCCCAGCCGCCGGCCCAAGGACGGCCGCTACGGAGAGAACCCGAACCGCCTGCAGCACTACTACCAGTACCAGGTGGTGCTCAAGCCCGCGCCGGACAACATCCTGGAGCTGTACCTGGGCTCGCTCGAGGCGCTGGGCTTCGACCTGAAGAAGAACGACATCCGCTTCGTGGAAGACGACTGGGAGAACCCCACGCTCGGCGCCTGGGGCCTGGGGTGGGAGGTCTGGCTCAATGGCATGGAGGTGACGCAGTTCACCTACTTCCAGCAGGTCGGCGGCATCGACTGCAAGCCCGCGACGGGCGAGATCACCTATGGCCTGGAGCGCCTGGCCATGTACCTGCAGGGCGTGGACAACGTCTACAACCTCGCCTGGACCGATACGCTCAAGTACGGCGACGTCTATCACCAGAACGAGGTGGAGCAGTCCACCTACAACTTCGAGCATTCCGACGCCGACTTCCTCTTCACCGCCTTCGCGGCGCACGAGAAGCAGGCCCAGTACCTCATGGAGCAGCAACTGGCGCTGCCCGCCTACGAGCAGGTGCTCAAGGCCGCGCACAGCTTCAACCTGCTGGACGCGCGCGGCGCCATTTCCGTGACCGAGCGTGCCGCCTACATCGGCCGCATCCGCAACCTGGCCCGGGCCGTGGCCCGCAGCTACCTGGACAGCCGCGCGCGCCTGGGCTTCCCCATGGCGCCCCGTGCCTGGGCCGACGAAGTGCTGGCCGACATCGCCAAGGCCGGCCAGCAACAGCAGCAGAAGAAGGACGCCGCCTGAGGGCGCCGGCACCGCGGACCGAGAGACACCACCATGACCCATCCGAATCTTCTCGTTGAACTGTTCGTCGAAGAGCTGCCCCCGAAGGCCCTGCAGAAGCTCGGCGACGCCTTCGCCGGCGTGCTGCTCGCGCAACTGCAGGCCCAGGGCCTCGCCTCCGCCGCATCGCGCGTGACGGCCTATGCCTCGCCCCGGCGCCTGGCCGCCCACATCACCGAGGTCGCGCCCCAGGCGGCCGACAAGGCCGTCTCGCAGAAGCTCATGCCTGTCACGGTGGGCCTGGACGCGTCCGGCCATGCCACGCCCGCGCTGCTCAAGAAGCTCGCCGCCCTGGGCGCCGACGCGTCCGCCGTGCCCGGGCTGCGCCGTGCGCCCGACGGCAAGGCCGAGGCCCTGTTCCTGGACAGCACCGTGCGCGGCGCGACCCTGTCCGAAGGTCTGCAGAAGGCCCTGCAGGAATCCGTGGCGAAACTGCCCATCCCCAAGGTGATGCGCTACCAGCTCTCCTCGGGTTGCGAACAGCCGGGCTGGACCAGCGTGAGTTTCGTGCGCCCCGCGCACGGCCTCGTGGCGCTGCACGGCACCGAGGTGCTGCTGTCCGTCTCGGTGCTGGGCCTCACGGCCGGCAATGCCACCCACGGCCACCGCTTCGAGGCGGACGTGGACCCGGTGGTCATCCGCAGCGCCGACACCTACGCGCAGCAACTGGCCGAGGAAGGCGCCGTCATCGCCGCATTCGCCGATCGCCGCGCCGAGATTGCCCGCCAGCTGCAGGCGGCCGCCGAGCGCGTGGGCGGCGGAGTGCGGCCCATCGAGGACGATGCGCTGCTCGACGAGGTCACGGCACTGGTCGAACGGCCCAATGTGCTGGTGTGCGAGTTTGAGAAGCAGTTCCTCGACGTGCCGCAGGAATGCCTCATCCTCACGATGAAAGCCAACCAGAAATACTTCCCGCTGCTCGATGCCGAAGGCCGTCTCACGCACCGCTTCCTGGTGGTGAGCAACATCCGCCCCGACGACGCGAGCGCCGTGGTCGGCGGCAACGAGCGCGTGGTGCGCCCGCGCCTGGCCGATGCCAAATTCTTCTTCGACCAGGACCGCAAGAAGACGCTCGAATCCCGCGTGGCTTCGCTGTCCAGGGTGGTCTATCACAACCAGCTGGGCACCCAGGGCGAGCGCGTGGAGCGCGTGCGCGCCATTGCCCGGGCCATCGCCCAGCAGATCGGCGATGTGGAGCTGGCCCGCCATGCCGACCAGGCCGCGCAGCTCGCCAAGGCCGACCTCGTCACCGACATGGTGGGCGAATTCCCCGAACTGCAGGGCACCATGGGCCGCTACTACGCCCAGGCCGACGGCCTTCCCGCCGAAGTGGCCGATGCCATCGAAGACCACTACAAGCCCCGCTTCGCGGGCGACACGCTGCCGCGCGGCGATGCCGGTGTAGTGGTGGCGCTGGCCGACAAGCTCGAGACCCTGGTCGGCATGTTCGGTATCGGCAACCTGCCCACCGGCGACCGCGACCCGTTCGCGCTGCGCCGCCACGCACTGGGCGTGATCCGCATGCTGGTCGAGAAAGAGCTCCCGCTCGACCTGGAAACCCTGCTGCACAGCGCGCTGCCCGCCTTTGGCGACAAGATCCAGGACCCGACCGCGCCGCTGGCCGACTTCATCTACGACCGCCTCGCCGGCAGCCTGCGCGAGCAGGGCTACAGCGCCCAGGAAGTCGATGCCGTGCTGGCCCTGCGCCCGCAGCGCCTGGCCCTGGTGGCGAAGCAGCTCGCCGCCGTGCGCGCCTTCGCTGCGCTGCCCGAGGCCCCGGCGCTGGCCGCGGCCAACAAGCGCGTCACCAACATCCTGAAGAAGGCCGGCGACGTGGATGCGCACGTCAATCCCGACCTGCTGCGGGAGCAGGCCGAGAAGGACCTGTATGCGGCCCTGCAGCGCTTCGTGCCCGAGGCCGATGCGCTCTTCGCCGCGGGCGACTACACGGCCAGCCTGCAGACCCTGGCCGTGCTGCGAGCGCCCGTGGATGCGTTCTTCGACGACGTGATGGTCAACGCCGAGGAGCTGGACCTGCGCCTGAACCGCCAGGGCCTGCTGCAGAGCCTGCACGTGGCGATGAACCGCGTGGCCGATCTCTCCCGCCTGGCCGCGGCCTGATCCCGTATGGGCGAGCCGGCCATGCCTGTGCGCGGCGCTGCCGATGGCGCCACCCGCACCGCGTGGTGGCTGTTCGCACCGCCCGCGGCGCTCGTCGGGCTGCGCTGGCTGCTGCAATGGCACGACGACCGCTGGCCCGGGCCGGCCGTCTGGGCGCTGGCGCCGTTCGACGGCACGCGGGCGCCCGGCGCCGGCCTGGCCTTTCTCGGCATGGGGGCCGCGGCCGTGGCCGTCGCCGGGGTGCTGCTGCGCTGGATGGCCCGGCGGTGGGGCCGGCAGGCCGCACGGCGTGCCGCCATCGGCGCATGGGTGCTGGCCTGCGCCGGAGGGGCCGTGGCCCTGGCGCTGCGGCACTGGGACGCCCGGCTGCTGCAGCCCCTGCCGGATGCCAGCGTGGTCGTGGCGGGCAGCCGGCCGCAGCCGGCCAGCCTGCGCGGCCCGGGCGGAACGCAGGTCGTGCTGCGCTGGCAGCCGGAGACCGGTGGCGCCGCAGGCCCCCTGTTGCGGCAGGCCACCTTGCCCGATGACCCCGCCGCTGCCTGGAAACCGGGGCAGGCGGTGCGCCTGCGCTGGGCGCGGGGGCGGTTCGGCGGCCTCTATGCCACCGGCTGGGATGTGCCGCCGACCGGCGGCACGGTGCCCGGCGCGCCGCATCTTCCATAATCGCGCGCATGAAACTCGCCATTCTCGACCGCGACGGCACGCTCAATGCGTCCGGCGAGGAATTCATCTCCGTGCCAGAGGAATGGGTGCCCGTGCCGGGCGTGCCCGAGGCCGTGGCGCGCCTCACCCACGCGGGGTGGCGCCTGGCCGTGGCCACCAACCAGCCCGGGTTGGGGCGCGGCCTCTTCGACGTGCTGGCGCTCAATGCCATCCATGCGCGCATGCACCGGGTGCTGGCCGCCGCTGGCGGCCGCATCGAGGCGGTGTTCTACTGCCCCCACGCGCCCGACGAGGGATGTGCCTGCCGAAAGCCGGCGCCTGGGCTGATGGAGCAGATCCGCGAGCGGTACGGCGTGGAGGGCGGCGAGATCCTCGTGGTGGGCAACTGCCCGGAGCACCTGTGGGCCGGCGCCGCCATTGGCGCACGGCTCCATGCGGTGGGCGCGCCGCCCGAAGGCAGCCGACCCTGGCCGCCCGGCGTGCAACACCATGCCAGCCTGGCGGAGTTCGCGGACCAGCTCCTGGCCGCGGGCGAGCGGCCTCCACCAGCCGGCGACTGACAAGCCCCCGCGGCGTTGCGCACCGGACCGCCCCCAGCCGCCCCTCCCGCTGAATTTTTCCTTTCCTTCTTCCCATCCATCGCATGGCCTTCATCCGCTCCGTTCTCCATCTGCTCTGGATGGCCTTCACCGTGGTGCCCTACACCCTCGCCATCCTGGTGGCCCGGCTGTTCGGCGCGCCCACCCGGGTGCGCTACCGCATCGCGCGTGCCTGGCTCAAGCTCAGCACCGATGCAGCCCGCGTGATCATGGGCATCCGCACCCGCATCACCGGCATGGAGCACCTGCCGAAGGACCCGGGGCAGGGCGTGGTGCTGCTGGTCAAGCACCAGTCCACCTACGAAACCTTCCTGATGCCGGCGATCATGCCGCGCCCCCTGGCCTACGTGTTCAAGAAGGAACTGCTGCAGATCCCGTTCTTCGGCTGGTCCATCGGCAGCCTGGACATGATCCACATCGACCGCAACCAGCGTGCGCGTGCCTTCGTCAAGGTGCTGCAGCAGGGCCGGGCCCTGCTGGCTCGCGGCACATGGGTCATCATGTTCCCGGAGGGCACGCGCATCGACCGCGGCCGGAAGGGCGACTACAAGAGCGGCGGCACGCGCCTTGCCATCGAGGCCGGCGTGCCCGTGGTGCCGGTGGCCGTGACCTCGGCCAAGGTCTGGCCCCGCAAGGCCTTCGTCAAGCGGCCCGGCACGGTGGATGTCTCCATCGGCCGCCCCATTTCCTCCGTCGGGCGCAAGCCCGACGAACTGATGGCCGAGGTCGAAGCCTGGATCGAAGGCGAGATGCGGCGCCTGGATCCGGACGCCTACGGAGCCTCCGGCACGGACCGGTGATGCAGCGGCTGGTGCAGCTCGCACTGGATTTCTTCGGCGGCGATGCTGGCAGCGCTCCGCCGGTTTCGCCGCGCGGCGTTCCCTCCAATGCCGCTCCCCTGGGCGCAGGCGATCCGGCAGAAGCGGGCGGGCGCGACAACGTGCTGCGCGGGCCCATGGAGTTCCGCCACCCCGGGGCGAACCGCGAACTGCTGCTGGGCGACGTGCTGGTCGCCTACGCGCTGCAGCGTTCCCGCAGGCGCACCATCGGTTTCACCGTGGGCGCGGATGGGCTGTCCGTGCGCGCGCCTGGATGGGTTTCGCTGGCCAACGTGGATGCGTCCGTGCGGGAGAAGTCCGCCTGGATCCTGCGCAAGCTCGGCGAAGCCCAGGAGCGCCAGCGGCGCCAGGCAGATGCGCGCATCGCCTGGGGCGACGGGGCCGTGCTGCCCTACATGGGTGAGCCGATCGCCATCGTGCTCGATCCGGCGCACGGCTTCCGGGGGCAGGGCGGGGCGCTGGTGCCCGGTCCGGACGGTGCCCTGGCCCTCCATGTGGGCCTGCCCCGCGCGGCCACCCCGGAGCAGGTGCGCGACGCCGTTCAGGCATGGCTCATGCGCGACGCGCGCCGCCATTTCACGGCCCGGCTGGACCATTTCGCCCCGCTCCTGGGCGTGCAATGGCGCACGCTGCGGCTGTCGAGCGCCCACACCCGCTGGGGCAGCGCGCGCGCCGACGGCTCCATCCGGCTGAACTGGCGCCTGCTGCACTACCGGCCGGCCATCATCGACTACGTGGTCGCCCACGAACTCTCGCACCTGCGCCACATGGACCACAGCCCCCGCTTCTGGGACACGGTGGCGACCGTGGTGCCCGACTATGCGGCGCTGCGCGACCGGCTGCGCGACGATCCCGCTCCGCAGTGGGACTGAAGGCACCGCGTTGCCTCTGCCCGGCCGGCTGGCACAGAATGCGGCCATGACCACTTCCTCTCCTTCCTCTTCATCCCCCGCCGCCGAGGTCTTCCCTGCCGAAGGCTACGCGGGCGATGTCTCTCCCCGGACCGCATGGCAGTGGGTGCAGGGCGGCCGGGCCGTGCTGGTGGACGTGCGCACCGATGCGGAGCGCGACTGGGTGGGCTTCGTGCCGGGGGCCGTGGCCATTCCCTGGAAGGTCTATCCAGGCATGGCGCCCAACCCCGGCTTCGACGAAGCCCTGCGTGCCGCCGTGCCCCCGGGCGGGCAGGCCGTACTGCTGTGCCGCAGCGGCGTGCGCTCCGTGGCGGCGGCCCGCCGCGCGGCCGAGCTGGGGCTCACGGCCTACAACATCCTCGAAGGCTTCGAAGGCGATGCGGACGCCGAGGGCCACCGCAACCGCACGGGCGGCTGGCGCTTCCGCGGCCTGCCCTGGCGGCAGGGCTGACCTTTCTCAGAGCGGTCCGCGCGTTGGCGATGCCGCCTGCATGGCATCGGCCAGCGCCTCCTGCCCGCGGTCGCGCAGCGCCTGCACCGCTCCGGCGAAATCGCGGTCGTCGCGGTTCTGGCCGAGCTTGCGCTTGCCCTCCATGCGGGTGATGGCGATCTCGATGCCCACGATCTGCCGCACCATCGCATCCAGGTAGTCCGCGGGCGCATCCCCCATCTTCCAGGGGCGCTCCATGGCGGCTTCGTGTTTGCGCGTGAGCCGTGCGACCACCCCGCGCACGAATGCCTCGTCGTCACGCACGGCCATGCAGCCATGGACATGGACGGCTTCGTAGTTCCAGGTGGGCACGTGCCGATGGTGCTCGGCCTTGCCGGGATACCACTGCGGCGAGATGTACCCCTCGGCGCCGCGGAACACCACCAGTACCTCGCTCCCGTCCGCCACATCCGTCCATACCGGATTGGCGCGCGCCACATGGCCCGACAGCGTGCCGAGCGGCCCTTTGCCGGCATCGAGCAGGAACGGAAGATGGTTGGCATCCAGGCCCTGCGCACCCTGGGTGACCAGCATCCCCAGCGGATGGCTTTCGATGAGGCGGTGCTGTTCGGACGTCCGGGTTTCGGCGAAGGCGGCGGGCAGGTACATGGTCGAAAGCGAGGGCAGATGGGCGGCAGCGGCTGGAAGGAGGCGCCGGACTGCCTGCGACTGTGCCCCATCGGTGGCATGATGGAAACGGCCACTTTGGCATGATTCACGCAGACCAGTCGGGAGACCCATGACCGCTGCGCATTCCGGCCGCCGCAAGGGCCGGGACCTCCAGGCCGAACTCAAGGCGCGGATTCTCGACGGGACCTACCCCGCCGGTGCCTGCCTGCCATCCACGCGCAGCCTCGCCGCGGAGCGGGGGCTGGCGCGCAGTACCGTGTCCACGGTCTATGAGCAACTGGCGGCCGAAGGATTCATCGATTCACGACCCGGCGCCGCCAGCCGGGTGGCTCAGGGCGCGGCGCCTCTGGCTGGCGGAGGGCTCGAAGCCGGGGCGGGCGGCGCGTCCCGGGTGGATGGCGAGGTACGGCTGTCCGCGCTGGGCGAGCGTGTCCGGCAGCTGCAGCCCCCGGGCGTCTCCACGCCGGCGGTCGTGCCGGAGGATCCAGCCGTCGTCGATTTCGTCTATGGCCCGCTCGCAGGGCGCGATTTCCCCACGTCTGCCTGGGAGCGGGCCGTGCGGCAGGCCGGGCGCGAACGCCCGGAGCGGCTGGCCTACGGAGATCCCCGTGGAGACCCTGGCCTGCGCGCGGCCTTGCAGTCGCACCTGAGCCGCACCCGCGGGCTGGCCTGCCATCCCGACCAGTTGATGATCGTCAATGGTTCGCAGCAGGCGCTGGACCTGTGCGCCAGGCTGCTGGTGGATCCCGGCGACACCGTCGCGGTGGAAAACCCCGGATACCGCATGGCCCACCAGGTGTTCGAGGCCGCGGGAGCGCACCTCGCCGGGGTGGAGGTGGACGCGCAGGGCCTGCGCACCGACCGCCTTCCCTGCGGGGCGGGCGTGCGCCTGGCCTGCGTCACGCCCACCCACCAGTTCCCCCTGGGCAGTTTCCTGTCCGTGCCCCGGCGGCATGCATTGCTGGCATGGGCGCAGCGGCAGGGCGCCTGGATCGTGGAGGACGACTACGACAGCGAATACCGCCACGCGCTGCGGGCAGACGCGACGCTCCATACGCTGGACGCGCACCAATCCGTCATCTACGTGGGAACCTTCTCCAAGACGCTCTCGCCCCAGCTGCGGCTGGGCTACATGGTGCTGCCCCGCGCGCTCGCGGACGTGTTCGCAGCCGCGCGCCGGCTGGGTGACCGGCATGCGCCGTTCGGCACGCAGCGGGCTCTCGCCGCGATGATGGAAAGCGGCAGCTACGACCGCCACGTACGCCGCATCCGGCGCCTGCAGGACGCCCGGCGCACTGCGCTCCTGGAGTCCATCGGACAGTATTTCGGGGACCGTGTGGTGGTGGAGGGGGCCTCCGGTGGCCTGCATGTGGTCGTGCGGCTGCCCGGTGTGCCGTGCAGCCTGGAGCCGGACCTGGCAGCCCGGGCATTGCGCCACGGCGTGCGCATCTATCCGCTGGGCCCGTTTCACCTGCCTTCACAGGCCGATGTGCCGGACCGTCCGGCGGGCTTCGTGATGGGCTATGCCCTGCTGGAACCGGCACAGGTGCAGGAGGGCGTGCGCCGCCTGGCGGCGGCTTTTCCCGGGGTATGAGCGCGCGGCCGGACCGATGCAGCGTCCAGTCTGGCCGCGGCGCGCGTCACAGGGGCGGAATGCGCAGCTTCTGGCCCGGGTAGATCTTGTCCGGGTGCGTCAGCATGGGCTGGTTGGCTTCGAAGATGCGCGGGTACTTGTTGGCATCGCCGTAGTACTTCTTGGCGATCGCCGACAGCGTGTCGCCGCGCACCACGTCATGGTATTGCGCCTCGGGCTCCGACGCCTGCACGGCCATCTGGTTGTCCACGCTCGTCACGCCGGACACGTTGCCGCAGCACAGCGTGACCTTCTCCTTGGCGGCCTGGGTCGGCGCCTCGCCTTGCACGGTCACCTTGCCTTCCGGGCCCGCGAATGTCACCCGCACATCGCGCACGCCCAGGTTCTGGGAGGCGATGTAGGTCTCGATCGCCTTGCCGGCAGTGGCGTTGAGTTCCTCCTGGCTCGGTGCGGCGGGCGCAGCGGCCGGTGCGGCATGTGCCTCCTTGCCCCCGAACAGCTTTTCCCCGGCTTCCTTGACGAAGCTGAAAAGTCCCATGGCATTGCTCCTTTTTTCTGGATAAAGAACGGCCGGCGGGTGCCGGCCCGGAACACTTTAGCGCCTGGTGACGCGCCCGACCTGTCGGACATCGGCCCGAGCCCGGCCGTGGGTCCGGGCCGGGGTGTGCCGCACGGAACAGTCGTGTTGGTAAAACTCGTGATAATCCGCCGCATGACTTTTCTGGCCATCGACGTCGGCAACACCCGCCTGAAATGGGCGATGTATGATGCCCCCAAGCCGGGCGCCGCCGTGCTGGCCCACGGCGCCGAGTTCCTCGACCACATCGAGCGGCTCGCGGACAGCGCCTGGGCGGGGCTGCCCGCGCCCACGCGCATGCTCGGCTGCGTGGTGGCCGGCGATGCCGTGCGCCGGCGCGTCATGGAGCAGATGGAGTGGTGGGACGTGCCGTCCCACTGGGTCGTTCCTTCCGCGCAGGAAGCAGGGCTCGTCAACGGGTACGACCATCCCACGCGCCTGGGCTCGGACCGATGGGTGGCCATGATCGGCGCGCGCCACCGGCTGCTGAGGCAGGGCACTGCGCGTCCCCTGGTGGTGGTGATGGTCGGAACGGCGGTGACCGTGGAAGCCATCGATGCCGAAGGCCGCTTCCTGGGGGGGCTCATCCTTCCGGGGCACGGCATCATGCTGAGAGCCCTGGAGTCCGGCACCGCGGGGCTGCACGTTCCCACGGGCGAAGTGAAGCTGTTTCCCACCAATACCAGCGATGCGCTCACCAGTGGCGGCACCTACGCCATCGCCGGTGCCGTGGAGCGGATGGTGCAGCACGTGATCCAGCACTGCGGCGAAGAGCCGGCCTGCATGATGACCGGGGGGGCCGGCTGGAAAATGGCGCCCAGCATGACCCGTCCGTTCGATCTCATCGAGAACCTGATCTTCGAGGGACTGCTCGCCATCGCGGCGGAGCGGTTCCCCGGGTCCTAGCCTTCGGCGAGTTCCAGCCGGGCCAGTTCCACGGCCAGGCGTTCCGCCGCGTCGGCGGCTTCGGCGCCCGCCGCCTCCTCGTAGAGCTGGGCGGCCATGTCCTCGTACTGCTCCCCGTTCAGCATCAGGAGTGCATGGGCATGCTCGATGCGTCCGATCACGGAGTGGGGGTTCAGGGCAAAGGACTCCGCGAAGAGGCGCAGGCTTTCCTCGCGGCGCGCGCCGTGGGTGATGCTGCCCACCATTTCACCGACCTTGTCGATCACCTCGGCATGGAACACGGCCAGTGCCAGCCGCGCGTCGGCATGGCGTTCGCTGAGCGCGATCGTGCGGTCCAGCGCTGTCCGCACCTGGCGCGTGAGGCCCAGCGCCAGCGCCTTGGCCACGCTGATGCCCTGGCTGTAGCGCCCGAGGGCGTAGGCGTGCCAGAACCAGGCGTTCGGGTTGCCGGGCTCCGCATCGGTCTGCGCCCGCGCACGCTGCGCCGCCGCGCCGAGCAGCTCGAGCCGGCGGCTTTCGCTGGGCTCCAGGTAGATCGCGTGCACGATCGTCGCCTTGTTGGCCGCGGTGATGCCCGCCCCGCCGGCCGCCAGCCCGACCCGGGCGGCTTCCTCGAACCTGCCGCTGTGGAACAGTGTCCAGGCCTCGAGCGCCGCGGGGTCCCGGGGGACGGGCTCCGCATCGCCCCGGTGCAGCCGCTCCCATTCGCGCAGCACATCGCCGGTGGTGAAGGCGTACTCGCCGGCATAGGGGAAGGGGGTCCAGGATGGCATGGCGTGTCCTGCGTTCGTCAGGAAAAAGGGGCGTATCATGTGGCGTCGGCCGGCTCGTGGCTGTCGTCCAAAGCCTGGAGATGCAGGCGCTGGCCGTCGGCGAGGTAGGGCCCCAGCAGTCCCAGCACATGCTGGGCCCCGCGCAGCAGCATGGTCCGTGCATTGGAAGGCTCCAGCGCGTGCCGCGGATCGCGGACGTATTCGAAGCTCAGCCAGTACGTGACGGCCACCATGAGATTGTCGGCCACGGTATCGAGTTCCCTCGGCCCGAACCGCAGCGATCCTGCCTGCTCCATGCCCCGCAGCATGGCACGCACGGCGCCGGCCTTGCGCGCCAGCAACTCCCGGAAATGCGTCTCCACATGCCGGTTGCGCGACATCAGGTCGTTGAGGTCCCGGTAGAGGAAGCGGTACTGCCAGATGCGCTCGAGCACTGCATGCAGCAACAGCCGGGCATCCTCCACATCGCGCACCCCGGCGGCCGACTCCAGCAGCTCGGATAACTCCGCTTCATAGCGTGCATAGAGCGCCGTGACCAGTTCGTCCTTGGCCGGATAGTGGTAGTAGAGGTTGCCCGGGCTGATGCGCAACTCCGCCGAAATGGCCGTGGTGGACACATTGGGCTCACCGAAGCGGTTGAACAGCTCCAGCGTTGTCTCCAGGATGCGCTCCGCGGTACGCCGCGGCGCTTTTTTTGCCATCGGTGCCTCCCTTGTGCCTTCGGCGGGGGATAGTTGTTGAAGTGCTCTTGCCGGCCCGCGTGTGGCGGATCCGGTCCATGTTCCCCGCTCCTTGCCGGCCCACTCTAACCTGCCGCAGCCTCCGCGTCCTGTTGCAGTGCATCATGCGGGGTCTTGATGAAGGCCATCCTCCAGCCCGGCTGCGTTTCTCGTGCGCTTCGTTACGGCCGTTTGTAACGCGATGGGATAATCCCGCGTTCGGCCGCAAGGCGTCTTTGCTCAAACGATCCATGATTCTGGTCACCGGCGGCGCGGGTTTCATCGGCGCCAACTTCGTCCTCGACTGGCTGGCCTGCGGCGATGAGCCCCTCGTCAACCTCGACAAGCTCACCTACGCAGGCAACCTGCAGAACCTCGCGTCGCTGCAGGGCGATGCGCGCCATTTGTTCGTCCAGGGGGACATCGGCGACCGGGAGCTTCTCTCCCGGCTGCTGGCCGAGCACCGGCCGCGGGCCATCGTGAATTTCGCGGCCGAATCGCATGTGGACCGCTCGATCCACGGCCCGGAAGACTTCATCCAGACCAACGTGGTCGGCACGTTCCGCCTGCTCGAAGGCGTCCGCGAGTACTGGCAGTCCCTGCCCGGTGATGAGCGCGCCGCGTTCCGGTTCCTGCACGTCTCCACCGACGAGGTCTACGGCACCCTGGCGCCCGAGGCCCCGGCCTTCGCCGAAACCCATTCCTACGAGCCCAACAGCCCGTACTCCGCCAGCAAGGCCGCCAGCGACCACCTCGTCCGGGCCTGGCACCACACCTACGGGCTGCCGGTGCTGACCACCAACTGCAGCAACAACTACGGCCCCTTCCACTTCCCCGAGAAGCTGATCCCGCTGATGATCGTCAACGCGCTGGCCGGCAAGCCGCTGCCCGTGTATGGCGATGGCATGCAGATCCGCGACTGGCTCTACGTGCGCGACCACTGCAGCGCCATCCGCCGCGTGCTGCAGGCCGGCCGCCCCGGGGAGACCTACAACGTGGGCGGCTGGAACGAGAAGCCCAACATCGAGATCGTGAAGACCATCTGCGCCCTGCTCGACGAGCTGCGCCCGCGTGCCGATGGCGAGCGCTATGAAAGCCAGATCGCCTACGTGAAGGACCGCCCGGGCCACGACCGCCGCTATGCCATCGACGCCCGCAAGATCGAGCGTGAACTGGGATGGAAGCCCGCCGAGACCTTCGAGACCGGGATCCGCAAGACCGTGGAGTGGTACCTCGCGCATGGCGAATGGGTGGATGCCGTGACCAGCGGCGCCTACCGCGAGTGGATCGACCGCCAGTACCGCAAGCCCACCGTGCAGGACACCGCTACCGCATGAATATCCTTCTCTTCGGCAAGGGCGGGCAGGTCGGCTGGGAACTGCAGCGCAGCCTTTCCGTCCTGGGCACGGTCACGGCCCTGGATTTCGACAGTACCTCGCACTGCGGGGATTTCTCCCGGCCCCACGACATCGCCGGCACCGTGCGCGCCCTGCGGCCCGACGTCATCGTCAATGCCGCGGCCCACACCGCGGTGGACAAGGCCGAAAGCGAGCCGGACCTGGCCCGCACCCTCAACGCGACCACGCCAGGCGTGCTGGCGGAGGAGGCCGCCCGCCTGGGGGCATGGCTGGTGCACTACAGCACCGACTACGTGTTCGACGGCAGCGGCGCCCGTCCCTGGACGGAAGACGATGTTCCTGCGCCGCTGTCGGTCTATGGCCGCACCAAGCTCGAAGGCGAGCAACGGATCCAGGCGAGCGGCGCGCGGCACCTCATCCTGCGCACGAGCTGGGTCTATGGCGCCCGCGGCGGCAATTTCGCCAAGACCATGCTGCGGCTGGCACAGGAGCGCGAGCGGCTGACCGTCATCGACGACCAGTGGGGCGCACCCACGGGCGCCGACCTGCTGGCCGACGCCACGGCCCATGCGATCCGCCACCTGCAGCAGCGGCCTGCCGACGCGGGTCTCTACCACCTGGTGGCCGCAGGGGAAACCCACTGGCATGCCTATGCCTGCTACGTGCTCGAGCAGGCGCAGCGCATCCAGCCTGCGCTGAAGATCGCCGCGCGCGACGTGGTCGCCGTACCCACCAGCGCATTTCCCACGCCCGCCGTCCGGCCGCACAACTCGCGGCTCGACACGCGCAGGTTCCAGGCCACCTTCGGCCTGGCCCTGCCGCACTGGCAGGCGGGCATCGCGCGGATGCTCACGGAAATCCTCTGAGAACCCCATAAAAACTTCCCGCACACATCATGACCGCACGCAAGGGCATCATCCTGGCCGGAGGGTCGGGCACCCGCCTGCACCCCGCCACGCTCGCCATCAGCAAGCAACTGCTTCCGGTGTACGACAAGCCGATGATCTACTACCCGCTGAGCACCCTGATGCTGGCGGGCATCCGCGACATCCTCGTCATCAGCACGCCGCAGGACACTCCACGGTTCGAGCAATTGCTGGGTGATGGAAGCCAGTGGGGCATCCGCCTGAGCTATGCCGTGCAGCCCAGCCCCGACGGCCTGGCGCAGGCCTTCCTGATCGGGGAGAAATTCCTGGATGGCCAGCCCAGCGCGCTCGTGCTGGGTGACAACATCTTCCACGGCCATGATTTCGAGGATCTGCTGCGCAGCGCCATGGGGCGCGAGGAGGGCGCCAGCGTGTTCGCCTACCACGTGCAGGATCCCGAACGCTACGGAGTGGCCGAGTTCGACGCCACGGGCAAGGTGCTTTCCATCGAGGAAAAGCCCAAGGCCCCGAAGTCCAGCTATGCCGTCACCGGCCTCTACTTCTACGACCGGCACGTGGTCGAGCGCGCCGCCAGCCTGAAGCCCTCCGCGCGCGGCGAACTGGAAATCACCGACCTCAACCGCCTCTACCTCGAGCACGAAGCCCTGCACGTAGAGATCATGGGCCGCGGGTATGCCTGGCTCGATACCGGAACGCACGAAAGCCTGCTCGAGGCCGGACAGTTCATCGCGACTCTGGAGCATCGGCAGGGGCTCAAGATCGCCTGTCCGGAGGAGATCGCCTGGCGGCATCGCCTCATCGACGACGACCAGCTCGAGCGCCTCGCCAGGCCGCTCGCCAAGAGCGGCTACGGCGCCTACCTCCTCAGGCTGCTGGCCGGCTGATCGGCACCCATAACGCTTCCTGACCGCGCCATCGATCCAACGCTTGCCCATGAACGTCCTTCCCACGCGCATTCCTGACGTCGTCGTCCTCGAACCCAAGGTGTTCGGCGACGCCCGCGGTTTCTTCTTCGAGAGTTTCAACCAGCGCGCCTTCGACGAAGCCACCGGCAGCCGCCACGCCTTCGTGCAGGACAACCACAGCCGCAGTGCGCGCGGCGTCCTGCGCGGCCTGCATTACCAGATCCGCCAGCCCCAGGGGAAACTCGTGCGTGTCGTGCGCGGCACCGTCTTCGACGTCGCCGTGGACCTGCGCAGGAGTTCGCCCACCTTCGGGCAATGGGTCGGCGAGGAACTGAGCGAAGAGAACCAGCGCCAGATGTGGGTGCCCCCGGGCTTCGCCCACGGATTCGTCGTGCTCAGCGAGAGCGCGGACTTCCTCTACAAGACCACCGACTACTACGCGCCCGAGCACGAGCGCTGCATCGCCTGGAACGACCCCGGGATCGGCATCGACTGGCGTTTTGCCGGGGAGCCCAGCCTGTCCGCCAAGGACGCCAAAGGCACATCCCTGCGCGAGGCGGAAGTCTTTCCCTGAAGCTTCCGTGCCCGCCCGCTCACGGTCGGGCCGTGGGAGCGAGGGCCCCGCGCACGGCCTCGTAAAGCCGGTCCGAGGCGAACTGCTTGTTGTCCGGGTCGAAGGAAAAGATGTTGTGCCCGCGCGGCACCAGTTCGCCATTCCAGCGCGGCTCCAGGAAGAAGGACAGGAACTCCGCCCCGTGGGCCGCATGGGCCTGCAGGACGCGCCGCATCTCCGTGGCATCCATGGCCTTGAGCGGATGGAATTCGGTGACGCCGTAATGGGCCGTGCCGCTGGCGGCGAGCCAGTCGAAATACGGCCGGCCGTACGTCGGCTCCCCGTACAGGCTCACCCCCAGGCGGATGCCGGTCCGCGCAGGATGCAGCGAGTCCTGGATCGCGAACTTGTTGGCATCCCAGCCGGGATTGGTGAACGGGATGATCTGGTGGGTATAGCGCGGCACGTCCGACAGGCATGACTGCTTCACGATTCCGTCGAAGTAGCGCAGGTAGTCCACGACCTGGCGGGCGCGGAATGCATGCCAGAGCGGGACCAGCGGGTTGTAGTAGTACGACGATGCCTGCGCGGGGAAGTCGATGCTTGCCTGCACCCGTGCGTCCGGCGGCGGGACCGCGGGCGGCAGGGCGTGCTGCGGCATCGGCTTCGGCGTGGACTGCGAGCGGTCCATGATGGCGATCTCGCGCGTTCCCAGGTGCGTCAGCTGGCCAGGGCGGGCTTCCAGGAATATGTCCAGTCGGTGCATGCCGGGCGGGATCCGCCGGAAGTCCAGGTCCAGGCGCCAGCCGGTGTTCGCGTCGCCGAATTCCGGCTTGGCCGCGAGCACGTCCTGCCGTCCCCAATGCACGGTGGTCTGCCCCACCAGTTCTCCATTGCGGTACACATGTATGCGGGCGGGATGCTCCGGCGTGCTGCCAGGCACATACGCCCAGCCGGCCACCGGCAGCGTGCCCTGGGCGAATCCGTCGATGTGTTCCGTGAAGCGGCGCAGGGGCTCCGACCGGATGTCGCGCGACGGGGGAACCACCTCGTCGAACGAGGCGTAGTCGGCGCCGACCACCCGGTTGAATTGCGCGATGCTCCTGAATTCGGCGCGCAGGTAGCGGCGGAAGCCCTCGACGGAAGCCGGGCTGTAATCGGTGATCCGGTAGCTGCCGCCGAATCCCATCCCGGCCTGAAAATTCGGAAACAAATGGTGCAGCTCGCCCAGGAGCGTGATGCCGCGGATTTTCGCGCGGTCTTTCTCGGGAAGCCGGCACGCCGCATCCACCACGGCCCGGACCGCCTCGACCCTGCGCTCGGTCAGCGCATTGCGCGTGGTCGCGAAGGACCAGTTGAAGACCTTCGAATCGTAGTAGTCGTCCATGCCCAGCGGGCCGTCGCGCGTCTGCCCCATGTTCGAAGGATCGGCCGCCAGGACCGGCTCGATGGGGGCCTCGGAAGAGAAGTGCGTCGAGAACAGATACAGGATGGCCGGACGGGGGGTGTCCCGGAGGGTCCGCACCAGGCGGTCCACGATCGCCTGGTCGATCTGCCAGCCACCACCCTGCGCTGGCTGGAACAGCTTGAGCAGGGGTACCGGCAGCGTATAGCCCAGGTCCACGGGGCCGGCCGCTTGCGGCGCGGGTTGCAATGTCCGCAAAGTGGATTCCACCAGCGCAGCCGCCGAGCCCTCCGCGCTGCGACACTGGTCCTGCATCTCGGCGAACCGGCCGGACAGGGGCGGGGAGCCCCAGATGCATGGCTCCAGCACTCCGATCATCGGCGCCAGCAGCATGCGCGCCGCATGCGGCGATGGCGCCTCGGGTTGCATGCGGTGCAGGAGGCGGACCCCCGCTGCCCCGGCCAGGAGCACGGCGGCGGCGGATGCGGCCATCGCGGCGCGCGGCAGGATCGATCGGGACGGTCGGGGCGGGTGCTGGGGCTGCATGCGTTCAGGGTGTGGGCGCGTGGCCTGCGACTGTAAGCCACCGCGGCAGGAGGCGCGCGGCATGCCCGACCCGGCCGGCTACACTTGAGGGCTTCGATCCCGGTTGCCCTGCCTTGCCGGGATCTGCCCCGCATCGAGGGCGTCTTCCTCACGTTCATGACCACCACCATCCTTCCCGACCGTACAGAGCCGACCGTCGATGCCATCGCCGTGCAGCGCCCCCTGCTGGGCGAGTTGCTGGTGCAGTCGGGCAAGCTGAGTGCGCGGGATCTCGAACGCGCCCTTTCGGCGCAGCAGGAAATGGGCGGGCTGCTGGGCCGCGTACTCGTGCGGCTCGGCCTGGTGTCCGAAATCGATGTGATCCAGGCGCTGTCGCGCCAGCTGGACATTCCACTCATCGCCGCCAACGACTTCCCGTCCATGATGCCGGAAGTGGAAGGCCTGCTGCCGGAATTCCTGCACGCGAACAGCGTGTACCCGCTGTCGGTCGAAGACGGTCGCCTGCACGTGGCCATGGCCGTGCCGCAGGATGCCTTCGTCGTGAAGGCGCTGCACCTGGCGACCGGCCTGGCCGTGGTGCCGCGCCTGGCGCTCGAAAGCGATATCGAGAAGGCGCTGGCCGAACCGGTGGAGCAGGCGGACGAAGAGGCGGGCGACGACGGGTTCGGCGATGGTGCCGATGGCGGCGATTTCGTCGAGCACCTCAAGGATCTCGCCAGCGAGGCTCCCGTCATCCGCCTGGTCAATGCCATCATCGGCCGCGTCATCGACCTGCGCGCTTCGGACATCCACCTGGAGCCCTTCGACGACGGCCTGCACGTGCGCTACCGGGTGGATGGCGTCATCCAGCTCGGCGAACTGGTGCCCCCGCGCCTGAGCGCCGCGGTCAGCTCGCGCGTCAAGCTGCTGGCCCATCTCGACATCGCCGAGCGGCGCCTGCCCCAGGACGGGCGCATCAAGACGCGCGTCAAGGGCCGCGAGCTCGACCTGCGCGTTTCCACCGTGCCCACCGTGCACGGGGAAAGCGTGGTCATGCGGGTGCTGGACCGTGCAAGCGTGCGCCTGCAACTGGAGACCATGGGTTTCGAGAAGGACACGCTAGAGCGCTTCAACATGCTGCTGGCCAAGCCGCACGGCATCCTGCTGGTCACCGGGCCCACGGGCTCCGGCAAGACCACCACGCTGTATGCGGCCCTGTCCAAGATCGACGCGGAATCCAACAAGATCATCACCGTGGAAGACCCGGTGGAATACCAGCTGGAAGGCATCAACCAGATCCAGGTCCATCCGCAGATCAACCTGACCTTCGCCAACGCGCTGCGCTCCATCCTGCGCCAGGATCCTGACATCATCATGATCGGCGAAATGCGGGACGGCGAAACCGCGCAGATCGCCGTGCAGTCCGCTCTCACGGGCCACCTGGTGCTCTCCACCCTGCACACGAACACGGCAGCGGGCGCGGTCATCCGGATGAAGGACATGGGCGTGGAGGGGTACCTGATCACCTCCTCCGTCAACGGCGTGCTGGCCCAGCGGCTGGTGCGCTCGCTCTGCAGCCACTGCAAGGAGCCCTATGAGCCCGGCGACGAGGTGCGGCGCAGCACCGGCCTGGGGCGGTTCAGCAGCTTCGGCCAGGCGATCTACCGCGCCGTCGGCTGCGAGCACTGCCGCGGCTCGGGCTACCGCGGGCGTACGGGCATCCACGAACTCTTCGTGCTCGACGAGCCCATGCGCCGCGCGATCATCGACGGCAAGGATGCCAATGCCCTCAACGCGCTTGCGGCGCAGGGCGGCATGCTCAACCTCTACGAGGACGGCCTGCGCAAGGTCGCTGCCGGCGTGACCTCGCTGGACGAGCTGAGCCGCGTGACGCAGGACCAGGGCGATGCCTGATTACGCCTGGCGCGCCGTCGCCGCATCCGGCAAGGTCGTCGAGGGCCGGCAGACCGCGCCGAGCGAGGCGCAGGTTCTCAAGCAATTGCGCGAGCAGGGTCTCACGCCTCTGGGCATCAGCGATGCCGCCGGGGCGCCTCCGGTCGCTGCGGCCTCCACGCGCGGCGCGGTCAAAGGCGTCGCCGCAACCGCTGCTGCCGCGGGCGTGGTCCCTGCGCCCCGCGGGCGCGGCAGCAAGGGCCCCGTCAAGCAGGCGGACGTGCTCGCGCTCACGTCGGAACTCTCCATCATGCTGCGCGCCGGCCTGGCGCTCGACAACGCGCTGCGCGTGCTCATCGACATGAGCCACAAGCCCAGCATGGCCGTCCTGCTGCAGGGCGTGCTCGATGCGGTCAAGGGCGGCACGCCCCTCAGCCGCGCACTTTCGCAGCACCGGGACCTGTTCGGCGACTTCTACATCAACATGATCCGCTCGGGCGAAGCGAGCGGCCAGATGTCCGCCGTGCTCGAACGACTCGTCGCCCACATGGAGCGCCAGCGCGCCCTGCGGGACAGCGTCATCTCGGCCACCATCTATCCGGCCATCCTGTTGGGCGTGGCCGTGCTGTCGCTGATCGCCATGCTGGGCTTCGTCGTGCCGCAGTTCGAGAAGCTTTTCACCGACATGGGCGACGCTCTTCCCTTGCCAACCCAGCTGGTGATGGCCCTGGGCCATGCATTCACCCGCTACGGTCTCCTGATCGGCATCGCGGTGCTGGGGCTCGGACTGCTCGTGCGCCGCTGGGTCACTTCTCCAGCCGGCCGGATGTGGTGGCAGTCTCGCCTGCTGAAGATGCCCCTCATGGGGCCGCTGGCCCTGAAGTACCAGCTGACGCTGTTCTCCCGTTCCCTGGGCACGCTGCTCGGCAACGGTGTGCCGATGCTCACGGCCCTGCACATCGCCACCGAGACGGTGAACAACGCCGTGCTCCAGCAGGCGCTCTCGAAGGTGGCGCCCATCGTGAAGGAGGGAGGCAAGGTGGTGCAGGCCATCACCGCCACCGGCATCTTCGAGCCCATCGCGATCAACCTGATACGGGTGGGTGAGGAGACGGGACGCGTCGGCCAGATGATGCTCGAGCTGTCCAACATATTGAACCGCGAGGTCGAAACCGGTATCAAACGCCTTCTCACCCTGGTCGAGCCCGTGCTCATCCTGGTGCTCGGCGTGCTGATCGCCGCCATCATCGTGTCCATCCTTCTCGGGATCCTGTCCATCAATGACCTCGCCGTATAATTTTCGTTTGTCCAAGGAGTCCTCTTCCATGGCGCACATCCTTGACCGCCGCTCCTGTGGCTCGCCCATGCAACGCAAATCATCCCGCGGCTTCACCCTGATCGAACTGCTGGTCGTGCTGGCCATCCTGACGCTGCTCGCCGGCCTGGTTGGCCCGCGCGTGCTGGGCCAGCTCGGAGGCGCCAAGGCCAAGACGGCCGCCGTGCAGATCGCCGACCTGGACAAGTCGCTGGAACTCTTCAAGCTCGACGTCGGCCGCTATCCCACCACGGAAGAAGGCCTGAATGCCCTGGTCACGCGCCCTGGCTCCGTGAACGGTTGGGCTGGTCCCTACCTCAAGGGCGGCGTACCCACGGACCCGTGGGGCCACCCGTACCGCTACGCCAGTCCCGGTCCCAACGGCGGCATCGAGATCCTCTCGCTGGGCGCGGACGGCGCGCCGGGCGGAGAAGGCGAAGCGGCCGACATCCGCAACAAGCCCTGACGTTTCCGGCTTCCTGCCGTTTGGCCATGCGGCGCGAGCGCGGCTTCACGCTGGTTGAGTTGCTGGTCGTGTTCGCCATCATGGCGCTCGTGGTGGGCCTCACGCCGTTCGCCTTCGAACGCCTGCGCGAAGCTTCGTCCTACCGCGACGCGGTCCGCACCATGTCCAGCCAGATGCGTTCCGCCCGCTTCCAGGCGATGGCCGAAGGCCGCGAGGTGCGCTTTTCGGTCGATCTCCGCAACCGCCTCTACGGAGTGGGCGCCGCCATGAGGCCCTTGCCCGAGCCGCTGCAGCTGCGTGCCATCGTGGCCAACTCCGAGCTGGATCCGCAAAACCGGGCATCCATCCGCTTCCTACCCAGCGGAGGTGCCACGGGCGGCAGCATCGAGATCCTCCGGGCGCCCGGTGTGGGCACGCGCCTGCGGGTGGACTGGCTTTCCGGCCGGGTGACGCAAGAGGCGCTGACCCGATGACCGGGCCCAGGCGCCGTGGCCAGCAGGGTCTCACCCTGCTGGAGTTGCTGGTGGCGTTCGCCATCATGGCGCTTGCCATGGGCATGCTCTATCGCGCCATGGGCGGCTCGGCCCGCAGCGTCGCGGACGTGGACCGCTACCAGCGTGCCGTGGTCCTGGCCCAGTCGCTCCTGGCCCTGCGCGATGCCGTGCCGGAGCAGGGCTGGAACCAGTCCGGCGAATCGGCCGGATACCAGTGGCGCATCGCCAGCGCACCCTATCCCACCGACGTCAAGGGGCCGAACATCCCTCCTTTGCACGAGGTGAGTATCCTCATCTCCTGGTCGGACGGTACCCGCACCCGTACGTTTGAACTCAGCACCCTGCGCCCGCAACGCAGGCTGCCCGAACCGGGGCGCGGCTGATGGAACGGATCTGCCGACGCCGCGAGCGGGGCCGGGGGTTCACTCTCGTGGAACTGCTCGTCGTCATCTCCCTGCTGTCGCTGGTCATGCTGGCCATGGCCTCCGCCCTGCGCACCACGGCGCAGACGGAAGAGCGCGTGGACGCCCGCCTGCGCAAGGTGGACGACCTGCGGACCACCGATGGTTTCCTGCGCTCGGTGCTCGGGCGGGTATCCCTGCGCAAGCGTCCGGGGATCACCAACCTCAATGAAAGCCCGTACTATTTCTTCGGCGGGCCGCAGGAAATGGCATGGGTCGGTGTCATGCCCGCCCGCTATGGCGTGGGAGGGCGTTTCTTCTTGCGTTTGGGGCTGGAGGATGGACCTGCCGGCCAGTCGCTGGTGCTCCGATACCTTCCCTTCGTGGATTCGCCCGTCTTGCCCGATTGGGGGCGGGCCGAGAGCTATGTGCTGGTGCCTGCCATCTCCGGATTCGAACTCCGCTACGAGGATGCGTCGCCGGAGCCGCCACAGTGGGGCGCTCCCTGGACGATCGCCGACCGCCTTCCCCAGCGTGTGTCGGTGCTGATCCGCACCGCCACCGATGCGTGGCCTGAGATCGTGGTACCCATGCGGACGCTGCCCGGCAGCGACCCTTCCATTGGTGGCGCGGTGTTCGGAGGCAGCCGGTGAACCGTGCGCTCCGCTACCGTTCCCGGCGACCTTCCGGCGGCATGGCCCTGATCGCGGTGCTGTGGATCGTCGCGTCCCTCAGCATCATTGTTACCGGAGTTACGCGGACCATTCGCGAAGAGGCCCGCATGATGGCGCTGGCCCGGCAGAACGTCCAGGCACAGGCCCTGGGCGATGCGGCCATCCAGCTGGCCCTGCAGGCCATCGTCGCCAACAACGCGCCCATCAATCGCATGCTGCAGTCGGAAATCCGGTACGGAGGCGTCGCGATGCAGGTGCGGGCCATGCCGCTGAACGGGCTCATCGACATCAACGGTGCTCCGGTGCCTCTGCTGGCCAGGATGTATGCCATCGCGGGTGGGGTGCCTGCCGGGCAGGCGGATGCACTGGCGCAGGCCACCGTGCAAGTCCGCGAGCAGCGCGCCCCATCAGGGCTGCAGGAGCGCTTCGAGGCCGAGGAAGACCTGCTCAAGGTCCCCGGGATCGACTATGGCCTCTATGCTAGACTTTTTCCCCTCGTCACTGCTGACCTGCGAGGCCGTGGGCTGGTGAACCCCTTGGCTGCTCCCGTCGAAGTCCTGACGGTGCTGGCCGGCGGAAACGCAGCCGCAGCCAGTACCATCGCCGCCAAGCGCGACGCGGGTGAGCCGGGGGTGGACACGAGTGCGCTCGACAGCGCTTTCCTCGATAGTTCCTCGGTCCGGCGAATCCGCATGGAGGCCCGGGTTCCCATGCCGGACGGCACATGGCTGCGCGTGTCGCGCAGCGTCGATCTGACCGCACGCGCCCGTGATGGAGCTCCGTGGTATTCCTTCCGCACCGGCTCCAGCGTGGAGCCGGTAGTCCGCAATCCCTGAAAAGCGATGCCCTCTTTTTCTTCTGAAGCCCGTTTTCTGGGAGTCGATCTGCGCGTGCTGTGGCGTGACATCCGCCAGCCCTGGTCGCACATGCACGACTGGCCTGTTTTCGCATGGCTCACTCCCGAGGCGCCGGTGCGTGTCATCCATCCCGATGGCCGGCAGTCCGTCTGGACGGGGCAGGGGCGCTCCAGCGATCGCACGGGTACTGCCAAGCCGCCCTTTACTGCACTGGAGTTGCCTGAGGATCTGGTGCTGCGCCGCTCGCTGGCCCTGCCCCCGATGACGGCCACCGACGTGGCCCATGCATCTTCGCTGGAAGCCCGCTCCATCAGCCCGTTCCCTGCAGGCGATCTGGCCTGGGGCCACTGCGCCCACTGGCTACCTGCCGGGAACGTGCGTGTGGACCTGGTGCTCGTGTCTCGCAGGCAGATTGCGCAGTACATGGCGGACCGGACCGATGTGCTGGCCGGCGCGGAGCCGGAGGTTTGGGTGCGTGCCGCGGATGGAGAGCCCATCGTGCTGGAGGGCTATGGCGAGGGGTTGCGCAAGGCCCATGCAATGCGTTGGCGGCGAACCGGTCTTGCACTGCTGGGCACGATCGGATTGCTGCTGCTGCTCATCGCCGTCACGCCCAGCCTCCAGTTGAGGGAGCGTGCACTCGAAGCTGCCCAGTCGTATGGCGAAGTCGCGCAGCGGGTGGCTCCCGTCGTTCAGCAGCGTGAAGCGCTCATGCAGTCCGCCGAGAAGCTGAACCAGTTGTCCGAACTGGTTTCCAGCCGGATCGAACCCTTGAAGGTGCTCGACCGGTTGACCCAGCTTTTGCCGGACGATACCGCTCTCCAGAGCTTCCGGCTGCAGGGTGCCAAAGTCACGATCGTCGGCATGACGGCCAATGCGTCTGCCCTCATGCAGATCCTGGGCAATGAGGCAGGTTTCAAGGAAGTCCGGGCGCCCTCCGCGGCGACCCGGATGGGCAACTCGGGCAAGGAGTCCTTCGCGATCGAATTCATGCTCGATCCGCAAGTGTTCGGTGCGCCGACCAGCACGCCCGCCAGAGCCGCCGCGTCTTCCTCCGCGGCCCTCCTGCCTGCAGCAGTGCCCGCGTCCGCTCCGGGTTCTGCCGCTTCCATGCCTTTGCAGGCCACCCCGGCTGCCAGTGTCTCCGGCACCGCGCCGGCGGCGGCAGCTCCGCCAGTGGGTGCGTCGGCGCCCCAGGCCAGCTTTGGCGGCGTGGCGACCTTCGGCGGTACCGTGCCCCGGCCGGCAGCGGCGCCTGCGCCGGGCGCCTCTTCTCCTACCGCTGCAGCGACGCGCAACAAACCATGAAACGCATGCCTTCCCGAGAGCGGCTGATGCTGGCCGCCACCCTGCTGCTTGCCCTCGTACCCCTGGTATTGATCGGCTGGTACGTTGCACAGCGCCACATGGATGCGCAAGAGCGGCTGGATGCGCTGGAGCCCCGCCATGCACGCCTGCTGGGCCTGGAGGCCCAGAAGGCTGAAATTGCCGCCGCCCTCGAGAAGGCGGGCGAGGCGCGTGCGCAATACATCTATCCCGCCGGCCAGGACGCGAGCCTGACCGGCAATGCAGCCCAGCAGAAGGTACGGGACATCTTCGGTGCTGCAGGGCTCCAGGTGAGCAGCAGCCAGGTCCTTCCGGCGAAGGAGGACAAGGGCTTCGATCGCATTCCTCTGAACGTGCGAGCCGAGGGAGACCTGCTTTCCGTCCAGAGTGCACTGGCGGTGCTCAACAGCCAGTTGCCCCTGGTTCTCATCGACGACCTCGAAATCCAGGTGAATGCGGGATTCGGCAACGTGGATCCGAAGAACGCGCCGCGGTTGTCCGTTGCGTTCGGCCTGAGCGTACTGAGGGAGCGGTCATGAAGCGCTACTCCCTGCACCTGCTGCTCTGCGTGAATGCCATCCTGGCGCTGGTGCTCCTGTGGATGTGGATCTCTCCGGACGGAACATTGCGCAATGTCCGCTGGCAGCCCCCGGAACCGCGCAAGTCGGACGTCGCAGGCCTGCTGCCCGTGCTGCCTGCCGTCGGCACGGCCGATACCCGCGCCTTCATTGCCATGCTGGAAAGGCCGCTCTTTTCGGCCACCCGTCGTCCGCCGCCACCGCCTCCTCCTCCGTCGGCCAGCGAGCCTCCCCAAGACAACCTTTCCTCGGCTCGCCTGTCGGGCGTTTATTCAGGAGGCGGTGAGGGCGGCGTCATCATCCTGGTGGCGGGCAAGCAGCGGCGCCTGCGCATGAACGACAACATCGACGGCTGGGTACTGAAATCCATCCAAGATCGTGTGGTTTCCTTCAGCCGTGGTGGCGAGACGCGCACGCTGCTGTTGCCCAGGGCTGCCGTGACGGTGTATTCCGGTGCGCCACTTCCTTCCCCGGCCTCCAACGCCGGCCAACCGCCGGCGACGCCTCCTTCCGCGGGCAATCCGCCCCGCCGCGCCGTCTGGGGCGGCACCCGGGCTCCCTGAATTCCAGCGCAGGTGCGCTTTCCCATCTTCTGGGTACGTAAGTCATGATTTCTTATCGATACGCTCTGACCTCCATCGCCATGGCCGTATGCCAGCTGGCGACCGCACAGACCTCCGTGCCCGGTGGCGCGCCTGCCACCAACGTCGTGACCGATCCGGCCGGTGTGCCTGCAACTGTCGGATCGAGTGTCTCCGCCGATGGTGCGGCCTCCGGCAAGCCGGGCAGTGCCTCTGCCACAAGCGAGGACCAGGGCAGCCAGCCCCGCATCATGAAGGGCACCGACAAGGTGCTGGCCGATCCCAAGCCCGTTCCTGCCTTGACCGGGGCGCCCATGACCTTCAGCTTCGAGGAAGCCCCGGTGGCGGAGGTGGTCCGCACGATGCTGGGTGACATCGCGAAGGCGAATTACGTCCTGCACCCTCCGCTGAACGGCACGGTCACGCTGTCCACCCGCAATCCCATTCCTCCCGACCAGGCCATGTTCCTGCTGGAAAGCGCATTGCAGGCCAACGGCCTGGCGATGATCCGGGACGCCCGCGGTACCTACCACGTCGGCCGTCCGGATGCCCTGCGCGCCATCGGCGGAACGCTGCGCCAGTTCCGCAGCGGCGAGCCCCTGCCGCCCGGCAATGGGGCCGTCGTCATCCCGCTGCAGTACATCGGCGCGGCCGAGATGGCCGCCATCCTGCGGCCCATGGTGACGCCCGACGCGATCATCCGGGTGGACAACCTGCGCAACCTGCTGGTGATGTCGGGAACGCGCACCCAGGCGGAGGCCTGGATGGACCTGGTGAATACTTTCGACGTGGACCTGCTCAAGGGCATGTCCGTCGGTGTCTTCCCGCTCAAGTACGCCTCGGTGAAGGAGGTCGAAGCCGCGCTGCGCGTGGTGAGTGGCGGCGGTAGCGCGCCCGGGGCTGTTCCTGGCACGCCCGCAGGTGCTGCCGCGGCGGCAACCGCCGCTGCTGGTGCGAACCAGGCCAATGCCGCTCCCGTGACGCTGGGTGAGGGCAATCCATTGTTCGGCGCGCTGCGCATCATGCCGATCGAGCGCATCAACAGCATACTCGTGGTCACGCCCCGCGCAGCCTACCTGGAAGAGGCCCGCCGCTGGATCGAGAAGCTCGACCAGCCCAGCGACAATGGTGCGGAGCCGCAACTGTTCATCTACCACGTGCAGAACGGCAACGCGAAGCACCTGGCAGGCGTGCTGAGCGGCATCTTCGGCGGCCAGTCCGGAGGCAGCGTCGCGAACAGCGGGGTGGCGCCCGGTCTCGGGGGCATGTCGTCCAATTCGTATAACTCCTCGGGCTTTGGCAATTCGTCCTTCAACAATGGCTTCGGCTCGTCAGGGTTCGGCAACTCGTCCCTCGGCGGAGGCTTCGGCAGCAGCGGAGGCTTCGGCAGCAGCGGCGGTTTCGGTGGTGGCTTCAGCAGCGGTAGCGGCTTCGGGTCGTTCCAGGGTAACCGCGGCAACCAGAACCAGGCGGGCGCCCAGCAGGGCGCGGTCAGCGCTAACCTCGGCGGAGTCCGCCTGATGGCCGACGAGCTCAACAATTCGGTGCTGGTCTGGGGAACGAAGTCCAACTACATGAAAATCGAGGCGACTTTGAAGCGGCTCGACCTGCCTCCGACGCAGGTGCTGATCGAGGCATCCATCGTGGAAGTCACCCTGGACGACTCGCTCCAGTATGGCTTGCAATGGGCCTTCAGCAACAGTGGACCCTCGAACCTCAACGGGGCCGGCCAGTTGCTGACCAACGCTCCTGGCAGTAATTCGTCCATCGGTGCTTCCATACCCACGCCGACCACCTCCGGTTTCTCGTACGCGCTGTCCAATTCACTGGGCAATGTCCGGGTGGTGCTCAATGCACTGGCTACCAAGCGGCTGCTGAAAGTGATCTCCAGTCCGTCGTTGATGGTGCTGGACAACCATACGGCCATGATGAGCGTAGGCAACCAGCAGCCGGTGAAGACGGGAACGCTGACCAGTGCTATCAGTGGAGGCACTTCCGTGGCCGACACGATCCAGTATCGGGACACCGGGGTGAGCCTGGCGGTGACTCCTTCGGTCAATGCCGGCAACCTGGTCACCATGCAGATCGACCAAGCCGTGACGGATGCCGTGGCGGACAATTCGGGTAACGTTTCCCTGCAGCCTGTGTTCCAGCAGCGCCAGATCACGAGCAAGGTGGCCGTGCGCTCGGGTGAAGCCATCGTGCTGGGTGGCCTGATTCGCGATACCAACAATTCGTCCAAATCCGGCATTCCACTGCTTCAGGACATTCCCGTTGTCGGAAGCCTTTTCAGCAACAACGGCAAGACGGGTACTCGTACGGAACTGCTGGTGGTGATCACGCCCAAAGTGGTGCGGACCGACATCGACATCCGCGAGGTCAGCGATGAACTGCGCGACCGCCTGAAGGGGTTGCAGATCATCGAGTTGAAGGAGAACGGACGCACCCCTGCGCCGTCGGGTACGTCTACAACGATCCAGCCATTGCCTCCGCAGTGATGGATTCACTTATCATTTTTTCCTATGAACTTTAAAACTCTCATTCTCAAGTCGGGTTCGGCATGCGTGGTCGCGGGTGCGATGGCGTTGGCGGGGTGCGCGGCCCTGGCGCCTGCCACCCCCGAGCAGGCGGTGAAGGAGCGGGCTGAGGCCTATTGGAAGGCCCGCATGGCAGGGCAGTACGAGAAGACCTATGCGCTGACGCCTCCTTCCTACAGGGCGGCCGTCACCAAGGAGCAGTTCGCGCGGCAGTTCGGCAATGCTGCCTCGGTCACTGCGGCCGAGGTCACGAACGTGGAGTGCCAGCCGGAAAAGTGCGTCGCGAAGATCAAGCTCACCGCCAAGCCGATGATCATCGGCGTCAAGCTCAACAGCATCGATACCTATCTCGATGAAACCTGGGTGCAGGAGGATGGACAATGGTGGAGGTTCCAGGACCTCTGATACGTCTGCAGGCCTGGAGGCATCCATGGAGGTGACGGCCTGTTGACTGAGCATCCAGGCAACAACGCCCGGTCGCGAATGCGCCGGGCGTTGTTGCATTCTGGCGGGCGCATTACGGGGGTGGAGTGCCTGGAGACCGTTTGAGTGCCCCTGATGTGGTCGGGGCGTCGCGACTGCCCTGATCGCTCCAGCGAAATGTGTGTGAATTTGGGTTTTTTTGCTTGGGAATGCAGGGTTCTTTTGGTATTGTTCGCCCCCAAGGTTTGTAGAGGTCGGAGAGGCAGACCCGCTGGGCATCCGCAAGGGTGCTTTGCGCAGGCTCTTCCGCGTCTGCAAGCCCTACCCCAAAGAATGGCCGGGCTCACCACCTGCCGTGCTCGGGTGGGCCTCGTGCGGTGCGTCTCCAGGTACTGTTGCATTTCATCAACAGGCGAAGGATTGGCAGAGGTTCCGCAGTACAGGCCGTGAATGCGCTGTGCTACTATTCTTTGGCGTAATCAATCGTGGTAGTTGCGCTTACCAACTTTTTAACTGGAGTTCTCGATATGAAGAAAAATGTTCTGGCCCTGAGCATTGCTGCCATGATTGGTGGCCTGGGCTTCGCTGGCGCCGCATCCGCTGATGTGGTCGTCGGCCAGGCTCCGCTGACGGCAACGACCGCTACGACGCTGTCGTTCGCCGAAGGCGGCGTGGGCCATGCACTGCTGGTGCCTTACTTCAACGCGCAAAACGGCAACATGACCGTTCTGCACGTGGTGAACACCGACACCTCCCGCGGCAAGGCCGTGAAGGTCCGTTTCCGTGGCGCCCTGAACTCCGACGACATTCTGGACTTCCAAGTCTTCATGTCGCCTGGCGACGTGTGGACGGCTGCTGTGACGGCTGGCTCCGATGGCGTGGCTCAACTGCAGACGGCTGACGGCACCTGCACGCTGCCCGCTCTGACGAAGAACGTTCCCCAGCGCTTCGTGACCGACCGCCTGAACACGGGCCTCGTGGCTGCCGACCTGGCCAACCAGACCCGTGAAGGCTATGTTGAAATCTTCAACATGGCTGACATTCCGGCAACGATCCCCGGCTCGACGACGGTCAACCCCCTGTACACGGCCATCAAGCACGTGAACGGCGTGGCGCCTTGCACGTCTTCCGTCCTGAACGGCACGCTGCAGAACTTCACGACCCCTGCCGCCGTGGCTGCTGCTGGTTTCGACACGCCTACCACCGGCCTGGTCGGTGACTGGTACATCATCAACGTGGCGCAAACCACGACGTTCGCTGGCGGCGCTACGGCCATCCGTGCTGAAAACGGTGGTCTGCCTGCCGTCGGTAACTTCGTGCACTTCCCGCAGAACGCGAACACTAACGGCTCGCCGGATTCCTACACGGCCGACCCGCTGTTCCGTACCCTGAACGTGCTCAACGCTGCCGGCGCTGCCCCGGGCAACCTGCCGAAGATCGCTGCTGCGAACTACGACCTGCCCGACATGTCCACGCCTTACACCGTGACGGGTGCAAACAGCACCACGGCTGTGTCTCCGCTGGTGCAAGCCACGAACCTGACGAACGCCCTGGCTGTGACCTCCATCACCAACCAGTACGCTACGGATGCTTCCATCTCCGCCAAGACGGACTGGCTGTTCTCCATGCCCACCCGTCGGTACAACGTGGCTGCGAACTACGCTGCGGCTAACCAAAGCCCCGCCGACACCACCAATATCCGCCTGTTCACTGACCTGAGCGGTAACGGTAACCTGACCGACGAGCGCTTCAACCCCGGTAACACCTCGCTGCAAGCTGTGGGCGGTGCGATCTGCGTGAACTCCACCGGCCAAGCTTTCTACGACCGCGAAGAAAGCACGCAAACTGCCGGCGCCGTGTTCTCGCCTGGTTCCGTGGCACAAACCCGCTTCTGCGGCGAAACCAGCGTGCTGAGCTTCTCTTCGGGTTCCGTGCTGGGTGCGTCGGTTGCAGCCCAACAGCTGACGACCGGTGCTTACACGAACGGCTGGAGCCGCGTGGACGTGACGAACAACAACCGTGGTCTGCCGATCATCGGTGCTTCGTTCATCAAGCTCACCAACCCGCTGGCATCGGCTGGCACGTCTGGTACCTACGGTATCACGTGGCCCCACCGCTTCACGTTCCCGGCTGCACAGTAATTCACTGCTGCTACGGCACTTTTCACAGCAATGTGATCCAAAAAAAGGCGGGGGTCTCCCCCGCCTTTTTTCATTTCTCACTGATGGTTGACTCATACATGAAACGTTCCGCTTTCCGCCTCTGCGCCGGTGCCCTGCTCTCCGCAATGATGTTGTCCGCCCATGCCCAGGAAACCGTGCTGATCCAGGGCCCGCATATCGCGATCGACAGCAGCGATATGCGAGCCGATGCATTGCGCATGCCTCCGGAAATGCGCGATACCGTGTTGTCCCGTCCGCAGACAGTGACCCAGATTGCTTCCAACCTCTATGCACGCCGTGCCATGGCGCAACGCGCCGAAGCCGCGGGGCTGGAGAAGGATCCGGAAGTAGCCGCCGCCTTGCGCGTGGCTCGGGACAAGGTGCTGTCCGACGCCTATCTGGCCAAGGTGGACAAGGACAACATGCCCTCGGATGCAGTTGCCGAGGGGTTGGCCCGCAACATCTACAAGGCCAAGCCGGAGCGTTTCAAGGTGCCCGAGCAAGTGCAGGTGCGGCACATTCTGATTGCAGGCACTGGGGCGGATTCCCGGGCGCAGATCGAGAAGATCGAGCAGGAACTCAAGGGCGGCGCAGACTTCGCGCAGTTGGCCAAGGAGCGTTCTGCAGACAAGGGCAGCGCCGCAAAGGGCGGTGACCTGGGCTTCTTCGAAGCAGGAAAGATGGTGCCAGAGTTCGACAAGGCTGCGTTCGCACTGACCAAGCCGGGCCAGTTGAGCGGCATCGTGGAGAGCAAGTTCGGCTACCACATCCTGCAACTGGAAGGTCGGCATGCTGCGAGAACGCGCAGCTTCGATGAGGTGCGCAGCGAACTGATGCAGGAAGTCCGTGCGAACGTGCAGCAGGAAGCGCGCGTCGCCGACGCGCAGGCTTTGCAGCAGGAAGCAAAAATCAACAAGGAAGCCATCGAAGCTTTTGCAGCTGGCTACAACCCGCAACCGGTGAAGACGGCGCCGTAACGCGTAAGCTCTGCGGGTGTGATCGAGGCACAGGCTTTCAGGGCCTGTGCCGTTATTTGGCGGGTAGCGCCCCGCCTTTGATGGTTTTTTCATGCAGACTTTGCGGAACGAGTGGCGTGCCGTCTGGAGCGCCCGCTCCCTGGTATGGGTGTTGACCCGGCGCGAGGTGGCGGCGCGCCACGCAGGCACGGCCGTTGGCATCCTGTGGCCTTACCTGCAGCCCTTGCTGACTGTCGCGGCCTATTACCTCGTTTTCGATGTCGTGTTCTCCATGCGGCTTGGCAATGGAGCCCCCACGCATGCCGTAGGCACGTTCCTGGTCGTGGGCGCGCTGCCATGGATGGCGTTCTGCGATGCCGTGTCCCGCGGCATGAACAGCTTGATCGAGGCGGGGGGAACCTTGCAGAAGAACCCGTTGCCGCCCGTGCTCTTCACGACGCGGGCCGTGCTGGCCAGCGGCGTGATCTTCGGGCCGCTGCTTTTGCTGGTGGCCTTGGTCTATACCCCTCTGCATGGAGTGCGTCCGGCCCTGCTGGCGATGGTGCCGTTGCTGGCGCTGCAATTGCTCCTCTGCCTGCTCATCGGGTACCTGCTTGCGATTCTTGCCGCAGCCCTGCGCGACACGGTGCAGATCGTGGGCTTTCTTCTTTCCGTGGGGATCTACCTCACGCCGATCCTTTTCCCCCTGACCATGTTCCCGGAGAACTGGCGCTGGGTGCTGTGGCTCAATCCCATGACGGCCCTGGTCATCGGGTACCAGCAGGTGCTGCTGCTGGGGGACTGGCCTCCTTCCAGCGTATGGCTGGCCGGTGGGGCGTGGCTGCTGGTCGTCGCCATGGCATTGAACGTCGTTGTCCGGCGCAGCCGTGACCAACTGGTGGATTGGCTATGACCGCGCTGCAACCCTTGTCCGAGACGGTCCTCCAGGTGAAAAACCTGGGCAAGGAGTACCGCATCTACGCGTCTCCCCGCCAGCGGCTCAGGTCGCTCATTACCGGCCGCTCCCACCATCGCAGCCACTGGGCCCTGAAGGACGTGTCTTTCGAATTGCGCCGCGGCCAGTGCATCGGGGTGATCGGTGACAACGGTGCCGGCAAGAGTTCGCTGCTGAAACTGCTTGCCGGAACGCTTCAGCCATCGAGCGGCTCGATCGAGCGGGTGGGACGGGTGACGGCCATTCTGGAGCTTGGAGCCGGCTTCCATCCGGATTTCAGCGGGCGGGACAATCTGTACTTCGGCGGCAGCCTGATCGGTATCGACCGGGAGACGATGCAGCGCCTGGAGCCTGAGATTGTCGAGTTCAGCGAGCTCGGGCATGCGCTGGACCGGCCCGTGAAGACCTATTCCTCCGGCATGGCGGTGCGTCTGGCTTTTGCCCTGGTCACCGCGGTGCAGCCCGACGTGCTCATCATCGACGAGGCACTGGCGGTGGGGGACCAGCATTTCCAGAAAAAGTGCGTGGACCGGATCATGGCTTTCCGGGATGCGGGCTGCACCATCCTGTTCTGTTCCCATAGCCCCTATCACATACGCCATCTGTGCGATGTGGCCTTGTGGCTGAAGGATGGGTGCGTGGAGCAGTTCGGGCCGACGGAGCCTGTGCTGGCGGCCTACGATCTGCATACCCGTTTGCGCGACGGCGCATCCCAGGGGGAGGTTCCTCACGTTGCCGGCGCACTGCCTCCGGCAGACCTGGTTGCAGGGGGGGGCGCTGCCGTGGAAGGCCCTGACCGGAATCGTGTCGCTGTGGGGGATGCCGGCAGTGCCTGCATTGTTTCCGTGGACGTCCAGGACCTTGCCGAGCCGGAGGGGGACCGTCCCGGCACGCTGCAGAGCAAGGATCTGGTGGTCTCCATCGTAGTGCGTGGCCGCGGGGACGAGCGTCCGAACATCGGATTCATGATCGAGCAATCACGCGGAGTGGGCATTACTTCGCTCGGGACCCATGAAGAAGGAGCGGAGCCGGTACGGCTCGAGGACGGCTCGTGGCGTTCGGTCCTGACATTCCCCGAGCTGCCTCTGCACACGGGTGATTACGTGATCAGCGTCTATCTCTTCGACGAGACGGGGCTGGTCGTTTATGACGAATGGTTTCAGTTCCTGCATTTCCATTTTTCCTTTCCGAAGCCCATGCCAGGCCTGGTCCGCCTGCCGCACCGCTGGGAATGAATCGGTGATGACGCGTTGGGGCCGTGCCTGGTCGCGGTGTAAGAGGGAAAGCCGGGATCTGCTGGAAGTGGTGGTGCTGCCCGGTCTGGCGGCCGTGCTGCCATGGACCGTGTGCTTCCGCCTGTTCCGCCGCATGGCGCACTGGCGATGGCTCTACCGTGACGCCTGCGAGGCGGCGCTGGAGCAGGCCAGTTCGCGTGGGTGGGTACACGGCCTTGCCGAAGAATGGCTTGCGGAACGCAGGTTGGTGACCTTGCTGGACCACGCGGACCATTATCTCTTCCGGACACGGTCTGCGGCCTGGATGCGGCGCCATGTCGAAGTGGACGGTGCATGGAGCGGTGCCGGAAAGGCGGGGCTCTTGTTCACTTTCCACTGGGGCGCCGGTATGTGGGCGCTCTGCCACGCATCCACGGCAGGAATGCGGGGCAACATGGTGCTGGCGGCACCCGGCGGGCGGGATTTCGTCGGGCGATGGGTGTTCGGGCGGTATGTGCGTGCCCGCATGCGTTCGGTGGAGATGGCACTGCATCGCCCGGTGGTCTTCGTGCCTGGGGGCATGGAGGGCGTGCGGCAGGCGCTTCGGCGTGACGAGCAGGTGGTGGTGGTCATCGATGTGCCGGAAGACCAGGTCAACGTCACGCGGACCGCGACCATCCTGGGGCAACCTGTCAGCGTGCCTGCCGTTCTGCCGCAGATGGCGGTGGACCGTTCATTGCCGGCCACGGTGTTCTACATGGGTATCGATTTGCAATCGGGCCGCAGGACACTGCGGATCGCGCCGCTCGGCACGTTCAGTGATCCCCAGGAGTTGACCGACAGGGTGTTTGATCATTTTGACGGGCTGCTCAGGCAGCGGCCTGCTGCATGGCATTTATGGACGGAGGCGCCGCGTTTTTTCCGGGCGCGTGCCGATGTCAGGCGCAATCCAATGGAGGAGAAGGCGGTGAACCCATGAACTGGATGAGTCGGTGGCAGGAACGCCTTTGGGGAGTGGCTGCCTGGGATGAGGGGCGGATTTCGGACGAATGGTTCCGCGCGCACTTCGGCTATGCTGCCGACGTCGTCAACGACTGGGTCGGCGGAGCACTGGATCTGCGCACGTCCCGGCTGCTGAATTTCGGATGCGGAGACGGCATCACGGACCTGGCGCTGGTGCTCAAGCATGGCGCCACGGGCATCCATGGCGTGGATATCCGCCAGGAATACCGGAAGCTGCCGCGTATCGCTCGCGAGCAACTGGGGATGTCGCGCATTCCCTCGGCGCTGACATTCGAAACCATCCAGCCCGGTGCACCGCTGGCAGGCCGGCAGGCCCCCGTGGACGGGATCATGAGCTGGTCCACCTTCGAGCATGTCGATCGCGGCCAGCTGCTGCCGATCCTGAAGGACCTGCATGCCTGCCTTCGGCCAGGGGGATTCTTCTTCATCCAGATCGAGCCGCTGTTCTATTCCCCGTATGGATCGCATCTGCGCCGCTATGACGAGGTGCCATGGCACCATCTGCTGGTGAGCGAAGAGGCGCTGTGGGAGATCATTCGCGCACACGAAGGGCCCATCGATGCCGCGGAGACCGATTTCGGTTTTGCGGATTTCGGTCCGGAAGGCTACAAGCGCTTCGTCTTCAATGAGTACCGGGCCTTGAACCGTCTCACGGCGGACGAACTGGTCGGCCTGACGGCGGAGGCCGGTTTCCACGTGGTCCGGCAGGAACGCCGGAGCCTGCAGATGGAGATTCCGGAGGAGTTGCGCGGCAGGTATTCGCCGGAGTGGCTGCTCAACAACGAAATCTTCCTGCTGCTGGGGCGCTGAGGCCTGCCAGCCCGTGGCGGTGGGTGGCGCCAGGCCGGGCGGGCCTGGCTCGCCTCGGCCTGCCGTTCAGTTCATGCCTGCAGCCAGTTTTTCACGCGGCGCTGCCAATGGGATGGGATGCGCCGCGCCACGCCGCGCAGGACCGGCAGCGAGCGAAGGTACACGACTGCCGAGAGCAGGCCCGATTTCGCGGCCGCGGCAGGGGTCGCCTGGGGCTGGAGGCGCTGCAGTTCTTCCAGGGAAAGCGGTTGCGACGGCTCCATGGGCCTGATGCCGGACAGGTAATCGGTTTCATAACGGAAGCCGGCCTGCGCCGCCTGGCCGTCCATGCCGTCGGGCAGGGGCACGGGCTGCGGCAAGGCAGGCGCTTCGCCGGTCGCGAAGTGCATGCTGCGGATCTCGTCGAACCATGCCAGCCATTGGGAAGCCGTGGCATCCCAGGGACACACCCAGCTCCAGGGCCGGCCGACGACCCGCTCGTGGAATGCGCCGATGTCCGGAACGGCCACGGGCAGTCCCGCGAGGAGTGCGGCACTGAGCGTGTAGCTGTAGGTTTCGGGCCACTGGGCCGGGAACCACACGATGTCCGGCTGCAGCCACTGCAGCAGTTGCGGAAGGTCTTTTTCGGCGTATTCACCGTGCACGGTGAGGTGCGCCCGGGGCTGGGTCTGCAGGCTGCGGTAGCCGTAGCCGATGAGATGGAAATCCACGGGCGCATTGCGGCGAGCGGCTTCGATGGCGACGGCCTCCAGAAGGTCCGCACCCTTGATGGCACTGAGCGCGCCGATGACCGCCACCTTCAGCCTGCGGCCTTCCGGCAGCGGGCGGGGCGCTGGTACCGGCAGGGCTGAGGCCTCGGGCATGTCGGTATGCGGCACGGCAAGCACCCGCGCATTGGGTGCGAACGCCGCGATGCGGCGAGCCGTGTCCTGGCTCGGGGCGAGCACGTGGCGCGCGGCTTCCAGCAGGCGGGCGTTGGCCTGGCGCCACTGGGCCACGGTGCCTCCCATCGGTGCCTGCATGTCTGCCGGGCAGCACTGGCACTGGCCCGGCCCTGTCTCTCCCACATACCGGTGGCCGGTGCCGGTCATGGAAATGTGGGTGCAGTAACTGTAATAGTCGTGCGCCGTGAAGTCGTAGGCAACGCCGAGCAGGTGGGGCAGATTGCGCACTTCCTGGCCATGGCCCAGCAGGTGGTGGTAATGCACGTGGCTCACCCCCAGGCGGCGCAGCACGTCGAGCAGTTCGTCGTACTGGTCGTTCAGCCGGAATGCCAGTTCGAATCCTTCTTCCTCCCCTGCCATGCGCAGCTTGACGCTGTGGCCATGTGCGGGCGTCAGCGTGAGGAACAGCGCCTGTCCGTCCAGGTGGTGTGCCAGTTCGCGGACATGGCGCACCGTGCCGCCCGCACGATCGTGAAGCACCGCCAGCACCAGCGGCTTGCCGGCCTCCGTGATGCGTGCCGCATCGAGCGCCAGCCGGTAGGGGGCCGCGGGGTCGGCACGCACGAAGGCATGCACGTCGCGGTCGTAGTTCGGGTGCAGGCGGCGCAGGATTTCCATGGCGGCCAGTTCGCGGGGACTCTTGCTGTCGCCGAAGCTCACGCCGCCGGTGTGCAGCACGAAGGTGTCCAGCAGGTGCAGGTTGCGCCAGCCGGCAGCCTGGGCACGCTGGCAGAAATCGTTCTCTTCGCCGTAGCCCTTGCCGAAATGTTCGGTGTCGAAAAGGCCGACCTGCTGGAGGCAGTCCCGCCGGATGTACATGCAGAACCCCACGCCCGTCGGCACATCCACCACGGCTCCTGGATTCGTCCTGGCGCACAGGGCGTCCAGGCGCGCCGTGTCATAGCCCGCGGGGAGGTCATTGTCCTTGCAGAAGCGCGGGTAGCTGCAGATCGTCGCGTTGTTGGAGAACGGCGTGACGGACGCGACTTTCGCGTCCGCGTAGGCAGCTTGGCGGATGCGGTCGAGCCAGTCGTTGGCGACCTCCGTGTCGCTGTTGAGCAGCAGTACGTCGTTGCTGCCACTCAGCGCCATGCCGCGGTTGACCGTACCCACGAAACCGAGGTTTTCCTCGTTCTCGAGCAGCAGGATGCGGTCGTCCCCGGCCGCACGTTCGCGCAGCCAGGCAGTGACTTCGGGCTCGGGGCTGCAGTCGTTGATGACTACGAGGCGATAGGGCGTGCGGCAGTTGCTGGCGAGGACCGATTCCACGCACAGCCGTGTGTCGGCCAGTCCGCGGTAGACCGGCACGATGACATCGACAGGATGCGCGGGAGGCGCGACGGGAATGGGGTTGTGGCGGACTGGTTCCACGGCGCGCGGCGCCCGGCCCAGGATTTTGTCGAGGCGCATCTTGGCGTGGACGATGGGGCGCGTGGCGCGGAACACGGTGGAGTTTTCGATGGAATGCAGGTGGCTGGAGAGCGAATTGAAGTCCCGGCGCGCACATCCCAGTTCGTGCTGCAGCCGCGTGATGTCGCGCAGGGACTGGGAAGCCTGCTGCTGCAGTTCGTTGCGTTGCTGCAGTACCTTGGTGTGCGCCTGCTGGAGGGCGCTGCGTTCCGATTCCAGGGTCTGGTTCCAGCCTTCCATTGCCTGGCGCTCTTCCGCCCAGATGTTGCGCGCAGCTTCCAGCTCGGCATTCATCCTGACCTGCGTGGCATGGTGCTCGTCCCGCAACTGGGCAATCTGGTCCTGCAATGGGCGGACCGCACCCGAAAGCGCCAGATAGTCGGCAGACATGGGCCAGCCGAGCTCCACTTCCAGGAAGGCGTTGCCCGGGAGCGCGCTCGCGGTAGCCAGCGCTTCCGGCGGAACCGGCAACTGCATCCATGGGTCGTCCCCGGTCAGCAGCACCAGGCTGGCTGCCGCTGCGGCAGGCAGTGTCTGGAGGTTCCAGGCCATCTGTTGCTGCGGCTGTTTCTCCATCGCGGCGCGCGAGGCGGTGTCGGCCTGCCACGCCCAGGCGGGGCTGCCGTCCGGCGCGCGCAGCGTGATCCCGTGCAAATGCAGGAAGCCGGGTCGGTCAGCCGGGTCGAGGCGCAACTGGGTGATGGGCTCGCTCGAGGACGGAAGGTCGAAGCGCAGGGTCTGGTGGTGCTCGCCGATCGTTCCACGGGCGGTGAGCTTCTGGTCCTCGGCGAATCCGTGGCGGGTGCCCCAATAGAGCTGGGCGGTGAAAAGCGCCCGCGCCGGCTCCATGTCGTGGTCCGTACCTGCCGCGTCGTTGGTCACCGATTCCGCTGCCGGGCGGGCCCTCGCGATGAACTGGTAGGCCATGGCGTCCGGCGTGGCGAGCAGGTGCCGGGCCACTGCGGGTGGCAGCTTGTCGAATGCGGCGTCGAACTCGGATTCCGGTACTTCCCGACGGATGGTGTCGATGTCTTCCAGGCCCCAGGCTTGTTCCCCCAGGAACCTTGCGAGCGATATCCGGGTGAAGAAGCGCAGGTGAGTGCGGTCCAGCAGGCCTTCTTCCCGGTAGCGGAACTCGCCCTGCAGCAACTCTGCCACGAGGCCGCAGTAGCCGGCATTGGGCACGGAAATCAGCACGCGCCCCTCAGGCGCCAGAAGGTGTCGGCATTGCTGCAACACCTGCTCCGGACGTCGCAGGTGTTCCAGTACGTCGGCACAGACGATATAGTCATAGCGCTGGCCGGTAAAAACGGTAACGAGGTCGCATGTTTCGAGATCATCGACCACGACGCGGCGGTAGTGCGGACGTGCGTGGCCGGCTTCGGCCTCGCTCCAGGTCACGCCGTCGCTCACGGCATTGCGGGTTTGCGCAAGGTACTGGCCCAGTGCGCCGCTGCCGCACCCCAGGTCCAGCACCGTTGCGCCGGGGTGGATCTGCTCTGCCAGCACCGAAAGGGAGGTGCGCTCGTCGGGGCGGATGCTGCGGAGATAGACGTGCAAATCCTCGATTGTTTGGGTCATCCCGGGATTATGACGGCCCCCTGATGGGCTGTTGCCCCGGGCCGCGTGAGTAGTCTCCTACAGGGCTGTCGGTCCGGGGAGACGACAATACGCAGTTCATGACAACACTATCCCCTCCTGGCGGCTTGGCTGTATCGGTCGTCAGCCATGGCCACGGCCCCCTTTTGCACGCCATGCTGCACGGCATGGCCCGCTGGTGCGCAGGGAGCGTGACGCGGGTCGTGTTGACTCTCAACATACCGGAGCCATCCCCGCCCACCCCGCCGGGACGCACGGACTGGCCGTTCGCGCTGGATATCCGCCGCAACGCCCGGCCCCTGGGTTTCGGCGCCAATCACAACATGGCATTGAGCGGCGCCATGGAGCCATTCGTGGGCGTGATCAATCCCGATGTCGCCTTTCTCGACGCCGATCCGTTCGAGCGGTTGCGCCAGGCCGCATCCGAGCCGGGCGTCGGTTGCGCCTATCCGGAGCAGGTGGACCTGTGCGGAAAGCTGCAGGATTCCGAACGGGAGTTGCCGACGCCGGGTGCCCTCTGGCGCCGGCGAATCCTCCGGCAGCCCGATCGCCGCACGGACTGGGTGAACGCCGCGTTCCTCGTGTTTCCTGCTGCCGCATGGAAGGGGGTGGGCGGATTCGACGAACGCTATTTCATGTACTGCGAAGACGTGGATCTCTGCCTGCGCCTGCGCCTGAAGGGCTGGCGGCTGGCCAGGGCACCGGTGCGCGTGGGCCATGTCGGCCAACGCGCCAGCCGGCGCCGCATGGCCCATCTGGGATGGCATGTCCGCAGCCTTCTGCGGCTGTGGACATCGCCTGTGTATCACCAGGCGCGATCTTTGTTGCGTGCGGATACCGCCGAAGCGCGTAGGATCGGCGCCCCATGATCTGGTTGTCTCTGGTCAGCTTCCTGGCGACGGCCCTCGCTGCCGCCTGTATCGTCCGTTGGGGGCGAGACCACGCCGCGAACTACGGCGAAGCCATGCCGCAGCGCTTCCACCTGGGTGACGTGCCCCGCCTGGGAGGCGCAGCGCTGCTGGTCGGGATGGCCATCAGCTGGTCGCTGGGGGCCTTGCAGTCGATCTTGTGGGGGGATCCGGGCTCTCTGCGCCTCGGCTCCTGGGTCGGCTGGTGGATGGCCAGCCTGCTGCCGGCGGCCATCGGCGGCATGGCGGAGGACATGACTCAGCGCCTGCCCGTGCGCTACAGGCTGCTGCTCACCGCGCTCTCCGGCGGGATCGCATTGATGGTGCTCAACATGAACGTGCCCAGGCTGGGATTGCCCTGGCTGGATGCGCACCTGGTGGAGATTCCGTGGCTGGGCATGTGCATCGTGGTGCTGGCGGTCGCGGGCCTGCCGCATGCCTTCAACATCATCGACGGCTACAACGGCTTGGCTGGCATGGTGGCGCTGATCATCTGCCTCGCGCTGGCGCATGTGAGCCTGCAGGTGGGCGACCGCGCCCTGGCTTCCCTGCTGATCTGCACCGCGGCGGCCACCGTGGGCTTCCTGGTCTGGAATTACCCGCGGGGCATGCTGTTCGCGGGCGACAGTGGTGCCTACATCTGGGGGGTGATGATCGCGCTCAGCAGCATCGCGCTGGTGCAGCGCAATCGCGACGTCTCTCCCTGGTTTCCCATGCTGCTGCTGATGTATCCCGTGTGGGAGACGCTGTTTTCCAGCTACCGCAAGCTGGCGCGGGGCGTGTCGCCGGGGGTGGCCGATGCACTGCATTTCCACCAGCTCATCTACCGGCGCATCGTGCGCGGGGTGTTCCACGACGATGAGTCGCGGCGGGTGCTCATGCGCAACAACCGCACGTCGCCCTATCTCTGGGGCTTCACGATGCTCACCGTGGTGCCGGCCGTTCTGTTCTGGAGCAACACGCCGGTCCTGATGGTGTTCTGCGGGCTGTTCGGGCTGACCTATGTGACGGCCTACTTGGCCATCGTGCGGTTCAAGGTGCCCGTCTGGCTGAGGCACTGAAGCGGCCTGCACCGGGCATGGCCCCCGGTGCGCCGCAAGGCGCGGCGGAGCGGGCACAATGCGCACTTCTCCACTGGCTGCTGCCCTGTTTTTACACGTCGAGCATTCCATGACCGATCTGCAATCCATCGCCCCCCGGGACAAGGCCGAGATCCTGGCTCAGGCGCTGCCCTACATCCGCAAGTTCCACGGCAAGACCATCGTCATCAAGTACGGCGGCAATGCCATGACCGATCCGGCGCTGCAGGCCGACTTCGCGGAAGACGTGGTCCTGCTCAAGCTCGTCGGCATGAATCCGGTGGTGGTGCATGGCGGCGGTCCCCAGATCGAGACGGCGCTCAAGCGCCTGGGCAAGCAGGGCCAGTTCATCCAGGGCATGCGGGTGACCGATGCCGAGACCATGGAGGTGGTCGAATGGGTGCTGGCCGGTGAAGTGCAGCAGGACATCGTGGGCCTGATCAACCAGGCCGGAGGCAAGGCCGTGGGCCTGACGGGCCGCGACGGCGGCCTGATCCGGGCCCGCAAGCTGAAGATGCTGGACAAGGACGATCCCAGCAAGGAGCACGACATCGGGCAGGTGGGAGACATCGTGTCCATCGATCCCAGCGTGGTCAAGGCCCTGCAGGACGACGCCTTCATCCCGGTGATCAGCCCGCTCGGTTTCGGCGAGGAAAACGAGAGCTACAACATCAACGCCGATGTGGTCGCCAGCAAGCTGGCCACCGTGCTCAAGGCCGAGAAGCTGATGATGCTCACCAACATCCCCGGCGTGCTGAACAAGGCCGGCGAGCTCATCACCGAGCTCACGGCCCGCGAGATCGACGAACTCGTGGTGGACGGCACGATTTCCGGAGGCATGCTGCCCAAGATCGCGGGCGCCATCGATGCGGCCAAGAGCGGCGTCAATGCGGTGCACATCGTGGATGGCCGCGTTCCCCACGCGATGCTGCTGGAGATCCTGACCGAGCAGGCCTACGGCACCATGATCCGCAGCCACTGAGCGCGGCGGGCGGCCTGCTCTCCTGCCATGCGCCTGTTGCTCGTCGAGGACGACGTGATGCTGGCCAGCGGCATCAAGCTGGGCCTGACCGATGCGGGCTACGCGGTGGACTGGGTGGGCAGCGGGGAGCGGGCGGAAGAGGTGCTGCGCGGCGAGTCTTTCGATGCCGCCATCATCGATATCGGGCTGCCGGGCATGGACGGCCTGGAGCTGACGCGCCGCCTGCGCGAGCCGGAGATGGCCAGCCCGTCGATGCCGGTGCTCATCCTCACGGCCCGCGATGCCCTGCACGACCGGGTCCAGGGCCTGGACCTCGGGGCGGACGATTACATGGTCAAGCCCTATGAACTGCCCGAACTGCTCGCACGCCTGCGCGCGCTGCTGCGCCGCTCGCATGCGGCCACCACCGCGGTGCTGAGCTTCGGGCCGCTGGAGCTGGACACGGCAGGCCGGCACGCGAGCCTGCGCTTCCCGGCCGCCGATGGCGGATTGGCCGTGCGCCAGCCCATCGAGCTCGGACCACGGGAGTGGACGGTGCTGGAATACCTGCTGATCCACGCGCCCAAGCCGGCCAGCAAGGAAAAGCTGGTCCAGGCGCTGACCGGCTGGGACAAGGAGATCACCCCCAATGCCGTGGAGGTGTATGTGTCCCGCCTGCGGAGCAAGCTGGAGCCCGGCGGCGTGGCGCTGCGGTCCATCCGGGGCTTCGGCTACCGGCTGGAGTTGCTGGCGCGCGGGCAGGGTTGACGGCCGCGTCCGGCACGATGACGTCGGTCCTGCGCAACCGCCTGCTGTTCTTTCTGGTGCTGCCGCTGTGTGTGCTCGCGTTGGCGGGCGCATGGCTCGACTACCGTTCCGCGGACGCTGCCGCCAGCCGGCACGACCAGCGCCTCGTGCGGTTGCTGCCAGCGCTCGCCGATTCGCTGGCCGGGCCGTCCCGGCGGGACGGGGAACCCCCCGTGCTGCTGCTGGCGCCTCCGGTCGAGGAGTTCCTCCGCCAGAACGCCGGTTATGCAGGCTACAGCGTGCAGGACCTGTCGGGGCGCATCCTGCTCGGCGACCACTGGGTGTACAGCGCCGTGCCGCTCACGCATGAGCCGGAGTTCCACAGCGTGGAGCACGACAGCGTGGTCTATCGCGTCGCCGTGCAGCGGACCCGTACCGGGGCGGGGGAACTGGTGGTTTCGCTGGCCGACGGGTCCGACCCGCGCCAGCAGTGGGGACAGCAGATGCTGCTGAGGGTTCTGCTGCCCAATCTCGTGCTGGTCGCGGCAGCAGGGCTGGCGATCCATTGGGCGGTCCGCCAGGCATTCAAGCCACTGGTGGATCTGGCCGAGGCCGTCGAGCACCGTTCGCCGCGCGACCTGAGTCCCATCCCGGAAGAGGCCTCGCCTGCCGAAGTGCGCCCGCTGGTACGGTCGCTCAATCGCCTTTTCGTCCTGGTGAATGCGCAGACGGAGGGCCAGCGCCGTTTCGTCGCAGATGCGGCCCACCAGTTGCGGACACCGCTGGCGGGCCTGCAGGCGCAGGTGGAGGCATGGGCGCTGGCTGCCCGGGGGGCGGACCATGGCCGGGTCGGGGGGGATGGCCCCGTCCAGGAGGGCATTGTTCTGGACGTGCAGGACATTGAGGCGCTGCGCCGGGCGGCGCGCCGCACTTCCAAACTGGTGCATCAGTTGCTGGCCCTGTCCCGGGCCGATGCGGGCAGCGTGGATGCCCAGCCCAAGCAGCGGGTGGACCTCAAGGCGCTGTGCGAAAGCCTGCTGGAGGATTTTCTGGATGTGGCCACCGCCCGCGGGCTGGACCTGGGGCTGGAGGTGGAGCCGGCCCAGGTATCCGGCCATGGGTGGCTGCTGCGCGAGTTGCTTTCCAATCTCGTGGACAACGCCATCCGGTACACGCCGGAGGGCGGCAGCGTCACCTTGCGCTGCGGTATGCGGGCTGGCGGCAGCGGGCCGTGCTGCGCGGTGCTGGAGGTGGAGGACGACGGCCCCGGCATTGCGGAATCCGAGCGCGGCAAGGTACTGCAGCGGTTCTATCGGGTGCCGGGTGCCGTGGGTGAGGGCACCGGCCTGGGGCTGGCGATCGCCGATGAGATCGCCCGCGGGCACGGGGGCACGCTGCAGTTGCGGACGGGCCGCCTGGGCCGCGGGCTGCGGGCCAGCGTGGCCATTCCGGCAGAGACGGATCCGGGCGCGGGCTAGCGGTCATCGTGCGGCAGGGGTGGTATGCGAGAATCAATTGCATACATTTGCGGCCATGGCTGAATCCTTTCCCCTCACATCCAACGACGGCACGGAGCCCGAGGCTGCGCCACCGCCGCCCACTGCCCGCCGGCGGCCCAGGCCGGGCGAGCGGCGGGAGCAGATCCTGCAGACCCTGGCGGCCATGCTGGAGCAGCCTGGCGGCGAGCGGATCACGACGGCCGCCCTGGCTGCGCGGCTGGAGGTGAGCGAGGCGGCCCTGTACCGGCACTTCGCCAGCAAGGCGCAGATGTTCGAAGGCCTCATCGATTTCATCGAGCAATCGGTGTTCGCGCTCGTCGCCCAGATCGTGGATCGCGACATGCCGGAGGCATCCCGGGTGGACGGAGCGCGCCGCGCTGCCCGCGTGGTGGCCATGGTCCTGCAGTTCGGCGAGCGCAACCCCGGCATGGTGCGCGTGATGGTGGGGGATGCCCTCGTCTTCGAGAACGAGCGGCTGCAGCAGCGCATGGGCCAGTTCTTCGACCGGATCGAATCGACGCTGCGCCAGTGCCTGCGGGGCGCTGCCGAAGCGGCCGGATCCGCCACCCCGACGGTCGATGCGCAGGTCCGCGCCGCGGCGCTGTGCGACCTTGTGCGCGGCAGGCTGCAGCGCTATGCGCGCAGCGGGCTGCGCCGCCCGCCGACCGAGCACCTCGACGCGACACTCGCGTTGCTGCTGCACTGAGCGTCAGGCCCGCAGATGCGGGTCTCGGTGTTTACCCTTAATTGCTTGCGGCCGCCGGGCCGGGGCTGGCTGCCGCCATCCTTTTGCTGCAAAATAGCACGATCGTTCGTTTTATTTCGTGCTGCCGTGCCGTCCACCGTCTCCCCCAAAACCCAGCGCCCTGCCGCCACGCGGGAGGGCCGCGCGCTGCAGAAAGGCCAGCAGACCAAGGCGGCCATCGTCGATGCGGCGCTGGGGCTGGCCACGCACATCGGGCTGGAGGGCTTGTCCATCGGCGCCCTCGCCGACGTGACGGGCATGAGCAAATCGGGGGTCTTCGCACACTTCGGCTCGCGCGAGGAGCTGCAGATATCCGTTGTCCGCGAGTACCACGTGCGGTTCGAGCACGAGGTGTTCTACCCCGCCATGTCGGCGCCCCGCGGGCTGCCCCGCCTGCGCGCCCTGTTCGACAACTGGATGAAGCGCACCTCCATCGAGATCGACTCGGGCTGCATCTACATCAGCGGGGCCGTCGAGTTCGACGACCGGACGGGGCCGGTGCGCGATGCGCTCGCGAATTCGGTCCTTACCTGGCACGCCGCCATGAAGCGGGCGATCGACCAGTGCAAGGAACTGGGCGAGGTGGGCGCCGACGTGGAGTCCGAGCAGATGCTGTTCGAGATACACGGCCTCATCCTCGCGCTGCACTACGAGGCGCGTTTCCTGCAGACGCCCGGCTCCCTGGGCCGGGCCACGGCCGGCTTCGACAACATCCTCGCCCGCTATGCCGCCAGGCCGGCGGGTTGAACGTTTTTCCGTCTTTTTCCGCCTACGCATTCCACCCATCCAACGCACCGAACAAGGAGTCCCTTCATGCCGACCTATACGCCCCCCCTGCGCGACATGCAATTCGTCCTCCACGAGGTTTTCCGGGTCACGGAGGAGTTCAAGGCGATCCCGCGCCATGCGGAGGTGGATGCCGACACCGTGAATGCCGTGCTGGAAGAAGCCGGCAAGTTCGCCGCGGGCGTGGCGTTCCCGCTCAACATGAGCGGTGACGAGGAGGGCTGCACGCTGGACAAGGCCACGCACGAAGTGGCCACGCCCAAGGGCTTCAAGGATGCCTACGCGCAGTATGTGGAAGGCGGCTGGGCGGCATTGTCGTGCGATCCGGAATACGGAGGCCAGGGCCTGCCGTTCGTCGTGAACCAGTGCCTCTATGAAATGCTCAACAGCGCCAACCAGGCCTGGACCATGTACCCGGGGCTGTCGCACGGCGCCTACGAGGCGCTGCATGCGCACGGCACCGAAGAGCAGAAGAAGCTCTACCTGCCCAAGCTCACCAGCGGCGAGTGGACCGGCACGATGTGCCTGACCGAGCCCCACTGCGGCACCGACCTGGGCCTGCTGCGCACCAAGGCCGAGCCCGTGGCCGGCGCGCCCGAGGGCACGTACAAGATCACCGGCAACAAGATCTTCATCAGCGCCGGCGAACATGATTTCACCGAGAACATCGTGCACCTGGTGCTCGCCCGCCTGCCGGATGCGCCGAAGGGCAGCAAGGGCATCAGCCTGTTCGTGGTGCCCAAGTACCAGGTGAACGCCGACGGCTCGATCGGGGAGCGCAACCCGATCTACTGCACGGGCCTGGAGCACAAGATGGGCATCCATGGCAATGCCACCGCCCAGATCTCCATCGACGGCGCCATCGGCACGCTGGTGGGGCAGCCGCACAAGGGCCTGCAGGCCATGTTCGTGATGATGAACGCCGCACGCCTGGGCGTGGGCAACCAGTCGCTGGGCCTGACGGAGGTGGCCTTCCAGAACGCGCTGGCCTATGCCAAGGACCGCATCCAGATGCGCAGCCTGTCGGGCACCAAGGCCAAGGACAAGGAGGCCGATCCGATCATCGTGCACCCTGACGTGCGCAAGATGCTGCTGACGGCCAAGGCCTACGCCGAAGGTGCCCGCGCGCTGCAGATCTACTGCACGCTGCTGCTGGACAAGGCGCACAGCCATCCCGACGAGAAGGTGCGCAAGGATAGCGACGAGCTCGTCGCGCTGCTCACGCCTATCGTGAAGGCCTTCATCACCGACAACGGCCACATCGCCACCAACGCGTGCATGCAGGTCTTCGGCGGCCATGGCTTCATCAAGGAGTGGGGCATGGAGCAGTTCGTGCGCGACAACCGCATCAACATGATCTACGAAGGCACGAACACCGTGCAGTCGCTGGACCTGCTGGGCCGCAAGATCCTGGGCAACAACGGCGCCACGCTGAAGAAGTTCGGCAAGCTCGTGGGCAAGCTGGTCGAGGAAGAGGGCGTGAACGAGAAGATGGCCGAGTTCATCAACCCCATCGCCTACCTCGGCGACCAGATGACCAAATTCACCACCGAGATCGGCTTCAAGGGCTTCCAGAACCCCGACGAGGTGGGCGCCGCCGCGGTGGACTACCTGCGCGTGGCGGGACACCTGGTGTTCGGCTACATGTTCGCCCGCATGGCCCAGGTGGCACTGCGAGAGATCGCTGCCGGCAATACCGACCCGTTCTACCAGGCCAAGCTGCAGACGGCACGTTTCTACTTCGCCAAGCTGTTCCCCGAGACGGCGACCCTGATGCGCACCGCGCGCACCGGTGCCAAACCGCTGATGGACACGGACGCCGCCCTGGCCTGACCCCCGTCGCCACGGCCTTCATTTCAACCAGACCACAGGGATGCCGCTATGAGAACCACTTTGTTGGCTATTGCCTTGGCAGCCGCCGCGCTGCCGTCCTGGGCCCAGATGTCTCCGGTGGGGACGTGGCGCAGCATCGATGACAAGACTGGCGAGGCGAAGGCCGAGATCCGTATCACCGAGGCGGATGGTGCGCTGTCGGGCCGCATCGAGAAGTCGCTGAAGAAAGACACCAAGCCCGACGCCACCTGCCTCGAGTGCAGCGATGACCGCAAGGGCCAGCCCATCGCCGGCCTGGAGATCATCCGCGGCGGCAAGAAGGCCGAAGGCAAGGACCTGTGGGAAGGGGGCAGGATCCTCGACCCCGAGAACGGCAAGGAATACCGCGCCAGCTTCACGCCCATCGACGGCGGCGCGAAGCTGGAGGTGCGCGGCTACCTGGGGCCGTTCTGGCGCACCCAAGTCTGGCAGCGCGTGCAGTAACCCATTCGACAAGAAACCACCATGTCCCGATTCCAAGTGAAGAAAGTCGCCGTGCTCGGCGCGGGCGTGATGGGCGCGCAGATCGCCGCCCACCTCGCCAACGTGAAGGTGCCCGTGGTGCTGTTCGACCTGCCTGCCAAGGAAGGCCCGAAGAACGGCATCGTCACCAAGGCCATCGAGGGCCTGAAGAAGCTCAAGCCTTCGCCGCTGGGCGTGGCGGACGATGCCGCGCTGATCGGCCAGGCCAACTACGAAGAGCATCTGGAGCAACTGCGCGGCTGCGACCTCATCATCGAGGCGATCGCCGAGCGCATGGACTGGAAGCTCGACCTCTACAGGAAGATCGCGCCCTTCGTCGCGCCGAGCGCCATCGTGGCGTCGAACACCTCGGGCCTGTCGATCACGAAGCTCTCCGAGGCGCTGCCCGATGCGATCAAGCCGCGCTTCTGCGGCATCCACTTCTTCAACCCTCCGCGCTACATGACGCTCGTGGAGCTGATCGACACGCCCACCACCCGGCCTGAAGTGCTGGATCAGCTCGAGGCCTTCGTCACGAGCGGCCTGGGCAAGGGCGTGGTGCGCGCGCACGACACGCCCAACTTCATCGCCAACCGCGTCGGCATCGCCGGCATGCTGGCGACGATGAAGGAGGTGGAGAACTTCGGCCTCACCTACGACGTGGTGGACGACCTCACGGGCAAGAAGCTGGGGCGCGCCTCCAGCGGCACCTTCCGCACCGCCGATGTGGTGGGCCTGGACACGATGGCCCACGTCATCAAGACGCTGCAGGACAACCTGAGCGAGGAGACTGACCCCTTCTACGGCAGCTTCGGCACGCCCGAGGTGCTGAACAAACTCATCGAGATGAAGCACCTGGGCCAGAAGTCCAAGGCCGGCTTCTACAAGAAGGTGGGCCGCGACATCCTGCGCTTCGACCTGGCCGAAGGCGACTACGTGCCCGGCGGCCAGAAGGCCGACGAGGTGTACGGCCGCATGCTGAAGAAGCCCGCCGCCGAGCGCCTGAAGCTGCTGCGCAACGCCGAGGGCGCGCAGGGGCGCTTCCTCTGGGCCATCCTGCGCAACAGCTTCCACTACGCTGCCGTGCACCTGGCCACCATCGCGGACAACGCGCGCGACGTGGACCAGGCCATGCGCTGGGGCTTCGGCATGAAGCAGGGCCCCTTCGAACTCTGGCAGGAAGCCGGCTGGCTCGATGTGGCGAAGATGATCCAGGAGGACATCGACGCGGGCAAGGCGCTGTCCAAGGCGCCGCTGCCCGAGTGGGTGTTCAAGGGCCCGGTGGCCGAGGCAGGCGGCGTGCACACCGCCGAAGGCTCGTGGAGCGCATCGAAGCAGAAGTTCGTGCCGCGCCGCCAGCTGCCGGTCTATGAGCGCCAGCACTTCCCCGAGCCGCTGCTGGGCGAGAAGAACCTGACCGACTGGCGCACGGCGGGCACCACGGTGGCTGAGTCCGACGCGCTGCGCACCTGGACTCTGGATGGCAAGGTACTCATCGCCAGCATCAAGAGCAAGATGCATGCGATCAGCCCCGACGTGATGGAAGGGCTGATGGAAGCCATCGACACCGCCGAGCGCGACTACGACGGCCTGGTGATCTGGTCCGGCGACGCACCCTTCAGCGTGGGTGCCGACCTGCAGGCCACCATGCCGGCTTTCGTCGTGGCCGGCATCTCGGCGATTGAAGGCGTGGAGCAGGAGTTGCAGAACCTGATGCTGCGCCTGCGCTACGCCCAGGTGCCGGTGGTATCCGCCATCCACGGCATGGCGCTGGGCGGCGGCTGCGAGCTGGCCGTCTATTCGTCGCGCCGGGTGGCTCACATGGAGAGCTACATCGGCCTCGTCGAAGTGGGCGTGGGCCTGGTGCCGGGCGCGGGCGGCCTGACCTACATCGCGCGCCGCGCGGCCGAGAACGCCGCGGCTTCCACGGGCAAGGACCTGCTGCCCTTCCTCACGGAAGGCTTCACCGCCGCCGCCATGGCCAAGGTGGGCACCAGCGCGCTGGAGTCGCGCAAGCTCGGCTACCTGCTGGACAGCGACATCGTCGTGCCGCACAAGGACGAGGTGCTGTTCGTGGCGCTGAACGAGGCGAAGGCCATGGCCGCCAGCGGCTGGCGCGCGCCGAACAGGCGCCTCTTCCCGGTGGCCGGACGCAGCGGCATCGCTACGATCCGTGGCTCGCTGGTGAACATGCGCGACGGTGGCTTCATCAGCGACCATGACCAGCACATCGCCACGCTGATCGCCGAAATTGTCTGTGGCGGCGACGTGGATGCGGGCACGCTGGTGAGCGAGGAGTACCTGATGGCGCTGGAGCGCAAGGCGTTCTGCGCGTTGATCCAGCATCCGAAGACGCAGGAGCGCATCCTGGGCATGCTGAGCACCGGCAAGCCGGTGCGCAATTGACCGCTAGCATGGCCGCCCCCCCTGCCGCATCCGCGGACTCCCGTGCGCCCAACCGCCTGCAACTGCAGCTGGAACAGGTGGATGAGTTCCCGAGGTTCCTGCGCCCGTGGGTGCGCAACCTGGTGCTGCGCCGCGCCGTGCCGTTCACGAAAACGGCACGCGTGGAGTTCATCGAGATGTCGCCCCACCGCGTGGAAGTGCGCCTGCGCAACGAACCCCGCGTGCGCAACCACATCGGCGGCATCCATGCCTCGGCGATGAACCTGCTGGCCGAGACGGCCACCGGCATGGCCGTGGGGCTGAACGTGCGCGACGACTGCATTCCACTCGCCAAGGACATGAAGATGGCCTTCCGCCAGCGCGCCAACGGTGCACTGCGCGCGGTGGCGGTGCTCACCGACGCGCAGCGGCAAGCGATGCAGGACGCCGACAAGGGCGAGTTGCAGGTGCCGGTGACGGTGACGGACGAATCCGGCGCCGAGCCGGTGCAATGCGAATTCACGTGGGCCTGGGTTCCCTCCAGCCGCCCCGCCAGATAAATGATTGACTGACCGATCGACGGATCGATTGAAGGAGCCTTCTCCATGGCAAAACAAATGCAGGACGCCTACATCGTCGCCGCCACGCGTACGCCCATCGGCAAGTCGCACCGCGGCTACTTCCGCAACACCCGCCCCGACGACCTGCTGGCCACGACGCTGAAGGCCGCGCTGGCCCAGGTGCCGGGGCTGGACCCGGCCGCCATCGAGGACATCATCTGCGGCTGCGCGATTCCCGAGGGCGCGCAGGGCCTGAACGTGGCACGTATCGGTGCAGTGCTGGCGGGCCTGCCCACCAGCGTGGGCGGCATCACCGTCAACCGCTTCTGCGCCTCGGGCCTCTCGGCCGTGCAGATGGCGGCCGACCGCATCCGCGTGGGCGAGGCCGAGGTGATGATCGCCGCCGGTGTCGAGAGCATGAGCATGGTGCCGATGATGGGCAACACGCCATCCCTTTCGCCCAGCATCTTCGCGAAGGACGGCGACGTGGGCATCGCCTACGGCATGGGCCTGACGGCCGAGAAGGTCGCCCAGCAGTGGAAGGTGTCGCGCGAGGACCAGGACGCCTTTGCTCTGCAGTCGCACCAGCGGGCGCTGGCCGCGCAGCAGGCGGGCGAATTCACGGACGAGATCACGCCCATCGAAGTGACGGACCGCACCGCGGACCTGGAGTCTGGCGAGATCATCGCGAAGACCCGCACGGTGACGCTGGACGAGGGTGCCCGGCCCGACACCAGCCTGGAGGGCCTGGCCAGGCTCAAGACGGTGTTCGCCGCACGCGGCTCGGTCACGGCCGGCAACAGCTCGCAGACCAGCGACGGCGCGGGCGCACTGATCCTCGCGAGCGAATCGGCCGTGAAGCGCTTCGGTCTCACCCCGCTGGCGCGTTTCGTCAGCTTCGCCAGCAAGGGCGTGCCGCCGAGCATCATGGGCATCGGTCCGATCGAGGCCATTCCCGCCGCGCTGCGCTACGCCGGCCTGAATCACCAGGACATCGACTGGTTCGAGCTGAACGAGGCTTTCGCCGCGCAGTCGCTCGCCGTGCTGCGCCAGCTGGGCCTGGACCCGGCCAAGGTGAACCCCATGGGAGGCGCCATCGCGCTGGGCCATCCGCTGGGTGCTACGGGCGCCATCCGCTCGGCCACGGTCGTGCATGCGCTGCGCCGCAAGAACCTGAAGTACGGCATGGTCACGATGTGCGTGGGCATGGGGCAGGGCGCCGCCGGCATCTTCGAAAGGGTGTGATACATCCCCCTGAGTGGCTGCGCGCGGGAAGGGGGGCAACGCCAGTGGCCGGGCGAAGCCCGTTCCACGGCGTCTGCTGGCAGGAGCCGTTGGCGCTCTGTCTTGTCCAGTCACCGGTACGACGGCCAACCGTTTGCAACCACGGCACACTCGCTTCCCATGAACCCTGCACTCCATCCCCTGGACGACGCGCTGGCGCTCACGGAGGCCGGGCCCGGCCGCTACACGGCGCGCACGTCGCCCGCCTACTGGAACATGGTCGGGCCGTTCGGCGGCATCACGGCCGCAGTGCTGCTGCAGGCCGTGATGCAGCATCCGGAGCGGCTGGGCGATCCGCTGTCGCTTACCGTGAACTATGCGGGCGCCATCGGCGAGGGTGAGTTCACGGTGCAGGCCGTGCCCGTGCGCACCAACCGTTCCACGCAGCACTGGACGCTGTCGGTGCTGCAGCCCGGGGCCGACGGCGGGCCGGTGGTGACCACCACCGCCACGGTCGTCACCGCGGTGCGGCGCGAGACCTGGAGCCTGCCCGACACCCCCATGCCCGAGGTGGCGGGCCCCGAGGGCCTGGAGCGCGTGCTGCGCGGCATGCCCGTGAAGTGGCTCGATCGCTACGACCTGCGGCCGGTGGCCGGCGCCCTGCCGTCACGGTGGGACGGCGGCGGCGACAGCAGCCTGAGCCAGCTGTGGATGCGCGACGAGCCCGCCCGGCCGCTCGATTTCTGTGCGCTCGCCGCGCTGGCCGATGTATTCTTTCCCCGCGTGTGGCTGCGCCGAGCGCGCCAGGTGCCGGCCGGGACCGTGTCGCTCACCGTGTACTTCCACGCGAGCCGCGAGCAACTGACGGACACGGGAAGCGGCTACCTGCTCGGGCAGGCGCGTGCCCAGGAGTTCCGCAACGGCTTTTTCGACCAGACGGTGCAGCTCTGGAACCAGGGCGGCACCATGCTCGCGAGCAGCCACCAGATCGTCTATTACAAAGAATGAAGCGCAGGAGCATCCGATGAGCGAACCCCAGGACATCCTCACACATACCGAAGCCGGTGTGATGACCATCACCTTCAACCGGGTGGAGAAGAAGAACTCCATCACGCGGGTCATGTACGCCGCGCTGGCGGATGCCTTCGATGCCGCAGCCGAGGATGCCGCCGTGCGCGTGGTGGTGCTGCAGGGCGATGTGGCCATCTTCAGTGCAGGCAACGACATCGGGGATTTCCTCAACAGCCCTCCATCCACGCAGGAATCCCCGGTGTTCCGGTTCCTGCGGGCGATCGCCACGTTCCCGAAGCCGGTGGTGGCGGCCGTGTGCGGCCCGGCGGTGGGCATCGGCACCACCATGCTGCTGCACTGCGACCTGGTCTATGCGGGGGACAACGCGGCGTTTTCCATGCCGTTCGTGAACCTGGGCCTGTGTCCCGAGGCCGGCTCCAGCCTGCTGGTGCCCCGCATGATGGGATACCACCGCGCCGCCGAAGCGCTGTTGCTGGGCGAGCCCTTCATGGCCGAGGCCGCTCTCGAGGTGGGCCTGGTGAACCGCGTCGTTCCTCCGACGGAATGCAACATGGTGGCCCAGACGCAGGCGCGCAAGCTCGCGGCCAAGCCGCTGTCATCCCTGATCGAGACCAAGCGCCTCATGAAGAGGGACCAGACGGCGCCCCTGCTCGAGCGGATTGCCGAGGAGGGAGCCGTTTTCGGCCGCATGCTGCAGGAACCGGCGGCCCGCGAAGCCTTCACGGCGTTCATGCAGAAGCGCCGGCCCGACTTCAGCGCCAGCTGACCACGGTGGGGCGCCCGCTCCGGCGGACGCTGGTGTATTCCCGGGGCAACGATACCTGCCGAAGTCGGCTGGTCGGCGCTACATTCGGCAACATCTCCTTGGACGGATGCTGCCGGCATGACTCGTACGTTCCGTACTTCTTCCGCTAACTCCCTGGCCCTTGATCGCCGTACATGGCTTTGCCGAGGCCTCGTGGCAGGAACCTCGGCCGTGGCGTGGGTGGCGGCATGGTCCCAGGCCCCGGGAGGGCCCCTGGAAGGGGGCGCGCTGAGGCTGGTGGTGCCGTATCCGCCCGGGGGCTCTTCCGACCGCGCGGCCCGGCTGCTGGCTGATGCCCTCGTGCCCCGCCTCGGCGTGCCGGTGGCCGTGGACAACCGCGCTGGCGCCGGAGGCCGGCTCGCATTGCAGCAACTGCACCGCGAGAATACCGGCCAGAACGTGGCGGTGCTCGCCAATCCGGCCACCATGCTGGTCGCTCCGCTGGTCTTCAAGGACAACGGCTACGATCCTGCCAAGGACTATGTGGCGCTCGCGCAGATCACCCGCTATGCGTTCGGCGTGGCCGTAGGGACGGGCGTTCCGGTGCGCGATTTCTCCCACCTGCATGCCTGGATGCTGGCCCACCGCGACAAGCTGTCCGCCGGTATCCCGGCCACCGGCAGCCTGCCCCATTTCTTCGCGCTCATGCTGGCCGAGCAGCTCGGCCTGACGCTGCCCGTGGTGGGCTACGGAGGCTCCGGCCCGCTGCTCGACGACCTGATGGATGGCCATGTTCCGATGGCCATCGATACGCTGGACGCGCTGGAGCCACTGCACCAGGCGGGCAAGCTGCGCATACTGGCGATGTCCGACGACCAGCGCGCGCCGACGCTGCCCACCGTGCCCACCTTCAAGGAGGCCGGCCTCGCGTTGTCCGCCCAGGGCTGGAATGCGCTCTACGCGCCCGCATGGCTGCCGGCGACGCGCGCACGGCGGATTGCCGATGCGGTTTTCCAGGCCATGGGGGACAAGGCCGTACAGGCGCGGTTCATCGGCGCGGACATGGTGCCCGTGGCCCTGTCCCGCGAGCAGACGTTGCAGATGCTCGCGGCCTACAGGGCGCAGTGGGTGCCCGTGGTGCGCCGATCGGGCCTCCAGCGCTGAGCCGGGCGGCGCGAGCACGCCGGCTGCAGTCCGACGCATGGGAGCGATTCCTGCCTACGCAGCGGCGCGGTGCTGTATGACGCTGCAAGCCCTGCAAGTGCATGCAACGATCGAAGGGTTTGGTTACCGTTCTTGCGTAACGCGTGGATTTTTGCCGGGGGAGGCCTCCTAGCATCGGACAGACTTTTTCCAAGGAGATCTGATGGCCGTGCAAAACCCCTTCTTCGGCAAGCGTGAAACCGAGTCCTTCCAGCCCCGCCCACCCTCTTCGGTGCTCGGCGGTTCCGGCAGCGCGGTGAACAGTGCCGCATCCGCAGCCACCACCGCCCAGCCCGCGGCCCAGAAGCCCGCGGCCAGCGTGCCCTCGGAAGGCGCGGGCAGCAAGCTCACCGTCGGCCCGAACATCAAGCTCAAGGGCGTGGAGATCACCGACTGCGACACGCTCGTCGTCGAGGGAACGGTAGAGGCCACCATGGATTCCCGGGTGATCCAGATCGCGGAGCAGGGTGCCTTCCGGGGTTCGGCCGAGATCGACATTGCCGAAATCCACGGGGAGTTCGACGGCACGCTCACCGTCCGGCAGAAGCTCGTCATCTACAGCACCGGCAAGGTCAACGGCAAGATCCGCTACGGCAAGGTGGTGATCGAGGAGGGCGGCCAGCTGGCGGGCGAGATCGAAGCCGGCACGGTGGGCTCGGTGCGGTCCCAGAATCACGCCGCGGCGAATGTTTCCCGCAGCGAGGCCCAGCAGCTGGCAGCCTGAGCCTTCTCGCAGCGGCTCCCGGCCAAGGGCCGCCGCCGCCCGCATGGGGCACCGCCGCTGCGGGGCACGGCCCGCAGCATGGCGCGTCCCGGCAGTTCAGCGGGCTCCGGTCGCGGCATCCGCTGCGGTGCCGGCATCGCCTGCCTCTTCTCCCGCAGGCCGCGGCACGGGCCGCGGCTTGCCTGACGCATCGATGGCGACGTAGGTGAGCCGCGCCTCCGTCACCTTCACGTAGCGGCCCTGCGCCGCGAAGCGCTCGGCATACACCTCCACCTCCACGGTTACCGACGTGCGGCCGATCCGCGTGATGGAGGAAAAGAACGAGAGGATGTCTCCCACCCGCACGGGCTGCTTGAAGACGAACTCGTTGACCGCCACGGTCGCCATGCGCCCTTGCACGTGGCGCGCGGGCAGCACGGAGCCCGCCAGGTCCACCTGGGCCATCACCCATCCGCCGAAGATATCCCCGTTGGCATTGCAATCCGCGGGCATGGGGATCACTTTCAGCACCAGCTCCTTGTCGGTGGGCAGGGCGCTTTGCGGGGGCAGGGTGGAGGTCATGGGCACAATCCGGGTAAGAACAAACAACGACCGGGATTGTCCCCCATGCGCCCCCACGGCGACCCATCCACTGCCTCCCCCCCTCCTGCGGCCGCTCCCGCAGCCGCCCGCAGCGACCGCGCCACGATCGCCCGCCTGATCCCCTACCTGCTGCACTACCGCTGGCGGGTGATGGCCGCGCTCGTGTTCGTCATCGGCGCCAAACTCGCGAACGTCGGCGTGCCGCTGCTGCTCAAGCGCATCGTGGACGCCATGGCTCCCGTGCCGGGTTCCGCCGCCGCGCTGGTGGTGGTTCCCGCAGGGCTGCTGGCGGCCTACGGGCTGCTGCGGCTGAGCACCTCGGTCTTCACCGAGCTGCGCGAACTCGTCTTTGCCAAGGCCACGCAGGGCGCTGCGCGCCGCATCGCGTTGCAGACCTTCGAGCACCTGCACGCGCTCAGCCTGCGCTTCCACCTGGAGCGGCAGACCGGGGGGATGACGCGCGACATCGAGCGCGGGGTGCGGGGCATCGAATCGCTGATCTCCTTCACGCTCTTCAATATCGGGGCCACGCTGATCGAGGTGTTCCTGGTCCTGGCGGTGCTCGGGGGAAAGTTCGATCCGGCCTTTGCCTGGATCACGCTGGCCGCGCTGGCCTGCTACATCCTGTTCACCGTGATGCTCACCGAGTGGCGCACGCGCTTTCGCCGCGAGGCGAACGCCTTCGACTCCGCGGCCCACACCAAGGCCGTGGATTCGCTGCTGAACTATGAGACCGTCAAGTACTTCAACAACGAGCCTTTCGAAGTGCGCCGCTACGACGAGAGCCTGGAGCAACTGCGGCACGCGCGCCTGAAGAGCCAGACGTCGCTGTCGCTGCTCAACGCGGGGCAGCAGCTCATCATCGCCACGGCCCTGGTCGCCATGCTGTGGCGCGCTGCGCAGGGCGTGGCCGACGGACGCATGACGCTGGGGGACCTGGTGATGGTGAACGCCTTCATGATCCAGCTCTACGTTCCCCTCAACTTCCTGGGCGTGATCTACCGCGAGATCAAGCAGAGCCTGACCGATCTGGACAAGATGTTCACGCTCATGGACCGGGAGCAGGAAGTGCGGGACGCGCCGCAGGCGCTGCCGCTGTCACTGGGCGGCTCTGCGCCGTCGGTGCGGTTCGAAGGCGTGCATTTCGCCTATGAGCCTGCGCGCACCATTCTGCATGGGGTCGATTTCGAGATCCCTCCCGGCCGCACGGTGGCGGTGGTCGGGCCCTCGGGATCGGGCAAGTCCACGCTCGCACGGCTGCTGTTCCGGTTCTACGACGTGCAGGCCGGGCGCATCACGATCGACGGGCAGGACATCCGGGAGGTCACGCAGGACAGCCTGCGGCGCGCCGTGGGGGCCGTGCCGCAGGACACGGTGCTGTTCAACGAAACCATCGCCTACAACATCGCCTACGGCAGGCCGGGGGCCTCGCAGGCGGAGATCGAGGCCGCGGCGCGCGCCGCACGCATCCACGATTTCATCGCGGGGCTGCCGGCGGGCTACGGCACGCAGGTGGGCGAGCGGGGGCTGAAGCTGTCCGGGGGCGAAAAGCAGCGCGTGGCCATTGCCCGTACGCTGCTCAAGAACCCGCCCATCCTCGTGTTCGACGAGGCCACCTCTGCGCTCGATACGGCCAACGAGCGGGCGATACAGGCCGAACTGCGCAGCGCCGCCCAGGGCAAGACGGTGCTGCTTGTCGCCCACCGCCTCTCGACCGTGGTGGATGCGCACGAGATCCTGGTCATGGATGCGGGCCGGATCGTCGAGCGCGGCACGCATATGCAACTGCTGGCGCTCGGGGGACGCTACGCGGACATGTGGCGCCAGCAGTCGCGCGAAGAGTGACGCCTTCCGGGAAGCGCTACTTCTTCGCCACCGCCTTTTCCGCCGCGTTCACGAGGTCCGCGCCGATCTGCCCCTTCCACTTGTCAAAGACCGGGCGGGTGGCCTGCACGAAGGCCTGCCGCTCCTCCGGCGTGAGCTGCGTGACGGTGACACCGTGGCCGGCGATCTCCTTGAGCAGGGGCTTGTCGGCCTCGACCATGCCCTTGCGCGCGATGGCGATCTGTTCCTTCCCGGCGTCGATGGCGGCCTGGCGAACGATCTCGCGGTCCGCGGATGTCCAGGAGTTCCAGATGTCCTTGTTCACCACGAAGATGAGCGGGTCGTTCATGTAGCCCCACATGGTGACGTACTTCTGCGCCACGGTGTAGAGCTTGGCCGCCATGTACACCGACACGGGATTCTCCTGCCCGTCCACGGCACCGCTCGCCATGGCGGGCTGCGCGTCGGCCCAGCTCATCTGGGTGGGATTGGCGCCCAGCGCGGTGAAGGTGTCGAGAAACAGCGGGGATCCGACCACGCGGATCTTCAGTCCCTTGAGGTCGGCGGGCGACTTGATGGGGCGCTTGGAGTTGGAGATCTCGCGGTAGCCGTTCTCGCCCCAGGCAAGCGGCACCACGCCGGCCTTGTCGAGCGTCTGGAACAGGCTCTTGCCGACCTCGCCCTGCGTGACTGCGTCCACCGAGGCGTAGTCGGGGAAGAGGAAGGGCAGGGAGAAGAGGTTGAGCGCCTTGACCTGCGGCGACCAGTTGATGGTGGAGCCCACGGCCATGTCGATCACGCCCTGGCGCAGCGCGCTGAACTCGCGGGTCTGGTCGCCCTGGATGAGAGAGACGCCCGGATAGAGCTTGATGTTGATGCGGCCCTGCGTGCGCTCGCGCACCTTGTTCGCCCAGATCTCGCCACCCTTGCCCCATGGGAAGGCGGTGCCCAGTACCAGCGACATGCGGTATTCGCTCTTGTAGTTCTGCGCGGCGGCCGGTGCCGCGCTGAACGCGAGGGCGGCTGCGGCGGCCACGGCAGTGGCGAGGAAGGTGCGCAGTTGCATGGATCGTCTCCTGTGGGTCGTTGGTTTCAAAAGAGGGAAAAGCGCGCGCCTCAGTAGCCCAGGCGCGCCGGCAGCCAGAGGGCCAGTTGCGGGAAGGCGATGACGGCCACCATCACGAGGAACATGGCCAGCAGCATGGGGCCCACCCAGCGGACGGTGGACTCCATGCGCACGCCCGCGATGCGGCACGACACCATGAGATTCACGGCCAGCGGCGGCGTGAACTGGCCGAGCGCCACCTTGAGTGTGAGGATCACGCCGAACCACACCGGATCCCACTGGTAGTGCTGCATGATGGGCAGCAGCAGCGGCACGAAGATCAGGAAGATCGAGATGCCGTCCAGGAACATGCCCACGGTGATCAGCAGCAGGATCAGCAGTGCGAGCACGCCGTACTCGCCCAATCCTGAATGCACGATGGCGTTGGCGATCGGATCGATCACACCGAGCGTGGAGAGCGAGAACGCGAAGATGCCCGCAAGCGACACCACCAGCAGGATCACGGCAGAGAGCTCGCCTGCCTCGCGCAGGATGGGGTACAGGTCCCGGAACCGGATGGTGCGGTGGATGCACATGCCCACGAAGAGGCCGTAGAACACGGCCACCACGGCGGCTTCGGTAGGCGTGAACCAGCCGGCGCGCATGCCGCCCAGGATCAGCACCGGCGCGGCCAGGCCCCAGGAGGCCTCGCGCAGGCTCTTCCAGAAGGGCGGGCGGGGCATCGAGGCTTCCAGCGCGCCCATCTTGTGGCGGCGCGCAAGCCACACGGCGGGCACGATCAACGCGATGCCGGCCAGCACGCCGGGCACCATGCCGGCCGCGAACAGTGCGGGCACCGAGGCGCCCGGCACCAGTACCGAATAGATGATGAAGGCGACCGACGGCGGGATCAGGATGTCGGTGGCCGCGGCCGCGCCGACCACGCTGGCCGAGAACGAGCCGGGGTAGCCCGCGCGCGACATGGCGGCGATCATCACCCCGCCCACGGCGGCCGCGTTGGCGGGGCCCGAGCCGGAAATGCCGCCCAGGAACATGGCCACGGCGATGGCCACCAGCGGCAGCATGCCCGGGCCGCGCCCGACGATGGCCACCGCGAAATTCACGAGCCGCAGCGCCACCCCGGAGCGGTCGAAGATCGAGCCGACCAGCACGAACATGGGAATCGCGAGCAGCGGGTACTTGCCGAGCCCGGCATAGAAGTTCTGCGGCACCGCCAGCAGCCCGAACCAGGGCGTCCCGGCATTCGCGATCGCGATGGCGGCCGTGCCGGCCAGGCCGAGCGCGGCGCCGATCGGCACGCCGACGGCCATCATGCCCAGGAAGACAGCGAAAAGAAGCGCCGCGATCATGGCCGATCACCCGTGGCACCGGCTGCCGCGCCCTGGCGGCGGAAGAGGCCGATGGCGCGCAGCGTGATCAGTGCCGACAGCAGCGGCAGCCAGATGGAGTACCACCACTGCGGCACCCCGATGCCCGGCGATGTCTCGCCGAATCGCCAGTCGTCCCATGTCACCCGGGCGCTGAGCACGGCGATGACCGCGAACAGGACGGCGACCGAGAGGGCTCCGAAACGGGCGAGGCGCCGCCGGCGCGCCGCGGAGCCGCCTTCGGCGAAGTATTCGATGCGGATGTGCAGGTCCCGCGCCACCGCGGCCGAGCCCGCCACCAGCGCCAGCACGATCATCAGGAAGACGGAAATCTCCTCGGTCCATGCGAAGGAGGAATTGGTGAAATAGCGTACGAGCACGTTGGCGAACGTGATGAGCGCGAGCAGGGCCATGATGGCCACGGTCAGGCAGTCTTCGAAGCGCAGGGAGCGCTCGGTGGCGGCGGGCGTGGACGCAGGAGATGCGGCGGAAGCGTCTGCTTCTGCGCCGGGGGGCAGGGAGGCTGGCATGGGAGTCGGCGGACGGACGGGGGACGGCTGCGGTCCGGTGTCCGCGGCGTGGTGGGCCCCGGGCTGGACGGTCTTTGGCGCCGGGTGGGCGCAGGGGAGCATTGTGCAACCGGATGTGTGCGAAGCCGCTGCAGGATTTCCCGAAGTAGGCTCGACCTTGAGGGCGCTGCGGAGCCGATAATGGCGCCCCATGGAAACCAAGTGGCTCGAGGACTTTGTCAGCCTCGCGGAGACACGCAGCTTCAGCCGGTCGGCGCAGCTGCGGCACGTAACCCAGCCCGCATTCTCGCGGCGCATCCAGGCCCTGGAGGCCTGGGCAGGAACCGATCTGGTGGATCGCAGTTCCTACCCCACCCGGCTCACTCCGGCGGGCAAGACCCTGTACGAGGAGGCGCTGGACATGCTGCAGTCGCTGCAGAACACCCGCGCGATGCTGAGGGCGCACACCAGCGCCGACAAGGACATGGTCGAGTTCGCCGTGCCCCACACCCTGGCCTTCACCTTCTTCCCTGCCTGGCTTTCCGGGCTGCGCGACCGGTTCGGGCCGGTGAAGAGCCGGCTGATCGCCCTGAACGTGCACGACGCGGTGCTGCGGCTGGTGGAAGGGGGCTGCGACCTGCTGATCGCCTACCACCACCCCTCGCAGCCGCTGCAGCTGGATTCCGACCGGTACGAGATGCTCACGCTGGGGCAGGAGATCCTGTCCCCGTATGCCCGGGCGGACGCCGATGGCCGGCCGCTCTACGCGCTGCCCGGCGAGCCGGGCCATCCGCTGCCCTATCTGGGCTATGCGCCCGGGGCCTACCTGGGCCGGGTGACGGAACTCATCCTCAAGCAGTCCGGCATCCCCATCCACCTGGACCGCGTGTACGAGACCGACATGGCCGAAGGCCTGAAGGCCATGGCGCTGGAAGGTCACGGCGTGGCCTTCCTGCCCCACAGCGCGGTGAAGAAGGAACTGCGCTCGCGCCGGCTGGCGAGCGCGGTGCGCGAGGGCGTGCCGGACATGCAGATGGCGATGGAAGTGCGGGCCTACCGGCAGAAGTCCTCGGGCAAGGAGCGCGCCAAGGGAACGGTGGAGTCCCTGTGGGCCTACCTGCAGGCCCATGGCACCGACAAGCCGTTGTAGAGCATGTGCTGGCTTGGTTATGTCTTGATTGCATGATGTAATCCCGCAATCGGCATTGGAAAGCGGTGGGGACAGGACTTACAGTCCCGACCGGCTCCAGGCTGCAGTTACTGAACTGCAGTCAAAAGAGATGCCCGGCTGGCGCGGTTTTTGCGTCGGTTCGTATTCCATGCCGAGACAAACCATGAATCCTGTTCGCCCGTGGCACACCCTCCTGGGGGTGGCCTCACTCTGCTGTGCCGTGGCCTCCCATGCGGGAGTCCTGGACCGCATCGCTTCGGGCGGCAAGCTGGTCGTGGCCTACCGTGACGCGGCTTCTCCCTTCGCCTTCAAGGATGCTGGCGGGCGCCCCGCCGGCTATGCCGTGGAGCTGTGCCAGCGCATTGCGGATGCCGTGCGCCGCAAGACCGGCCGCAAGGACATGGAGGTCGCCTACCTCCCGGTGGACCTCGATAACCGGATGGAAGCCATCACCCAGGGGCGCGCCGACCTCGAATGCGGCTCCACCACGAACAACGCCGAGCGCCGGCAGATCGTCGCGTTCACCATTCCCCACTTCATCACGGGCACCCGCCTGCTGGTCAAGGCGTCGAGCCCGATCGACCGCATCGAGGACATGGGCGGCCACAAGCTGGTTTCCACCCGCGGCACGACCGCGCTGCGGGCCGTGCAGCAGCTCAACCGCGAGCGTGCCCTGCAGATCAACGTGATCGAGGCACCGGACGACCAGCGGGCCGTGGACATGGTGGAAAAGGGCGAGGCCGACGCCTTCGCGATGGACGACGTCCTGCTCTACGCATTCGCCGCGGGCCGCCCGGATCCGAAGGCGCTGAAGGTGGTCGGCAAGTTCGTCACGGCCGAAGCGCTGGCGATCATGCTGCCCAAGGGCGATCCGGAGTTCAAGAAGGTGGTGGACGACGAGATGCGCCGGCTCATCACCACCCGCGAGATCCATCCCATCTACGACAAGTGGTTCCTCCAGCCCGTCCCTCCCACGAACCGGGCATTGAACTTGCCTGTCAGCTATCTGCTGCGTGAGTTCTGGAAATACCCCTCGGACCAGGTTCCGTTCTGACGCGTGCCCCGGCACGCGTGTTTCCCCCATTCGGGATATTCCCTGCAACGGCGAGTGCCTTGCATGCGTCTATCTAGAATGCCTCTTCCCTTGTATCCATAAGCTAAGGAGATCGTGATGAAGAAACAATTGTTGGCAGTTGCTGTGATGGCGCTCGCTGCGGGCGGCGCGTTCGCGCAGTCGAACGACACGCTGGCCAAGATCAAGGCCTCCGGCACCATCACCGAAGGCGTGCGCGAGTCTTCCGGTCTCTCCTACACCCTGGGCGATGGCAAGTACACCGGCTTCCATTACGACGTGTGCGCACGCGTGATCGCCGACGTGCAGAAGCAGCTCGGCCTGGCCAAGCTGGAAACCAAGTACCAGCCCGTGACCTCGCAGAACCGCATCCCGCTGGTGCAGAACGGCACGGTGGACATCGAGTGCGGCTCGACCACCAACAACCAGGCGCGCCAGAAGGATGTGGCCTTCGCGGTCACCACCTACGTCGAGGAAGTGCGCATCGCCGTCAAGGCCAATTCGGGCATTTCCGGCATCAAGGACCTGAACGGCAAGACCATCGCCACCACGACGGGCACCACCTCGGTGCAGACCCTGCGCAAGAACAAGCGCGCCGACGGCCTGACGTTCAAGGAAGTGTTCGGCAAGGACCACTCCGACAGCTTCCTGCTGCTGGAGTCGGGCCGTGCCGACGCCTTCATCATGGACGGCTCCATCCTGGCCTCCAACATCGCCAAGTCCAAGGCTCCCAACGACTTCAAGATCGTCGGCGAAACGCTGAGCGTGGAACCCATCGCGATCATGATCCGCAAGGATGATCCGGCCTTCAAGAAGGCCGTGGACGACAGCCTGAAGGGCATGATGAAGTCGGGCGAGATGGCCAAGCTCTACGACAAGTGGTTCATGCAGCCCATCCCGCCGAACAACGTGAAGATCGGCCTGCCGGCGAGCGAAGCCACCAAGGCCGCATGGGCGAACCCCAACGACAAGCCCATGGAAGAGTACACGCTGAAGGATTGATGCGTACGGACGTGTCCGACCCCGCAAACGCCCACCTTGCCGGTGGGCGTTTGTTTGTCGCCCCGCAAGGGTGGGCGGACCGCCGCAGGATTTCAGGACGTAAGACGATTTGAGAAGGAATTCCCATGGGATCGAATTGGGATTGGCAGGTCTTCCTGCAGGACCCGGGGGGCGAATACCCGACCTACCTCCAGTGGATGCTCTCGGCCTGGGGCTGGACCGTGTCGGTGGCCCTGCTGGCTCTGGTGATCGCGCTGGTCGCGGGGTCGGTCATCGGGACGATCCGCACGCTGCCGGACAACAAGTTTCTGGTCGGCTTCGGCAATGCATGGGTGGAGCTGTTCCGCAACATCCCGCTGCTGGTGCAGATCTTCCTGTGGTACCACGTGGTGCCCGCCATCTTTCCGGTGATGAAGAGCGTTTCCGGCTTCATCCTCGTGGTGCTGGCGCTGGGATTCTTCACATCCGCACGGATCGCCGAGCAGGTGCGCTCGGGCATCCAGGCCCTGCCGCGCGGCCAGCGCTACGCGGGCATGGCGCTGGGCTTCACCACGGCGCAGTACTACCGCTACGTGCTGCTGCCCATGGCATTCCGCATCATCATTCCACCGCTTACCAGCGAGACGATGAACATCTTCAAGAACTCGTCGGTGGCCTTCGCGGTGTCGGTGACCGAGCTGACCATGTTCGCCATGCAGGCACAGGAGGAAACTTCGCGCGGCATCGAAATCTACCTGGCGGTGACGGGCCTGTACGTGATCTCGGCATTCGCCATCAACCGCATCATGGCCTTCATCGAAAAGCGTGCGCGTGTCCCGGGCTTCATCGTCGCGGGCGGCACGGGGGGAGGCCACTGACATGATGAATCTCGACTTTTCCTTCTACAGCTGGGACATCATCAGCAAGTTCGTCCTCAAGGGCTTCTATTTCAGCATCGTGCTGACCGTGGTGGCCACGATCGGCGGCGTGCTGTTCGGGACGCTGCTGGCGCTGATGCGTCTGTCGGGCAAGAAATGGCTCGACGTGCCGGCCACCATCTACGTCAACGGCATGCGCAGCATCCCGCTGGTGATGGTGATCCTGTGGTTCTTCCTGCTGGTGCCGTTCCTCGTGGGCCGGCCCATCGGGGCCGAGATGTCGGCCGTGATCACGTTCATCGCCTTCGAGGCCGCGTACTTCAGCGAGATCATGCGGGCCGGCATCCAGTCCATCCCGCGCGGCCAGGTGTTCGCGGGCCAGGCGCTGGGCATGACCTACGGGCAGAACATGAAGCTCGTGATCCTGCCGCAGGCGTTCCGCAACATGCTGCCGGTGCTGCTGACCCAGACCATCATCCTGTTCCAGGATACGTCGCTCGTGTACGCCATCGGCGCCTACGACATGCTCAAGGGCTTCGAGACCGCGGGCAAGAACTACGGTCGCCCGATCGAGGCCTACCTGCTGGCCGCGGTCGTGTACTTCATCATGTGCTTCGCGCTCTCGTCGGCGGTGAAGCGCCTGCACCGCAAGATCGCCATCATCCGCTGACCCCGTGCGGCAAGTGAGTGAGGAATAAAGCAAATGATTGAACTCAAGAACGTTTCCAAGTGGTACGGCAGCTTCCAGGTGCTGAACGACTGCTCCACCACCATCCGCAAGGGCGAAGTGGTGGTCGTGTGCGGCCCGTCGGGCTCGGGCAAATCCACGCTGATCAAGACGATCAACGCACTGGAGCCCATCCAGAAGGGCGAGATCTACGTCAACGGCGTGGCCATCCACGACCCGAAGACCAACCTGCCCAAGCTGCGCAGCCAGGTCGGGATGGTGTTCCAGCACTTCGAGCTGTTCCCGCACCTGTCGGTGACGGAGAACCTCACGATCGCGCAGATCAAGGTGCTCGGCCGCCGCGCCGACGAGGCGAAGCAGCGTGGCCTCAAGATGCTCGACCGCGTGGGCCTGTCGGCGCACAAGGACAAGTTCCCGGGCCAGCTGTCTGGCGGCCAGCAGCAGCGCGTGGCCATCGCGCGCGCGCTGTCGATGGACCCCATCGTGATGCTGTTCGACGAGCCCACCTCGGCCCTCGACCCCGAAATGGTCGGCGAGGTGCTGGACGTGATGGTGAGCCTGGCCAACGAAGGCATGACCATGATGTGCGTGACCCATGAAATGGGCTTCGCGCGCAAGGTCGGCCACCGCGTGATCTTCATGGACGTGGGCGGCAAGATCCTGGAGGACTGCACGAAGGAGGATTTCTTCGGCAATCCCGATGCGCGGCAGCCCCGCACGAAGGACTTCCTCAACAAGATCCTTCAGCATTGATGCGTGCGCGGCGAAGGCCGCGCTGCGCACCGCGGGCGGGGAAGTATTCCTGCCCGCGGCCCAAGGCGCCCTCCGGGCGCCTTTTTGCTTTGGTGGGGCCTGCGGGGGTGATCGCCCGGGCCCGGGCGCGGCGAACAGCCCTGCTTGCCCTCTGCCGCCGGTCACGGGATGATGGAGATCCTGGAGTGCCTCCTGCCGATCCCCATCCCGTTCCTGCCCACGACCCCCGGCCCCCGGCCATGACGCCCCGAGATCCATCGTCCTCCGATGCCCCCGCCCCTCCTGCCGGTGGGGCTGCCGATGGCGTCGCAGCCTCCGGTCAGGTGGTGTTCTGGCACCGCGACGCTCCACCCCAGCCGGCCTTCGGCGCGCCCTGCAATGGCTGCGGGTTGTGCTGCCTGGCGGAGCCGTGCCCGCTGGGCATGGTGGTTTCACGCCGCCGCAGCGGGCCGTGCGCGGCATTGCGCTGGATCCCGGCCGATATTCCGGGCAGCCCCGGCCGCTATGTCTGCGGCATGGTGGCGGATCCAGCCGCAGTCACCGGCTGGCGCCGTGCCTGGGCGCTGCGCTGGATGGCCCGGCTGGCGCGGCGTTGGATCGCGGCCGGGCAGGGATGCGACGCCCCGCCGCTGCACGTGGCCCCCGTGCCCGCACATCGGACGGAACGCGACCGTTGAACCGGCCTCGGGCGTGCTCCAGGGCATTGAGGGCGGGCCGTGGCATGACGCGCGGGTGACAGTGCCTCAGGGTTTGCGGTGTTGGCGCGGCGGGCCGGCCGCGCTGCAATGTCCTGATCCACCTTTCTTTCCGTTTTTCTTGAGGAGTTTCCGTACATGCAGCGACGTCGTTGGATCCAGTGGGGTGCCGCAGCAGCCCTCGCGCCCGCCCTGTCGGCACGGGCCCAGGGCTTTCCCGCACGCCCCGTCAAGCTGGTCGTCGCCTTCCCCGCGGGCGGCCCCACCGACATCACGATGCGTGTGCTTGCGGAGAATGCGTCCAAGGTGCTGGGCCAGCCGGTCATCATCGACAACAAGCCCGGTGCCGGGGGCACGCTGCCCGCCCAGATGCTGCAGTCCTCGCCGGCCGATGGCTACACGGTCGCGCAGATCCCGCTCGGGGTCTTCCGCATGCCCTACACCACGAAGATCAACTGGGACCCCGTCAAGGACATCAGCTATGTGATCAACGTGACGGGCTATGCGTTCGGCGTGGTCGTTCCGGCCGATTCCCCCTTCAAGACCTGGGCGGATTTCGTGGCCTATGCCAAGGCGAATCCCGGCAAGCTCAGCTACGGCTCCACCGGTGCGCTGACGAGCCCGCACCTGACCATGGAGCGGGTGGCGCAGCAACTGGGGCTGCAACTGTTGCACGTGCCCTACAAGGGCAGTGCGGACCTCATGCAGGGCATCCTGGGCGGGCAACTGATGGCCGCTGCAGACTCCACGGGCTTCGCGCCGCAGGTGGAGGCCGGCAAGCTGCGGGTGCTCAACACCTGGGGTGCGGAGCGTCTGGCCAAGTTCCCGGATGCGCCCACGCTGAAGGAGCTGGGCATCGACATCGTGCAGAACTCCCCCTTCGGCATCGGCGCTCCGAAGGGAACGCCCCCGGACGTGGTCCGCCGGCTGCACGATGCCTTCAAGGCCGCCATGGACCAGGAAAACTACCGCAGCGCCCTGGCGCGCTACGACATGGTGCCCATCTACATGGACACGGCGGCGTACCGCCAGTTCGCGCAGGACACCTACTCGCGGGAGAAGGCCATCATCGAGCGGCTGGGGCTGGCCAAGCCTGCATGATCCGCCGCGGCCCCGGTACGGGCCGGTCGGCAAGTGCTCAGGCAGGCGAGCGGCCGGGCTGCAGGATCGCGCGCACCACTTCGGCGAAGCCGGCGCCGCGCTCCGCGCGCGTGACGTACCGCGGCCGGTGCACCAGCTGCGGCACGAAACGGGCGACATTGGCCACGCCCACGCTGTGGTGGAAGGCCTCGAACATCTTCTGGTCGTTGGTGGAGTCGCCCACGTACACCCAGCGGCCGATCTCCTCGTCCAGCGGGCGCCCGAAGAGTTCACGCACGATCCAGCGTGCGCCCGCGAGCTTGTCGTGGTCGCCGTACCAGCCGTTGATGTGGATGCTGCTCACCGTGGCATGCATGCCTTCGGCGCGCATGCGCTGCACGACGGCGTCGATGGCGGCCTGGGGCAGGTGGGTGAATTCGCTGTGGTCGATGGCGATGTCGCACTCCCGCCCCGCGGAGTCCGTGGCGCGGCGGGCGCCGGGCACTTCGCCCTCGATCCGCTCCAGCACCTGCTGCATGCGCGCGTATTGCACAGCGCGCGTGGCCGCATCCTGCTGGTAGAGCTTGCGCAATACTGGCGTGCCAGGACCGCCTGCCAGCACCATGGCTACCGCTCCGTTCTCTGCCACGATCGCATGGACCGGCCAGGAGAGGGCGAAGGGCTCGCTCCAGCCTGCAGGGCGGCCGGTGACCGGAATGACCGCGAGCCCGGCATCCCGCAGTGCCTGCAGCGCGTCCAGCGCGTCGGCGGTGATGGCGCCGTCGGTGGTCAGCGTGTCGTCGATGTCGGTGAAGACGCCGAGCAGGTCTCGGGGGGGCTGCCAGAGGGACAGGGGCAGAAGGTCTGCAGCAGCAGGGGCGGGCACGTCGAAGGAGGACATCTGCAGGGCGCCCTCCGCGGGCGCCGGGCCCACGGAAGACATGCGTATCACGGAGCCTCCGGGCGGCGGGCGATGCCCGGATCGAATTCGTCGGACAGTTGCGGGCTCAGCGGTTCCGTCGGCACGCTGCTCACGTCGTGGTGCAGGAAGGCCACGAGGAACTGGATGCCCACCATGACGGGAAGCGCGGCCAGCATGACGGTGCCACTGGTGGCCGGCTGGTCTCCCATGGCGCTGTGGATCCATTGCCGTGCGCCGAAAATGCTGCCCCAGGCCAGCAGCAGCAGGCCGAAGATGCTGTAGATCGATCCCGCGTTGAAGTCGCGCACGAAATAGCTGTAGCCATAGCGGCGCAGGAAACGGGATGCGTGCTTCTTCAGGAATTCCGGCAGGACCTTGCCGATCTTCAGGTTGGATTCCTCATCCGCATACACGGAGTCCATCGGCACGTCGCGCACGACGGCACGCAGGGTGTTGAGGCGGAACAGCATGTCCGTCTCGAAGAAGTAGCGCCGCTCGAGCTTGTCGAGCGGCAATTCGCGGAGCACGCTGGTGTGCACGGCGGTGTACCCGTTGGTCGGGTCCATGAGGGTCCAGTACCCGCAGCTCAGCTTGGTCATGAACGACAGCACGGCGTTGCCGAAGAGCCGCACCGGGGGCATGCCGCGCACCGATTCCGGCCGGAAGAAGCGGTTGCCCTTGGTGTAGTCGGCACGGCCCGCCAGGATCGGGCGCACGAAGTGCGGCAACAGCGCCGGATCCATCTGCCCGTCGCCGTCGATCTTCACCACGATGTCCATGCCGTCGGCGATCGCCTGGTGGTAGGCCGTCACGACCGCTCCGCCGACACCGCGGTTTTCCGGATTGAAGAGCACCTGTACGCGGGGATCGGTGCAGTTCGCCTCGATGAAGGCGCCGCTTCCGTCGGGGCAGGCATCGTCCACTGCGTAGATGCGCTCCACGGATGCCGGTATCGCGCTGATCACCCCCAGCACATGCTGGGTGACCTTGTAGCAGGGAATCGCCACCGCGATGGACATCATGCTGCGGGCCGGCATCATGCCCCGGCCCTCCCGGCCACGGCGATGCCCACGAGAATCAGCGCGCCGCCGATGAAGGTCTGCAGGTGCAGCGGCTCTCCCAGGAAAAGCCAGCCCATGGTCGGAACGATGAGGAAGGCAAGGCCCATGAAGGGATAGGCCAGATGCAGGGGCGCGCTGCGCAGCACCCAGATCCAGAGCAGCGTCGTGAGGCCGTACAGCGCCAGGGCCACGATGAGCCAGCCGTTGAACAGCCAATCCGTGATCGCGGGTTGCGGCGGCAGCAGCATGGCGGCCTTCTTGAACAGAAGTTGCCCGACGGAGATGCCGAGGACGCACAGAAGCGTCAGGGAGGTCAGTAACAGCGACATAGAACGGTGGGGTTGAAGGAAGATGTCCGCACGAGGCGGTCGTCCGGGCGCTTCAATGCGCTGCGCCCCTGCCGCGGTGGGCCAGCAATATGGGCAGGAGCGGCATGGCGATCATGAAGAACGGAAGGATGTACCGGTACTCGCCGGCAATGGAGAAGATGAAAATGGCCCCCAGCTGCACGACCATAGGGGTGGCTGCCAGCAGCAGGGCGGCGTCCCGCTGCAGCGCTCCCCGGATGAATGCGCAGAACACCAGGAAGATGCCCAGGAAGGGCGTCCAGAGGAGCCAGCGGTATTTGAAGCTGAACTCGAAGATCTTGTCCGCGATCTTCTCTGCGCCGGTCCACTGGAAGAGCCGGTAGGTCGATTGGGTGTTCAGCTGGCGCAGGATGACTTCTGCATACTTCGGCCCCGGGAAGCCTCCCATGGCGAAGGCGGACACGAAGAAGATGTTCACCCGGCTGCCGAGGAACTTCGGCATGTTGTGCCACAGGTTGTATTTGAAGAACTGCTTCACGACCGCTTTGCTGTCTGCATCCGTCAGGCTCGAGACCCTGGGGCCCTTGGGAAAGAATTGAAGCGGATCCCAGTAGTCCGGGTCGTAGTGGCTCAGGTAGACGTCCAGGGAGTTGTACTTCTTCAGCAGTTCGACCGTTTCCGGCATGACCCTCGGCTGTGCAGTCCAGAGGTTCATCGGGCGGGGCTGCAGGAAGTTGACGGTCTCGTAGATCGCCAGCGGATAGAGCACGCCATGGCCTCTGCTCTTGTGTGCATGCGATGCTGCCACCAGCAATCCGCACCACACGATCAGGATGGCGCCGAGCCAGCGGCGGCCGGCTTTGTCCACCATCAAGGCCAGCAGGGCCGCCGGCAGCAGGAAGATGATGCCGTTCGGCCTGGCGAATGCAGCGAACGGCAGGGTCAGCGCGATCATCGCCACGGAAGCGCGGCTCAGGCCACGGCGCCGGGCGCTCAGCCATATTTCAAAGGTCAGTCCCGCCACGGCGACGGAGTAGATGCCGTCCGGATACAGCGTTTCGATGAAATAGACGGTGTGCGGGGCCAGCGCGATGAACACGAGCAGGAAGATCGTCGTCTTCCGAAAGCCCTGCGTCCAGGACCAGGAGAGAATGCGCGAGAAGACGATTGCGCAGATCATCATGAGCACCGCGATCGGCACTTCCACCCTGTGGGCGGGTTCATAGAAGATCTTGACGAAGTAGTACCAGAAGACGGGTTTGCCGGACCGGTTCGTGACCGGATCCTGGACTTCCAGCAAGACCCCCAGGCTGTCTTCGCCCAGTACCCCCGGCCAGAACACCATCAGCCACAGGACGTAGACGGTCGTCAATATGGCCAGGCAGACCACGAACGGGCGCCAGTCCGAGGTCGAGCGCCAGTCGGATGTCGAGCCGTTGGTCGCGCCCCTGGTGAGCGGCATGGTGTATGTGTTAGGCATTGGTCTGCAGTGCAAGTCCCGCGTGTTCACGCAGCGGATGGAAATGGATCTTCGGGAACCGTTCCTGCGCCAGCCGGACGTCGTAGGGGCTGGTGCACAGGTAGGCCAGGGTGTCGGCCGCATCGTGGGCCATGCGCATCGGGTAGGCGTCCGTGAAGGACCGCAATTCCGCCGGCGTGTCCGCAGTGATCCAGCGCGCGCCCGTGTACTGGCAGTTTTCCAGGCGCACGTCGCAGTCGTATTCGGTCTTGAGGCGGTGCTGCACCACCTCGAACTGCAGCTGGCCGACGGCGCCCAGCAGCATGTTGCCGCCCGCATCGGGCTTGAAGACCTGGATGGCACCTTCCTCGCCCAGCTGGGCCAGGCCCTGCTGCAGTTGCTTGGTGCGCAGCGGGTTCTTCAGCACCACCGTCATGAACATCTCGGGCGCGAAGAAGGGCAGGCCGGTGAACTGCAGGCTGGCGCCATCGGTGATGGTGTCGCCCAGCTGCACGCCGCCGTGCGTCGTGAAGCCGATGATGTCGCCCGCATAGGCCTCTTCCACGGCTTCGCGCCGCTGGCTCATGAAGGTCACCACGCTGGTGGGGCGCAACTCCTTGGCGGTGCGCTGCACCTTGAGCTTCATGCCCGGGGTGTACCTGCCGGAGGCCACGCGCACGAACGCGATGCGGTCGCGGTGGTTGGCGTCCATGTTGGCCTGCACCTTGAACACCACGCCGGAAAAGCTCTGCTCCTCGGGCATCACCGTTTTCTCGACGGGTTGCCTGTTGACCACGAGGCTGCTGGTGCGCGGACGCGGGGCGGGCGCCAGGTCCACGAGGGCATCGAGCACTTCCATCACCCCGAAATTGTTCACGCCGGAGCCGAAGAACACGGGCGTCTGCCTGCCGGCGAGGAAGGCCTCGTGGTCCCAGGCCGGGGACGCGCCCACGGCCAGTTCCATGCTTTCGATCGCCTCGTCGAAAGTGGACCCGAAGCGCGCGCGCAGGGTGTCCGCGTCGCTGAGAGGAATGGTCTCGAAATCCTGCGGCCGGCGCTCGCTGCCGGACTCGAACACCGTCATGGCCTGCGTGCGCAGGTTGATGATGCCGCCGAAGCTCTTGCCCTGTCCCACCGGCCAGGTCATGGGCACGCAGGGCATTCCGAGCTCGCGCTCGACCTCGTCGAGGATGTCCAGGGGCTCGCGCACCTCGCGGTCCATCTTGTTGACGAAGGTGATGATGGGAGTGTCGCGCTGCCGGCAGACCTCGATCAGCCGCCGCGTCTGCGATTCGACGCCGTTCGCCGCGTCGATCACCATGAGCGCGGAATCCACGGCGGTGAGCACGCGGTAGGTGTCTTCCGAGAAGTCCTTGTGGCCGGGCGTGTCCAGCAGGTTCACCACGTGGTCGCGGTAGGCCATCTGCATGACCGACGAGGCCACCGAGATGCCGCGCTGCTTCTCGATTTCCATCCAGTCCGACGTGGCGTGGCGGCTCGCCTTGCGGCCTTTCACGGCACCCGCGATCTGGATCGCACCCGAGAAAAGCAGCAGCTTTTCCGTGAGCGTGGTCTTGCCAGCGTCAGGGTGGGAAATGATGGCGAACGTGCGGCGGCGCCGGGTTTCGGAAGCGTAGGACACAGTGTTTCTGGTGAAGGCGCGGCGCGGCGCGGCGTAGGGTCGAATGACGGGCGCTGCGGCTGTGCGCCAATGCACCGCCGCAAGGGGAAGGCAGCCGGGGGAAGTGGCGATATTCTAGCGGCGCCCCTTGAGCCGGGCTGCGCCCGGCATGCCGGGCCGCCGTCGCGCCGCCGGCCCCTTCAGGCGGGACCCGGGAGCCGTGCTCCCATCCTTGGAGAAAATCGCTTGAAACGCAAGGCGGGCGATTCCACCCAATGCCATGAAGCGTATCCGGCCACTGCCGCCAGGGCGATCGACAGCAGCAGGCTTGGAATGAAAGGCATGTCCGGGAAGACGGCATACACCGACTGCTGCACCGGGCAGCCGTAAAGATAGATGCCGTATGACGGATCGCCGCCGCGCTGCAGGAATGCCAGGGAGGGGACGTTCAACGAGCCCAGGAAAATCAGCAGCGGCGGCAGCAGCAGCAGTCCGGCCGAATGCTCCAGGTGCAGGCCGAAGAAGAGCAGCGCGGCCAGGGGGGCGAGCACGAGGAGGAGCCTGCCGGCGCAGGCATGGAATTCCTGGCGGAAGACGGCGATGAGTGCGCCGTAGGTGAAATAGGCCGGGTATTCGAACCAGTGCCGCATCTCGCCGGTCAGGTCCGCGTTACGGGCCGTGAGAAAAAAGGCGATGTAGGCCAGGCCCGCAACGCATGCAATCGCACGCGACCTGAACACACCCAGCAACCCCACGCCTGCCAGTACGAGGTAGCACAGGCTTTCCATCGGGATGGTCCACAAGGGGCCGTTCATCAGATGCTTGAGCGGGTTGTTTTCAAAGACACCGGGCAGGTTGGGGTAGTCCTTGATCAGCAGCAGGTTGCGGAAATAGCCCAGCGTTTCCGGGTGGACCAGGAAATCCGCAGCAGGCAGCGAAGTGAAGACGACACCGAAGAGGAACACGTTGCTGAGCACCGCGACCAGCACCCCGGGCCAGATCCGCAGGAATCGCTTGAAGAGAAACGGCATGACCTGCGGCTGCCGCAGCCAGCTCTGGGTGACCAGATAGCCGCTGATCGTGAAGAAGGTCATCACCGCCACCCCGCCGACCATGTTGGAGTGCAGCCAGGAGGGTGGGGACGTGCGCGTGATATGGAAGTGATGGCTGAAGATCACGGCGCTCGCCGCGGCGATGCGCAGCAGGTCGAACAGGTTGCTCCTGTGCGGTGTGGACATGGGCGCTGGTTCCTTTGTCGGCCCTTTCCGGGGCATATCGTTGGCGATGAGGGAGCGGCGAGCCGCCCGGGCCCGATCTCCTTATAATCCTGGTCTTCCGAGGAGCGTTGCAGCGTCCTACATCCCGGTGCCCGGGTATTGCAGGGACGCGAGGCTCGGATCATCATTTTGCAACGACGCTCGCCCACGCTTTTGTGCGGTGAGTGATCCATTCCCCCGGCATTGCGTGGTTTCCACCTTCTTCAACGGAGAAAAACCATGAGCGCAGTTCTCAAGCCCCAGGCCGACCTGGCCATCGCCGACATTTCCCTGGCCGACTGGGGCCGCAAGGAAATCAAGATCGCCGAGACCGAAATGCCCGGCCTGATGGCCATCCGCGAGGAATTCGCGGCCGCGCAGCCCCTGAAGGGCGCGCGCATCACCGGTTCGCTGCACATGACCATCCAGACGGCCGTGCTGATCGAGACGCTGAAGGCCCTGGGTGCCGACGTGCGCTGGGCTTCGTGCAACATCTTCTCCACGCAGGACCACGCCGCTGCCGCCATCGCCGCGGGCGGCACGCCGGTGTTCGCCATCAAGGGCGAGTCGCTGGAAGACTACTGGGACTACACCCACCGCATCTTCGATTTCGGCGCCAAGGGCACGCCGGGCGAAGGCCCGAACATGATCCTGGACGACGGCGGCGACGCCACGCTGCTGATGCACCTGGGCCAGCGCGCCGAGAAGGACCTGTCCGTCGTGGCCAACCCCACTAGTGAAGAGGAGCGCATCCTGTTCGCCGCCATCAAGGCCAAGATCGGCCAGGACCCGACCTGGTACACCCGCAAGTCGGCCGAGATCATCGGCGTGACGGAAGAGACGACGACCGGCGTGCACCGCCTGAACGAGATGTCCGCCAAGGGCACGCTGCTGTTCCGCGCGATCAACGTGAACGACTCGGTCACGAAATCGAAGTTCGACAACCTCTACGGCTGCCGCGAGTCGCTGGTGGACGGCATCAAGCGCGCCACCGACGTGATGATCGCCGGCAAGGTGGCCCTGGTGGCCGGCTACGGTGACGTGGGCAAGGGCTGTGCCCAGGCCCTGGCCGCCCTGCGCGCCCAGGTGTGGGTGACCGAGATCGACCCGATCAACGCCCTGCAGGCCGCGATGGAAGGCTACAAGGTCGTGACCATGGAGTACGCCGCCGACAAGGCCGACATCTTCGTGACCACCACCGGCAACAAGGACGTGATCCGCCACGAGCACATGGTGGCCATGAAGAACGAGGCCATCGTCTGCAACATCGGCCACTTCGACAACGAGATCGACGTCGCATCGATCGAGAAGTACCAGTGGGAAGAGGTCAAGCCCCAGGTGGACCATGTGATCTTCCCGGACGGCAAGCGCATCACGCTGCTGGCCAAGGGCCGCCTGGTGAACCTGGGCTGCGCCACGGGCCACCCCAGCTTCGTGATGTCCTCCTCCTTCGCCAACCAGACCATCGCGCAGATCGAACTGTTCACCAAGCCCGACGCCTACCAGGCCGGCAAGGTGTACGTGCTGCCCAAGGTGCTGGACGAGAAGGTTGCACGCCTGCACCTGAAGAAGGTCGGCGCCCAGCTCACCGAGCTGACCGACGCGCAGGCTGCCTACATCGGCGTGAAGAAGGAAGGCCCGTACAAGGCCGATACGTACCGGTACTGAGCACCCCCCTGAGGCGCTGCGCGCCTTCCCCCCTCTCTGGCGGCGCTTCGCGCCTGGGAGGGGGAACGCAGCCGGTGCGGCGGGGCGGCCCTTGCACGGCTGCTGCTGGCCTGGGGGCGTGCGGGTGCCCTGGTGGTGGGCTGACCGCGGGGGTGTGCCGCGACGCTGCCATACGTGTGCCGTGCGGGAGGGCGCAGCGGTGATGCCGGCACGATCCCGTCAGCGCCCTGCAATCGATTGGAATGTGGTGGGTCGCGTGTGCGGCCCGCTTCTGTTGGAGAGGAAGGCGCATGCGCGCGGATGTGTTTTTGGTGGAGCGCGGCCATGCCGCTACCCGGTCGCAGGCCCAGCGGTTGATCGCGGCCGGTGTGCAGTGGCGGCTGGCGGCCAGCCTGCCGTGGACGAAGGTGGCGAAGAACGGCGACGACATTCCGGCGATCGCCGAGGTCGAGTTGCTGGACGGCGCGGAGGCGCGGTACCTGTCGCGCGGCGGCCTGAAGCTGGAGGGCGCGCTGCGCACCACCGGCCTGCAGGTGGCCGGGCTGCGCTGCCTCGACGTGGGGCAGAGCACCGGCGGCTTCACCGACTGCCTGCTGCAGCACGGTGCGGCGCAGGTGATCGGCGTGGACGTGGGCCATGGCCAGTTGCACGAGCGGCTGCGGGACGACCCGCGCGTGGTGGGGGTGGAGGGGCTGAATGCCCGTTCCGTGACCGCCGAATCGCTGCGGGATGCGTGCGAAGAAGCCCTGTCCGAGCGCGTGGAGCGCGATCCGGAAGACAACGAAACCCAGCCCGAGGCGCCCTATGCCTGGATGCGCAACGGCGGCCAGGTGGACGACGAATACGACGACAGCGACGACGCCAAGGAGCACGAGGTGGAGGCCTTCAAGGCCGAGCGCGAGGCCCGGGCGCGCGCACGTGCCGAGGGTGCGCTGCCCACCGTTCTGCGCCGCCGTGCGGGGCGCGAGGACGTGGACATCACGCCTGAATTCGACCTCGTCACCGGCGATGTGTCCTTCATCTCGCTCACGCTGATCCTGCCGGCGGTGGTGCCGCTGCTGAAGGCGGGCGGCGAGTTGCTGATGCTGGTCAAGCCGCAGTTCGAGCTGCAGCCGGGGCAGGTGGGCAAGGGCGGCATCGTGCGCGACCCGGCCCTGTATGCCCAGGTGGAGCAGCGCCTGCGCGACTGCTGTGCCGCGCTGGCCCTGGACGTGGCCGGCTGGCACGACAGCCCGATCGACGGCGGTGATGGCAACCGCGAATTCTTCATCCACGCAAGGAGGAAGGCATGAGCCTTTCCACGCACAGGGCGGCCCTTCCGGTCAGCTTCGAGTTCTTTCCTCCCAAGACGCCCGAGGGCGCGGACAAGCTGCGCGCCGTGCGCCAGCAACTCTATGCCCGCCGTCCCGAGTTCTGCTCCGTCACCTACGGCGCGGGAGGCTCCACCCAGGAAGGCACCTTCGGCACGGTGCGCGAAATCCTCTCCGAAGGCGTGCAGGCGGCCTCGCATTTCTCGTGCATCGGAGCGACCCGCGAGGGCGTGCGCGAGCAGCTCGCCCAGCTCAAGGCCATGGGCGTGTCCCGGCTGGTGGCGCTGCGCGGCGACCTGCCCAGCGGCTACGGCGCCGGCGGCGAGTTCCATTACGCCAGCGACCTCGTGGCCTTCATCCGCGCCGAGGCGGGCGACGATTTCCACATCGAGGTGGCTGCCTATCCGGAAGTCCACCCGCAGGCCCGCTCCCCCGAGGCCGACCTGCAGGCGTTCGCCACCAAGGTGCGTGCCGGGGCGCATTCGGCCATCACGCAGTACTTCTTCAATGCCGACGCCTACTGGCGCTTCGTGGACGACGTGCGCGCCCTGGGGCTCGACGTGCCGGTGGTGCCGGGCATCATGCCCATCATGGGATCGACCCAGCTCATGCGCTTTTCCGACGCGTGCGGCGCGGAAATCCCCCGCTGGATCCGGCTGCGGCTGCAGGGCTTCGGCGATGACTCGGCCAGCATCCGCGCCTTCGGGCTGGACGTGGTGACCGAACTGTGCGAGCGCCTGCGTGCCGGCGGGGTGCCTGCGCTGCACTTCTACACCATGAACCAGAGCGCCGCGACGCTGGAGATCTGCCGGCGCCTGGGCCTCTGATCTTTCGCCGGAGGCCGGGGGCGTACTCGGCCGTGTTGGGTAATATGGCGCCTCCCCGCGCGACCCTGACATGACGCCCGCTCTCGCTTCCCCCCTGATGGCAGCCCTGCTGTGGGCCCTGCTGCCCCTTTCTGCCTCGGCCCAGTTGCGCTATAGCTGCCGCGACAGCATGGGCAATGTCTTCTCTCTCTCTCGGCCCTGCCCGGCGGGTACGGTGACCACCGCCGCCGCGGCCGGGCCCCTGGAGCCCGCCGTGGCCCCCGGGCCGTCATCGCGGTACGAGCCGCCGTCGCCTCCGCCGCTGCGCACTTTCCCGGAGGCGAACGAGTACCGGAAGTACATGAGCGCCCAGTGCCGCACGCTCCAGGACGCGGTGCGCTCGGGGCCTGCGCGCGGCCTGCAGTCCGATGTGCTGCACGGCCTGCGCCGGGAATACGAAAGAGACTGCAGGGAAGAGGAGCAGGAGGCATCCGCGCGGTTCTACCGCGAACAGCGTGAAGTCCGCCAGCAGCGCCGCGAGGAACTCCGGCAGGCCGAAGCGGCCGAACTGGCGGCCCGTGCGGAAACCACCCGGCGGGCCGAGCAGTGCGCCGAGTCGCGCCGCATCCTGGCGGCGAAGCGGGCGCGCACCGATCTCACCGATGGCGAACAGAAGGACTTGAAGCGTTTTGAAGAGGTTTTTGCATCGCGCTGCCAGCGCTGACTGGTGCCGCCCCGCAGGCCGGCTGGCCATATCGGGGCTGTGCGCCCTGGTGGCCGCCTGCGCGGTCGCGCCCGCTCCGGGGGACTCCTCCGCTCCTGCCGCGCCCGTGCCCGCTCCGGCCCCTTCCGCGCAGGACAAGGCCACCGCGGAGCGGCCTGCCAGGCCGGCGAAGCGTCCTTCCCGGAGCCCGGCTCCGGCGCCCGCGCCTGCCCAGGACGCCGTTGCCCCGGAGCGCGTGCCGGCCGACAGGCCCCGTGAACCGCAGGTGCCGGAAGACGAACGTTCTTCTGGAACGGGGCTCGACCTGAACGGCGAACTGGCCGGCTTCGGCGAGGAGGGCATGGCCTCGTGGTACGGCGCCCGTTTCCACAGCCGCCGTACCGCCAGCGGCGAGCGGTTCGACATGAACGACTTCACGGCAGCGCACCGCACGCTGCCCTTCGGCACGCGCGTCTGCGTCCGCAGCCTGGTGACGGGGCGCTCGGTGCAGGTGCGCATCAACGACCGGGGGCCACACTCGCCCGGCCGCATCGTCGATCTGAGCCGTGCGGCCGCGCAATCCCTCGGCCTGCTGGGGCTGGGCATCAAGCCGGTGGCGATCAGCCTGGCGCCCGCGGATCCGGACGCGCCGTGTCCCGGCTCCCGGGACGACCCGGTGGCACCGTGACCGGTCTCAGCCGCCCGATTCGAGGCTGTGGGCGGCGTGCTGCGGGTCCTGGGCCAGCAACTGCGCCATCTGGGGCAGGGCAGGCTGCAGCGCCGCCTTGAGCGTGTAGGGCGGGTTCACGACGAACATGCCGCTCGCGGGCAGGCCGGGGCGCCGCTGCGTTCCGTCCGCGTCCGAGGTCATCCTGCTGGATTTCACGGTCAGGGTGGCATGCAGCCAGGGCTTGCCCGCGCGGGTGGCGAGCGTCTTCATCCGCCGCGGCAGGTCGTGGGCCTCGGGCCGCGGAATGATGGGGTACCAGATGGCATAGGTGCCCGTGGCGAAGCGCTTGAGCGCTTCGGCCACCATGTCCAGCGCTTTGCCATAGTCGCTCTTGATTTCATAGCTGGGATCGCAGAGCACGAAACCCCGCCGGGAAGGCGGGGGCAGGAACTTGCGGATGCCCTCGAAGCCGTCTTCGTGCAGTACCGCCACCTGCCGCCCGGCGTCGAGCTGAGCGACGTTGCCCGCGAGGGAGCGCATGTCCGTGGGATGCAGTTCGAACAGCTTCAGCCGGTCCTGCGGGCGCAGCAGCCGGTGGGCGATGAAGGGCGAGCCCGGATAGACTTTCGCCGCCGGGCCGGTATTGAACTCCTGGACCAGGTCCACGTAGGCCTGGAGTGCCGGGGCGAGCTTGGTGCCCTGGGGCAGCGCCGTGGGCAGGAGGCGGAGAATGCCGTCGGCCGCCTCGCCGCTCGTGGCCGCGTAATCGCCGTCCAGCCGGAAGAGGCCCGCGCCGGCATGGGTATCCAGCACGGCGAGCGCGGCGTCCTTCTGGGTGAGGTGTTGCAGGGTGGCGATCAATACCGTGTGCTTGAGCACGTCGGCATGGTTGCCTGCATGGAAGGCGTGGCGATAGCTGAACATAGGCCCCGATGGTAACCAGCCCCGCCTGCGTCCGCCGAGGCGGCGGGGCCTGGTGGCGAGGCGGTTTCCGGGGCCGGGAACGCGCTTTGTTGCCCGTCAGCCGTCCGGTTGCTGCATGATGGCGGCCATCGGCCGCTCCGGCAGACACCGCCGTACCGTGCCGGCCCCCAGGATTTTTGCTTTTTCCCCTATGTCCGCTCCCACCCTCGTCACCGAACCCCAGAGCGAAGCCCACCACGTGGACGCCTTGCCCGCGGGATCCCGCCTCGGAGAATTCGAGGTGGTCTCGCTGCTGGGCGTCGGGGGCTTCGGCATGGTCTACAAGGCGTTCGACCATTCGCTGCTCCGGTTCGTGGCCATCAAGGAGTACATGCCCACGGCGCTGGCCGCCCGTGCGCAGGGGCAGTCGCTCTGGGTGCGCTCCTCCTCGCACGAACAGTCGTTCCAGGCGGGGCTCGCGTCCTTCGTGGCCGAGGCCCGGCTGCTCGCGCAGTTCGACCATCCCTCGCTGGTGAAGGTCTTCCGCTTCTGGGAGGCCAACCAGACCGCCTACATGGTGATGCCGCTGTACGAGGGAATGACGCTCAAGCAGGCGCGCGCCCACATGCGCACGCCGCCGCCCGAGGCCTGGCTGCGCAAGGTGCTCTGGTCCGTGCTGGGGGCGCTGCGGGTGCTGCACGAAGGCCAGACCCTGCACCGCGACATCTCGCCCGACAACATCTTCCTGCAGGACTCGGGGCTGCCGGTGCTGCTGGACCTCGGCGCGGCCCGGCATGCCATCACCGACCATTCCCACCGGCTCACGGCGGTGCTCAAGGTCAACTACGCGCCGATCGAGCAGTACAACGACGAGGGCAACGACCTGCGCCAGGGGCCCTGGAGCGATCTGTATTCCGTGGGGGCCGTCGTGCACGGCTGCCTGTGCAACGACACGCCTCTGCCTGCGACCCTGCGCGCGATCCGCGACCGGATGGTGCCGTTCTCCCGTGTCGCGAAGACCGTGAAGCGCCAGTTCGGCGTCGAGTATTCGCCGCCCTTCGTCGCCGCGATCTCGCAGGCGCTCGCGCTGCAGCCGCAGGACCGGCCGCAGAGCATCGACGAGTTCCTGCGCACCCTCGAGATGGCGGCCCCCCCGGAAGGCATGGAGCAATTCGACTTCCGCGCCGAACTCGGCGACATCTGGGTCGAGCCGGCCGATCGCCGCGCCGCGGGGGTGGCCGTGCCGATGATCGACATCACGTCCGTGCCGGCACCGATGTCGGGCCTGCCGGTGCCCGAACCCATGGCCGCGCCCGTGCTCGTTCCCGACACGGCCGCTGTCACCACGGTGCTGCGCCGCAGTCCTGCCCCGGCTGCCGGGCCGGAGCGCGCGCCACGTGCGGCGGCCGCGGCGGTTGCTGGAGGCGATACAGTCTTCCTCGACAGCACCGCCGATGCCGGAGACTCCTGGTTCGGACCCGCGGGCGCGCACGGGCCGGGCGGCGCGGCGATGCCCGGGCCGGCAGGCGCGGCCGTGGCTGCGCCTGCTGCGAGCCGGAAGCCACGCATGTGGGCCCTGGCGGCAGTGGCCGTGGTGGCGCTGGGCGCGTCGGCGGCCGGCGGTGCGTGGTGGGCCGCGCGTTCGGCCGACGGCCAGCCGGCGGCGGCTGCCACCGTGGCGGCTTCGACGACCGTGCCGAGGACGCCCGAAGAGGAAATCATCACGGAAACGGTGGAGCCTCCGCCCGCGGCGGTCGCTGCGGTTCCGGCGGCGTCCTCCGCCCCGGCAGCGCCGGAGCCCGCGCAGCATGGGGCGTCCCAGGCGGGCCCCCGGCCCGCGACGGCCTCGGTACCGGCTGCGGCCGCGTCTTCCGCGCGCAACCGCCCGCCCGTCCGCAAGGCCGCGGAGCCCGCCGTGGTGGCCGCACCCGCCGCGCCCGCCGCGTCCCTGGCGGTGGCCGTGCCCGCGGCGCCTCCGAAGCCCGCGCCGCGCGTGATCGGCCCGGACGAGGCGTGCGCGGACGCCGGCTTCCTGGCGCGGCCGATGTGCATCCACCAGGAATGCCAGCGTCCCGCGGTGGCGAACCACCCGCTGTGCGTGGAGAACCGGCGCCGCCTGGAGGCAGAGGAGCGCCGCCGGCTGATGCAGCCCCAGTGAGCCGTACGGCGCCCGGGCCCGGCTGCGCTGCTGCACGGGATTCAGGGGATTTGCGGTACCGCCCGGGTATTTCGTATAATGGCGGGCTTCGCAGCGAATTCCCAGGTCCCGCGGCGAGGTGCAAGACACCACCTAAGAGGCTTCCGTACAGAGAAGCACCGACCGTGGAAAAGGACCGCCAAACCCTCTTACATGCAAGAGAAACTCATGTCCACTTTCAGCGCAAAGCCCGCTGAGGTCGTGCACGAGTGGTTTGTGATTGACGCGACCGACAAGGTCCTCGGACGAGTAGCCAGCGAAGTTGCTCTCCGTCTGCGCGGCAAACACAAGGCCATTTACACGCCTCACGTCGATACCGGCGATTTCATCGTCATCATCAACGCCTCCAAGCTCAAGGTCACCGGCACCAAGTCCCTGGACAAGGTGTACTACCGCCACTCCGGCTATCCCGGTGGCATCACGGCGACGAACTTCCGCGACCTGCAGGCCAAGCACCCCGGCCGCGCACTCGAGAAGGCCGTCAAGGGCATGCTGCCCAAGGGCCCCCTGGGCTACGCCATGATCAAGAAGCTCAAGGTCTACGGCGGCGCGGAACATCCGCACACCGCTCAGCAGCCCAAGGCGCTGGAAATCTAAGGAGCCGACATGATTGGTGAATGGAACAATGGCACCGGCCGTCGCAAGTCCAGCGTCGCCCGCGTGTTTCTGAAGAAGGGTTCCGGCAAGATCACTGTGAATGGCAAAGACATTCAGCAGTATTTCGGCCGCGAAACCTCCATCATGATCGCCAAGCAGCCGCTCGTGCTGACCAACCATGTCGAGACCTTCGACATCCAGGTCAACGTGCACGGCGGCGGTGAGTCCGGCCAGGCCGGCGCCACCCGCCACGGCATCACCCGCGCCCTGATCGACTACGACGCAGCGCTGAAGCCCGCACTGAGCCAGGCCGGCTTCGTGACGCGCGACGCCCGTGAAGTCGAGCGTAAGAAGGTCGGTCTGCACTCCGCACGCCGCGCCAAGCAGTTCTCGAAGCGTTAATCCGCTTTTCGCTGCACCCGGCCGGACGTTCTCCCAGAAGGAGTGCTTCCGCCACGAAAAACCGCCATCATTGGCGGTTTTTTACTTTGGGCGAACGCTTTTTGAAGGAGGGTTGACGCATGCGACTCAAGCTGCTGCGGCGCAGGCTGACCGTGAGCGCTCCGCGCGTGGCGATCCGCAACGCCATGCCCTGGCCCCTGCGCTGGATCCTGCTGGCCGTGTTCTTCGGCCTGTGCGGGGCCATCGCCCTGTGGGCCTTCGAGTTCGGCAAGAGCATCGCCGGGCTGGATTCGCGCTCGCGGGACGAACTGGTGCGGCTGCGCGAGGAGGTGTCGCGGCTGCGCGAGGAGACCCGTGCGCGCGACGAGGCCACCAGCGCCGAGGGCTCCCTGCTCACCGCCGAGCGCGCGGCGCTGGAGCGCGTGATGGCGCGCATGCGGCAGCTGGAAGCCGACAACCGCACGCTGCGTGACGACCTCGGGTTCTTCGAGAAGCTCATCCCCGCAGGCAGGGCCGATGGCGTGAGCATCCGGGGCCTGCAGGCCGAGGCCATGGGCGCGGGCCAGCTGCGCTGGCAGGTGCTGGTGATCCAGCCCGTGCGCAATGCGCCCGCCTTCAAGGGACGCCTGGAACTGCTGGTGGAGGGGGTGCGGGATGGCAAGCCCTGGACGCAGCCGCTGCCCGGTGGCTCCCAGGCGCTGCAGTTCGAGCATTACCGCCGCGTGGAGGGGGTGTCCGAAATTCCATCCGGTGCCGTGGTAAAAACCGTGACCGCGCGGGTCCTGGAGGGCAGTGCGGTCCGGGCCGCCCACCAGTTCTCGATGCAGTGACCGCCGGCGCGCGGCCGTCCCGCCAAGGAGGTTTCACCATGTTTTCCCGCAAGAAGCAGCCCCCCATCAAGAGCCTCATCGCCCATGGCACCCGCATCAACGGCGAGGTCGTGTTCGCCGAAGGCCTGCGCATCGACGGCGAGGTGGCGGGCGACGTGCGCGCGCAGGATGGCGAGCACGCCACCATCCTGGTGGTGTCGGAATCGGCCCGCGTGGAAGGGGCCGTCCATGCCGCCCACGTGATCATCAACGGCACGGTGGTCGGGCCGGTGCATGCGGCCGAGCTGCTCGAGCTGCAGCCCAAGGCGCGCATCACCGGCAACGTGCACTACAAGGCGCTGGAAATGCACCAGGGCGCCACCATCTCCGGGCAGATGAGCCCGACCACGGTGCTCATCGAGGAAAAGCCCACACTCAAATTGGCGTCAAAAGCGGGCTGAGCGTCGCGAAAACGCCATTGCAGTACCATCGGAGACCATTCCTCCCCTCAGCCGGAGACACCCCATGAGCGCAGTAGCCGAGAACATCCAGACCGAAATGCCCGCCCCCATCGTCTTCACCGACAGCGCAGCCGCCAAGGTGGCCGACCTGATCGCCGAAGAGGGCAACCCCGACCTGAAGCTGCGTGTCTTCGTGCAGGGTGGCGGCTGCTCGGGCTTCCAGTACGGCTTCACGTTCGACGAGATCACGAACGAGGACGACACCACCATGACGAAGAATGGGGTCTCGCTGCTGATCGATGCCATGAGCTACCAGTACCTCGTGGGCGCCGAGATCGACTACAAGGAAGACCTGCAGGGCGCCCAGTTCGTCATCAAGAACCCGAACGCCACCACCACCTGCGGATGCGGATCGAGCTTCTCGGTCTGATTCCATCCCGGTGACAGCAAGCCGCCCCAGGGCGGCTTTTTTGTTCCTGCCTGTTCTCTCCCGCCAGACGCCTGCCCCCCATGTCCCCCAGCGCCGCATCCGAACCGTCCCTGCCGCCAGGCCCTTCACCAGACCGCCGCATCCTGCTGTGGATCGTGGCGGTGGGTTTCTTCATGCAGACGCTGGACGCGACCATCGTCAACACGGCCCTGCCGGCGATGGCGGCGAGCCTCGGCGAGAGCCCGTTGCGGATGCAGTCGGTGATCGTCGCGTATTCGCTGACCATGGCCATGCTGATCCCGGCCTCGGGCTGGCTCGCGGACCGGTTCGGCACCCGCACGGTGTTCCTGTTCGCCATTGCCGTCTTCTCGCTCGGCTCGCTGGCCTGCGCGGCATCGCGCCACCTGGGGGAACTGGTGGCGTCGCGCGTGCTGCAGGGGCTCGGCGGCGCACTGTTGCTGCCCGTGGGGCGCCTGGCGGTGCTGCGCACGTTTCCCCGCGGGGAGTTCCTGGAGGCGATGAGCTTCGTCGCCATTCCCGGGCTCATCGGGCCACTGCTGGGGCCCACGCTGGGCGGCTGGCTGGTGCAGAGCGCGTCGTGGCACTGGGTGTTCCTCATCAACCTGCCGGTGGGCCTGATCGGCCTGCTGGCTGCAGCCCGGTTCATGCCCGTGCTGCGGGCGGAGCGGCCCGATCCCTTCGACATGGCGGGCTATGTGCTGCTGGCCTTCGGCATGGTGTCCATCTCGCTGTCCATCGAGGCAGCGGGCGTGGTGGGGCGTGGTGGGGCGGCGGCGCTGGGCGTGGGCGGCCTGGTGGCGCTGGTCGTGTACTGGCTGCATGCCGCGCGGCACGAGCGGCCGCTTTATTCGCCGCACCTGTTCCGTGTGCGGACGCTGTCGGTCGGGCTGCTGGGCAACCTGTTCTGCCGGCTCGGCAGCGGGGCCATGCCGTTCCTGATTCCGGTGTCGCTGCAGCTGCTGCTGGGCTACTCGCCCATGCACGCCGGCATGATGATGCTGCCCGCAGCCCTCGCGGGCATGGCCATCAAGCGGGTGGCGACGCCCTTGATCCGCCGGTGCGGCTACCGGAACATCCTGGTCGCCAACACCGCGCTGCTGGGGGTGCTGATGGCCAGCTTCGCCCTGCGCGAGCCCGGCTGGCCGCTGGCGTGGCAGGTGCTGCAGCTGGCGGCCTTCGGTGCCGTGAACTCGCTGCAGTTCTCGGCGATGAACACCATCACCCTCAAGGACCTGGACGGCGCCAGTGCCAGCAGCGGCAACGGCCTGCTGTCGATGGTGCAGATGCTGGCGATGAGCCTGGGCGTGGCGGTGGCGGGTGCCGTTCTTTCGGAATGGAGCCAGGCGTACGGCGGCGCCGAGGTGCCCGGCGCGGTGCTGCACGCCTTCCAGTCCACTTTCCTGACGGTGGGCTTCATCACCGTCGTTTCGGCGGCCGTGTTCTGGCAACTGCCACGGGAGGCGCGCACACCGCCCCGCGAGGGACCCGAGGTGTCGGGCCAGGGTTGAAGGCAGGAGCCTGAGCGGGAGGCTCAGGCGGGGTAGAGGGCGCCGAGCACGCGCGGGCCGGTGGCCCCCGTCACCTGGGGCAGGTTGCCGGGCAGGCGGTGCAGGGCGCGGTGGGCCAGCCAGGCGAAGGCGGCGGCTTCGACCTGCTGTGGCGGCAGGCCGAAGGCGTCCGTCGTCTGCACCTCGACCCCGGGCAGCAGTGCGGCCAGCCGGCGCATCAACAAGCCGTTGCGGGCGCCGCCGCCGCACACGGCGAGCAGCCGTCCGCCCCGGCCATGGCTTTCCATGGCCATCGCGCAGGCGCGGGCCGTCAGTTCGGTGAGCGTGGCCTGCACATCCGGGGGCGCCAGGGGGGGCAGATCCTGGAGGTGGGACTGCAGCCAGGCCGCGTTGAACAGGTCGCGGCCCGTGCTCTTGGGCGGCGGCTGGTGCAGGTAGGGTTCCGACAGCAGGCGTTCCAGCAATGCAGGCTGTACGCTGCCCTGTGCGGCCCAGGCGCCGCCGGCATCGTAGGGCTGGCCGGTGTGGAGGCCGCACCAGTGGTCCATCAGCGCGTTGCCCGGTCCGCAGTCGAAACCCAGGACCCCGCCCTGCGCGCCGAGGACGCTGAGGTTGGCGATGCCGCCGATGTTCAGCACGCACACGGTGGTGCCCGGCCGGCCGAACACGGCCTGATGGAAGGCCGGCACCAGCGGCGCGCCCTGGCCGCCCGCGGCCACGTCGCGGCTGCGGAAATCGGCCACCACGGCGATGCCGGTGCGCTCGGCGAGCAGGGCCGGGCTGTTGAGCTGCAGGGTGTAGCCGGTGCCGTCGAAGAGACCAGGGCGGTGCCGCACGGTCTGGCCATGCGCGCCGATGGCCTGCACATCGGCCGGACCGAGTCGTGCGGCCTGCAGCAGTCCCTGGACCACCTCGGCATAGATGCCCGCCAGCGCATTGGCCGCCAGGGCGGCGCGGTGCAACTCGTCCGCGCCGCTGGCGTTGAGCGCCAGCAGCTCGGCCTTGAGCGCATCGGGCAGCGGCGCCGACGCAAACCCCGCGACCCGCAGCGGCATTCCCTCCTCGAATTCGACCAGCGCCCCATCCACCCCGTCGAGCGAAGTGCCCGACATGAGTCCGATATAGCGTTCAGTCGTCGTGGGAGATGTCATGGGGCTGGCCGGGATAGACGGGAAACTTGACGCGGCTTTCACGCCGGCGCGGCCTGAGACCAGCAGACGCCACGGAACCGGCTTTGCCGGGCCGTCGGCGTCGTCCCCCTTCCCGGCGAAGCCGAGAGAAGGGGGAAGCGGCGCAGCCGCTCGGGGGGATGCACCCTGCTATTGCGCGCTGGCCTGCTGCACCTGCGCAGCCGAGGCCAGTTGCACGCGCATGTTCGAGGCCAGGCGGTCGAACGCGGCGCGCGAGGCGGCCGAGACGGGCTGGGCCGCCGCGCTCTGCTGCGCGAGCACCATCGGATCCTGGTGCTGGCCGTTCACGCGCGACTCGAAGTGGAGGTGGGGCCCGGTCGCCCAGCCCGTCGCGCCGACGGCACCGATGGTCTGGCCCTGCTCCACGGCCTGGCCCTTGCGCACGTCGATGCGGCTCAGGTGTGCATACACCGTCACGTGCTGGTTGTTGTGCTTGATGTAGATGACGTTCCCGTAGCCGTTCTGCACGCCGGCGAAGTCCACCGTGCCGTCGCCGACGGTGCGCACGGCCGTGCCGGTGGGCGCGGCGAAATCCGTGCCCAGGTGGGCGCGCCACTTCTGCAGGATGGGATGGAAGCGCATCTTGAAGCCGCTGGTCACGCGCGAGAACTCCACCGGCGAGGCGAGGTAGGCGCGGCGCATGCTCTCGCCTTCCAGCGTGTAGTACGAGCCCTTGGCCGCACCCGGCTCCTGGAACCAGACGGCATCGTAGGTCTTGCCGTTGTTGTGGAACTCGGCGCTGAGCACGCGCCCGCTGCGCAGCGGTTCGCCGTCGGCCTCGAGCGTCTCGTAGACCACCGAGAAGCGGTCTTCCTTGCGCAGCGCCCGGTGGAAGTCGATGTTGCTGGAGAAGACTTCCGCCAGCTGGATGGCCACGCCGTCCGGGATGTTGGAGGCATCGGTGGCCGCGAAGAGCGAACTGCGGATGATGCCGCCGGCCAGGCGGTTGCCCACGGTGAGGGGCGCCGTCTCGATGCGCGAGGCGAACGTGTTGCCCTGGCGCTCGACCACGAGGCGGCGGAAGTTGCCGCTGTCGTCCTGTACCCAGCGCGCCGTGAGCTTGACGAGCCGGTGGTCCTCGGTGGTTTCGGCGGAGACCGAACGGCCGCCGCGGCCCAGCAGGGTCTGGCGCACCTGGCCGTCGCTGCGCAGGAACGCGGCGGCCTCGGGGTCGGCCACGCCCAGGCGCTGCAGGATGGCCTCGGCCGTGTCGCTGCTGCGGGTCTGGTCGGTGCGGTAGAGGGAGTAGCTGGGAATGTCCACCAGCGCGGACAGTGGCCGGTCGCCCGCGAGGGACTCGACCGGATACTCGACGGTGGTGCGGGGCAGGTCGCCCGGATCGGGAGCGAACGACGCCACGGCGAAGGCGCCACCTCCGCCGGTGAGCAGGACGGCCGCGACCGCGGCGGTGATGCGTTTGGGATGGGTCTGGGCAAAGCGCGAGAGCCGATCCAGCAATGCAAGGCCGGCGGATGTCAAGCCGTTGTTCAAGAGTCTGTACCCCAGGGTGAAGCGCATGCGGGCCCATGAAGGCGGCATGCGAGGAATGTCCGTGGTTGCAGCGGCAGTCACCGGGCCGGAAGGCGTAACCGGCGGGCGCACTAGAATTCGCCGCTGCAAAGGTGGCAGGAAGTATAGCCACCGACCTACCCGCCGAACCCGATAAAACCCTTATGAATCAATCCGCTGTTACAACATTCCCGGTCACCGATGGTGTAGGACGGGCGCTGGAGGTGTCGTTGCGCGGGACCGACGAACTGCTGCCCCGGGAGGAGTGGACGCGCAAGCTCGCGCGCTCCGAGGCGACGGGTGTCCCGCTGCGCATCAAGCTGGGCCTGGACCCCACGGCGCCGGACATCCACATCGGCCACACGGTGGTGCTCAACAAGATGCGCCAGCTGCAGGACCTGGGGCACCAGGTGATCTTCCTGATCGGCGACTTCACCACGCTGATCGGCGACCCCTCCGGCCGCAACACCACGCGCCCGCCGCTCACCCCCGAGCAGATCAAGATCAACGCCGAGACCTACTACACCCAGGCCGCCAAGGTGCTGGACCCGGCGCGCACCGAGATCCGCTACAACAGCGAATGGAGCGAGCCCCTGGGCGCCGCGGGCATGATCCAGCTGGCCGCCAAGTACACGGTGGCACGGATGATGGAGCGCAACGACTTCCACCAGCGCTTCACCGACGGCAGCTCGATCAGCCTGCACGAATTCCTCTACCCGCTGCTGCAAGGCTATGACTCCGTCGCGCTCAAGAGCGACCTGGAGCTGGGCGGCACCGACCAGAAGTTCAACCTGCTGATGGGGCGCCACCTGCAGCAGGAGTACGGGCAGGAGCCGCAGTGCATCCTGACGATGCCGCTGCTGGTGGGGCTGGACGGCGTGGACAAGATGTCCAAGTCCAAGAACAACTACATCGGCATCACCGAAGACGCCAACACCATGTTCGCCAAGGTGCTGTCCATCTCGGACGACCTGATGTGGGACTGGTACACGCTGCTGTCGTTCAAGTCGCTGGCGGAGATCGCCGCGCTGCGCCAGGAGGTCGAGGGCGGGCGCAATCCCAAGGACGCCAAGGTGATGCTGGCCAGGGAAATCACCACGCGCTTCCACAGCGCCGCCGCGGCCGATGCGGCCGAGGCCGATTTCGCCAACCGCAGCAAGGGCGGCGTGCCGGACGAGATCCCCGAGGTGTCGCTGGGTGGCGCGCCCCTGGGCATCGGGGCGCTGCTCAAGCAGGCCAACCTCGCCCCCTCGACCAGCGAGGCCAACCGCCTGATCGACGGCGGCGGCGTGCGGGTGGATGGCGCCGTGGTCAGCGACAGGGGCCTGAAGCTGGACGCAGGTACCTACGTCCTGCAGGTGGGGAAGCGCAAGTTCGCCCGGGTTGCGCTGGGCGCCTGAGCACGGAAGGGGCGGGGGCCGTTCAGTCCACGGCGATCGCGCTGGCGGCAGCGATGCGCCGTTGCTGCCACACGCGCAGCAGTTCGGCCGAATCCATCACCAGGCCCAGGTGCAGCGACACCATGGCCAGCGCGGCGCCCTCCAGGTGGTCGTCGGTGCCGCGCACCAGGTCGCGCAGCACGACCACGCGGTAGTTGTGGTTGTTGGCATCGAAGGCGGTATTCAGCACGCAGCAGTCCGTGAACCCCCCATCGAGCACCACCGTCGTGATGCGCTGGTTGCGCAGCAGGAAGTCCAGGTCCGTGGGGTAGAAGGCCGAGAGGCGGCGCTTGTTCTCCACGCGCAGGTCGCCGGGCTCCACGCGGGTGACCCATTCGGTCCAGCGGCTGCCTTCGAGTGCATGCGCGCCGGCATTGGGAATGTCGCCCACGTGGAGCGGAAAGGTGCGGCGCCAGGCGGCGGGAATGCCGTGCAGGTCGTCCTCGCCGCCGGGCCGCAGCACCGACTTGACGTGCACGATGCGCACGCCGGATGCGCGGGCCTGGTCGTGGAAGGCATCGATGGGTGCCACCACGTCGCGGGCCCTCGGGGCGGGGCAGGGGCAGTCCGGGCCGTCTTCCAGGTGCCCCCGGTGCATGTCGATGGAAACCACCGCGGTGGTCGCCGGATCCAGGTAGTCGGCGAAATGCCCGCCGTCCAGCTCGCGCTCTTTGCCGTAGATCCAGGCTTTCATCGTCGTTCCTCTCTCACGTAAGGCTCTCCGAGGGCTCCGGGCTCGCCGTCGATGCGGCTGCGGCCGAGCGCCACCCAGACCATCACGGCCAGCGTGACGGCGTAGGGGGTCATCAGCACGAAGTACTGCGGCAGGCGCACGCCCGCGGCCGCCAGCTGCGGTATCAAGGCCTCGATGCAGCCGAACAGCAGTGCGCCGCCCAGCGCTTTCCAGGGCGACCAGCGCGCGAAGATCACCAGGCCCACCGCGATCCAGCCGCGCCCGCCGGTCATGCCGGCGATCCAGAGCTTGGTCGAGAGCAGGGACAGGTAGGCGCCTGCCAGGCCCACCAGGGCCGCGCCCGCCACCACCGCCGCGAAGCGGTAGGCCGCGACCGGAATGCCGGCCGCATCGGCGGCCTGGGGGTTCTCGCCCACGGCGCGCAGGCGCAGGCCCGAGGTGGTGTGCTGCAGGTAGTACACCGCGGCCCAGAAGACCAGCGGCGTGAGGTAGGCCACCGCGTTCTGCGACAGCAGCCGGCCCAGCACGGGCAACTGCGCGAGCGGGCCCAGGGGAACGGGGCCTGCGGAGGTCACCGGCTGGTTGGTCCAGCCCATCAGCGTGCCCACGAGGCTGGTGAGGCCCTGGCAGAAGAACACCAGCGCCAGGCCGGCGATGACCTGGTTGATGCGCAGCCACACCACCATCACCGCGAACAGCACCGACACCAGGGCCGCCGCCATCATGGCCAGCACCAGCGAAACGCCCGTGGCCCCGAACGCGAGCTGCGCTCCGATCGCGGAGAGCGCGCCGACCAGCATCAGGCCCTCCGCTCCCAGCGAGAGCACGCCCGCGCGTTCCGCGATGATCAGGCCCAGTGCGGCCAGGGCATAGGGCACCGCGAAATCGGGGATGCTGCCGATCCAGTGCGTGAACAGGTCCATGGCGGATTCCCGGCGGTCAGGACGATGCCACGCGGCGCAGCCGGTGGCGGATGAAGAAATCGGACGACGCCACGCTGACCACGATGATGGCCTGGATCAGCTGCACCATCGAGAACGGGATCTGGTAGAAGACCTGCAGGTTGCGCCCCGCCACGAAGAGCGTGGCCACGAGCACGGCGACGACGGCGGCGGCCACGGGATGGTTGCGTGCCAGGAACGCGATCAGGATGCCCGAGAAGCCGTAGCCCTGGTAGAAGGACTGGGTGAGCCGTCCCTCCTGCCCGGCCGCCACCAGGAAGCCGCCCAGCCCGGCCAGCGCGCCCGATCCGAGCACCGTGCCGAGGATGACGGTGCGCACCGGAACCCCCACGGCCTGCGCCATGCGGGGATTCGCATCGACGAAGCGCAGGTACAGGCCCGCGCGGCTGGCCTGCACGAACCACCATGCCAGCGCCATCGCCAGCAGCGACAGCAGGACGGCCACGCCCGAGGGCCCGAGGAATTCGGGCAGGCGTTCGAAGCTGCGGAACTGCGGCGAGTAGGGAAAGGAGTCCTTAGGATCCTTCCATGCGCCGTACACCAGGTGCAGCAGGAAATTGCCGGCGATGTAGTTGAGCATGAGCGTGGAGATGATCTCGTTGACCCTGAGGCGCAGCTTGAGCAGCGCGGGCCCTGCGGCCCAGAGCAGGCCGCCGGCGAGTGCGGCCAGGGCCATGAGCGGCAGGCGCAGCGCGGGCGGGCCGATGTCGTACAGCGAGAGGGAGGTCGCGGCGATCGCGCCCCAGACCATCTGCCCCTCGAGCCCCAGGTTCCAGAACCGCGCCCGGAAGGCGATCGATGCGGCCAGGCCGATCATGATCATCGGGGCCGCCTGGAACAGCACGGCCTGCAGGCTCTGCAGGTCGAACAGCGTGCTCACGATGAACTCGTTGAACAGCTCGCGCGCGGGAACGCCGGCGGCCACCAGGATCAGCCCGGACAGGGCCAGTCCGGCGAACACGGCCATCGCCAGGACCAGGGCCTGCCTCGGCAGCGGCATCTGCTGGCGGATCTCGAGCGTGTAGCGGCGGCTCGCCAGCGGTTGCGGGCGCCCGGCGGCAGGAGGGGAGAGTGCGACTTCAGTCATGGTGCACCATGGCCCGGCCGATGGCCTGGCGGTCCGCGGCGGGATCGAATTCGGCCACGATGCGTCCGCCGGCCATCACGCCGATGCGGTCGGACAGGGACATCACCTCGTCCAGGTCTTCGCTGATGAGCAGCACCGCGGCGCCGGCATCGCGCGCCGCCCGCAGCCGCTCGTGCACCTGGGCGGCCGCACGCACGTCCAGGCCCCGGCTGGGGCTGTGCGCCAGGATGAAGCGGGGCTGCTTGCTGAACTCGCGCGCGATCACCAGCTTCTGCGCATTGCCTCCCGAGAGCAGTGCGGCCTTCTGCGAGAGGGAGCGCACCCCCTGCACGTCGAAGGCGGCGACCGCTTCGCGGGCCTCCTGGTCGATCGTGCCGCGGCGCACCCACCAGGGCGTGCCGTACCGTCCGTTGTGGACCTGGCCGATGGCGAAGTTCTCCGCGATCGAGAGGCCGCCTGCCAGCGCGTGGCTGTAGCGGTCGGCCGGGATGCAGGCCAGCCCCGCGGCCCGGCGTGCCGTGGCTGTCTTCTTGCGCAGGTCGCCGAACCCGGCGAGGGCGATGTCGCCCGAGGTCTCGATGGGCAGGCCCATGATGGCGCCGGCCAGTTCGCCCTGGCCATTGCCCCCCACGCCGGCAATGCCGTAGATCTCGCCCGCATGCACATCCAGCGTCACGCCGGCGAGTGCCTGCCGGCCGCCCCGCACAGGCGTGGAGAGGGCGCGCAGCGACAGGCACGCCGCACCCGGGGCGCTGCGCGTGCGGGCCTCGCGCGGGGGCGCTGCGCCCACCGTCATGCGCACGAGTTCCTCGGCCGAGGTGGTGCGCGGATCCACGGTGGCCACCGTCCGCCCGCCGCGCATGACGGTCACGCGGTCGGCGTAGGCCTTCACGTCGGCCATGCGGTGCGTGACCAGCACCACCGCGCAGCCCTGCGATGCCAGCTCGCGCATGGTGCCCAGCAGGCGCGCGGCCTCCTGGTCGGTGAGCACGGCGGTGGGCTCGTCCAGGATCAGGATGCGCGCGCCCGCCAGCAGCACTTTGAGGATCTCCACGCGCTGCTGTTCGGCGATGGACAGGCTGTCCACGCGCTGGCGGGGATCGATGTCGAAGCCCAGTGCCCCGGCCTGGATGCGGATGCGTTCTTCCAGCGCGGCCAGCTGCTGCCGGTGGCCGAGTTCCTCGGCAGGCAGTCCGAGGAGAATGTTCTGCGCCGCGGTGAAGGGGCGCACGAGCTTGAAGTGCTGGTGCACCATGCCGATGCGGTGCCGCGCCGCGTCCCGCGGGCCGGCCAGCCGCACGGCGTTGTCGTCCACCAGCATATCGCCCTGCTCGGGGGCATAGAGCCCGGCGGCGATGTTCATCAGCGAGGACTTGCCCGCGCCGTTTTCGCCCAGCAGGGCATGCACTTCTCCCCAGCGTGCATGGAAGTGCGCGTCGTCCAGTGCGACGAAGCCGTCGAAACTCTTGCGGATGCTCCGCAGCTCGAGTGCGCTGGCCATGGTCACTTCTGCGTGACCACGCCCTTGACGAACCAGTCCATCTTCCAGAGATCGGCATCCGGCAGCACTGCGCCCGCGGCGACGCGCTCCTTGCCGTCGCGGTCCTTCAGGGGGCCCGCGAAGATCTGCTTGCCCTTGAGCAGGGCGTCGCGCTCGGCCAGGATCACCTTGACCTTGTCGGGCGGCACCGCCGGGCCGAATCCGGCGATGTCGGTGCCGCCGCCGCTCATCGGGATGAAGGCGCCATAGGGCGCGGGCTTCCAGCCGCCGGCGATGATCTTCCGGATCTCGGGGATCAGGAACTTGTCCCACACCCACACGGAGGAGCACAGCGTGGCCTTGGGCGCGAACTGCCGCAGGTCGCGGTGGTGGCCCGTTCCGTGGACGCCGCGCTCCTGGGCGACGATCTGGGGCGTGGGGCTGTCCACGTGCTGTCCGATCACGTCGGCCCCCTGGTCGATGAGCGCCGAGGCCGCGGCGCGCTCCTTCACGGGATCGTTCCAGCTCCCGGTGTAGATCACGTTGACCGTGGCGTTCGGGTTCATCTTCTGCGCGCCCAGCGCGTAGGCGTTGATGGTCCAGTTCACCACGCCGAAGGGGTTGGCCGCCACGAAGCCGAGCTTGCCCGTCTTGCTGGCCGCGCCGGCGGCCATGCCGCACAGGTACTGGCTTTCATAGGTGCGGCCGTAGAAGGACTCGAGGTTGGGCCCGTTGGTGGTGCCCGAGGCATTGAGGAAGGCCACGTCCGGGTGCCTGGCGGCCAGGTCCTTGAACGAGTCGGAGTGGCCGAATGCGGTGCCGATCACGATGTTGGCGCCGCGCGATATGAAGCGCTCGGCGGCCGGCTTGATCACCGAGGCGTCCTCGGAGATGTTCTCGACGAACTGCACTTTCAGCCCGAGCGCGGCTTCGATCTTCACGCGGGCTTCGTCGAGGGCCTGCGTCCAGCCGCCGTCGTTCCTGGGGCCGTAATACAGCATCGCGATCACCGGCTTGCCCTTGAGGGTGAAGCCTCCATCCGGCTGCTGTGCCTGGGCTGCGGTGGCGGCAGCAATCGCGGTGCAGGCGATCGCGGCCAGGGCGGAGAAGCGCGTCAGGGAGCGTGGCATTCGGGACCTTTCTTGCGAAGGCGGTGGGGCGTGGGGGGCGGGCCTGGAAGCTGTGGCGGCGCGGGCCGTCACAGCATGAAATTGATGCGGAACACATTGCCCTCGGGATCGAGCAGGACGGCCTGGTACCAGTGGTAGTAGGTCTCGTAGGGCGGCTTGACCAGCGTCGCGCCTGCCGCGACGGCGACGGGCACCGTGCGGTCCACGGCGTCGCGGCTATCGACATCGATGTTGAGCAGGAACTTCACGCCCCGCGTGTCCGAATGGTCGGACAGCCCCAGCAGACCGTAGGCATCCAGCGCATTGAAGCCCAGGCTGCTGCGCCCGGTATCCAGCCCGCGGAAGATGGGCGAGCGGATCGCTTCGATTTCTGGAAAGCCGAACACGTGCTGGTAGAAGCCGCTGAGGGCGACCACGTCCCGCGCGAAGACGTTGACATAGGAAAGGTGCGCCATGCCGGGTGCCCGCGCCATCAGGCCGCGGCCTTGGTGCCGCCGAACGTGGTCTGCTTGACGAACTTGGACGTGAGGTGGTCGCCGGACGTGACGGGGGCGTGGCGTGGCTTCTCGCCCGGGCCGAGGCAGCTGGGCAGGCACTCGATCATGGCGTCGTAGTTCGGCTGGTGGAAGAACACGAGCGATTGGCGCCGCGTATTGCGCAGCGCGTCGTCGAACGGCGGATTGGCGACCCGGTGCAGGGTGGAAATCCACGTGTCGTTGGTCCACTGCATCATCAGGTCGGCGATGTTGATCACGAAGCTGCCTTCCACCATCGGCACATCGACCCACTGGCCTGCCTTGTTGAACACCTGCAGTCCCGGGCCGTCGGGGCGCACGATGGTCAGGCTGCCGTAGTCGCTGTGGGCGCCGGCACGCATCTGTCCGGGCAGGGGCGCTTCCTTCTGGGGCGGATAGCTCAGCACCCGGAACATGCTGATGTGCCGGTCGATCTTGTCGTCGAAGAAGTCCTCGGGCAGGCGCAGCGCCGTGGCGAAGATGCACATCAGCGTGCGCGCCAGGCCGCTCATGGCATCGAAGTACGCGGTGTAGGCCTCGCGGAAGCCCGGCACGTCGGGCCACGGGTTGGGTTCGAAGTGCGCGCCCGCGGCCGGTCCCCGGTGGTAGTCGTCCTGGGGAACGTCCGTGGGGCCGATCGAGAACGATTCTTTGAGGTCGCCGGGAGCGGCTTCCTCGAGGCTGTAGGACAGCCCTTCCTCGCCCACGGCGCTGTAGCCCCGCACGGCATCCTCGCGAGGGCGGTCCACGCGGCGCTTGGTCTCCAGGGGCAGTGCGAAGAATTCGCGCGATGCGTGCGATACCCGTTCGATGAGTTCCGCCGGGATCTGGTGGTTCGTGACGACCAGGAAGCCGATGTCGCGGCAGGCGCCGTCCACCTGGGCAGCGAGGCGCAGCCTGTCCTCTCGCGAGCCGTCGAACCAGGGTTGCAGGTCGATCACGGGAACGTCCAGGGCAGGCATGGCTATCTCCGGCAGGAGGGTGGCAATGGCCGAGTTCAAAGCAATCGCCATGCCACTGGCCTCTGCAGAGAGCAGGCCTGCCCCGGCGCTTCGCGGCGAGCGCGGAGGGCGCGCTGTTCGGGTGCGCGGCGCCACCAGCTTGGCGCACGGGCCATGCCGGATGCACTGCCATGGCACATCTGCGTGCCGCGCCGCGCGCTGGCGGTGCGGCGGCCGCAAGCAGGCCGTGTCAGCCCAGGTCGTCGTTCAGGTCCGGATCGGGGACTTCGCCCACGGCTTCGCGGGTGAGCTGCGCCTCGCGCAGCAGCCAGGAGCAGAACGCCTTGATCTCGGGACGCTGCCCGCTGCGCGGCCCTACCAGCATCCAGTACACCAGCGGCGAATCGAGCCGGTAGCCGGGCAGCACCTCGACGAGGTCGCCGGACGCGAGGCTGTCCGCGATGAGCGGCATCCGCGCGAGCGCAAGGCCCTGGCCGGTGAGTGCGGCCTGCACGATCTGGTGGGCGTAGTTGAAGTAGAGCCAGCGCTTGGGCTGCAGCTTGGACTGGCCGTTCTGCTCGAACCAGCGCCGCCACGTCAGCCATTCCAGGTAGGCCGTGCGGTGGGCGTCGCCGGCCTCGATCAGCGTGAACTGGGCGACGTCCGCGGGCTTGCGGATGGGCGGGCCGCTCTTGAGCAGCCACGGGCTGGCCACCACGGCAAGCTGCTCCCCGAACAGCCGTTGCGCGCCCTGCAGTTGCGAGCCCGGCACGGCGTAGCGCAGTGCGAGATCGACATCCGCGGTTTCCAGGTCCACGGACACGTCGCTCGCATCGATGCGGATGTCGATGTCAGGGTTGTCGCGCTGGAATTCCTCCATGCGCGGAATCAGCCACATGGATGCGAAGCTGGCCCAGGTCGTGATCGCGACGCTCTTGCGCCCGGCCGTCTGCCGCACGAGCCGCACGCTGGCATCGAGCCGCTCCAGCGCAGGCGCCACGGCGCGCTGCAGCTGCGCCCCCGCGCTGGTGAGCTCCACCGCGCGCGTGTGCCGCAGGAAGAGCGGCACGCCTACTTCGTCTTCCAGCGCCTGGATCTGGCGGCTCACCGCCGATTGCGTGAGGGACAGCTCTTCGGCGGCGGCGCGGAAATTCAGGTGGCGGGCCACGGCGAGGAAGGCGCGCCAGTGGCCGACTGCCACGGGCCGCGTGCGCAGATGTGCGACAGGGGCGGGAAGGGTCATGGTGTTTGCAATGCGGGGGCGTCGGCCTGGATTGATGATCCAGTGGCATGAAATTATGGCCGCGTTTTCATTGGACCGGAATGGCCGCTGCAAAAGAAACTCCTTGCCAGGCAACAGCTTGAATGCAATGGGGAACCGGCCATGGATGTATCCAACTTTCCAGATTCGCAACAATGGTGCGCTCCCGCGGGTGCGTGGAGGCTGGCCTGCGGCCAGGCCATGGGGCTGCGGCCACGGCGTCCCGGGACGCTGGAAATCGTCCAGGGCGGTGTCTGGCTGACGGTATCGGGCCGCGCGGCCAGCGAAGAGGATGTTTTCCTGCGCAGGGGCGACACGCTCCGGATCGCGGCGGGGCAGCACGCCGTGCTGGAACCCTGGCCGGCTCCGGGCAGGACGGGCGGCGTGTCGTTTCTGTGGACGGAGGAAGGCTCGCAGGGCGTACCGGTGGCATCGGCCTGGAGTGCCGTGGCCTGCGCCCTGGGTGACATGTTCCGTGCCCAGGCGGCCCTGGGGCGCGCGCTGCTGGCACTGGGCCGGGCCGTGGGGCATGCGGCCATCGGCCGTCGGCCGGAGGGCCGGGGCAGTGCGCAGATGCCCTCCGCCATGGCGCTGCGGGGCCGCCATTGATGCGTTGGGCGCATTGAAACGGCCGTGTTTGCGCATTGATGCGAAAAGCTCATGGTTCCCCTCGGCGCATTTCATTGGACGATCCCAGGGGTCCAGAGGAAAAATCAGGAAAAAACCAGGGTTTACCAGGAGAAAGCAATGTCTGCTTCACATGTTCTGAATTTTCAACAATCCACCTCCCGTGACCGTTCCTCCGGCCTCGATGTCTATCGACTGGCCCCGGGCCAGGCCCACAGCCTGCGCCCGCGCGTGCCGATGGCGCTGCGCATCGCATCGGGCCGGGCGTGGGTGACCATCGACGACGGCGCGCCGGGCGAGTCCGACCCGGCCGCGGGCGATATCGTCCTGCACGCCGGCCAGACGCTCTGGATCGCCGCCGGCCAGCATGCCGTCATCGAACCGCTGGGCAAGGACGTGGTGCAGTACCGCTTCGACATCTCGCGCGTGGTGAAGAGCGAAGCGGCCGGCCAGGGCGTGGTGTCCGCCCGCACCCCGGCCTGCGCCTGAGCACGGCCTGCGGAGGCAGGCCCGGCGACCATGCCGGGCCCGGGCGCCAGTCGGCGCTCACAGTTCCAGATCGATGGCCAGCGCCTCGAAGGCCGCCATGGCCTCGTTGCCCGCCAGCGACTCCATGCGGGGCAGCGCATCCTCGTCTTCCAGCGTACTGAAGGCGAGGCTGAACCGCTGGAACCGGCGCTGCATCAGGGGGGCCTGGTGCAGCACTTCCATCGCGGTATGGCGCACATCGGCGCGGATGCGCTCCAGCAGGGAGGCCAGGGTGGCCGGGGGACCTTCCAGTTGCTGGCAGAAACGCTGGCCGTCGAACACCAGCAGGCCCGTGATGCCGTCCCGGACATTGGACAACCGGGCCTTGGCGGCGATGGTGGCCACGATGCCAACGGGCTGGCCGGGGGCCAGCGTGCTGACATAGAGCACTTCCAGGAGCGGTGCAGTCAGCGGAGGAGGGAAAAGCGTCATGGACTTTCCACTCTAGAGAACACGGCGGCAGGCCGCAATGTCAAAAGACATAGCCTGCAGGCACGCCGATTGCCTAGAATCGCCGCCGCGTTCGTGTTCCGCACCCTTTTCCATTTCCTCCGCAGGCGCTGGCAGTATGAGTACCGATGTCGTTTCCGCTGGGCCTTTACCGGAGGTCCCGCGCCATTGCGGCGCCTGCCGGCTGCGCCAGCGTACCCAGGCTTTCACCCCGGCGACGGGCGAAGAATTGTCCTTCATCGAGTCCTACCGCTGCGGCGTGGAGATGGTGAAGGCGGGCGGCACGCTGATTCGCGAACGCCAGTCCGGCGGGCGGCTCTATACGCTCTACAGCGGATGGGCCTTCCGCTACAAGACCCTGTCGGACGGACGCCGGCAGATCCTGAATTTCCTGCTTCCGGGCGACCTGGTCGGGCTGCAGCAGGAGTTTTCCGACGCCGCGCTGCATGGCGTGGAAGCCGTGACGGACTGCGCCTTCTGCGCGTTCGATGCCGATGGCCTGTGGACGATGTTCCGCGAACACGCACGACTGGCCTACGGGGTCACGTGGCTGGCGGCACGCGGCGAGGGCATGGTGGACGACAACCTGCTCACGGCCGGCCGGCGCTCCGCGATCGAGCGGGTGGCGGTGCTGCTGGTGCACCTGTACCGCCGCCTGGACCGCCTGGGCCTGGCGGAGGGCGGGGCCGTGGATTTCCCGATCAACCAGCAGCACATCGCGGATGCGCTGGGGTTGTCGCTGGTGCACACCAACAAGACGCTGCGGCGCCTGTCCGAAATGGGCATGCACGAAATCTCGGGGGGCCGCCTGCGGCTGCTCAATCCGCGGGCGCTGGCGCGCATCGCGGAATACTACGACGCCATTCCCCGGCCCGTGCCCCTGCTGTGACCGCCCCCGGGGGGGGCTGGCGGGCCGCCGCGGGGCGGGGGGGGCAGCGGGGCGGATAATCGGCCATCCCCATCCCATCCCCATCCATATTCCATGAGCGCACTGGACGTCATCATCATGGCCGCGGGCAAAGGCACGCGCATGAAAAGCCGCATTCCCAAGGTCCTGCAGCGCCTCGCGGGGCGACCCCTGCTGGGGCACGTGCTCGACCAGGCGCGCGGCCTGCAGGCGCGGCGCGCCGTCGTCGTGACGGGCCATGGCGCGGCCGAGGTGGAACCTTTCATCGACCGCGCGGCGGACGGGCTGGATGTGCGCTGCGTGCGGCAGGAGCCGCAGCTGGGCACCGGCCACGCCGTGCAGCAGGCGGTGCCTGCGCTGCAGGGCGACGGGACGGTGGTCGTGCTGTCCGGCGACGTGCCGCTCACCCGCGCGGACACCCTGCGCGCGCTGGTGGCGGCGGGCGGGGGCGGGCAACTGGCCCTGCTCACCGTGACCCTGCCGGATCCGTCGGGCTACGGGCGCATCGTGCGTGGCGATGACGGCGCGGTGCGCGGCATCGTCGAGCACAAGGACGCCACCGAAGCGCAGCGCGCCATCGACGAGGTGTACAGCGGCATCATGGCCGTGCCCGCAGGGCTGCTGGCCGGCTGGCTGGCGCGGCTGACCAACGACAACGCCCAGGGCGAGTACTACCTGACCGACATCGTGGCCATGGCCGTGGCCGACGGCGTGCCCGTGGTGGCGCACCGCATCGCCGACGCGCTGCAGGTGGCCGGCGTGAACAGCCCGCTGCAGCTGGCCGAGCTGGAGCGCGCCCACCAGCTTGCACAGGCGCGCGCGCTGATGGAGCAGGGCGTGCGCCTGGCCGATCCCGCACGCTTCGACCTGCGCGATGACCCGCGCACCGGCGCGCGTGGCGAACTGGTCTGCGGGCAGGATGTTGAAATCGACGTGAACTGCATCTTTTCCGGCCGCGTGGAACTGGGCGAGGGTGTGCGCATCGGCGCGCACTGCTGCATCGCCAATGCGCGCATCGCCGCGGGCGCGGTGGTCCACCCCTATACCCACATCGACGGCGAGCAGCCCGCGGGCGTGCAGGTGGGCGAGGGCGCGCTGGTCGGGCCGTTCGCGCGGCTGCGGCCCGGCGCGCAACTGGGGCGCGAAGTGCACATCGGCAACTTCGTGGAAGTGAAGAATTCGAGCCTGGCCGACGGTGCCAAGGCCAACCACCTCGCCTACCTGGGCGACGCCACGGTGGGCGAGCGCGTGAACTATGGCGCCGGCAGCATCACCGCCAACTACGACGGCGCGAACAAGCACCGCACGGTGATCGAGGCCGATGCGCACATCGGCAGCAACTGCGTGCTGGTGGCGCCCGTGACCATCGGCGCGGGCGGTACCGTGGGCGGCGGCTCGACCATCACCAGGAACACGCCGCCGGGCGTGCTCAGCGTCTCGCGCGGACGGCAGGTGAGCATCGAGCACTGGAAGCGGCCCGTGAAGGGCCCGCGGGCTCCGGGTTGACGGGCGCCGCCGCGATGGGCGAAGCCGGTTCCACCGACCCCGGTGCGGAGCGCGACCGGCTGCAGGCCGAACTGCAGGCGCTGCGGCAGGAGCAGGAGGCCTTCCTGCGTGCGGTGTCGCACGACCTGCGCGCGCCGCTGCGCCACATACTGGCCTACGGGCGGCTGGTGCGCGAACTGGTGGAAGAAAGCAACGCCGATCCGGAGGCGCTGCAGTTCCTGGACACCATGGCCCATTCCGGCCTGCAACTGGGCGAGATGATCGACGGCCTGATCCAGCTGGGGCGTGCGGGGCTCGCACCCGTGCAGCCGCAGGCCGTCGCGGTGGGCGAGGCCCTGCGTGCCGCGGCCGAGGCTGCGCTGGCAGCGGCTGCGGGGCCCGGTGCTTCTTCCGCATGGCCGGCCACCGTGCAGTGGCAGTGGCCGGACTGCGGCGGCATGGCGGTGCGGGCCGATGCGGCGCTGCTGCACGAGGTACTGCTGGCGGTGCTGGACAACGCGCTCAAGTTCTCGCGGCCCGTGGCGCAGCCCTGCATCGCGCTGCAGGCGCAGCCGCTGCCGGACGGCCGGGTGGAAATCGGCGTGCGCGACAACGGTGTTGGATTCGTGCCGGGGCGCGCGCAGCAGCTGTTCGGCGTGTTCCAGCGGCTGCATCCGGTGAGCCAGTTTCCGGGCCTGGGCCTCGGGCTGGCGCGGGCGAAGCGCTTCGTGGAGCGCATGGATGGCGAGATCGGCATCGATGCCGTGCCTGCGCCGCCGGGCGGGTCCGCCGAGGGGCAGGGGTGCCGCGTGCGCATCGTGCTGCCTGCGGCCGGTGCCTGAAGCGCCGCGGTTCAGCCCTTGCGCCCGAGCGCCACGATCGCGGCCAGGACCACGGCGCCGCCGGCCAGTTGCAGGGGCTGCAGCGTCTGGTCCAGGATCCACCACCCGAGCAGCAGCGTGGCCACGGGCTCGGCGTTCATCACGGGGGCGTTGCGCGCCATGTCCAGGCGGGGCAGGCTGACGAACATGGCCGTGAAGGCCGTGCCGTAGAGCACCACCAGCGCCGCGAGGCCCCACCAGCCCGGCGCGGCGTCGGGCCAGCGCATGCCGCCCGGCACCAGGCCGCTGGCACCGGCCGCCACCATCAGCGCGAACACGCTGCCCACGGTCATCAGGCTGCGCCACATGCCGGGCATTGCCTTGAGACGGTGGTCGGTGATCCACAGTGCGAGCGCGAACACGCAGGCGGCCGTGAAGGCGAAGGCGATGCCGGTCATCCATGCGCCGCCATCGTCCCGGCCCAGCTCCGCCATGCGCGCGGGCACGTCCAGCGCCAGCAGCAGCCCGCCCAGGGCCACGGCCATGACCACCGCCGCGCGGCGCGTGGGGCGCGGGCCGCCCAATCCCCAGGTGAGCAGCGCGAGCAGCACCGGGCAAACGTTCGACACCAGCAGGGCCAGCGCCACGGGGATGCGCGCGACGGCGGAGTACAGGCACAGGCTCTGCGTGGCTACCAGCGCGCCCAGCAGCAACTGCCAGCGCAGCATGCCGGGCGGCATGGAGAGCGCGGGGCGCTGCCATGCCACGAGCGCGGCCAGCACCAGCGCGGTGGCGCCGCTGCGGCACAGCACTGCCAGCAGCAGGCCGGTGCCATGGTCGAAGGCCAGGCGCGCCGCCACGTGGTTGGCGGCGAAAGTGCAACTGATCAATGCGATCAGGCCGATGGCGAGGCGGCGGGGCAGCGGGGCGGGAGAGGTCATTGCGGACTTCTGCATGGCCTCAACCCGGCCTGCGCTGCGTGGACGCAGGCGGGCCTTCGGCGGCGCCCTTGCGGCAGGGCAGGCGCGGCTCGAACTTGCTGCGCTTGATGCTGAAGAAGGCCTTCACGTTGCGCACGTTGCCGTCGCTGGTGAAGAGCCGCTGCGCGAGCGCCAGGTAGCCCGGCATGTCGGGCGCATGCACCACCAGGATGAAATCCGGCCCGGGCGAGACCCGGTAGCACTGCTGCACGGCCGCGTCTTCGGTGGCGCGGGCCTCGAAGGCTTCCATGCGCTCCGCATCCTGCCGGTCCAGCACCACCTCCACGATGGCCGTGAGGCCGTGCCCGAGGTGGCGGGCCAGCACGTCCGGCTGCACGAGCGCCACCTCGCGCTCGATCAGTCCGGCTTCGTGCAGCCGCTTCACACGGCGCAGGCAGGTGGGGGGAGACACATGCACCAGTGCCGCCAAGGCCTGGTTGCTCAGCGAGGCATCGCGCTGCAGGGCTTCGAGCAGCTGCAGGTCCGTGTCATCAGGGAATTTTTCTTCCATGATTGTTGATTTTATGAAAGAAAATTCAGAATTGCATTTTGTTGGAAATTTTCATTCATAAGGCGTGTAAAGAATGATCAGAAATTTCTTTTCACTCTGCCTAATATCGCGGCAGCTCCGGCCTGCAAGCCGGTTCGCCTCCCCCTCGTTTCGCCTATCGTTCCTCAGGAGTTCAGGCCATGTGCGGTATCGTCGGCGCGGTTTCCACGCGCAACATCGTTCCCATCCTCGTCCAGGGCCTGCAGCGCCTGGAGTACCGGGGCTATGACTCGTGCGGCGTCGCCATCCACGACGCGAGCCTGGACGCCACCCGCACGGGCGGCCTGCGGCGCGCGCGCAGCACGGCGCGCGTGGCGGAGCTGCTGGAGCAGGTGCGCACCGAGCACGTGGAAGGCGCCACCGGCATCGCCCACACGCGCTGGGCCACGCACGGCGCGCCGGCCGTGCACAACGCGCATCCCCATTTCAGCCACGGCTCCGGCCCGGACGAGCCGCTGCGCCTGGGCCGCGTGGCGCTGGTGCACAACGGCATCATCGAGAACCACGAGGCCCTGCGTGCATCGCTGCAGGCCCGCGGCTACGTGTTCACCAGCCAGACGGACACCGAGGTGATCGCCCACCTCGTGGACAGCCACTACAGCGGTGACCTGTTCCAGGCCGTGCGCGCCGCGGTGGCCGAACTGCATGGCGCCTATGCCATCGCCGTGATCCACAAGGACGAGCCCCACCGCGTCGTGGGTGCGCGCGCCGGCTCCCCGCTGATCCTGGGCGTGGGGGAGGGCGAGCACTTCCTGGCGAGCGACGCCATGGCCCTGGCCGGTGTCACCGACCAGATCGTGTACCTGGAAGAAGGCGACCTGGTGGACCTGCAACTGGGCCGCTACTGGATCGCCGGCAAGGACGGCCAGCCCCTGGACACCGCGAGCCGCCCCGTGCGCACCGTGCTCGCCCACAGCGGCGCCGCCGAACTGGGCCCGTACCGCCACTACATGCAGAAGGAAATCTTCGAGCAGCCGCGCGCCATCGGCGACACGCTGGAAGGCGTGCGCGGCGTGGCGCCCGAGCTGTTCGACGGCGCCGACGGCACCGCCGCCTGGCGCGTGTTCAAGGAAGTGGATTCCGTCCTGATCCTGGCCTGCGGCACCAGCTACTACAGCGGCTGCACCGCCAAGTACTGGCTCGAATCCATCGCCGGCATTCCCACGCAGGTGGAGGTGGCGAGCGAGTACCGCTACCGCACCAGCGTGCCCAACCCGCGCGCCCTGGTGGTGACCATCAGCCAGTCCGGCGAGACCGCCGACACCCTGGCCGCGCTGCGCCATGCCCAGGGCCTGGGCATGCAGCACACGCTGACCATCTGCAACGTGTCCACCAGCGCCATGGTGCGCGAATGCAAGCTGGCCTACATCACCCGCGCGGGCGTGGAGATCGGCGTGGCCTCCACCAAGGCCTTCACCACCCAGCTCGCGGGCCTGTTCCTGCTCACGCTGGCACTGGCGCAGGCGCGAGGCCGCCTGAACGAAGAGCAGGAGGCCCGCCACCTGCAGGCCATGCGCCACCTGCCCGTGGCGCTGCAGGGCGTGCTCGCGCTCGAACCCCAGATCATCAGCTGGGCCGAGGACTTCGCGAAGATGGAGAACGCCCTGTTCCTGGGCCGCGGCGTGCACTACCCCATCGCCCTGGAAGGCGCGCTCAAGCTCAAGGAAATCAGCTACATCCACGCCGAGGCCTACCCGGCCGGCGAGCTCAAGCACGGCCCCCTGGCCCTGGTAACGAGCAGCATGCCCGTGGTCACCGTCGCGCCCAACGACGAACTGCTGGAAAAGCTCAAGAGCAACCTGCAGGAAGTGCGTGCCCGCGGCGGCGTGCTCTACGTGCTGGCCGACGCGAAGACCAACATCGAGACCTCCGAAGGCATGCACGTGATCCGCATGCCCGAGAACTACGGCGCGCTCAGCCCGATCCTGCACGTGGTGCCGCTGCAGCTGCTGGCCTACCACACGGCCTGCGCGCGCGGGACGGACGTGGACAAGCCGCGGAACCTGGCGAAGAGCGTGACGGTGGAGTGAGCAGGCACCTGCTACCGGCTGGAAAAACCGGCAGCGCCCCGTTGGCTGCTCCCGGCATGGAAAGAACGGCGACGCGAAGCTTCAGGGCCAGCCGTCATCGTTTCACGACTGCGGCGAGATGGTCGAGGGCGCCCAGTTGCTTCAGCCAGACGGACAGCTGGTTGTAGCAATGGAACGCCTCCACCTTGCCGTCCCGGAGGCGGAACACGTCGCAGCAGGGTACGTCGAAGGTGCGGCCCGTTGCCGGCAGGACGCCTTCACTGGTCATGAAATCACCTTGGTGCGTGCCTTGCAGCTTGAGTTCGACGATCACCGCGTCGCCTGCCGTATAGAACCGCAGCAGTTCGCGGTGCATGTCGGGGAAGGCTGCCGAGATGGCATGGATCAGCTGGGCCACATCCCGACCGTACAGCCGCATTCCGGAGGATTCGTCCTGAAAGAAGCCGTCGGCATGGAACAGGTCGGCGAATTTTTCTGCGTCGCGGCCAGTGCCTTCCGCCAGCGCATAGAGTTGCCTGATGATGTCTTCGTTGGTTGCCATATGGATGTCGTACAGGAGGTTGCTACGGCATGCCGGCCCGGGATGTCTCGGCATTCCCGCGCCCGGATGCGTCGGTGAGCGAATGACGTGAGGGGAATTTTGCATTTCTCACCCCTTCGGTTTGTGAGAGCGATTCACAAGAAGGTGCCCGAAAAAAGCGGTGCCTTCGCCAGATTCCGAATGCTTGCCGTGGTGGCCCGGTCCGCAGGCCACCTACCGGATGAGGGGGCTCTCCGCTGCGTCACGCCCCCAGCAGCTTCTCCAGCGCCTCCACCCGGTGCCGCCGCGGGACCGTGATGGCATAGAAGCTCTCGGTCAGTTCGCTCGACTGGCCGGCGATCACCAGCAGCCCGCTTTTCAGCTCGTCCTGCACCACCACCTCGGACAGCAGTGACAGCCAGCCGCTGTCGCGGGCGATCAGGCGCAGCAGGGCCATGTCGTCCACTTCGGCGCGCAGGCGCGGCGCCACGCCGGCCGAAGCGCACAGCGCATCGAAGGGCCCGCGCACGGCATGGCGGGGGCCGGGCAGGGCGATGTCCATGCCATGCAGGTCCTGCGGCACACGCAGGCCTCCGGCCGGCCAGCGGTGGGCCGGGCCCACGATCGAGATGGCCTGGCTGGCCAGGAAGCGGCAGTGCAGCGGCCGGCCCGGATCGGCCGGCACGCTCTGGTTGGTCAGCACGACATCCAACTGGTGCTCGAGCAGCCTTTGCAGCAGGTCGTCCAGCAGGCCCGATTCGAGGGTCAGCACCACGTCGGGGTCGGCCAGCAGGGGGCGCAGCAGGTTCTCCTGGTAGTTGCGCGACATGGTGGCGACCGCGCCCACGCGCAGCCGGGTCATCCCCTGGCTGCGGCCCTGCAGCCGCCCCAGCAGCTCCTGGCCCAGGCCGAAGATGTCCTCGGCATACGACAGCACCACCTGCCCCGCCTCGGTCAGCACCATGCGCCGGTTCTCGCGCGTGAAGAGCTGCTCGCCCAGCCGCTCTTCCAACTGGCGGATCTGCGCGGAGAGCGCCGACTGCGAGGCATGCACCTCCTCGGCCGCCCGCGTCAGGTGGCCCAGCTTGGCCACCCGCCAGAAGTAGAAGAGGTGGTGAAAGTTGAGCTGCTCCAGGCGCATTGTTCTGTTTAAAAGATCAATATGTTTCTTTTAATGAATTTTACAGAACATGTGCGGATGGCCACCATGGCGATCCATGCAATACCTCGACTTTTTCCTCTCCACCGCCGCGCTGCTGCCCGCGGCGCTGATGCTGTGCGCCGCGGCCGGGCTGTCGCTTCACCGGGGTGCGGTGCGCCCTGCCTGGGTTGCGCTGCATGCGGCGTCTGCACTGGGCTTGGTGGCCGCGGTGGCCGGCTTGATCTCCGGAGCCTCTGCACCGCTCGCCCCCTGGCTGCGCCCGACGCTGCCGGGCATTGCCGTCGCGGTGCTGGTGCAGGCGCTGGGCGGGGTGGTGGGCGTGTTCTCGGCCCGCTACCTGGACGGCGAGCCGCGCCAGGTCCGCTACGCCGCTGCCCTGGCCGCGGTACTGGGTGGCGTGCAGGTGCTGCTGCTGGCCGACCACTGGGCCGTGCTGATAGCCGCCTGGGCCGGCATCGGCCTGGCGCTGGAGCGGCTGCTGTGCTTCTACGCCGACCGCCCGTTCGCACTGCTGGCCGCGCACAAGAAGCGGGTGGCTGACCGGGCGGCCGATGGGCTGCTGGTCGCTGCCGCGGCGCTGAGCTGGCATGCGGTGGGCAGCGGCTCGCTGAGTGACTTGGCGGCCCATGTGCAGGCCGCGGGCCTGTCCGTCCCGCTGCAGGTGGCCGCCGTGCTGCTGGTGGCCGCCGTCGTGCTGCGCACCGCGCTGATGCCGGTGCACGGCTGGCTGATCCAGGTGATGGAGGCGCCCACGCCGGTGTCGGCACTGCTGCATGCGGGTGTCGTGAACCTGGGGGGCGTGGTGCTGATCCGCTGCGCGCCGCTGCTGGAACACGCCATGCCGGCGCGCACCATCCTCGTCGCGCTGGGCCTGCTGACGGCCCTGGGCGCCGGCCTGGTGATGCTGACCCGCATCAGCATCAAGGTGCGGCTGGCCTGGAGCACCGTGGCGCAGATGGGCTTCATGCTGGTGGAGTGCGGCCTGGGCCTCTACACCCTCGCTGCGCTGCACCTGCTGGGCCATTCCATCTACAAGGCGCATGCCTTCCTGGCCGCGTCCGACGTGGTGCGGCAGACCCGGGCGCGTGCGCTGCGGCCGCCGCAGTTGCCGGCCCGCGCCAGCCTGCTGACCGCACCGCTGCTGGCCGGTGCGGTCGTGGCGGCGGTGGGCGGCGGCTGGCCGCTGTGGTGGACGGGCGTGATGGCGCTGGCCTGGGCGCCGCTGCTGTGGGCATCGGGGCCGCGGCAGTTGCTTACCGGCCTGGCCGCCACGGCGGTGCTGACGGCCGTGGCCCGCGCGGCCCACGCGCTGCCGCTGGGCCTGCACGACGCGCCGCAGGGCGCACTGGGATGCCTGGCGCTGGCCGGCATGGCCGCGCTCTACGCCGTGCTCGTCGCGCTGCAGATGCACCCGCAGGCACTGCTCACCGCGCGCCGCTGGAGCTACGCCGGCTTCTATCTCGACGAGTTCTACACCCGCTGGAGCCTGCGCCTGTGGCCGCGCCGCTGGACGCCCACGCCGGCCACACCGCCTGCATCCCGCCCCGCCACGATCTGACAGAGAAAGAAAAAGACCATGCACGCCGACACCCTCGAACACGACGCCCTGGCCCGGGCCGCGGCGCCCACCCGCATCCAGGCCGCCTGCGCCCGGGCCTGCAGCGCGATCGCCCCCGCCTGGCCGCTGGACCGCGCCATCGCCGTCAACCCGCACTGGCAGCGCACGGGCCAGCCGCTGCGCCGCGTCGCCGCGCGCATGGCGCTGCTGGGCGGCATCCAGGTGTTCCCGCCGCGCGAGCGCCAGGCAGAGGCCTGGTACGGTGGCCGTATCTCTCCGGAGGATCTGGCCCTGGCGTTGCAGCAGCTGCCGGATGCGCTGGGTCTGGGCGCAGATGATTGCGTCGCCGCGCTGGACCGCTCCGACGGGCTGCAGCCCCTGCCGCTGCTGATCGACGTGCTGGACAACGATCCCGCCCGCGATGCGCGCCTGACCTGGCGCCAGGCCATCACCCACCAGGTCAGCCAGACCTGTGCCGCTTTCTTCGACCGGGCCCAGGCCGACTGGCAGCCCGAGCGCGGGCCGGGTCTCTACGCCTTCTGGCGCGACACGCTGACGCATGACCACGGCATCGGCACGCTGATGGGGCTGCCCGGCCTGCACCGCGGCCTGCAGGCCCTGCCGGCGACGCGCGAGGACGCCGAGGCCTGGGCGATGCACCACCTGCAACTGCCCGATGGCGCCTGGGCCGACTACCTGGAGGCGGTGCTGCTCACCGTCAACGGCTGGGCCTCGTGGTGCGCGTACCTGGCCTGGCAGGCGCCCGAAGGTGCGCCGGAGCGCGGGCACCTGCGCGACCTGCTGGCCATCCGGCTGGCATGGGGCGCCGTGCTGCTGGAGTGCAAGGACGACGCCGCCGCGCGCCAGGCCTTCGCCGCACTCCAGGCCGAGTGGCGCCGCGCTCCCGAGCGGCTGCGGCAGGCCGAGCAGGCGCTGGTCGTCGACGAGGCCTGGCAGCTCGCGCTGGAGCTGGGCTACCAGCGCGAACTGGCCGGGCGGCTGGCCCGGGCGCCCGGGTTCCGGCCTGCCGAGCCGGAGGCGCAGGCCGTGTTCTGCATCGACGTGCGCAGCGAACCGCTGCGCCGCGCGCTGGAAGCCACCGCACCGACGCTGCAGACGCTGGGCTTCGCGGGGTTTTTCGGGGTGCCGGCGGCTTACACGCCGCTGGGCACCACGGCGCGCCGGCCCCAGCTGCCGGGTCTGCTGCCGCCTGCGATGGAGGTGACCGACCAGCTGCCCGACCCCGGCGCCGCCGTCACCGCCCGCCACCGCCGCCTGGCCTGGGCGGCGCAGTGGGAATCCACCACGCGCTGGCCCGGCGCGGCCTTCTCCTTTGTCGAGGCGCTGGGGGCCGGCTACCTCGGCAAGCTGGGCGGCTGGCTGTGGCCGCGCGAGCAGGCCCGCGACAGCGGCGACCAGGAGGGCCTGCCGGCGCGCTACCGCCCCGTCTGCCGGCCCATGCTGAGCGGCCTGTCGCTGCAGGAGCGCGCTGCGCTTGCCGCGCGTGTGCTCAAGGGTCTTGGCCTGGCTCGCGGCGCTGCACCGCTGGTGATGCTGGTGGGCCATGGCAGCCAGTCGGCCAACAACGCCCAGGCCGCCGCGCTGGACTGCGGCGCCTGCTGCGGCCAGACCGGCGAGGTCAATGCGCGTGCCCTGGCGCTGCTGCTGAACGATGCCGGGGTGCGCGCCGCGCTGCCGGGGCTGGGCATCGCGCTGCCCGAGGCCACGCGCTTCGTCGCCGCGCTGCACAACACGACGACCGACGAGATCGAGGGCTTCGACCTCGACCTGTTGCCGCCCGAGGCGCGTGCGCGCTGGGAGCGCTGGCAGCCGGTGTTCGCCACCGCGGGCGACCGCGTGCGCCGCGAACGCGCCCCCTCGCTGGCCATGGATCCGCATGCCGCGGCCGGCGAGCTGCTGTCCGCGCTGCGCCGCCGCGCCAACGACGGCGCCCAGACCCGGCCCGAATGGGGCCTGGCCGGCAATGCCGCCTTCGTCATCGCGCCGCGCTCGCGAACCTGGGGAACGGACCTGGGCGGACGTGCCTTCCTGCACGACTACGACCCGGCCCAGGACGCCGACGGCAGCCTGCTGGAACAGCTGATGACGGCGCCCATGCTCGTCACGCACTGGATCAACTGGCAGTACCACGCCTCCACCTGCGACCCCGGGCGCCTGGGCAGTGGCAACAAGCTGCTGCACAACGTGGTGGGCGGGCACATCGGCGTGTTCGAGGGCAACGGCGGCGACCTGCGCATCGGCCTGTCGCGCCAGTCGCTGCACGACGGGCAGCGCTGGGTGCACGAGCCGCTGCGGCTGACGGTGGTCATCGACGCGCCCGCGGCGGCCATCGAGTCGGTCATCGCCCGGCATGCGGTGTTGCAGCAGTTGCTGGGCAACGGGTGGCTGCACCTGTGGCGCTTCGGGGAGGCGGGGCTGGAGCGGCGCGAGGGAGGCGACTGGTTCGCCGTGGGCATGGGGCCGTCCGGGGCGTGAGCCGGGATTGCCGAGCGCGGCAGGCGGCGGCGGATGACACGCCATGGGACGGCTCCGGTGGACAATGGCGCCCATCCATGCTCACCATCCACGCCGACACCTCGCACGTCATCCAGCTCGCGGTGGGGCCTGCCTTCATGCTGGCCGCCATCGGCAGCACGCTGACCGTGCTCACCAACCGCCTGGCCCGCATCAATGACCGCACCATCAAGCGCCGGGACGACCAGGAGCATGCGCCCACCGAGGCCAGCCCGGCGCTGCAGCAGGAGCTGCAGGCGCTCAACCGCCGCGCGAAGGTGGTGAATGCCGCCATCACGGTCGCTGCGGCCTGCGCGATCCTGGTGTGCTTCCTGATCGTATCGCTGTTCGTGGGCAACGAACTGGGCATCGCGTTCGACCGGCCGGTGGCCGGCCTGTTCGTGCTGGCCATGCTGGGGCTGGTGGCCACCTATACGCTCATGCTGGTGGAGATCTACCTGGCGCAGCACAGCATCAACCCGACCTGACGATGCAGGTCCCTCATTCCCGGGAGCCCGGATGTCCAGGCTGATGACTTTCCTCTCCGTGGCCGGCGTGCTGGCCGCGCTGTACTTCGCCTACCGGTACGGCGCCTTCTGACCGGCAGGCAGTGCGTCAGGCCGCGTGCGCGCGCAGCCAGGCGACGATATCGGCGGTCACTTCGTCGCGGTTGGTTTCGTTCAGGAGTTCATGGCGGCCGGCCGGGTAGAGCTTCACGGTCACGTCGGCGATGCCCGCGTCCCGGTAGCGCTGGCCCAGGATCTTCAGCCGCTCGCCGCCGCCAGCGAGCGGATCCGCGTCGCCGGACGCGATGAGGATGGGCAGGTCGCCGCGAATGCCTGCCAGACGGGCCGGATCGGCGAGACTTGAGGCCGGCGCCATCAAGGCCGGGAACACGTCGGGGGGAACGTCCCATCCGCACCAGGGGTTGGCGACATAGGCATCCACCTCGGCGGCATCGCGCGACAGCCATTCGTAACCCGTGCGGTGCGCGAAGCCCGCATTCAGCGCCGCCAGGCCTGCGGGGGCGCCCGGCGGCGGATTCGCCAGGTCGGCGGCGAACAGGTCCAGCGCGGTCGATCCGGACAGGACCACGCCGGACCACGTCGCTGAATGGTCGAGGAGGGCTGCCTGCGCGGCGAAGGAGCCCATCGAGTGGGCGAAGAGGAAGAGCGGAAGCTGCCCGTGCCGGGCCCGCAGCAGGGCGCCGAACTGGGCCACGTCGGCGATCAGGCCGCCAAAGCCCGCCTTGCCGAAATCGCCCATGCGCCCATCCGCGGTGCGCCCGTGGCCGCGGTGGTCTACCGCGTGGACCAGGAACCCGGCAGCGTTCAGCGCCCTGGCGAAGCGGTCGTAGCGCTCGCCGTGCTCGGCGAGCCCGTGGGCGATCTGCACCACGCCCGTGGGTGTGCCGGGCACGTCGGCCCAGGTGTACGTCGCGACGGGGGTGCCGTCCGCATCGGAAGGGAAGGATGAGGGGGTCGTGCTCATCGTTTCATTCTCACATGGCGGTGGCCTGCCTTGCAGTCGCCAGCGCGATCTGCGGTCCGGCGCCATACCCGTGGGCCGCGAGGCCTGTACCGGTGTCCAGCCGGAAGACGCCGGCCATCCCGGCCAGTGCCACGGCGTCGTCCTTCATGGCCGATGCGGCAGCGGCGGCTTCCTCGACCAGGGCGGCATTCTTCTGCGTCACGCCGTCGATCGACTGGATGGAGGCGCTCACCTGGAGCATGCCCGTGGCCTGTTGCTCGGTGGATGCGCCGATGTCGGCGATGAGGCGCGCCACGGTCTCGACGCTGCCGACGACCTGGCCGATGGTGCCGCCGGCCTCCTGTACCAACGCAGTGCCCAGCGCGACCTTGTCCACGGAGTCCGTGATGAGGGCCTTGATCTCGCGCGAGGCGCCGGCCGAGCGCTGGGCGAGGTTGCGCACCTCCGCCGCGACGACGGCGAACCCCCGGCCCTGTTCCCCTGCGCGCGCCGCCTCGACGGCAGCGTTGAGTGCCAGGATGTTCGTCTGGAAGGCGATGCCGTCGATGACACCGATGATGCTGGCGATGCGCTGCGAGGCGCCGTGGATCGCCTCCATGGTTTCGATGACACGGGACACGGCCTGCCCGCTGCGGGCTGCGATGCCGCTCGCGGAGGCTGCCGCGCGGGTGGCCTCGCGGGCGCTGTCGGCATTGCGCTGGATGGTGGCGGAGATCTGTTCGGCTGCCGCGGCCGTCTCCTCCACCGAGGCAGCCTGCCGCTCCGTGCGGACCGACAGGTCCGAATTGCCGGAGGCGATTTCGGAGGACGCCTGGGAGATGCCGCGGGCGCTCGACTGGATGCCGGCGATCAACCGGCGCAGGTTGGCGTTCATCTGGCCCAGCGAGGACACGAGCCGGCCGACCTCGTCCCGGGATGTCGGCTCGATCGTGCCGGTGAGGTCGCCCCGTGCCACGCGCTCGGCCACGCCGAGGGCCTGGTTCAGGGGCCGGACGATGGAGCGGGTGAGCAGTCCGGCCACGAGGACTGCGAACACCATGGCAGCGGCTTCCAGCGCGAGCAGCAGCCGCATGCTGCGCCGTGTGGTGCTTTCGATGCCGGCCTGTATCGCGTCGATCTGCGCGCGCTGGACCGCCACCAGTTCCTGCATCAGCGCCTGGAAGGTCCGGGAAATGGGCAGGTACTCCTCCTGCAGCAGGCGCAGGGCTTCGTCGGCGCGGCCCCGGACCTTCAGTTCGTTCACGCGGTCCCGCGACTGCAGGTAGCGCACGCGCTGGAGATCGATCTTCTCGAAGAGCGCACGTTCCTCCGGCGTTTCCAGCAGGGAGCGGATTTTTTCCTGCAGGTCCCCCGAGCGCCTGGGGCCGTCGGTGGCGAGGAAGGCGGCCAGCGCGGGATCGCTGCTGCGTGCGATGGCCGTCGTGCGCATGATGCCGGAGTCGATGGCGCGGTACCAGTCGCTGCAGAGGCGCTCCTTCATGAGGGGTTTCTGCATCATGGCGGCCGAGGCGTCGCTCAGGGTCTTGAGGTTCCACAGCGAGATTCCCACGATGAGGCAGGACAGGGCGATGACGGTCGCGAAACCCAGTCGAAGGCGGCTGCCGATATTGAAGCGTGCAAACATGTGTCGATCCTCTGGAAAGGGGCGCGGGCCTAGCGCCGCAGTTTTCCGTGCTGGCCCACCACGGCGATGTCCACGTAGCTGGAGCCGGAGTGGCTGGTGGGAGAGAACGCGATGGCGAAGCCCCCGAGATCGGTGTCCCCGAGGTTTTCCAGCGCACGGCGCAGCCGTGCAGGCGTGGGATCCGGGCCGGCGCGGGCCAGGCCTTCCACGAGCACCCGGGCGGCGATGCAGCCTTCGACCATGTCGGCGTTCAGCGGTGGTGCAGCGTCGCCGCGCTGGCGCAGGCTATCCTGCAGGTCGCGCACCAGGCGCGAGGTCCTGCGGGCCGGGTCCGGCACGACCTGGGCGATGCCCAGGCCATGGGCCTGCGGGGCGCCGATGCGCCGCACGACGGCCTCCGCGTCGGCCACGGACAGCGCGATGACGAAAGCCGGGCTTCCGGCCTGCCGCATACGCCGGTAGAACTCCGCGGTGGCGTCGCTGGTGGCCACGGCGATGACCGCATCGGGAGCGGCCCGGGAGAGCACGGAGACCGCTTCCTGCACATCGGTGGTGCCGTACGCATAGTCCGCCGAGCCGGCGAGGCGCAGCCCGTGGGCCTGGATTTCCTCACGGGCCCGGGCCATGCCTTCCGCTCCGAAGGCGCTGCGCTCATGGAAGACGGCGACGGACCGCCTGCCCACGGTGGCGAGATGGTCGCAGATGCGCTTCATTTCCCGGGCGTAGCTGGCGCGCGTGTGGAAGATCCACGGGTTGACGGACTGGTGGAGCGAAGCCGCCCCGGTACGCGCTCCCACCAGGGGGATGCCGGCCTTGCCGAGCACATCCGCCCGGACCAGGGCCTCCAGCGGAGCCGTGCCGCTGATGCCCACCAGCGCCGTGGGGCGGTATTCCTCGATGGCTTCGCGGGTCCGGCGGACCGTGTCGGGGCCGTCGGGGCCCCGGTCTTTCAGGACGAGCCGCAGCCGCGCTCCCAGTACGCCGCCGCGGGCATTCACTTCGTCGAGGCAGATCCGCACTCCCGCCTGGATCTGGCTGGCCGTGGAGTGCGGGTCCCTGAACTGGCCGACGCCCGCGACGACGATGTCGTTCGGCCCCGCGCCGGCCGCGGAGGCCGGCATCGCCGGGAGCGCGGCCATCGCCAGGATCGCCGCTGCGTGGATGAAAGGGTTTGCCATGCTGACCTGCCCGGAGCACCGTTGTCAGAAGTTGTGCTGGATGCCGATGCCCAGGGCACGCACCACGTCGTTGGGGGCGCGGTTGTTCGGGTCGGTCCGGTCGAGGAAGGCATACAGGCTGGTGCGCTTGCTCAGGTTGTGCAGGTAGCCCACCTGGAACCGGCGCAGCTGCGCATCGCGGTCCGTCTGCACGTCTTTGGTCATGTAGTTGCCGACGATCTTTCCGCTGCCCACGTCCCAGGAGGCGCCGACGTAGCGGACATCGGTCTTGCTGCGGGACGTGGGGCCGCCCTGGGTGTTGTCCCGGTTGAACAGCACCCATGCGCGGACGGCGCCGAAATCGTAGGAGGCGACGGCCATCCATTTGTCCTTGACGTCGTTCACCGCCGCTCCGCCGCGCTTGCGGTTCTGCCCGTAGCCCAGGCCCAGGCCCAGCGGGCCGCTGCCCTCGCCATAGCTGAGCGATACATCGGCCTGCCGGTAGTCGCTTTCGAAGCGCACGGGGCCGCTGGCGGTTTCCGCGAGGCCGTCGCCATTGAGGTAATAGCCGGCGCGGAAGACGAAGTTGTTGACGATCGGACTGGCGTAGCCGATGGCGTTCGATTCGCGCGTGCGGGCGTTGAGGATCGATGTGCCGACGGCGGTGGCCCCCGCATCGTGGATGACGAACTCGGTGTGCCGCGTGACCAGCGCGTAGAGCGGCGTCCGGGTGGGAGCCGCGGAGTCGAGGCGCCCCATAGCGACCGTGCCGAAAGAGCCGCCCAGGCCCACGTAGGAGTTGCGGAAGGCGGGGGAGGAGAGGCCTCCCGTATCCGAGGAGACCCCCAGTTCCAGGCCGAAGAGCGCCTTCAGCCCGTCGCCGAGGTCTTCCGAACCGCGCAGGCCCAGGCGCGACGCGTTGCTGGTCATCTGGGTCGTTGAGGTCGGGCCGGTCTTGACGCTGTCGATGCTGGTGTCGATCCTGCCGTAGATCGTCACTGCCGATTGCGCTCCTGCCGTGAGTGGAAGCGCTGCGCAGGCGGCCAGGGCCGCCAGGTATGCCGAGGTTCGTTTCATGAGGTGTCGCTCCTGTGGGGTGGAAAAATGGGTGGGGAAATGGGCGCAGGCGGTCCCTGCCGCCCGCGCTCCGGGCGCGGGCGGTCAATTGCTGGAAAGGGAAGGGGAAGGGGCGGTGTGCTCAGCCGCTCGGCGGGGTCGGCGCGAGCAGCGGCTCCAGGGCCTGCGGATCCGCCACGTACAGCGTCACGCTGGAAGGGTGGGACGGCGACAGGTGCAGGGTGTTGAGGGCCACGCGCTTTTCGCGGGCTTCGGCGGCGGATTCACCGCTGTTGGGATTGACGTCGTACTTGGGGAAGTTGCTGCTGGCGATGTCGAGCCGGATGCGGTGCCCCTTGCGGAAGAGGTTGCCGGTGGCGAACGGCTCGATGGTGATCCCATACACCTTGTGCGGCTCGAGCGGGCTGGGCCGTTCCCAGGACGCGTGGAAACGGCAGCGGAAGATGCCGTCCGTGAGGTTCAGGGCATAGCCTTCGGGGTAGTCGGCATTGGCCGGGTGCACGTCGATCAGCTTCGCGGTGAAGTCGGTGTCGGGGCAGTCGGACGAGATGAACAGCCGCACGGTCACCGGTCCGATGACGGCGAGGTCCTGTTCCAGCGGCGGGGTCTGGAACACCACCACGTCATCGCGCGAGGCCAGTGGCAGGCCCGGCTCCTGCACGCCGAAGAAGCGAGGATCCTCGCGCTGGTCGAAACCGCCGCCCGAGAACACGGGCTGGCCTGAAGTCAGTGATCCTCCGATGGTGGGCACGGGCCGGCGCGGGTCCGACTGGTAGCGCACGCATGCTCCCTCCGTGGTGGGCGGCTCCCGGTCGAGGCGGCCGTCGGCATGCAGGTAGTAGGCGGTGGCCTGCGCCTGCGGCACCGGCCAGGCGTCCGCGCGCACCCAGGCGCCGCCGTGATCGATGCGGCCGTGGGCATCGCGCCTTCCGCTGCCGCCGCCCATCAGGAAGAGCCGCGCGGCCGGGTCCTGGCGGCCCTCCTGCGGCAGGTCCTGCAGCCAGTGCTGGAACCATTGCAGGCGGAACGCCAGCCAGTCGGTGGCGACGTTGCCGTCCAGGGCGGCACGCGGGCCGAATTCCGCGTCGCCGCTGTGCGTGGTGTTGCGGTCCCCGTGCAGCCAGGGGCCGAGGATCAGATGCACCGGTGACCGGCGGCCGGTGGCGAGGCCCGCATGGTTTTCCAGCGTGGTGCGCACGTAGGCGTCGTACCAGCTGGACATGAGCACCACGGGGATGTCCGGGATGGCGTCGTAGTAGCCCTTGGCATAGATGCCCAGGCGGCGCCAGGAGGCATCGAAGGTGTCCGCGCGCCATTGCTCGAACAGGTAGTCCTCGTACTCGGGCACGGCGGACAGCGGCGAGTGTCCCGGCCGCCAGGGCATGCGGGCGAACCACTGGCGGATGTCCTGGGCCTCCAGCGCTGCGCGCACCACCGGGTCCTGCTGCGCGGCCGGGCTCAGCTTGGCCTGCTTGAAGGCCCATGTGGCCTGCTTGAGCTCGAAGGCCCCGGACTGCCGGATGCCGCACTGGTAGCCGTCGGAGAACCCGCCCGAATCCAGCACCATGCAGGCCAGGCCCGGCGGATTCATGCAGGCGAGCGCCATCTGCGTGTGGGCGGCATAGGACAGGCCCATGGTCCCGACCCTGCCGTTGCACCAGGGCTGCGCCAGGATCCAGGCGAGCGTGTCGAAGCCGTCCGGGCCTTCGGCGAGGTACTTGGTGAACTGGCCTTCGGAGGCGTAGCGGCCGCGGCAGTCCTGGTAGACCACGGCGAACCCGTGGCCGGCGAAGTAGCGGGCCACTTCGGGGCGGGGAACGCCGGTGCGGTCGCCGATCTTCTCCGCGCGGGAGATGCCCGACTTGTCGTAGGGTGTGCGCTCCAGGATGACGGGCAGCGGCGCATCGATGCCGGGACGGTATCCGGCGGGCAGGTGCACGTCCGTGGCCAGGCGGACTCCGTCGCGCATGGGCACCATCCGGTCCTGCAGAACGTCGGCGGGGCGCACGGGGGCCGCCGTGGTGTCGGGCTGGTTCATGGGGTTTCCTGGATGTAGGGCATGGAGGTGCGCTCGGCCTTGTTGGCGCGGATGGAGATGCCGTCGCGCGCGGCCCAGAAGACCACGGGGAAATACAGCGGCACGATGCCCACGTCGTTGAAGCCGGCTTCGGCGGCCTCGCGCAGCAGCGCGTCCCGCCGGCCCGGATCGAATTCGACGGCGGCCTGGGCCAGCAGGCGGTCCAGGGCAGGGTTGGAATAGCGCGACCGGTTGAAGGCGCCGGTGCCCGCTGCCTTGTCGTAGCTCGCCAGCACGTTCAAGAGCCCGTTGGCCGAGTCGCCGGTGGTGTTGCCGTAGGAAAAGACGAAGGCGCTGTACTGCTGCCTGGCGCTGGCCCCGGCATACACGTTGTAGGGCTGGGTGACCACGCCATTGATGCGCAGTCCGCCGCGCGCCATCATCTGGGCCAGGGCCTGGGCGAGGTCGCTGTCGCTGGCGAACCGATCGTTGGATGAATGGATGGTGAGCCCGAACCCCTGCGGATAGCCCGCCTCGGCCAGCAAGGCCCGCGCACCGGGCAGGTCGTAGGCGGGCGCCGGCAGCGCGGGCGTGTACCCGCCCAGGCCCTCGGGCACCATCTGGCCGGCAGGCACGCCGGCGCCGCTGAGCAGGCGCGCGGTGATCGGCTCGCGCATGAACATCTTCGAGATGGCCCGCCGAACGCGCACGTCCTTGAGTGGATTGGCGTCCATCGGGCGGCCGTGCGCGTCGGTGACGTAGGGGCTGGCATCGCGTGCGGAATCCAGCGCCAGGTAGATCAGGCGCGCCGACGGCGAGCTGAAGAGGCTGATCCCGGGCCGGCTCCGGAGGCTCTTCGCGTCGGTAGGAGGTACGCTGTCGATCAGGTCCACGGAGCCCGAAAGCAGGGCCGAGATGCGTGCCGCATCGTTGGAGATGTAGCGGATCAGCACGCGGTCGAAATCCGGACGCCGGCCCCAGTAGTGCGCATTGCGCTCGAGTTCCAGGCTGTCGCCGGGCTGCCAGCGCTTGAAGCGATAGGGACCGGTGCCGACCGTGGCCGCGCCGGAATTAAAATCCTCCGAGCGCTTTCCCTGGGCCGCATGGCGCGAGACGATGTAGACCAGGCCGATCTGCTCCATCAGGTCGGGCGTGGGGGCCTTGGTGCGGATGCGCAGCGTGAGCGCGTCCACGGCCTGGATGCTGGCGATGGAGCGCACGGCACCGGTAAAGGGCGCCGGGCTGTTGGGCACCCGGGGAGCGCGTTCCAGCGAGAAGACCACGTCATCGGCGGTGAAGGGTGTGCCATCGTGGAACTGCACGCCGGGCCGCAGCCGGATTTCCCAGAGCGTGGGTTCCAGCACGCGCCAGGAGACCGCCAGGCCGGGGCGGGACTGCATGTTCTCGTCGCTGGAGACCAGGCGCTCGAAGATGTTCTCGGCCGCGGCCTGGTTGTTGCCGGTGCGGGAGAACAGCGGGTCCATGGACGAGGGTTCGCTCGAATGTCCGATGGTCAGCAGCGGCCGCGCGAAGGCGGCGGGCACCGGCAGCAGGGCCAGTGCCAGGGCGGCGGCCAGCGTGCGGCGCGTCAGGAAGAAGAGGGATCGCATGGTCGGCGGGCTCAGGCAGTTGCGCTCGGTGTCGCGGGGTCGAGCAGGTGGCAGGCGGCCTGGAGGCCGTCGCCCGTCGCCCGCAGCAGCGGCTGATCGGTGCGGCAGCGCGGCATGGCGTGCGTGCAGCGCGGATGGAAGTGGCAGCCCGGGGGCGGTGCCAGCGGCGACGGGATCTCGCCCGTGATGGCATGGAAGCTCCGCTTGCGATGGGACAGCCGCGGCACCTCGGCCAGCAGGGCCTGGGTGTAGGGATGGCGGGGTGCCCGGAACACTTCGGCGGTGGGGCCCGATTCGACGATGCGGCCCAGGTACATGATCACGGTGCGGTCGCTGATGCGCTGCACCACGCCCAGGTCGTGGCTGATGAACAGGTAGGTCAGCCCCAGGTCCTCGCGCAGGTCCATGAACAGGTTCAGGATCTGGGCCTGGATCGAGACGTCCAGCGCCGCGATCGATTCATCGCAGATCAGGAAGCGGGGACGCACGGCCAGTGCACGGCCGATGCCCACGCGCTGGCGCTGTCCGCCGGAGAACTGGTGCGGGAAGCGGTGGCGGAAGTCCGGATTGAGCCCGACCCGCTTCATGACATCGACCACGTAATCGTCGCCGTCGCGGCGATCCACGAGGCCGTGGGCCAGGGGGGCCTCGCCGATGATGTCGCGCACCCGCTTGCGTGGATTGAGCGAGGACATCGGGTCCTGGAAGATCATCTGGGTGGCCAGGCGCTGCGCGCGCGCCTCGCGGCCGGCCAGCTGCGAGAGGTCGCCGGCCGGCGTGCGGACCGTGCCGGACGTAGGCGGCAGGATGCCGGCCAGCACCCGGCCCAGGGTGGACTTGCCGCAGCCGGATTCCCCGACCAGGCCCACGACCTCGCCCTGGTGGATGGTCAGATCGACGCGGTCCACCGCATGCACGGTCTGCGTGGCGACGCGTGCGCCCAGCAGTCCGGCCAGGCGCTCGGCGTAGTCGGGGCGCTTGACGAACAGGCGCGATACCTGTTCGGCCTGCATCAGGATCGGCGTGTTCACAGTGGGGCTCCTGTCTGGGGATGGAAGCAGCGGTGGCTGCGGGCGCCGGCCGTCTCCAGGGGCGGCTGCTCCGCGCGGCAGCGCTCCGAGGCGTGCCCGCAGCGCGGGTTGAAGGCGCAGCCCGGCGGCAGGGCGAAGGGCGAGGGCGCCATGCCGGGGATCTGGTAGAGCCGCCGGCCGGCGCGGGCATTGCTCGGCACCGAGCCGATCAGGCCGACGGTGTAGGGATGGCGCGGATGGTCCAGGATGTCCGCGGTGGCGCCGGACTCGACGATGCGCCCGGCATACATCACGCAGACGCGGTCGGCCAGGCCGGCCACCACCGCCAGGTCGTGGCTGACCCACACCATGGCGGTGCCGGTCTCGGCGCACAGCTTCTGCATCTCCGCGAGGATCTGGGCCTGGATGGTCACGTCCAGGGCCGTGGTGGGCTCGTCGGCGATGATCAGGTCCGGCTTGTGCAGCATGGCGATGGCGATCGCCACGCGCTGCCGCATGCCGCCGGACAGCTGGTGGGGGTAGGCCTTCATGCGCTCGGCGGGCGAGGGGATGCCCACCGCGGCCAGCGTGTCGCGCGCCCGGTCCCAGGCCGCCTTGCGGCTGCAGCGCTCATGGCCCAGCACGGTCTCGACCATCTGGCTCTCGATGCGGAAGACCGGGTTGAGGGTCATCATCGGATCCTGGAAGACCATCGCGATGCGGTTGCCGCGCAACTGCCGCAGTTCCTCCTTCGACAGCGTCGCCAGGTCGGTTCCCTTGAACAGGATCTGGCCGCCATCGATGCGGCCCGGAGGATCGATCAGGCCCAGGACCGAAAAGCCGGTGATGGATTTTCCCGAGCCCGATTCGCCGACCAGGCCGAGGATCTCCCCGGGGTGTACGTCGAAGCTCACGTCGTCCACGGCGCGCACGAGTCCGGCGCGCGTGTGGAACCAGGTGCGCAGGTTGCGCACGGAAAGCGTGGGGGTGTGGGTGGGTGGCATCGGGTTTCTCACTTCTGCAGGCGCGGATTGAGGGCTTCGCGCACCCGGTCGCCCACGATGTTCATGGTGAAGACGACGGCCAGCAGCAGCACGCCGGGGAACACGCTGATCCAGTACAGGCCCGCGAGCATCTGCTGGTAGCCGTTGGCGATCAGCAGGCCCAGCGAGGGCTCGGTCACCGGCAGGCCGATGCCCAGGAAGCTCAGCGTGGCTTCGGCGGCGATGGCGTTGGCGGTCTGGATCATCGCGATGACGATGATGGGCGGAATGCAGTTCGGCAGCAGCTGCGAGAACAGCGCGCGCCGGTGGCTCAGGCCCAGGCACAGCGCGGCTTCCATGTATTCCTTGCGGCGTTCGACCACGGCGGTGGCGCGCACCGCCCGTGCGAAGTAGGCCCACTGCACCACCACCAGCGCGAGGACCACCTTGTCCACGCCCTGGCCGAGGATGGCCAGCATCATCAGCGCCACCAGGATGGTGGGGAAGCCGAGCATCAGGTCCACCAGCCGCATGACCAGTGCATCGGTGCGGCCGCCGAAGTAGGCCGCCGCCAGGCCCAGTACGGTGCCCACGGCCATGGCGAAGAGGCCGCTGAGCACGCCGACGCCGAGGCTGGTGCGCAGGCCGTACATCATGGCCGACAGCATGTCGCGGCCCTGGGCGTCGGTGCCGGCCCAGTAGATGTCGCCATAGACGCCGCGGCTGCCGGGCGGCAACCGGCCGTCGAGGATGGTGATGGCGGAGAGGTCGTACGGGTTCTGCGGCGCGATCCAGGGCGCGAGCAGGGCCGCGAGGACCAGCAGCAGGAACACGGCCGCGGCCGCGGTGGCGGGGCGGCTGTCCAGCACGCCGTGCAGCGCCTGGCCGAGCGTGGTGTCGCGGCCCGGCAGCCACTTCTTGGGGGCAGGGGAGATCATTCGGAAGCTCCCACGCGCACACGGGGATCGAGGACGGAGTAGAGGATGTCCACCAGCAGGTTCAGCACGATGAACATGGCGACGACGATCAGCAGGTAGGCCACGACCACCGGCCGGTCCAGCTTCATGATGCTGTCGATGATGAGCTTGCCCACGCCGGGCCAGGCGAAGATGGTCTCGGTGACCGTGGCGAACGCGATGAGCGAGCCGAACTCCATGCCCACGACCGTGACGATCGGGATCATGATGTTCTTGAGCACGTGCACGTAGATCACGCGCGATTCGCGCAGTCCCTTGGCCCGCGCGAACTTCACGTAGTCCAGCGGCATGGTCTCGCGCACGCCGCTGCGTGTCAGGCGCACGATGAGCGCGGTCTTGAAGAGCGCGAGGTTGAGGGCCGGCAGGATCAGGTGGCGGATGCCGTCCCACGATGCCAGGCTGGTGTGCACGCCCAGGATCTCGCCCGTGGGGCCGCGCCCGGTGGAGGGCAGCCAGCCCAGCGTGACCGAGAAGATCAGCACCAGCATGATCCCCTGCCAGAAATTCGGCAGGCTGAAGCCCAGGATGGAACCGGCCATGATGCCGCGGTCCAGCGCCGAATCGGGCTTCAGGCCGGCCACCAGGCCCAGCGGAAGGCCCACCGCCAGGGCCAGCAGCAGTGCCACGAAGGCGAGCTCCAGCGTGGCCGGCAGGCGCTGCAGGATCAGCTGGATGGCCGGCTGGTTGAAGACGAAGGAGTTGCCCAGGTCGCCCTGCAGCGCCTTGCCCACGAACTTGAGGTACTGCTGGTGCAGCGGGAGATCCAGGCCCAGCGACTGGACGGCCTGGTCGATCTCGGCCTGCGAGGCATCGCCGGGAACCAGGATCTCGATCGGATCGCCGATCGCATAGACGCCGGCGAAGACGATCAGCGAGGTGAGCACCAGCACCACGAGGCTCTGGCACAGCCTGCGGATGATGAACGCGGTCATGGCGCGCCGCGGTGGTCTGGGATGTGTATGGCGCGCATCTTGCTCTCCTTGCCGGTGCGGGGCCGGCGTTGCGGGTGGGTGGGGGCCGTCGGGAATTCGCCGGATGGGCAGGGCCCGGACGAAGCGAATAATCCCGGGATGGCGCGCAGCAGGCAACGTTATGCGCAGCCGGTATCTGGCTATGCGGTTCTCCGCAGAATGCGTGTTAACCCTGATCGATCCGCCTGGCTGCGTTGCAGGACGACCTATGAATTTCAAACAGCTCGAGGCGTTCATCGCCTTCATGAACACCGGTTCGACCATCGAGGCGGCGCAGCGCCTGGGCACGTCGCAGCCGGCCGTCAGCCGCCTGCTCAGCCAGTTCGAGGACGACCTGGGCGTGCCGCTGTTCCTGCGCCGCAAGGGCAGGCTGCACCCCACCCACGAGGCGGAAGTGCTGCTGCCCGACGTGCAGAACATGCTGTCGGGGGCTGCTTCCCTGCACCGGCACGTGAACCAGCTGAGGCTGGGAGGGCGCCGGCGCGCGCTGCTGCGGGTGCAGGTGCCCGGCACGGTGGCGCAGACCGTGATGTCCGGCGTGGCCGAGTCCTTCCTGGACGACCACCCCGGGGTGGCGCTGGAGGTGCTGGCCGGCACCTACGAGAGCGGCGAGGTCGCCCTGCTGGGGCGCGAGGTGGACCTGGCGCTGGTGCGGTCGCCGCCGCTGAACACGGGGCTGGCCATGGTGAGCGAACTGGTCACCGAGGCGGTCTGCGTCATGCCCGCGGGGCATCCGCTGCAGTCCCTGGAGACGGTGGGCAGCGCCGACCTGGTGGATGTGGACCTGGTGCTGCTCGGGCGCCAGCGCTCGCTGCGCCAGCAGATCGACCAGGCCTTCCGCCAGGGACGGATGCTGCCGCAGATACGCGCCGAAGTGCATTCCGTCGAGATGGCCTGCCGGTTCGTTGCCCAGGGGCTGGGCGTTTCCATCGTCAACGGGCTGTTCGCGCACCTGTGTCGGGACATGGGCGTGGTCTGCCGGCCCTTCCGCCCACTCATCGACTACCGCCTCGGCATGGCGACACTTGCCGGGCAGGCTCCGGAGCCGCTCGCGCTGGAAATGGCCGACCGCATCATGGGCGCCATGGCGCATCGCGCGGGGCCTGCCGCCTTCACGGTGGTGGATGGCGAACGTGCGGGCGCGCGCCTGCCCGCGGGCGCTGCCGCCTGAGAGACGGGGCGGGAAGAAGCGGCGGCCCGCCTACCGGAAGCCGCCCTTGCGCACCTCCGGCCCCTCCGTCAACCGCCGCAGCGCGCGCTCGCACTCCGTCAGCAGCGGCTCGCGCCGTGCCGCCAGCCAGCCGACCGCGAACCAGGCCTTGGGGTGCTTTGCCGCAAGCTGGCGGTACCGCGCTTGCGCCACCTGCTCGTCGTTGAGGCGGCCCAGCGCGTCCTGCGCGGGCTCCAGGTCGCGCAGGAAATCCTTGCCACTGCCCTTGAGCGCCGGCGCGAGGAACTCGGCCAGGTAGCGCAGGCGCTTGATGCGCTTGCGCACGCCGTGGCGGCGTTCGGCCGGCAGGCTGGCGAACGAGGCCGCATCTTCGGCGATGCCGCGGTGCAGCTTGCGCAGGGCCTTGCGCAGCGCGCGCCGGGTGGCGTCCGCGTCCAGCCCGCGCTCCTCGGCGCCAAGTGCCTGCGGCGGTCGGCCCGGCGTGGCCGCGAACCCCATCAGCGCGATCAGGGTGGACTGGAAAGCGGCATCGGCCACGATGTGCTGCGGGGATTCGGATGGCGCGCCGCCGGTGTCCACGGCGGGCGCCCCGGCCTGGCGCAGCGCCTCGCCGATCTGCTCCAGCACGTGTCCGCCGTCCCGCAGGTCGCCCAGGCGACGGAAGGCGGCGCGCAGCGGCCCCTGCCACGCAGGATCGAAGCGGCCGGGCGCCACGCGGTCGAGTTCGCGCAGGGCGGTGCGCAGGCGCCGCAGGCCCACCCGCAGCTGGTGGATGTGCCTTTCATCGGCGTGGCCGTGCGCGATCTCGCTCGCGTTGGCCAGGGCCTGCTCCAGGCAGTGGGCGACGACGGTCCGCTGCAGGTCCTGCCCTGACGGGAGGTGCCCCTTCGGTGCGCGCACCGCGCCAGCCTTGACTGCGGGCCCGGCGGCCTGCCCGGCCCGCAGGCGCTCGCCCCGCTCGGCCTTGGAGAGGGTGCTCAGCACCAGGCCATGCGTGCGGGCCCACTGGGTGGCGGCCGCCACGAGGGCGGGCACGGAGCCCTGCTTCAGCTCCAGTTCCAGCTCGCAGAGGGGTTCGGACACCTCGTCCGCACTGCCGCGGCGGGCCACCACGCGGCCGACATCCAGCGCCACTTCCATCGCGCCGCCGGGCAGGGGGATGTCGCGCGCCACGCGCTCGAATTCGGTGCCGTAGGTGGCAACGGGCGCGTCCCGGGCGCCCGCCAGCACCTTGGCGAGCTGCTTGCCCGCGGCAGAGCCGGCGTGCAGTGCGGGATCGGGGCGGGGAATGCCGGCCGGCTCGGCGGGGCGCGGCACGGGCGCGTTGTGCTCCCCGCGCGCCAGCGGCCCGTCGCCCAGCGTTTTCACGGTCTGTACCCAGGTCCCGCCTTCGTTGCGCACGCGCCATGCGATGCCGTGGCGGGCGAGGTCGCCCCCGGGCGTGTCGAAGTAATGCGCTTCCATGCGGCGTGCGGTGAAGGGACCTTGCTGCAACGCGGCCTCCACGCCTTCGAGGCGGTGCGCGGGGATCAGGAACTTGAATTCGATTTCCATGGGAGTCTCCTGAAAACGTGCGGATGTCCGCCGAGGGCGGGGACGCGGGATTGTCGGACCTGCGCCCGGGCCTCGCCGATCCCGTTCCGGTCAGGCCGGGCGTGTGCCGTCCGTGCAATGCGCCGGCAACGGCCCGGCCGCCGCGGGCGAGGCGGGCGGGGCGGGGGCCGCGGCCTGGCGAGCGCCTTCGGCCTGGCGCCATTCCCGCGGCCCCAGGCCGCAGTGTGCCTTGAAGGCCCGGGAGAGCGCCGCTTCGCTGCCATAACCCACATCCACGGCGATGGCCTTCAACTGCCGCCCCTGCAGCAGGGCCTGCTGCGCCAGCCGGATACGCCAGCCCTGCAGATACTGCCCCGGCGTGCATCCCATGGCCTGGCGGAACGTGCCGGCGAACGCCGTGCGCGACATGCCCGCCATCGCTGCGAGGGCATCCAGCGGCCATTCCTGCGCAGGCCGGTCGTGCAGGGCCACGATCGCCTTGCGCAGGCGGGGGTGCGATAGCCCGGCGAGCAATCCGCCTTCGATCTGCCGTGTTTCCATGAGATGCCTCAGCACCTGGATCAGCACCACGCCGAACAGCCGGTCGATCAGCGCGCTGCGGCCGCAGTTGTTGCCGAACGCTTCGGAGAAGAGCAGCGACAGCACGTCGCCCGCACCGTCGATGGCCTGGAGTGGCAGGCAGATTTCGTCCGGCAGGGCGCGCACGAGCGGGTTCGCCGGCCCGCCCTCGAAGTCCAGTTCGGCGCAGACCAGCTGGGCGCCGGGTTCCGCGCCGGCGATGAATTGCCGGGGCAGGGGGCGCGGATAGAGCAGGAGGCTGGGCACCTCCACCTGCAGCGGAGGGCGCCCCGGCCGTACCACCTCGACAGGCCCGGAGCGGACCAGGTGCATCTGGCCGCCTCCGTCCGGTGCCAGGACGTGCGTGACGCCGCACAGGGCGCCCGCGTGGAACATGCGCGTGCGCACCGGGAAATGGTGGAGCAGCGCTTCGAGCCGGTCGGTACAGGAAGCAGTCATCCGTACTTTGTATCAAGTTTTCTGGATTTTCTGTTGCCTATCGTGCAATGCGCGGGCCTAAAGTGGACTACGCCATCGGTTTCATCCCATCCACCCCGTTGCCAGGAGATGCCATGCCGCCCGATCCCATTCTCTACAGATCCCATGCCACCCTGGCCCATGGCGCAGTCCTGGGCGCGGCCTCGCTCGGGGATGTGTTGATAGCTATGCCCCCGGCCTGCCTGGCCGAACCGCCGTTCGTGCGGGGTTACTCGGACTGCTTCCTCGGCGCATTGCAGTTCGTCGCCGCGCAGGAGCGGCTGCGCCTGCCGGACGCCACCGTGGTCACCGAGACGGTGGCCGTCGGCGCCACGGCATCGGGCCTGGGCATCCAGGTCGAACTCGCGGTCAGCGTGCCCGGCATGGCCTGGGGCCAGGCCCGCGAACTGATCGACAAGGCCCACACCGTCTGCCCGTATTCCAGGGCCATGCGCCACACCTTGGATGTGCGCCTGACCCTGGCCTGAATGTCCCGTCCCCCTTTCCACTCACCCACCACAGAGGATCCCGCCATGCCCTTCACCCGCCGACTCGTCGCCACCGCCGCCCTGGCGCTCACATCCACCCTGTCTTTCGCCGCTGGCAGCCCCGGCATGGAACGCCACACCCAGGCCTTCCTGGACGCCCTCGCCCAGGGCGGCGGCCAGCCGCTGGAGACCCTCTCGCCCGCCGATGCCCGGCAAGTGCTGGTCAACGCCCAGAAAGGCGCGAAGCTGCCGCCCGCCGACGTGAGCGAGAAAACCATCACCGTGGATGGCAAGCCGCTGGTGCTGAACATCGTGCGGCCCGCGGGTGCGCGCGGCGTGCTGCCTGCCTTCGTGTTCGTGCACGGCGGCGGCTGGATCCTGGGCGACTTTCCCACGCACGAGCGCTTCGTGCGCGACCTGGTGGCGGGCTCGGGGGCAGTGGCCGTGTTCGTGAACTACACCCCCTCGCCCGAGGCGCGCTACCCCGTGGCCATCCAGGAAATCTACGGCGCCACGCAATGGGTGGCCGAGCATGGCGCGGAGATCGGCGTGGACGGCAAGCGGCTGGCCATCGCGGGCAACAGCGTGGGCGGCAACATGGCGACCGTGGTCGCGCTGATGGCCAGGGAGCGGGGCACGCCCGCGCTGCGGTCGCAGGTACTGTTCTGGCCGGTGACGAACGCGAGCTTCGAGAATGCTTCCTACGACCAATACGCCGAAGGCCACTTCCTGACGAAGGGCATGATGCAGTGGTTCTGGAATGCCTACACCACCGATCCGGCGCAGCGCCAGGACATTCACGCCTCACCGCTGCGGGCCACGCCGGAGCAACTGAAGGGCCTGCCGCCCGCGCTGGTGCAGACGGCCGAGAAGGACGTGCTGCGCGACGAGGGCGAGGCCTATGCGCGCAAGCTGGACGCCGCGGGCGTGCCGGTGGTCTCCGTGCGCTACAACGGCATGATCCACGACTTCGGGCTGCTCAACGCGCTGGCGGACGTGCCGGCCACGCGCGCGGCACTGCACCAGGCCAGCGAGGAACTCAAGGCACGCCTGCGCTGAGCGCCCGGCGGGAGGTTGCCAATCCGGCAGAAAGCGAAGGGGCTTTGCCCATGGTGGCCCCTGCCTGCCTACACTCTGCCCATGACCGCCCTTCCGTCCCGCGCCATGACCGTGCCGCTGCAAGCAGCGGCGCGAGCGCGGACGGCTGCACGGCGCGGACGCCGTCCGCTCACGCCTGCACATTCCTGAGCCCGGCGGCCCCCTTCTTCCTCCCCTTCCTTTCAGCGCAACCTTCCACCGCCGGGCCTGTCTTCCGCGCGCCTGCGGCTGCCTGCCTGATTGCTCCTGCGGCGGCCGCTCCCATCCCGATGGAGTGTTTCCGCATGCTGATGCCTTTGCCCCACCCCGAGCGCGTGCTCACCGATCTCGATTTCGCGCGGCTTTCGAAACTCGCCGCGCGGCAGTTGCCGCCTGCGTCGCTCGCGGACCTGCTGGCGACGGCGGACGTCACGGGCTCCCGTGCCGTGGATGCGGACGTGGTCACCATGAACTCGCGCGTGGAACTGGAAGGCAGCGGCACGGACGGGGCGGATGGCGCCCGGCAGGTGCTGACGCTGTGCTATCCGCAGGATGCCGACGCGGCGGCAGGCCGCGTGTCCGTGCTGTCGCCGGTGGGTTGCAGCCTGCTGGGCCTGCGGGTGGGCGATGTGGCCGCGTGGCGCACGCCGCAGGGCGAGGACTGCCGGGCCACGGTGGCGGCCATCCTGCACCAGCCCGAGGCCGCGGGCGACTACCTCACCTGAACACGCGCGGCCTCAGGCGGACCAGGCGAACACCAGCAGGGCGATGAACACGGTTTCGCCCAGCAGCATCGCGACGGGCCGCCAGCCCAGCTTCATCAGGTCGGCGAAGTGGGTCTTGATGCCCGATGCACCGATGGCGGCCACCAGCAGCCAGCGGGAGGCGTCGTTCGCGGCCGCGGCGGTCCGGCTGCCGATCACGCCCAGTGACGTGAGGGCCACGAAGAACAGGAACCACAGCAGGAACGGGGGAACGGCCGGGATGCGCGAGCCCACCGGCGCGCCCGACCGGCCGCGGTAGAGCAGGGCGATGACGGCCACGATGGGCACCAGCATCGCGATGCGGAACAGCTTCACGATGGTGGCGGTCTCCCCGGCCTGGGGGCCGAGGATCAGCCCGGCGGCCACCACCTGGGCGATGTCGTGGATGGTGCCGCCCAGGAAGATGCCGGCCACCCGGGGCGAGGCATGCATGGCGTTGAGCAGCAGTGGATACACCACCATGGCGATGGTGGACAGCAGCGTGACGCCCACCACGGCGAGCAGGGTGAAGCGCTCGTTCTCTTTCGTGGGGGGCAGGGCGGCCGCCACCGCGAGCGCGGCCGAGGCGCCGCAGATGCCGACGGAGCAGCCGGAGATCACGCCCTCTTCGCGCGGGCGCTGCATGACGGCGGCCAGGAACACCCCGAACAGAATCGTCGCCACCACCGAGCAGGCAATGCCGATGCCCGTGGCGGCTCCCAGGCTGGCTACCTGGTCCACCGTGATGCGAGCGCCGAGCAGTGCGACGCCGCAGCGCAGCCCCGTGCGGGCGCAGACTGCCACCCCCGCCGCCACGCGTGGTACCCCTGCCAGGAAGTTGCAGGCCAGCCCGATGAGCAATGCGTAGAGCAATTGCGGGCCGCCCTGGTGCTCCGCGATGAACGTGGCGGCGAGCGCGATGACCGCGCAGACGAGCAGGCCCGGCCACAGCGCGGCGGCCCGCGCCGCCGCGGGGCCGAGCCCGGACCACCGCCAGCGCGGGAAGAAACCGGAGGGGGAGGGCGTGCCATATGTCTTCATGGCGTATGAGCATATGTTTTTCGCATAAGGTGAAAAACAGATAATTCAGTTCATCATGAGCCAAAAATCAGGTCAATCGCCGGATCGTCTGCGCCTGACGCTGCGGCACCTGGAAGTGTTCCTGGCGACCGCGCACGACGGCTCCACGCGGGCCGCCGCGGAGCGCATCGCCCGGTCGCAATCGGCCGCCAGCAGCGCGCTGGTGGAGCTGGAGTCGCTGCTGGGCGCGGCGTTGTTCGACCGCGTGGGGCGTCGCCTGGTGCTCAACGAACACGGCCGCGCCTTCCTGCCCCGGGCCGCGTCCCTGGTGGAATCCGCCGGCGAACTGGAGCACCTCTTCCAGGGCCAGCATGCCGCCCCCCTGCGGGTGGCCGCCAGCATGACCATCGGCGAGCACATCCTGCCGCCCCTGCTGGCCCGCTGGAAGGTGTCGCACCCCCAGAGCGCGGTGCAGCTGCAGATCGCGAACACCACCGGCGTGCTGGCCGCCGTGGCGGCCTTCGACGCCGACATCGGCTTCATCGAGGGGCCGCAGACGCATGCCGACCTGGTGGTGCGCGAATGGATGGCCGACGAGATGGTGATCGTGGCGGCGCCGGGCCACCCTCTCGCGCACAAGCCGCCGGCCACCCGGGCCGCCCTGCGCGGCGCCCGCTGGGCCCTGCGCGAGCGCGGCTCCGGCACCCGCGAGGCCGCCGACCGCTGGCTGCTGGCGCAACTGGGGCAGGTGCGGATCGATTTCGAGCTGGGCACGCCCGAAGCGGTCAAGGCCCTGGTGGCCGCGGGGGATGCCCTGGCGCTGCTGCCGCGCCACAGCGTCGCCTCGGCCCTGGCGCGGGGCGAACTGGTGGAACTGCCGACCTCGCTGCCCCGCGCGACCCGCAGGCTGGCGGTGGTGACGCACCGGGAGCGGACGCTGGGGGCGGGGGGCGAGGCGTTTTTGCGGTATTGCTTTGATGCAGGCGCTTCAAAAAGTGGTGATGCGTAGCTCCCCGGCGCCGGTGGTTTTCCTACCTTGCTCCAGGTCCCTGAAACGTCTTCGTGCTGTACAACTCCCGCGGCAACCGCTTGAGCACCGGCAACCCCGTCGCCCCATCCTTCCCCTGCTTCTCGATGTAGCTGAAAAACACATCCGCATCCAGCACCCCGATATCCAGCCGCCGCGCCGCAGGCACGGCCGCCAGCGTCTTGTACCCATCGCCACCGGTGGCATTGAAGCTCAGCACGAACAGCTTGTACGTCTTCGTGGCATTCAGTGGCTCCCACGCGCCCGAGGCGGCATTGCGCACTTCGATGCCGGAGACTCGCTGGCCCGCCGCGGCGGCGGCGTTCACGTCGAAGCGCAAGCCGCCGGTGTAGGGGTACGGGCCGGTGGAGCCGCCGGTGCCGAAGACGGCTTCCATGCCGTCCTCCAGCATGGCTTTCACTTCCGTGCCGGTCACGTCGAGGCGGAAGAGCATGTTGCCGAAGGGCAGGACCTGGATGCCCTGGGCGGCCGAGACGGTGCCCTGCAGGGGGATGCGCACGCCGCCGCCGCTTTGCAGCGAGATGTCGGCGCCGCCGTAGCGGGCGTTGGCCACGTCGAGGTAGGCCTGGGCGACGAGTTGCTGGATGTCGCCGCCGCGCGCGCTCACGCTGCCTTCGGCGTTGCAGGCGGCGCTGGAGCGGCTGTAGTCGGTGGAGCCGGCGCCACCGGGCACGCGGCGGGAGCACAGTTCCTCGGGCGCCACGGCGACCTGGGTGCGGTTGAAGACGGCCACGCGGTCCTTGAAGGGCTGCAGGGTGGCGGTGGCCGCGGTGGAGGGCTGCGTCACGCGCAGGAAGCCGGTGGCGGCCACGCTGGCCTGCAGGGCTTTCGATTCCGCATCCGTCGGGGCCTTGCCGCCGATGGTGAAGTTGTCGCCGATGAGCACGTGCGGTGTGCCGGCGCACTGGGTGACGTTGCCGTCGGCGTCGAAGCTCACCTTCAGCTCGCCCACCACCTGGGCGTATTCCCAGGCCTGCACGATGCAGACGGTGCGGCCGTCCTTGTCGGTGGTGCGCGTCGGGTAGGCGCCGCCGGGCGTGCCCACGCCGGTGGCCTTGAGCGCGTCCGGGCCGAGCAGGGTGTGCGAATCGGCGCCCACCACCACGTCCACGCCCGAGAGCTTCGGCACGATCTGGCGGTCGGCGTCGTAGCCGATGTGGCTCATGAGCACGATCTTGTTGATGCCCTGGCCGCGCAGGCGGTCGATCTCGCGCTGGGCGGCGGTGGCTTCGTCCTCGAAGGTGGTGTCCGGATCGGGGCTGGAAGAGGCCTTGGTCTTGCCGGCGACGGTGAGGCCGACGATGCCGATCTTCTGGCCGGCGCGTTCCACGACGGTGGAGGCCTGAACGGCGCCCGGTGCCTTGGCGGCGTTGAGCGCGGAGCCGGCGCCGAAGCGCACGTTGGCGCTCAGCGCGGGCGTCTGGCAGGGGCCCTTGTGCAGCAGGTCGAGGAAGTTCTTCAGACCGGTGTCGCCCTTGTCGAACTCGTGGTTGCCGAGCGTGAAGGCATCGAAGCAGACGGTGTTCATCATTGCCGCATCGGCCTCGCCGTCGGCGCCCGCGCGGTTGAAGTACAGCGTGCCGGTGAGGGCGTCGCCCGCGTGCAGCTTGAGCACGTTGGCCGAGCGCCTGGAGAGTTCGTCCATGGCGGCGGTGACGCGCGGAAAGCCGCCTGCGTCCACGGCCACGGTGGCGGGCGTGGAGCCGCCCGTGGAGAGCTGAAGGGTCCGGGATCTGGACTCCAGCGTGGAGTGGTGGTCGTTGATGTGCAGGATGGTGAGCTCCATCGGCTCGCCCTGGAAGACTCCGCTACCCGATCCGCCTCCGCCGCAGGCCGCCATCAGGACCGCCACGGCCACCGCCGCGCTCCGCGCCAGGATACGGTGCCCCAGGATGCGGCGCAGCGCTTGCTGCTTGTGTTTCCCCACGTTGGCCATCATGGCGTTCTCCTTACTGCTTGTGACAAAGCCCGCATGCTTGCGGCGCGGCGTGACAGAACGATGAATGGGGGAGGGCGGAGAAAGCGATTGGGGGCACACTCCGGATCTGTTGCGATCCCTTCCTTCCTGTCCATCCATGGCCGCGCCTGCTCCCGTTCTTTCTCCCGTCGTTCCGGACCCCGGCTTTCCCGCCATCCTCTGCACGGTGGACGTGGTGCTGCTGACGCTGAAGGGCGGGGTGCTGCACGCCGTGCTGCTGCGGCGGGCCGACGGGCCGCACGCGGGCGGATGGGCGCTGCCGGGCGGCTTCATCCATGCGCAGGAGGACGCCACGGCGTGGGATGCGGCGGCCCGCGTGTTGCGCGAGAAGACGGGCATCGCCAGCCCCTACCTGGAGCAGCTGGCGACCTATTCCGGGGCGCGGCGCGATCCGCGCGGCTGGTCCGTCTCCATCGTCTATTGCGCGCTGGTGCCTGCGGAGCTGTTGCCGGAAGACAGCGAGCGGCTGCAGGTGGCACCCGTGGGCGCGCTGCCGGTGCTGGCCTTCGACCATGCGGACATGGTGGCCCTGGCGGTGTCGCGGGTGCGGTCCAAGAGCCAGTACTCGTCGCTGCCGGTGTATTTCTGCGGGGAGCGCATGACGCTGCCGCAGCTGCAGGCGGTGTACGAGGCGGTGCTGGGCGAGCCTGTGAACAAGGTGAGCTTTCGCCGCAAGATCGAGGAACTGGGCATGCTGGAGCCAATAGACGGGCTGATGGAGTCCGGCGCGGCGCACCGGCCGGCGCAGGTGTACCGGCTGCGGGAGGCCTTCCGCCGGTCCCTGTCCGTGGTGCCGCGGGGCCTGAATAGCTAGAGCCTGTCCAAGGTTTGCCCCCGGTGGCACGGGGGCACGCCGGCCTTCCTAGAATGCAGGCACGATGTCCGCCGGCATGTCCCCGTCCCCTTCCTCCGCGATGCCCTTCCCCGTGCCGGTGCGCACGGAGTGCCCGCCCGGCGCCTGCAATTGCGACCTGCAGGCGATGCTGGCGGCGCCGGATGCGGACCGCCGGGTGCTGCGTCTCACGCGCGACGAAGAGAAGCGCCTGGTGCAGCGCCTGGAGACCATCGAGAGCCTGGCGGACCTGCGCCGCATCGAGGGCCGGCTGGAAGAGCAACTGGGCATCCGGCTGAGCATCTCGCAGGGAGCGAACGAGGTGCGCACGCTGCGCGGCATCGCGATCCTGGTGCACGAGCAGCGCGGACTGTGCCGCAAGACGCGGCAGGCGATCGCCGCGGCCATCCGCCGGGGGATGGAGCGGCGGCCGGAGATCGCCTTCGCGCTGCTGGACGAGGGCGGGCTGTTCGGCTGAGGCTGGGCGGGGCGTGCCCGGTGGCGCGGCCTTGTACCACGGCGTGCAATTCCCCGTGCGAGCGCGGCTTGGCGGCCGCTTCTACACTCGGCCGTTCCTGAATCCTCAACCCCTACAACCAGGACCGACCCATGGAATTGCTCGATGTGCTGCAGTGGCGCTATGCCACGAAGAAGATGGACCCCGCCCGCGCCGTGCCGCAGGACAAGGTGGACCGCATCGTGGAGGCGGCCCGACTGGCGCCCACCTCCAGCGGCCTGCAACCCTTCGAGGTCATCGTGGTGACGAACCCCGACGTGCGCGCCCGCATCCGCGAGGTGGCGTGGAACCAGGCCCAGGTGACGGACGGCTCGCACCTGCTGGTGTTCGCGGCCTGGGACGACTACACGGCCGAGCGCATCAACGCGATGTTCGACTACACCAACGAGGTGCGGGGCTTCCGCAACGAAGGCTGGGAGAACTACCGCAACATGCTGCTGGGCTCGTACCCGCAGCGCGGCGCGGAGGTGAACTTCCAGCACGCCGCACGGCAGGCCTACATCGGCTTCGGCGCGGCGCTGATCGCCGCTGCCGCCGAGCAGGTGGACAGCACGCCGATGGAGGGCTTCCAGCCCGAGGCGGTGGACGAGATCCTGGGCCTGCGTGCGCGCGGGCTGCGCAGCGTCACCCTCCTGCCGCTGGGCTACCGCCAGCCCGAGGGTGACTGGCTGGTGAACCTGGAGAAGGTGCGCCGTCCGCGCGAGCAGTTCGTGACGGAAGTGCGCTGAACGGCGTGCGCGCCGTCAGAACAGGCGGCGCGCCAGCGCGATCAGTGCCAGCACCAGCCCGGCGAGCGCCGCCACGGCGCGCAGTGCGCGCTCGCGGTGCTCGCGCCAGTGCGCGTTCAATCCCATCTCGTGCAGCACCTGGGGCACGCGGCCATGCACGAGGTCGTGCACCAGGCCTTCCAGCACGTTGATGCGGTCGGCCAGCAGGAGCAGCAGCCAGTGGCGCACGTCGCTCTCGCTCAGGCGGAAGGCCAGCCGGCGCAGCATGCCGCTGGCGCCCGAGGGCGGTACGGTGGTGCCGAAGACCGGCGTGAGCCCTGGGCGTTCGATGGAATGCAGCACCTCCACCGTGGGAATCTGGGCCGCGGGCTTGTCCCAGGGCACGTCGATGCGCGGCGGGGTGCGCTCGCGCGGCACGGCGGGGCGGTCTTCGCGGCGCAGGTCGGCGCCCCAGCCGGGGATGTTCGCGGCATCGGCGCGGGCGCGCGGGCCCGGCGGGGTGGCATCGATGTGGATGGTGGCGGTGGCCATGGGGAAATCCTTTCTTTCCGTGCGTTGCGGGCGGGGGCGGCGGATCAGGCGGCAGGGGGCACGATCACCGGCTTGATGCAGCCGTCCAGCTTGCTGGAGAAGGTGTGGTACGCCTCGGCGATGTCTTCCAGCGCGAAGCGGTGGGTGATGATCTCGCGGGGCTTCAGGCGCCCGGCCTGGATGTGCTCGATGAGGCGGGGCAGGTGGCGCTTCACGCTGGCCTGGTTCATGCGCAGGGTCAGGCCCTTGTTCACGGCGTTGCCGATGGGCACGGCGTTGAAGGTGGGGCCGTACACGCCGACGATCGACACATTGCCGCCCTTGCGCACGGAATTGATGCACCAGTGCAGTACCGTGGCCGCGCCGCCCTGCAGCTTCAACCGCACGCCCGTGAGGGATTGCGCAAACGAGCCCGCGGCCTCGCAGCCCACGGCATCGATGCACACATCGGGCCCGAGGCCGTCGGTCATGTGCTTGAGGTGCACGGCCATGTCGCGCACGCTCTTGAAGTCCACCGTCTCGCAGGGGGCGTACTGGCGCACGAAGTCGAGCCGGTATTCGACGTGGTCCACTACGATCACGCGCCCTGCGCCGAGCAGCCAGGCGCTGCGCGCCGCGAAGATGCCCACGGGCCCGGCGCCGAACACCACGACGGTGTCGCCCTCCTGGATGTCGCCCATCTCCGCGGCCTGGTAGCCGGTGGGCAGGGCATCGGTGAGCAGCACGGCATCGTCCAGGTCGAGGTCGGAGGGGATGACCTGCGGGCCCACGTCGGCCAGCGGCACGCGCACGTACTCGGCCTGGCCGCCGTCATAACCGCCGGTGGTGTGCGAATAGCCGTAGATGCCGCCCACGGCCGTGGCCTCGGGGTTGGTGTTGTGGCAGTTGCCGTACAGCTCCTTCTGGCAGAAGTAGCAGGAGCCGCAGAAGATGTTGAAGGGCACCAGCACGTGGTCGCCGGGTTTCAGGTTGCGCACCGAAGGGCCCACGGCCTCGACCACGCCGGTGAATTCGTGGCCGAAGGTCGTGCCCACGCGCGTGTCGGGCACGAGGCCGTGGTAGAGGTGCAGGTCCGAGCCGCAGATGCATGCGCGCGTGACGCGCACGATGGCATCGTTGGGGTGTTCGATGTCGGGTTCGGCCTTGTGCGATGCGCGCACGCGGTAGGGGCCGCGGTAGTTCATTGCCAGCATGGAGGGTTCTGCCTTTCGCGAAGTCGGGGCGCGAAAAGCAAAACGCCCGCGCTCCGGTGCATCTTCCGGAGCGCCTGCGCGGCGGTAATGTAGGACGGGCGCACGCTTACGAAATCGTGCCATCGCGCACGCGCGCAGTCACCGGGGCGGGTGCATGGGCTCCGCACCGCCTGCCAGGTCGTCGGGCGTATCCACGTCGCGCAGGATGCCCCGGTCATCCACCGCGACAGTACGTGCCGCATCCCAGGCGATGCGGTGCGCGGCTGCCTGCGCGCCGCCGGCCTGTGCCAGGGATGCGAAATACCGCCGTGGAATGCCGCGCGGATTGCCTGGGCGGCCCTGCCATAGCGGCAGGACTGGCACACCAGGGTGCTGCAGCAGCGCGTCGCGCAGCGCCGCGAGCGTGTCGTCGCGCACCCAGGGCATGTCCGCCAGGCCCACCACCACGGCCTGCAGGCGGGGCTGTGCCAGCGCCCAGTGCATGGCCGCCGCGAGCGAGGTGCCCTGGCCTTCGCCGCAGCGCTCGTTCGGCACGGCGTCGAGCCCGAGGCGCGCGCAGAGCTCCAGGCCGAAGTCATCCTGGGGGGGCACGACCACGGAGGTCCGCGCGAAGACGCGCGCGAAAGACCCGGCCACGGCGGCGAGCAATGGCGTGCCATCCGGCAGCAGGGCGCGGCGCTTGTCGCTGCCGAAACGCGACGCTGCACCCGCCGCCAGGATGATGCCGGCCACCGCGGGTGCTGCCCGTGCATCTGGATGATCGGCGGAAACGACGGAGGCCGGTCGCAGGCCGGATGGAGGCACGGAAGACATGGCTGCAGCATACGGCGCTGCGCGGCCCTGCGCCACCCGGGCGGTTGACGCGGCCCGGCGAAGCGGTTCCGACGAGGCCCGCGCCGCAGGCGTTCGGTTCGCCTGGGGCCGCTCCAGGCCGACCATGGGCGCGCGATCTTCCTACAGGGTCCGCCGCACCTGCCGACGACACTGTTCCGTCCACCGGCCGTGAAGGAAGCGAGATGTCATCCAGCCACCCCATGTCGGTCGCCCGCGCCAGCGGTCCGGCCGACTCCGCCGTGTCGATCCACGCCGTACGCCTGCACGTGAACGGTACGCCACAGCACCTCGATATTCCCTGCTGGGTCACGCTGCTCGACACGCTGCGCGACCTGCTCCAGCTCACCGGCACCAAGAAGGGTTGCGACCACGGGCAGTGCGGTGCCTGCACGGTGCTGGTGGATGGGCAGCGCATCAACAGCTGCCTGACGCTGGCCGTGATGCACGACGGCGCGCACATCACCACCGTCGAAGGCCTGGCGGGCCTGCGGGACTGTGCCGATGCCGGTACTGCCTCCGCCGGTGCGCCGCGGGGCGGCGATGCGCTGCACCCGCTGCAGCAGGCCTTCATCGACCACGACGCGTTCCAGTGCGGCTACTGCACGCCGGGGCAGCTTTGCTCCGCCGTGGGCCTGCTGGGCGAAGGCGGCGTGCGCACGGCCGACGACATCCGCGAGCGCATGAGTGGCAACCTGTGCCGCTGCGGCGCGTATCCGCAGATTGTGCAGGCCGTCGCTGAGGTGGCGGGCGTGCCGCTGCGTGGGCCCATGCGGCCGTCCTCGCAGCCGTCGCAGCACATGCACCAGGCCCAGCCGGCGCAGGCCGGGGAGGGCGCGGCATGAGGGGCTTCGACTACGTGCCGGCGCTGGACGCCGAGATGGCGCTCGCCACTATGCCGCAGGGCATGCACCATGCGAGCGAGCGTGTGCTGCCCGCGAAGTTCATCGCCGGCGGCACCAACCTCATCGACCTGATGAAGGAGAGCGTGATGCGGCCGCGCCGCCTCGTGGACGTGGGCCGCCTGCCGTTCGCCGGCATCGAGGAGGCCGAGGGCGGCGGCGTGCGCCTGGGGGCGATGGCCCGCAACGCCGCCACCGCGAAGCATCCGCTGGTGCGCGAGCGCTATCCGCTGTTGGCGGCCGCCATCCTGGCCGGAGCCTCGCCGCAGATCCGCAACATGGCCACCAACGGCGGCAACTTGCTGCAGCGCACGCGGTGCCACTACTTCTACGACGTGGCCGTGCCGTGCAACAAGCGCGAGCCGGGCACGGGCTGCCCGGCACGCGACGGGCTGGCGCGGCAATTGGCCATCCTGGGCACGAGCGACCAGTGCATCGCCACGCACCCCTCAGACATGTGCGTGGCCCTGGCGGCGCTGGAGGCCGTGGTGCACGTGCGCTCCCCGCGCGGCGAGCGCACGATTGCCTTCGCGGACTTCCACCGGCTGCCCGGCAGCGAGCCCGACCGCGACACGGTGCTGGCGAGCGACGAACTCATCACCCACATCGCGCTGCCGGCGCAGGGTTTCGCGCAGCATGGCGCCTACCTGAAGGTGCGCGACCGTGCTTCATACGCGTTCGCGCTGGTGTCGATCGCGGCGGGGCTGGACCTGGGCGGGGACGGCCGCATCCGCACGGCCCGCGTCGCCGTGGGCGGCGTAGCCCACAAGCCCTGGCGTGTGCCGGAGGCCGAGGAAGCCCTGGCGGGCCGCGAGCCCACGGCCGAGGCGTTCGCGCAGGCCGCCGAGCGTGTGCTGCAGGGTGCGCGCGGCCACGGCGCGCCCGGTGGCCCGGGCGAAAACCGCTTCAAGATCGAACTGGCCCGGCGGGCCATCGTGCGCGCGCTGGAGATGGCGCGCGACGGCGAACTCACCAACACCGGCGAACTCGGCGCCGGCCACGACCAGGACGCGCAACCATGAACGCACCGATGCCGAACGACGCGGCGAGCCGCGCACAGGCGGGGCAGCAGCCCCGCGCCGATGCCGGCACCGGGCCGGTGAAACTGGGCATGCCCGTCTCGCGCGTGGACGGGCGCCTGAAGGTGACGGGCCAGGTGCGCTATGCGGCCGAGCACCATGCGGAGGGCATGGCCTATGGTGTGGTGGTCAACAGCAGCATCGCCCGGGGCCGCATCCTGCGCATGCGTCTCGAGCGTGCCCGCGCGGTGCCGGGCGTGCTGGACATCATCACGCACGAGAACCGCCCGAAGGTCCGCTCGATGGACCTGTTCTACAAGGACATGACGGCGCCCGGCGGATCGCCCTTCAAGCCGCTGCTGGACGACGTGGTGCGCTACAGCGGCCAGCCCGTCGCGCTGGTGGTGGCCTGCACGTTCGAGGCGGCGCGCTGCGCGGCGTCGCTGGTGGAGATCGACTACGAGGTGGAGCGCCACGAGACGCACCTGCTGCGCCATCTGGGCCGTGCGCGCGATCCCAGCCGCATGAAGGCCGGCTATTCACCGCCGCCGAAGCCGCGCGGCGATGCCGACGGCGCCTTCGAGCGCGCGCCCGTGAAGATCGAGGCCGAGTACTACAGCGGCGTGGAGCACCACAACCCGATGGAGATGCACGCCTCCACCGTGCTGCGCGCGGAGGATGGCCACCTCACCATCTACGACAAGACGCAGAGCCCGCAGAACAGCCGCTGGCTGGTCTCGCGCGTGTTCGGCCTGGGCGAGGACGAGGTCACGGTGCGCAACCCGTTCGTGGGCGGCGCTTTCGGATCGGGGCTGCGCCCGCAGTACCAGCTCGTGCTCGCGGTGATGGCGGCGCTGCACCTGCAGTGCTCGGTGCGCGTGGTGCTCACGCGCCAGCAGATGTTCACCTTCGGCCACCGGCCCGAGACCTGGCAGCGCCTGAAGCTCGCGGCCGACCGCGACGGCACGCTGCGCGCGATCGTGCACGAGGCCGTGGCCGAGACGTCGCGCATGGAGGACTACGTAGAGGTGGTGGTGAACTGGTCCGGCCAGCTCTACCGCTGCGACAACGTGCGGCTGGGCTACCGGCTGGTGCCGCTCGACCAGTACACGCCGCTGGACATGCGCGCGCCGGGCGCCGCGCACGGCGTGCACGCGCTCGAAGTGGCCATGGACGAGCTGGCCTACGAACTGCGCATGGACCCGCTCGCGCTGCGGTTGAAGAACTACGCCGACCGCGACGCATCGAAGGATCTGCCGTTCTCCACCAAGGAGCTGCGCGCCTGCTACGGCCTGGGCGCGGCGCGCTTCGGCTGGGACGGCCGGCCGGTCGAACCGCGCTCGATGCGCGAGGGCCGCGAACTCGTGGGCTGGGGCATGGCCACCGGCACCTGGGATGCGATGCAGATGTTCGCCAAGGTGCGCGCGGTGCTGCATGCCGACGGCCGCCTGGAGGTGAGCAGTGCGGCGTCGGACATCGGCACCGGCACGTACACGGTGATGTCGATGATCGCGGCCGAGGCGATGGGCCTGCCGCTCGAGCGCGTCACTTTCCGCCTGGGCGACTCCACGCTGCCTGTGGCGCCGATCGAGGGCGGTTCCTCCCACGTGGCCACCGTCGGCTCTGCGGTGGAGGGCGCCTGCGAGAAGCTGCGCCGCCTGCTGTGGGCGCTGGCGCAGCGCACTCGCGGCTCGGGCTTCGAGCGCACGCTGCTGCGCGACGTGGAGTTCGTGGACGGCCGGCTGCGCCGCCGCGGCGCGCCCGCGGAAGACCGCGGCATGGCCTTCACCGACATCCTCGCCGCGCAGGGGCGCTCGCAGGTGGAGGCCCGCTACCTGCTGCTGCCCAACGTGCTCAAGCAGAAGAACTACGTGCGCGCCACGCATTCAGCCGTGTTCTGCGAGGTGAAGGTGGACGAGGAACTGGGCACCGTGCGCGTGACCCGCGTGGTGAGTGCGATCGCGGCGGGCCGTATCCTGAGCGCCAGGACGGCGCACAGCCAGATCACCGGCGGAGTGGTCTGGGGCATCAGCCAGGCGCTGCACGAGGAAACGCAGACCGACCATGCGCTGGGCCGGTTCATGAACCACAACTACGCCGAATACCACGTCGCATCCAACGCCGACACGCCGCCGATCGACGTGATCTTCGTGCAGGAGGACGACCGCATCGTGAGCCGCCTGGGCGCCAAGGGCGTGGGCGAGATCGGCATCGTGGGCGTGGCCGCGGCCGTGTGCAACGCGATCTTCCATGCCACCGGCCGGCGCGTGCGCTCCACGCCGATGACGCCCGACAAGGTGATGCGGCCCGCGCCCGACGTGCCGCCCAAGCCCATGGAACACGTGCCCGCCGCGGTAGCGGCGCAGGCGATGGATGCACCGCTGTGATGCACGACACCGATCCCGAATTGCGCGTGGCCCGCGCGTTGCACGGCTGGCGCGCCGCCGGCCGCCACGCCGTGCTCGCCACCGTGCTGCGCACCTGGGGCTCGTCGCCCCGGCCTGTGGGCTCCTGGATGGCGCTGCGCGACGACGGCCTGATCGAAGGCTCGGTCTCCGGCGGCTGCATCGAAGACGACCTGCTGCGGCGCTGCCTGCCGGGTGCCGCGCAGTGGGCCGGGCGACCGCCCGAGCGCGTGCGCTACGGGCTCACTGCCGACGAGGCGCACCGCTTCGGCCTGCCGTGCGGCGGCACGCTGGAGCTGCTGCTCGAATACGACCCCGAACCGCTCTGGCTGCAGCGCCTCGTGCAGTGGCTGCAGGAGCGCCGCGTGGTGTGGCGGCACCTGCGCTGCGCGGACGGCGCGGTGACGCTCTCCACCGAAAACCTCGCCGCGCCCGTGCAGGGCGCGCCCTCCCTGCTCGACCATGGCGACACGCTGGCGCAGCGCCTCGGGCCCTCGCACCGCATGCTGCTGATCGGTGCGGGAGCCCTCACCGAATGCCTGGCCTCCATGGCCATGCCCTGCGGATTCGCGGTAGCCGTATGCGACCCGCGCGAGGAGCACCGGCTGGGCTGGAACCTGCCCGGCGCGAAACTCGTCGATGGCATGCCCGACGATGCCGTGCTGGCGATGGGCATGGATGCGCGCACCTGCGTGATCGCGCTCACCCACGATCCGAAGCTGGACGATCTCGCGCTGCTGGAAGCCCTTCAGGGCGACGCCTTCTACGTTGGGGCCATTGGTTCCGCCGCCACCACGGCAGCGCGGAGGCAGCGGCTGCGCGAGCATTTCGGGATCGGCGAGGATGCGCTTGCGCGCCTGCGCGGGCCGATCGGCCTCGCGATCGGCAGCCGCACGCCGCCGGAGATCGCCGTGAGCGTGCTGGCCGAGGTGATCGCCGCGAAGAACGGCGCCATGCTGCCGGATGCGTCGCGCATGACCGAAGCGGCGCTCATCCATGGCGATCCCGCCCTGGGCGCGGCCTGCGGCTGGACACTCCACGGTGGCGCAGCGGCCGCCTGACGCGTGCGCGGCGCATGCGCCGATGGGACCGTAGGAGCGGGCCGACCGGGAGGGGGGCCACGCACCGATGGAGTGCAGCCCCAGGGTGGGGAACCATGGGGCATATGCCATCCGGTACCCCATCATCATGAGAACCTCCACGCTGATCGCCCCCGCTCCCGACGCTGCAGACGACGACCGTCCCGCTCCCCGACGAACACCCGCGCACGCGCCCGTGCGTGCCCCGGAAGGGCCCTACCAGTCATTGCATACCGCGCTGCACCGCACGGCTCCCACGCCAGAGGCCAGGCGCCAGGGCGCCGCACTGCTGCGCGACACGCTGGCGCGCGCGGACCTGCCGCCGGCCACGCTGCCCGAACGACCCGATGACCTGCACGACTGGATGGCCGCGAGCCACGCCGCCGTGTCGGCGCAATATGGCGAATACCTTGCCGCACGGCGCGCGGGCGAAGGCCGGCGGTATTTCCGCAACCGGGCCCATGCGCTGCACTTCCTGCGGGCCGTGGCACCGACCAAGCTGGTGGATGGCAGCTGGCTCTACGGCGTGCTGCGCCACGCGCGCAACCCACGCATGGCCGAACTGGTGCGCACCTACCTGGAAGAACTCGGCGATGGCGCACCCGACAAGAACCACGTGCTGCTCTACCGCCAGCTGCTGTCGCGCTACGGTCTCTCGCAGGGCCCGGCGCTGCCCGATGCGCTCCATGAGCAGGGCGCGGTGCAGCTCGCGCTGGCCTGGAACGCGGAAGAGTTCCTGCCTGAAGTCATCGGCTTCAACCTGGGCTACGAGCAGTTGCCGCTGCACCTGCTGATCACCTCGTACGAGCTCAACGAATTGGGCATCGATCCGTACTACTTCCAGCTGCACGTCACGGTGGACAACGCCGACACGGGGCACGCCCGCCAGGCCTGCGATGCCGTGCTGGCGCTGCTGCCGCGCCATGGCGACCCAGAGGCCTTCTGGCAGCGGGTCCGCCAGGGCACCCGCCTGGGCGATGCGGGCCTCGGCACCACCCGCGTGATCGCGGACTTCGACATCCGCGCCGAAGTGGTGCGCATCTTCCAGGCCAAGTGCGGCGCCGGCCAGGGCATGCATTCGGACTACTGCAAGGTGGCCGGCCGCAGCGTGAACGACTGGCTGTCGGCGCCCGAAGGCATGGACGCCTTCCTGGACGCGCTCGTGCAGGCCCACTGGATCCAACCCGGCCGCCCCGTGGCGGAAAGCCGCTTCTGGGGCCTGCTGCAGGGGCCGCGTGCGGAGATGTTCGGCGTGTTCTCGCCCTATGAGCTGCAGGTGATCCACGACTGGATCCGCGGCGACGAGGCGAGCGCCGATGGCCAGGCATTCTTCGAACCCGCTGCCGCCAACGAGACGCGACGCCGCCCCACCTTCCGCGCCCTGCAGCGCGCCCGGCGCGCCGATGCCGGCGCAGCGGGCGCGGCCGATGTGCTCGACCCGGACCTGGTTGCCTTCAAGGAGCGCCTCGGCACGCTGGATGCCGATGCGCAGTTCGATGCCCTGGTGGATGCGATGTCGCCGTCGGAGCACTGGACGCCGGTGGGGCTGTATGCCACGCGCCGCTTCGTCGCGTCACATCCCTGAACCGACCGGCCCGGCCCGGCCTGTGCGGGCCGGATGCCGGAGCCACGTAGAAAAGCCGCCACGCGAGAGCATGGCGGCTTTTTCCATGGGCGTTGGCGGTTCAGGCGCTGCGCAGTGCCAGTGCCGGCTCCGCATTCGCCACGGCCACCGCGGCATCGTTGGCCGCGGGCCGGCGCCGGCGCGCCTTGCGCACGTACTCCGGATGGAAGCAGCGCTCGCTGCCGTCCGAGAAGGCCACGGTGATCGATTCCGACGCGATCGCGCTGACCGTGCCCTCCCCGTAGCGTTTCACGCGCACCGGCATGCCGAGTTCGAACGCAGGACGGGCAGGTGCCGCAGCACGCCCGGCGACCACGGCAGCTCCGGCCGGCGGCACGACGATGGCGGGCGCTGCCGATGGTTTTTCCGAGGACTTCTCTCGTATCGCCGCCCCCGTGGCAGACGACGCTGCGGCATTCGCGATGGCCTGCTGTGCATCGAGCGCGGCGATCCGCCGGCAGTTGTCGCAGGTGCCGCAGCGCTGCGCCGGTCGCGCATGCCCGAAGTAATCCAGCAGCAGTTCCCACCGGCAGCCGCCCGTCTGCGCATAGAACACCATGCGCTCGAGGCCGTCCTGGTCCTGCGTGCGCTTTTGTGCGTAGTCTTCGAGCAACGCGATCAGCGCCTCGCTGTCCATGCCCGCGCGGCGCAGCGAGAGGCGGCCGTCGGCCTTCTGCGTGACGATGCGGCGGCGGCGCAGCAGGCCCAGCGCCACCTGCAGCTTGGGGCGCGGCCGGTCCAGCGATTGCTGCAGCAGGTCCAGCGTCCAGCCGTCGTGCGCACCCGGCGGGGGTGACTGCAGCGCGGAGTAGAGCGCATCGAGGTCGTCGGGCGTCGGATAGCGGCCGGCGAGGAAGAATTGCTGCACCGCCTTGTCCTTGCGCAGGAAGAGCAGCGTGCATTCGGCCGGCTGCCCGTCCCGCCCGGCCCGGCCGGATTCCTGGTAGTACGCATCCAGCCCGCCGGGCATCTGGTAGTGCACCACGAAGCGCACGTCCTGCTTGTCGATGCCCAGGCCGAAGGCGTTGGTGGCCACCATCACCCGCAGGTCGCCCGCCATGAAACGGTCCTGCGCCTCGCCGCGCTCGGCGGCCGGCATGCGGCCGTGGTAGAGGCCCGCGGATTCGCCCGCGCCGGCCAGCAGCGCATGCACTTCCTCCGCGGCCTTCACCGTGGCGGTATAGACGATGCCGGAGCCTTCGGTACCCTTCACGGTGCGCAGCAGGCAGTCGCGCTTTTCCTTCTCGTCGGCGAGCTGCTCGGCGCGATAGTGCAGGTTGGGGCGGTAGGTGCCGGTATCGACCACGCCCGCGGCCGGAATGCCCAGTTGCCGGCGGATGTCCTGTGCCACGGGGCCTGCGGCGGTCGCGGTGAGCGCGAGCACCGTCGGGCGGCCCAGGCGCGGCACGGCATGGGCGATGTCGAGGAAGGCGGGACGGAAGTCGTGGCCCCATTGCGAGATGCAGTGCGCCTCGTCCACGGCCAGCAGGCCCACGGGCCCGCCGGCTTCGAGCAGCGCCTGGAAGCCGGCGTCCGCCAGGCGTTCGGGCGTGGTGAGCACGATGCGCGCGCTGCCGTCGGCCACGGCCGCCTCGGCCGCGCGCGTTTCCTCGGCGTCCAGCGCGCTGTGCAACTGCACGGCCGGCACGCCGCGCTCGCGCAGCGCATCGCACTGGTCGCGCATGAGCGCGATCAGCGGCGACACCACCACCGTGCGGCCCGCGAGCAGCAGCGCGGGCAACTGATAGCACAGCGACTTGCCGGCACCCGTGGGCATGATGGCCAGCGTGTTCTCGCCGCGCAGCACGCGGTCGATCACATCGCGCTGGCCCGGACGCAGGGCGCGCAGGCCGAAGGATTGCTTCAGGGCCGCCTGGATGCGGGCCTGGCTGGGAGGCCGCTGAAGAGCGGCCTGGGCGGTGGAGGAGGGCATGGCGGCGATCCGGTCGTTGCAGGGCCGTGCACCGGACGCCACGATGGCGTGCCGGCACGTGTACCTATGCTCGGGCCCGGGCCCGCTGCGGCGCGTGGGACGCCGCTTACCGCCCGTGTCATCCGGAAGCGTGCGCTGCCGTGACCGTTGCCGCCGCCATTCCCTCTTCCACGGCCAGGGCACCATCCTGCAGCCGCAGCGTCCGGGTGCCGATGGCCTGCGCGAGCGCATCGTCGTGGGTGACCAGCAGCAGGCAGGCGCCGGTCTCCTCCACCGCCTCGGTGAGCAGCGCCAGCGTGTCGCGCTGCGTGAGCGGATCCAGGCGCGAGGTCGGCTCGTCGGCGAAGAGCAGCGCGGGCCGGGCCAGCAGCACGCGCGCGAGCGCGATGCGCTGCAGTTCGCCGCCCGACACTTCGCCGGGGCGCCGCCGCAGCAACGCGGGGTCGAGCCCCAGGCGCTGCAGGCGCTCCTCCAGTGCCGTCCACGGCTGCGCATGGCGGCGTGCCACGTCGTGCAGGGAGGTGCCCAGGTCCGCCTGCGGTGCGAACGCACCCGCGGGATCCTGGTAGAGCTTCTGCAGGGCGGTCGGCGCGAGCGAGGGCGCACGCCGCACGGCGCCAGCGTCCGCGCGCACCAGGCCCAGGAGCACGTTGCCCAGGGTGCTCTTGCCGGATCCGCTGTCGCCACGCACCACGGTGCGCTCGCCGCGGCGCAGCGCCAGGTCCACGCCCTGGAAGAGCGGCCGGCCGCCGTACGCCTTGGTCAGCCCCGTGGCCTGCAGCACCACGTCGCCCACGGTGGGCATTGCGCGGCGTGGCCACGCGGACGGGTCCGCGTCCAGCAGCCGGCGGGTGAATGCATGCCGCGGCGTCGCCAGCACCTCCCGCGCGGGGCCCCCTTCCACGGCCTGGCCGCCCTGCAGCACCATGACGGCGCCGTCCAGCTGGCGCGCGAGGTCCAGGTCGTGCGTGATGACCACGGCGCAGCCGCCCTCCCGCAAAAGGGCCTGCAGGCCCTCCACCGCGTGCCGGCGCCATGCCGCATCGAGTCCCTTGGTGGGCTCGTCCGCCAGCAGGATGCGCGCCCCGCCCGCGAGCGCGATCGCCGCGGCGGCGCGCTGCGCCATGCCGCCCGAGAGCTGCCATGCGTGCTGGCGGGCTGCGGCGCCCAGGCCGGCGGCCTGCAGTTGCGCCTCCGCCGCCGCCTGCGCGCGGTCGGGCGGCAATCCACGCACCAGCGCATGCACTTCGGCAAGTTGCGGCGCTACGGGCATGGTCGGACTGAGCGCCTGCGCAGGCTCCTGCGGCAGCAGCGCGAGCGTGCGTCCCCAGAGCGGCCGGCGCGCGGGCCCGTCGGCGGCCCGGCTGGCATGGCCTGCGATGGCGACGCTGCCGCTGGCGCGCAGGGCCGGCGGCAGCTGGCCCATCACCGCCTGGGCCAGCAGGGATTTGCCGGCACCGCTTTCGCCGACGAGGCACAGCGCCTCGCCCGGATGCAGCCTGAACGAAATGCCCTGCAGCAGCGCGAGCGGTCCCGCATGCACGCTGAGGTCGTCCACCTGCAGGAGTGCGTTGGCCGCGCTCATGCCGGCTCCCCGGTGCGCACGACGAGCGCCATGCCCAGCACCAGCCAGGCCAGCAGTCCAACGGGAGCTGCGATCAACCAGGGGGCTTCTTCGTAGTGCGGCAGTGCCTCGGTCATCATCAGGCCCAGCTCGGCGGTCGGCGGCTGGATGCCCACGCCGATGAAGCCCAGCGCCGCAAGCGCCAGCACGGCCTGGGCAGCGGTGAAGGGCAGCAGCGTGCCCAGCACCGGCGCGAGCGCCGGCAGCACGTGGCGGCGCAGCAGGTAGAACGGACCGAAGCCGAGCAGCCGCGAGGCCTGCACCGCATCGCCGGCCAGCACCGGCCGGCTCGCGGCGCGGCTGACGCGGAAATACTCCACCCCCATCGAGAGCGACAGGCCCAGGTAGAGTGCCCAGTGCTGCCCTGGCGCGAGGGCGGCGAAAAGCAGCACCAGCAGCAGGCCTGGCACGGCCAGCACGGCGTCGGCGAGCAGCACCAGCCATCGGTCGAGCACGCCGCCGCGCCAGCTCGCCGCCACGCCCAGCAGCACCCCGGGAAGCGCCGCGCTCGCCGACGCTGCCAGCGCCAGCCCCAGGGAGAGCTGCGCCGCATGGGCGAGCCGGGCCAGCGTGCTGCGGCCGAACAGGTCCGTGCCCAGCCAGTGCGTGCGGCCGGGCGGCAGCAGGCTGTCGGCGAGCGACTGGCGCGCGGGATCGGTTCCGACCAGCGCGGGGCCCAGCGCCGCGAAGGCTGCGAGCAGACCGAGGATCACGAACCCCCAGCGGCGACCGGCGCGGGCGGGGAAATGTCCCGGCGCATGGGCGGCGGCACTGAAGGCGCCGTGCGGGGAAGAGGAATGCGACGGCACGGCGGTCATGCGCGGACCTCGGTGGAGCGCCGGGGATCGATCGCCACGCAGGCCGCATCCACCAGCAGGTTGAAGAAGACGAACAGCAGGCCCATGCACAGGGCCGCGCCCTGGATCATCGGCACGTCGCGCCCGAAGACGGCATGCACCAGCGCATGCCCGATGCCGGGCCACGCGAAGAGCGTTTCCACGACCACGGCCCCCTCGACCAGGAACACGCCCTGCACGCCGAGGTAGGCCATGACCGGCAGCGCGGCCTGCGGCAGCCCGTGGCGCCACAGCGCCTGCCCGTCGGTGAGGCCTTTGGAGCGCGCGAACGCCAGCGACGGCGATGCGGCGGCCTGCCGCATGGCGGCGCCGGACACCCGCGCCAGCCCCGCTGCGAGCACCAGGCCGAGCGTCAGCGCGGGCAGCAGCAGGCTGGCCGCATGGTCGTCGCCTGCCACGGGCAGCATGCCCAGGTGCACGGCCATCGCCAGCATGAGCAGCACGGCCAGCAGGAAGGGCGGCGTGGCCCGCAGCAGAACCGCCAGCGCGGCCATGGCGCGGTCGATGCGGCCGCCCGGGTGCAGGCCCGTCCAGATGCCGGCCGGCAGCCCCAGCGCCATGCCGGTGAGCAGTGCCGCGAGCGACAGTTCGACCGTGGCGGCCAGTGGGTGCGCGATCTCCCGCCACACCGGGTCGCCGCTGACATAGGAGGTGCCCAGGTCCAGCCGGGCGATGTCGCCCCACCAGGCCAGCAGCGCCTGCCAGACGGGCCGGTCCAGGCCCAGTTCGCCGCGCACCGCCGCGGCTGCGGCGTTCGAAACCAGGTCGTAGCCGTAGCGGCCGGCGGCGATGCGCGTGGCCATGTCGCCGGGCAGCAGGCGCGCCATCGCGAAGCACAGCGTGCCGACGATGAGCGCGAGCGCCACGGCCTGCAGCACCCGGCGCAGCAGCATGCGGGCCCAGATGCGTTCGGCGGTGGCGGTGCCGGTGGAGGATGTAGAGGAGGAGGTCATGGGAGACGTGCGGGTGGTCATGCGCGCCACTCCATCGCGGTGAGCCGGTAGGAGCGTTCCAGCGGATCCAGCCGGACCGGGCCGACGCGCGCGCTCACGGCCACGGTCTGCCGGTACCACGCCACCGGGATCACCGGCAGCGCGTCCTGCAGCGTCCGCACCACCTGCCGGCGCAGTGCCGCGGCGGGCTCCGCCGCGATGCCCCCGGCCTGCAATCGGGCCAGGGCGTCAGCCACGCCCGCGTCGGACCAGCCCATGGCGCCCCAGTCGCCGCCACTGCGCCCGAAGTCCTGTGCCAGCGTGCTGGTGGGATCGGGCGTGGTGGCGTAGTTGCGGGCGATCAGCGCAAGCTGCAGGCTGCCGTCGTGGTGGCCGAGGGGGATGTCGCCGGAGTTGCCCACGTCCACGCGCACCGCGATGCCGGCCTCGCGCCACTGGGCCTGCAGTGCGGTGGCGATCAGCGGCAGCTCGGGCCGGTCGGGGAAGGTGCGCAGCGCCAGCCGCAGCGGTTGCCCCTGCGCGTCGCGCAGACCGTCCGCGCCGCGGCGCCAGCCCGCCGCGGCCAGCAGCCGGGCTGCGGCCTCGAAATCGCAGGCGAGCGGCTCCAGTTCCTCCGCATGCCACGCCCCGAGCGTGGGCGGAAAGAGCTGAGTGGCCGCGAGCACGGGGTCGCGCAGCAGCGCGCGGGCGATGCCGGCCCGGTCGATGCACAGGCTGAGCGCCCGGCGCACGCGCACGTCCCGCAGTGCCGGCAACCCTGCGTTGACCTTGATCGCCACCGAGCGCGGCAGCGTCACCGATTCCACCCGCACGGTTCCACCGGCCGCGGCCCGGCGCCGCAGGCGCACGGTGCTGGCCGGGTCGAGCCCGTAGGCGAGATCCGCCTGGCCGGACTCGGCCATCAGGGCCCGTGTCTCGGAGCGCCCGGCCGAGAGATAGGCCACGCGCGCGATGGCGGGGCGCGCGCCACCGTGGCCGTCGAACGCCGCGGCCTCGACCCGCTGCGGCGCGGCGAGCGTGGTGACGCGGTAGGGCCCGCTGCCGACGATGGATTGCACCGTGCCGTCCGCGCCATAGCTCGCGGGTGCGAGCACCAGCGTGCTGCTGTGCGCCAGCAGTGCGGGCAGCGCGGCGTGCGGTGCGGCCAGGCGCACGCGCACGGTGGCTTCGTCCTCGGCCTCGACGGCCTGGATCGGGGCGCCACTCAGCAGCGACGGCGGCCGGCGCGCGGCCTCCAGGCAGCGGACCACCGCCGCGGCCCGCACCGGGGTGCCGTCGTGGAAGCGCGCACCGCGGCGCAGCACGAAGCGCCAGACGAGGCCGTCGACCGAGGCACTGAAACCTTCCGCCAGGCCGGGCAGCAGCGTGCCGTCGTCGTCGGCTTCCACCAGCGTCTCGGCGATCTGAAGGCGCGTGAACACGTAGCCACTGACCGCCGGGGCCAGGCCGGCGATCTCCCAGGGACCGACGATCTGCAGGCGTGCGGTTTCGCCGGCGGCCCGGGCCTGCAGGGCCGGTGCCAGCGCGCCCGCGGCGCCGGCCGCCAGCATCCGCAGGGTGCCGCGCCGCGTGGCACGAAGGGGGGCGGGATTCTTCATGGAGTGAAGCATGTCAGAACCGGGCCTGCAGGCCCACCGCCACGGTGCGCCCGCTGCCGGGTGTCACCCACAGCCGGCTCACCGATGTGGCGTAGTAGGTCTTGTCGAACACGTTGTCCACGTCCAGAGTGAGCCGCACCGTGGGCGTGAGGCGCCAGTACGCGACGATTTTCGCCGTGGTGTAGGCGGGCAGTTCGAAGGCGGGCGTGCCGGCCTGGGCTTCGGCCTGGGTGCGGGCCGCGCCCAGCCGCCTGCCCACGTGCGTGACGCCGCCGCCCACGCCGTAGCGCTGGCCGCTGGCGAGCGCGTCCTCGTACACCGCCAGCAGGCTGCCATTCACGCGCGGCACGTTGATGAGGCTGCCCCCGACCTCGAGCAGGTTGTCGCGCACCACGTCCACATCGTTCAGCACCAGGCTCGCGTTCAGTCGCCAGTGCGTGCTGAGCTGCCCCGCCAGGTCGAACTCCAGGCCGCGGCTGCGCACCTTGCCCGCCGTCACCTGGAAGCTGCTGTCCACCGGATCGGTGGTCAGCATGTTGCGCTTGGTGATGTCGAAGAGTGCGGCCGTGGCGCCCAGGCGCTGGTCCGCGCTCTCCCACTTCACGCCGAGTTCCAGTGCGCGGCCCTTCTCGGGTTCCAGCGCCAGGCCGCCGCGGCCCACGGCGGACGTGAAGCCGCTGTTCGGGCGGAACGACGTGCCCGCATTGGCGTACACCGTCCACTGCGCATCCGGCAGCCAGCTCACGCCCACGCGCGGGGAGACGGCCGTCGGGTCCTGCCCGTCGGTGGTGCCGGTGCGGTGGTTGTCGTAGGTCTGCCGGTAGCGGTCGAAGCGCGCGCCGGCCAGCACTCGCCATTGCGGCGCGATCTGGATCGCGTCCTGCACGTAGAGCGCCGTGTTGCGCTGGCGTTCGGTGAAGTCGGTGTTCGGGCCGGGCGTGGGCCGGGGCTGGCCGTACACCGGCCGGAAGATGTCGATCGCGTAGGGCGCGGCGGCCGTGGGGTTGATGCGCAGCATGCGCGCGTCCAGCGTGTAGCGGTAGCTCTCCACGCCCAGCAGCAGCTCGTGCGGCGTGCCGCCCCACTGCAGGTTGCCGATCAGCTCGCCCTGCAGGGCCGTGTCGTCGGACGAGAAATCGCGGTAGCGGCGCTGGCGGCGCAGCGTGCCGTCGGCTTGCAATGCCGAGGCCTCGGTGGAGAAGCCGTCCAGCCCGGTGGTGCGATAGGAGAGCGCGAAACGGCTGCGCCACCGGGCGTTCCATTCGTGCAGCAGCGACAGCTGGTGGGTGGTGTTGCGCACTGTCACGTCGCCGTCGCCCGGCTCGCCCAGGAAGCGGCTGCGCGGCACGTCGCCGAGCCGGTTGCCGACCGCCACCACGCCCCGGTCCAGCGGCGCGCGGTGCCGCAGGTATTCGCCGCTGTAGTCCAGCACGGTGCTGCCGCCGAGCTTCCAGGTGAAGGCCGGGGCCACCACCTGGCGCTGCGCGCTGACGAAGTCGCGGAAGCTGTCCCTGTCTTCCACCGCCACGTTGAGCCGGTAGGCCAGGTTCTCGCCGAGCGGGCCGGTGCTGTCGAGCGCGCCGCGGCGATACGCATGGCTGCCCGCATAGGCTTCCACCGCGTTGGCCGGCTTCCATTGCGGGCGCTTGGTGACGATGTTGAGGGTGCCGCCGGGTTCGCTGCTGCCGTAGAGCGCGGCGGCTGGCCCTTTGAGGAACTCGATGCGCTCCACGCCGGCCATGTCGCGCGGCGCATTGAAGCCCCGGTTGCCGGAAAAGCCGTTGAGCAGGGTGGCCGAGCCGGTGTTCTCGTTGCCGGGCAGGCCGCGGATGGCGACGTTGTCCCACAGGCCCCCGAAGTTGTTCTGGCGCGAGACCCCGCCCACGTAGTCGAGCACCTCGTCCAGGCGCGTGGCCCCGAGGTCGTCGATGGCCTGCCGGGTGATGACGCGCACGGACTGCGGCAGCTCGCGCAGCGGCAGGTCGGTCTTGGCGCCTGCCGCTTCCTGGGCCTGGTAGGTGCCGGAATCGGTGCGGCCGACGACATCGACGGTGGACAACTGGGCGTCGCCGGAAGGGGACGGGGTGGTGCCGGATTGCGCGCGTGCGCCGCCGGCCACGAGGGCTGCAGCGGCCATGGCCAGGGGCAGGGCCTTGAAAGAGGGATGACGGAAAAGGGAAGTCATGGAATCGAAGGGTGCAAAAGGGGACCGCAGCCCATGCCGGCATGCCGGGGTGCCATGCGGTAGCGCGCGGCACGGGGCATCCGCGTGTCCGTGGAGACGCGGTCCCGGGTCGGGAGGCTCAGAGGAAAAGGAAGGCGCGACCGGTGCAGGCCGCGGCGCGCTCAGGCCGGCCCTGCGGAGGGCACGGGCGCGATGGCGGCCCCTGCCGGTGGGCCGCGCGCCAGGAAAGGCTGGATGGTGCGGCGCCCGCGTGCCGTTTCGGCATGGGCTGGTGGGCTGGCGGGGGCGGCAGGCCCTTCCAGCCAGGACTGCTGCGCCGGCTGCGGTGCAGTGGCCTGCAGGTGGGCGAAGCCCAGGCAGACCGCGCATACCCCGTGCTGCGGTGTCGTGTCTTCGGATGGCGCTTCGGGCGCAGCGGCGGCGGACGGGCTTTCTTCCTCCCCCGCCGCGCCCACCGCCGCCACCGCGGCAGGCACTGCGGGCTGCAGGGCTTGCCGCAGGTGCGCCGCCTCATGCCACGACCAGCCCAGGCAGGCATTCAGCCACAGGGCCAGCAGCAGGAAGGGCGTGAAGCGGTGCAGTCGCATGGGAGTTTCCGGAGCGCGGGATGATAGCCGCGAGCCCGGCCGTGCGGCCTTTGTACTTGCCGGCCTGCCATGCAAGTCCGTGTTTTGCTGCGTCCTACGATGCACATACTGTGTAACACATCAGAGGTGCAATGATGTCTGATGCAACCTTCACCTTCAGGGTGGACGAGGCCCTGAAAACCGAGTTTCCTCTGCCGCGAAAGCCCATGATCGGACCGGCGCGCAGTTGCTGCGCGACTTCATGCGGGGCTACGTGAAGCAACAACAGGAAGCGGCGGAGTACGACGCATGGCTGCGCGGCAAGGTGCAGCGGTCGAAGGCCTCGGCCGACGCCGGCAATCTGGTGCCGGCCGCCGAAGTCGAAGCCCGGTTCGCGGCGCGCCGCGCTGCAACACGTCGCCGGCTTGACGGGTCGAACTGATGGAGCTGTTCTGGACGACAGAGGCCATACAGGACCTGGACCGCGACGTAGGGCGCGTGCTGAACGTTGTCCATGTCGCGCGACAATGGCCGCCAGCCCCGAAGAGAATTTGAGCAGTCCCCCGAGGCCGCGTCAGGCGGCGGGCGCCACGCAGACCCGGTCGCGCCCTTCCCCCTTGGCCTGGTAGAGGGCCTTGTCGGCCCGTTCGAGGATGGACGCCAGCGGCTCGCCCCCTCCATGGCAGAAGGCCAGGCCGATACTGACCGTCAGGTGGCCCACGCCGGGAAAGGGCGTATGGCCCACGGCCAGGCGGATCTTTTCCGCCACGAGCCGGCCTTCCTCGCGGTCGCGGGGTTCGGGCATCAGCACGACGAATTCCTCGCCACCGAACCGGGCGACGAAATCCGTGGAGCGCATGCAGCCGGTGATGACGCCCGCCAGGTGCCGCAGCACCGCGTCGCCCGTCTGGTGGCCGTGTGTGTCGTTGACGCGCTTGAAATGGTCTGCATCCACGATCATCAGCGCGAACCGGTGGCCGAGTTCGCGGCACCGCGCCGAATACGCCTGCAGCGCTTCGTCGAACCGGCGGCGGTTGTAGAGTCCGGTGAGCGGATCGCGCACCGCCAGGTTCTCGAGTTCCTGGTTGGCCTGGTGCAGGGCCAGCGTGCGTTCGCGGACCTGGTTCTCCAGGGAGGTATTGAGGCGCGACAGCTCCTGCTCGCGCTCCAGCAGCGAGGCCGTCATGGACTGGAAGGAGCGGTTCAGCTGGGCGACTTCGAGGGTGTCGGTGCCGTCGGGGTAGCGGGGCTCCCCCTCGCGGCGCTCGATGGCCCGCGCCGCGCGCGCCAGCAGTTCCAGCGGCCGGCTGAACCGTGCCGCGAGCCGGTAGGCCACCAGGCCGCAGAGCAGTGCGGCGGCCAGCCCCAGCAAGGCGAGCTGCCGGCCCAGCGCGCGTGCCGGCGCCAGCGCTTCATCCGCGGGCTGCCGCACGACGATGCGCCAGCCGAGGTCCGCGCCCGCCACGGACGGCAGCGCGACCGTGCTGCTCAGGTACTCCGTCCCGTCGGCCCACGTGAGGCGCTCGTAGCGCGCGGACGGTCCGGCCCGGTCCGGCAGGCGGGTCTGGCCTGCGAGCCGGAAGGGGTAGAGCACATTGCCCGAGCGGTCGGCGATGAGCACCTCGATGCCGTGCCCCGCTGCGCGGTCCACGGCCACTGCCTCCACGGTCTCGGTCACCCAGTACCAGTGGGCATGGGCGCCGATCACGCCGCGCAGCGTGCCATTGGCGTCCACGATGGGCGCGGCGAAATCGATGAAGCGCAGCGGCTGGTCCAGGCGCCGCTCCGGCAGGCGCTTGGCCAGCAGCACGGCGTCGTGCACGTCGCCCACGAAAAGATGGGTGCTGGCCTCGCGGAACCAGGGGCGCTGGTCCACCTTCTCTCCGACGAGGATGCCGCCCGTGGCCTGCAGCACCTGGCCTTCCGGGGAGCTGATGCCGATCCATGCGTACTCGCTGTGCGCGTCCTTGCGCTGGTCGAGCGCCCGGCGCATGGCATCGCCGCCCAGGTCGCCCTGGGTGAACAGCGGCAGCTTGCGCAGCAGGTCGATCTCGAGCGCGCGCTCGCGCAGGTTGGTGGCGAGCAGGTCGGTGGCCGAGCGGGCCGTGGTGTGCAGCAGGTCCCCCGCGAAGCGCGCGAGATCCCGCGTGGCGATGCGTCCCAGGTAGAAGCCCACGCCCAGCACGCTCGCGAGCGTGAGCGCACCGAACCAGAGGGTGAGTTGTCCCCGCAGGCTGGGGGGGCGCAGGGATGGCCGGGACGGCTTGGCAATCGGATGCATGGCGCATTGTCGGTCCGCCCGGCAGGCGCGGCGGCCGCCGCCCTGCGGAATTTCCCGAAGACGCGCATTCACTACAATGCCGCCCCTTTTGCGGCCCGCGCGAATCCCCACCATGCCCATCATCGTCAACGAAGAACTCAAGGCCTACATCGATCCGCTCACGCCCGAGGAGCATGCCGCCCTGGAGCGCAGCCTGCTCGCCGAAGGCTGCCGCGATGCGCTCGTGCTCTGGGGCGACGTGCTCGTGGATGGCCACAACCGCTATGGCATCTGCCAGAAGCACGGACTGCCGTTCAACACTGTCCAGCACCCGCATTTCCGCTCCATGGAGGATGTGCACCTCTGGATGATCGACCAGCACCTGGGGCGCCGCAGCGTCTCGGACTTCCAGCGTGGCGTGCTGGCACTGCGCAAGCGGGAGATCCTGGCGCAACGCGTGGCGGCCACCGCCCCTGCCGCGGCGCAGGACCCCGAAGCGGCAGAGGCCCCGGACGGCTCCGCGCCGTGGGAAGGGCCGGCCGATGCCGCATCCGCCGCACCGCAGGACGCCGTGGCGGCGGTACCGGAGGCCGAGCCGCTGAAGAGCCGCGAAGCCATCGCCCGGGCGGCACGGCTGAGCAGCAGCCAGGTGGTGATGATCGAGAAGATCCAGAAGCAGGCGGCGCCCGAACTGGTGGCTGCCGTGCGCTCGGGCGCCATCTCCATCAACACCGCGGCCGCCGTGGCGACCTTGCCGGAGGAAGAGCAGCGCGCGGCAGCGGTGGCGGGCAAGGATGAGCTGCGCCAGGCCGCGAAGCGCGCGCGCGACGCACGGCGCAAGCCGCGTGCGGAAATTCCGCAGGACGGATCCGCGCCGGAGGGCTCGGCCGGGGGGAGCGAGCCCTCCGTGCCCCAGGACGACATCGAGGCCCTGCGCCGCCGCGTGGCGGAGCTTTCGGCCGAGAACGAGGCCCTGCGCGGGGAAGTGGCTCGACTGCAGGCACTGGTGGGAGCGTAAGGCGCCGCGCGGGACGGTTGCTCCTTCTTTTGCAGGATATGGCCTACGTGCGCGGCGGTGCCCGCACCCTATGATCCGGTGCTCCCCGCACCGCACCCCCATGCCCTCCCAACCCATCCCGAACGACAAGATCCGCCACAGCATGCCGCTGCGGATGCTGCTGGGCTTCGTGCTCGCGGCCCTGGCGACCACCGTCATCGCCGTCTTCACCTACCAGTCGCAGCAGGACCGTGGCGAGGCGGTGCGGCGCATCAATGCCGCCGTCGAGTCGATCGTGCAGATCCAGTACGTGCTGTCGATCCTCAAGGACGCAGAAACCGGCCAGCGCGGCTACCTGCTGGCCGGCGAGCCCCGCTACCTCGGCCCCTACGAGACCGCCGAGGCTTCGCTCACGACCGAACTGGAGCGGCTGCGCGGGCTGGTGGGCGATTCGCCGCGGCAACTGCGCCGCTTCGAGCAGCTCGCACCCCTCGCGCGCCAGAAGATGTCCGAACTGCACGAGACCATCCAGCTGCGCCTTTCCGGCCAGGCGGACGCTGCACTGGCCGTGGTGCGCACGGACCGTGGCCGGGCCACCATGGACGCCATCCGCTCGCTGGTGCGCGAGATGATCGCCGCCGAGCGCGAAGAGCTGGAAGAACGCCGCGCGATGTGGGAAGACTCGGCCCGCTTCGCGGCGTACTTCACCTGGGGCAGCTCGCTGCTGCTGCTGGTGTTCATCCTGGGCGTGGCCGCCATGACGGCCGCGGACCACCGCACCAAGGCCCGCGAGGCCTGGGTGCGCAGCGGCCTGATGGGCCTGTCCGACGAAATCCGGGGCGACCTGCGGCTGGACGAGCTCGGTCCGCGCGTGCTGGCCTACCTGGCGCGCCGGCTGGGCGCGCGCGTGGGTGCGGCCTATGTTTCCGATGGGCACGGCACGTTCCGCCGCTTCGGCGCGTACGCGCTCTCCGGCTCCGGCCCCGAGCGCATCGCCACGGGCGAGGGGCTGGTGGGGCAGGTGGCCCAGACGCTGCAGCCGGTGCATGCGCGGCATGTTCCCGCTTCGCACCTGGAGGTGCAGTCCGGCGTGGGGCACAGCACGCCCGCGGAACTCGTGGTGCTGCCGGCCGTGCACAACGGCGTGGTGCAGGCCGTCATCGAGCTGGGCTTTTTCCGGCCCGTGCAGCCCATCGACATGGACATGCTCTCGCGCGCCTCCGAGCAGCTCGCCATCGCCGTACGTTCCGCCATCGACCGTACCCAGCTCGAGGCCCTGCTGGACGAGACGCAGCGGCAGGCGGAAGAGCTGCAGGCCCAGCAGGAAGAGCTGCGCGTGAGCAACGAGGAGCTGGAGCAGCAGAGCCGCGTCCTGCAGGAGTCGCAGGCGCAGATGGAGGCCCAGCAGACCGAGCTCGAGCAGAGCAATGCCCAGCTGGAGGAGCAGACCCAGCAGCTGGAATACCAGAAGCAGCAACTGCTGCGCGCGCAGGATGCGCTGTCCGACAAGGCCCGCGACCTGGAGCAGGCGAGCCAGTACAAGAGCGAGTTCCTGGCCAACATGAGCCACGAGCTGCGCACGCCGCTCAACTCCAGCCTGATCCTTGCCAAGCTGCTGGCCGACAACAAGGGCGGCAACCTCACGGATGAGCAGGTGCGCTATGCCGAGACCATCCACGGCGCCGGCAATGACCTGCTCACGCTCATCAACGACATCCTCGATCTCGCGAAGATCGAGGCCGGCCAGGCCACGGTGGACATCGAGCCCGTGAACGTGGCGCGCGCGGTGCAGTCCATCGTGGAGCCGCTGCGGCCGCTGGCCCGCGAGAAGAACCTGGCGTTCAGCGCCGTGGTCGAGCCGGGCGTGCCGGACGTGCTGCGCACCGATGCCCAGCGGCTGGGCCAGATCCTGAAGAACCTGCTGTCCAACGCGATCAAGTTCACCGAGCGCGGCGAGGTCGCGCTGCGCGTGGCGGCCCAGCCCGACGGCCGGGTGGCGTTCTCGGTGCGCGACACGGGCATCGGCATCCCCGATCACCAGCAGAAGCTGATCTTCGAGGCGTTCCGCCAGGCCGACGGCAGCACCCACCGCAAGTACGGCGGAACGGGGCTGGGGCTGTCGATCTCGCGCGATCTCGCGCAATTGCTGGGCGGCAGCGTCTCGGTGCAGAGCACCTCGGGCCAGGGCAGCGTGTTCACGCTGGTGCTGCCGTTGCAGCCCCCGGAGGGCGCCCAGGCGGCCGGGCAGGCCGCGGCCCCCGTGCCGCCGCAGCGCGCGGTGGCCACGGCCAGCGCCACGCCCGTCTCCGCCCTGCCGGCGGAAGTGGCCGAGCAGCCGGCCCTGGCCCCCATGCCGGCCCCGCCGCGGCGCCCGGCATCGGCGGTGGCCGACGACCGCGATGCCCTGCAGGCCGGCAAGCGCACCATTCTGGTCGTGGAGGACGACACGCGCTTCGCACGCATCCTCTACGACCTGGCCCACGAGATGGGTTTCCAGTGCATCGTCACGCACAGCGGCGGCGAGGGCCTGGCGGCCGCCACCGACTACATGCCCAGCGCCGTGGTGCTGGACATGAACCTGCCCGATTTCTCGGGGCTGGGCGTGCTCGACCAGCTCAAGCGCAACCCCGCGACGCGGCACATCCCGGTGCACGTCGTGTCGGTGGCCGACTATTCGCAGGAGGCCCTGGGCCTGGGCGCCATGGGCTACGCGCTCAAGCCGGTCAAGCGCGACGAACTCGTGCAGGCGCTGCAGCGCATGGAGGCCAAGTTCACCCAGGCGCTGCGCCGCGTGCTGGTGGTGGAGGACGACGACCGCCAGCGCGAGAGCATGCGCCACCTGCTGGCCAACGGCGACGTGGAGATCGTCGGCGCGGAAACCGCGCAGCGCGCACTGCAGCTGCTGCGCGAGAGCACCTTCGACTGCATGGTCATGGACCTGAACCTGCCGGACCTGAGCGGCTACGAACTGCTCGAGCAGATGGCCGGGCAGGAGGAAGTCGCCTTCCCGCCGGTGATCGTCTATACGGGACGGTCGCTCTCGCGCGACGAGGAGCAGCGGCTGCGGCGCTTTTCGAAGTCGATCATCATCAAGGACGCCCGTTCGCCCGAGCGCCTGCTCGACGAGGTCACCCTGTTCCTGCACCAGGTGGAATCCAGCCTGCCGGCGGAGCGCCAGCAGATGCTGCGCCTGGCGCGCGACCGCGAGGCGACCTTCGAGGGACGCAGCATCCTGGTGGTGGAAGACGACGTGCGCAACATCTTCGCGCTCTCCAGCGTGCTCGAGCCGACCGGCGCGAAGGTGCAGATCGCGCGCAACGGCCGGGAAGCGCTGGAGGCGCTGGAGCGCTCCCAGTCCGGCGATGCGCCCCAGGTGGACCTGGTGCTGATGGACATCATGATGCCCGAGATGGACGGGTTCACCGCCATGCGCGAGATCCGCAAGCGCCAGGAGTGGCGGCGCCTGCCCATCATCGCCCTCACGGCCAAGGCCATGAAGGACGACCAGGAGAAATGCCTCGCGGCCGGTGCCAACGACTACATCGCCAAGCCGCTGGATGTCGAGAAGCTGCTGTCCCTGGTGCGCGTGTGGATGCCCAAGTGAACCCCGAAGACGAAGCCCGGGCGGCGCTGCGCCGCAAGACCTTCGACATCGAGCAGCACCTGCTCGTGGAGGCCATCTACCGCCGCTACCACTACGACTTCCGCGGCTACGCGCAGGCGTCGCTCAAGCGCCGCCTGCAGGCAGCGCTCACGCGTTTTTCCTGCCGCACGCTCTCGCAGCTGCAGGACCTGGTGCTGCACGATCCGGAGGTGTTCCCGGCCATGCTCGAGTACCTCACCGTGCAGGTGAGCGAGATGTTCCGCGACCCCACCTATTTCCGCGCGCTGCGCGAGACGGTGGTGCCGGTGCTGCGCACGTACCCCTCGCTCAAGATCTGGGTGGCCGGCTGCAGCACCGGGGAAGAGGTGTATTCGCTCGCCATCCTGCTGCGCGAGGAGGGCCTGCTGGAGCGCACGCTGATCTACGCCACCGACATCAACGCCAATGCCCTGCAGAAGGCCGAGGCCGGCGTGTACGCGATCGACCGCGTGCCGTCGTTCACCGAGAACCATGCCCGCTCCGGCGGCAAGGGATCGCTGTCGGAGCACTACACGGCCGCCTATGGCCGCGTGGTGTTCGACAAGAGCCTGCGCCGGCACATCGTGTTTTCCGACCACAGCCTGGCCACCGACAGCGTGTTCGCCGAGGTGCATCTCGTCTCCTGCCGCAACGTGCTCATCTACTTCGACCGCGAACTGCAGGACCGGGCGCTGGGCCTCTTCAGCGAGGCGCTGTGCCGCAAGGGTTTCCTCGGCCTGGGCTCGAAGGAATCGCTGCGCTTCTCCTCGCACGCGCAGGCGTTCGACGAACTGGTCCCGCCCGAGCGCATCTACCAGAAGCGGGGGGGCGCATGATCCGTCCCACCGCCGCCCCGCAGGTGCCTGCCCGGCCGTTCGAGGCGATCGTCATCGGCGGCTCCGCCGGCAGCATCGAGGCGCTGTCCGTGCTGCTGCCCGCGCTCGGGCCCGCGCAGCGCGCCGCGGTATTCGTGGTGCTGCACCTGCCGCGCGACCGGCGCAGCCTGCTGTGCGAGATCTTCCAGCCGCGCTGCGCACTGCCGCTGCGCGAGGCGCAGGACAAGGAGCCGGTGGAAGCGGGCACCGTCTATTTCGCGCCGCCCGACTACCACCTGCTCATCGACGCCGGGCCGTCGCTGGCCCTGTCGGTCGATGATCCCGTGCACTTCTCGCGCCCGTCCATCGACGTTCTTTTCGAGTCCGCCGCGGACGCCTATGCCGGGCGGCTGCTGGCCATCCTGCTCTCCGGCGCCAACCACGACGGGGCCCAGGGCATCGCGGCCGTGCAGGCCGCGGGCGGCACGACCATCGTGCAAGATCCCGAAAGCGCTCCCATGAGTTCCATGCCCGAAGCGGCGCTGCAGCTGTGTACGCCGGCCCATGTCCTTTCGCCGCAGCGCATCGCCGACTGGCTGGCCGCACTGCCGCCAGGAGGGCGCGCATGATCGCGCCGCCGCGCATGCCCCCCGCCGCGCCCGCGCCGCAGCGCCACGCCGTCCCGGTGAAGTGCCTGCTGGTGGACGACGTGCCGGAGAACCTGATCGCGCTCGAGGCCCTGCTGCGCCGCGACGACGTGCACATCCTGAAGGCGGCCTCGGGCCCCGAGGCACTGGAGCTGCTGCTGGCCCACACCGACGTGGCGCTGGCGATGCTCGACGTGCAGATGCCCGAGATGAACGGCTTCGAGCTGGCCGAGCTGATCCGGGGCAGCGAGCGCACGCGCCACATCCCGCTCATCTTCATGACGGCGGGTTCGCGGGACCAGAACTGGCAGTTCAAGGGCTACGAGAACGGCGCCGTCGATTTCCTCTACAAGCCCATCGATCCGCACATGCTGGTCAACAAGGCCAACGTATTCTTCGAGCTGCACCGGCAGAAGGTGGCGCTGGCCTGCGAACTGCAGGACCGCACCCACGCGCTCAAGCTCAGCGAGATGTTCATGGCCGTGCTCAGCCACGACCTGCGCGGCCCGCTGAGCGCGATCCTCGCCAGCGCTGCCGTGCTGCGCAAGACGCAGGAGCCCGACAAGGTGCTGGCCATGGCCGACAAGGTGCAGACCAGTGCCCAGCGCATGGGCCGCATGATCGAGGACCTGCTGGACGTGACGCGGGCGCGCCAGTTCGGCGGGCTGCCGGTGCGGGCGGCGCCGGCTGATCTTGGCGAACTCGTGCAGCGCACGGCGGCCGAGTGGCGCACCAGCCATCCGGAGCGCGTGATCGAGGTGCTGCAGGAAGGAGACCTCGGCGGCCAGTGGGATGCCGAACGGCTGTGCCAGGTCGTGTCGAACCTGCTGGGCAATGCCATCCACCACGGCGACCCGCAGCAGCCCGTCCAGGCCTCGCTGGACGGCAGCGCGCCGCACAGTGTCGTGATGACGGTCCGCAACGGCGGAGAGATCCCCCAGGCGCTGATCCCGCAACTCTTCGACCCATTCCGCGGGCGAGAGCGCGAGCCCGGCCGCCACCAGGGGCTGGGGCTGGGCCTCTACATCGTCCACCAGATCGTGCAAGGGCACGGAGGCACGATCAGCGTTTGCTCGCGCGATGGGCGCACCATCTTCCGCGTCGAGCTGCCGCGCGAGGCGCCGCCCTGCGCGCTGTCCGGGATGGATTGACGGCCAGGACGGTCGAGGCCGGGGGAGTCGCGACCCCGCGCATGGCGGCGGCCCCAGCTGCGGCTGCACGCAGGGCGCCCCGCCGGCGGCCCCGGGCTCAGGCCGTGCCGGGCCTCAGCGCGCTGCGGATCGATTCCATCAGCGCTTCCAGGTCTTCCAGTTCGAAGGGCTTGAGCAGTGCCCGCACGTTCGGGCCGAGGGTATCCAGCCCGTGGCCGAACTGGTAGCCCGAGCACAGCACGATCCAGCGCTGGGGATCGACCTGCAGCAGCTTGCGGCAGAGGTCCGTGCCGGACATGCCCGGCAGGCTCACGTCGGTCACCACGATGTCGAAGGGCTGCGGCCCGTCCAGCTTCAGGGCTTCTTCCGCCGTGGCGCAGGACGTGACTTCGCGGTCGTCGCCTTCCAGCAGCATGCCGATGGTTTCGCGGAGTTCGGCGTTGTCTTCCACGTACAGGATACGCAGGGGGGTCATGGAGTGGTCTGTCCCTTGCAAGGGTTCGAGGGTGGAAGGTCGGAGGGAGTCGGTGGCGTGAGCCGGCGCGGGGAACTGGATCATGCCAGCATCCGCACCTTGGGCTCACGCTCCCACTGGCGTGTCGCCGCCGCCTTGATGAAGGCGGAGACATCGTCCGGAGCCAGCACGCCGGCGTCCGGCTCGATGCCGGCGGCCGCCAGGATGGGCTGGGAGCCCTTGCAGGCAGCGATCGCCTTGAGGTGGCCGTAGGCGTCGCGGAACCAGTCCACCGCCGCGGCCTGGCGGGCGAGCTGCGCGCCGGCCTGGGGCGCGAGCACGGAGGCCACTGCATCGAACACCACCGACGGCGTGCCTGCGAGCTGGCCGTCGGCCGGCAGCCGCGAGCCGTCGGACAGCACCGCGCCGCCGACCTTGGGCGCCACGATCTTCACCTGCGCGCCGGCCTTCTCGGCCGCCTTGCGCAGCGCGGCGATCGGCTCCGGCGCCGATCCGTCGGCCACCAGGATGCCGATGCAGCGGCCCTGCAGCGTGGGCTTCATGCGGTCGATGATGCGCAGCGCGGGCGACAGCGGCAGGTCCTGCGCGGGCGCCGCGGCCGGGAAGGGCGCGGGCAGGTCGGGCAGGCCGAGGCCGTCCGCGACGCGCTGGGCCAGGCCCTCGTCCACGTTCAGCAGCTGGGCGACGACGGCGACGCGCACGCGCTCGGTCTCCACCTTCGACAGCTCGAACACCAGCGCGGAGGCCATGTGCGCCTGCTCGATGGCGCTCTGGCTGCGGTAGAACAGGCGGGCCTGGCTGTAGTGGTCGGCGAAGCTTTCGGGCCGCAGGCGGCCCTTGGCGCCATCATCGCCGGCCAGGCGCTCGGCGAAATGCCGGAACCCCTGGGCCACGGAGGCGCGCGGCGTGTCCTGCTGCAGGCTGCTCGGCTCATAGGCCACGCGGCCCTTGGGCACCTGCATCTGCATGTGGCCGTCGCGCTGCATGTTGTGGAACGGGCACTTGGGCGCGTTGATCGGGATCTGCACGAAGTTCGGGCTGCCCAGGCGGGAGAGCTGCGTGTCCAGGTACGAGAAGAGGCGTCCCTGCAGCAGCGGGTCGTTCGAGAAGTCGATGCCCGGCGGCACGTTGGCGGGGCAGAAGGCCACCTGCTCGGTCTCGGCGAAGAAGTTGTCGGGCCAGCGGTTCAGGGTCATCCGGCCGATGGTCTTCAGGGGCACCAGTTCTTCCGGCACCAGCTTGGTCGGGTCGAGGTGGTCGAACGGAAAGCGCGCGGCCTCTTCCTCGGTGAAGAGCTGCACGGCCAGGTCCCATTCGGGGAAGTCGCCTGCCTGGATCGCCTCGAACAGGTCGCGCCGGTGGAAGTCATTGTCGGCGCTCTGCAGCTTCACCGCCTCGTCCCACACGGTGGACTGGATGCCCAGGCGCGGGCGCCAGTGGAACTTCACGAACGTGCTCTCGCCCTTCGCGTTCAGCAGGCGGAAGGAGTGCACGCCGAAGCCTTCGATCGTGCGCAGGCTGCGCGGGATGGTGCGGTCGCTCATCGCCCACATGATCATGTGCAGGCTCTCGGGCATGAGCGAGATGAAGTCCCAGAACGTGTCGTGCGCGCTGGCTGCCTGCGGGAAGGCGCGGTCGGGCTCCATCTTCACGGCGTGGACGAGGTCAGGGAACTTCATCGCGTCCTGGATGAAGAACACGGGAATGTTGTTACCCACCAGGTCCCAGTTGCCTTCGTCGGTGTAGAACTTCACGGCGAAGCCGCGCACGTCGCGCGGCGTGTCCACCGAGCCCGCGCCGCCCGCCACCGTGGAGAAGCGGCAGAACACGGGCGTCTGCCTGCCGACCTCGGTGAGGATGCGCGCGGTGGTGTACTTGTCCAGGCTTTCCGTGAGCTCGAACACGCCGTGCGCTGCACTGCCGCGCGCATGCACGATGCGCTCGGGAATGCGCTCGTGGTCGAAATGCGTGATCTTCTCGCGCAGGATGAAATCCTCGAGCAGCGTGGGCCCCCGCGGTGTGGGGCGCAGCGAGTTCTGGTTGTCCGCGACGGGAATGCCCTGCTGCGTGGTGAGTACCGGATGGCCGCCGCCGGCCTGCTGCTGCAGTTCCCCGCCCTGGCCGCGCGCGGTGTCGCCGGGGGCCGCTGCGGGGGCGGCTTTCGCCTTCCGGGGCGCTTTCGTGCCGGCGGGGTCGCTCGGGGAGGGTGTGTTCTTGGGCATGGGGCGTTCCTTGTGGGAAGGTGGGCCGCGGGGGGCGGAAGACGGCATCTTTTTCCGCCATGGGGTACGGGGCTGTAGGACAACCGCGCTTTGGCCTGGGGGGCTCTGGCGCAGCGACGCGCCTTCTTCCGACACGCTGCCGGCCGTCGGCTCCCGATACTGGTCGCAGGCGCCGAAACGATGGTGGCCGCGTCGCATGCCATGCGAATGCGCTGTGTCGTCCGTCGTGCGTCCCGATGTCCCCTTTTTCCCCGAGAAAACACATGATCCGAATCAAGCTCCAGGTGGAACTGGAGTACTGCGTTGCAGACGGTCCCGGCGCGGACTTCGTCTTCAACATCCATGCCGCGCAGACGGGGGGCCAGAAGGTTCTGGACGAGACCCTGGAGATCAGCCAGCCGGATGCCGTCCCGCTGCTGCACACCGATCCCGCCACCGGCACGCGTTGCATGCGCCTGCATGCGGGGCCCGGTCCGCTGACCGTGGCCTACGCAGCCACGGTGGACATGCACCACCATGCCGCCGATCCGGCGCACATCCCCGAAGTGCCCGTGCGCGACCTGCCGCCCGAGGCCGTGGGGTACATCCTGCCCAGCCGCTACTGCCAGTCCGACCGGCTCGTCACGCTGGCCATGCGCGAGTTCGGCCACCTGTGGCAGGGCTACAGCCGCGTGCAGGCCATCTGCGACTGGGTGCGTGGCCATGTCGCCTTCCGCTCCAACACCTCCAACTCCACCACGTCGGCCATCGACACCTTCGTGGAGCGGGTGGGCGTATGCCGCGATTTCGCGCACCTGATGATCGCGCTGTGCCGGGCCCTGAACATTCCCGCACGCATCGCGACCGGCACCGACTACGGTGCTGACCCGGCGCTGGGACCGCCCGATTTCCATGCCTATGTGGAAGTCTTCCTGGGCGACCGCTGGTATGTGTTCGATCCCTCCGGCACTGCCATCCCCATGGGCATGGTGCGGCTGGCCACCGGCCGCGATGCCGCCGACGTGGCCTTTGCCACGATCTTCGGCAGCGTGCAGTCGTCCGCCCCCAAGATCCGTGCCTGGGCAGTGCAGGACCCGGCCCGCGGCTTCGAGCTGCCCCACCATTCCTCGCTGGCACTGTCCACCGACTTCCCTGACGGCCACGGCGAACCACGCGCTCCGGCACGCCAGGGCCGCAGGGGGCATGTGGGCGCGCGGCGTACCTCCGCGCTGGAGGCGGCCGGCGCCTGAGGCGTTTACCCTGGGCGCCGCCGCCGGGGTGACAGGGTTCGCGCACGCAATGGCCGCTTCGCGTGCCGGGCACCCCGTGGCCGGCCGGGCCGCTTCAATGCATCCCATGGGATGTCCGCATCCCGTCCGCAGGGCCGGGCGCTGCGCTCCGTGCCCGCCTTCGACCACCGCATTGCGCTGCCTGTCCGCTGGCCGGCGCCTGCTCCGATGCCTTCCACCCCGCCTGCCACATCGCCGCGATCGTCCCGCCGCCACGCCGCGCCTTCCCACCCCGAGCCTGTCGATGCGCGGGAGCAGGAGGCTGGGCCGCGGCGGCTCACCCATGCGGGCCCGCTGCTGCCGCGCGCCCATTCCCTGCCCGCGCACGCGGGACTGCCCGGAAACGCCGGCCGTCCTCCACGCGCCGCCGGTGCGTCTTCCTCCGGTGTCGCACCCCGTGCGGATTCTTCGCCGCAGCCTGCGGCGCCGGAGGGCCTGCGGGACTCCAGGGGACCGGTCCCCGCCCTGCAGCCCCTGTGGCGCAGCATGGTGCGCCAGGCAGCGCGGTTGACCGAGGAGATGCGCGCCCATCCCGTATGGACCGCCGTCGTCCTGGACACCCTGCGGCAACCGGAACTGGTCGTTGCCATGGCCGCGCAGCTGGCCACGGCCGCACAGTGGTTTTCCGCCGGTGCGGCCGCGCTGCCACGGCAGTTGGCGGAACGCGGCGACCAGGAAACGGCCTGGCGCATCGCGCAGGCCCTGGTGCAGCTCGATGGCCCGCAATTGGCCGAGGACCTGATCGGCGAAGCGGTGTACGGCACGCTCCGGCATCTGCCGGATCGCCAACTGGCGGGCCTGCAACTGCTCGCCGGTCTCGGCATGCTGCTGGCCTACTGGCAGAGGATGGCTCGCCAGCGCGATGCCCTGGCCGCGGCGCAGGCGCAGGCGCAGCCACCGGCGCAGGCTCGCACGCCGGGGCCGGCCGCGGGCGCCCTCCGGCGATCCATGAGCGGGAACCGCGCCGCGCTGTCGCACAGCGTGGCAGGCGCGGTGACGCAGGCCGCCCAGGGCGTGATGGACGGCGAATATGCGGCGGGCGTGGCCCAGTGGATGGCGGACGAGGCCCGCCGGGCGGCCAGCCGCTGGTTCGGACGCAGCCGGAGTTTCAGCTAGCCTTTGCCATTCAGCCCGCTTTGCGGAAGGTGAGGTTCACCCGCTCCGCACCCCATTCGGGGTGCAGGCCATCCTTCACCGGCTGCACGCCGTGGAAGCGCAGGCGGTCCGGCCCGCCCCACACCACCACGTCGCCATGCTGCAGCGGCACGCGCGCCACCGGGCCGGTGCGCGCGAAGCCGCCCCACAGGAACACCGCGGGGAGCCCGAGCGACACCGACACGATGGGCGCCTGCAGGTCGTGCTCGTCCCGGTCCTGGTGCAGCGACAGGCGCGCGCCGGGGGCGTAGCGGTTGACCAGGCAGCTGTCGGGCTCGAAATCCGGGAACCCGGCGTACTCGGCTGCCTCCCGGGCCAGGCGCCGGAAGGTGTCCGGCATGGCAGGCCAGGCCGTGCCGGAGCCGGGGTCGAGCGGGGCATAGCGGTAGCCGCGGCGGTCGCTCACCCAGCCCAGGCGGCCGCAGGACGTGGTGGCGACCGACATCGACCGCCCGCCCGGTGTTTCCATGTGCCGCCAGGCAGCGGAGCGGGCCACGGCCCGCACTCCTTCGCGCAGCACCGGCGCCACCGGCAGCGCGAACCCGCGCAGCAGCGCCGCGCCCGGTCCCAGCGGGATGGCAGGGGCTCCGGCGGTGTCGCCGTCGAAGAGGTCGGGTGTCGTGGCGGCTGATCCGGGCATGGCACAGGCCACATGGCGCCTTTGCCGCAGTTCTGCAAGGGCTCTCGCGTCCTGCCATGCTCCCGTGCATCCCACGTTTTCCCCAAGGAGATCCCTCCATGTCCGCCGTGCCCCCGACATCTTCCTCCGCCACCCCGCTGCGCATCGATTTCGTCTCCGACATCTCCTGCCCCTGGTGCGCCATCGGCCTGCAGTCGCTCGGCCGGGCGCTGGACGCGCTCCAGGGCTCCGTCCAGGCAGAGCTGCATTTCCAGCCGTTCGAGCTCAATCCGCAGATGCCGGCCGGCGGGCAGGACATCGGCGAACACCTGGCAGAGAAGTACGGGGCCTCCCCCGAGCAGACCGCGCAGACGCAGCGCGCCATTGCGGAGCGGGGCGCGGCGCTCGGCTTCGAGTTCCGCATGGACCGCCGCAGCCGCATCTACAACACCTTCGATGCGCACCAGCTGCTGCACTGGGCGCACGAGACGGCTGGCCCGCAGGCCCAGGAGGCGCTCAAGCGGGCGCTTTTCCATGCCTACTTCACGGAAGGCCGCGACCCCGGCGACCGGGCACTGCTCGTGCAACTGGCCGCCGGCACGGGCCTGGACGCGGCGCGCGCGCAGCAGGTGCTGGAGTCCGGCGAGTATGCCGACGCGGTGCGCGAGCGCGAAGCCTTCTACCAGCAGCACGGCATCCATTCCGTGCCGGCCGTCATCGTGAACGGGCGGCACCTGATCCAGGGCGGCCAGCCGCCGGAGGTGTTCGAGCAGGCCCTGCGGCAGATCGCCGCGCAGGGGTGAGCCCGACGGCCCCGCGCTAGAACTTCCACCATTTCTTGCTCTTTTTCGCCGGCCTCTCGTGCATGCGGGATGCCGCGGGGGCGGCTTCTGCGGCCCGGGCTGCACTGGCGTTGGCGATCGTGTCGGCGATAAGGCCACGGTCCGTCTCGATGCCGCTCAGGTCCATGGTGTGCGGCTGGCCGAACGTGCCGTTGACCACGCTGTGGGCCAGTATGTCCATGGCCTGCAGCACATGGTCGCCACAGGAGTGCCCGTCCCGCTGGCGCGCGATGGGCCTGCCACGGACAGGTGTGTATACATCCATTGCCCGTGCTGCGTCTCTGGCCAGCTCGTACTGCTTGGTATCGACCGCTTGCGCAGCGTCCTGGGGGCGGACCAGGGAGTCGTAGTGAAAGGCATCGCCATTGCGCTGGTCGATGACGAGCAGCGACCAGTGGGAGTTCGGGTCGTTCACCGGCAGGAAGATGATGGGGCCGCCCCTGGCCATGATCTGGTGCATGGCGTTCTGCCGCTGCGAGCGGTCTCCCTGGATCAGCTGGCCCACCAGCAGCGGGTTGGCGAAATTGAGCAGTTCCGCGTTGGGCTGGCCTTCCAACCGTTCCGCAATCGTGCCCATATAGGCGATCAAGTGCTCGTCCCCCAGCCACTCCGTCTCGGAAGGGCCCGATGGCCGGGCTGCCGGGGTGGATGGCTCCTGCGGCGACGGCAGGGCATCCACGTCGATCCGTTCGGGGCTGGTCGCTGGCGTGACGCCGTAATAGCCATCGCCGAGCCATGGCTGTGTAACCTCTGACGGTGTATTGAGGTCGAAATCACGGGCCGAATATGCGCCTTCATTCAGCGATGAAAGATCGAAGGTGGAGGTGGAAATCTGCGGGTACTGGGGTGTGGCGGGTTCCGGATGATAGCCCCTGCGCTGCAATTCGCCGGAGAATCCTGAGAAAATCGATTCACCGGGTGGAACATAGTGCTGCCCATAGTAGGGTGCCTGGTATGGCACCAAATCGCTGAAAGTGGGGGTGGCTGGCGGATACTGGGGTGTGGCGGGGGCTTGGGGGTACTTGCGCTGCAATTCATCGGAAAAACCCGAGAAAAAGGAGTCACTGGGCGGAAGATAGTGCTGTCCGTAATAAGGGTGTTGATAGGGGGCCAAGCCAGGATACGGATTTTCAGATGGATAGGGGGAGATTTCCGGTGCAGGCGCTTCGTATGCAGACGGCGAAGCGTTCTGGAACCGGAGCTTGAAATTGGCGCGGATCGCTGCCTGTATGTGTGGCTCGGCGTTTGAGATGACCAACTCTCCAGTTTCAGTCAGGTCGCCATTGAGCCGGTCGAATAATTTCTCAAGACTTTCTTGGGTGAGGAACTTGCCGCAAACTTCCTCTGCAGATTTCCGGGGGTCGCTGAATCTTTGCGATATTTCCAGGAGTATATGGGGATTGTTTTTTATGGTCGCGAGGATTCCGTTCAATTTCTTGCGGCGGTTGGGTTTGCTGGCTTGCGGGGGGGGCTCTTTGCGGATTGAGGGGGTGTAAGCCTGGGATTTGGCACGGTTTTCAAACGCACGGTCGATGCGTTCTTTTTCACGGGGTGTGAGGTGTTTGATGAATTCTGAGGATTTTTTGGTGTATCCATCCCCTTTGATGTATGAATTGATGTTGGGGATGGTGTCGCTGAGGGATTTCATTGCCTCCCCGGCCTCGAACCGGTCAATGATTTCCAGAAAATCCTCTATGATTTTTCTGAAAAACTCCCTTTCGCTTTTCAGCGTTGCTCCCAGTTTTTCTTCTTGTATGGCTGCTTGGTGTTGGGTTTTTTCCCGGATTTTTTCATTGGAGAATGCGTCTTCAAGGTATTCAATCGCCAAATCACGGTCCTTGCCTGAGTAAAGGGTTTCTATCCGTTTTGTTGCCTGGTTTTTCAGATGGTGGCGCTCTGCGGAATTCAGATGCGCCACCACTGTTGTAGAGGTGTGATCGGTGATTCCGTAAGGGGTAAGATATTTGCCAATGCCCGGAAATTTCTGCTGAAGTGTTTGCCAGTTCTCGCCGTTGCCGTAGTGGGGCAAGGCTTCGAATAAAATGGGATGATTTTCCAGTCTTGTCGATTGGGGCGCGGGAGCACGCATCCGATGCACCGAACTTTGAATAGGGCTGTGAGCGATTTCCAGGGAAGGAAGAGCGTCGCGCAACGGGTGCATGTGAAAGCGCTGGGTGCGATCTCCATCATTCCTTGGGGATGGGGGCGACGCATTCGGCTCATCCATGGCCGCCGTCATGCGGCGATAGCTGTTGATGTCGAAATTGAAAAAATTATCCATTTTTATGTGTATGGATCACGATATCTCCTGGACGCCCTGAAATGTCCTGTGGCATGCAGGCATTCGTTATATGGGTTTGACAGAAAATATTTTGTGATCTCTGGCAGGCTATAAAGGGGCGAAAATATATCCCCATGGAGCACATCTGTTTTTGCGAAAGCGAAATACTCGCAGCACAAGCGAAAGTGGTGGGGGAGAAGCCCTGTGGGCAGGCACTCCGGCACGGGAAGGGGATACAGAGGGCGAGGCTCTGTTCGCGGGAGTGGCTACCCAGGCCATCTTCCGAGGGCGAAGGACATCCGGTGCGTCACTGCCTGCCCCGGGGAGCGCGCCTTTCGTCTTTCTTAAGACTGGCCTAAGTCAAGCAGGGCACATTAGAGGTTCGGCAGCCGCTGTCTCTTCTCCCTCCCTCCTTACTCAGGCTGCTGTTTACCCGCTTCGGCGGGTATTTTTTTGCCCGCGCGGCCATGAAAAAGCCCCGGCGGGTGCCGGGGTTGGGCTGCGGGGGAAGGGCGGTGCCGCGCCCTTCTTCTCTTTACTTGCGCAGCGGTATCGGCGTGGCCCGGTTCACCGGCACGGCCGTCACCGCGTTCTGCGGCGACCCTTCGATGAGCTTGTCGGAGTAGGTGAGATACACCAGCGTGTTGCGCTGCGCATCCACCATGCGCACGATGCGCAGCCGCTTGAAGAGGATGGACATGCGCTCGCTGAACACCTCTTCCTGGGCCTTGAGCGGCTGCGGGAAGGCAATGGGGCCGACCTGGCGGCAGGCGATGGAGGCCTCCGCCCTGTCTTCCGCCAGGCCCAGCGTGCCCTTGATGCCGCCCTTGCGCGCGCGCGAGACGTAGCAGGTCACGCCCTGCACGGCGGGGTCGTCGTAGGCTTCCACGAGGATGTCGTGGTCGCGGCCGATCCACTGGAAGGCCGTATCGACGGAGCCGATCTTCTGCCCGTCCGCGGCGGCGACCAGCGCCGTGCCGGCGAGGGCGCAGGCCAGCGCGGGCCGGGCGAGCCGGCGCAGGACAGCGTGCGCGGCGCTCATGCTCCGGCTCCGCCGCCCTCGGCGCAGCGCCGGGCAAGGTGGGCGAGCGCTTCTTCCACTTGGTCCACCAGCACCAGGCACAGGTCGCCCGGCTGCAGCCGCGCGAGCGCGGCATCGATGGCCGCGAACTCGCCGCGGATCTCGTCGATGTACTTCGTGCGGGAGGCGTTGGCCAGGCCCTCGCGCAGCAGCGCCATCACCTCGCCGTCGGCCCGGCCCCGCTGGGCGGCGTCCTGGTAGAGGATGACATCGTCGAAGGCTGCGCCCAGGATCTCGGTCTGCCCGCGGATGTCCTCGTCGCGCCGGTCGCCCGCGCCGCTGATCACCACGCTGCGGCGGTTGCCGGGCAGGGCGTCCACGGCCGACACCAGGGCGCGCATGGCGTCGGGGTTGTGGCCGTAGTCGGCGATCACGGTCGCGCCGCGGAAGTCCATGACATTGAAGCGGCCGGGGGCGTTGTCGCTGTCGTTGACGAAGCCGGCCAGGCCGCGGCGGATGGTGTCCCACGGCAGGCCGATGCCCCAGGCCGCGGCGATGGAGGCCATCGCGTTCTCGACCTGGAAGCCGATCGCGCCATTGCGCGTGAGCGGGATGTCGCGCAGTGCGATCTGCTCCCTCCAGGAATCCTCGGCCGCCACGATGTGGTCGCCGTCCACGTACACCACGCGCTGCCCCCGGGCGCGGTGCGTGGCCATGACCGGATGGTGGCGGTCCAGCGCGAAGAAGATGACCTTGCCCGGGCTGCTCGGCGCCATGGCGGCCACGTGCGGGTCGGCGGCGTTGAGCACGGCATAGCCGTCCGCGGCCACGTTCTGCACGACCACGCGCTTGAGGATGGCCACATCCTGCACGGTATGGATGAAATTCATGCCCAGGTGGTCGCCTTCCCCCACGTTGGTGACCACGGCCACCTGGCAGCGGTCGAAGCCCAGGCCCTCGCGCAGCAGGCCGCCGCGCGCGCATTCGAGAACCGCAGCGTCGGTTTCGGGGTGGGCGAGCGCATTGCGCGCGCTCCTGGGGCCCGAGCAATCGCCGCTGTCGATCTGCCGGCCGTTCACGTACACGCCGTCCGTGTTGGTCATCGCGGTGCGCCAGCCATGGGCCGTGAACAGGTGCGCGATCAGCCGCGTGGTAGTGGTCTTGCCGTTGGTGCCGGTCACCGCCACCAGCGGCACGCGGCCGTTCTCTCCGGGCGGGAACAGGGCATCGACCATGGGCACGCTCACGTTGCGCGGGCGGCCGAAGGACGGCGCCAGGTGCATGCGCAGGCCGGGAGCGGCGTTGACTTCGACGATGCCCCCGTTCTGCTCTTCCAGCGGGCGCAGCATGGTCTCGCACACCACGTCCACGCCGCAGATGTGCAGGCCGATGGTCTGCGCGGCCTCCACGGCGCGTGCGGCGACTTCGGGGTGCACGTCGTCCGTCACGTCGGTGGCGCTGCCGCCCGTGGACAGGTTGGCGTTGTTGCGCAGCACCACGCGCTGGCCCTGGGCCGGCACGGACTCGGGCGTGAGTCCTTCCGAGGCGATGCGGGCGATGGCGATGTCGTCCAGGCGCACCTTGGTCAGCGCCGTGCCGTGACCGCTGCCGCGGCGCGGATCCTGGTTGACGATCTCCACCAGCTCGCGGATGGTGTGGTGGCCGTCGCCCAGCACCTGCGGCGGCTCGCGCCGGGCGGCGGCCACCAGCTGGTTGCCCACCACCAGCAGGCGGAAGTCGTGGCCGGGCAGGAAGCGCTCGACCATCACCTCGTCGCTGAAGGCCTGCGCGGTGGCATAGGCAGCTTCCAGCTGGGCGCGGGTGGTGATGTTCACCGTCACTCCCTTGCCCTGGTTGCCGTCCTGGGGCTTGACGACCACGGGCAGGCCGACTTCCTCGGCCACTTTCCAGGCGTCTTCCAGGTCGGCCACGGGCCGGCCCAGCGGCACGGGCACGCCGGCCGCGTGCAGCAGGCGCTTCGTGAGGTCCTTGTCCTGCGCGATGGATTCGGCCACGGCGCTGGTCATGTCCAGTTCCGCGGCCTGGATGCGCCGGGCCCGGGAGCCCCAGCCCAGTTGCACCAGCGACCCGCTGGTCAGCCGGCGGAAAGGAATGCCCCGGGCCACGGCGGCGTCCACGATGGAGCCGGTGGAGGGGCCGATGCGCTCGTCCTCGTCCAGGTCGCGCAACTGGCCCACGGCGGCATCCGCGTCGAAGGGAGTGTCGGCCAGTGCGGCCTGCACCAGCCGGTCGGCCAGTTCCATGGCCAGGCGGCCGACGGCTTCCTCGGTGTACTCGACGACCACCTGGTAGGTGCCTTCTTCCACGGTGGCATGCGTGCGGCTGAACGTGATGGGGCAGCCGGCCAGGGACTGCAGCGAGTGCGCGGCGGCCTCGACGACCTCGGCCAGCGAGACCGGCACCTCTGCGCCTTCGGGACGCAGCGTGCCGATGCGGGGGAAGCGCGCCCGCAGGCGGTCTTCCAGGCCGGGCAGCCGGGTGATGTCGCGCTCGGCGGCGTCGCAGTGGACGACGGCCTCCATGGCGGTGCTGCGGGTCCAGACGTTGGGGCCGCGCAGGGCGCGGATTCGGGAGATCTGCATGGAAGTAGTGCTCTCGGGGGCGAATCAGTGCGTGTACTCGAAGGTCTTGATGCCGGCGGCGATCAGGTCGGGCGTGATGTCCAGGGCCCAGGCCGTGGCGACCGATGCCAGCAGGGCCGCGGTGTCGGGCTGTACGCCGCCGGCCAGCCCCAGGCTGGCCAGCGTGCCCAGCACCCGTTCCTTCGTCCCGGTGGCCAGCACCACGTTGCCGCCCTGCACGAACACGGCGCGGCCGTCCCCGTCGGCGCGGTGCGCAGCCACCACGGGGTTGTCGGCATTCAGCGCGTAGAACAGCACCTCTCCGTCGCACAGGCGGGCGAGATCGGCCACCTGGGCGTCATCGGCATTGAGCACGCCGGCGCCTTCGTCGAGCACCAGGTCGATCTGCGTGCGCATCACCCGGGTCATCTGCGCGGGCTCGAGCACGTCGTGGTCGGAGAGCTGTTCCCAGCCCTGCATGTCGGTGACCACGCCGACCAGGCAGCGGTCGTAGGCCAGGCCCTCTTCCAGGATGGAGCGGGCCGTGGTCTGCACCACCGCGGCCTCGGCCAGGCGGTTGGTCAGCAGGCGGTGGGCGCCGGCCCAGTTCGCCGTGTCGGTCTTCTGCGTACGGCGGTTGGCCAGGAACATGCCTTCGCTGCTGGCCACGCCGGTGAGCTTGCCCGACAGCTGCAGCAGCCAGCCCACGAGGCGGGCGATGAAGGCGTTGCCCTGCGTGCCGGCGATGCCCACCAGCGGGATGCGCCCCGCGCCCGTGCCTTCTTCGGTGCGCGGGAACAGGTGGTCCACGATGGCCATGCCCACGGGGCGGGGCGTGCCGCTGGTGGGCTTGAGGTGCATCAACAGGCCGGGGCCGGCGTTCACCTCGAGGATGGCGCCGCCCTGTTCCTTCATGGGGCGGGAGACGTCCTGCAGGATCATGTCCATGCCCGCGATGTCCAGGCCCACGATCCGGGCGGCCAGCTGGGCGTAATAGGCGACGTCGGGGTGCACCTCGTCCGTGCAGTCGATGGCCATGTTGCCGTTGCGCTGCAGCAGGATGTTCTGGCCCTGCGCGGGCACGGTCTCGGGCGTGACGCCCTGGCGCTGCAGCTCCAGCTGCACCGCCGGAGCCTCCAGCTTGATCCAGTCGAGCGGGTACTCCTGCTCGGGGCCGCGGCGCGGATCCTGGTTGACCACGTCCACCAGCTCGCGCAGGGTGGAGCGGCCGTTGCCCGAGACGCTCACCATCTCGCCGCGGCAGGCCGCCACCACCTTGCCGCCCACCACCAGCAGGCGGTGCTCGGTGCCCTCGATGAAGCGCTCGACGATCACCGCCGAGCCCTCGGGCTCGGCCAGGGCGAAGGCGGCCTTGATCTCGTCCTCGCCGTACAGCTCCAGCGTCACGCCGCGCGCGTGGTTGCCGTCGGACGGCTTGACGGTGACGGGAAACCCGATGTCCTGCGCCACGTCCCAGGCTTCCTGGGCGTTGGCGACCACGCGGCCTTCGGGCACCGGCACGCCGCAGGTGGCCAGCAGCCGCTTGGTGAAGTCCTTGTCCTGGGCGATGCCCTCGGCGATGGCGCTGGTCTGGTCGGTCTCGGCCGTCCAGATGCGGCGCTGCGCCGCGCCGTAGCCCAATTGCACCAGGTTGCCGTCGTTCAGGCGTATGTGGGGAATGCGGCGCTCGCCGGCCGCATCGACGATGCTGCCGGTGCTGGGGCCGAGGTAGCTGTCGTTGATGCTGGTCTTGATGGCCTGGATGGCGGGCTTGACGTCGAACGGCCGGTCGTTGATGGCCGCCATCAGCAACTGGTGGCCCCAGGAGAGGGCGGTGCGCGCCACATCCTCCTCGGGGCAGCGGAAGACCATGCGGTACACCCCGCGCCGGGAAACCTCGCGGGTCTGGCCGAACTCGGCCGGCATGCCCGCCAGGTTGAGCAGCTCGATCACGACGTGCTCCAGCACGTGGCCCATCCAGGTGCCGCCTTCCAGGCGCTGGATGAACCCGCCGCGCTCTCCCACGCCGCAGTGGTGCTCGATCAGGGCCGGCAGCCAGGTGGTCAGGCGTTCGTTGAGGCCGGGGATCTTGTCCGATGGCCAGTCTTCCAGTTCGCCCAGGTCCAGCCAGACCTCGAGGATGGGACGGTAGGTCCAGACGCTGGGGCCGCGCAGGTAGGTGATGCGCAGCAGTTGGATGTCATTGAAAGTCGCCATGGAGTGCAGCGTAAAGGAATCTGCGGCCGCGGGGGACCGGGAATGCGAAGGAAGCCTGTTGCGATTGTGCGCTGAAGTCATGGGGGGGAGCGTGCGCGCTGTCAGCGCAGGGGGGCGGGCGCGCGTTACATGGCGATGCCGCTGCCGCCCCCGGGCCATCGGAGAGAAAATGCATCCCAGCACACAGGCCCGGCGCTCGGCCCGGCCTGGTGTGAGTACCCACCAACATGCAACATCACCATCCTGCGGACGCCTCGGGTGTCTTGACGGGCCCCGTGTGGGCCGAAATGCGAGCCAGGCTCGCGCCCACAGAAAACGTGCTGACCACACTGGAGGTTGACCTGAGCGCCGCGCTGCGCTTCGCCCCCGGCCTGCTGATGCTGACCACGCAGCGCCTGCTGGTGCAGGAGCCGGGCGGCGGCGTGGGCGAATGGCCCCTCGCGCCCGGACTGTCGGTGCGCCTGATCGAGCATGGCGGTGTCGGCACGCTGGAGCTGCACGACGATGCGCGGCGCCTGGCGCTGTGGCGCTTCACGCTGGGGCACCATCCCCAGGCGCTGCTGCTGCAGCAGAAGTTCGAGCAGCAGGTGGGCCATCTCTCTGCCCCCGGGGGCCGGCCGCCGCAGTCCGAGCCGGACGACGAGGCGCACTGCGAGGCCTGCGGCGCGGTGCTGCCGCCCGATGCGGAGGAGTGCCCCGCGTGCGCCCGCCAGCAGGCGCCCCAGACATCCACCTGGGTGCTGCTGCGGCTCTGGCGCTTCGCGCACCCCTACCGGCACCAGCTGCTGCTGGGCTTCCTGCTGACGCTGGCTTCCACGGGCGCCACCCTGGTCGCGCCCTACCTGACGATCCCCATCGTGGACAAGATCCTGATCCCCTTCCAGAACGGGCAGCGGATCGACGCGGGCCTCGTGGGCTTCTATCTCGGGGGGCTGCTGCTGTCGGCCCTGGTGGCCTGGAGCCTGGGCTGGGCGCGCACCTTCGTGCTGGCCAAGGTGTCCGAGCGCATCGGCTCCGACCTGCGCACCACCACCTACAAGCACCTGCTGACGCTCTCGCTCGACTACTACGGCAGCAAGCGCACCGGCGACCTGATGGCACGCATCGGCGCGGAGACGGACCGCATCAACCTCTTCCTGTCGCTCAACGCGCTCGACTTCGCCACCGACGTGCTGATGATCGCGATGACCTCGGTCATCCTGTTCTCCATCAATCCCTGGCTGGCGCTGGTCACCCTGGTGCCGCTGCCCTTCATCGCCTGGATGATCCACCTGGTGCGCGACCGCCTGCGCACGGGCTTCGAGAAAATCGACCGCGTCTGGTCCGAAGTGACCAACGTGCTGGCCGACACCATCCCGGGCATCCGCGTGGTCAAGGCCTTCGCCCAGGAAAAGCGCGAGTCCGACCGTTTCGCCCAGGCCAACCTCGTCAACCTGCAGGCCAACGACCGCGTGAACAAGACCTGGTCGCTGTTCACGCCCACGGTGACGCTGCTGACCGAGATCGGCCTGCTGATCGTGTGGGGCTTCGGCATCTGGCTGGTGGCCGGCGGCCAGATCACCGTCGGTATCCTCACGGCCTTCATCGCCTACATCGGCCGTTTCTATAGCCGGCTCGACTCGATGAGCCGCATCGTGTCGGTCACGCAGAAGGCGGCCGCCGGCGCCAAGCGCATCTTCGACATTCTGGACCATGTCAGCAGCGTGCCCGACCCGGTGAATCCCGCCCAGCTGCAGCACGTGCAGGGCCGCATCACGCTGGACAACGTCAACTTCCGCTACGGCAGCCGTTCCGTCATCAGGAACCTCGACCTGCAGATACGCCCGGGCGAGATGATCGGCCTCGTGGGCCACAGCGGCTCGGGCAAGAGCACCCTGGTCAACCTCATCAGCCGCTTCTACGACGTCTCCGAGGGATCCATCCAGGTGGACGGGGTGGACGTGCGCCGCCTGCGCGTGGCCGATTACCGCCGCCACATCGGCCTGGTGCTGCAGGAGCCCTTCCTGTTCTTCGGCACGATCGCCGAGAACATCGCCTACGGCAAGCCCCATGCCTCGCGCGAGGAGATCGTCGCGGCGGCCCGCGCGGCCCATGCCCACGAGTTCATCCTGCGCCTGCCGCACGGCTACGACTCGCTGGTGGGCGAGCGGGGGCAGGGCCTGTCGGGTGGCGAACGCCAGCGCATCAGCATCGCGCGCGCCCTGCTCATCGACCCGCGCATCCTCATCCTGGACGAGGCGACCTCGGCCGTCGATACCGAGACCGAGGAAGAGATCCAGAAAGCCCTGGACAACCTCGTGCAGGGCCGCACCACCATCGCCATCGCCCACCGGCTCTCCACGCTGCGCAAGGCCGACCGCCTCGTGGTGATGGACCGCGGCGAGATCGTCGAGGTCGGACCGCACGACGAGCTCATGGAAAAGCAGGGTGCCTACTGGCGCCTCTACGAAGCCCAGGCGCGCCGCGTCGAGGAAGACGCGCAGGCCCCGGGCCTCGTGGAGGTGGACAGCGCGATGCTCCACTCGGCCCACCCCGCGGGAACGCCATGATGGCGGCCACCGCATCCCACCCATCTCCCAGTTCCGCCACGATGAACGCTTCCCACGCTTTACCCGCCTTCGGCCTGCAGCGCGACGCCCATGGCCGGCTGGTGCTCACGCTGGCCGACGGCACTGTGCACGAGGCCGTCACTCCGGTGCGGGCCTTCCCCATCGCCGCGCCGGACGAGGGCCTGTCGCTGGTGGGCCAGGACGGCCACGAGGCCCTCTGGATCGACCGGCTCGACCGCGTGGATGCGGCCGCCCGCGGCCTCATCGAGGAAGAGCTGGCGGTACGTGAGTTCATGCCCACTATCACGCGGATCACGGCCGTCTCGAGCTTTTCCACCCCGAGCACCTGGGATGTGGAAACCGACCGGGGCAGGGCCCAACTGATCCTGAAGGGCGAGGAAGACATCCGGCGCCTGGGCAGCCGCAACGCGCTGCTGATCGCCGCGGCCGACGGCGTGCAGTTCCGCGTGCCCGACGTGGCCGCGCTGGACAAGGCTTCGCGGCGCCTGCTGGAACGCTTCCTGTAGCCGGTGGAGGCCGCTGGCAGGTGGCAAAACTAGGGGAAAACCCTTAAATTACGCCGAAAGGTGAAAAAAGGCCTTAATCCCCCCTTTTTTTTGCCGTTATGGATGTACGAGACGGGGTTAGCTCCCCCCGGACGTTTCTCGCCAACCAACGGAAGCCTGCCATGCAAATGCCACCTGTCGATCGATCGCCGCTCTGGCGTCCTCAGGGCGCTGATTTGTATTCCACCGGCGCTTCGGGCGCGGTGCCGGTCAGGCCCGTCAATGGCGTGACCCCGGTGGAGTCCACCGACCGCCTGGGCGAGGGCACCTCCATCCGCGAGCCCGACAAGCCTTCGGACAAGGACCCGTCCAACCGCGACTGGACCGAGGTCAAGAAGAAAGAGAAGGAAGAGGCCGAGAAGGCCAAGGACCCGCCGCCCGAGCCCATCTACAAGCAGTTGCTGGAGTTCATCCAGTCGATGTGGCGCGCGAGCGGCTCGGCCGTGGAAATGGCGCAGGAACTGAACAAGGGCAGCCTGCAGGACCGCCTGTCCCAGGAGGCCAAGAACCAGCCGCTGACCTACGCCGACCCCAAGGTCAAGCGCACGGGCAATTCCTGATCCGGGGGGCGGCGGTGCTGGCAGGCCTACTTCCGGGCCGCAGGCGCGGACGCCGCCGGAGCCGGTGAACCGGTGGCAGATGCGGCAGTTGCCGCAGCCGCGGCGGCCTTCGCCCGGTCGCGCTCCGCGCGGTACTTCACCGTATAGGCGCGCACCTCGTCCAGGGTCACGTAGCCGTCGTGGTTGGTGTCGGCATCGTCGAAGGCGGCTGCCAGGCGGGGAATGATCGCCACCTCCTTGCGGCTGAGCTTACCATCGCCGTTGAAATCCAGCATGTGGAACTCGCGGATCGCCTTGATTTCGCCCTTGCTGAGCGGCTGGCTGGCCGTGGACTGGGCCGGTTCGGCCGCTGCGGCGGATGCGTGCGGGGCCTTGGCGGTGGCCTTCGATGGTGCGTCGGCGGCGGAGGCGGGAGCGGCGGCGAGGGTCGCCGCCACGCCCAGCGCCAGGGCGGCCAGGGGATGGTGCAGTCGGTTTCGGAGTCGCATCATGGTGGGAGCACGGCATCCGCCCGAGGTTCCTCGCGCACGAGGTTGGTGATGCCGGCGCTCACGTGCCCGGCCGGCACGTGCCGCGCCGCGGAGGCCACGTGGCTGCGCTGGTCGTCGAAGAAGAAGTCCGGCTCGAATTCCCGCAGGAAGGGGCCTTTTTCCAGCCCGCCCAGGAACATCGCCTCGTCCACGGTGATGCCCCAGTCCAGCAGCGTGCGCACGGCGCGCTCGTGGGCCGGTGCGCTGCGCGCCGTCACCAGCGCGGTGCGGATGCGCATGGTCTCCGAGGCATCGGCCTGCTGCTGCAGCTGGTGCAGCGCGGCCAGCAGTGGCTTGAACGGGCCGCCGGCCAGCGGCAGCGCCGCCTTGCTCACCTCGTGCTCGTGGAAGGCCGGCAGGCCGCCCTGCTGGTAGATGCGCTCGGCCTCGTCGGAGAACAGCACCGCGTCGCCGTCGAAGGCGATGCGCACCTCGTGCGGGTAGCGGTCACCCGCGGGCGTGGAGTCGGTCATCACGCGTGCCGCGGGGAAGCCCATGTTCAGCGCCTGCTGCACGTCCTTCTCGTTGGCCGAGAGGAACAGGTGCGCGCCCAGCGGCCGCAGGTAGGCGAACGGGTCGCGCCCGCGCGTGAACACCCCGCGCTCGATGTGCATGCCCGAGGCGTGCGCCGAGGCGAACACGCGCATGCCGCTGGCCGGGTCGTTGCGCGACAGCACCACCACCTCCACGCGCTGCGCCTGGGCGGTGTTGAAGCCGAGCAGCTTGCGCACCAGCGGGAAGGCGATGCCCGCGCGCGCGGGCTGCTGCACCAGCTCCAGCTGGCGGCGCATGTAGGCGGCCTCGTCGCCGGCCTCGAACAGGCGGTTCTCTTCCTCGAAATCGAACAGCGCGCGGGAAGAAATGGCGACGACGAGCTTGTCGTCCAGTGTCAGGGCCATGGCGGGGCTATTTCACGAACTGGTTGAGCTGGATGATGGGCATGAGCACCGCCAGCACGATGAGCATCACGATCACGCCCATCGCCACGATGAGCAGGGGCTCCAGGATGGTGGCCAGCTGCATCGCGCGGCGCTGCACCTCGGCCGACAGCTGCGCGGCCGCGCGCTGCAGCATCAGCGGCAACTGCCCCGTCTGCTCGCCCAGCCGGGCGAACATCGACACCAGGCCGGGGAACCGTTTTTTCTGCGCCAGCGCGGAGGCCAGGGGCGCGCCCTCGCGCACCAGCACCAGTGCATCGAGCGCGTCCGCGCGCATGGCGGTGTTGCCCAGTGTCTCGGCGGCGGCCTGCAGGGCCTTCAGGATGGGCACGCCCGCGCCGGCCAGCATCGACAGCGTGCCCGTGAAGCGCGCCGCGTTGTAGCCGCGCGAGAGCCGGCCCACTACCGGCAGGCCCAGCCAAGCGGCATCGAAGCGTTCGCGCACGCGGGGCTGCGCCAGCGCGGAGCGGGCGGCCAGCGCCAGCACCATCAGCACCCCCAGGGCTGCCCAGCCGTAGCTGCGCACCGCGTCGGAGAGGGCCATCATCGCCACCGTGAGGAAGGGCAGGGCGCGCTTGCTGCCCGCGAACACCGCGGCCACCTGCGGCACGACGTAGCCCACGAGGAACAGCACGATCACGATGGCGATCACCGTCACGATCGCCGGGTAGAGGGAGGCGCCGATGAGCTTGGCCTTGAGCGCCTGCCGCTCCTCGAGGTCGTCCGCCAGGCGCTCCAGCACCAGGCCCAGGTGGCCGCTGGATTCGCCGGCGCCGATCACCGCGCAATAGATGGAAGAGAATTCCCGCGGGTGCGCCGTGAGCGCCCGCGCGAAGGTGGAGCCGGCATTCACCTCGGCCCGCAGCGTGGCCACCAGGTGGCGCTGCCGGTCGTCGTCCGACTCGTCGGCCAGCGCCGTGAGCGCCCGCTCCAGCGGCAGCCCCGAAGACACGAGCCCTGCGAGCTGGCGCGTCCATACCGCCAGGCCCGTGGCGCCGAATACCGGCCGCGTGAACAGCCGCTGCCCGAGCGAGACGCTGCCGTCCCCGCCTGCGCCCTGGCCGGTGGCGAGTGCCTCCACGGCCAGCGGCACCAGGGCCTGGGCGCGCAGCAGGCTGCGTGCCGCCTTGGCGTTGTCGGCTTCGAGGGTGCCTTTGCGGGTCTGCCCCTGGGCATCGAGGGCTTCGAAAGAAAACGCGGGCATGCGGACAGGAAATTCGGGGAGGGCGGTCGGACCGGAAGCGGTGCGCCAGCGGCGCGACGGACGGAGATGGTAGCCGCTGCCGGCGACAGGCCCGCGCCCCGGTGTGTCAGGCCGTGTGCGCGGCCTCCACCGCGGCGTTCGCCTGCGCGGTGATCTCCAGCGAGCGCAGCCGCAGCGCCGGGTCGTACACATCGCTCACCAGCATGAACTCGTCGGCGCGCGTGGCCTCGGCCAGCGCCCGCAGGCCGGCCCGCACCGTCGCCGGCCCGCCGACCACGCCCGCCGCCAGGAAGTCGCCGATCGCCGCGCGCTCCTGCGGCGACAACTGGGCCGCGTAATCCCGCACCGGCGGCTGCAGCAGGCCGCGCCGGCCGGTCAGGATGCCCAGCACCCGCTGGTAGGTGCTGCTGGCGAGGTAATCGGCCTCTTCGTCGGTATCGGCCGCGATCACCGGCACGCCGATCGCCACGTAAGGCTTCTGCAGCGTGGCGGAGGGGCGGAACAGCCGGCGGTACAGGTCCAGCGCCTGGTGCAGCAGCCGTGGCGCGAAATGCGAGGCGAAGGCGTACGGCAGCCCCCGCTCGGCCGCGAGCTGCGCTGAGAACAGGCTGGAGCCCAGCAGCCAGATGGGCACCTCGGTGCCCGCCCCGGGCACGGCCGTGATGCGCTGGCCCGGCTGGGCGGGGGCCAGCAGGCGCTGCAGCTCGGCCACGTCGCGCGGGAAGTCTTCTTCGGTCTCGACGCGGTCGCGGCGCAGCGCGCGCATCGTCGGCCCGTCGGTGCCGGGCGCGCGGCCCAGGCCCAGGTCGATGCGGCCGGGGTACAGCTCGGCCAGCGTGCCGAAGGCCTCGGCCACCACCAGCGGCGCATGGTTGGGCAGCATGATGCCGCCCGAGCCCACGCGGATCGAGCGTGTGCCGCCCGCGATGTGGCCCACCAGCACGGCCGTGGCGGAACTGGCGATGCCCGGCATGTTGTGGTGCTCCGCCAGCCAGTAGCGCCGGAAACCCAGCGACTCCGCATGCTGCGCGGTGCGCAGCGCCAGGGCCAGCGCATCGGCCACGCTGCCGCCCTCGCGCACCGCCACCAGGTCCAGCATCGAGAGTGCGGGGCGATGGCCGCCCCCGGGAGCGGCGGAAGACGGGGCCGTGGAGGAAGGGGTCGAAAGCGTCGTGGTCGTCATGCGGACCATTGTGCGGCGGCCCCCAAAACCGCTGTGGCCATGCGGGCAACCAGGAGGCAGGAATCTGAAAATTGATTGAATCTATCGTTTGTAACAAATCGATTACTTCAATTAAAATACGCGCCACCATGGGATTCTTCAGCCGACTGTTCCCGCCCCGCGCCGACGGCCGTCCCGTGCCCGATGACTGGACCTCGCTGCCCGACAGCCAGGCCAGCGAACTGGTGCTGATGGGCGACGAGGCCGCCAAGCTGCTGGCCGAGATCGACATCGACGCCGCCATCGCGGCCCAGGAGCGCTGGGTGCCCTGGCTGGAGCAGGTGCTGCTGCGCGGCGCGCGCGACGAACGCCTGCGCCCCGAGGCCATCCGCGACGACACCCGCTCCGAACTCGGCCAGTGGCTGCGCGGCCCCGGCCGCATCGCCCTGGGGCATTTCCCGGCCTTCGACATGATGGCCCGCCGCCACCGCTACTTCCACCAGCAGGCCGCCGACGTGGTGCTGCACGCCGAAGCCGGCGACGAGCGCCAGGCCCGGCAGGCCTTCAAGAGCTGCCACCATGCCTCGCGGCAGGTGGTGATGCTGCTGCAGGAACTGAAGCGGGGCCTGGCCCGGGCGGCGCGCTAGCGGCTAGCGGAGGGGCGCCAGGCGGTGCCTGCTCACAGGTCCACCTTGACGGTGGCCTTGACCGTGCGCGGCGCGCCGGTGGCCAGGCGGGTGCCGGCCGCGGCCCAGTACTGCTTGCCCCCCGCGTTCTCCACGTTCAGCTGCAGCAGCGTGCGCTTGCCGAGCAGCGAGGTGGCGTAGCCCACGCCGGCGGAATAGATCGTGTAGCCGCCCAGGAAGGCCTGGTTCAGGTCGTTGACCGGGCGGCGGCCCGTGAAGTACGCGCCCCCGTTCACGTTCAGGCCGGGCACCGCGGCGATGTCGTAGGACAGGAAGGCGCTGGCCGTCTTCCTGGCGGTGTTCTCCGGCAGCTTGCCGTCGTAGGCCGGGCCGATGTCCTCGAACTTCGCGTCGATCAGCTGCGCCGAGACCTGCCACGCGAGCTGGCGCGTCAGCCGGCCCTGCGCGGAGGCTTCGATGCCCTGGTACCTCTGCCGGCCGTCCGCGGTGAAGAGGTTGCCGGTATTGGTGTAGTAGCCCGGGCGGTCGATGTCGAACACCGCGGTGGACAGCAGCGTCCCGCCGACGCTCCATCGCAGGCCCAGTTCCTTCTGCTTGCTCACGCCGGGGGGCAGGCGGGTGCCCACGTTGGCCGAGCCGGTGGGCGCCGTCTCGCCTTCCTCCAGCCCCTGCGAATACGAGCCGTACACCGAGAGATCCGGACTGAACTTGTGGATCACCGCCGCCATCGGGCTGGTCTTGGTGGCCGCATAGTTGAGCGCGCCCTGGTTGCTGCCGTAGTCGGTGTAGCGCACGCCGGCGATCACCTGCCAGCGCGGCGACAGCTCGATGCGGTCCACTGCATAGATGCCCTTTTCCTCCGTTTCGTAGCCGGCCGTGGTCGGCGACGAAGGTGCCGCGCCGTAGGTCACGCTGGTGATCGGGACCGGGTCGTAGAGATTCTGCGTGGCGCTGTAGTTGCGCTGGTAGATCGGGTCCTGCGTCTTGTTCGTCCGCGCGGCGCCCAGCGTGAGTTCGTTCCGGTAGCCGGCGACGCTGAAGGTGCCGAACGCCTCGGCCCGCAGCATGTCGGACTCCACCACCTGGCGCTGCATGTTGCCGCGGATCGTGCCGGCGCCGGTGGCGGCGTTGTTCAGCGTGAAGATCGACAGGCGGCGGTCACGGTCCGTTCTGGAGCGGCCGGCTTCCAGCGTCAGCGCCCAGTCGTCGCCCAGCGAATAGTCCGCGCGCACCTGGGCATTCGTCGTCTCGGCATCGAACACCGCCATGTTGGGCGCGATGAGGGCACGGGCATCCGGCACGCGCGGCAGCGTGATCCGGCCGTTGACGGCCGCGGGCAGCGCGATGCCCGCCTGCTCCACGAGCTTCCTGCGGTCGTATTCGAAGTCGGCCCGCAGCGACAGGCGGCTGTCCACGCGCCAGTCGAACGCCGCCGACAGGAAGCGCCGGCTGCCGTCGTCGGCGCCGCGCATGGAGTTGCCCAGCGTGCCCCCGGCGGCATTGATGCGCAGGCCGTATTGCTGCGCATCGCCGAACCGGCGGCCCACGTCCGCCGTGCCCAGCACCGTGCCGTAGTTGTCGAACACCGTGCCGAGCGTCGCCACGGGCGTGGCGCCCGCGCGCTTGGTCACGAAATTCACCACCCCCGACGGCGCGGTGAAGCCGTAGTAGATGGCCGACGTGCCCTTGAGCACTTCCACCCGCTCCTTGTCCTCCATCGGCACCTGCGAGAAATTCATGATCGGCAGCGAGCCGTTCAGCCGGTAGTTGGTGCGGTTCTCCACCGTGATGCCGCGGATCACCAACTGGTCCCAACTGTCGCCGCCGTTCTGCTGGCGCGTCACGCCCGCGGTGTTGCGCACCGCGTCGTACAGTCCGCCGGCCGCCTGCCGGTCCAGCACCTCGCGCGTGATCACGTTCACCGTGGCCGGCACATCCATGATGGACGCCCCGCGGAACGTGCCTGCCTCCACGGTGTTGGGAACGAAGCCGTTGGACCGCTCGTCGCGGACGGTCAACGTGTCGAGCGGCTTGTCGGAAGACCCCTTGTCAGTGCCCTGGGCGTGGAGGGTGGGCGCGCAGGCGAGCATGGCCGCGGCGGCCAGCGAAGACGGCAGGAACTTCATGAAAAATCGCTATGGCAGAAATTAGAAGATACATATGATAACAATTCTCATTTGTGTAAATCTGATTCCTGCCCTGATGAATTCCTCGGCCTGCACGCCGCCACTGTTCAGCGCCGCTGGCGCATCGGCATGCGGTCGATCTCCGCGAAGACGGCCTGCAGATCCACCTCCGGGCCTTCCTTCATCTTCACGCCGCCATCCTTGCCCACGAGGATGAACGTGGCCGGCCCCATCGCGTCCAGGTCCAGCGCCTTCAGCAGCGCCGCAGTGCGCGCGGCCCCCAGCGCCTGCCCATTGCGGCGCCCCTGGCCGGCCACCACGGTGAACAGCACCATGTCGCGCTCGCGGAAACCTTCGCGCAGGGCCGGTTCCTGCAGGGCGGCGCGCACCTTGGCGAGGAGGGGGACGTTTTCCTGAGGGACGACCACCACGACGGGGCGGGTTTGCCAGCGCTCGGCGATGAGGGGGTTGGCGTTGCCCTCTGGATTGTCGTTCTGGCTGCCGCTGCCGCTGGCCCAGGCGGTGCGGAGCGTGGCTGCCAAGCCCAGGGCGAGGACGGCAGCGCGGTAGAGGGTGCGGCGGTGCAGTGGCATGGGGGCAGTGTCAGCGGAGGAGGGCTGGGTGGATGTCGGACTGAGGCGATAGGCGGGAGCGTGGGATTCCAGTATGGGTTTCCAACTCCTGTGCCGCTGATGTCGAGTTTCAATCCAGGCGCCCACGCGGGGCGCGACTCTGCCCGAGGCCGGCCAAGGCAGCCAAAAGAAAGTTTCAACCCATGCGCCCACGCGGGGCGCGACCGGTGGAAGGCAGCTCTGAGCAGGACGCCGAAAGAGTTTCAATCCACGCGCCCACGCGGGGCGCGACGCCTTGGCCTTGTCGCCGACCTTGGCCTCGATGTCGTTTCAACCCACGCGCCCACGCGGGGCGCGACGAGGCCATCGAGCAAGCCACCGGCGCCAAGCGAGGTTTCAACCCACGCGCCCACGCGGGGCGCGACCTACTAGCTCGGTAGAGGCCGTGCGCCAGTAGTTGTTTCAACCCACGCGCCCACGCGGGGCGCGACACACCGCCGAGAGCGATCGCGTCCATCATGGCCGAGTTTCAACCCACGCGCCCACGCGGGGCGCGACCCAGCCAAGCCCCAGGGCTTCCCGTCCGCACGGCGGTTTCAACCCACGCGCCCACGCGGGGCGCGACCCTTCGCTACGGGCGCTTCCAAACCTTCGAGCTGGTTTCAACCCACGCGCCCACGCGGGGCGCGACTCCAGATCGAGGTGACGCGCTTGACGGCCGAAGCGTTTCAACCCACGCGCCCACGCGGGGCGCGACCGGCTTTCGCGGCTGCGTCGCAGCCCGATGTCACGGTTTCAACCCACGCGCCCACGCGGGGCGCGACGCGGCGGCCGTTTCAGGTTGCTGGCAGTGGCTGGGGTTTCAACCCACGCGCCCACGCGGGGCGCGACTAGTCGTCCTTGTGCGCGGGGCCGATGTCGGGGGCGTTTCAACCCACGCGCCCACGCGGGGCGCGACGGCATGCTCGACCCGTAGGCATAGGCCTCGGAATTGTTTCAACCCACGCGCCCACGCGGGGCGCGACCCCTTGGGACTGCATCAGCGACCAGCCCCACACCATGTTTCAACCCACGCGCCCACGCGGGGCGCGACCAGCATGCCGGCAGTGGTGGCCGCCATCCTGGCGATGTTTCAACCCACGCGCCCACGCGGGGCGCGACGCGGGGGGTTGCCAGGCTCCGTACCTTTAGGTACGGTTTCAACCCACGCGCCCACGCGCCCACGCGGGGCGCGACGGTCATGGCGCTTGGGTTGCAGGCGGATCCCATCGGGTTTCAACCCACGCGCCCACGCGGGGCGCGACGCCGGCGTACCCCGGCAATTCAAGGTGCAAAAATGTTTCAACCCACGCGCCCACGCGGGGCGCGACTACCGCCAGGTCCGGTACTCGCTCGTCGTCAACGGGTTTCAACCCACGCGCCCACGCGGGGCGCGACCGTCGAGTCTCTACACGTTCCCCCCTTGTGGAGGTTTCAACCCACGCGCCCACGCGGGGCGCGACAGAGCAAACCATGGCCCGCGGGGCCGAGGAGAACGTTTCAACCCACGCGCCCACGCGGGGCGCGACGCAGCTTTTCCTCGCGCAGGAAGCGCTCCAGGAAGTTTCAACCCACGCGCCCACGCGGAGCGCGACCAGTGAGGACGGATGGATCACCGCACGGATCTGGTTTCAACCCACGCGCCCACGCGGGGCGCGACCGGTATTTCTTCGCAGCGCCCACTCGCGATCAGGTGTTTCAACCCACGCGCCCACGCGGGGCGCGACACACGCCTGGGGCGCTGGGCTGGTGGTCGTGGATGTTTCAACCCACGCGCCCACGCGGGGCGCGACTCGCATTCCGAAGATTAACCGCCTCGTATAAGGAGTTTCAACCCACGCGCCCACGCGGGGCGCGACGCAGGCCCAGGGCGGCGGTGATGGTGATGACCAGTTTCAACCCACGCGCCCACGCGGGGCGCGACCTTTTGCAGCACCGGCCCATGACGCGCCAATGGTGTTTCAACCCACGCGCCCACGCGGGGCGCGACCTGGTGGGGCGCGAGGACGGCGGCCGGCAGACCAAGTTTCAACCCACGCGCCCACGCGGGGCGCGACCCGGGTACTGGCAGTTTCGGCCCATCGTGGAATGGTTTCAACCCACGCGCCCACGCGGGGCGCGACGGCCTCCGGATTCAGCGCCATGAGGTACACGGCATCGTTTCAACCCACGCGCCCACGCGGGGCGCGACGGGCCGCACGGGCCTGGGCGGTGCGGCACCGTGACGGTTTCAACCCACGCGCCCACGCGGGGCGCGACGGGCAGGTCGGGGTTGTCCAGGTCAATGAAGGCGCGTTTCAACCCACGCGCCCACGCGGGGCGCGACCCAGCAGGCGCAGCAGCTTCTGGCCAAGATCGAAGCGTTTCAACCCACGCGCCCACGCGGGGCGCGACCCTCCCCGGCAGCGCGCAGCGCCGCCACCTCCTGCCGTTTCAACCCACGCGCCCACGCGGGGCGCGACCTGCGCTCCCTCCACTGGGCGCGGCTGCGCCACGTCGTTTCAACCCACGCGCCCACGCGGGGCGCGACCAGCGAAGACGGATGGGTCACTGCGCGGGTCTGGGTTTCAACCCACGCGCCCACGCGGGGCGCGACGATTTCAAAGGTCATGGGTTGCTTTCAGTGGATTGTTTCAACCCACGCGCCCACGCGGGGCGCGACCGCTGGCCGGCGTGCTCAAGCTCAACGACGGAATGTTTCAACCCACGCGCCCACGCGGGGCGCGACTGCGCGAGATCAAGGGACGCGTGGACGATCTCCAGTTTCAACCCACGCGCCCACGCGGGGCGCGACAGCTTCGCCGGGTTGGATGCGGACGGAATCAGCAAGTTTCAACCCACGCGCCCACGCGGGGCGCGACCTACCGACGCGCGGGCGCAGTACCGGAAGCTGGTGGTTTCAACCCACGCGCCCACGCGGGGCGCGACACGGCCGGCGCCAGCTCTGCGCACGGCACCACCACGGTTTCAACCCACGCGCCCACGCGGGGCGCGACCCTCGGTGCCGCTGTCGTTCATCACAGCGCGCAGGTTTCAACCCACGCGCCCACGCGGGGCGCGACTGGGAGGCGGCGACGGGCATATGGACATCGCCACGGTTTCAACCCACGCGCCCACGCGGGGCGCGACCGCACGTCTTTTCGAACTGCGGCAGGTTCGGCGCGTTTCAACCCACGCGCCCACGCGGGGCGCGACCCTTGCCGAGGATGGGGACGCCTGCGCCACTGGGCGTTTCAACCCACGCGCCCACGCGGGGCGCGACCCTTGCCGAGGATGGGGACGCCTGCGCCACTGGGCGTTTCAACCCACGCGCCCACGCGGGGCGCGACGGCTACTGCATTTCGCTGGCGATCAAGAGCGTATCGTTTCAACCCACGCGCCCACGCGGGGCGCGACGCCGCATGGCCCGCCAGCTCGGGCAACTGGTGAGGTTTCAACCCACGCGCCCACGCGGGGCGCGACTCAAGGGCCGATTTGGCAAGCGACAAACACTGCTCGTTTCAACCCACGCGCCCACGCGGGGCGCGACGACGGCGTCTTTATAACCCCGCGCCATTCCTCCACTTTTCCGCCAACGCGCGCGAACCTGCCCATAGAGCAGGGCTTTCGCCGGGCAAAGCCGCTCACGGTCCCACAATCCCCTTGCACATCAATCACTTGCCACGCTGCGAACCTCCCCTGGGCGCAGGCAGTCGCTTCCGGTTCGCGCCGGATGGTTGCAGGAATGAAGAGGAGGGGGAACGAGAGGCGCTACAGCACCAGCGGCCCGTTCAAATCCAGTACCGGCTTGGCGCCCACGTGCTCCACCTTGCGCTGCCAGTCATTGCCCAGGTAGTAGAACCGCAGGCTGTCCTGCGCGGGGTCGATGGTCTGCTGCAGCCGGGCCTTCAGGGCGGTCCACTGGGCGGCATCCACTTCGATCTCGAACACCGAGAACTGCACGCGCTGGCCAAAATCCAGGCAGGCCTTGGCGATGTGGCGCAGCCGGCGGGCGCCGGCCTTGTCCTGGGAGCGGACATCGTAGCTGACGAGGACCATCATGGTGCGAGGTGTCCTGATGGTGCGTGGTGGCGGGCTGCGGAGCGCATGGCTGTCATTTCCACAGGAAGGGCGGATAGGCGTCTAGGTCACCGCGCAGGTGCCGGGCCAGCAACTGGGCCTGGATGAAAGGGAACAGGCCGATGGCCGCCTTCTCTTCCAGGAAGACATGGCGCAGTTCTTCGCGCTTGCGCTCCTGGTAGGCGGTGAGCACGGTCTTGCGCGATTCCTCGCGCAGCAGCACGGCGCCGTTGTCCAGGGTCTGGAAGTCGCGCTCGCCGATCTGCCGCAGGTTGATGAGCGACAGGGCCAGGCGGTGGGCCATCAGCGGGCGGAACTCCTCCAGCAGGTCCAGCGCCAGGCTGGGCCGGCCCGGGCGGTCGCGGTGCAGGAAGCCGACGGCGGGGTCCAGCCCCACGCTTTCCAGCGCGGAGCGGCAGTCGTGGGTGACCAGGGTGTACAGGAACGACAGCAGTGCGTTGACGGCATCCATCGGCGGCCTGCGGCTGCGGCCCGTGAAGCGCATGGCCGGCTCCTGCACGCGCACCAGGTGGTCGAACACGCTGAAATACGACTGCGCCGCCTCGCCTTCGTAGCCGCGCAGCAGGTCCACCGGTTGCTCGGGCGACAGCTGCCGCGCGATGCGCTCCAGGCGGGTGTGGGCGTGCTGCAGCGCGGCCTCGTGTTCGCCCGCCAGCTTGCCGCCGTGGTCGCGCAGTGCCCGCCCCAGCACGGCGCGCTGGTTGTGCAGCTTGCCCTGCAGCAGGTTGCAGACGATGGCGGAGCACCGGGCCGGGTCGTCGCTGGCGCGGTACTGCTGCCGACGCAGCAGCACGTTGCCGGAGATGGGGCCTTCCACACGGGCCAGGAACTTGCCGTTCGGCGTCAGAAAGCAGGTGGTGATGCCCTGCTCCGCACAGTAGCCCAGCAGGGGCGGCGACACCAGCACGCGGCCGAAGCACACCAGGCTTTCCAGCATGTGGACGGGCAGGCGGGCGCGCACCTGCTGCTCCACCTCCATCACGATGTTGGCGCCGTCCTTGTGCAGCCATGCGCCTTCGGTGGTGACGTAGAGCGTGTTCAGTTGCCGCCGCATGCTTGGGCCCCTCCGCCGTCTTCGTGGTCGTCGTTGATGCCTTCGTCGCGATCGACCTTCAACTGGCGCGCCAGCCAGGCATTGACGCTGGTGCGGCGCTGCAGCAGCCGGGGGCCGCACAGGTCGATGAGCGAGCAGGCGTCGCAACGCCGGGGGCTGTAGTCGGCCGTCGGGGTGATGCCGGCATCCAGCATGGCCCGCGTGGCCGCGATGGTGTCTTGCGTCAGGCGGCGCAGTTCGGCGTCGAAGGCCACGTCGGTGCGGCGGCGGGTGGCGCCGTAGAACAGCGCGCCGTGCGGCACGGCCTGGTCCAGCATGTCTTCCAGGCACAGCGCCTGGGCGCACAGCTGCACCTCGTCGGCCCGGTGGGCTTTGGGCCGGCCGCGCTTGTATTCCACGGGGAAAGCCTGCTCGCCGTGGGGCGTTTCATGGAACTCCACTACGTCGGCAATGCCGCTGATGTGCAGCCCGGCATGCACCAGGGGCAGGGCGGTGGCGGTGCGCACGCCGCGGCGGCGTTCGCCGCGCGGCTTGTCTGCCTGCTCGTGCAGCAGCCGGCCTTCCGCGGTGTGGCGGCTTTCCGCCCAGAGCTGCTCGACGTGGATCAGCGCGCACTGGCGCGGGCAGTACAGGTAGTGCTGCAGGGCGGACAGCGGGATGAATTCGTCCGATTCCATCGCTGCTGCCTCTGCCGCCGCTCCGTGGCCTCAGATCAGCTCGCGGACGGTGACGCCCTGGGGCACTGCGGCGTGGTCCACCTCCACCCGGTAATCGGCAAAGCGCCGTGGGGCGGCGTCGGCATCGGGCCGGGCGCGCGCGACCTTCACCGCATCGAACAGCACGTGCGCCGGGGCGTTGCCCATGGCGCTTTCGTGCTCGAAGACGATGAGCTTGCGTGCCGCCATCTCGCCGCGTGCGGCGGAGCGGTCGTGCTCGAACATGTTGATGAGTGCGCGCCAGAACAACTCCAGGTCGGCATCGGAAAACCCCGTGCGCTCGGCCAGTTTGGCGGAGACGAAGCCGTGCGCGCGATAGAGGCCGTAGGGAATGATGTGCTTGCGGCCCATGGTGCGGTTGTCTCCGCTTTGCGCTTCGGCCTCTTTCTCGGTGGTGACGGCCATGCGGGTGATGGAGATTTCCAGCGGCACCACCGGGTCGATGGAGGTGGCGAAGGCCATCTGCACGGGGCCGCGCACCTGGCCGGCGTTCACGCCCGTGGTCATGACTGCGCCGAAGGTGCGGACGTCGAAGAAGTTGGCGCACATCCAGGCCGTGATCTCGCGCGCCTTGGCTTCTTCCTTGGGCAGTTTCTTGAACTGCTCCTTGGCGTCGGGCGGAATGCCGAGCGCTTCCCAGGCCTTTTGGTGCTGCTGGTTCAGCACGGCCTTCTCCTGCATGTAGATGGCGTGGCCGGGCGTGTCTTCCTTGTCCAGGGTCACGAAGTTGCGGATCTTGCGCTTGAGGCACACATCCGTCACCAGCCCGCGGTTGGTTTCCGGGTCCAGTCGCGGCAGGTTGCCCGCGTCCGGGTCACCGTTGGGATTGCCATTGGTGATGTCGAACAGGTAGACGAACTCGTAGCGGTGGGCGATGGCGGTCATGCGGGGGCTCCCTCGGTGGTGTCTGCGTTGGAATCGTGGTCGTTGCTGTCCTGTGCGGCGCTGCCGTCGCCCTTCACGAACCGGGTTTGCGACTGGTGGTAGTAGCCGATGGCGAAGCGGCCCTGGTCTTCGATGCGCAGGCTGCGGGGGAAATGCTCCGGCAATCCATCGACGATCTCGCGGATGTCCTTTTCCAGGTTGACGGCCAGGCCCGGCTTCTCCTTGCGCAGCTTGCCCAGGTGGTTCTGCGTGTTGCGCAGCAGCACCGGGAACACGGACGCGGGCGTGGCCGACGCAGCGCCGTAGTAGCGGTCGCGGATGGTGGCGTTGACCTGGCCGCCGAGCGCGCTGCGCTGCACGGCCTCCAGCACGGCGAAAAGGCGCCCGAGCCGGTAGCCGGGATTGAGGGATGCGGTATCGAGACTCACGGGAACCTCCTCTGTGTCGTTGTTCGTTGCGTTGCTTGCGGCAAGACGCCGGGTACGCGCCAGGACGGCCTTGCAGATCGCCACACGCACGTCCGAAAGATCGCCATCGGTGCGCATGCGCATCAGCGTATTGGCCAGCAGGCTGCCGGGATAGCGGTGGCCCTGCAGGATGGAGCGCATCAGTTCGCCGGCCAGTTGCGGTGGCACGTCTTCGGCTTTGGCGCGGCCTTCCCGCGAAGGGGCCGTAGCCAGCACCAGGCGCCACAGCGATGGCATGACTTTCCATCGTGCAGGCTTGATGCTCAGGTCGCGTGCATGCCATGCCACGTTCTGCGCCAGCGCCCCCAGCGTGTTCACCGTCCAGAATCGGATGGAGAGGCGCGACGCATTGGGTGCGAGGCCCAGCACGTAGATGCGCGTGGTTTCGCTGAGGCGCGGATCGATCTCCGTCAGTGGCCGGCCCTGGACTAGTTTTTCGAGTGCGATGCGCAGCGCCCCGGAATCCTGGGCGTCCGTGGGTGATTCGTCCAATTCCCAGGTGCTGGCCAGAAGGAGTTCGGCGGCCTGCGCCGCGTCCTCGCTGGCGGCCTCGGCCCAGAACACCACTGTGGCGTCACCCACCTGGAGCCGTTGGCGGTTGTGCTCACCGCGGCGCAGGAGGTGGTTGAGCACCGTGGTGTATGCGAACGCCGCCTGTTCGGAGATAGGGGCGTTCTCTCCCTGGCTTTTTCCATAGGACGTGAAGGACTCGAGGTTGAACGACACGAGCGAAGCGCCCGAGCTTTGCGCACCGTTCACTCCCTTGATCGCCGGATGCAACCGCGCCACGGGCATGCGTTCGCCGGTCACGAGGCAATGCGCCAGCGTGGATGCACTGTCGTCGTCAACCGACAGCAGCCGTGCGCGTGCGGCCTGCGCTGCGGGGCGTTCATGCAGGTGGGCCGCTTCGCCATCCAGCCGGAAGACGACATTCGCGTCCAGCATCTCTTCCTTGAATGGCTCGGTCCGAAAGTGATCAGGGTTCCAACCGGAAAGAAAGGCGCTGAGCGCTTTGAGTCCTGCGTCGTCCGTGCCCGCCAAGCTTTGCTGGTGCAGCGCCTTGAAGGCTTCATGTTCCTTGTCCGCACGCTTGCTGGTGGCGCTGACGCCCAGCACATAGCTGGTCTTGTCCCAGAGGAAGTTGGACTTGATGCCCACCGTGCGCTTTTCCGGCTGTGGCACGTTCATCACGCGCGGCACGGGCTTCTTGCCCGACGGGTCGCGGATGTCGTTCACCTGCACCACGCGGCCATCCGGCGCCAGCAGGATTTCGTAGCTGATCTTCTCGGGGCTGTAGCCAAAAGGGGAGAGCCCTTTTTCGCCACGCGCCAGCAGGCGCTGGTAGTAGGTGGCCAGTGCCTGCAGGATCATGACTTCACCCCTTCGCTCTGCCAGGGCGGCACCTCGATCACGCCGCCCACCATCTGCGCCCGGAAGAAGCGCGGCGCCATGCCGCGGTCGAAGTCGATGTCGTGCAGCGTCCAGCCCAGGTCGCGCGGCGCGATCAGGCTTTCATGCACGGGCGGGATCGGAGCGCCATCCTCCAGCAGTTCGAAGCTGGCCGGAAACTCCCGCACGCCCATGCAGGGCTGCTGGAAGCATTGCCCCTTGCGCGCACGGCGGTTGAAGATGTCCAGGTGCTTGCCCACCGAATCGTCGGGGCCGGCCTTGGCTGTCAGGTCGAAGTGCGCCTCGATCACGTAGGCCACGTCGCGCAGGATGGTCGCGGCCCGCTGCTGCCGGTCTTCATCGACATAGGTCGCCAAGCCGTCGGGCGTACCGGCCTTCATGGCCTTGGTCACGCTGGCCGGCGAGATCTTGCCGCCCACTTCGTTGCGTCGGATGGACTCGAAGCGGATCGGGTTGAGCACGTGGATGCGGTCGATGCTCCAGCGGATGGCAGGCTTCCAGTGGATTGCTTCGAGGATGCCACGAGCGGCGGAAGGGGTCAGCGTGTCGTACGAGACCCTTTCCACTTTCATTTCCGGGCGCGTGAAACAGGCGCGCTCACCCCAGATGCGTAATCTCACTCCATAGGCCATGGCCCCTCCCTGTATCGGCTTGTGTTCATCTTCTGCCCCACGGCAGACTCACCAGTGGAGGCGTTCGCTGCGGATGAAGGTGGGATCGTCCCAGCGCAATCCGGAGCGCTGGCTGTAGATGTCCGGATGCACCAGTTGCATGAACTGCTCTCCCCATCTATCCGGCCGTACCGGCGCGATCGCTCCCGCCTGGTACAGCGCATCGAACCCCTGCCGCGGCAACTGCACCACATAGGGCTGCAGCTTGCGCGCCAGCCCCACGCTGCCTTCGGCAAACCGCAGCTGCTCCAGCGCTTCCCGGGCCGCGTCGTCGTACGGCACGATCACCGGCATCTGCACGCTGTCGATCATGCGGAATTTCGTCGCCAGGGTTTCCATCGGCAGGCTGTCAGGCCGGCGGGTCTTGAGCAGGCCCATGAGGTCGGGCACGTCGAGCTGGTCGCTGCCCTTTTGCCAGTAAAGCAGCGCGAAATAGCGGGCGATGGCTTCGGGCGACAGCGGGTCGTCCGCGCACTGGCGCAGTACCTCGCGGGCGGCCTGGGCGTACTGCTTCAATTCGGGGGGCGGTGCCCACTCCTCGTTGGCGTTGGCGAACACCAGCACCTCGCTGGCATCGATGTTCCTGAGGCCCTCGCGGTTGCAACGGCCCGCTGCCTGTGCAATGGAATCCAGGCCGGCCTCGGCGCGCAGCACCGTGGGGAAATCGACATCCACGCCGGCCTCGATCAGGCTGGTGCTGACGACGCGGCAGGGCTGCCCGGCCTTCAGCATCTGCCGCACTTCGTCCAGCACCTCGCTGCGGTGCTTCGCGCACATCAGCGTGGTCAGGTGCCGTGCGCCGGGCAGGTCGGCCATGGCCTCGTACACGGCCCGTGCATGGCGGCGGTTGTTGACGATGCACAGCACCTGTTCGCGCGCCCGCATGTGGCCGGCCAGGGCCGCGTCGTCCAGCGTGCCCACGTGGCGCACCCGCACCCGCTCCAGTTGCTGGAACAGCCGCGTGGGCTCGGGCGCCAGTTCGCGCACGCCCGTCAGTCCGCCGTCGAACGCGGGCGCCTCCAGCACGGGCTGCGTCGCGGTGCAGAGCACGACGCTGGTGCGGTAGTTGCGCGCCAGTTCGTCGATGGTGGCGACGCAGGGCTTGAGCAGCTTGAGCGGCATGGTCTGCGCCTCGTCCAGCACCACCACGCTGCCGGCGATGTGGTGCAGCTTGCGGCACTGCGAGGGCCGCGCGGCGAAGAGGCTTTCGAAGAACTGCACGGCCGTGGTGACGACGATGGGCGCGTCCCAGTTCTCCATGGCCAGGCGCAGTTTCTCGGCGGATTGGTATTTCTCCGGGTCGTCGCGCGGTGGCTGGCGCTCGGTGAAGGCGCTGTGGTGCTCCAGCACGGCGGCATCGCCCAGCGGGCCCAGGGCCTTGCGGAACACGGCGGCGTTCTGCTCGACGATGCTGGTGAAGGGAATGACGAAGATCACGCGCTGCAGCCCGTGGCGGATGGCGTGGTCCAGTGCGAAAGCCAGCGAGGCCAGCGTCTTGCCGCCGCCCGTGGGCACGGTCAGCGAGAACAGCCCCGGGGCGCACTCGGCGCGCTCGCGGACCTGGCGCAGGATGTCCGCCCGCAGGCGGTTGACCTCGCGGGCCGGATCGCATTCCGCCGTGAGCGTGCGCAGGTAGGTGTCGAGCTGGGCGCGCAATGCGGGCAGGGCCGGCCAGGCCGGGCCGGCGGAGCGGTGGTCCGGTCCGCCCCGGGCCTGGAGATAGAAGCGCTCGGTGTCGATGAAGTCCGCATCCACCAGGCAGGAAAACAGCATGCGCGCCAGGAACGCCATCTGGAAGGGTTGCCGCGCCAGGGCCTGCTGCCGGTCCTGTCCATAGAGCTTGAGGCCGGCGGGGAGCGCCAGCCGGGCGGGCAGGGGGATGTCTTTTTCCCAGGCGGGGTGCAGCGCGGGCAGGTCGGTGGACGCGATCCGGTCCGACAGCGCCGTGCGCTCCCCCTCGCCCTGTCCGTTGGCCAGGCCCGCGTGGTGGCCCGCGATGCCATAGGCCATCAGCTGCCCCATCACGCCCAGGCGCTGCTGGGCGATGCGTGCGCCCCAGGTGGAATGGTCCACGCGCAGGGGGCTGCCGCGCAGCCGCGCCTGGAAGGGCAGGGTGTACTTGCCCAGGTCGTGCAGCCAGCCCATGACCTGGGCAAGCTCCTGCGCATTGAACACGGCGGCGAAGTCACCGGCCATGCGGCCCACGGCGTGCAGGTGCTCGGGCAGCGTCTGCCAGCGGCTTTCCGGCTGGCCTTCGACGGAATGGGCGTGGAACGCGGGGGTGGTGGATGGCGCGCCCGGCGGAGCGTGGGGCGCAGCGGCGTCGTCGGCAGGAGCGGAGGCATGGCCGCTCCCCTGCGTGTCGTCTTTCAACAGGAGTTCCCTCTCAATGGCTTGTCGGGGCTCCGTTCTGCCCGGCCATGCCGGGTGCGGAGCTTCTGCGGCCATTGTGCGCAACGGATGAGTGCCTGTCATCCGCAGCCTGTGCTCCTGCGGGATTTCCCTGACGCAGGTCATGCTGGCCTGCCTGGCAGGCCGGTGGGCGAGGTTGTTGCAACCGTTTATGAAGACCATAACGTTGCGTTCATTCCGCTTCTCCGCAACAGGGGAAAAGGCAGAAAACGCGGCCTATGCCAACAAATCGGCGAATGAAGGGAGCGCCGGATGCCGATGTTTTGCCGCCTATGATTCCGGCCGTTTCAACGTAACTGCCAAGCAAGTTACTGGGTTGCGCGGCAGGGAGAAAGACAGGCGAGGGAAGCAGGACATGAGCGGCAAACCCGCGGCCCGGCAGGGCGATCTGACAAAAAAAGGCGGCCCGATCGTCCAGGGCTCGGCGACGGTGCTGATCGGCTCGGCGGGGGGCGTTGCGTGCTCGGTGTGCCCCGGGTGCATGGCGGTAGGCAATCCGGTGAACCCGGCGCTGGGCGCGAAGGTGCTGACGGGAGCCGATGAACTGGACTTCGCGTTGCCCGGGCCACTGCCGCTGGCATGGCAGCGGGTGTACAGCAGTTACGTGAACGTGGAGCATGGTGCGGCATGCGGGCTGCTGGGGTATGGGTGGAAGCTGCCGCTGGAACTGCGGTTGCGGCTTCAGGATGAGCGCGCGGTGCTCTTCGACGCATCCGGGCGGGCGATCACGTTCGATGAGGCGCTGCAGCCGGGGCAGGCGCTGTACAGCAGCAGCGAGGACCTGTGGCTGTTGCGGGGTGGGGGCATGGCTGGCTCCACGGCCCCATCCTCCACCCCGGCCGAACTGCTGCCATGGGCACAGCAACCCCGCTGGTCGCACGTGCCGACGGTGCTGCGTGCGGACCCGGGCTGCGTGATCGCCGCATCCGGCGCAGGCGGTGCGGGCGCGCCAGCCTGGGTGTTCCTGCCGGCGGGCGTAGCGGGCGACCATGTCCTGCATGCGGTGATCGACCGCTTCGGCCGCAGCCAGCGTTACCAGTGGGGCGAAGAGGGGCTGCAGCGGGGTCGCATCGTAGGCATCATCGATGGCATCGGTCGCCGCTACGTGCTGCGCTATGAGCGCATCGCACGGGATGCCACTGCAGCCCGCAAGCCCGGCAAGCCGGATGAGGCGAGACATGCACGCCATCTGCTGCTGGGCCCCGACGACGGTGTGCGCCTCGTGGGCGTGGACTGCACTCTCAACCCGCTCGACCCGAGCATCGTTCCGGGCACGGCCTCGCGCCCTCAACCCCTGGTGGGCTACCGCTACGACAGCGCAGGCAATCTGGCCGAGGTACTGGGCGCGGACGGCACCGTGCTGCGCCGCTTCGGCTATGACGCACTGCACCGCATGACGGAGCACCAGGTGCGCCAGGGTCCGAAGCACCGGTACGTCTATGAAGACCAGACCGCGCAGGGCCGTCGCCAGGGGGTGGTCCCGCGCCCGGGTGCCCGCGTGGCCGAGCAGCACAACCAAGAGGGACTGTCGTACTTCTTCGAGTACAGCGAAGTGCCTCCCAGTGTCGGCGAAGGTCCAGCGGGCCCGGCGTGCAGCAGCGCGGTGGTGCGCGACAGCCTGGGCCGCACGACGGCCTACCATTTCGAGGGCGAAGGCGGCCTCAAGCGCCTGGTGCGTCTCGTGGCCCCGGACGGGGCCGAACACAGCTACAGCTACGACAGCGCCGGCCGGCGGCTCTCTGCCACCGATGCGCTGGGCCGCACGACATGGTGGCACTACGACGGCGCAGGCCGGCTGCTGGGCGTGCAAGGCCCGGACGGGCGCAGCACGCAACAGCACTGGGGCGCGGCGGGCAGCGCGCAGGACGGGTTGCTGCTGGCCAGCCAGGATGCGGCAGGGCTGCGCACGGACTTCCGCTACGACACCTGGGGCCGGCTGGTGGAGGTGGCGATGGCAACATCCGGGGGCGGGAACGGAGCGACCGATACCCAGGCCCTCACTACCCGCTTCGAATACGAGCAACCACAAGATGACGGCACCGGCACCATAGCCTTCCCACCGCACGCACTCGCCTGGTGCGACCAGCCCGTGGCGATGATCGACGCCCAGGGCGGGCGCAGCCTCTACGCCTACAACGCCTGCGGCCAGCTCGCGCGGCACACGGACTGCTCCGGCCGCAGCCAGTCCTGGCGCCACGGCCCCTGGGGCGAGGTGCTGGAGACCACGGATGCGCTGGGCCAGCGCACCCAGTTGCACCACGTGCTGGAACATGGCGCCCTGCGGCTGGTGGGCGTGCAGCAGCCGGGCAACACGGCGGTGCGCCACCGCTGGTCGGCCGCCGGCACGCTGGAAGCGACCACCTACGGCACGCACGACGTGCTGGAGGGCACGGGCGAGCCCGCAGGCACCAGCACGACGGTCGCCTACCGGCACGACCTCTGGGGCCGGGTGGTGGAGCAGGTGCAGGCGGGCCGGGGCGTGCAGCTGCGCTACGACGTGGCCGGGCGGCTGCAGGAGCTCGTCAACGAGAACGGCGACGTGACCCGCTTCGTGCACGACGCGGCCGACCGGCTGGTGCAGGAAGTGGGCTTCGACGGGCGCAGCCAAGTGTATGGCTACGACGCAGCAGGCCAGCTCACGCACACGGGCGACGGCCATGGCGAAGGCCACCACCCGGGAGCGGCGGCGCGGCCGGAACTGGGCGCAGTGGTGCGCACGCGGTTGCACTACGACCTGGGAGGCCGTCTGGTGGCGCGCGTGGCCGTGCGGCTGCCGGCAGCGGGCGCATTGGCCCGTGCTGTTGTCGGCGTTGGGCTCGATGCCGCAGGCGATGCACCCGTGAATCCAGTGGCTGAACCGCATGCCGTGCTGCAGATCCAGCGCTTCGAGCACACCGCGGCCGGAGCCCTGCTGCAGGCGCGGACCTGGGAAGCAGAACTGCCCCACGGGATCGAGCGCATGGCTGTGCCGACGGCCCTGTCTTCTGACTCCTCGCGTCCAGGCGCTGCCACAGGCCGACCCATCCCCCTCGCCGAGCGCTGGCTGGCACTGGACACGCAGGTGTTGCTCGGGCTATTGGATCGCCCGGGCGACCCGGTGCATGCACCGCTGGCCGCAGCGCTCCAGGCGCAGCGGCTGCAGCCAGAAACGCGCGTGGCGATGGCGCTCGATGCTTTCGGGCGTGTGTGCGGAGAGACGCAGACGCTGTACCGTAAGCCGCAGGCGCCATACCTCCAGGCCAACCTGGGTGCCGGCGAGCCGCCCGTGGAGTTCGAGCACGCGATCACCCACACCCTGGGACCTCTTGGCCAGCGCACGGCCACGCAAATGCAAGGGCTGGGCACGCTGCAGTGGCTGGCCTACGGATCCGGCCATGTGCATGGCCTTCTGCTGGATGGCCAGCCGCTGGTGGACTGGGAGCGCGACGCGCTGCACCGCGAGGTGGGGCGCACGCTGCACCTGCTCGAAGGCCAGGACAACGCAGACCTGCCTGCCATCGTGCATGCGCGGCAACTCGACCCGATGGGCCGGATGCTGCACCAGGACTGGCGCGGCCTGCGCCATGCGGCACCCATGCCAACGACCGGTGACGGCAACGACTCCGGTACCGGCCCCTCGTCCGCCGCGGGCCGAATCGCTCCAGCCCTGGGGCCGCTCGCCACACTTGCCCAGCGTCGCTACTGGTACGACCCGCTGGGCCAACTGGTGGGCGTGCAGACCCCGGGCGAGGCCACGCGCTACGGGTACGACGCATGGCAGCGCCTGAGCGGGCTGCACCGCGTCGGCCAGGGAGCGCCGGCAGTCCGGCAGCACTGGGCGCTCGACCCCGCAGGCAATCGCCTGCCCGCGCCTGCGGAGGCCAGCGTGGAGGTACCGCACGCCGATCGGCAGGCGTGGGCGCGCGAGGTGCGCGACCACCTGCAAGACCCGGATTTCGACCTGCTTCGCCCGGGTGGCAGGCCGGGTGAGGCCCAGGGCCCGGTCACGCACTGGAAGGGCAACCGCATCGGATGGAGCACGGTGGATGCCGATACCGACGGACCCGGCCGCGACGGCCAGGGCGCCTTGATTCGCTATCGCTACGACGCCTTCGGCAACCGCATCCAGACGCTCTTGGCCGATGGGCGCATCCAGCGCCTGCGCTACGACGCGCTGCACCAGTTGCGCGAAGTCTGGCAGCGCGACAGCCCCGGTGGGGCGTGGCGACGGATGGCCCGCTATCGGTACGACGCGTTCGGACGCCGCCTGGGCAAGACCGTGCTCGGCCCGGCGGGCCAGGAAGGCCTGACCACCTATGCGGGTTGGGACGGTGACCGCCTCGTGCATACCGAAGGCCCGCAGGGGTTGCTGCACACGCTGTACGAGCCGGACGCCTTCGTGCCGCTGCTGCGGCTGGAGCGGGACCAGGCCATCCCCACACCCGTGCAGGCCATGTTCGCGCTGGAAGACCATGGCGGTGAATCCCACGCGGCGGCCCTGTTCGCGGGATTGCCGCGTGCACAGCGCGAATGGCTGGAGCAGACTCTGAACGACGCCCTGGGGCCGCACGGCGATGCACTGCGGGCCCGCCTGCAGGCAGGCTTGCCCGAAGAAACCGGCGTACTGCTCTCCGCGGGCCTCCGATCCGTGCACCAGCAACGGCAGGCAGCCGCCCAGGCCCACGCGACGCGCATCCGCCATGTCCTGTGTGATCACCTGGGCACGCCCATCGCGCTGGTGGACGCCAACGGCCCGCGGGCGGGTCTGGTCACCTGGGCTGCCACGTACCACGCCTGGGGTGCCCTGCGTGAGGCATACGATCCGTACGGTATCGGCCAGGACATCCGTTTTCAGGGCCAGCAATTCGATGCCGAGACGGGGCTGCACTACAACCGGTTCCGGTACTACGACCCCATGCGGGAGCCTCTCACAACCGCCACCAGCCAGTTTTTCCGGCGTGTCGTCAGATTCCAGCGCCCCGAATGCGCTCGGACACCTGCTCGGTGGGTGGGACGCAGCCCATGTACAGGGGCCTTTGCCCCCCGCAAGGCTCACGCTTTTGACGGTTGCAGGCGCACCCGTGCCTTGGCAGCCGATGGCTTGAAGAACGCATCCACTTGCCGATGCAGGAACGACGCCAGGCGCTTGAGGTTGTAGCAGGCAGCCATCATCGTCATCGCCACCGTGGCGCGGGTCTGCCCGATCGTGCGAACGAACTTGCCGCCCAGGTGACGGAGACCGGCAAACACATGCTCCACCTTGGCACGCTTCTTTGCGATGCGCTGGTTGCGCCTTTGCTGGCACTCGCTCAGTGGCTTGCCCGGCCGAGCCCTGCGTTGCATCGCGTCCACCAAGCCCAGCACCTTGAGTAGCTGCTGGCGCTGCCGGCTCGCGTAGGCCTTGTCCGTATGCACTGCACGCCCGGTGTTGTGCAGGTCCAGCACCTCGTCGAAGTGGTGTCCGTCATGCTCGCTGGCCGTGCCCGTGGCGATCCTGCGGATGAAGCCGTGCTTGAGGTCCACGCTCACGCTGAGCTTGTAGCCGAAGTAGCCCTTGCCGTGCTTCTTCGTGTGCGTGGCGTCCACATCCTTTTGCCGGCGCTCGGCCTCGCTCCAATCGGGCGTTCTGCCTTCGGCCAGGGCCTCGCGCTCCTGCCTGTCCAGGCGCTGGCGGGGCGCGGGCACCAGCGTGGCATCGATGGCCTGTCCGCCACGGGCGATGTAGCCATGGCGGTGCAGTTGCGCATCCACACCCTGGAACAACGCCGTCGCCCCGTCAACGCCCAGCCGCTCGCCGAAGCGCCAGATCGTGTTGCGGTCCGGCACGTTCATCGCGTCTTGCAGCAGACAAAAGCGCTGATAGCTCGCCCGGTCCAGCAACTGGTATTCCATCTGCTCGTCCGACAGGTTGTACAGGCGCTTCAAGACCAGGATGCGCACCATCACCTCGATGGGATAGGCCGGCCGACCACCCTTGCGGCCATCGCCGCGCTCGATGAGTGCATCCACCAGCCGCGCCAGCTCGGCGAAGTCGATGTGCCGCGCGATCACCTGCAACGGATCGCCCACTTCATCTCTCTTATGCTGGCGCGACGCCTCGGCAAACAGATCGAACTTCAAGGCGCTGCGAGGAGAGATCATGGCAAGGAGGACGGCTCAGGTCTTGTCGGTGAACAAGGGAGTGGCCGGGTTTTGAGAGGTTCCCATGCTGGGACAGTATGTGACGCAGGATCCGATTGGGTTGGAAGGGGGATTGAATTATTTTTCTTATGTGAATTCTCCAACTACACACATCGACCCCTACGGGCTCACTGAAATTTCTACTCCTGAAGTGGCAAATCAAGATGGACGAGGAGGGGCGGTAAATAAAATTCTGGGGGTTAAAAAAGGTGGCGATAAAATTGCGAGCGGCTCGAAAAAAATGGAGAATGCCAATAAAAAACAACAGGATGTCTTAGATTGTCTGGTGATCGGACCGACTTGCAATAAAAGCGGTGAGGAGTTGGAGGACATGCTGGATTCAGCAAGGAAAGAGAGAATCCGTGGGTTAAAGGAGATAGGACAGGGTTCGGTCGAAGTTTACAAGGGGACTCCCGGTACCTTGGGGAACGGGATTCCAGGAGGAAAAATACCTAGAGCGTGTTATGAACTTCCCGCCGCAGCCAGCACCCGCGCGGCGGCGGGCAACATGAGCACCGCAAACACCAGGAAATGCATCCCGCCGAGCACTTCGGGTAGCCGCTCGTAGTCCCGGGAGAGCCTGCGAAACCTTGCCAGCCAGCCGAAGCTTCTCTCCACCACCCAGCGGCGCGGCAGCAGCACAAAGCCCTTCTTCGCCTCGGGCAGCTTCACGATCTGCAGGTCAATTCCGCTGTCCTGCGCCGCCTTGGATGCCGCTTCACCCGTGTAGCCCTGGTCGGCCCAAGCCAGTTGTACCGTGTGGCCCGTAGCCTGCTGTACGTCTTCGCACAGGCGCTGCACCTGCGCACGCTCCTGTTCGTCTGCCGGCGTGACATGCACCGCCAGCAGATGACCCAGCGTGTCCACGGCCATATGCACTTTGCTGCCGCGCTTGCGTTTGTAGCCGTCGTAGCCCGCGCGCGGCCCGCTCTCGCAGCTCGATTGCAGTGTGCGCCCGTCCATCACCATGGCGCTGGGCTGGCCCTGGCGCCCCTGTGCCACGCGGATGATGGAGCGCAAATCCGAGACCATCGCCTCGAAGCAACCCGCATCCAGCCACCGGCGGCTCTGCTGGTAGACCGCCTCCCAGGGTGGCAGATCGTTGGGCAGCATCCGCCAAGGTGCTCCCGCGCGCACCAGCCAGCGCAGGGCGTTGAAGACTTCGCGCAGGTCGTGTCCACGCTGAGGCGCATGCGGGTCCATCAGGGTCAGGTACGGCGCAGCGAAGCTCCATTCTTCATCGCTCACGTCCGTCGGGTAGGGCTTGCGGGGCATCTGCAAACTCTACCCTCGGCTCCGCGCTCAGGGAGCAAAGTTCATAACACGCTCTAAACCATGAGAATTTTATTGCTTGTTGGTCTTGTCGTGTTCTCCTGTTGGTCGTGGGCTGAGGACTTGGCCATTCATCAGGAAGAAATATCGATCCTTGGGCGGGAAGTCAAGTTGCCTGCTGGCTGTGAAATAACCGATGTCAAGAATAGATTCGTCTGCACGGATGATTTTGAAAATGAGTATGTAATTGGCTTTAATGAGGGTGATGAATTTGAAAAAACAATCGAAAAAAATTATCAAGAAGCTATTTTTAATCGCTCGGTGCTGAAGACTGATTATGGTTATTTCATTCAGTACATAGCGAAAAAAAGCGGTGCGCAGTACAGTTTTATATATTTGGAGAAGGAAAAAATTGTATTCTTTGGCGGGGACCTAAAGTCGGTTTATACGCTTGCGATGCAAACGCAGAGCCTGTTGAGGGCCGCAAACCCTTCCCAGGCACCAAGCAGTCATCGATGATCGGCACGCGTCGAGGGGGCTGCGGGCTTGCCCCTGGACTCCACACACCACCCTAAGCCTCCCCTAACCTTCCTCTAAGCCCGCTCTAAGCCTCGCTCCGCACACTCCCGTTCATGCCACAACCCACCTGAAAGGTTTGCCATGAACACGATCCTCTCCACCCCCCGCCGCCTGACCCTCGCCTTGGTGGTCGCCGGGGCCATGGGGGCGACGGGCGCGGGGCTCGTCACCAACCTGCATTCCAGCCATGCGGCGGTGCCTCCCGCGGCCACGGGGCCGGTGGCCGCGGCGCCGGCGGCGTATTCCGGCGTGTCCGCCCCGGATTTCGCGCAGATCACCGCGCTCAACGGTCCGGCGGTGGTGAACATCAGCGTGACGGGCACGACCAAGACGTCTTACAACGGCGGGGACGATGACGGCGACGACGAGACGCCGTCCGCCCAGCACCAGCAGCCCCGCGGCGGGCAGGGCATGGATCCGGACGATCCGTTCTTCGAATTCTTCCGCCGCTTCGGCATGCCGGGCATGCCCGGTGCGGGCGGCGGGCGGATGCCGCAGCGCGAGGTGCCGATGCGCGGCGAGGGCTCGGGCTTCATCGTGAGCCCGGATGGCGTCATCCTGACGAATGCCCACGTGGTGAAGGACGCCAATACGGTGACGGTGAAGCTGACCGACCGGCGCGAGTTCCGCGCCAAGGTGCTGGGCTCCGATCCCAAGACGGACATCGCCGTGCTGAAGATCGACGCCAAGGACCTGCCCGTGGTGCACCTGGGCGACACGAAAAAGCTCTCCGTGGGCGAGTGGGTGCTGGCCATCGGCTCGCCGTTCGGCTTCGAGAACAGCGTGACGGCGGGCGTGGTGAGCGCCAAGGGCCGTGCGCTGCCGGACGACAGCTTCGTGCCCTTCATCCAGACCGACGTGGCGGTGAACCCCGGCAATTCCGGCGGGCCGCTGTTCAATTCGCGCGGAGAGGTGGTGGGGATCAATTCGCAGATCTACAGCCGCTCGGGCGGCTACCAGGGCGTGTCGTTCGCGATCCCGATCGAGGTGGCGGAGCGGGTGAAGGAGCAGATCCTGGCCACGGGCAAGGCCAGCCACGCGCGGCTGGGCGTGTCGGTGCAGGAAGTGAACCAGGCGTTCGCCGATTCGTTCCAGCTCGACAAGCCCGAAGGCGCGCTGGTGGCGGGCGTGGAGCCCGGCGGCCCCGCGGACAAGGCCGGCCTGAAGTCGGGCGACGTGATCCTGCGCATCAACGGCCAGCCTATCGTGGCCTCGGGCGATCTGCCGGCCTTCGTGGGCCAATCCTCGCCCGGCACCACGGCGCGCATGGACGTGTGGCGCCACGGCAAGCAGGAAGAACTGACGGCGACGCTGGGCGACGCGAACGACAAGCCGGCCAAGGTGGCGAGCGCCGACAAGGCGGTGGGCAAGGGCCAGCTGGGCCTGTCGCTGCGGCCGCTGCAGCCGCAGGAGCGCCGCGAGGCCGGTGTGAGCGGCGGCCTGCTGGTGGAGGAGGCGCGCGGTCCGGCCGCCGTGGCGGGGGTGGCCCCGGGCGACGTGCTGCTGTCGATCAACGGCACGCCGGCGCAGAGCATCGAGCAGGTGCGCGCCGCGATGGCGAAGGCGGGCAAGTCGGTGGCGCTGCTGATCGAGCGGGACGGCAACAAGATCTTCGTGCCGGTGCCCCTGGGCTGACCCTTCCCGGGCGGGCGCCGGTCATTGCCGGCGGAGCCCGGGGCCTCGGCCCGCATTGGGCGGGCCCATGTCCCTGCGGCCCGGCCGGTTCCTACGCGGCGCGGCAGGGCCTGCCGCTATCCTTGGCGGATGGCGCCGGGCCGTGGCCTGCTCCCGGCCGGCGCGAGAACGAACCTACCTTCCGAGGACACCTGCCATGCGCCTTCTGCTGGTGGAAGACGACACGATGATCGGCGAAGCCGTGTACGACCTGCTGCGTGCGGAGCAGCACGCGGTGGACTGGGTGCGCGATGGCGAGATGGCCGATACGGCGCTGCGCACGCAGACCTACGACGTGGTGCTGCTGGACCTGGGCCTGCCGCGCCGCGACGGCCTGGAGGTGCTGCGCGATCTGCGCGCGCGCAAGGACCGCACGCCGGTGCTGGTGGCCACGGCGCGCGACGCGGTGGCCCAGCGCGTGCAGGGCCTGGACGCCGGTGCCGACGACTACGTGCTCAAGCCCTATGAACTGGACGAACTGCTGGCGCGCATCCGGGCACTGGCACGGCGTGCGGCAGGGCGGGCCGAGCCGGTCTACGAGCACAAGGGCGTGGCCATCGATCCGGCCACGCGCGAGGTGACGGTGAACGGAGAGCCCGTGGTGCTGTCCGGGCGCGAATGGGCGGTGCTGGAGCCGCTCATCGCCCGCCCGGGGCGCGTGCTCTCGCGCGCGCAGCTCGAGGAAAAACTCTACAGCTGGAAGGACGAGATCAGCAGCAATGCGGTCGAGGTCTATATCCACGGGCTGCGCAAGAAGCTCGGTGCGGACCTGGTGCTGAACGTGCGGGGCGTGGGCTACATGGTGCCGAAGGTATGAGCGGGGTGGCGGACGGTGGCCCGGGCGATAGGCATGGCGAGGCGCCGGCCGGTGCCTCCGCGCCGGCCGGCCGCATGCGCCGCCGGGACCGCTGGATGGATGCCCTCTCTGCGCGCGCCCCGCATTCGCTGCGGGCGCGGCTGCTGTGCTTCCTGTTCGTGGCGATCGTCTGCGCGGCGCTGCTGCAGTTCGCGCTCGCCTACCGTTCGGCGCTGGCCGAGGCGGACCAGATTTTCGACTACCACATGCAGCAGACGGCGATGGCGCTGCGCCCCGGCGTGCCGGCCATGGCGGAGGGCACGCCGGAACCCCTGGAGCAGGAGGAGGAGAGCACCGAGTTCGTGGTGCAGATCTGGTCGTCCGACGGGCTGCGTGTGTTCGAGTCGTCCGTGGGCGCGGCGCTGCCGCAGCGCGCGGTGCTGGGTTTCTCGAACGTGCGCGCGCACGGCACCATCTACCGCGTGTTCTCCGTGCAGACGCGCTCGCAGGTGATCCAGGTGGCGCAGGACATGGCCGCGCGCCGCGCGATGGCACGCGACCTGGCCTGGCGCACGGCGGGGCCGATCGCGCTGCTGGCGCCGCTGCTGGCGCTGGCCGTGTGGTGGGCGGTGAGCGGCTCGCTCGCGCCGGTGGAACGGGTGCGGCGGCAACTGGCGAAGCGGCAGGCCGACGACCTGTCGCCCGTGCATGCGGGCGCGCTGCCGGACGAGGTGCGGCCGATGGTGGACGAGCTGAACCTGCTGTTCGAGCGCGTGCGCCGCGCCTTCGAGGCGCAGCAGCATTTCGTGGCGGACGCGGCGCACGAGCTGCGCTCGCCGCTGGCGGCGCTCAAGCTGCAGCTGCAGGGCCTGCAGCGTGCGGGCAGCGAGGAGGCGCGCGCGGTGGCGGCGGGGCGGCTCGCGGCCGGCATCGACCGTGCCACGCGCCTCGTGGAGCAACTGCTGGCGCTGGCGCGGCAGGAGGCCAGCGCCGCTGCCGGCGCACCGCCCGAGCCCGTGCCCCTGGCCGGACTCGCCCGGCAGGCCGTGGCCGATGCCACGCCCGCCGCGCAGAACAAGGACATCGACCTGGGCCTGGCGACCGGCGACGCGGTGGCGGTGCTGGGGTATGCGGATGCGCTGCGCATCCTGCTGCGCAACCTCGTTGACAACGCCGTGAAGTACACGCCCGCCGGCGGCGTGGTGGACGTGCACGTGCGCGAAGTAGCCGCAGGCCCGGGGCCTGCCGGCGTGGAGCTGGTGGTGGAAGACAGCGGCCCCGGCATCGCCGAGGATGACCGCGAGCGCGTGCTGGGGCGCTTCTACCGCGCGCCGGCGGCGGCCGGCAGCGCGCCCGTGGGCGGCAGCGGGCTGGGCCTGGCGATCGTGGAGTCGATCGCACGGCTGCACGGCACCGCGGTGGCGCTGGATGCATCGCCGCGCCTGGGCGGGCTGCGCGTGGCGGTGCGCTTCGCGGCGGCGGCCGGCGTTCCGGCGCTGCCAGGGGGTGGCACGGGGAGCCCGGGGGGCGGCGCTTGACGCGCTTCGCGCTGCTCTCGGGCCTGGGGCATGCGGTTTTCGTGGCCGTGGGCCTGCTGATCTACGTGATGGCCACGCGCATCGGCCGCCAGCGCCGCCATCCTTCAGCGGCCATGGGCTGGGTGCTGGCGATCGTGGCCTTCCCGTATGCGGCGGTACCGCTGTTCCTGATGTTCGGATCGCGCAAGTTCGTGCGTCCGCAGCGGCGCGCCGCCCCCATGCTGGCGGCCGGACCGGCATCGCTGGTCGCCGGCCCGCCACCGGAAGCTGCGCCGGCACCGTTGCCTCCACCCGGGCCCGCCTGGGCCACGCAGCTGCTGGCGGGGCTGGAGCTGGCGCCGCCGGTGCGCAATGCGCGCATCGTCTTCCATGGGCAGGGCCCGCAGGCGCTGGAGGCGCTGCTGGCCACGGTGGCCTCGGCGCAACACAGCCTGGATGTCTGCACCTTCGTCTTCGGCGACGACGAGGTGGGCCGGCGCGTGGCCGCGGCGCTGCAGGAGGCCGCGGGCCGGGGTGTGGCGGTGCGGCTGCTGCTGGACGCGGTGGGCAGCCTGGGCATGCCGGCGGAGCTGTCGCGCACGCTGAAGCAGGGCGGGGTGCAGGTGCGCCGCTTCATGCCGCTGCTGCACAACCCGATGCGCGGCCACACCAACTTGCGCAACCACCGCAAGATGGTGGTGGCCGATGGCGAGCGGCTCTGGAGCGGTGGCCGCAACCTGGCCTGCGAGTACTTCCTGGACCGGCCGCAACTGCCGGCCTGGATCGACCTGAGCTACGAGATCGACGGACCGATCGCGCTGCAGGCCGCCGCCCAGTTCGCGGCGGACTGGCAGGCGGCGAGCGGGCGCATGGCCCGCGCGGTACTGCCGCGGCCGCTGCCCCCCGGTCCGCCGCAGGGCGTGCCCGCGCAGTGGGTGCCCAGCGGCCCCGACCATGCGGACGACACGGTGCATGCGCTGCTGGTGGCCGGCGCCTACCACGCGCAGGAGCGCATCGTGGCGGTGACGCCGTATTTCGTGCCGGACGATGCGCTGCTCGATGCCTGGTGCCTGGCCTGCCGGCGCGGCGTGCAGGTGCGCCTGCTGGTGCCCGGGCGCTCCAACCACCGGCTGGCCGACTGGGCCCGCGCCCGCGCCCTGCGCGAGCTGGCCCAGGCCGGCGCGGAGGTCTGGCTCGCGCCGGGCATGGTGCATGCCAAGGCGGTGGTGATCGACGGCGATCTCGCGCTGTCGGGCTCGCTCAACCTCGATGCGCGCAGCCTGTTCCTCAACTACGAGGCGATGACGGCCTTCTACGGGCCGGATGAGGTGCGGTGGCTGGCCGGCTGGTGCGAGGACCAGTTCGCCCTGGCCCGGCGCCTGCACGCCCGCGCGCCGTCGTGGCCGCGGGACATTGCGGAAGGCGTGGTAAGGGCGGTCGGGTTCCAGCTCTGACGCCGCCGCCGGCGATCCTGACTTGACTTGTGTACGCATTGCGCTTCAAATGCTCAGCCATTGAAACGCATTGCGTATATATGCCCCAGCAACAACAGGAATTCCTGCGCGACGCGATGCGCCGCCTCAACCTGACGCGCAATGCGTTTGCCGAGCGCCTGGGCGTGCGGCGCCGCGCGCTCGATACCTGGCTGCTGCCGGAGGATTCGTCGGAATCCCGCGCCATGCCGGACATGGTCGGGAAATTCGTCACCGAGATCCTCCGGCACGAGGCGCTGGCGGCCGAGCTGCCGGGCCAGCCGGACCACCGGCCGCTCGCCGACCGCATCGCCGTGGAGGGGCAGCGCCACCTGCTGTCGGTGTCGCAGTTCGACCGGGGCAGCCTGGAAGACCTGTTCCACGTCGCCGACGTGATGCAGCCCATCGCGCGCCGGCAGAAGGTGTCGCGGGTGCTCGAGGGCGCGGTGCTCGGCAGCCTGTTCTTCGAGGCCAGCACGCGCACCCGGGTGAGCTTCGGCGCGGCGTTCTGCCGGCTGGGCGGCAGCGTGTGCGACACCACCGGCTTCACCTTCTCGTCCATGGCCAAGGGCGAATCCATCTACGACACGAGCCGCGTGATGAGCGGCTACGTGGACGCGCTGGTGGTGCGCCATCCCGAACAGGGGTCGGTGGCCGAGTTCGCGCGCGCCACCAACATTCCCGTCATCAACGCGGGCGACGGCCCCGGGGAGCACCCGAGCCAGGCCGTCCTGGACGTGTACACCATCCAGCGCGAGTTCTCGCGCCAGGGGCGGTTGCTGGACGGCGCCCACATCGCGATCGTGGGCGACCTGAAGTACGGGCGCACCGTGCATTCGCTCATCCGCCTGCTCTCGCTGTACCGCGGGCTGCGCTTCACGCTGGTGGCGCCGCCGTCGCTGGAAATGCCGCACCACCTCGTCGAGCTGGCGGCGCAGCGCGGCCATGCGGTGGAAACCGTGGATTCGCTGGAGGCCGGGCTGCGCGGTGCCGACGTGGTCTATGCCACCCGGGTGCAGAAGGAGCGTTTCGAGGGCGAGGCCATGGAGGGCTACACGCCCGAATTCCAGGTGCGCAAGGGCCTCGTGGATGCGGTGTGCAGGCCGGACACCATCCTGATGCATCCGCTGCCGCGCGACGGCCGGCCGGGCGCGAACGACCTGAGCACCGACCTGAACCACGATCCGCGCCTGGCCATCTTCCGCCAGACCGACAACGGCATCGCGGTGCGCATGGCCCTGTTCGCCGTGCTGATGGGCGTGGAGACGCAGGTCGCCGGTTCCCTGCGCGACGCCACCTGGACATCGCCACGCTACGTGGGGCCGGACGACGCGACCTTCGACGGCCTGGAGTGACGTCCGCCGGGCGCTGCCCGTCCCGCTACAGCGCCAGGAAGGCCGCCGCGGCCACCGCCGTGGGCACCAGCGCGCCCAGCAGCAGTCCCCCGGCGCCGACGGTGCCGTCCGCGAACCCCGGCTTGAGCAGGGCCACCCCGGCGGGATTGGGCGCATTCGCGATCACCGTGAGGCCTCCGCCGGCCACCGCGCCAGCCACCAGCATGTACTGGCTCTGCGCAGAGATGCCCGTGATGAGCGAGCCCAGGTAAGTGAGCGCCGCGTTGTCGGTCACTGCCGTGAGGCCCAGGGCACCGAAGAAGAGCGCCAGCGGCTCCAGGTTGGAGACGATGGGCTGCAGCCACCAGCGCTGCAGGCCGCCCAGCACCACCAGGCCCGCGAGGAAGAAGCCGACGAGCAGCGCCTCCTTGAGGATCAGCGGGTTCTGGTAGCGCGCATAGGCCTGCGTGAAGCCCAGGAACAGCAGGAACATGCCCAGGAAGGCGACGGGATGGTGCGCGAACAGCACGACGCCTGCGAGCAGCGCGATGTGCACCGCGGATACCAGCGCGGGGACGGCGGGTGGCGCGTGCGGCGCGTCCTCGGGGCCGGCCGCCCTGCCATCGTGGCGCAGCAGGTGCGGGCGCAGCGTCCATGCCGCGAGCGTGGCGTTGGCCGCCACGGCCAGCGCGGCCTTCCAGCCGAAGTGCGTGAACATGAAGGCGCTGTCCCAATGCCAGGTCGAGGCCACCATCAGCACCGGCGGCGCCGCGTAGGCGGTGAGCGTGCCGCCGATGGAGACGTTGACCAGCAGCACGCCCAGCGCGAGGTATTTGGCGCGTTCGGGAATGCCGGCGTGGAAGGCCACGGGCGCGAGCAGCAGGGCCGCCAGCGTCATCGCCGCCGGCTCGGTGATGAGGGAGCCCAGCAGCGGCACCACCGACAGGCCCAGCCAGGCCATGGCCACCGGCCGGGCCACGGGCAGGCCGCGCGCGAGGGCTGCCACCGTGCGGGTCACCGCGTCCAGGATGGGGCGGGAGGCCGCCACCACCATCACCACGAAGACGAACAGCGGCTCGGTGTAGTTGCGGGATTCCGCATAGGCCAGGGCCTCGATGCCGCCCTGCAGCAGGGCCAGCAGCGCGATGAGCACGATGGCCCAGAAGCCGAAGACCACCTCCACCTCGCCGAGCAGGTGGAAGAGCCCGGCATGGCGCGGGAAGCGCCGCGAGAGCCGTTCGAACTGGCTGGCGGCGAAGGTGTGGAGCAGCGCGACGGCGAAGACCGCGGCGGAAACGGCCTGGGCGAGGGGATGGGTGTCCATGGAAGGGTGCGGGAGGTCGTGGTTGTTTCCGCGCGGCGGCCCGACCTGCGCGACGACCTGCCATCTTCACCGGCGCTGCGGGGCGCGGCACCGGGAAGGGCACCCATTGGAGCGCCAGTGTAGCGCGTCAGGCGCGCAGGGCCGCGCGCAGCCGCTCGCCCGCGTAGGCCTGGGCCTGGCGGGCTTTTTCGAGCACGGCGGCGGCGCCGAAGAACTCGTGGGCCACGCCCTCGTAGTCGCGCCGCTCCACCGGCACGCCGGCGTCCTGCAGCGCTTTCTCGAGCCTGGCGCCGTCGCTGCGCAGCGGGTCGATGCGGGCGTTGATGATGGTGACCGGCGGCAGGCCCTCCAGGCGGGCATCGACGAGGGACAGGCGCGGGTCGGCCAGGTCTTCCTCGGAGCGCACCAGATGGTCCACGAACCATTTCACCATCGCGCGGTTCAGCGGCTTGGCGATGGCGTTTTCCAGGTAGGACTCGGTGTTCAGGCTGGTCTGCGCCACGGGATAGACGCTCAGCACATGGCGCGGCGCGCGCAGGCCCGCGTCGCGCACCGCGATGGCGGTGGCCACGGCCAGGTTGCCGCCGGCGCTCTCGCCGGCCAGCGCGATGCGGTCGGGATCGCCGCCGAGGACGCCGGCGTTCTCGGTGACCCAGCGGTAGGCGGCGAAGGCGTCGTCCCAGGCCGCGGGGAAGCGGTTTTCCGGGGCCTGGCGGTAATCCACCGACACCACGATGGCATGCGATTCGCGGGCCAGGCCGCGCGCGCCGCCGTCATAGACCTCCTTGCTGGCGATCACCCAGCCACCGCCGTGGAAGTACAGCACCACCGGCAGCGGGCCCGGCGCGGTCTCGGGCGTATAGACCGTCGCGCGCAGCGGTCCCGTGGCGCCGTCCACGGTGGTTTCCGTGGCCCGCACGCCGGGCACCAGCCGCTCGGGATCGGTCGAGCGTCCCTGCTCGCGCAGCAAGTGGTTCACGGCGTCCGCCACCGTGGGCTGGCGGCGGGCTTCCGCCACGTCGAGCTTTTCGATGGCCTTGGGGCCCAGCGCTTCGTGCGCGCGGGCCAGTGCCAACTGGTCTTCGTCCGCGCGCACGGCGGCGACGGCGTTGGAAAGGGCATTGAGGATGGGGTTGGGCTGGCCGTGTTCGTCGTCGCTCATGGAGGCTCCTGCGCGTGAGGGGGAAGAGAAAGGGGGGAGGTGGGGGCAGCGCTGGTGGCAGCCCGACAGTGACTACTGTAGGCAGCGGCGCCATGCCCGGCTGTGGGACGGGCGCCCGCTCCGGCGTGGGTGCTGCGGACCCGTTCCGTGGCGCAGCGCAGGCGCGGCAGGCGCCGCCAGCGGGTCGGGCTGCCCGCTGACACGGCCGGGCTGAGGCGTCCGCGATGCTGCGGACTACGTGCCACAACACCACCAGGAGAACGCACCATGACCCTGAACAAGACCCTCGCCGCCCTCGCCGCTGCCGCCGCCCTGCTGGCAGGCCATGCCGCCCATGCCCAGGTGGGCAAGGCCGCTTCCGAAGCGGCCGACGCCACGGAACACAAGATCGACCAGAAGCGTGCCGAGAACGACGCCAAGCACAGCGGCCCCGTGGGCAAGGCCGTCAACAACGTGAAGGCCGATTACCACAAGAATCGCGCGCACCACTCCAAGGAAAAGGCGAAGGAATCGCTGAAGAAGTCCACCGACTGACGCTGCTTCCTCCCGACCACCTGCAAGGCCCGCCCCGAGCGGGCCTTGTCTTTGGGGCCGCAGGCACAAGAATGCCCGCCATGCGGTTTTCGCGCTTTTCCCTGCTGTCCGGTGGAGCGGCCGTGCTCTTCGCACTCTGCTGCGCGTTTCTCGCCTATGAGGAGGGCAACGGCTGGCTGCTGTGGCTGGCGGTGGTTCCGCTGCTGGCCTGGCGGTCGGGGGCCGGCGATGTGCCGGACGGCGGCAGTGCGGACGGTGGCGGCGCAGACGGCTGTGGTAGCGGCGAAAGCGGCGACGCAGGAGGGTGCGGGGATGGGGGCGGCGGAGACTGAGCCGGCGCCGGAGGCTGGTCCCCTCAGCAGGAATCGAACCTGCATCTAGCGCTTAGGAGGCACTCGTTCTATCCATTGAACTATGAGGAGAGGACGGCGGATTGTAAGGCCGGCCGGAGGGGCCCCCGGGCGGCCACACGAACGCGGTACGGTGCGCGCGAAACCCGCCTTGGAGGCTGTTTGAATATACAGTATGCTCCGGACATGCCTTTCGAACAGATTGCCATGGCGTTTTTCGGTGCTTTCGCCGCGTGGCTGTCGCAGGCGCGCTCGGCGCGCTGGCGGCGCTGGGCGTGCGTGGTCGGGCTGCTGGGGCAGCCTTTCTGGTTCTGGGCCGGGTGGCGGTCGGGGCACTGGGGCGTGTTCGCGGCCTCGGCGCTCTATGCGCTGGCCTGGCTGCAGGGCGCGTGGGTGTACTGGCTCGCGCCGCGCAGGCCGGGCGATGCACCGGCGGGGCTGGGCACCATTCAACTGGCGCCCGGCGGCCGGGGCTGATCGCCCACGAACGCCCGGGGGGATCGTCGTCATTCCACCGGGCCCGGCTCTACAATGGTTTCCAGATGCCTCCACTCCTCGACCTGACGTCCCCGCAACTGCTGGCGATCCTGCGCGGGCGGGGGCTGGACGCCGGCATGGAGGCGCTCAATGCCAATGTCGCGCACCGCTACACCGGCATCTTCCGGGTCGATGGCCCCCGCCTTTTCAATGTCCACGTGTACGACAAGCTCGGCCAGGCGCGCCCGGAGGCCCTGGCGGTCGTGGAGCTGGCCGACAGCTTCTGCCAGTTCGTGCTGCGGGATGGCGAGTTGCTGACCGCGAACTCGCTGCACGAGGACAAGCTGGTCCACAGCCCTTTCCGCGGCGTGGTCGTCGCCTACCACGGCGTGCCGATCGGCGACAACGCGGGCGGGCTCTGGGGCACTCTGTGCCATTTCGACTACGAGGAGCGTGAACTCACGCCCGCGCAGTACGAGCTGCTCAAGGCGGCGGGCCACATGCTCTATCCCTTCGTGCGCCGCCTGCACGGCGGGCCGGTGCCGGATGCGGAGCCGGGCGCGCGGGCCCCGTCCACGTCGCCTCTCCCTTTCCCTTCCGTCTCCTGAAGACCAGCGGTTCCGCACGGGCCGGGCGGCAGCGCGCGGCCCGCGCGCCGCGTCAGTCGTACCGCAGCGTGTAGATCAGGTCCACCGCGCTCTGTACGCCCGTCTGGCCGCGCAGCGTGAGCCGCTGCGTGAGGTCGTAGAAGATGTAGAGCGTGCCCAGGGCACCCGAGAGGCTGCGCTCGTAGGTGACGTACAGGTCCTTGGACAGCCGCTTGCCGAAGGTGAGCGCGGCGCCGGAGGCGTCTTCGCTGCTGGCGCCGGAGTTGGGGCCTCGGAATCCGATCTCGTCCAGCCCCAGGCGGCTCGCGAAATTGCCCGCACCGGCGTTGCCGCCCCCGCCGCCCAGCAGGGCCAGCGCGGCCTGCTGCAGCAGCGCGGCCTCGGCCCCGCCGGCGGCGGTGCTGCGGCCCAGGACCACCCAGGAGAGTTTTTCGGCGTCGGGCAGGTCGGGGTCGGAGTAGAGCGCCACGCGCGGCGCCTTGGCGGTGCCCGAAACCTGCACGCCCGCGCGCACGCTGATGTTGGGCCGGATGGCCAGCACGTCCAGCGCGGGGTTGTCGTAGGGGCCGTTGAAGCGCGCGAGGCCGGTCTCGATGTTGAGCGCCTGGCCCCAGGCACGGTAGCGGCCCTCGACGGTGCGGACCTCGCCGGTGATGCGCGGCGGGCCGCCGGCCGTGGTGGCACCGCGGATCTCCAGTTCGCCGGCCAGGCGCGTGGTGACGCCGTGGCCCTGCAGCGCGAAGTCGTCGCCGAGGTCGAAGGTGAGGGCGATGTCGGGCGGGCGCGCAGCCTCCACGCGGCCGGCCTGGGCGCCTTCGCGCTGGGCGGCCTCGGCGCGGGCGCGGTCGGTGGCGGCGGAGCGCACGACCACGTCGCTGCCCAGGCTGGGTGCGCCGGCCTCCGGCAGGATGATGGTGGCCCGGTCGGCAGTGAGCTTGCCGCGCAGCGACAGCTGGCCCTGGCGCAGCTGCGCACGCACCTGGCCCGAGACGCTCACCTGGCGGTCTGCGCGCACCAGCACCTGCAGGGCGCGCGCATCCGCGGTGAAGTCCATGGCGATGCCCGAGCCGCCCGCCGCGGCCTCCTGGCCCATGCCGGCCCAGGACACGGTGCCGGTGCCCGAGAGGGTTCCGCCGTCCTTCGGTGCGGCGGTGCGGTTGCCGCTGAAGCCCGCGATGCGTGCGCTGCTGCCGGGGCCGCCGTTCACGCGGAATTCGGTGATCTCGAGCCGGTCGCCGCGCAGCGCGGCGCGCAGGCGGCCGTTCTGCAGGTCCACGCCGTCGAGCAGCGAGCGCACGGCCAGCTGGTCGGCGGCGAGCGTGCCGCTCCAGCGCGGCGCGGTGCGGGTGCCGGACAGCGCCACGTCGGCGTCGAGCGTGCCCTGCACGCGCCAGCCCGGCGGGGCGAGGGTGGACCACACGCCCACGTCGGGCAGCCGCGCGCGCGCGGTGGCGGAGAGGGGGGCATCGGCGGGCCATTCCCATCCTTCGCCCACGCGCGCCAGGCGCGTGGAGGCCTCGGCCTGGACCTGGCCGGCGCGCTCGCTGTCCCATTGCAGGCGCGCGCGCACCGTGTCGCCTTCCGCCTGCAGGCGCAGTTCGGCGGCGCGCACGCCCGCGGGCGTGCCGGCGCCGCGGGGCGTGTCGGTCGCGGAGGCGTTCGCGGCAGCGGCCGTTCCGCGGACCATGCCGGCGGCCGATCCCGTGCCGGTGCCTGCGCTCGGGCCGCTGCTGCGCACGACGGTGGCCGCGGGCGCGTTGCCGGTCAGCAGGCGCAGGTCGCCGGAGGTGCGGCGCAGGCTGGCGGACGCGCGCAGGGTGTCGCCCGCGTCCACGTCCCAGTCGCCATCGAAGACCAGGTTGCCCTGCACGCCCAGGCGGTCCAGGGCGTCGCTGCCCTGCGCCAGCGCTTCGGCCCAGGCCATGGGCAGGCCCTGGAGCTGGCCGCGCGTGCGCAGTTGCAGGCTGCCCGATGCGGTGCGCGCGAAGCGCACGGGCTCCCAGCGCAGGGTGACATCGCCCGGGGCGGGCGCGGACACGCGCGCCTGCCCGCCGGAGGTCTCCACCTGCAGCGTGGGCGCGGTGCGTGCCGATACGGTGAGCGGCTGCGCGAACTGCACCGTCCAGGGGCCCGGGCGCTGTCCGTCGCGGGCCTGCAGGCGCAGTTCATCGATCTGCGCGCGCCACTGGTCCGGGCCGGCAGCGCCGCCGGAGCCGCGCAGGCGCAGGTCCAGCCGGCGCTCGTCGAGCCGCGCCTCTCCGTCCAGCGAGAGGGTGGCTTTCGGCACGGAGCCGGCCACGTCGGCCCGCACGGCCGTGAGTCGGATGGTGGCGGGGCCCGAGCCGGTGCCGGGCTGCGGCGGCAGGGCGACTTCCCAGCGCGGGGCGGCGAGGCGGGCCTGCAGTTCGAAGGGGCCGGTGGCGGTGGCGGCGCCGGCCCGGGGCCGGGTCACGAGTCCTGCAGCCTGCAACTGGCCCAGCAGGGACTCCCATCCGCCATTCCAGCGGGCATCGAGGCGCGCCTCGCCCTGCAGCGCCGCGCCGCCGAGGGCGCTGCCCAGGCCGGGAACGGATTCGATCCAGCGCTGCACGCGCTGCGCGTCTGCCACGCGCAGGTCGAGCGTGCCCGCGCCGGCGCGCGGGGCGATGCGGCCGTCCACCTGCGCGGTGGCGCCGGGCAGCGTGGCCTGCATCTGGCCCTGGGCGGAGCGGGCCGCGGTGTCGATGCGCAGCTGGCGCGCGCTGGCCTGTACCTGCAGCGCGTCCAGTTGCAGCTGCGCGAGGGTGAGCAGGGTGCCCTGCCAGGTGCCTTCGGTGGCGAGCCTGTCGATGCGCAGCGGCGGGGCGGCCTGCGCGGTGGCCGTGCCGCCCTTGCGCGGTGCGCGGCTGGTTCCCGCGGAGCGGATGTCGGCCGAGAAGCGCACCAGCGGGGCGGGCGCGGCATCGGTGTCGGTGGCGGGGGCGCCATCGCTGCGCGCGCGCGCCCGGCCGGAGAGCGGCGCGGCGTCCAGGGTGCTGAGCACGGCGTCGGGGCGCACGCCGCGCAGTTCCAGGTCGCCCTGCAGGGCGTGCGTGGCGGGCGTGAAGGCGCCCTCCAGTGCGATCGTGCCGCTGCCCACGCGGGCGGTGGCCTGGGGCACGGTCCAGCGCGTGCCATCGAAGTCGGCGCGCGCGTCGATGGATTCGACCGGCAGCCGGCCTTTGTCCCAGGGGCCGGGCAGGGCGTTTTCCAGCTGGGCGGACAGGCCCCACCCGGTGGCGGGCGGCGTGCCGGCGGACGGGGCGGGTGCGGATGGGGATGCGGCCGATGCCGGTGCCTGGGCAGGTGCTGCCTGCGGCGCGGCCGGCGGAGCCCCGGTGCCTGCCGCAGTGGCCGGCGCGGGGGCGGCTTCGATGCGGCCGCTCAGCCGCGTGGCGGGGGCCTGGGGCCAGAGCGCTGCCGTGTCCAGGGCCTGGAGCTGGGCCTGCGCCTGCAGCAGGGGCTGCGGGGCCCAGGGGGCGATGCGGGCCTGGACCTGGGCCTGCATGGGCTCCGCGCTGGAAAGCGCTGTGCCGGCAGGGAGGGATGCGGACGCCGGGGTCGATGCCGCGGCGGCAGGCGGTCGTGGCGCGGAGCCGGCGCGGCGCGGCGCGGACGCGGCGGGGCGCTGGGGCGCTGCGGCCTGCGCGGCGACGGCCTGCAGGCGCCCGGAGACGTCCAGGCGCGCAGCGGCGGTGGCGAGGGTGCCGCGCACTTCGGCGCGGGCGGTGGCTTCGATGTCTGCGCCGCCGCCGGGGGCCGGCGTGCGGACCACGCCGTCGGCCGTGAGTTGCAGGGCCATCGGGGCCTGCGCCTGCAGCGTGGCACTGCCGCTGTAGCGGCCCTGGGCCAGCTCCAGGTTGTCGAGCGTGGCGCTGTGCTGGTCGCCGTCGAAGCGGTAGCGGCCCGCGAGGTTGCGCACGGTGACGGGGGTGGCGGCGGCCCAGGTGATTTCGTCCACGCGCAGGGGAATGTCGATGCGCAGCGGCAGCACCAGCTGCTCCAGGGGCTGCACCGGCTTGTCGGGCTCGGGCTCCGCGGGCGTGCGCGGCGTGGCGACGATGCGCGCCGCATGTACTTCGCCCAGGGCGAGTTCGCGCTGCAGCAGCGGCGGCAGGCTCCAGCCGATGCGCGCGTCCTGCACTTCCACCACGAGGGTGGGGCTGCTCCAGCGCAGCCAGCCGATCTGCCCGCCCGCGCGCACGGAGCCGGAGACGTCGCGCGTTTCCAGGGTCTGGCCGGCGGGCAGGTAGCGGGCGGCCTGGGCGAGCGCGGTGGCCAGGGAGTTGCCGGTGCCCGTCCACCACCAGGCCGCGGCGAGCAGCACGAGCAGCAGCGCGACGAGGCTGGCGAAGGACCAGAGCGTGATGCGCAGGGCGCGCCGCCGGCGCGGGCGGGGTGGCGGGGCCGCGGCGGCGGCGTAGGGGTTCGGGGTCTGGTGGGTGGCCATCGGATCGCGGATAGAAGCGGCCGGAGCCGGTCAGAAGCTGAAGCCCAGGCGCAGGTGCAGCCGCAGGGCCTTGGCCTGCACGCCGTAGGCGATGTCGGCCTGCAGCGGGCCCACGGGGCTGCGCCAGCGCAGCCCGGCGCCCACGCCGACGCGCGGATCGAAGTCGCCCCAGCGGTCGGCCACGGCGCCGGCATCCACGAACACGGCGCTCTCGAAGTCGGTGCGGTTGCCGCGCAGGGTGATGGGGCGCTGCCATTCCACGCTGCCCACGGCGAGGTAGCGGCCGCCGTAGAGGGTGTCGTTCTCGGTGCGCGCGCCGATCTTGCGGTAGCCGTAGCCGCGCACGGTGGTGTCGCCACCCGTGAGGAACAGCTGGGTGACCGGGATGTCCGCGCCCTGGCGGGCGATCACCGCGCCGCCCTCGGCGCGCAGCGAGAGGCGGCTGGAGCGCACGATGCCCTCGCCCATGTCCACGCGGCCCAGGGGCACGAAGGACTGCCAGCGCACGCGCGTGCGCACGAACGGATCGCGCTCGGGCCGCAGCGTGGTGCCCACGCCCAGTTCGGCCGCGAGGCCGTAGCCGCGGGTGGGCGAGGTGTCGTTGTTGAAATAGCGGCCCGTCCAGCCGTAGTTGGCGCTGATGGCGTTGCTCGAGGGCGGCGCCGACGGGCCGCGGCTCTTGGAGTCGTCGTACTGCAGGAAATAGCTGCGGTCGATGTGCCCGGTGCTTTTCGTGCGGCCGCCGCGCAGGCGCACGCTGTCGGTGTCGTAGCTGCCGGTTTCCTCGCGCTGCACCTGCGCACCGCCGAACCAGCGCCAGCCGCTCTCTTCGGGCAGGGCCGTCCATTCGGTGGACAGCAGGCGCGTCTTCTGGTCGATGGTGACCTTGCTCACGGCGCGCCAGCCGATGCCGGGCAGGCGGTTGTGGATGTGGTCCACGCTCAGGCGCGCACCGGTGTCGGTGGAGATGCCGACGCCGAACACCACCTTCTGCAGCGGCGCCTCGCGCACCTGGGCGGTGACGGGCGCGGCCTGCGGATCGGTGCCGTCGGTGTCGAGGGCGAGGAACACCGCGTCGTAGTAGCCGCTGCTGGCCAGGCGCGCCTGCGCGTCCAGCAGTTCCTTCTCGGAGTAGTCCGAGCCCGTGGGCAGGCGCGCGATGCGGCGCGCGCCGTCGGGGTCGTAGCGGTGCGCGCCCTGCACGCGCAGCGCGCCGAAGCGGTAGGGCGGGCCCGGGGCGTAGGTCACGCTCAGCCTGGCCTCGCTGCGGTCGGCGTCGATCTCCGCACGGCTGGCGTCGATGCGCGCCGTGGGATAGCGGCGGACCTGCAGCTGGCGCAGGCCGTCGGCCTTGGCGCCGTCCCAGGCGCCCTGCGTGAAGGGCTGGCCGGGCTGCAGCGACCAGGAGCGCTGGATGCGCTCCTTGCGGCGCGCGAAGCCCGGCGATTCGGCCTCGGGGCCTGTGAAGGCGATGTCGGCCGCGGCGACCTGGGTGCGCGGGCCGGGCTCCACGTCCACGGTGATGGACCGGGGTGCGGGGCCGCCGGGAGTTTCTTTCAGCGCGATGGTGAGCGTGGGGCTGAAGTAGCCCATGGTGCCCAGCAGTTCGCGGGCATTGGCGTCGGCCGCGCCGAGCAGGCGCGAGAGTTCGCTGGACTGCAGGTCGGGCAGCTTGCGGAAGCGTTGCAGCTCCATGTGCCGCTCGAGCAGTTCGCGCACGGCGTCGGGGCCTCGCACATCGAGCGTGAAGGCATCTGCGCCGCTGGCGGCTTCCCCGGTATCGGAGGCGATGGTGGCGGTGTTGTCGTCGCTGTCCGCCTTGTCGCGGGCGCCGGGCAGCAGGCTGCAGCCCTGGAGCGCCACGAGACTCAGAAGCAGCAACGCCGGCCAACGGGCCGGCGCTGTAGTCAGGCTGGGCATGAAGTTTATTTTGACAGCAGCCGCATGGTCTCCTCGAGCCCTTTGAGGGACAAAGGGTACATCCGCCCCCCCAGCAACTGTAGGATGAGGCCGATACTTTGCCGGTACTGCCATACACCCTGCGGTTCGGGGTTGATCCAGGCGTGTTTCGGGAAGGCGTGGGTGAGCCGTTGCAGCCACTCCGCGCCGGGCTCCTCGTTGTGGTATTCGACGCTGCCGCCGGGCTGCACGATCTCGTAGGGGCTCATGGTCGCATCGCCCACGAAGATCAGCTTGTAGTCGCGGTTGTACTTGCGGATGATGTCCCAGGTCGGGAACTTCTCCGCGAAGCGGCGCCGGTTGTTCTTCCACATGTAGTCGTACACGCAGTTGTGGAAGTAGTAGAACTCCAGGTGCTTGAACTCGCTCTTGACTGCCGAGAACAGTTCTTCCACGCGCTGCACGTGCTCGTCCATGGTGCCGCCCACGTCCATGAGCAGCAGCACCTTCACGTTGTTGTGGCGCTCGGGCACCATCTTGATGTCGAGGTATCCGGCATTGGCGGCCGTGCTGCGGATGGTGTCCGGCAGGTCCAGTTCCAGGTCGTTGCCCTCGCGCGCGAAGCGCCGCAGCCGCCGCAGGGCGACCTTGATGTTGCGGGTGCCCAGTTCCTGGGTGTCGTCGTAGTCGCGGTAGGCGCGCTGCTCCCACACCTTCACGGCGCTCTTGTTCTTTCCGGCGCCGCCGATGCGCACGCCCTGGGGGTTGTAGCCGCCGTGGCCGTAGGGGCTGGTGCCGCCGGTGCCGATCCACTTGCTGCCGCCCTCGTGGCGCTCCTTCTGCTCTTCCAGGCGTTTCTTGAGCGTTTCCATGAGTTCGTCCCAGCCCATCTTCCCGATGGCGGCCTTCTGCTCGGGCGTGAGTTCGCGCTCCAGGATCTGGCGCAGCCAGTCGGCGGGCACCTCCTTGCGGAAGTCGGCCACCATCTCGACGCCCTTGAAGTAGGCGCCGAACGCGCGGTCGAACTTGTCGAAGTGCTTCTCGTCCTTGACCAGGATGGTGCGCGCGAGGTGGTAGAAGTCGTCGATGCTCCAGCCGTCTTCGGACTTCGGGCCGACGACGCCCGCCTGCAGCGCCTCCAGCAGGGCGAGGTATTCCTTGACAGATACCGGCAGCTGGCCGGCGCGCAGCGCGTAGAAGAAGTCGATCAGCATGGGGCGCTTCCTTCGCGGGTCAGGCCGCGGCCGCGCCGTGCCGCTCCAGCAGATGGAGCAGGTGGGCCTTCGTCTCCGGCCACTCGCCGGCGCGCAGGCTGTACATCACCGTGTCGCGGATGGTGCCGTCGCGCCGCAGCGCGTGGCCGCGGAGCACGCCGTCCTTTTTCGCGCCCAGCCGCTCGATGGCACGCTGCGACGCGAAGTTGAAGTTGTCGGTGCGCCAGCCCACGACGTGGCAGCCGAGCGTGTCGAACGCATGGCCCATCATGAGCAGCTTGGCGGTGGTGTTGACGTGGGTGCGCTGCACGCGCCGGGCGTACCACGTCCAGCCGATCTCCACGCGCTTCACGGCGGGCAGGATGTCGTGGTAGCTGGTGGTGCCCAGCACCTCGCCGCTGGCTGCTTCGATGACCGCGAAGGCGAAGCGGTGGCCCTGGGCACGGCCTTCCAGCGCGGTCTCGATGTAGGCGCGGGTGTTGGCAGGCTCGGGCACGGAGGTGACGCGCAGCGTCCACAGCTGGCCGTCGGCCGCCGCGGCGGCGAGGCCCGCTTCGTGGGTGAGCGCGAGCGGCTCCAGGCGGACGCCGCGGTCCTGCAGGATGACGGGTTCGACGAAGGCCATGGCGTCCGCCCGGGTCAGCGGTTGCGCTGGTTCATGAACACCAGCTTCTCGAACAGGCTCACGTCCTGTTCGTTCTTGAGCAGGGCGCCCACGAGCGGCGGGATGGAGACCTTGTCGTCCGCGCTCTGCAGGGCCGAGAGGGGAATGTCTTCCGCCACCAGCAGCTTGAGCCAGTCGATCAGCTCGCTGGTGGAGGGCTTCTTCTTGAGGCCCGGCAGGTTGCGCACGTCGTAGAAGGTCTTCATCGCCGCGGTGAGCAGTTCGCTCTTGAGCGTGGGGAAGTGCACGGCGACGATCTGGCGCATGGTGTCCGCGTCGGGGAAGCGGATGTAGTGGAAGAAGCAGCGGCGCAGGAAGGCGTCGGGCAGCTCCTTCTCGTTGTTGGAGGTGATGAAGACCAGCGGGCGGTGCTTCGCCCGGATGAGCTCGCGCGTCTCGTAGCAGTGGAACTCCATGCGGTCGAGTTCGCGCAGCAGGTCGTTGGGGAATTCGATGTCGGCCTTGTCGATCTCGTCGATCAGCAGCGCCACGGGCTGGTCGGCGGTGAAGGCCTGCCAGAGCACGCCCTGCACGATGTAGTTGCGGATGTCCTTCACGCGCTCGCCGCTCTCGGCGTCGCCCAGCTGGCTGTCTCGCAGCCGGCTCACGGCGTCGTATTCGTAGAGGCCCTGCTGGGCCTTGGTGGTGGACTTGATGTGCCACTGCAGCAGCGGCAGCCCCAGGGTGCGCGCCACCTCCTCGGCCAGCAGGGTCTTGCCGGTGCCCGGCTCGCCCTTGACCAGCAGCGGGCGCTGCAGGGTGATGGCCGCGTTCACCGCGAGCTTGAGATCCGGCGTGGCGACATAACTTTCGGAGCCTTGGAATTTCATGGGCGTGCGTGCGGGCGGTGAGGGTAATCGTTGATAAATGGCCGGAAGGGGCGCTGGCTATAATCATTTTGGCCCCCGAGCACCGACAAACTCCATTGGATTGTGCGCGCAAAATGAACAAGAAGTTGACCACGATATTCGCCGTCGCTGTCGCTTGCGTGACCGCGGTGGCGCATGCCCAGGACGTCAAGGGAGACGCCAAGGCCGGGGAGGGCAAGATCGCCATGTGCATCGGCTGCCACGGCATTCCGGGCTACCAGGCGAGCTTCCCCGAGGTGTACAAGGTACCGATGATCTCGGGCCAGAACGCCGGCTACATCGCTTCGGCGCTGCAGGCCTACAAGAAGGGCGACCGCAGGCATCCCACCATGCGCGGCATCGCCGATTCGCTCTCCGACCAGGACATCGCCGACGTGGCCGCCTACTACGCCGGCCAGGCCCGTCAGGGCGGCGCGCCCGCCAAGCCCTCGCGCGAGCCGGGCGCCCAGGTGGCGCAGCTGCTTCAGAGGGGCGCCTGCGTGTCCTGCCACGGGGAGAACTTCTCCAAGCCCATCGATCCGTCGTACCCGAAGATCGCGGGCCAGCACCCCGACTACCTGTTCGCCGCGCTCAAGGCCTACAAGACGGGCGGGCCCGCCGCGGCCACCGTGGGCCGCTCCAACGCGATCATGGCGGGCATCGCCAAGCAGTTCTCCAATGCCGAGCTCAAGGCCCTGTCCGGGTATCTGGGTTCGCTCGACGGTGAATTGCAGGTGGTGCCGCAATCGCGCTTCCGCTGAATTTCGCGCCCTGGGCGCATATTCCAGGGTATTTACCCATTTCCTTTTTCGGGAAAATGCCGCTGATTAATTGCGGCGGATGAGGCCGCGGTGCCGGTCAGATGGGGGTGGCGAGGCGCAGGTGCTCCAGCGGTGCCGGTCGCCCGAAGTGGTAGCCCTGGGCACTCGCGCAGCCCATGGACCGCAGGCGGTCGGCCTCTTCCGCGGTTTCCACGCCTTCGGCCACCACCGTGACGGCGAAGCCCCGGGCCATGCTGAGCACGGCGGTCACGATGGCTTCGTCCTGCGGCGAGTGCAGCAGGTTGCGCACGAAGCGCTGGTCCACCTTCAGGCAATCGAACGGCAGCCGGCCCAGGTAGGCCAGCGAGGAGTAGCCGGTGCCGAAGTCGTCGATGGCGATCTTCACGCCCAGCGCGCGGATCGCCGCCAGCCGCGCGCGGGTCACGCCGTCGTCCTCCAGCAGGACCGATTCGGTGAGCTCCAGCGTCAGGTGCCCCGGCGGCAGTCCGCTGTCCTGCAGGATCTGCTTGAGGGTGTCCTGGAAATCGGACTGGATGAGCTGCCGCGCCGAGACGTTGACGTGGATGTCGAAGCCGTCCGGCAACTGCGGCAGCTGCCCGGCGATGGCGTGCGTGGCCTCGCGCAGCACCCATTCGCCGAGGCCCAGGATCAAATCGGAGGCTTCCGCCACGGGGATGAACACGCCGGGCGGCACCATGCCGCGCGTGGGGCTCTCCCAGCGGACCAGGGCCTCGGCGCCGATGGTGCGGCCGGAGGAGAGTTCCACGACCGGCTGGTAGTGCAGCACGAACTGGCCGCGCTCCAGGGCCTGCCGCAGCTCGGAAGCCAGGCGCACGCGCTCCAGGGAGCGCTCCATCATGTCCGGGGTGAAGGGCACGCACTGGCCACGGCCCATCCGCTTGGCCTCGCCGAGCGCACTGCTCGCGTTGCGCAGCCAGTCCGCCAGCCGGCCGGCCGGCAGCGTGCCGGACACGGTCCCCACGGAGACGGTCAGCTGCACTTCGTCCTCGCCGACCGAAAAAGGCTGGGCGAAGATGTCCTGGATGGCGCGCCCGGCATCGGCCGGCGGGGCTGCCTCGCTGGCCAGGTACAGGAGCGCGAATTCATCGCCGCCCAGCCGCGCGGCGAACGCCGGCGCGGGCAGCGAGCCGCGCATCCGGTCCGCCGCCGCCTGCAGCAGCCGGTCGCCCGTGTCCAGCCCCATGCTGTCGTTCACCGCGCGGAAGGCGTCGATGCCCGCCAGCACCAGCACGGCCCGCTGGGGGTGGGGCCAGTCGGCTTTCTCCAGGAGGCCGCGGCGCGTGAGCAGGCCGGTCAGCGGATCGCCCAGCAGTTGCCGGTGCAATTGCTCGAACGAATGGCGCAGCCGGCCGGCCATGTCGTTGAAGGCCTGCACCAGTGCCCCGGTCTCGCGCAGCGGGCTGGTGATGCGCAGCTCGGTGTCCCAGTCGCCGCGGGCCATGCGCTGCGCGGCCCGGGCCGTGAGCAGGATCGGGGCGGCGATGCGCTGGATGGCCCACAGCCCCAGCAGCAGGCCGAACGCCGCGATGGCGGCGGTGGCGAGCAGCAGCCGGCGGGAGGCCGCGCGCGTGTCGCCGAGCAGGTCGGCCTCGGGCAGCGCGACCACGATGCGCCAGTTCAGGCCGGGCACCTGGGTGAACGGTGTCACGCGGGCGAAGTAGCGCTGGCCGTCCAGGGGGTAGCTGAATGCCGCGGCGCCCTCGTCCTGGGTGCCCGCGGGCAGGAAACGGGCCGCGGCGCGCACCGCCTCGCTGGTGCTCTGGCTGGCGAGCCGCCGGCCGTACTGGCGGCTGCCGGGTGCCATGGGCAGCGTCACGCTGCCTTCCCCGGACTGCGCGACGAGCCGGTCTTCGGCATCGATCACGAAGATGTGTCCATGGCCCAGCAGGGGTTCGTTGCCCAGGAAGCGCTGCAGCGTGTCGAGCCGTACCTCGGCCTGCACCACGCCCACGGGTTCACCGTCGGACACGACCGGGGACGAGGCGGCGATCATCACGTCGCCGCGCTCGCCCGCGCTGGTGTAGATCTCCGACCAGCGCGCCTGGCCCGAGGCGGCCACGGGGGCGTACCACGGGCGGCCGCGCGGGTCGTAGTCCTCCTGCGAGGCGATGACCGAGTTGTTGCTGCCCAGCCCGTACACCTGCAGCCGGCCGTGGGTGCTGCGGTCCTGCAGGATCAGCCGCAGGCGGCCGTCGTCCTCGCGCCGGATGCCGGCGTATTCGCCCTCGCGCCCGCCGAAGCCCAGCAGGCCGATCTGCCGCTCGTCGGCATAGATGGCGTCCAGGATGGCGCGCAGGTATTCGTGGATCGGGCGCAGGTCGCCCGCATGGTAGAGGCCATGGCGGCCGATCGCGTCCGCGACGCTGCGCTGGACCCGGAACGGCGTGGCCAGGAAATGCAGGAGCCGGTCGCTGGCCGTGTGCGTCACGGCGTCGAGCAGGCGTACGCTTTCCTGGTCGATCAGCGCATCGATCTGGCGGTGCTGGGTGACCGCCTGCAATGCCACGGTGCCGATGAAGAGTGCCGCGAACGGAACGGCGATGGCCGTGCGCAGCGACAGGCGCCAGCGCTGCACTTCAGCACCGCCCTTCGAAACCATGTTCCCGGCGTGCCGGAGGTCGTCGGTTCATGGTGGGCCTGCCGTGGTCGTCTTCGGGTGTTTGCTATTTTTATTATAGCTACCGCCGGGATGCGGATTCAGTCGCGGGTGGCCCGGCGCTGCACGCAGGCCACGTAGGCGTCGCCATCGGGAGGGCGACCCGAGCGCTGGCTCTCCCAGAGCATGCTGCCCAGGCATTCCATGGCGGCATGGTGCGCCTCCTGCAGTGACCCGAGGCGCGCGGCGAGCAGTTCCACCGCCTGGCGGATGCCGCGCGGCTGGTCGATGCTGCACTGCTCGCTGATCGAGAGGTGCATGGACAGGTGCAGGAAGGGGTTGGTGCGGCCGGGCGTGCGGTCGTAGTCGCGCGCCAGGGCCGCGTCCACGTCGGAGAGTTCCTCGTGGTATTCGGGGTGTTCCGCGATCCAGAGGCTGGCCAGGGTCTCGATGGCTTCCATCGGCTGGCCTGCCTGGGCCTTGGCATGCACCGCGCAGAAAAAGCGGCGCACGTCCGCTTGCGTGGGATTGAACATGATGCCGTGCAGCGTAGCACGGCGGCATCGTCCCTGCGCGGTGCCGATCAGGCCGTGGGCCGGGCCTGACCGCCGTGCGGGGGCAGGGCGGCACTGTCGTCCGCGGGCTCTTCGATCTCCGGTACTGCGGCATGGCGCTGCCGCGCCTGCGTGGCGTGGCCTGCGCCGGACGCCACCGCCTGAGAGCCGCCGTCCGGCGCAGGCGCCGTCGCCGGGGCGGCGGGCGCCTGCGCGTTCGCCACGGCGGAGCGCACCCTGGCGTGGGCCTGGTAGGTCTGGTTCGTGTTGCGGTAGGCCAGGCCGAAGGCGGCGGCTGTCGTGCCGACGCCGAGGAACGAGGTCAGCGCGGGGGCTGCCCTGTTGAGGCCGGTGGCCCTGGCGACCTGCTGCACCGCGAGGTTGGCCATGCCCGCGAACTGGTTCCAGGAGAACCGCGCGACGGAGTGGTCCAGGATGCGGTCGTGGTCCTTCATGGGCAGCTTGCTGCCCGAGTTCCACACCTGCTGCGCGCCCACCTGCTTCGTCTCGTAGTGCTTGCCCACGCCCGCGTCGATCACTTCCACCGAGGTATTGAAGAGCCCGCGGACCAGGGACACGAGGGCCGCGTTCTCCAGTTGCGGATCGTTGACCGGGTTGTTCGTGTCCGCCACCTGGAACTGCAGGCCGCTGAGGCTGACGGAGCGCGCGTTCAGCACCGCGCCGACCACGCCGTCCGAGGCCGTGCTGGCGCCCATGGTCATCAACGTGTACACCGCCGCCATGGAGCTCATGTTGGCATCGTTCACGCCGCTGGTGCCGGGACCGCGGGTATCGACGAATTTGAGGCTGGCCTGCATCAGTTCGCGCATGGCGGCATAGATGATGTTGCGCACCTGGGTGGCGAGCACGCGCGCCGACACGCCGGGATCCCCGCCGGCCGCGGCGGTGGCGCCCATGATGAAGTTGCCGGTCTCGGCGATGACCTGGTTCGCCGTCACGCGCCGCGAATCCGCCTGCTGGATCTCCTTGTGCCTTGCCTTGTCCTGCGGGGACATGGCGTCCCACTGCGCGTTCGTGAGGCCGAAATGCCCCTTGACCGCGGCTTCCGGATCCCGGTCCATGCGCGCATGGCGCAGTTTCGCGTGCGCCAGCACGGCCGCCATCGACACGGCGGTCTGCATGCCGACGACGGCGAAGGGGTTATCCTGGGCGAATTTGGAGTTCACGATGCCACGGTAGATCTGCAGCATCGCGTATTCGCGGGAGAAGGTGGGAATCCCGCAGGTCAGCAACTGCTGCACCGTGTGGCCGGTGAAGGCGCCCACGGCCGCGCGGCTGGGGAGCCGGTCGCCCACGAGGTCCTGCGCGCTTTGCCGGGTGAACTCGCTCGTGGCCTGCCAGCCCTGCTGTGCCTTCGCTGCCGTGTAGTGGTAGCCCTGCACGGCTTTGTCCCTGGCCGCCGTGGCGGCCTGTCCGGCGTATGCGGCGCCCGCGGCCGCGCCGCTCCTTACCTGGCTCATCGAACTCTGCGCCAGATTCCGGGCCCCGGAGGCCAGATGCCTGCCCTGCTGCAGGAGCCGCGCTCCCCTTCCCGGGACGGGCGTGTCGGTCTGGGCTTCCACGTCGGCCATGTAGCGCAGGGACATTTCGCGCACCGGGGCCCGGGGCGCATCGTTGCGCGGGGGCCTGCTGGACGATGCCGCGGCGGAGGTGGATGCCTGCGCATCCGGCCGTGCGAAGCGTTGCAGTTCCATCTCCGGCAGGCGCTGGCTGCCTGAGCGGACGATGGGTGACGTCGGCTGGCTGCTGGTGGGCTGCGTCTCCTTGCCCGGGGAGGTCAGCAGGTGCTGGGGCGACGAGGTGCTCGGCGAGGCGGTGGTGTTTTTCAGCATGGGAGGCTCCGTTCGTCGGGTTTCATTGCATGGAGGCAGGGGGGGCGTCCATGCTGGCGGCCAGGGCGGCGAATCCATCCAGCTGGACGGCCAGATCGGTGCCATCCATGCCCGCGGAGTCCCAGCGTGTCTGTACGAACGTGCCTTCGGGGGAGAGGCTCAGCGCGCAGCCGGCGATCAACATCAGCTCCACGTTGGCCTGCAGCGCAGCGGTGCGCCCGGCGCTGTCGGCCAGCGCACGGTCCAGCGGTGCCGACAGCAGCAGCGTGCGGCCATCGCCGCAGGCCGCGATCTGGATGTCCTTGCCCTGCAGCCGGGCGATGGAGCCCAGCGGGAGGTCGGGGGTGCCGGAGGCCGCGGCGCCCAGCTCGTCCAGAGCCTGCCGGAGGAGGGAGCGGTGCCAGTCCGCACCGGCCTGTGCCTGCACGGTGGCTTCGAGGCCCGGCGGCAGCGGCGGCATCTCCGGTGGCGCGGCTTCCGGCCCGGACGCGCTCCCGGCCTGGCGCAGAGCATGCGCTTCGATCATCGAGGGCAGGTGGTGCTGCACCCCGAGCGCGCTTTCCCGCAGCATGCCGCTGAAGTAGCTGAGCTGGAACAGATCCTGGGCCAGCAGGGCCGCATCGCCGACATGCGACGGGGGCACGCCGTGCACGACCACGGCGCGTCCGGTGCGATCCAGGCCGATGCCGACGGACCCGAGCGCCATGGCCGGTGCGTTGAGGTGCAGCAGCAGGCTGGTCCAGACGGGCTCTTCCACGCTGGCAGGGCAGGGCTGCGACGCCACCAGAACCCAGCGCTCCCGCGGGGCGTCCTCGATCCGCAGGGGGCTGTAGCGGATGCCGTCCTGTTCGAAGGAGCGCGACTCGGAGAAAGGCTCCGCGCCTTCCGTTTCGCCGAACCGGCGGGCAGCTTCGCGCAGCCATGCCGCCGGGGGAGGCGATAGGGTGGATGGATCAGTGGTGCTTGCGGTGGATGAGATCTGCATGATGGCGCTCCCGTTGGTTATGCACATCTTTTGCATATCCATCATCGGAAGCGGCATGAGCGGCGAAGCAGGTGCGAGGCATGCGAAGCTGCGCGCCGGTGCAGGTCGTGACCGGGACCAGGAGCGTGATAGGCGCTGCCTGGCCTGGCGGATGGAGGCGCGGCTCAGCCGCGCCGCGTGCCCAGCAACCGCGAGATGGTGTCGGCCGTGCGCAGCAGCACGGGCAGCAGGTCGCGCTGCATCACCTTCGCGCTGGTGCGGTTGGCCTGCCCGCTGATGTTGAGCGCGGCCACCGTGCGGCCGGCGCGGTCGCGCAGCGGGGCGGCGACGGAGATCAGCCCTTCCTCCAGCTCCTGGTCGATCAGGCACCAGCCCTGCGCGCGGGCGGTCTGCACGCGGGCGAGCAGTTCCGCGTCCTCCACCACGGTGCGCGGGGTGAAGCGCTTGCGCGGCAGGTCGTGCATGAGTGCGATGACGCGCTCGTCGGGCAGGCCGGCCAGCAGCATGCGGCCCATGGAGGTCCAGAACGCGGGCAGGCGCGAGCCCACGCCGAGGTTGGTGCTCATGATCTTGTGGGTGTGGATGCGCAGCACATAGACGATGTCGTGCCCGTCCAGCACGGCGGCCGAGCACGACTCGTGCACCTCGCCGGCCAGCGCTTCCATGGACGGCTCCGCCAGGTCCCAGATGGGCATGGACGAGAGATAGGCGAACCCCAGGTCCAGGATGCGCGGCGTGAGGCGGAACAGCCGCCCGTCGCTTTCCACGTAGCCCAGTGTCTGCAGCGTGAGCAGGATGCGGCGGGCGCCCGCGCGCGTCAGGCCCGAGGAGGCCGCCACCTCGCTCAGTGTCTGCTGCGGCGCGGCGGCGCTGAAGGAGCGGATCACTTCCAGTCCGCGGGCGAACGACTGCACATAGCTGTCGCCCGGCCTAGGGTTTTTACCAGGGTCCTTGGGGGTATCGCTCATAAGCTGTTGGCTCTAGAATTAATTCATTGTACGAACATTTGTTCTTTATACGAACAAAATTCCGCAGCCGGGCATCCGGCTGCCTCCCGCTCGCGGGCCGGATTGTCGCCGCGCGGCACGGTGGTCCGGCCCTGCCTCTCATTCCAGGTGTTTCTTCCCATGATCAACAAGATTGCGGATTCCGTTGCCCAGGCCCTGTCGGGCATCCAGGACGGCGCCACGGTGCTCGTCGGCGGCTTCGGCACGGCCGGCATTCCCGGCGAACTGATCGACGGACTGATCGAGCAGGGCGCCCGCGACCTCACGGTGGTCAACAACAACGCCGGCAACGGCGACACGGGCCTGGCCGCGCTGCTCAAGACGGGCCGCGTGCGCAAGATCATCTGCAGCTTCCCGCGGCAGGTGGACAGCTGGGTGTTCGACGACCTGTACCGCTCCGGCAAGCTGGAACTGGAACTGGTGCCGCAGGGCAACCTCGCCGAGCGCCTGCGCGCGGCCGGGGCCGGCATCGGCGCCTTCTTCTGCCCCACGGCCTACGGCACCGAACTGGCGAAGGGCAAGGAAACGCGCGAGATCGGGGGCAAGCACTACGTGCTGGAGTACCCCATCCATGGCGACGTGGCCCTCATCAAGGCCGAGCGCGGCGACCGCTGGGGCAACCTGACCTACCGCATGTCCGCGCGCAACTTCGGCCCCGTGATGGCCACGGCCGCGAAGCAGACCATCGCCACGGTGCACGAGATCGCGGAACTGGGCGCGCTGGACCCCGAGGCCATCGTCACCCCCGGCATCTTCGTGAGCCGGATCGTGCGCATCGAGCGCACCGCCACCCAGGGCGCGGGCTTCAGGAAGCCTGCATGAGCCCGGCATCGCATCGGAATTGAACAGGCCACCAGCGCAGAAGGAATCAGCGTGAGCAGCTATCAGAAACGCAGCAAAGACGAACTGGCCCGCCGCGTGGCCCAGGACATCCACGAGGGCGCCGTCGTCAACCTGGGCATCGGGCAACCCACCCTCGTGGCCAACCACATCCCGGCCGACCGCGAAGTCATCCTGCAGAGCGAGAACGGCATCCTCGGCATGGGCCCCGCGCCCGCGGCCGGGCAGGAGGACTACGACCTCATCAACGCGGGCAAGCAGCCCGTCACGCTGCTGCCGGGCGGTGCGTACTTCCACCATGCCGACAGCTTCGCCATGATGCGCGGCGGCCACCTGGACATCTGCGTGCTGGGCGCCTTCCAGGTCAGCGCCAGGGGCGACCTCGCCAACTGGAGCACGGGCGAGCCCGGGGCCATCCCGGCCGTGGGCGGCGCGATGGACCTGGCCATCGGCGCCAAGCAGACCTGGGTGATGATGGACCTGCTGACCAAGCAGGGCCAGTCCAAGATCGTGGCGCAGTGCACCTATCCGCTGACGGGCATCGGCTGCGTCAAGCGCATCTACACCGACCTCGCCACGCTGGCCTGCACGCCGGACGGCCTGGTGCTGATCGACGCCGTGCCGGGCCTGGAACATGCCGAACTCGAGCGCCTGGTCGGCCTGCCCATCCGCGCCGCCTGAAACGCCGCGCCCGCCCCCCCCAAGGAGACAAGACACCATGACCTCTTCGCAAGCTTTCATCTGCGACGCCATCCGCACGCCCTTCGGCCGCTACGGCGGCGCGCTCTCCAGCGTGCGCACCGACGACCTGGGCGCCGTTCCGCTCAAGGCGCTGATGGCGCGCAACCCCCATGTCGATTGGGCTGCGGTGACCGACGTGCTCTACGGCTGCGCCAACCAGGCCGGCGAGGACAACCGCAACGTGGCCCGCATGAGCGCGCTGCTGGCCGGCCTGCCCATCGACGTGCCGGGCGCCACCATCAACCGCCTGTGCGGTTCGGGCCTGGATGCCGTGGGCACCGCGGCGCGCGCCATCAAGGCGGGCGAGGCGGGCCTGATGATCGCCGGCGGCGTGGAAAGCATGAGCCGCGCGCCCTTCGTCATGCCGAAGGCCGAGAGCGCCTTCAGCCGCGCCAACGCGGTGTACGACACCACCATCGGATGGCGCTTCGTGAACAAGCTCATGAAGGCGCAGTACGGGGTCGATTCCATGCCGGAAACGGCCGAGAACGTGGCCGACGACTACAAGATCGAGCGTGAGGCGCAGGACCGCATGGCACTGGCCAGCCAGCTCAAGGCCGTGGCCGCGCAGAAGGCCGGCCACCTGGCGCGCGAGATCACCGCCGTGACCATCCCCCAGAAGAAGGGCGACGCGGTGGTGGTGGACAAGGACGAACACCCGCGCGAGACCAGCCTGGAAGCGCTCGCCAGGCTCAAGGGCGTGGTGCGCGAAGGCGGCACCGTGACCGCCGGCAACGCCAGCGGCGTGAACGACGGCGCCTGCGCGCTGCTGCTGGCGGACGAGGCCTCTGCCGCGAAGCACGGCCTCACGCCCAAGGCCCGCGTGGTCGGCATGGCCACGGCCGGCGTGGCGCCGCGCGTGATGGGCATCGGCCCCGCGCCCGCCACGCAGAAGGTGCTGGCGCTGACCGGCCTCACGCTGGAACAGCTCGACGTGATCGAGCTGAACGAAGCCTTCGCCGCGCAGGGCCTGGCCGTGCTGCGCATGCTGGGGCTGAAAGACGACGACGAGCGCGTGAATGCCTGGGGCGGCGCCATCGCCCTGGGCCACCCGCTGGGCGCCAGCGGCGCTCGCCTGGCCACGACGGCCGTCAACCGGCTGCATGCCACGGGCGGGCGCTATGCGCTGGCCACCATGTGCATCGGCGTGGGCCAGGGCATCGCGGTGATCCTGGAGCGCGTGTGAGCGGGGGCGGCATGGCCATGAACGAGGTGCTGAAGACCGCGGGAGGCAACTTCCGCGTGCGGGTGGAAGGGCCTGTCGATGCGCCGGCCCTGGTGTTCTCCAACTCCCTGGGCACCACGCTGGAGATGTGGGATGCGCAGGCCGAACGGTTCGCACGCACCCACCGCGTGGTGCGCTACGACACGCGCGGCCACGGCGGCAGCGTGGTGTCGTCCGGGCCGTACACCTTCGACCAACTGGGTGGCGACGTGGTTGCGCTGCTCGATGCCCTGGGCATCGAAAGGGCCGCCTTCTGCGGTATCTCGATGGGCGGCTTCACCGGTCTCTGGCTCGGCGTGAACGCGCCGCAGCGGCTCGAGCGCCTGGTGGTGGCCAACAGTGCCGCGAAGATCGGTACCGCCGACGGGTGGACCGCGCGCGCCGCCATGGTGCGCGACAAGGGCACGGCCGGCATGGCCGAGCTGGCCGCTTCCTCGCCGGGGCGCTGGTTCACCGACGCCTTCGCCGCCGCGCAGCCCGACGTGGTGCGCCGCGCCCAGGGCTGGATCGCGGGCATCGCGCCGGAAGGCTACGCCGGCTGTTGCGAAGCCCTGGCCCACGCCGACCTGCGCGCGGCCATCGGCGGCATCGCGGTGCCCACGCTGCTCATCGCCGGCACGGCCGACCCGGTCACCACGGTGGCGGATGCGCAGGCCATGCAGGCCGCCATCGCCGGGGCCCGCGTGGCCGAACTGCCGGCCTCGCACCTGTCCAACCTCGAGGCGCCGCAGGCCTTCGATGCCGCGCTCGCGGATTTCCTGCAAAGGGACTAGGATTCCATGGAACAGCCACAGCCCGCGAACCCCCGCTGGAAGCAGCGCCCGCCCGGCTCCACCTGGGGCGACTTCGGGCCCGACGACCAACTGGGCCGCCTGAACCTGCTGACACCCGACAAGGTGCGCCAGGGCGTGGCCGAGGTGCGCGAGGGCCTGGCGTTCGCGCTGAGCCTGCCGCTGGACTATCCCGGCGGCAGCGCGCTCAATCCGGCCCGCCACCCGCCCGTGCTGCGGCCCACGCTGCGCAAGGGGTTGGTGAATTTCAACTGCCTGATGGCCGAACTGGAGCCGGGCCGCACGGACGTGATGTCCGACGACCTGGCCATCCTGTACCTGCAGTACTCCACGCAGTGGGACAGCCTGGCGCACGCCGGATCGCTGTTCGACGCCAATGGCGACGGCCTGCCCGAGGCGCTCTACTACAACGGCTATGCGGCGGGGCGGCACATCGTCGGCCCGCAGGACGTGCGCGACACCGGCGTGCCGGCCACGCCGGGCGCTGCCGGCACCAGCACCTCGGCCGCGCACGCCCTGGGCATCGAGGGCATGGCGCGCACGGGCGTGCAGGGCCGCGGCGTGATGATCGATTTGCGCGCCCACCTGGGCGATGTGCGCACGCTGGTCGGCTATGACACGCTGATGCGCGTGCTCGACGGCGACGGCGTGGCGGTGGAGACGGGCGACATCGTCTGCCTGCACACGGGCTTCGCCGACGTGGTGCTGGGCATGCGCCGGCATCCCGATCCGCAGGTGCTGCACAACGCCTGCGCGGTGCTGGACGGCCGCGACGAGAAGCTGCTGCAGTGGATCACCGACAGCCAGCTCGCCGCCATCGCGGCGGACAACTACGCCGTCGAGGGCCTGCCCGCACGCCCCGGGCCGGCCTGCTGCGCGGCGCTGCCGCTGCACGAGCACTGCCTGTTCAAGCTGGGCGTGCACCTGGGCGAACTGTGGCACCTTACGCCGCTGGCGCGCTGGCTGCGCGAGCACGGCCGCCAGCGGTTCCTGCTGACGGCACCGCCGCTGAACCTGCCTGGCGCCGTGGGCTCGCCCGTGACGCCCGTCGCCACGGTCTGAGACCGCCACTCTCCGGGCCAGCGGGCCCGGGAGCCGCTCCAACCCCGAACACGCCGCAGGTCCCCGGCCAGCGGCGTCCGCCATGTGCCGGCCCGCCGCGCACGGAAAGAACACGCCATGCCTTTCATCATCGAGACCTTCGACAAGCCCGGCCACCAGCACGTGCGCCAGGCCACGCGCGCCGCGCACCTGGAATTCCTGGACGGCCACAAGGACCTGCTGCTGGCCTGCGGGGCCAAGCTGGACGACGACGGCCGGGACCTGGGCGGCGGCCTCTACGTGGTGGCGCTGGACTCGCGCGAAGCGGCGCAGCGCTTCATCGAGTCCGATCCCTTCCATGCCGCCGGCCTGTTCGAGCGCGTGGTGCTCACGCGCTGGCGCAAGGCCTACGTGGACGGACAGTGCTACCTGTGAGCCGCTCGCTGCGGCGCGGCATGACCTATTCCCCTGAAGGATTCCCCATGACGAACTCCCTTGCCTCCTCCGTGCGCGAGCGCGTCCTCATCACCGGCGGCGGCGCCGGCATCGGTGCGGCGACGGCAGAACGCTGCCGCGCCGACGGCTATGAGCCGGTCGTCATCGACCGCGTGGTCGACCATGTGCCCGGCGGCATCCAGGCCGACCTGTCCAACCCCGCCGAGACGGCGCGCGCACTGCAGCAGGCGCTGGCGGGTGGCCCGATCACGCGGCTGGTCAACAACGTCGGCATCGTGGTGCCGGCCGGGGCGGCCGAGCAGACGCTGGAGCAGTTCGACCTGGCCGTGGCGCTGAACCTGCGCTGCAGCCTGCAGTGCATGCAGGCGCTGCTGCCGGGCATGCAGGCGGCCGGCTTCGGGCGCATCGTGAACATGTCGTCGCGCGCCGCGCTCGGCAAGGAACTGCGCACCGCGTATTCGGCCACCAAGGCCGGCCTGATCGGCATGACGCGCGTGTGGGCGCTGGAACTGGGGCGCCACGGCATCACGGCCAACGCCATCGGGCCGGGGCCCATCCGCACCGAGCTGTTCGACCGAGCCAACCCGCCGGATGCGCCGCGCACGCAGGCCATCATCGATGCGGTGCCCGTGAAGCGTGTCGGCACGCCCGACGACGTGGCGCATGCGGTGTCGTATCTGCTCGATGGGCGCAGCGGTTTCGTTACCGGGCAAGTGCTCTACGTCTGCGGCGGCATGACCGTGGGGGTCGCGGGGGTCTGATAGCCACCGCGCATTGCCTCGCTTCCGCCTTCGTTCTCTCAGAAATCCACACGACACCAAAGAGACAATTCGCATGTCGAAAATCACTGCCTTCTTCACCGAACTGATGCGGCGCTACCTGCCCGATCCGTTCGTCTTTGCGATCCTGCTCACGCTGCTCACCATGGCGCTGGCCTTCGGGGTGGAGAGCCGCCCGATCGACGCCGTGGTGCAGGACTGGGGCAAGGGCTTCTGGAGCCTGCTGGCCTTCACGACGCAGATGGCCGTGATCCTGGTGATGGGCTACGTGCTCGCGGCCGCGCCCATCGTGGACCGCTTCCTCGACCGCATCGCCGCGCGCGTGAGCACGCCGCGCCAGGCCATCATCGTCGCGACCATCGTGGGCGGCGTGGGTAGTTACCTGAACTGGGGCTTCGGCCTGGTGATCGGCGGCATCATGGCGCGCAAGCTGGCACTGAAGGTGAAGGGCGTGCACTATCCGCTGATCATCGCGGCGGCCTACACGGGCTTCACGATGTACAGCCTGGGCTTCTCGGCGACGATCCCGGTGCTCATCTCGACCAAGGGCCATGCCTTCGAGGGCACCATGGGCCTGATCCCGCTCACGCAGACGATCTTCTCCGCGCCCATCCTGCTCACCAGCCTGGCCGTGCTGATCGCGCTGCCGCTGCTCAATGCCGCCATGCACCCCAAGCAGGGCGAGAAGGTGGTCGAGCTGGACCCGGCCACCGTGGCCGAGACGAAACCCGCGGCCAGCGCCGAGGGGCTGCTGGGCGACGAGAAGACGCTGGCCTGGCGCCTGAACAACAGCCGCCTGCTGAGCCTGCTGATCGGGCTGTGCGGCATGGCGTACGTGGCCATGCATTTCATCCGCGGCGGCAACCTCGACCTGAACATGATCAACTTCTTCATCCTGTTCCTCGGGGTGCTGCTGCTGGGCACGCCGATGAAGTACGTGGAGAAGGTCAACGAGGGCGTGAAGACCATCGGCGGGATCATCCTGCAGTTCCCGTTCTACGCCGGCATCATGGCGATCATGCACGGCTCGGGGCTGGTGGAGTCCATCGCGCACGTGTTCGTGAACATCTCCACCGCCGCCACGCTGCCGCTGTGGGGCCTCGTGAGCTCCTTCGTGATCAACTTTTTCGCGCCCTCGGGCGGCGGCCACTGGGTGCTGCAAGGCCCGTTCATGATCAATGCGGCCACCACGCTGGGCGCCTCGCAGGCGCAGACGGCCATGTCGGTGATGCTGGGCAACGGCTGGAACGACCTCGTGCAGCCGTTCTGGATCCTGCCGGCGCTGGCGCTGTCCAAGCTCAAGCTCAAGGACATCATGGGCTACACGGTGGTCTCCATGCTGCTGGTGGGCGCCATCTATGCCGTGACCATGCTGGTCTGGCCGCATCTGTGAGCGCAGTCCGCTTTCCGTTTTCTATCGACATCCCAACCATTCCCCAAGGAGCAACCCATGCTGTTCATGGCTGAAATGACCGTCCGCATCCCGTCCACGCTGGCCCCCGAAGTGGCCGACGAGATCAAGCGCAAGGAGAAGGAGTATTCGCAGCAACTGCAGCGCGATGGCAAGTGGCGCCACCTGTGGCGCGTCGTCGGCGAATACGCCAACGTGAGCATCTTCGACGTGTCCGGCAACGACGAGCTGCACGCGATCCTGAGCGGGCTGCCGCTGTTCCCGTACATGGAGATCAAGGTGACGCCGCTGGCCAACCACCCGTCGTCCATCGTGCAGGAGTGAGGGCGCGCCGCTCGCTCGCCGCACAGCATCGCCATCCATAACGAAGAGATCCGAGGAAACAAGCCATGACCATCGCCCACTCCACCTTCCGCCGCGGCCTGATCGCCGCCGCTGCCGCCTGCGCCCTGCTGCCCGGCCTCGCCGCCGCCCAGGCGTTCCCGAGCAAGCCCATCACCATCATCGTGCCGTTCGCGGCCGGCGGCACCACCGACATCCTGGCGCGCATCATCGCCCAGGGCATGGGCGCCGAGCTGGGCCAGTCGGTGGTGGTGGACAACCGCGCCGGCGCGGGCGGCAACATCGGCGGCCAGGTGGCGGCACGCGCTCCCGCCGACGGCTACACGCTCTTCATGGGCACGGTGGGCACGCACGCCATCAATGCGGCGCTCTACAGGAAGATGCCCTTCGACCCGGTGAAGGACTTCGCTCCCCTGACGCGCGTGGCCAACGTGCCCAACCTGCTCGTCGCCAACCCCGCGCAGCCCTTCAAGACGGTGCAGGAGCTGATCGCCTACGCCAAGGCCAACCCGGGCAAGATCAACTTCGGCTCGTCGGGCAGCGGCAGCTCCATCCACCTCTCGGGCGAGCTGTTCAAGAGCATGGCCAAGGTGGACATGCAGCACGTGCCGTACAAGGGCAGCGCGCCGGCCGTGACCGACCTGCTGGGCAACCAGATCGCGATCATGTTCGACAACATGCCCTCGGCCATCCAGCACGTGCGCTCGGGCAAGCTGCGCGCCATCGCCGTCACCACGGCCAAGCGCTCGCCCGAACTGCCCGACGTGCCGACCATTGCCGAATCCGGCGTGCCCGGCTACGAGGCCACGTCGTGGTTCGGCATGTTCGCGCCGGCCGCCACGCCGGCGCCCGTGGTCGCCAAGCTCAACGCCACCATCGTGAAGGTGCTCGCGCAGCCCGACATCCGGAAGAAACTGGCGGAGCAGGGGGCCGAGGCCGCCGGCGAGACGCCTGCGCAGTTCGCCGACTTCATTCAGAAAGAGAGCGTGAAGTGGGGCCGGGTGGTGAAGGAGTCCGGCGCGAGCGTCGATTGATGCGTTCCAGGAGCGGCTCACACGGTCCGGCGGAGCGGTTCTGGCGAGGTGTCGCATCGCAGGCAGTACGACCGGTACGACAAGATGCGGCAACGAAGCCAGAAGGGTCGTGTGGGCTCCCCTAAGGCTGCCAGACCGGCCGGTAGGCCGGATCGAGCCTGCGGTCCAGGAAGTAGGCGGCGCTGATGAACGCGAGGTGGCTGAGGGCCTGGGGAAAGTTGCCGAGCGGCAGGCCGCGGACATCGACTTCCTCGGCAAACAGCCCCAGGTGGTTGGCATAGGCCAGTCCCTTGGCCATGTGGATGCGGGCCTCATCGAGCCTGCCGGCGCGGGCCAGGCACTCCGCGTACCAGAACGTGCACGTGGTGAACGCGCCCTCGTCGCCGCCCAGGCCGTCATCGACGCGGTAACGGTAGACCAGCCCGTCGTCGCACAGCTGCTCGCCGATGGCGTCCAGCGTCTGGAGCCAGACGGGGTCGGTCGAAGAGACGAAGCGCACGAGCGGCATCATCAGCAGGGCCGCGTCGAGTTCCCTGCCGCCGCGTTCCTGCACGAAATAGCCATGCTCGGGGTGGCGGAAGTTTGCCCATATGTCGGCCACGATCTCATCGCGGGTCTGAGCCCAGGCGACCAGCGGCGCGGGAAGGGAGCGCTTCCTGGCCAGGCGGATGGCACGGTCCAGTGCAACCCAGCACATCACGCGGGAATGCAGGAAATGGCGTGGCGCCGAGCGCATCTCCCAGATGCCTGCGTCCGGTTCGTTCCAGTGCTCGATCACGTGGTCGACGATGGCGCAGACATGCTGCCAGCCCTGGTAATGGATGGGGTCCCCGTACTTGTTGGAGAGGTAGGCGCTGTCGAGCAGCTCACCATAGATGTCGAGCTGGATCTGCTGCTGCGCCGCGTTGCCGATGCGCACGGGCCGGCTGTCCGCATAGCCCGCCAGATGCGGCAGTTCCTGCTCCTGCGCCGTGGCGGAGCCATCGAGCGCATACATGATCCGCAACGGGTGGTCGCGCTCCGCCCCCACGACCCTTTGCCCGACCCAGTGGTTGAAGCGGTTGGCCTCCTCGGTGAAACCGAGCCGGAGGAAGGCGTAGACGGTGAACGAGGCATCGCGGATCCAGGTGGCGCGGTAATCCCAGTTGCGCTCCCAGCCCTCGGCTTCCGGCAGGGAGAACGTCGCCGCGGCTGCGATGGACCCGTGGCGGGCCGACGTCAGCAGCTTCAGGGTCAGTGCCGAGCGCAGCACCTGTTCGCGCCAGCGCCCCGTGTAGGTCGATGTGGCGTGCCAGGAACGCCATGCCTGCGTGGTGGCTTCGATCTGCTCCAGAATCGCTGCGTCGCCCGGACGGGGCACCCGGGGGGCACCGAGGAAGAACCATGCACTCTCGCCTTTGGACAGGGTGAAACGGGCCCGGGCGCTGCCCTCCTCCGCTTCGAGCGGGGCGGACGAAAAAAAGTCGAGGGTAGTCTCCCGGCCGCCGAAGCGCACGCCGCCCTCGATGGCGACCACCTGCGGGGTCTCGCGTGCGTAGTCGAAGCGGGGCGCGCAGTGCACCGTGAATGCCACCGTCCCGCTCGTCACCGTCAGGCGCCGTATGAGACCGCGCGCACCGTGGCCTGTGCGCTGGCGGGCCTCGGGTTGCGGCATCAGATCGACCACCTCAGCGCTCCCGTCCTTCCCCATCCAGCGTGTCACCAGGACGTTGGTGTCCGGAACGTAGAGCTGGAGGTTGCGGGGCTCTGCCAGGTCGGGCTGGATCTCGAAGGCGCCGCCCCGGCCCGGGTCGAGCAGGTCCGCGAAGACCGTGGGACTGTCGAGCGTGGGCCAGCACAGGTAGTCGATCGCGCCGTCGCGTGCGACCAGGGCCACCGTCTCGAGATCGCCGACGATGCCATGGTCTCCAATCGTCCGGAGCGCTCCAGTCGTCGATGACGGATTACGAGCCATGCCGGGCAAACTCATTGCGATGGTCCCGGATGAAATCGTCGAAGCTGTGCGCACGCTGGCCGGTGAGGCGCTCGATTTCGAAGGTGGGATCGATGTCGTGGTGGCCCGCCACGACGTCTGCGAACTGCACGACCAGGCCCTTGGCCATCCATGCCGAGTTGCCGGTCAGCCGCAGCATGGTACGGAACACGAACGTCGGCAGGTCCAGGTAGCGTACCTTGTGTCCGACCGCGTGCGACAGCCGCCTGGCTGCCTCGGTCATGTCCAGCGTTTCCGGCCCGGTCAGGAAATAGGTGGCTCCTGCGTGGCCCTCCTGCGTCAGAACAGTGGCCGCGACCCGGGCGACGTCACGGGTATCGACCCAGGACACCGATCCATCGCCCGTCACCTGGGGCAGGAAGCCCTTGGCGATCGGCTTCTTGAACCACAGGAAATTCTGCATGAAGGCGGTGGGCTTCAGGAGGGTCCAGCCGATACCCGCGCCGCGCAGGTGGTGGTCGATGAGCGCGTGGGTGCGCGCCCACGGAACCGGCGTTCGCACATTCCCGTCGGAGGCGGAAATCTTCACGATCCGGCCCACGCCTGCACGCTTTGCGGCGTCGATGGCTCCCGTTTCCTGGGTGAACTGGTCGGGGTTGGGTGGCGTGATGAGGAACATGGTGTCGCAGCCCTGCATGGCAGCAGGGAGCGTTTCAGGCCTGTCGAAGTCGCCAAGGACGGCATCCATGCCCTGTTGCCTGAATTGGTCCACCTGTTCCTGCCTGCGCGCCATGGCGCGAAAAGGCTCTTTCGCTGTCTTCAGCAGCCTGCACACTTCACCGCCGATGCCGCCGGTGGCTCCACAAACCAGGATCATGTCAAAGGCTCCTTATGCGTTGGAAAAAAACAGGTGTGGCACCGGCTAGTCGAGCCGCTCCGAGATCACCTCCACCATCGCGCGGAGGGTGGCGACAGCGCCGCGGATGCGGGCTGTGCCGATCCGCTCGGCGATGGCCTGATCGATCGGCGCCACGGCGCGCTCGGCGCGGGTCACGGCATCCAGGCCGGCACGCGTCAGCACGACGAGCTTGGCGCGGCGGTGATGGGGGTTGGGCTGGAACTCGACCAGGCCTCGTTCTTCCAGCAGGTCGACGATGCGCTGCACCGCCTGGCGGGTCAGCCCCATGTTGCGGGCGATGGATGCGACGGCCAGCGGGCCCGCTGAATACCGCAGCGCGGCAAGTACCTGCCACCAGGCGCTGGTCAGGCCCAGGTGGGCCACGAGTTCGTTGCCCGCATTCAGCAGGCGCCCATTCGCCGCGAAGATCGCCAGCGCCAGTTCACGGACATCCATGTGGGGGTCGGACATGCGCAGCATATTTCTATGTTGACAACATCTTGTCAATAAGACGGGAAGGCGCCGTTGTAGGCCGGTGCCGCGATCCACTGCGGGGGAAGCGGAGGGCAGGGTGTGAACACGACCGCGGAGCGGCCACGCAGCGCCGGAAGTTACGCGCCCGCAGGCACGCCGTTCTTCGCGGCCACCACCTCGGCCACCATCGAGAGGGCGATCTCGGCCGGTGTCCTGCTGCCGATGAAAAGGCCGGCGGGGCCGTGCAGGCGATCCATCTCGGCGTCGCTCAGGCCGAAGTGCCGTTGCAGCCGTTCGCGGCGCCGCATGCTGTTGTTGCGCGAGCCGATGGCGCCGACATAGAAGGCCTGCGAGCGCAGGGCTTCGATCAGGGCCAGGTCGTCGAGCCTGGGGTCGTGGCTCAGGGCGAGAACGGCCGTGCGGTCGTCGTCGCGCAGGGCGAGGACCACGTCGTCGGGCATGTCGTGCGTGAAGGCGATGCGGCCCTGCGCCCAGGCGGGGGCCTGCTCCAGGCGCGGGTCGCACAGCACGATGTCGAAGCCGACGTTCACCGCCATCTGGCAGGCGTAGTACGCGGTGTCGCCCGCGCCGATGACCACGAGCCGCGCGACCGGCGCGAAGCAGGCCACGAAGCGGTCCGCGTCCAGTACCGGCGCGGCGGCCTGTGCACGGTCGCGCAACCCCACCTCCCCGGTGGCCAGGTGCAGCGTGCGCTCCACGCAACGCCGCCGTGCGCAGACCTCCATCAGTTCCGGCAGCCGGCTGCGCTCCCGCAGCGGTTCCATCACCAGTTCCACCGTGCCGCCGCAGGGCAGGCCGAAGCGGTGGGCCTCGTCGGCCGAGATACCGTAGCGCAGGACTTCGGGGAGCGCCGCGGCGCCCTCGGCCTGCGCCTGCGCCGTGGCCTGCTGCTGCACGCGTCGCACCAGATCGTCCTCGATGCAGCCGCCCGAGACGGAGCCCGCCACGTCGCCCCGCGCATTCAACGCCATCAGCGATCCGGGAGGCCGAGGGGACGATCCCCAGGTGCGTGCGACGGTCACCAGCCATGCGGGGACGCCGGCCTGCAGCCAGCCGTTGGCCGCGCGCAGCACGAGGCTGTCCAGGTCGCCCGCTTCCATGTCAGCCGGCGAGCGCGGCCCGCACCACGTCCGGGGTGAACGGCGCCTGGTAGAAGCGCTGCCCCGTGGCGTCGAACAGGGCATTGGCCAGCGCGGCCGGGCCCGGCACCGAGGCGGATTCGCCGGCACCCATGGGCGGCTCGTCCTGGCGCGGCATCAGCACCACTTCGATGGGCGGAACGTCGCGGAAACCGATGATGGGATAGCCGCCCCATTCGCGGCTGGCCACGCCCCGTTCATCGAAGGCGACGCGCTCCAGCAGGCTGCGGCTCAGGGTCTGGATGACGTTGCCGTGGATCTGGTGGCGCACGCCGTCGGGGTTGACCATCATGCCCGTGTCCTGGCCGACGACCACGCGCCGCACGGCGATGCGCCCGCTTGCCGGATCGACCTCGATATCGACGACCCAGGCGGCCCAGGCCGCGCCGAAGCCGGGAAAGCGGCTGTGCACGTAGCGCGCATAGGCCACGCCGCGCCCGCGCAGCAGACCATGGGCACCCGGCCGGCCCCGGCTGCCCGGCTGGCCGCGCTGCCAGCCGGCATGGCGTGCCGTGGCGTCGATCAACTCGATGGCGCGCGGGTCGTCCAGGTGCCGGATGCGGTAGTCCACGGGATCGGCGCCGGCCGCCTGGGCCAGCTCGTCGATCATGCAATCGTGGGCGAAGGAATTGGGCAGTGCCGACACGCCGCGCAGCCAGGAAGAACGCACCAGCGGCGCCATGTCGTTGCAGGCGATGCGGCGGCTCGCATAGCGGTAGGGCGGCACGGCGGTGCGGTCGCCCATCTCCAGCGTGCGTGGCTCGCCCGGCACACGGCCGGTGAGCAGCAGGGCCAGCAGGGGCGCGTCGTTGGAGGGGTAGCGCACGGCGAAGTCGCAGGCCAGCAACTCGCCCCTCTGGCCAATGGCGGCGCGCACGTCCATCAGCTGGCCCGTGCCCTTGGGCTCCCACTGGTGCTCCTGCTCGCGCGTGAGCTGCACGCGCACCGGCGCGCCCACGGCCATGGAGAGCAGGGCTGCGTCGGCGCAGACGTCGTCGGCGCAGTTGCGGCCGTAGCAGCCCGCGGCCTCCAGGCGCACGATGTCGATGCGGTCTTCGCCCAGCCGCAGCAGCCGATCCAGGTCGGTGCGCAGCATGTGCGGGTTCTGCGTGCCGGACCACACGGTGAGCTGGCCGCCCTGGAAGTCGGCCACCGCGCAGGAGGGGCCGATGGAGGCATGCATCTGGTAGGGCCAGACGTAGCTGCGCTCCAGCACCGTGGCGGTGCGCGGGTCCGCGAAGGCGGCGTCCACGTCGCCCTCGTCCACCAGCGCGCGGCGCTGCGCCGGGTTCGCACGGATCGCGCCGGCCACGTCGCGCAGGTCGGGCGCGGGCGGCACGGGCCGCCATTGCACGCGCAGCGCGCGCAGGGCGGCGATGGCCTGTTCCTCGCGGTCGGCGACCACGCCGACGAAGTCGCCCTCGGCGACCACCTGCACGTTGCCGGGCAGATGGGCGACGGAGGCATGGTCCACCGCGACGAGGCAGTGGCCGATGAAATCGCCGCCGTCGCGGCCGGGGTGCGGCGGGCGCACGACGCGGCCATGGCGCATGCCGGGCACGCGCACGTCGTGCACGAAGCTCAGCTCGCCGGTGGCCTTGGCGGGAATGTCCACGCGCGCAGCGCCGCGGCCCACCAGCCGGTATTCGCTCGCGGGCTTGAGCTTCACCGGCTGTTCGGGCGGCGCCAGCGGCAGGCGCAGGCGCTGCCCCTGCAGTAGTTGTCCGTAATGGAGCGTGCGCGCATCGGCGCCCTCCGCGAAGCGCACGAGACCGTCGCGTGCCTGCAGTTGTCCGGCATCCACGCCCCATTGCGCGGCGGCGAGCACCAACAGCTGCTCGCGCGCCTGGGCCGCCGCGCGGCGCAGCGGCACCGCGGAAATCTGGATGCTCGCGCTGGCGATGGTCGGCCCCTGGTTGGGCGATGCGGCCGTGTGGCCCAGCACCATCTCCAGCCGGTCCAGGGGCACTTCCAGTTCTTCCGCCACGATTTGCGCCAGGGCGGTGCGGATGCCGGTGCCCAGGTCCACGTGGCCGTTGAAGGCCAGCGCGCGCCAGCCCGCTTCCGCACCGGGGTCGGCCAGCACCGCCACGAAAATCTCGGGCGTGGCCTGCACGTAGTCGGTGCCCGATCCGGGCTGCCCCGGCGCGGGCTTCGGAGGCGCCACGGGCTGGCGCACGACGAGCAGGGTGTCGGGGCGGTCCAGCAGCGGGGCGTGCAGGTCGTGGGGCTGGAGCAGGTTCATGGAACGGCGTTATCTCAACGCGCGAGCGTGCCGGTATCGGCCAGGGCCTGGTCGAGGGGCATCACGGCCGCGTACTTCTGCGCCATGTCGAACAGGTTGGCCTCGTGCGGGCCCAGGGCGCGGTCGCCGCAGCAGTCGGCCACCACCAGCGGGCGGAAGCCCGACTGCATGGCATCGACCACGCTGGCGCGCACGCAGCCGCTGGTCACGCAGCCGGCCACCAGCAGCGTCTGCACGCCGCGCTGGGCCAGCCAGGGCGCGAGCATGGTGCCGAAGAAGGCTGAGGGCGTGCTCTTGCGCACCACGTATTCGCCCGGGGCGGGGGCCAGCTCGGGCACGATGGCGCTGGCCGGGCTGTCCTCCTTCAGCGTCAGCATGCCGGGTACCTTCAGGCAGAAGATATTGCTGTCCGCGTCGTCGTCCGAGAACACGATGCGGCTGTGCGCCACCGGCCAGCCCCGTTCGCGCGCATGGGCGAGCAGGCCGCGCGTGCGCGCGATCGCCTCTGGAATATTGCCGCCACCGAACACGGCCGGGTCGGCGAAGCCGTTCACGAAGTCGATGATCAGCAGGCCGAAGGGCGCCTTGAGCGGCAGCGGCGTGCCGAAGCCCTGGCGGGCGTAGGCGGAGATGTCGCCCTGCACGCCCGCGGTGGGAATGTCCTGGGCGCCGGTGGTGGTGGCGTTCGTCATGCGGTGTCCTTGCCTTGCGGGGATTTTCTGGCGGCGCGCGCCAGTCCTGGTTCGTCCTGCACCACGCCGTCGATCACCACGGGTGTGCCGTCCAGCGCCACGGTGCAGTGGCGCATGGGGATGTCGATGTGGCAGGCGGTGGTGCGGCTGCCGCCGGCTTCGTTGTTGGGGCCCATGGACCAGAGGAAGTTGCCCTCGAAGGCCCGCGCGTCCATGCCGATGTGGGTTTCCTTGTTGTAGTGCGCCAGCATCGACCAGTGGGCGCGGGGCTGCAGGCCCCAGCCGACGTGGGAGACGGCATAGGCCTCCGGGTCCTCGTACGAGGCCATGTACTCCTGGAGGATCTCGGCCTGCAGGCCGCCGCTGATGCGCGTGACGTAGCCCTTCTCGATCGTGAGTTCGATCGGCTCGGTCACGTAGTCCTTCATCGGCAGCAGGATGTCGCCGCGGTCCAGCACCACGCGGCCGTGGCTTCCACCTTCGTCGGGCCAGGTCAGCACGAAGCCGCTGGGCCAGTGGTCCCACCGGCCGGGCTCGTCCACGAAGCCGTATTCGCAGATGGCGGGGAACTCGCCCAGGGCGCAGCGCAGGTCGGTGCCGGCAGCGGAGGTGATGTGCATCTGCCTGGCCGTCTCGATGCGCTTCGACGCGGCCTGCACGCGCGCGCGGTCGGCCTCGGTGGGCACCAGGCGGCACAGCACCTCGGGCGGCTCCACGGCCAGCAGGATCTTGGTGCCGGTCTGCAGGATCTCGTGCTGCTCGGGCGAGAACAGCAGGGTCATGAGATCGAGCACGAGATCGCTGGCCTTGAGCGCGGCGATGGCGGCGGGGTTGCCGGTCAAAGGCGTCGTGCCCAGGTAGGCCAGCGAATCGCGGCTGAGCGATTTCTCGGCGTTGACGGGCGGCAGGTCCAGCCGGTTGACGCGCGCGCCCAGGTCGCTGGAGGCCGCGATCGCGCAGCGCAGCGTCTGCGGATGCGTGTCGGCACCCGTGAGCACGGTGACGGTCTGGCCGGGCTCGAGCCGGGACAGCGTGAGCACCTGCTTCCAGGCGTGGATCAGATCGTTGTCGCTGACGGACATGCGGGGCTCCTTGGCGTGCGGTAGTAGAAAAAGTGCATTTCAGTTATCCATGGCGTTTCGCGCCACCGGCAGCTCATGAAGCCGGCGCGGAGTCACCCGTCCGATGGCCGCGGAGCAGGCCATGCCAGCAGACGCCGCGGAACGGGCTTCGCCCGGCCGCTGGCGTCGTCCCCCTGCCCGACATGCGCAGCATGGCGAGAGCGGGGGGAAGCGGCGCAGCCGCTCAGGGGGGTGTCGTCTCATCCCACCTTGGCGCCGAGGAAGTCGCCGAGCGCTTCGTAGAAACCGGCCTCGTTGTCCCACGGGATCATGTGCCCGGCGCCGGGCACGCGCACGTGCCGCGTCTGGGGCGCGAGGCCCTGCCACTCGGCCACGTCCGCGTCGCGCACCACGTCGCCGCGCTCGGCGGTGACAAGCAGCAGCGGCTGCGCGATGCGTGGCAGGTCGGCATGGATGTCGTCGCGGCCGAAGTCCTCGAAGCTCTGCACGATGGCAGGCTCGTGGCAGGTGTGCAGCCACTGCGCGCGCAACTGGCGCTGCTCCTCCGTCCAGGTGGGGCAGAACGCGCGCATGGCTTCGGCATCCATGCCCTGCGTGGCCTGGCGGATGGAGTCCACGTACCAGGGCAGGGCGGCCGGGTAGGCGCGGCGGCCGGGGCCGGAGACGGGCGGATCAACGATGACCAGGCGCGTGAGCCCGGCCGGCTGGTTGCGGGCCGCGCGCACCGCGATGCGCCCGCCCATGGAGTGGCCGACCAGGGCCCAGCGCTGCAGGCCCAGTGCCTGCGCCAGCGCAACCACGTCGGCGGCCTGCGCGTCGAGGCCATAGTCCAGGCCCGGGCCGGAAGAGGAGAGGCCGCGCCCGCGCACGTCCAGCACGTAGGTGTCGAACTGGCGGCCCAAGTGCTCGGCGACGAAGCCCCAGGTCACCGCGGGGCTGGTGATGCCGGGGATCAGGATGACGGCATCGCGCCCTGTGCGCTCGCCCTCGGCGCCGCCATAGCGCAGGTAATGCTGGCGGATGCCATTGGCATGGACGTGGCCGCCGTAGCGGAAGGTGCTGGCGTGGTCGCTCATGGAATGCTCCTCAGGCCTTGGCGGCCGTGTCGTACGGATAGGCGCCCGACAGCAGCGCACCCGCACCCGGCACCACCGGGTCCAGGCCCAGTTCCTTCAGGATGGCATAGGTCGTGGCGATGGAGGCCGTGAGCACGGGCTTGCCCGTGGCCGCTTCCACCTGCGCGACCGCGGGCAGCGAGGGCATCTGCACGCAGGCCGACAGCACGATCACGTCGGCATCGGCGTAATCCATGCCGGCGACGATGCCGGGCAGCCTGGCGGGATCGTGGCGGCCCACCTCGAGGTTGTCGGGAATCTCCAGCGCGCGCCAATCGACGATCTCGAAGCCCTCGGCGGCGATGTAGTCCATCACCAGCTGGGTGAGCGGAATCATGTAGGGCGCCACCAGGGCGATCCTCTTCGCGCCCATCACTTTCAGCGCGTCGACCAGTGCGCCCGCGCTGGTGATGACCGGGGCCGTGGCACCGTTGCTGGCCGTGCGTTCCGTCAGGCGCTGCTGGGACACGCGGTGGTAGCCCTTGCCCATCGCCATGATGGCCACGAGGCAGGCATAGCCCAGCACGTCCACGCGCGCATCGCTCAGCTCCAGCGCGCAGCGGTCGCTCTCGGCATCCATGGCGGCCAGCTCTTCCTTCTGCACTTTCTTCATGCGCATGCGGCTGGAGTGGAAAGTGAAGCGGTCCTGCGGACGCAGCGTGGAATGGGCCTGCAGCATGGCGGGCACCTCGGTCTCCATCGTGGTGTTGGAGCTGGGGACGATCTGGCCGATGCGGTATGTCTGGGTCATGGCGTGCCTTGTCGCGCAATGCGCGTTTGATAAAGATCAGATGGGTGTGTACGCTTCATTTTTGCAAAACCCGTGCCTTCTGGCAAACGGCAATTTCATCGGGGTTTGCACCTATGTTGTGCATGAATTGCACCAAAAAATGCAATGGCAGGCTTATCCTTGCACGCCGTGGTGCACTTGATGTGACTCAAGCAATAGAGTGCATACACCTGATTTGGCTGGTTTTCCTGCATGGCATGGATAGTGCTTTTCACCCTGCAAGAGCCTGCCGCAGCAACGGCCGCCCGCCCCGTCCCATCCCCATTCCCGCAAGGAGAGAACCGTGTCCCAATCCCCCCGTATCGCCGTCGTCGGCGCCGGCCTGGGCGGCGCCGCCGCCGCCAAGCTGCTGCTGCAGGAGGGCTTCGATGTCCGCGTGTATGAGCAGGCGCCCAGCTTCTCGCGCCTGGGGGCCGGCATCCATGTCGGGCCCAACGTCATGAAGATCCTGCGCCGCATAGGCATCGAGGACGCGCTCAACGCCCAGGGCTCGCACCCCGACTACTGGTACAGCCGCCATTGGCAGACCGGCGACGTGCTGGCGCAGATCCCGCTGGGCGACTATGCCGTCAAGGAATACGGCGCCAGCTACCTGACCGTGCACCGCGGCGATTTCCACGCGCTGCTGATCGATGCGCTGTCGGACAGCGTGATGGCCTACGGCAAGTTCCTGACGAAAGTCGAGGACCGCGGCGATGTCGTCGTGATGCACTTCGCCGACGGCACGACGGAAGAGGCCGACATCGTGATCGGCGCTGACGGCGTGAACTCCCGCATCCGCGAGGAGCTGCTCGGCCCCGAGCTGCCGAAGTACGCGGGCTACCTCGCCCACCGCGCCGTGTTCCCCACGCCCGAGGTCAAGGCGGGCATGCTGCCCTTCGACGCCTGCGTGAAGTGGTGGAGCGACGATCGCCACATGATGACCTACTTCGTCACCGGCAAGCAGGACGAGCTCTACTACGTGACCGGCGTGCCCGTCGAGCAGTGGGACCTGAACGACCGCTGGCTGCCGAGCAGCAAGGACGAGATGCGCGAGGCCTTCTCGGGCTGGCATCCCACGGTGCAGGCGCTGATCGACGCGACGGTGGAGGTGACGAAGTGGTCGCTGCTGGAGCGCGACCCGCTGCCGCTCTGGAGCCGCGGCCGCCTGGTGCTGCTGGGCGATGCCTGCCACCCGATGAAGCCGCACATGGCACAGGGCGCGGCGATGGCGATCGAGGACGGCGCCATGCTGGCGCGCTGCCTGAAGGAGGTCGGCGCGCACAACCACGAACTCGCCTTCGCGCTGTACGAGGCCAACCGCGCCGGGCGGGCGAGCAAGGTGCAGCGCATCTCGCACGACAACACCTGGCTGCGCACGAACGAGGACCCGTCCTGGTGCTTCGGCTACGACGTGTTCAGTATCCCCCTGGTGGAACCGAAGGTCGCCGCCGCGGCCTGATACTCCCCTGCCGCCGCCGAAACGCTTTCCATGGGACATCCCCTCCAATCCAGCAGCACGGCCCCCGGCCTCCGGCTGAGGGTCAACGGCCGCGCCTGCGACGTGCCCGCCGCGCCCGGCACGGCGCTGCTGCACGTGCTGCGCAACGACCTGGAGCTCAATGGCCCGAAGTACGGCTGCGGCCTGGGCGAGTGCGGTGCCTGCACGGTGCTGATCGACGGTGTGGCCGCGCGCTCCTGCGTGATCCCCGTGCAGGCCGCCGTGGGCCGCGAGGTGACCACGCTCGAAGGGCTCGGCTCGCGCGCATGCCCGGGGCCCACGCAGCAGGCCTTCATCGACTGCCAGGCGGCCCAGTGCGGCTATTGCCTCAACGGCATGGTCATGACCGTCGAGGCCCTGCTGCGCCGCAATCCCCATCCCTCGGAGCAGGAGGTGCGCAGCGAGCTGCACCACAACCTCTGCCGCTGCGGCACGCATGTCGAGATCCTGCAGGCCGCGCTGCGCGCCGCGCAACTGCGTGCGGGCGGCACGGGCGTGGATGGACTGGCGGACGATGCGGGAGTGCGTCCATGAGCCTGCCCGTCCGTTCCATCGCGCCCCCTGTCACGGATGTGCCGGGCGTGCCCGCGGATCTCCTGCACGGGCTGGCCGTGCGGCCCGACCGCATGGGCTGGGACGGGCTGCGCTACCAGGGCGATGTACTGGCCGATGCCCGGCTGGACGATGCGCGTGCCATGGCCGGCGTCGTCGCGGCGGTGCGCAGCGGAAACTTCCTGGGCGTGGTCGCCATGGCACCGGTCCATGCGCAGCAGGCGGCCGTGGCCCTGGCGCCGGTCTGGCGCGGGATGGATGCCGGTGGCGGTGCGCATGAGCCGCTGCCCGGTGCCCCGGTGGGCGATGCGTTCGTCTGGAACCCGCCCCGCACCGACGTGCCTGCCGGCGCGCGCGCCATCGCCTGGTGCATGGGCGACCATGCCAGCCTGTGGCTGCCCCGTTGCGCGCCGGATGTCCAGGCCCTGGTCGCCAGCGAGATCGCAGCGCTGCTGCAACTGCCCGTGCAGGCCGTGCGACTGTTCGTGCTGGACGGCGCTGCGCCGCCCGCGCTGGCATTGATGGACGCGGCGGCCGATGCGGCGCTGCTGTCCCGGGCCGTGGCCCGGCCCGTCAGCGTGACGTGCGGGGTGGGCTGCGAGCCGTGCGCGCTGGCACTGCAACCCGAAGTCCGGCCCTCCATGGTCACCGGCGCCGGCGCAGGCACCGCGTTGCGGCAGGCCCAAGGCGCAGGGCAAGCGCCAGCCCCCTTTGTCTTTTCCTCACCGCTGCCCTGGGCCGTGCGGCCCAGCTGCGCCCGCCTGCTGGGCCAGTCCGATGCGGCTCGCGCTGCGGCCCTGCCCGGCGTGCAGCACGCCGGCACCGTGCAGGGCGGGCGGCATGCACGCCACCTGTCGCAGGCCGGGGTGGACGATCTCAATGCCGCGCAGGTGTTCGCCAGCGAAAGCCTGTGGCACGAACAGGCGCTGGAGCAGGGGCAGGATCCGCTGGACTGGCGCCTGCGGCACCTGCCCGAAGGCCCGGCGCGCGACCTGGCCACGCGCGTGGCGCAGAGCGCGCCGTGGCCCGGGGACGGGCAGGAGGCGGATGGCCGCCTCCACGGCCGGGGCTTCGCGGCCGCCTGCATGCAGAGCCTGGATACCGAAGGCCGGGACCGCGTGGTCTGGAGCGCCTGGGTGGCCGAAGTGGCCGTGCATCCGCAGACCGGCGAGATCGAAGTGACCCGCGTCGCCGCGGGCCACGACAGCCAGCACCTGCAGGCAGCGCAGGGCGCCAGCGTGCACGCGCATACCGTGGAGCACGATGCGCGGTGGCTGGCCAGCGCACGCCGGCTGCTGGGCGCACCGGCCGCCTTCGACACATGGAACAGCCCGGCCTCCACCGAAGAGGCTCCGGCCGCGGGCGGTGAACTCCAGGCGGGAGGGCCGGGCGAAAAGGCCCTCGTCCGGCATGGCCAACTGGACCTGGACGGCGTGGCCACCTTGCCCGCCGCCGCCGCGATCGCCAACGCCATCCGCCATGCCACGGGCGTGCGCCTGCGCGAAGTGCCGTTCCAGACCGAGCCGCTGCGCCTCGCGCTGTCCGGCGAAGCGGGTGCGGGCGGACAGCCGGAGCGCAGCACGCTGCGCCGCGGCCTGGGCTGGCTCGCGGCCGGTGCCGCGGGCATCGCGGGCCTGGCCGCCATGGCGTGGCCACTAAAGCCGGCGCTGCCGCTCACCGACGGGCCCGATGCGTCGCTGTACTCGCCGCAGGCCATCGAGCGCGGCCGCCTGGTCGCGGCGGCCGGCGACTGCGTCGTCTGCCACACCGCGCCCGGCGGCGCCCCGAACGCGGGCGGCCTGGGCCTGGAGACGCCGTTCGGCACCATCTATTCGACCAACATCACGCCCGACACGGAGACCGGCATCGGCCGCTGGTCGTATGCGGCCTTCGAGCGCGCGATGCGCCAGGGCATCCACCAGGACGGCCGCCAGCTCTATCCGGCTTTCCCTTACACGGCTTTCGCCAGGCTCAGCGACGGCGACCTGCAGGCGCTCTACGGCTACCTGATGTCCCGGCCCGCCGTGCAGGCCCGGGCGCCCGAGACGCAATTGGCCTTTCCCTACAGCCTGCGCCCTGCCATGGCCGGGTGGAACCTGCTGTTCCACGACGCCACGCCCTTCCGTGCCGATCCGACCCGCAGCGCCGAATGGAACCGGGGCGCCTACCTCGTGGAAGGCGCGGGCCACTGCGCGGCCTGCCATTCCCCGCGCAACGCGCTGGGCGCGGAGAAGGGCGGCATCCACTACCTGGGCGGCGGCGAGGCCGAGGGCTGGAGCGCGCCCGCGCTCAACCGCCTGGCCGACGGCCCCCGGCCCTGGAGCCGCGAATCGCTCTACCAGTACCTGCGCACGGGCTTCTCCGCGCGCCACGGCGTGGCCGCCGGCCCCATGGCCCCCGTGATCCACGGACTGGCCGAACTGCCCGATACCGACGTGCGCGCCATCGCCACCTACCTGCTGGAACTGCCCGGACGCGCGCCGCAGGCCGCCCCGGCCGCGCATCCTGCACCGGTCACCGTGCCGGCCTCCACCCCGGCCACAGAGGTGGCGGCGCCCGTACGCACCCTGGACCGCCACGCCAGCGGCGAGCGCATCTACCAGAACGCCTGCGCCGTCTGCCACGAGGCCGGCAGCGGCCCGACCCTGTTCGGCGCGAAGCCGCAGCTGGGCCTCAACACCAACCTGCATGCCGCCACGCCGGACAACCTGGTCCAGGTCATCCTCCACGGCATACAGCAACCAGCCAACGACGCCCTGGGCTACATGCCCGGCTTCGGAGACAGCCTGGACGACCGGCAGATCGCCGACCTGCTCGGCTACCTGCGCGCCCGCTTCGCACCCGGGGAGAAAGCGTGGCCGCAGGACACGGACACGGTCCGCCGGCTGCGTGCCGCGGCGCATGCGGGTGCGCCATGACCACATGACCCGGCAAGCGCGGGCCGCGGCATGCGGAGCCGCGGACAAGAAGAGGAAAAGCGGGAGGAAGGTTTTTCGCGATCGGCCCCTCCGGGTGGCGCAGGAAGGGCCGATCGCACCAGGGGTTTTCTGGCAGGGCGCGTGCCGGCACGGCGGCGCGGCCTGGCGGAAGGGGCATATCAACAGCTAGCGGTGACGACCACAGGAGTTCCCATGTCATCTTCATTCGTTTCGGTGGAAAAAGGCATCCAGACAGCGGGTGTCGGCCGGTTCCAGTACCGGCTCTTCGTGATCTTCGGCCTGGTGTGGCTGGCCGACGCCATGCAGGTGCTGTCCATCGGCTTCAGCGCACCGTCCATCGCCAAGACCTTCGGCAAGACGGTGCCCGAGGCACTGCAGACCGGCACCTTCTTCTTCATCGGCATGCTGATCGGCGCCTTCGTCTTCGGCCGCCTGGCCGACCGCATCGGGCGCCGCCCGGTGCTGATGATGGCGGTGGTGATCGATGCCTGCGCCGGCGTGGCCTCGGCCTTCGCGCCCGAGTTCGCCTGGCTGCTGGTGCTGCGCTTCATCACCGGCATCGGCGTGGGCGGCACGCTGCCCGTGGACTACACCATGATGGCCGAGTTCCTGCCCAGCGACCGCCGCGGGCGCTGGCTGGTGCTGCTGGAATCGTTCTGGGCCGTGGGCACCATCTTCCTGGCCATCCTGGCCCTGGTGGCCGTGTCCTGGGGCAACGATGCCTGGCGCGTGATCTTCTTCGTGACCGGCATTCCGGCGCTGGTGGGCGTGGTGCTGCGGTTCTACATCCCCGAGTCGCCCATGTACCTGAACCGCAACGGCAAGTCCGACCAGGCGCGCCAGGTGCTCGAGCGCGTGGCCAAGGTCAACGGCAACACCACGCCGATCCCGCCGCTGCAGCCCGAGAAGCAGGAGCGCAAGTCGCTGTTCGCGCTGTTCTCGGTGGAACTGCGCCGCCGCAGCCTGGCGCTGTTCCTGGCCTGGGCGCTGATCTCCATCGCCTACTACGGCGTCTTCGTCTACCTGCCGGTGAAGCTCGGCAGCGAGGGCTTCGCCTTCATGCGCGGCCAGGTCTTCCTGGTAGTGCTGGCCCTGGTGCAGCTGCCCGGGTTCGCGCTCTCGGCCTACGGCGTGGAGCGCTGGGGCCGCAAGCCCACGCTGATCGGCTTCCTGCTGCTCAGCGCGGTGGGCTGCATGTTTTACAGCCTGGGTTCGTCGCCGTTCGTGGTGATCGGCTCCACCCTGCTCATGAGCTTCTCGCTGCTGGGCACCTGGGGGGCGCTCTACGCCTTCACCCCCGAGGTCTATCCCACCGACCTGCGCGCCAGCGGCATGGGCATGGCGGGTGCCGTCGCGCGCTTCGGCGGCCTGTTCGCCCCGGCCATCATCGCGCCGATCATGGCCACGCATTTCACGCTGGCCTTGGCCGTGCTGTCCGCCATGCTGGTGGGCGGCGCGCTGTCGATCTGGGCGGTGGATGTGGAATCGCGCAACCGCGCGCTCGATTGAAACGGGCCCCCGGCAGCGGCCGCGAGCGCAGTTGCCGGGGGGCGCCGTCCACCAGCCTTGCCATGCGCGCTCCCTACAATCCCAGCATGCCAGACAAGACCGCGACCGAGGATGAGGGGTATGTGTTCTCCGAACAGGTGGGGCATCTGCTGCGCCGCGTGTACCAGCGGCACACGGCGCTGTTCCAGCAGTACATCCCGGACTCCCAGCTGACGGCCGCCCAGTTCGTGGTGCTGTGCTCCCTGCACGACCAGGGCAGCAGTTCCCTGGCCGAGGTGGTGAAGGCCACCGTCATCGACCAGGCCACCATCCGCGGCGTGGTGGATCGACTGAAGCAGCGCGGCCTGATCAGCGTGGACCACGACCGCGTGGACCGGCGCAAGGTGGTGATCGAACTCACGGACGAGGGCCGAGACCTCGTGCGCACCATGCAGCCGTTCGCACGCAGGATCACCCAGAGCACCTACGGCCGGCTCAACCCTGCGGAACGGCTGGCGCTGGATTTCCTGCTGCGCAAGATGCTGGAAGGTGGTGAGGACGAGTAGCCAGCCTTCTTCCGGACCCCGAGTGGAGCGTGCCGAGGTGGCGCCCATGCCGCAGCCGGCCATCGCCGGCGTGAGTGAAAACCAACCCCGTTTCCTGCCATGAACTACATCAAACCGCTCAGCTTCCTGACTGCTTCGCTACTGGCCTGCTGCGGAGCCGCAGCCCAGACGGCCTGCCCCTCGGGCGTCGCCCCCGGCAGCGCGCTGTGCGGCCCAAGCTCCGATGGAGAAGCCGCAGCGCCTCCCCGGCCGACCGGCGAATGGATCAAAACGTGGGGCGCCATCGCTACCTCTCCCAGCGGCAACGGCGGAGTGAGTTCCCGCCAACTGTCCGAAGAGGCTGCCCGGAAAAAGGCTTTGGAGAACTGCAGGAGCGCCGGGACCCGGGATTGCAAGGTGGAGTTCGTCTACCAGAATCAGTGTGTCGCGCTGGTACATCCGGTGCAGGCCATGGGCGCCGCGTTCACCACGGCTGCTACGGCTGAGGAGGCGGTGCGCCTGGGCAAGGCCAGGTGCGCTGAGCTGGGAAAAGGAGAGTGCAAGGTGGCGATCTCCGAATGCTCAGAGCCCGTCTTCAGGAAATTCTGACAGCGCGAAAGCGGAAAGTGGTGCCGCCGCGGAACTTCCTGCTGAACAGGCAGGCCGGCCCATCGGATCCGGGTCCGCATCACCACATCCGCCGCAGCGCATTGTCCCGGCGCACCAGGGCGTGCCAGAGCGCCGCGGCGATGTGCAGGCCGATCACCCAGTAGAAGGCCGTTCCCAGCCATTCGTGGGCGGATTCGAGCGTGCCGGCGAACTGCTTGTCCACCCACGCGGCGGGCCAGGGGATGGATGCCTCCGTGAACGGCAGGCCGATGCCGCGGCCGCTCACCAGGCGGCAGGCCATGCCCAGCAGGGGCTGCACGATGAGGAAGGCATAGAGCAGGCCATGCCCCAGGTGCGCGCCGATGCGCAGGGGCGCCGGCAGTGGCGGATCGATCGGCGGCTGCGGCGAGCGCCAGCGCGCGAGCAGCCGCGGCAGCACGAGCAGCAGTACCAGCATGCCGAGCAGGAAATGCGATTCCACCATCAGCAGGCGGCTGTCGCTGCCGCGCTCGAAGGCCTTGCGCAGGTTGATGCTGGCATAGGCCAGCGCGACGAGCGCGAACATGGACCAGTGCAGCAGGCGCAGCGTGGCCGAATACTTGGAGGGCGTGTTCATCGTCGGGGCTCCTCGTGGGGGATGGCATGCGGGCACCGGATCTGCCTGCCAACGCGCGAGAGTGTGCCATGCCGCCCAGCGGAATTCCTGCTGCGGCGCAGGCGGGCAGGCTGACCGGGCCCTGCAGGGGAGCAAGGCCCATGGCGGCCATCCTCAGCCCGGAACCCGATAGTGGTACCCATAGGCCGTCCTGAACCCCATCGATTCATACAGCCGCAGCGCAGGCGTGTTCTGCGCACGCACCTGCAGGTAGGCGCTGGCCGCCCCGGCCTCGCTGCCCCAGTGCAGCAGGGCCTGCACCAGGGCGCGGCCGCGCCCGCTGCCCCGGTGTCCGGGCGCCACGGCCAGGTCGTACAGGCCTACCGCGTGGCGTTCCAGCACCGCCAGGCCGAAGCCCACGGCATGGCCGTGGGCGTCCCGCTGCAGTGCGTAGCCCACCGGGTGGGCGATGGCCTCGAGGATGCTGCGGTGCAGGTTGCGGTGGTGCAGGGCCACGCCATTGGCCGCCGCGAAGCCTTCCAGCCACGCGGGCGATGGCGAGGTGCTGACCAGGGTGCTGCCATCGGGCCGGGGCATCGAGCCCGGCGGCAGGGGCCGTTGCAGCACCAGCGAGGGGTCGAAGTGCTGGTAGCCCGCGTCCGCCAGTGCCAGGTCGGCTTCGGCCGGCGCCAGGGGCGTGATGCGGAACACGGCGGGCAGTCCATGCCGCGCGTACAGTGCTGCCGCCGCCTCGCGCACGCCATCGAACGGCGCACCCGGCACCAGTGCATTGGCCGAGTTGGCGCGCTTGGTATAGCCGCCCGACAGCCGGAACACCCAGCCTGCGTGGAATACCGTCTGGTGCGCGGGCCAGGCGTTGAAGGCGCGCTCTTCCAGCGCGCGGACGAGGGTTGCAGGGGCTGTGTCGGTCATCGTTCCTGTGCCTGTACCAGCAATGCGAGGGTGGACAGCGTCCGCAGCAGCGCTCCGCGCTCCGGGGACCGCAACTGCGCGGGAACGCCTTCCAGCAGCGCTGCCGTGCGGTCCAGGCCGGCGTGCCGGAGTTGGCGCGCCTGGTCCCGTGCCCGCGTCTCCAGCCCGCCCGGCTGGTGGCGCAGGCCCTGGCGCAGCCACTGTGCCAGCCATTGCGACGTGGCGCCGAGGAGGGCCTGAACACCCTGGGGTGTTTCGCTGGCCGTGCGCAGCGCGAGCGCCTGTGCGGCGGGGGCCTCGATCTGCGGCACCACCGCACGCTGGTCCGTGAGCAGGGCCAGCGGCTGCATCACGGCGCGGCCCTGGTGCAGGGCCGCCGGCCCCGCGACGGCGCGCAGGCTGCCCCATTCGCCCGACAGCGTACGCGCCAGCGCATCCACCGCGCCCGGCGCCGCCGCACGGTGCGGCAAGGCGAGATGCAAGGCGGCGGAGGCCGCATCTGCAGCGCCATCGCCATCGCCATCGCGGCGCACGATCCGTGCGTGCAGCACCTGCGCGGCGGCGTCCCAGGTGCACTCGTCGGCGTGCATGCCCGGAAAGGCCACCACGTGCAGCGGGCCCGATGTGCCCCCGGCCGCGCCCGTGGCCGCCTGGCGCGGCTGCACGAATTCCGGAGGCGCGTTGCGCAGGCGCTCCACCAGCGACTCCACGCTGCCCTGGCGCAGCGGGGCACCCAGGTCGTCCCAGGCCGTGGGCGACAGGGGCATCACGCCCGTCTGGCGCGCGCCGGAGCCGATGTCGATGGCGCCGTTGGCGCGCCGCGTCGCGGTCTTGGTGATGACCTGCCCCGCTGCGACCTGCCGCAGCGGAAAACCCGCCACCCGCCGGCCGGACAGCGCCTGCCCGGGGCCGCCTTCGCCGCGCGGCCACTGGCGCTCCAGCACCGTCACGGTCTGCGTGTCCGGGTCGGCGAAGAGCACGCTGGCGCCTTCGGCCGCGTCGTCGGCCCACAGCGCCGCGCCCAGCGATACGAGCTTGAGGTGGTCCAGCGCCACCTCGCCTTTCACCCCGATGCCCAGGACCTGGCTCGCATGCAGCGGCGGTCGCGTCGTGCCCGGCGGCTGCCCGGAGGCGTCCTCCGCATGCGCCGCGGCGCGCGGCCGCGCCCACAGTTCTGCAGCCACCTGCAGTGTCCGCGCCGGGTCGTCGCGGCTGCTGCGCGCCTGCTGGGACTGCAGCAGCAGCGACAGCTCGGCCAGGCCGTCGTCCACCCAGCGCCAGCCCAGCGCCTGCGCCTGGGCGCGCACGGCACCGAAGCGCGCGGCCAGGGCCATGGGAGGCTGCGACGTGCCTTCGAGCCACAGCGCCAGCAGCAGTTCGTCCAGCGCCTCGCGCAACTGCAGGGCTTGCGGAGCGCGCAGGCGCCCGGGGGGCGGCGCCGCGGCCACCGGGGCTGGACCACCGCTTTCGGGCGCCGCTGGCGGCGCATCGCCGCGCGGCGCGACCTCCACCATGGCCTCGTCGCCACCAGGAGCCAGTTCGCCCGCGGCCCGGAAGGCCCAGAGGGCCACCACCACGTGGGCGCAGCCGCTGCCCTGCTGGCAGTCGCAGCGTGCATGCACCAGCGAACTGCGCGAGAAAAAGCGCACCGTGCACATCGGCAGCCGCGCCGCGGGCGGAACCGAGGGGCTCTGCCAGGGCTGTACCGCCACCACCGGCCGCGACGCCGCCAGGCGCGCGGCCTGCTCCAGCACGGAGGGCGCGATGCTGGCCGCCACCGCCGCATCATCGAAATGGGCGGGGCTCCAGGGCCCCTCGGCCGCGGGCGCAGGAGCGGCCACGGCGGCTTCAGCATCGCCGCCACTGTCACTGCCGTCGCCGGCCCCAGGCGCGGCGTTGCGTGCATGGTCCTGCTGGTAGGCCAGCACCAGCATCACGCGGTGCCGGCACATGCCGCTGGCCGCGCAGGTGCATGCCGCATCGCGCAGCGTGCGGCCCGGCGGCAGGCGCGTGCGCGCGCCATCGGCGAACTCCGCCACCACCGTGCCGTCGGCTTCCGTCGCCAGGCGGGGCAGCAGGCCCGCGGCCACGTCCTTCTGCGCGCGCTTCACGAAGCCCGCGTTGGCCAGGGCGGTGAGCGCCTCGGCCGTGAGTTCGAGCAGGTCGGCCCGGTGCCCGGCGGCGCTCATGCCTGCACCTTCTCGGCCAGCCAGGCCGCGAGCTGCCCCGGCGTCATGGCGCCCACCTGCGCGCCCTCGCGCACGAGCCGCGCGGCCATCTCCCGGTCATAGGCGGGTTCGGCCTGCGCATCGAGCGCGGCCAGGCCCAGCACCCTGGCGCCCGCGCCGGTCAGCGCCTTCACGCGGCGCACCAGCTCGCCCGGGCCGCCGCCCTCGTAGAAATCGCTCACCAGAACGACGATGGTGCGCGAAGGATTGGCCACCAGCGACTGGGCATAGCCCACGGCCTTGGCGATGTCGGTGCCGCCGCCCAACTGCACCTTCATGAGCAGCTCCACCGGGTCGGACACGTCGGCCGTCAGGTCCACCACCTGCGTGTCGAACGCGACCAGCCGCGTGCGCATGCCCGGCAACTGCCAGAGGCACGCGGCCATCACGGCGCTGTGGATGACGGAATCCACCATGGAGCCGCTCTGGTCGATCAGCAGCACGATGTCCCAGGGCTCGGCATGCCGGCGCGTGCGGCTCGCGAACACGGGCCGCTCCAGGTAGAGCTTGCCGCGCGCCGGGTCCCAGCGGCGCAGGTTGGCCGCCAGGGTGCGCTGGAAGTCGAAGTTGCGCGCCACCTTCAGGCGCGAGAGCCGGCGCCGGTCGCGGCTGCCGCCGAAGGCCTGCCGCACCTCGGTCGCGAGCTTCTCCATGATGCGCCGCACGACCTCGGCGACCAGCCGGCGCGCGGCGGCCAGCACCTCGGGGTTCATCAGGTGCTTGGTGTGCAGCACCGCGCGCAGCAGCGATTCGGAGGGCTCGATGCGTTCCAGCACTTCGAGGTTGGTCACCACCTCGTCGATGCCGTAGCGCTCCACCGCGTCGCGCTCCAGGCGTTCGATCACTTCCTTGGGGAAGAGCGTGTGGATGGCGTTGATCCAGTCCGGGGTGCTCAGTGCCGATGGGCCCAGGCCTGCGCTGCGCTCGCCGCGTTCGGCGCGATCGCCATCGCGGCCATAGAGCCATTCGAGGGCCGCATCGGCCGCCTGCGCGGCTTCGCCGAGTGCGCCGCAGGCCGGCTCGGCCGGTTCGCCCAGCAGCAGGCGCCAGCGCTGCAGGGGATCGGGAATGGAGAGGGTCATGCCGGTGCTTCCATCCCGGTATCGATGGGCAGGCCCCAGGCGGCCAGCCGGGCAGCGGCTGCCGCCTCGCCAGCGCGCGCGGTGGCGATGTCTTCCGGCGAGAAGCCGCCGGCCTGCGCCGCGGTGAGGGTACGCCGCGGCAGGTGCTGCGCGCCGTGCAGCGCGAGCACCTGGCCGGCCAGGTCGCCGCGCTCGCGCGGCGGCAGCCAGGCGAACGCCGCGCGCAATGCCGGCAGGGCGAGGATGAACTCCGCATCGTCCAGCGCCCGGATCCGCCGGTCCATGCCCGCCGCGAAGGCCGGCTGGGTGGCCAGCGTTTCGCGCGCCAGGGCGAGCAGGCCGGCCAGCGCGTCGCCCAGGGTGGATGCCGTCATGGCGCCCAGCAGCGCCAGGGCCTCCTCCACAGCCTCGGGGGGCGCGGCATCGCCCGTGCCGGGGCGCCCCGACAGCGCCAGGACCGCGCCGAGCGCCGCGCCGCGGCCGACGGGGGCCGCCTGCGGATCGGCGGCCTTGCGCTGCCAGACGGCGATGGCCCGCGCGGGCTCCAGGGCCAGCGGTGCTGCCGCGCCCTCGTGCAGGTCGGCGAGGTGGTCCGCCACGATGCGGTGCAGGGCGCGGTGGCCCCGCAGGTGGTCCTCGACGTCGGCGGGTGCCACCGCGGCGGGGGCTTCCAGCAGCCAGAGCGCGCGGTCGAAGCCCGACTCCACCGCCACACGCAGCGCGGGCGCGCCCGCCATGCCCAGCCACCGGCCGTGCCGCAGCAGCGTGTGCAGCAGCCCCAGGGCCGGCGCCAGTGCCTCGAAGCGCGGCTCCTGGCCGATGGCTTCGCCGAGCTCTCGCAGCAACCCGTCGCTCACGGACGGCAGGCCTGCCCAGGCGGCGCGGTTCAGTCCTTCGGCCAGCGGCACGATGCGGCCGCGCGCGCGCCGCAGGTCGTCCTCGAGCCGGGCGCGCGCGGCATCCTCCAGCGTGGCGCCCCAGGCGCCCGCCTCGATGAGGGCGGCCTGCTGCTCCAGCGGCTCGCCGAGGCGCCAGGCCTCCTCGCGCTCGCCCGACATCGCTTGCGCCGGGCCGCGCGTGCGCACCACGCCGGGCAACTGCAGCAGGGCCAGCCGGTGCAGCACGCGGCTGCGGGCGCGGTCCCGGTCCTGCAGCAGGTCGAGCGTGACCGTGCCGCGCAGCTCCAGCCCGTGCGCGGCCAGCTCCGCCTGCACCGCCGCCACCAGCGGCGGCTGGGGCGTGCCGGGCGCGAGGCGCCCCACGGCGTCCCCGGCGAGCACGTCCATGGCTTCCACCAGCACCGGGTCGGTCCCCGCGCGCAGCGGGCCGCGGTAGGTCCAGGGCAGCGGTGCATCCAGGGCATCCTTCACCAGCGCACCGGCGAGCGCGTCCAGCCAGTCCGAGCGCAGGGGCTGCCGGTGCCCGCGCAGCCGCGCCAGGCCATTCGCCCGCGCATGCACGGCCATCAGGTCGGCCGTGGAGGCTGGCAGCTTGCGGCCGCGCAGGCGCTGCACCACGTGCCGCAGCGCCTCGCGCGCGGCGCCCTCGGGGCCGTGCTCCCACAGCCATTGGTAGTACTGCGGCGAGGGCATGCCGGAGGCATAGCCGGCGAAGGCATCGAGCCTGCGGAAGGTGTAGGGCACGAGGTAGGAGCCGAAGCGCGGCGCATCCTCCGGAGTGGCCGGAGTGGCCGGAGTGGCCGGAGCGGATACGGCCTCTTGCGCGGCGCCGTCTTCGCCGGGCCGCGGCACCACCGGCTCGCATTCCGGCAGGCCACGCCAGAGCCGCGCGAGTGCCGGGGCGTGGTAGCCGCCGCAGACCACCAGCACCGGGCCCGCGCCGCGCGCCATGGCCCACGCGATCCAGCGCGCCATCATGCGTTCACGCGCCTGGTTGCCCTCCGAGCCGGCCTCCCCATCTCCGCGCAGGTGGCTGAAATAGGTGGACAGGCGCAAGGCAAGGCTGTCGTCTCCACCGCTCCCCGCGTCATCCCCCGGCCCCTCGTCCTCGAAGAGATGGTCCCACAGCGCATCCCGGCCCTGCACCGCGAGCTTGTCCGCGAGAGTGCGTTCATAGGCTTCCGCGCGGGCCTGGTGTTGCGCATCGGCCGCATCGGCGTAGCGGTTCTCCAGGTGCGCGAAGGCCGGATGCCAGGCGGGCAGGTCGATGAAGCACACCTGCGCCCCGGTTTCGCGCCCGGCCTGCAGCGCCTGCCATTCGGGCGAATGCTCGGCGAACGGCGTCCACGATCCGCGGTGGGTGTCGCCGTGCGACAGGTAGCTGTAGATCGCCACCGGCAGCCGGTGCGGCAGGGCGAGCTCATCGAGCCGGCCGTTGAAGTCCGCCGGCCCCTCGATCAGCACGAAGGCCGGCCGCAGCGCGCGGATGCGCTCCGCCACCAGCCGCGCGCAGGCAGGGCTGTGGTGGCGCACACCGAGGATGACGGGATCGGCGCCCGGCACCGCGGCGTCCTTCACGGCAGCCGGTGGCGCGCTTCGTAATACGCGCGCCAGTGCGCGCCGGAGCGCTTGGCCGCCTTCTGCTCGAAGTAGCGGCGCAGCTTGGCGCGGTCGTCGGCGTTGTCCTTGACCACCGTCCCGGCAATGCAGTCCACCAGGTCGGCGGGCGAGCCCTCGCGCTGCTCCAGGAACCACGCGCGCACGCCCACGGCATGGGCCACGTTCACGGCCTCCGCAGTGGACATCACGGCCGAGAGGCGGTCCATGGCTGCATCCGCGGTCGCACCGCGGCCATCCGCCGGAGCGCCGCGCAGGTCGCGGAACGTGGAGACCAGCAATTCCACCACCGGTTGCGGCACGGCATGCGGAATGCCGCTCTGCGAGAGCAGCCGCGCGCTGGCATCCTGCACCAGCGACATTTCGCGGTCGAAGTCGAGGATGGGGAACACGGTCTCGAAGTCGAACCGGCGCTTGAGCGCCGCGCTCATTTCGTTCACGCCGCGGTCGCGCGTGTTGGCCGTGGCGATGATGTTGAAACCCTCGCGCGCATAGAGCATGGCATGCTCGCCCGCGAGCTCGGGCACCGCCATCACCCGGTCGGAGAGCATGCCCAGCAGGCAGTCCTGCACTTCCAGCGGCGCGCGCGTGATCTCCTCGAAGCGCACGATGCGCCCCTGCTGCATGCCCTGGTAGAGCGGCGCGGGCACCAGGGCGCGCGGGCTGGGCCCTTCGTTGATCAGCAGCGCATAGTTCCACCCGTACTTGATCTGGTCTTCCGTGATGGAAGCGCCTCCCTGGATGGTCAGCGTGGAGACGCCCGAGATCGCCGTCGCGAGCAGCTCGGACAGCAGCGACTTGGCCGTCCCGGGCTCGCCCACCAGCATCAGCCCGCGGCCGGTGGCCAGCGTCACCAGCATGCGCTCGATGCCCGCCACGGGCGCCACGATCTTGGGCGCGATGCCCAGTGCCGCATCGCCGAGGATGAAGCTGCGCGCGGCGCGCAGGCCCATCGACCAGCCCGGCGGGCGCGGGTCGGTGTCCTGGGCGCGCAGGCGCTCCAGTTCTGCGGCATGGAGGATTTCTGCGGGTGGGCGCTGCAGCGGGGCACCGGCGCTCGCGGCGTCGCCGGAAGGTGTCTTGGTGCGGGAAGTGGCCATGGTGCGGTGGGGTGGATTCAGGAAAGGGGAGTGGGCCGCCATGCGGTGGCGCGTCAGGCGCGCAGCCCCTCCATGTCGCGCACGAGTTCGCTGGCGGAGATGGGGTCCAGCCGCCCGATGGGCTCGGCATTCTGCATCTCGCCCCAGGCCGTCGGCTTGCCGACCTGCACGTCGCCCAGCTCCTGCTCGGGGTATTCGTCCACCATGCCCACGATGATGCCCGGGTCCAGGTGCAGCTCGATCACGCGGTCGGCGCCCAGCGGCTTGGTGAAGTACCAGATGCCGCCGCCATCCTGCGCCTGTCCTCTGCGCCAGCCCTTGTTCACCAGGCCCAGCACGCGGCCCGTGGGCACCTTGGCCTTGGTCCAGCGCGAGAGCTTGATGTCCGCCTTCTCCGCCTCGGTCAGCGTGTAGGTGTCGCGGCCGATCTGCGGGAAGGGCTGCAGCAGCTCGTAGTCCGCGAAGACCTGCCCGAAGGCCGCCGCGTCCGCGGGCGTGATCTCCAGCGCGTGCGGCACGCCGATGCGCACCTGTGCTCCCTCCGGAATGTCGAAGGGATCGTCCTCGGCCGTGGTGGCGCTGCCATCCTCCGCCACGCGGAAGCAGGCCGCGAGCCGGCCGCCATAGCTGCCGCCGTCCTCCACCTCGTACACGCCCCAGACCAGGCGCTGCACGATGTGGCGCACCAGCGGGTGGCCGGCCAGGAAGGTACGGAACACCTCCGGTGTCCACCGCCGGCGCGCGCACATGGCCACCTCCAGCCGCAGCAACTGCTGGCTGGCGATGGTGCGCGCATCCTTCTTCAGCAGCTTGAAGCGCTCCACCGCCTCCTGCGAGAGCGCGGGGTCGTCGGTCTTCTTGGGCTTGGGCAGGTCCGGCAGGCGTGCGCCGTCGCCGCCATCCGCCGAAAGCTCGCGCACATAGGGCTTGAGCGCCTCGTCGAATCCCACCTTGAAGGCGCGCGTCCCGAAGTCCAGCCGCAGCGTGCCTTGTGCGTCCAGTCCCAGGTCGGGCGCGAGCCGGTCCTCCAGTTCCTCGGGCGTGAGGCCGCGCGCCTCGGCGATCGCCGCGATCTTCTCGCGCGCCTTGTCCTGCAGGCCCTTGAACTTGATCTTCTGCGCGATGCCGTTGAGCAGCATCAGCGCCACGTCGGTGCCGATCTGCGCGAGCACGTCCAGCCCGGTGACGGCGCGCGCATGGGCGGATTCGCCCGGCCACGCGCGGATGAACGGCGTGAGCCGGCGGGCCGTGTCATCGGTGCCGAGCAGCCCGAGCGCGGTCAGTGCCCAGCCCTCCTTCGAGGGGCCACCGGCCTCCAGCCAGGCGCTGAAGGCGTCCCAGGCGAAGTCGGCCAGCGAATCGGGCGTGCAGGCTTCCCGCACCAGGGCGATGCCGGCATACACCCCCTCGCTGGTGGGGAAGGTGAGCATCTGCCCGAGCGCGTCGAGCGCCACGTCCGGCAATGCCTTGCCCTGGCCGGTGCCACTGCGCAGCACCGGCCGCCGCCAGCCGCGCGGTTGCCAGAATTCCGGCAGCTTCGCGCGCTTGGTGGGGAAACGGTCCAGCGGGCTCTCGTCGAGCACCGCGCGCAGCGCCTCCACCACGGCCTCGTCGCCATGGCGCGCCGCCACCTCCAGCAGCAGCGCCTCGTGGCCTTGAGCGCAAAGCAGGCGCAGTGCCGAACCTGCGCAGTCGCGCGCCTCGCCGGCCTTGCCCAGCGCCGGCGCGATGAGCGCGCAGGCCGCATGCTCGGGGTATTGCAGCAGCCATGCGCGGCCGGTGGCCCGCGCGGTCTTGAGCTTGGCGAAAGCCCGCGCCGCGGTGGGCGCGATCTCCACGGCGCCGTAGTGCATCGCCCAGGCCAGGTTATCGGCCGGTTTCAGTCGCACCATGGCAGCGAGTGCCGGCAGCGCGGGCAGGCCCAGCGTGGCGATCGCGTGCCCGATGTCGCTGCCTTCCGTCTCGCCTGCCACGGCGTTCCAGAACGGCACGGCCATCTCCGGCGGCAGGTGGGCCACCGCGGTGGCGTCGAGCGTGTACCAGTAGTAGCGTTCACGGCGGCGCTCGGCCACCAGGGCACGCCAGGCCGCGACCAGCGCTCCGGCATCTCGTGCGCGGATGGCCCGTGCGGCATCGTTGCGCATGGGCACATACTGCTGCTTTTTCCGGGTGTCGAAGCCCAGCAGGTTCAGCATCTCGTCCACGTCCTGGGCGGCGCTGGCATACCGGTTCATCTGCCAGGAGGACAGGCGCCGTGCTTCCTCGCGGGCGCCCAGCGCCCATTGCTCCACGGGCGCCAGCGGCAGCGGCTCCAGTGCCAGTACCGCCACTGCCTTCCGGGCTGCCTTGGCCAGCCACGGCGGTCGCGCCAGCACATCCGGCAAGTCGTCCGGGCCCGCCACCTCGGCGGGGCCGGAGAGCAGTGCCAGTTGCCGGTCCACGGCGCCCTGCGCAGCGGCGTCCAGCCAGGGGCGCAGCAACGGCATGCTGTCGCCGTGGGCACGCAGCAGGCGCGAGAGCATGGGGGTCAACAGGCCCGCGTCCTTGCCGTCGGCCGCCACCAGCCGCGACAGCGCGGTGATGCCCGCCAGCGGCCAGCGGTCCACCGCGAGCGATAGCCGCGCGAGCGCGCCCTTGGAACTGCTGGCCACCTTGGCCAGCGCCAGCACGGCCTCGGGCGTGCCGATCGCGGCGAGCGCCTCGCCCGCAGCCTCGTCGGCGGCACCGCGCTCCAGCACCGCCACCGCGGCGGAGCCGCGCTCGCGCACGGCGGTAGCCACCATGCGCCCGTGGCCCCAGAAGCCCGAGGAATAGGACAGCCGCGTCCTGGCGGCGATCGCCAGCGCGGCAGGGTCCTGGGCCGTCAGCAGCAGCCAGTGGGCCGTCTCGGGCGTTTCCTTTTCCGCAGCCAGCCGGTGTGCCAGCGCATCCGACAGGGCGGGCCGGTCGGGCAGCAGCAGCGCCATCACGGGCTGCCGGCTGGGGTGCAGGGAGGGCAGGGCGGCTTCGATCCGGTCTGCGCAGGCCTCCCATTCGGCCTGCGGCGCGGCCGCGAGGTAATTGCGGAAGGTCTCCTCGCCCTGGCCCAGCGGACCGCGCCAGCCGTTGGACATCGGGTGCGTCACCGCGCCGGACAGCTGCAGGCGGCGCTGCTGGGCCTGGGAGTCGTACACACCCGTGACCTCGATCCGCTGGGCCGCGATCAGGATGTCCACCGCGCCGGGCAGCCCGTACTGCGCCACCAGATAGTCCACCACTGCGGCGCCGCCCGCGTTCTCCCCGTGGTAGCCGGACATGGACAACGCCAGCGCCAGCAGTACCGCATCGGCCTCTGCGTCGGGTTGCGGGTCCGGCCGGGCCAGGCGGTCGGACATGCGCTGCAGCACATCGCGCAGCGCGGCGTCAGTGCCCGGCAGGTCCAGCTGCACGTCCAGTGCTCCCCGGGCCCGCTGCCAGGCCTGCGCCAGCGGCACGGTCTGCACCGGGGGCGGGAACCGGCGCGTGGCATAGGCCTCGCGCTCCATCTGCGGCGACAGGCGCACCGGATCGCCCTGCGCGAGCCAGGGCGCCACCGGCATCGCGCCGTCGCCGGTTGCCGCCACGGAGGCTGCCGGCGTGTCGTCGGTAGATGCCGCCTGGACCGCGCGGGCCGCGGCATCCGCGATCAGCGCCCGGGCACGCTCCTGCGCCCGCTTGGAAACCTGTGCCGTCGTGCCCCACCCCTGCAGCAGGCCTTCCGACTTGAGTTGCTCGAACGCCATGCCGGCGCCCTGGTCGCTCACCCCGTGCTGGCGCTTGAGCACCGCCGCCGAGAGCACGTCGTCCACCTTCAGGCTGCCTTCCGCGATCTGCGCCCACGTGGCCGCGACCGCGCGCTCGCACTGCGCGTCCAGGCCCTCGACCGGCGCTGCCGCCGTGCCCTTTGCCGATGCAGCCGATGCGGTGTCCGGGGTATCGCCAGGGAGGGGGGCAGGAGAAGGAGGCTTCGCTGGTGCCGGCTTCGCGGGCGCTGGCGACGCGCCGATGGCCGCTCCCGGTGCCACCCCCACTTCCGCATAGCCCTTGCCCGTCTTTTCGGTGACCAGCCTGGCCATCGCGGCCGTGGCCTTGGCCGTATCGGCAAATGGTTTGGTCTGGCTCTGGCCGGCGGTGCCGATGCGGCCCCACCGGATGTTCAGGTCGGAGCCGGCCTGCTCCACTTCCCAGAACTTGCTGGAGCTTCCCTCGATCAGTTCGAAACGGCGCATGAAGTCGTGAATCCTTTCGGAAAAAGAGCCTCAAGGGGCAGCGGCCCACGGGCCGCCGGTGCCGGCCGGATGCCGGCCGGGATCAGGGGCTGCGGGCCGGCGGGCCCGCGCCCTCCGTGCCTTCGGCGGGCACCGGCCCGCCGCCCTGGGCGGCGGCAGCAGCGGCCGCCTGCTCCTGGCGTTCCTTGGCCATCTGTTCCACCAGTTGCTGCCGGCCCTGCTGGGCCACGGCGATCATTTTCGCGCGGTCCTTGTGGTGCGGGTACATGCGGTCGGCCAGGGCGATGTTGTGGTGGCGGAAGCGGTTCGCCAGCGCCTCGGCCTCGGCGGCGGGCATGCCCATCACCTCCAGCACGGTGCGCGCGGTCTTCAGGCTGGACTCGAACACCTCGCGCTCCACCCGCGTCACGCCCAGGTCGCGCAGCGCGTTCCAGTGCGTCACGTCGCGCGCGCGGGCCACGATCTCCAGCTGCGGGAAATGCTTGCGCGCCATCTTCACGATCTTGAGCGACTGCTCGGTATCGTCCACCGCCACCACCAGCACGCGCGCCTGCGCCGCGCCCGCGATGCGCAGCAGGTCCAGCCGCGTGGCGTCGCCGTAGAACACGCGGTAGCCGAAGGTGTGCGCCACCTCGAGCATGTCCACGCTGTGGTCCAGCACCGTGGCCGGTACGCCCTGGGCCAGCATCATGCGGGCCACGATCTGGCCGTAGCGGCCGAAGCCCGCGATGATCACCGGGGCCTCCTGGGGCTCGGATATCTCTTCCACCTCCGGCGGCGCACCGTCCTTCAGGCGTGCATGGCGGCGCAGCAGCACGCGGTCCATCGCCGTGAGCAGCAGCGGGCTCAGCAGCATCGACAGCGCCACGGCGCCGATCAGCAGCGATGCCGTCTCCGCCGGGATCGCCCCCGCGCCCGCGCCGGTCTGGAACACCACGAACGCGAACTCGCCGCCCTGCGCGAGCAGCAGCGTGAACACCGGCCGCTCCTGGTAGGCCATGCCGGTGGCCCGCGCGAGCGTATGGATCACCACGGCCTTCACCGCCAGGAATCCGAACAGCAGCGCCAGCATGATCCAGGGCGACCGCATCAGCACGCCGAAGTCGATGGTCATGCCCACGGCCATGAAGAACAGGCCCAGCAGCAGGCCCTTGAACGGCTCCAGGTCGGTTTCCAGCTCGCGGCGGTATTCGCTCTCGGCCAGCAGCACGCCGGCCAGGAAGGCGCCCAGCGCCATCGACAGGCCCACCGCCAGCATCAGCATGGCCGTGGCGACCACCAGCAGCAGCGCCGCAGCCGTGAAGATCTCCGGCGTGCGGCTGCGCGCGATCCAGCGCAGCAGCGGACGCAGCAGCAGGCGCCCGCCCAGCACGATCGCGCCCACCACGCCGACGATTTTCGCGGCCTCCAGCGCCAGGCCGCTGGCCGTGTGGGGCTGCGCCGCGCCGCCCGCGCCCTCCGCGCCCGCGGCCAGCAGCGGCAGCAGCGCGAGGATGGGGATGGCCGCCACGTCCTGGAAGAGCAGGATCGAGAACGCCTTCTGCCCGCTGTCCGTGCGCATCAGGTTGCGCTCGGCGAGCACCTGCAGCGCGATCGCGGTGGACGACAGCGCCAGCCCCAGCGCACCGACCAGCGCCACGCGCCACGGCAGCCCGCAGGCCCAGGCCACCGCCCACAGCAGGGCCGCGCAGCCCAGCACCTGTGCGCTGCCGAGCCCGAAGATCGGCCGCCGCATGCTCCAGAGCCGGCTCGGCTGCAACTCCAGGCCTACCAGGAACAGCATCAGCACCACCCCGAACTCGGCGAAATGCAGGATGTCCTGCACGTTGCTCACCAGTCCCAGGCCCCACGGGCCGATGGCGATGCCGGCCGCGAGGTAGCCGATGATGGCGCCGAGCCCGAGCGCGCGCGCAATGGGCACCGCCAGTACGGCGGCGCCGAGGTAGAGGAATCCGTAGGTGAGCCAGGTGGGTGCGTGGGCCATGGACGCGGTGTCGGCAGCGGCAGGAGCGAGGAGAGGAGGCGGAAGAGGGAGCGCCGGGGCATTGTGCCCCGTTAACATGCTCCACCGTGTCGGCGGTCATGCCGGCACGGCATCCCCTTTCCATTGTCTCCTGCTGTCTTCCCATGGATTTTCACACCTGGCTCGCCTTCGCCGCCGCCGCCTGCCTCATCGCCCTCTCGCCCGGTTCCGGCGCCGTGCTGTCCATGAGCCACGGGCTGGCCTACGGCGTGCGCCGGACGGGCGCGACCATCCTCGGCCTGCAACTGGGCCTGCTGCTCGTGCTGGTGATCGCCGGTGCCGGCGTGGGCTCGCTCCTGCTGGCATCCGAGACCGCGTTCAGCGCGGTGAAGGTGATGGGCGCGTGCTACCTGATCTATCTCGGGTTCACCCAGTGGCGTGCGGGCGGCGCCTCGGTGTTCGGCGACGAAGGGGCCGCACCCCCCGCCTCCTGGCGCCGCCGCTGCGCCGCCGGCTTCCTCACCAACGCCACCAACCCCAAGGGCATCATCTTCATGGTCGCGGTGCTGCCGCAGTTCCTGACGGAGTCGCGGCCCCTGTGGACGCAACTGCTCGCGCTGGGCGCCACCATGGTCGTGGTGGACCTCACCGTCATGCACGGCTATGCCGCCAGCGCCAGCGCGCTGCGGCGGCTGCTGCGCAGCCCCCGGGCGGTGCGCAACCAGAACCGCGTCTTCGGCGGCCTGCTGATGGCCGTGGGCGCCGGGCTGTTCTTCGTGCGGCGCGGCGGGCAGCACGCCTGACACGGGGCTGCCTGCACGGCCACACTGCTGCCACGGACGGTTTGCGCCGTCACGCCGTGGCGCTACCATCGGCGTCCCGTACCGAACGAGTTCCGCCATCGAGGAGTCGCACATGCCCGTGATCGCAGTGGCAAACCCCAAAGGGGGTGTCGGCAAGTCCACGCTAGCCATGAACGTGGCCGGCTATTTCGCGAGCCAGGGGCACACCGTCGCCCTCGGCGACCTGGACCCCCAGCAGTCGTCCCGCCTCTGGCGCAGCCTGCGGCCGCCGGCCGCGCGCGCCATCGCCGACTGGGAAACGCCCGCCGGCGCCGTGCCGCGCCCCCCGCGCGACGCCACCCATGCGGTGCTGGACACCCCGGCCGGCCTGCACGGCGCGCCGCTCAAGGAGGTGCTCAAGCTTGCGGACAAGGTGGTGGTGCCGCTGCAGCCCAGCGTCTTCGACATCTTCGCCACGCGCAGCTTCCTCGACGAACTGGCGGCCCACCGGCAGGCGGCGTCCACGCAGATCGGCATCGTCGGCATGCGCGTGGACTCGCGCACCATCGCCGCCGACAAGCTGCAGGAATTCGTGGAGGGGCTGGGGCTGCCCGTCCTGGGCATGCTCCGCGACACCCAGAACTACATCCACCTCGCGGCGCAGGGGCTGTCGCTGTTCGATGTCTCGCCCGGCCGGGTCGCGCGCGACCTGGAGCAGTGGAAGCCCATCTGCGACTGGCTCTCCGCAGGCTGACGGCGCTGTCGCCGGGCCGACACGCCGCGGCGAGGCCCGCCCACTACAGTGCGGGCATGAAGAAGACCTTTCATTCGTATTCCGAACTGGCGGCCTGCGTCGGCAGCGAGGTGGCCGTCACCGAGTGGATCACCGTCACGCAGGAGCAGGTGAACCGGTTCGCCGAGGCCACGGGCGACCACCAGTGGATCCATGTCGATCCGGAGCGTGCCGCACAGGGGCCTTTCGGCGGGCCCATCGCCCACGGCTTCCTGACGCTGTCGCTGCTGCCGCGCTTCTTCGAGGCGGCCTTCGATATCGAGGGCGCGCGCATGGGTGTCAACTACGGCCTCAACCGCGTGCGCTTCATGTCGCCCGTGCCCGTCGGAAGCCGGTTGCGGGCGCGGCTCATGCTGCAGGCCTGCGAGCCTGCGCCGCCCGATGGCGTGCAGATGACCTGGCAGGCCACGATCGAGCGCGAGGGCGTCGACAAGCCCGTGTGCGTGGCCGAATCCCTCACCCGGAACTACGGCGCGAAGCCCTGATCGTTTGAACACAGGCCCGCTTCGCGCGGGCGCCGTGCAGGCGTGAAAAAGCCCGCCGGGCCGGAGCCATGGGCGGGCTTGCGGTTGCGTGCGGCGCCCGCACGTCCCGTCGCCGGGGTGCAGGTCGCCGCGGCGCGGTCTCAATGGTCGCCGCTGACGATCTCGTGCGAGCGGGCGGCCGCGATGGCTTCGGCGCGCACCTGTTCGCGGGTCACCACCTGGGTGTTGCCATTGGACAGGGCCAGCGGAGCGGGAACATCGGTCCAGTCGCCGCCGCGCGGCAGCGTGCCGTTCTGGCGGGCGGCCACCAGGTCGGCGATCACGGCTTCGCGCGTCAGCGTGCTGGGGGTGCTGTCGTTCACGGCCGGGTAGTTGTTCCAGTCGCCCTGGATGCGCGTGTCGGCCTGGGCGGAGAAGGCGCTCAGGGCGAGCAGGGCGGCGGCAATGGCAAGAGGCTTGCGGTTCATGGTGTGGTCCTTTCAGGCGGTCTGTCCGTGCGTCGGGGAATGTCCGGGCAAGGCCGGCTTGCTGCGCGGAGGCGCGGCGCCGGTCTTGTCCTGCCTCGGTGAGCCCGACGGGTCGCTCATCGATGGGTTCGACTGTACGCAGGGTTAACCCCCAGAAAAACAGCATCGGTGGCAATGATTAATTCATGAAATTGAAATAATCTGATTTCATGAATTCCCTTCATTGCGATCATGGATAGATTGCTCACCATGCGCGTCTTCCAGTCCGTGGCGGACGAAGGCGGCTTCGCGGCTGCCGCACGGGCGCTCGACCTGTCACCCGCCGCCGTCACCCGGCTGGTGGCCGACCTGGAGGACCACATCGGCACGCGGCTGCTGCAGCGCACCACCCGCAGGGTGTCGCTCACGGAAGCCGGGGAGGCCTACCTGCTGCGGGTGCGCAGCATCCTGGCCGACGTGGACGAGGCCTTCGCCGTCGCCCAGGCGCACACGTCCGAGATCGCCGGCGTGCTGCGCCTTCTCGCGCCACCGGCGCTGGCCGTGCACATCCTGGCCCCGCTGGTCGCCGGCTTCCGCCAGGCCCATCCGCGGGTCACGCTGGAGATCCACGCCGATGCTTCGCTCGACCCGCCGATCGGCGACTACGACATCACCCTGCTCGGTGCCGACGAGCGCTTCAACGCCAACGTCATCGCCCGGCCCATCGTCTCGCTCGACGGCATCGTCTGCGCCTCGCCCGAGTACCTGCGCGCGCACGGCATTCCGCAGGTGCCGGAAGACCTGAAGCACCACCAGTGCCTGCTGCGGCGGCGTTCCGAGACCCGGCCCGGCGTGATGCGCCTGCTCGAGGGCGGGGACGAAGGGCGTGCGGTGGAAGTCGCGGTCCAGCCTGTGTGCGTATCCAACCACATCGACACGCTGCTGCGCGCCACGCTGGACGGGGCGGGCATCAGTTCGCAGCCGCTCGACCTGACGGCGCCCTACCTGCGCAGCGGCCGGCTCGTGCGCGTGCTGGAGTCCTGGACCACGGGGCACTTCACGCTGTATGCGGCACTGCCGAGCCGCAAGTTCATGCCCGCGCGCACCCGGGCCTTCCTGGATTTCCTGAGCCAGCGCACGCGGCTCTCCATCGAGGAGGCGATGCAGGCCCCGGGGGCACAGGGGTAGGGCGGTGGAAAACCGGCCTTCAGGCCGGCTCGGGCAGCGCGAAGCCGTTCTGCCGCCAGGCCTCGTACACCGTCACGGCGACGGCATTCGACAGGTTGAGGCTGCGCTGGCCCGGGAGCATCGGCAGGCGCAGGCGCTGGGCGGGCGGGAAGGCGTCCCGCAATTCGGGCGGCAACCCCCGGCTTTCGGCACCGAACACGAACCAGTCTCCCGGGAGGAACAGGCTCTCGTAGACCGTGTGCACCCCGTGCGTGGTCATGGCGAACACGCGCTCGGGGTTGGGCTGGGCGTCGCGCAGGAAAGCCGTCCAGCCTGCGTGCTGCCGGACTTCCGCATACTCGTGGTAGTCCAGGCCCGCGCGCTTCATGAGCTTGTCTTCCATGGAGAAGCCCAGCGGTTCCACCAGGTGCAGGGTACAGCCCGTATTCGCGGCCAGCCGGATCACGTTGCCGGTGTTGGGCGGAATTTCCGGTTCGACGAGGACGATGTGGAACATGGACCTATTGTGTGCCGCAGCGTGCGGGCGCCCAGGCGCGGTGGATGGCAGATTGCAAAAAAATGTATCGGGCGGCGCAGCTCGCCGGCCCGGCCATTTGCCCTCCCTCCACGACCTTCAGGCCGTGCGCGCCAGCACCACCGCGTCCACCCGGGAGGCACCGGCCTGCAGCAGTACGTGTGCGGCAGCGTGCAGGGTCGCACCGGTGGTCATCACGTCGTCCACCAGCACGATGCGTTTGTCCCGCACCCGAGCGGCCCGGTCCGGCGCCACGGCGAACACGCCGTCCAGATTGCGCAGCCGCCCGGCGCGCGACAGGCTGCTCTGCGCCGGCGCGGCCCGCAGGCGCACCAGCGTGCGGGCGTCGCATCGATCCGGCGACAGCGCTGCCGCCAGCAGCGCCGACTGGTTGAAGCCGCGTTCGCGCAACCGCTCCGGCGCGAGCGGTATCGGCAACACCGCATCCGCCGCATCGAGCAGCGGCTCGGTCCAGGGCGCTGCGCGCACCAGCAGGGCCAGGCTGGCGGCCCAGCCGGGATCGGAGTGGAATTTGAACCCGGCCAGCGCGTCCGACCACGGATAGCCGTAGTCCACCGCGGCGACACAGGCCGACAGGGGCGGAGGATCGCGCAGGCAGTCCCCGCACCGGCGCACGCCCGCGGGCACGGGCAGGGCGCAGGTCGTGCACCGGGGGCGGGGCTGGGCGAAGCGCTCGGCGCAGGCATCGCACACGCGGCGCGCCGGCCAGGCATGGCAGACCGCGCACTGGCTGGGCACCGCACGGACGGCGGCCGCGAGCCCGTCCGATATCCCCGAGAACCACTGCTTCCACATGGCATCAATATACTGCCCGACCCGCTTCCCGCCCTCCGCCCCCGATGTCCGCGCCCCCCGACCGCCAGCTTCCCCCCACCATCGACCCGGCCGCCGCCGCGCGCTGGCATGCGGCCGCGCCCGCTGCCTCCCCGTGGCTGCACGAAGAGGTCGCGCGCCGCATGGAAGACCGGCTGCAGTGGATCCGGCAGGCACCCGCGGCCTGGGCCGACTGGGACCCGGTGCGCGGCGGCCTGCAGGGGCACGGGCTGGTGGCCCGCCGCTATCCCGGGGCCGTGGCGTGGATCGCCGAGACCGCGCCGCGGCACCTGCCGGCGGCCCGCGAGGCGCTTGCGCGGCCCTGGTGGAGCCCGGGGCGCTGGGCGTCCGGCGCCCCGCGGTTCGGCCTGCCCCCGGACGGCGGAGTGCAGATGCTCTGGGCCAACATGGCGCTGCACCTCTCGGCCGATCCGCAGGCGCTGATCGCCCGCTGGCACCGTGCGCTGGCCGTGGACGGCTACCTCATGTTCTCCTGCCTGGGGCCCGACACCGTGCGCGAGCTGCACGCGCTCCACGCGGCCCTGGGATGGCCGCCCGCGGGGCACGCCATGACCGACATGCACGACTGGGGCGACATGCTCGTCCAGCAGGGCTTCGCGGAGCCCGTGATGGACATGGAGCGCATCACCCTGACCTTCGCCACGCCCGCGCGGCTGCTGCAGGAGCTGCGCGAACTCGGCCGCAACTTCCATCCCGCGCGCTTTCCCGCGCTGCGGGGCCGCGCCTGGCGCGACCGGCTCGAGCAGGCGCTGGCCGACCGCCTCGCCAGCCCAGACAACGGGGGGCAGCTCGCGCTCACCTTCGAGATCATCTACGGCCATGCCTTCAAGCCCGCCCCGCGGCTCAAGGTGAGCGAGAGCAGCGCGGTCTCGCTGCAGGACATGCGCGCCATGCTGCGCCAGGGGCGCACGCCCGGGCCCTGACGGCCACCCCGGCCGTGCGCCGCGCCGTGCGGCGGGTTTTCCCGGGCGGCTACGGTCGGTGACCTGAATCAACCGCAAGCTACAATTTACGGGTTATGGGGCTTGGCCAGCCCGTGCGCAGCATGCACGGGCCACGCACCCCGCGCCGCGCGCCTGCCCGAGTGCGTGGCGCCTTCGCGCGCCATGACCCGGCCGACCTGTCGCACGGCCGCCTCCTTCCTTCTCATGGTTTGTACTGGGCTGGGCCGCGGATGGCGCCTGCGCTATTGCAATCGCGACACGGGGACGGCATGCTGCGCCATGCACGGCTGGCCGCCTTGCAGGGTGGCTGGCCGGTGCATGCAGGGACAGGAGAGAGACACCCGCGCGGCGCTGCCGGCACCGCGCGTTCGATCACGCCGGGTTCATGCGGAACCCGGGGCACCGCGGCCGGGGGCCGCCGCGCCCCGGCTGTCGGAATCCGCATGCCCCTCGGGCGCCGCCCGACCCACGCGGGCGCACCCAGGGGAAAAGGGTTAATTGAGGCTGAGAAGTGAGAACTATGAAGAAAAGCATTTCCAACCCGCTGCCTTCGTTGCTGCTGCTGTGCGGAGCATGGGTGGGGGGCGCTGCGCACGCGGTGCAGGACCTCCCCGGCGGCCCGGCCGTGCGCCAGCTCAATCTTGCACCCCCGGTCACACGCATCGCCGAGGAGCAGCATTTCCTGCACTGGATGATGCTCGTCATCTGCACGCTGATCTTCGTGGGCGTGTTCGCGGTGATGTTCTATTCCATCTGGAAGCACCGCAAGTCGCAGGGCGCCAAGCCTGCCAACTTCCACGAGTCCGTCACGGTCGAGGTCATCTGGACCATCGTCCCCTTCATCATCGTGATCCTCATGGCCCTGCCGGCCACCAAGGTGCTCGTGGCCCAGAAGGACACCACCAACGCCGACCTCACGGTGAAGGTCACCGGCTACCAGTGGAAGTGGGGCTACGACTACATCAACGGCGAGGGCCAGGGCCTGGCCTACATCTCCACGCTCGACAGCAGCCACCGCCGGCTCTCCGACAGCGGCAACGTCGCGGATGCGCCGCCGGACTACCTGCTCAAGGTGGACAACCCCCTGGTCGTGCCCGTGGGCAAGAAGGTGCGCGTGATCACCACCGCCAACGACGTCATCCATTCGTTCATGGTGCCGGCTTTCGGCATCAAGCAGGACGCGATCCCCGGCTTCGTGCGCGACACCTGGTTCCGTGCCGACAAGGTCGGCGACTACTACGGCCAGTGCGCAGAGCTCTGTGGCAAGGAGCATGCCTACATGCCCATCCATGTGAAGGTGCTCTCCGCCGCCGACTACACCCAGTGGGTCGCCGCCGAGAAGAAGAAGGCCGCCGCCAAGGCCGACGATCCCAACAAGGTCTGGACGCTGACCGACATCGTCGCCCGCGGCGAGAAGGTGTATGCCGCCAATTGCGCCGCATGCCACCAGCCCAACGGCAAGGGCGCCGGCCCCATCAAGCCGCTCGACGGCTCGGCCATCGTGAAGGACGAAGACCACACCAAGCAGATCCACATCGTGCTCAAGGGCGCGGCCGGCGGCGCCATGCCCTCCTGGGCGCAGCTCAGCGACACCGACCTCGCGGCCGTGGTCAGCTACACGAAGAACGCCTGGTCCAACAAGACCGGCCAGATCGTCCAGCCCTCGGAAATCGTGGCCCAGCGTGGCAAGTGAGACAGCTAAAGCATTGAGGAACCCGACATGAGCGCAGTTCTCGACCCCACCGGGCATGCCGCCGGCCACGACCACGGCAGCCACGACCACGACCATGCACACCACGGCCCCACGGGCTGGCGCCGCTGGGTGTTCGCCACCAACCACAAGGACATCGGCACGCTGTACCTGCTGTTCTCGTTCACCATGCTGATGATCGGCGGCATCCTGGCGCTGCTGATCCGCGCCGAGCTGTTCCAGCCCGGCCTGCAGATCGTGAATCCCGAGCTCTTCAACCAGCTCACCACCATGCACGGCCTCATCATGGTGTTCGGCGCCATCATGCCGGCCTTCGTGGGCTTCGCGAACTGGATGATTCCGCTGCAGATCGGCGCGTCCGACATGGCCTTCGCGCGCATGAACAACTTCAGCTTCTGGCTGATGATCCCGGCCGCGCTGATGCTGGTCAGCTCGTTCTTCATGCCCGGCGGCGCACCCGCCGCGGGCTGGACGCTCTATGCGCCGCTCACGCTGCAGATGGGCCCGTCGATGGATGCCGGCATCTTCGCCATGCACATCCTGGGTGCCTCGTCCATCATGGGCTCGATCAACATCATCGTGACCATCCTGAACATGCGCGCTCCGGGCATGACGCTCATGAAGATGCCCATGTTCTGCTGGACCTGGCTCATCACGGCCTACCTCCTGATCGCCGTGATGCCCGTGCTGGCCGGTGCCATCACCATGACGCTGACCGACCGCCATTTCGGCACCAGCTTCTTCAACCCGGCAGGCGGCGGCGACCCGGTGATGTACCAGCACATCTTCTGGTTCTTCGGCCACCCCGAGGTGTACATCATGATCCTGCCGGCCTTCGGCATCATCAGCCAGATCGTGCCTGCCTTCAGCCGCAAGAAGCTCTTCGGCTACGCCTCCATGGTGTATGCCACCTCGTCCATCGCCATCCTGTCGTTCATCGTGTGGGCCCACCACATGTTCACCACGGGCATGCCGGTCACGGGCCAGCTGTTCTTCATGTACGCCACCATGCTGATCTCCGTGCCCACGGCCGTGAAGATCTTCAACTGGATCGCCACCATGTGGCGCGGCTCCATGACCTTCGAGACGCCCATGCTCTTCGCCGTGGGCTTCATCTTCGTGTTCACCATGGGCGGCTTCACCGGCCTCATCCTTTCGATGGCGCCCATCGACATCCAGCTGCAGGACACCTACTACGTGGTGGCCCACTTCCACTACGTGCTGGTGGCCGGCTCGCTGTTCTCCATGTTCGCGGCCTACTACTACTGGGCGCCGAAGTGGACGGGCGTGATGTACTCGGAGCGCCGCGGCCAGATCCATTTCTGGGGCTCGCTCATCACCTTCAACATCACCTTCTTCCCGATGCACTTCCTGGGGCTGGCCGGCATGCCGCGCCGCTATGCCGACTACCCCATGCAGTTCGCCGACTTCAACATGGTGGCCTCCATCGGCGCCTTCGGCTTCGGGCTGATGCAGGTGTACTTCTTCCTCGCCGTCGTGCTGCCCGCCATGCGCGGCAAGGGCGAGCCTGCACCCCAGCGCCCGTGGGAGGCCGCCGAGGGGCTGGAGTGGGAGGTGCCGTCGCCGGCCCCGTTCCATACCTACGAAACCCCGCCCAAGCTCGACGCATCCGCCACCCGCGTGATCGGCTGACGGTACAGGCCTGGAAGGAGCGCGAGCGACATGGCGACACCCGAGCAGAAGAAGGCGAACCTGCGCATGGCCATCATCCTGGCGAGCATTGCCGTGGCCTTCTTCATCGGCTTCATGGTCAAGATGGCCTGGAGACTATGAGGCACCCCCTGAGTCGCTGCGCGCCTTCCCCCTCCAGGGGGACGACGCCCGTGGACCGGCGAAGCCGGTTCCACGGCGCCTGCTGGCGTGGCCTGCTCCGCGGCCTTCGGATGGGTGAAGCCGTGTCGGGTTGCTGCGTCCTGCGGATCGTGCCGCAGGAGGAAGGGGTCCGATGAGCCGCCGCCGCGAGAACTTCAAGATGGTGGGCAAGCTGGCCGTGATCTCGGCCGGCATGTTCGCGTTCGGCTACGTGCTCATTCCCATCTACAAGCACATCTGCGAAGTCACGGGCATCAACATCCTCTCGCTGTCGGAGCGGCAGGTGCCGGGCAACGGCGTGGCGGGCCGCGACGTGAAGCTGCCCGCGAACACGCAGGTGGACACCAGCCGCACGATCACGGTCGAGTTCGATGCCAACGCGCGCGGTCCGTGGGACTTCAAGCCCGCCCGCTCCTCCGTCCAGGTGCATCCGGGCGAGCTCACCACCGTGATGTACGAATTCCAGAACGTGCAGAACCGCCGCATGGCGGCCCAGGCCATCCCGAGCTATGCACCCCGGCAGGCGGCGGCGCACTTCAACAAGCTCGAGTGCTTCTGCTTCAACCAGTACACGCTCGAGCCCGGCGAGAAGCGCGAATGGCCGGTGGCCTTCGTGGTCGATCCGCGCCTGCCCAGGGACGTGACCACGATCACGCTGTCCTATACGTTCTTCGAGGTCGGCGGCAAGACGCCGCCGGCGCCCTCCACCGTGTCCGCGGCTCCGCAGTCCCACCCGGAGGCCGGCTCATGACGGGATGGCGCCATGAACCCCGCCACGCCTCCCCCACCGCGCGCCCCGGATCGCTGTGGCGCACGGTGCGGGCCGTGGCATGGTCGCTGCTGGGCATCCGCAAGGGCGACGAATACCGGCAGGACACCGAGCGCATCAACCCGCTGCACATCATCGCGGTCGGCCTCGTGGCCATCGTGCTGCTGGTGGCAGGCCTCATCGCCGTCGTGAACTGGGTGGTGTAGCCGCCCGGTCCGATCCCGAGAAGACGAAAGACGACAAGAAGGAAAGAGACAGGAGCCAGCCATGAGTGCATCCACCCCCCAGGGCACCACGCCGTACTACTACGTTCCCGCGGAGTCGCGCCATCCGGCCATGGCCGCCGCGGGCCTCTTCTTCGTGATCCTCGGCGCGGGCCAGTGGGTCAACGGCCACGACTGGGGCAAGTATTCGCTGTTCTTCGGCCTCGCCTGGTGGCTGTTCGTGCTCTACCAGTGGTTCCGCGACGCGGCCCGCGAAAGCGAGGGTGGCCTCTACAGCCGCAAGATCGACCTCTCGTACCGCTGGAGCATGAGCTGGTTCATCTTCTCCGAAGTGATGTTCTTCGGCGCCTTCTTCACCGCCCTGTGGTGGGCGCGCTCGCATTCCGTGCCGGCGCTGGGCAGCCTCGACAACGCACTGCTCTGGCCCGACTTCAAGGCCGTGTGGCCCAGCATGGCCGCGGGCGCCACGGCCTCGCCCGCCGGCATCGTCGAGCCCTTCCAGACCGTGGGCCCCTTCTGGCTGCCCACCATCAACACCGCGTTGCTGCTCACCTCCGGCGTCACCCTCACCATCGCCCACCATGCCCTGCGCGAAAGCCACCGCGCACGCGCCATCGGCTTCATGTGGGTCACCGTGGTGCTCGGCTTCGTGTTCCTCTGCGTGCAGGGCTACGAGTACTTCCACCTCTACACCGAGCTGAACCTCAAGCTCAGCTCCGGCGTCTTCGGCTCCACGTTCTTCATGCTGACGGGCTTCCACGGCTTCCACGTCTTCGTGGGCATGCTGATGCTGCTGTTCATCACGCTGCGGCTGCAGAAGGGCCATTTCACCGCGGAACGCCACTTCGGCTTCGAGGGTGCCGCCTGGTACTGGCACTTCGTGGACGTGGTGTGGCTGGGCCTGTACGTGCTGGTCTACTGGCTCTGAGCCGGCGCCCGCACCGGCAGGAAAGCGCCTCCGGGCGCTTTTTTGCATCCGGGGCCGGCGGAGGAGAGGGGTTTGGAGCCGCTCCTAGCGCCCGACGGGCAGGCCCGTGGGCTGGATGTAGCCCAGCTTCCATGCCGCGAGCAGGCACAGGAAGAGCAGAATGGACAGCCCCACCCGTACCGCGAGCGCCCGGGCCATGTGCCGGCCGCGGCGGGCGTCGTCCCGCCCCGTGCGCATCATGAAGAAAAGCGCCGACGCGAGGCTCGCCAGAATGGCCAGGAAGGCCAGCACCACGACGTATTTCATGCAGCCCATTATCCGCAAGCGCACCAATGGTGCCAGGGGTTTCCGCCCGGACTGGCGCTTCTGGTGCATCACCGCCGCCACCGTCGCCACCATGGCCGCCACCGCGGCACTCGGCCGCTGGCAGCTCTCGCGCGCGGCGGAGAAGCAGGCCTGGCAGGCCATGGTCGATGCACGGCAGGCGATGCCGCCCGTGCCCGCCACTGCCCTGGCGTCGCTGCCGCCTGTCTCGGGCCCCGGGGGAACCGGCACGAAAGCCCCCGCCGAGGACGGCGCATCCGGCATGCCCGGCAGCAATCCCCTCGTACACCGTCCGGCGGTGCTCCGGGGTCGATGGCTTCCCCAGGATACGGTCTTCCTCGACAACCGGCAGATGCAGGGCCGCCCCGGGTTCTTCGTCCTCACGCCGCTGCAGCTCACCTCGCGGGGGGCCGAGGGGGCCGTAGTCCTCGTGCAGCGCGGATGGGTGCCGCGCGATTTCCAGGACCGCACGCGCCTGCCCGAGGTGCCGGCACCTGCGGAAGATGTCGAAGTGCATGGCCGCATCGCGGCGGCGCCTTCGCGGCTCTACGAGCCCGGTGGGCCGGCTTCCGCCGCAGGCGGCGAGGGGTCTTCCCGCATCCGGCAGAATCTCGACCTGGCGGCCTACCGCGCCGAGACGGGGCTGCAGCGGCTCGCCCCCCTCACGGTGATCGAGACGGGCGGGCCCGACGGTCCGCTGCTGCGCGACTGGCCGGCGGTCGATGCCGGGGTCGCCAGGCACCATGGCTACGCCTTCCAGTGGTTCGGGCTCTGCGCCCTCGTGGCAATCCTCTATGTCTGGTTCCAAATCGTCCGACGCTTCATTCGCCCAGGCCGCCAGCCGGCCCCCCCCGCCTGACGGCCCGGGTTCCTCCCATCCGCTGGGCCTGAGCGTGCACGGCCTGCCGGCCGCGGCGGATGCCGTGGCGGCGCTGGAAAAGCGCGCGGGGCAGGGCCGCTGGAAGATGCTGGGCGTGCTGCTGGTGTGCGCCGCCCCCGTCATCGCGTCCTACACCGCCTATTACCTGGTGCGCCCGGAGGCCCGCCGCAGCTACGGCGAACTCATCGATCCGCAGCGGCCCCTGCCCGATGCCCTGGCCACCCGCGGCATCGACGGCACGGCGTCCGGACCGCTGGGCGCGCTGAAGGGGCAGTGGCTGCTGGTCAGCGTGGCATCCGGCGCCTGCGACGAACCGTGCCGCAACCACCTCTACCTGCAGCGCCAGCTGCGCGAGAGCCTCGGCAAGGACAAGGAACGCATGGACTGGGTCTGGCTCGTGACCGACGCGGCCCCGGCCCCGGCCGAGATCGCCCCCGGCCTGCGCGATGCCGTGGTGCGCCGCGTGGACGCCCAGGCGCTCGCGGCATGGCTGGCCCCGGCCCCGGGCCATGCGCTGTCCGACCATCTCTTCGTCGTGGACCCGATGGGCCACTGGATGATGCGCTTTCCCGCGCGCATGGACTCCGCGGGCGCTGCACGGGCCAAGCGCGACCTGGAGCGGCTCATGCGGGCCTCGTCGTCGTGGGACCAGCCGGGCCGCCCGGAGGCACGGCCATGAGCCGCGCCTGCCCGGGCGCGCGCGGGGCGATGCCCACCGGAGGTGCCGCGCCATGAACGCCACCCAGCCGCTCTACGATTTCGCGCCGCTCGCCGAGCTGATGCTGCTCGGCCTCGCGATCGCCCTCGGGCCTCTGGCCTGGGTGGCGTGGCGCAACCGCCATGGATCGCCCGTGCGGCGCTGGCAGGCGCTGGCGATCCTCACGCTCTTCCTCACGTTCGACCTGGTGCTGTTCGGCGCCTTCACCCGGCTCACCGATTCCGGGCTGGGCTGCCCCGACTGGCCCGGCTGCTACGGCAATGCGAGCCCGGTGGGCGCCCGCGCGGAGATCTCCGCCGCGCAGGAAGCCATGCCCACCGGCCCGGTCACGCACCGCAAGGCGTGGGTGGAGATGGTCCACCGCTACCTGGCCTCCGCCGTGGGCGTGCTCATCATCGCGCTCACGGTGGGCGCATGGTGGCAATGGCGCCGCCACCGCCGTGCCGGCACGGATGCCGGGCAGGAGCGCATGGCCGTGCATCCCTGGTGGCCCACGGCCACGCTCGTGTGGGTCTGCCTGCAGGGGGCCTTCGGCGCCTGGACGGTGACCATGAAGCTTTTCCCCGCCATTGTCACGCTGCACCTCGTCGGCGGCATCGTGCTGCTGGCCCTGCTGTGCGTGCAGGCCGTGCGGCAGACCCAGGCCTCGCGCGGCATCGCGCCCGCCCTCCTGGCGCCTGGCCTGCGCGCATTGCTCGTGGTGACGGCGGTGCTGGTGGGCCTGCAGATCCTGTTGGGCGGCTGGGTGAGCACCAACTACGCCGTCCTGGCCTGCTCCACCTTCCCCACCTGCCAGGGCAGCTGGTGGCCCGACATGGCCTTCCCGGAGGGTTTCCAGATCTGGCGGCCTCTCGGCCTGCTGCAGGACGGCAGCCACATCAGCTTCGCAGGCCTCACCGCCATCCACTATGCCCACCGGCTGGCGGCCTATGCCGTGCTGGCCGCGCTCGCCCTGCTGGCCTGGCGCCTGCGCGCCGTGCCGGCATTGCGGCCGCAGGCCCGCTGGCTGGCGGGGCTGGCGCTGCTGCAGTTCGCCACCGGCCTGTCCAACGTCGTGCTCGACTGGCCGCTGGTGGCCGCCGTGCTCCACACCGGCGGCGCAGCCGCCCTCGTCGTCGCGCTCACCTGGACCCTGGCCGCCAGCCGGGCCGTGGGTGCCAGGGACAAAATGTCCACCCCCCGCGCGGTTGAAACCGCTGCGGGTGCCCCGAGAATTTCTTCGCCATGAGTGCCGCTTCCGCTTCCACCGCATCCCCCGCGGTGCCTTCCCGCTTCTCGCAGTTCTACGCGCTGACCAAGCCGCGCGTGGTCCAGCTCATCGTTTTCTGCGCATTCATCGGCATGGTGCTCGCGGTGCCCGGCCTGCCGAGCGGGGCGCAGTGGCTGCACATGGCCATCGCCTGCTTCGGGATCTGGCTGGTGGCGGGCGCCGCCGCAGCCTTCAACTGCCTCGTCGAGCAGCACATCGACGCCAAGATGAAGCGCACCGCCTGGCGCCCCACGGCCAAGGGCGAGTTGTCCAACGCCCAGACGCTCGCCTTCTCGGCACTGCTGTGCCTGGCCGGTTCTCTCGTGCTCTTCGCCTGGGTCAATGCGCTCACCATGTGGCTCACCTTTGCCACCTTCGTGGGCTACGCGGTCATCTACACCGTCGTGCTCAAGCCGCGCACGCCGCAGAACATCGTGATCGGCGGAGCCTCCGGCGCGATGCCGCCGGTGCTGGGCTGGGCGTCCATGACGGGCGACGTGGGCCCCGAGCCGCTGATCCTCTTCCTCATCATCTTCCTCTGGACGCCGCCGCATTTCTGGGCCCTCGCGCTCTACCGCGTCGAGGACTACCGCAAGTCCGGCCTGCCGATGCTGCCCGTCACCCACGGCAATGAATTCACGCGCCTGCAGGTGCTGCTCTACACCTTCATCCTGTTCGCCGGCTGCCTGATGCCCTTCGTGTACGGCATGAGTTCCTGGATCTACCTGGCCGCGGCCGTGGTGCTCTGCACCGGCTTCTGCGCCTATGCCTTCCGCCTCTGGCGCAGCTATTCGGATGCGCTCGCGCGCAAGACCTTCCGCTTCTCCCTGATCCACCTCAGCCTGCTCTTCGCGGCGCTGCTGGTGGACCACTACGTGCTCTGAACTGCCATGCCCATGCACAAACGCACCCTTCTTCGCAGCGCAGCGGCCTGCGCCCTGCTCGCCGGCGCGGCGGGCCTGCTCGCGGGCTGTTCCAAGGAACAGGCCCCGTCCTTCCAGGGCGTGGACATCACCGGCGCGGAGTACGCGCGCGACCTGGCGCTGCCCGACCACAACGGCCAGCAGCGCCATTTGAAGGACTTCGCCGGCAAGGTGGTGGTGGTCTTCTTCGGCTACACCCAGTGCCCGGACGTCTGCCCGACCTCCATGGCCGAGCTGGCCGAGGTCAAGCGCTCGCTGGGGGCGGACGGCGACCGTCTGCAGGGCCTGTTCGTCACGGTGGACCCGGAGCGCGACACGCCCGAGGTGCTCAAGGCCTACATGACCAATTTCGACCCGAGCTTCCTGGCACTGCGCGGCACGCCCGAGCAGCTCGCTGCCGTCGCCAAGGACTTCAAGATCTACTACAAGAAGGTGCCTGGCAAGACGCCCACGAGCTACACCATGGACCATTCCGCGGGCAGCTACATCTACGACCCCGCCGGCCGGCTGCGCGTGTACCACCGTTACGGCAGCGGGGCGCAGGCGCTCGCTTCCGACGTCAAGGCCCTGCTGCAGGCCCCCGCCGCCTGAGCTCGGAGGGCAGGGCGGGACGCGCTCCGCACCGCGGGGCCGGCGTGCCTGCCCAGGCCGCGGAGGCGTCACACGCCGAGCGCCTGCGGAGCGGCGGCGCGCGTCGCGGGCGCGGTACGCGCCACCCGCCAGGATGCCGGCCGCGCCGTATCGCGCGCAGATGGCGTGGTGCGCCTCACGGGGGAGGGGGGCGGTGGCGTATCCTCGGCCCGTACCGCCTGGCTCGCCAGCAAGGCGACCAGCGGTGCGCGCACGATGGCGCAATGCCAGCGGTCGTGGCGCACCACGGCCCCCTGCTGTGCCAGCTGCGTCAGCGACCGCGCAATGGTTTCCCGGGTGGTGGCCAGCAGGGAGGCCAGCACCGTATGGGTGGGCAGCCGCACGAGCGTGCTGCGCTGCAACTGGGACAGCTGCAGCAGCGCGCTGGCCAGTTGGGCAGGCACGCCGCGCAGGTGCAGCAGGCCCGACCAGTCCGCCAGCCGTGACTGCGCCTGCGCTTCCTCGTGCAGCAGCGCCTGCAGGAATTCCGAATCCAGCCCGCCGGAGCGCACCAGCGCGGCAGCCGGCAGCCTGCACAGCCGTCCTTCCTGGACCGCGACCCAGGTCAGGCGCTCGGCCGTGCCGAGCACCGCACCGGTGCCGAGAGCCTGACCGCAGCCCGCCATGGCCACGGGGCGCGCCACCTGGTCGGGGCCCGTGCGCTGCAGCAGTGCCGTTCCCACCTTGAGCACCGACAGGGAATCGGCCGTTTCCCCCTGGAGCTGGAGGACATCCCCCTTGCGGAACCGGTGCTCCTGCACGAGCGTGGGCCAGGACACCCTCGCGGCATCGCTCTGGCGGCCGATCAGGCACTGGTGCCGGCTGGAGCATTCATGGCAGTTCTGGCGGTCCGTTTCGGAGGCGTCGGAGAGGGACATGGCCGGCTCAGGCGTAGGCCACGTCGCCATGGCGGCTCGGCACGAGGGTGCCGGCGGAAAGCGACATCATGAGCAGTGCGATCCGCTCATGCAGGATCACGGTCTTCTGGTTGCCGGAGTCCACCATGTGTTTGCGCAACGCTTCGCGCACCGGCGCCTGGCCGGTGACGTCGATCACGATGTCCGCCGCGGCGCCATGCTGCTGCAGCAGGTCCATATAGTCCTGGTGGACGGGCACGCCATGGCTGCGTGCCAGGGCGACGCCGGGCAGCGAGAGATCCAGTTCCGCCACGCCCAGCACCTGGACGAAAGGCGCGGCCAGCAGCTGCCGCAGCAGCGGCGTGCCCGTCTGGCCGGCACCGATGACGATGATGCGGAATGTTGGCATGGCAGGGAACTCCCGGAAGTTGGATCGATGACAGGAGTCTGCAGGCGCGACGCCCTGGCGGGCATGATCTACATCAATGGCCGCGCTGCGTTCGCTGGGGCGGGGCGCCCGCGTGCCGTCAGTCCACCCGGATCTTCTGCGCGCGGATCACCTGCTCCATCTGCGACGTGTCCGCCTCGATGCGGCGGGCCAGTCCTTCCGCGGAGGTGCCGGCCACCTGCCAGCCCTGCTGGAACAGCGCCTCGCGCACTTCCGGCGTCCGGGCGATCCCGGCGATCGCCGTGGAAAGGCGCGCCCGGTGGGCGGAGGGCATCGACGCGGGCGCGGCGAAGGCATTCCAGATCTCCAGCTGGAAGTCCTTCACGCCAGCCTCGGCAAGGCTCGGGATCCCCGGCACGAGCGAACTGCGGCCGGCCGAGGTCACGCCCAGCAACTGTAGCTTGCCGCTGCGTTGCTGTGCCACGGCCAGCGCCGGCGGCAGCAGGGCCATCTGCAACTGCCCGCCGAGCATGCCCATGGCCACCTGCGGATAGCCCGGATACGGGACATGCACCGGCGCGATGCCCGTGCGGGCCTTGAGCAGTTCGGTCCCGATATGTCCCATGGTGCCGACGCCGGGCGTTCCGTAGCTCCAGCGGTCGCCCGCCTGGCGGGCTGCCTCCAGGAAGGTGCGTGCATCCGCATGGGCCGGCACCCCCGCCTGCGCCACGGGCGCCGTCAACACCAGCGGCGACACGCCCACGAGGCTCAGCGGCGCAAGATCCTTGTGCGGATCGAAGGGCAGCGAGGGGTTGACCAGCTTCGCGATGGTGAAGTTGACGTTGATGAACAGTCCGATGGTGTGGCCGTCCGTCGCCTTGGCCACGGCATCCGCGCCGATGTTGCCGCTGGCGCCGACCTTGTTCTCCACGACCACCGGCTGGCCCAGCGCACGGGCGAGCGGATCGGCGAAGGTGCGGGCCGTCAGGTCGGGCGAGGAGCCCGGGGGAAATCCCACGATGATGCGCAACGGCCTGGACGGCCACGCGGCACCCTGTGCCGGCGGCGGCGCTGCCACCGCCCATCTGCAGCCCAGCAGGGCGGCTCCGGAAGCGAGGATGCGGCGGCGGGCCAGGGAGATGGGAAGCGACTTGTCTGGGCGTTGCATGGAATGTGCGGCAGATGGAAAAAAAGGCGCGCTACCCGTCCAGGTAGCACGCCCGATTATCGCTGTCGCCACGAATATTCCGTAGCGCGAAACGACGTGAAGGGGTCAGGCGTATTCCGCCAGCGCCTTCTTCATCTTCTTCATCGCGGCCACTTCGATCTGCCGGATGCGCTCCGCGCTCACGCCGTACACCGCCGCAAGTTCATGCAGCGTCATGCCACCCGAGCCGTCGTCGTTGACCTTGAGCCAGCGCTCCTCGACGATGCGGCGGCTGCGGTCGTCCAGCGTGGCCAGCGCATTCGCGATGCCGTCCGTGGCCAGCACGTCGCGCTGGCGCGATTCGATCATGGCGGTCGGCTCATGCGTGCCGTCGGCCAGGTAGGCGATGGGGCCGTAGGCCTGTTCACCATCGTCCGACGGGGCCGGGTCCAGCATCACGTCGCCTCCCGACAGGCGCGTTTCCATCTCGATGACTTCTTCGCGCTTGACGTTGAGCTGCTGGGCCACGACGTCGATTTCCTGCTCGGAGAGCGTCTCGCGGTGGGTACCCGTGTTCCCGGCGGCGGAATCGGCCTTGAAGCCCTGCTTCATCGAGCGCAGGTTGAAGAACAGCTTGCGCTGGCTCTTGGTGGTGGCCACCTTCACCATGCGCCAGTTCTTCAGGATGTACTCGTGGATCTCGGCCTTGATCCAGTGCATCGCGTAGCTCACCAGCCGCACGTTCTGGTCCGGATCGAAGCGTTTCACGGCCTTCATCAGGCCCACGTTGCCTTCCTGGATCAGGTCGCCGTGCGGCAGGCCGTAGCCCAGGTACTGCCGGGCGATCGACACCACCAGCCGCAGGTGCGACATCACCATCCGGCCCGCGGCTTCCACGTCGTTGTGCTCCTTCAGCCGGCGGGCATAGGTGCGTTCCTCCTCGGCCGTCAGCATCGGCAGACGGTTCACGGCGGAGATGTAGGCATCCAGATTGCCCAGCGGGGGGATCAGGGCCCAGGCATTGGCCGGTGCGAGCGCGGTGGCGGCGGTTCCAGACTGAATCGTCATTCCAGAAATCCTTTCTTCCATGCTTTCACTTTAGCAGTCTATTGGAGGGAGTGCTAAGGTCGAAGTTCCTTTCCCTGCGTAGGACTGGGGATGTCTGCGAAGTGGGAGGGCGATTTCCGTCGGTTCCTGTCGACTCCCGGTGGGGCTTGTACTTTTCTCGCTGAGTTTTGTACTCGTCCGGCAAGGCTATTGGCACGTAAGCTTTTGATTCTGCACCCGCGCACTGCCGAGTCTCCGTGCGGTGCGACATCGCTTCGACCTCACCCACTCTCAACGCGGACGGAGCGCCGGAAGATCAGCACGAGGTGGGCTAGCTTGCATCGACCGGTGAAGCTCTGCTCAGGTGTTATCTTTGAAAGAAAGACACCGTGAGTACGTTGATGGAACAAGAGATCCAGCGCAGGACGGTGTTGGTGCAGGGCTTGATGGGTATCGGCAGTAATGACAACCCAGGCGGGCTCCGCTGGCGCATGCGAATAGGAACACCGTGACACTTGAACTTCTGGGCGCCTTCGGCAAGAGCTTTCTCTTCGTGGTGGCCGCGCTGCTGCCGATCCTGAACCCGGCCGCCACGGCGCCCATCTTCCTGGGCCTGACCGAGGGTGCATCACCGAACACGCGCGCGCTGCTGGCGCGCCGCATCGCACGCAACATGTTCTGGCTGCTGCTGGGTGCCATGCTGGTCGGTTCCTACGTATTGGAGTTCTTCGGCATATCCTTGCCCATCGTGCGCGTGGGTGGCGGCATGATCGTGGCGGCGACGGCCTGGCGGTTGCTGACGGCCACGCAGGCCACGGTGGACAGCCGCACCGAACTGGCCGAGAGCTTCACGCCCGACATGGCGCGGCGCCAGGCTTTCTACCCGCTCACCTTCCCGGTGAGTTGTGGGCCCGGCTCGATCGCGGCGGCCATCACGGTGGGTGTGTCGCTGGCCGACGCGCGGCTGTCGCTGTCACTGGCGCGGATGGGCGGCGGCGTGCTGGCGCTGCTGTCCGTCGCCGTACTGCTGTATTTCGCCTTCCGCTATGCACAGCAGCTGCTCAAGCCGCTCGGCGAAGCCGGCTCGGTGATCTTCCTGCGGTTGTCGGCTTTCATCCTGCTGTGCCTGGGCGTGCAGATCGTGTGGGATGGCGTGTACGAGCTGGGCGTCGCGATGTTGCGCGACGGGATGCTGCCAGTGCATTCTTGAGCGAAAACCATTAGTGGCGAATGTGGGCGCAAGGCGGTGAGTCGCCGGGCCGCGGCAGGATCCGCCTTCGCTGCCGCAGACTTTCGGCGTCGGCCGACAGGCCCCGCTGCAATGCGTGGACACCATGCCGCATGACCGCGTCGCCACCCGCTCTCCCTGGCGCTCCCTCGAGCCCACCTGCACATCCGATTGCAAGCCCGTCTTCTACCACCCGCGCCTCGACCCGCGACCTGACGCAAGGGCCCATCGGCCGCACCCTTCTGGTCTTCGCGCTCCCCATCCTGGCTGGCAACGTGCTGCAGTCGCTCAACGGCTCGGTCAACGCGGTGTGGGTGGGGCGCTACCTGGGCGAGGCGGCGCTCACTGCCACGGCCAATGCCAACAACATCCTGTTCCTCTTGATCGGCGCGGTGTTCGGCGTGGGCATGGCGGCCACCATCCTCGTGGCGCAGGCCATGGGGGCGCGCAACCCGCAGCAGGCGCGCCGCGTGATCGGCACCAGCGCGACCTTCTTCGGCGGCACGGCGGTGCTGATCGCGGCGGCCGGCCCGCCACTGTCGCGCGAGATCCTCGGATGGATGGGCACACCTGCCGCAGCCCTCCCGCTGGCCGAGGCGTACCTGCGGACGCTGTTCCTGGCCGTGCCGCTGCTCTACCTGTTCGCTTTCATCTCGGCCGTGCTGCGCGGTGCGGGCGACACGCGCACGCCGTTCCTGTTCCTGCTGCTGGTGGTGGTACTGGATACAGCGCTGAACCCGCTGCTCATCTTCGGCTGGGGGCCCGTGCCGCGCCTGGGTATCGCCGGCTCGGCCATGGCGACGCTGGTGGCCAATGCCACCAGCTTCGTCGCGCTGCTGGCCTGGCTGCGCTGGCGCCAGCACCCGCTCTGGATCGGGCGGGCCGACTGGCGGCTCTTCGTGCCCGACGGGGCCATCCTGCGCGCGCTGGTCGTCAAGGGGCTGCCGATGGGGGCTCAGATGGTGATGATCTCCACCGCCATGCTGATGCTGATGGGCCTGGTCAACGCGCAGGGCGTGGTCACCGCGTCGGCCTATGGCGCCGCGCTGCAGCTCTGGACCTATGTGCAGATGCCGGCCATGGCCATCGGGGCGGCCTGCTCGTCCATGGCGGCGCAGAACGTGGGCGCCGGCCGCTGGGAGCGGGTGGACGGCGTGGCCCGCAGCGGCACGCTGTTCAACTTCGTGCTGACCGGCGCTATCATCATGCCGCTGGTGCTGCTGGACCGCACGGCGCTGTCGCTCTTCCTGCCTGCCGGCAGCGCGTCGCTGGAGGCGGCGCGCCACTTGAATCACATCGCCGTGGGCTCGTTCCTGTTCTTCGGCGTGACCTTCGTGCTTTCGGGCGTGGTGCGCTCCACCGGCGCGGTGGTGCCGCCGCTCATCATCCTGGGCCTGGCGCTCTGGGGCATCCGCCTGCCGATCGCCTACGGCCTGCAGCCGTGGCTGGGCGCGGATGCGATCTGGTGGAGCTTTCCGGCGAGCGCGCTGTGCGCCATGCTGATGTCGATGGCCTACTACCGCTGGGGCCGCTGGCGCCAGGCGCGCATGCTCGCACCGGCCGAGCCGGTGGTGGCGACCCCGGCCGAAGTGGGTGGCCTGCCGCCGTCGCCGGTCTGCGCGCAGGCAGGCGCAGCGCACGGGTCACCCGGCCAGCAGGCCTGGCAGTCCGGCGCGACGCACCGGCCGGCTTGATGCTTTCCATGGCGGCAGGGGGTGCGCGTTCATAGCGCACATCGACAGCGCCAGCGTGGCTTTCATGCCGTGAGGGCAGCTGTGGGGCGGGAGAAACCCACTGCAGTATGGGAGGCGCGGCCGTCGCCCAGGTTGAACGTCGCCACGCCCCGCACGAGATCCTCGGCCTGCTTTTTCAGGCTGCCGGCCGCCGCCGCCATCTCCTCGACCAGCGCGGCGTTCTGCTGCGTGGCCTGGTCCATCTGCGTGACCGCTTCGCCCACCTGGCCCACGCCCGATGCCTGCTCCACGCTGGCGGCGCTGATCTCGCCCATGATGTCTGTCACGCGGTTAATTGCGCCGACGATCTCCGTCATGGTCGTGCCGGCTTGGTCCACCAGGGCGTTGCCGGCGGTCACGCGCTCCACGCTGGCGCCGATGAGGTTCTTGATCTCCTTGGCCGCGTCGGCGGAGCGGCCCGCCAGGCTGCGCACCTCGCTGGCCACCACCGCGAAGCCGCGCCCCTGCTCGCCGGCGCGCGCGGCTTCCACGGCGGCGTTCAGCGCCAGGATGTTGGTCTGGAAGGCGATGCTGTCGATCACCTGGATGATGTCGGAGATCTGTCGTGACGACTCGTTGATGCCGCGCATCGTCTCCACTACCTGGCTGACCACCTGCCCGCCCTGCATCGCGACGGTGGCCGCGTTCTTGGCCAGCTGGTTCGCCTGGCGCGCGCTGTCGGCGTTCTGCTGCACGGTCGATCCCAGTTGTTCCATGGAGGCGGCGGTCTGCTCCAGCGCGCTCGCCTGGCTTTCGGTGCGGCCGCTCAGGTCCTGGTTGCCCTGGGAGATTTCCGCGCTGGCCGTGGCCACGGCTTCCGCGTTGTGGCGCACGTTGCCCACGGTCGTGCGCAGGTGCTCACGCGTGTCCTCCAGCGCCTGCAGCATCTGCGCCAGTTCGTCGCGTCCGGAGGCCACCACCACGTGGCTCAGGTCGCCCCGTGCCATGCGGTGCGCCGCATCGGCGCACAGCCGGGCGCGGCGCGACAGGTTGCCCGCCAGCATCACCGCGATCACACCGCTCAGGCCCACCATGGCGACCAGCCCGGTCACCAGTTCCACGCGGCCCTGGTGATAGGTCTCCATGGCACGCCCGGCGGCCAGATCGCTGCCTTTGTTGTTGATGGCGATCAGGTCGTCGAGGCCCTTGTTGGCCGCGCGGTATGCAACGCCGGCAGGCCCCACGAAAATCGCGCGCACCGCCTCGATGTTGTTCTCGCGCGCGAATTTCAGCTGCTGCGGCAGCGTCGAGCTGTAATCCGCCACCTGGGTGCGCAGTTCCTGGTAGATCCTGCTCTCCTCGGCGCTGGTGAACAGGGGGGCGGCCTCTTCCACGGACTTGTTCAGTGCCGTGCTCGCGTTCTCCACCGTCGCGATCGCCTGGGGCATCGGCGAATTGGGTCCCGCAAGGATCAGCCCCAGGCGGGCAATGCGCAGGGCCGACAGGTTGCGGCTGATCGCCCCGGCAGCGGACACGCTGGGCAGCGACTTGCGGGAAATCTCGACCGAGCGATCGTTCATGCTCGACAGGTTGGCGATGCCCAGCAGGCTGACGATACAGGCGATGACCAGCACCAGCCCGAAGCCGGCGATCAGTTTGGACCGTATCGTCCAGTTGTCGAGGTTCATAGAGTCTTTCGTTAGGGAGCCGCGCATGCGCTGCTATCTAGGTTGCAGGTTTGCGAATGCATGCGTGGCGAGTTTGTTAAAGATCGCACTTAATGTAATCATATGTAATGAAGTTGGCATTTCTGTAGGAAGAGAGCTCTTCTTTGGCCGAAACCTTCCCTGGACGATCGGCACTGCCCCCGGTCCTCAAAGCAAATCGCCCGCCACCGGCTATCCGGTGGCGGGCGATTCGATGCGCTCCAGGGCGGGCGGCGCGTCAGGCCATGGCCTGCATCTCTTCCATCAGCTCCTCCTTGCGGGCCTGCAGCGTCTCGCGCATGGCCACCAGGTCGAGCTTGCGGGATGCGCGGGCCTTGACGAAGATTTCGTTGCGCTCTTCCTTGACGTGGTGGTCGATGTATTCGCCCAGGACGGTCACCTTGGCATCGAACTTGTCGTCCATGGCATCACCATCCTGGATCTGGGCGATGAGGTCCTTGGCGCTGGCGTGCTCGACCTCGGCCTCGTCGAGCAGGTCGGTCTCGCGCAGCGCTTCGCGCAGGGCCGGGTAGAAGATCTCCTCCTCGATCTGCGCGTGCACCGTCAGCTCCAGGCAGATCTGCTGCGCCAGTTCGCGCTTCTTGGCGATGGACGTCTTCGATTTGGAGCCTGCGAGTTCTTCGTACTCCTTGAACATCTTCTTCACCTTGCGATGGTCCGCATCCAGGAGGCTGCAGGCATCGGCAGGGGTCCGCTGGTTCGTCGTCGTGGGCATGGCGTTTTCCTCGTAAGGTGTTGGAAAGCCCATTGTCTTTTTGCCGTCACGCCTGGCCGTAGGAGCGGCGCCTGTGTATCCGTCTTCCCACGGCGCTGCGGGCCATGCGAATGGCTCCTGTCGAGCTGGTGCCGGATCGGCGCAGCATGGGCGGTGCCGCAGCGGCGCATCCGCGTGCGCACCTGGTTTCAGGGGCGATGCTGTCGCTGCTGCGGCTGGAGGGCTTCCGGTGGGGCCATGCGCCGCAGTGTCCCGTCGAAATGCGGTGCGTCGGAATTCCAGTGCAGTTGCCTGATCAGGTGGTGGATCTCGTCCGGAGCACCCTGCAGGTAGCGGCGGAGCGCGTGGCCGTCGTCCAGGCGGGCAGGGTCGTCCTGGAGGAACACCCCCATGCGCCTCAACAGGGTCTTGCCACCGGCGTTCTCGATGAGCTTCCAGTGCGTGGCCTCGTAGCGATATCCCGCAGCCCGGGCGGCGCGGGCCTGGGCCCTGCGGTGACTGTCGCCCAGGGCGTAGTCGGGCGTGGTGGTCCCCGCCATGCTGCGCACATCGTTGTAGGCCGTGATGTCCACGGTCGGGGTGCCTGGCAGGTCCGTGCGGATGTCCGCCGTCGAGGCGAACGACACCACGACGTTGCGGTGGAACAGGGTCTTCTGCTCCTGGGCGGAGTAGCCCAGCGCCTCCATGTCCTGGCGCATGGCGTTGTCCATCTGCTGCAGGGCCGCGATGCCGGAACTGTGGGCCAGGAATCGCAGGGGCGGCGTTCCCGCGACCGCCCGTGGATCGACGCGGCGGGCGGCGCTGCCGTCTTCGTGGAGTGGCAGGCCGGCGGCGCGCGCCACGGTGCCATCCATGCGGCGCATCAGGCGTTCGGGTTCCTGCACCAGCCGTGGAAGCAGGATGGCTTCGTAGAGCAGCCGCGAGGCGTGGCTGACGATGGCGGCATGCCGGTCGGTTCCCAGCAGGAACCGGTGGTGCAGCAGGCTGGCCTCGACCAGCGGCAGTCCGTCACGGTCCTGTCCGGTATGCACGAAGCCGATCACGTGCAGCGCCGCGGCATGGGACGGCACCACGCTCCGCAGGAACGAGAGAAAGGCCGCGGCGAGTTTCTTGGCCTGCCGGATGCCTTCCGCGTAGTGCGTGTCGGTGGTGCAGGGCAGCACGACCCACTGGCTCCTGCCGAGCTCGTCCTGCAGGTTGCGGAGATCGATGGTGTCCCCCGTATCGGCATGGAACGCCAGGATGCCTTGCGATTTGGGCTCGGCTTCACTGCGCGCGCGCAGGCCCCGGTATGCTTCTTCCATGCCCAGGAAGAGATTCGCCATGAAGGCGTTGTAGCCCGGCAGCCGGCGCAGCCCGAAGTGCTCCACCTCCATACGGTGCTGGCCGAGGCGGCAGGGCAGGGAGGCGATGTATTCGATGAACCGCAGGTCCCGCCCCTTCCTTTGCGACGGCGGGGCCAGGAAGCTGCCGGGAGCCACGCCTGCACGGGCAGCCAGCCGTTGCAGCGCTTCCTCGTAGAACGATGCGTCCTGCCCGGCTTCCAGCAGCAGTTCCCATGCATGGTTGAGCGGCTGGATCTCGTAGGGGTTGCGGAACGCGCGCGCGCCCTGCATGGGGTAGCGTTCCCGCTCCTCGATGAAATAGCGTACGTACAGGCCCGCCTGCCGGATGAGGTCGCGGGCGGTGGCCGCCGCGTTGGCGGGATCTCCGCGGCCGTGGCGCGACAGCTGCGCGCGCAGCCATTGCTCGCGGCGCTCGAACGCGGGTCGCAATGGCGCCAGGGCGTGCACCAGCGCTTCCATCGGACTCGCAGGCGCGGGGCCGCCGGCGCCAGCGAGGGATGCCGTGGCCTCCATGGCCGCCAGGAACAGTGTTTCCGCCGACGAGGGCATGCGCAGTGCCTGCCGGGTGGCCTCGGCGGAGAGCACGCGGCAGCCGAGCGCTTCCAGCTCTTCGCGGAGCCAGCGCACCTGCTCCGCGGTCCGTCCCTTGCGCAGGCCTCCCGGGACGTTCCGGTCCGGCACCGTCAGGCCATCTTCCAGGCCCACGCGCACACCGTCGAGCTGCAGGCGCACGGCCAGGCGGGGCAGCAGTTGCTGCATCGGGCCCGGCATCAGCACGGAGATCCGGGCCGTGGGAAGCCGGTGTCGTATCTGCTCCACCACCGGCGCCAGCGCGGCCGCGGCCATGTCCAGTGCACGGTCGATACCGGGGGCGTCACCGGCCTGCAGCAGCGCGAAGATGGCCTGGCGTTGCACGGCGGGGATGAGGGAGTCGTCCTCGAACGCCTCGCCGGCGCGGCGGTACTGGTCCACGCCGGCCACCAGCATCAGCAGGCACGGGCTTCCGGCTTCTTCCAGGCGCGGCCTGAAATCTTCCAGCGTGTTCTGCAGGATCGTGTGGTTGAAGACCTCGATCTCGGGGCGTATGCCATGCCTGCGCGCATGGTCCAGCTGCCGCTGCAGGAAGTCCGGGGTGTTGAGGTATCCCCCTCCGGACTGGAACAGCACTTCACCCGGGCTGAGCGAGGAGAGTTCCGGGGGCATGCCTTCGGGTTCGTAGGGCCTGAGGTGCTCGCGGCGGATGGTGCTGCCGGAGTCCCCGCCGCCCCGCACGCTGGTGGAGAGGTTGAGGATGGCCAGCGGAACCTGTGCGCGCAGGCGCGGGACGATGGCCTCGTAGTCGTCCGGGGCGATGCGGTTGGGTTGCGGGCCGGTGAGCAGCGACAGGGACGACCAGGGCAGCTTCCATGCCTGCCCGCCACGCTCGCGGGTGTGCAGGTGGAGGATGGCGGCGCCTTCCCGGACAGCCGCCACGCATTCGTCCACGATGGCGGCGGGCGCGACCGGCAGCCAGCAGGTGGCGCCCTTGCCGGACAGCGCGAAGCCCGTCCCGGCGTGGCACCAGCCGGCATCGGAGAGCCCGTCCACCACGCCGGTGCCGCAGGAATGGAGCAGGTGGACGAGGTCGGGCGGAATGTACGACTCCACCGCGCCGGCATGCGGCCACGCCAGCCCGCCATTTTCGTCGCTGGTCCAGCCCTGGCCCGTCAGGTGCACCACCAGCTCCCTCGAGGCTTTTTCGGAGCCGATCCTGGCGAACCATGCCGCATCCAGCTGCCGCAGGACCGGGCCGTCCGGGTGGTACTGGAAGACGCCATCCCGCGCGCGCAGGCCGGCCTCGCGGCGCCAGCGTTCGAGCCACTCCGCCGTGGGGGCGATGGCCCGGAGGAAATCCGCACCCATCGGAATCCGGGTGGATTCGCTCGCCAGCAGGCCACCCGGCGCCACGGGCTCCCATCCGTTGCGGCTCTCGAGTGCCGCTTCCAGGCCGCCGATATGCCGCACCAGTGCTGCGGAAAGGTATTTCGGCCCCAGCGGCTCGATGCTGCGCGGCACAGCGCCCACCGGGGCTGCGGTAATGAATATCTCGTGCACGGATCCCCGGCTCGTTGATTGCGAGGGCCGGATTATTCAACGGGGAGGATTGCCGGAAATGGACACTCGTCGGAACGAAGGTTCGAAATTTATTATGTTTCAGATAAATAGATTTTTCATAGCGATGTATTGCTCTGGCCGCTCAGGGTGAGCATATTGCGGGCGCCGGTGGAATCGGTACCTTTTGTCGATGGACATGGCGCCGCTCGGGGAGGGGGGATTATTTTTGCCGAACAGGGTTCGGCTTTTTCCGAAGGAGTTTCGATGCAACGTCTGCAAGGAAAAACCGTCCTGGTCACTGCGGCGGGCCAGGGTATAGGCAGGGCCAGCGCCCTGGCGATGGTCCGCGAGGGGGCCGAGGTCTGGGCCACGGACATCAATGACCAGGCGCTGTCCCAACTCGCGGCCGAAGCCGCGGCCGAGGGCTGCGCATCTCTGCGAACGGCCCGCCTGGACGTGCTGGACAGCGAGGCGGTCAACGCCTTCGCCCGGCACACGGGCCGGGTGGACGTGCTGTTCAACTGCGCGGGCTACGTGCACCAAGGCGACATCCTGGCGTGCGAGGAAGGGGAATGGGACTTCACTTTCGACCTGAATGTCAAGTCCATGTACCGCACCATCCGCGCCTACCTGCCATCCATGCTGGCAGGGGGCGGTGGCTGCATCATCAACATGGCCTCGGCGGCGTCCAGCGTGAAGGGTGTGCCCAACCGGTTCGCCTATGGCGCCTCCAAGGGCGCGGTGATCGGTCTGACGAAGCCGCTGGCGACCGACTATGTGCAGAAGGGGATCCGCTGCAACGCCATCTGCCCGGGCACCATCGAGTCACCCTCGCTGCGGGGGCGCATCCGGGAGCAGGCCGCGCGCTCCGGCGCCGGCGAGGCCGAAGTCCGGGCCGCCTTCGTGGCACGGCAGCCGACCGGCCGCGTGGGGCGCCCCGAGGAGGTGGCCGCGCTCGTGGTGTACCTGGCGAGCGACGAGTCGTCCTTCACTACCGGCGCCATCCACCTGATCGACGGCGGCTGGTCCAACTGACGAAGCTTCGCCGGGAATCTGCCCCAAGCTCCGTTTCCCGGGTGGACCCTGCCTCAAGCGAGCAGCGCCTGCGCGAACTCGCGGGCGCTGAAGGTTTCCAGGTCTTCCAGCTTTTCGCCGACGCCGATGAAATACACAGGTATGGGGCGCTCCTGCGCGATGGCTGCCAGCACGCCGCCCTTGGCCGTGCCGTCGAGCTTGGTGACGATGAGGCCGGTGAGCTGCAGTGCGTCGTCGAAGGCCCGCACCTGCGCGAGTGCGTTCTGGCCCGTGTTGCCGTCGATCACCAGCAGCACCTCGTGCGGCGCCGTGCCATCGGCCTTGGTGATGACGCGCTTGATCTTCTGCAGTTCCTGCATCAGGTGGAGCTGTGTCGGCAACCGGCCCGCCGTGTCCACCAGCACCACGTCCTTGCCGCGTGCCTTGCCGGCGCTCACGGCATCGAAGCTCACGGCGGCCGGATCGCCGCCCTCCTGGCTCACGATTTCCACGGTATTGCGGTCGGCCCACACGCCGAGCTGCTCGCGCGCGGCGGCCCGGAAGGTGTCGGCCGCCGCCAGCAGGACCGCGGCGCCTTCGGTGGCCAGGTGCCTGGTGAGCTTGCCGATGGAGGTGGTCTTGCCGGCACCGTTGACGCCCGCCACCATGATCACGGTGGGCGTGTGGCGTCCGATCTCGAGGGGCTTCTCGAGCGGGCGCAGCAGGTCCGCCAGGGCATCGGCAAGCAGTCCCTTGACCGCCGCGGGATCGGTGGCCCTCGCTTCCTTCACGCGCTGCCGGAGATCCTGCAGCAGGTGTTCGGTGGCCTTGACGCCCGTGTCCGCCATCAGCAGCGCCTCTTCGAGTTCATCGTAGAGCGCATCGCTGATCTGCGTGCCGGTGAAGACGGTGGCGATGCTGGTGCCCGTCTTGCGCAGCCCGTTCTTGAGCCGGTCCAGCCAGCCCTTGCGCTCCTGCCCGGCTTCCGGCAAGGGCTCGGATGCGGTGGCCGCCATTGCCGGCGGCGTGGTGGCGGGGAGGAGCTCTGGAGCCTGGGGGACAGGCAGCGGCGCCGCTGTCGGGCTTGGCACAGCCGGCATGGGAGCGGCCACAGGGCCCGGCTGTGGTGGAACCGGCGCTGTGGGATCCTGCGGAGCCGGGGGCCTGGCGAACGGATTGCGCAGCCAGCCGAAAGCGCCGGGGGCTCCAGAGGTGCCTGGCGCTTCGGCGGCTGCAGGTCCGGCCTCCGGCACGGCGGGCATGGAGACCGGCATGGCATCGGGCAGGGCCGGGGCAATGTCGGCCGGTACCGGGGACGGGGTCTCCGCAGCGGGAGCAGGGGTGGGCTTTTTCTTGAAAAAACTGAACATTGGCAGGTTCTTAGAATCGCACCCATTCTATGAAACGCGCACTTACCCTCCTGGGCCTGCTGGCCTGCGTTCACGCCGGGGCCCAGACCCCTGCCACCACCACGTCTTCTCCCTCGCCTGCGTCGGCGCAAGGTGCCCAGCCCGGGGCCCAGGTGCCCGGCGTGCGCCAGTACACGCTGCGCAACGGCATGCAGCTGTTCGTGCAGACCGACCGTCGTGCCCCCACCGCGGTGCACATGGTGTGGGTGCGGGTCGGATCGATGGACGAGGTGGACGGCACATCGGGCGTCGCCCATGCCCTGGAGCACATGATGTTCAAGGGCACGAAGACGGTGCCGCCAGGCCAGTTCTCGCGCCGCGTGGCCGCGCTGGGCGGGCAGGAAAACGCGTTCACCAACCGCGACTACACGGGTTACTACCAGCAGATTCCCGCGAAGCGCCTCGCGGAGGTCATGCGGCTGGAGTCCGACCGGTTCGCGCACAACCAATGGCCGGACGCGGAGTTCAAGAAGGAGATCGAGGTCATCAAGGAGGAGCGGCGCATGCGCACGGACGACCAGCCGCGCGCGGCCCTGATGGAGCAGCTCAACGCCGCGGTGTTCACCGCGTCTCCTTACCGCAGGCCGGTGGTCGGCTGGATGAGCGACCTCGATGCGATGACGCCGGATGATGTCCGCGCGTTCCACCGCCAGTGGTACGTGCCCGCGAACGCCGCCGTCGTGGTGGCCGGCGACGTGGACCCGGAAGCCGTCCGCAAGCTTGCCGATGACACCTATGGCCGCATTCCCGCGGCAGCGGTGCCGGTGCGCAAGCCGCGCACCGAGCCAGCGCAGCGCGGCCTGCGCCGCATCGATTTCAAGGCACCTGCGGAGCAGGCCTTCGTCGCGATGGCGTTCCGGGTACCGGGGCTGCAGCGGCTGGAGCAGCTCACCGATTCCGACCGCGATGCGCTGGCGCTGATGATGCTTTCGGGCGTGCTGAGCGGCTACGACGGCGCGCGGCTGGAACGCGCTCTCACGCAGGGCGCCGACAGGGTGGCCGACGGGGCGGACAGCGGTGCATCCGTCATGGGCCGGGGGCCGAGCCTGTTTCTGCTGAGCGGCATTCCCGCGGGCGGCAAGACGGCGCAGCAGGTCGAGGCCGCGCTGCGGGCCGAGGTTGCCCGTGTGGCGCGCGAGGGGGTGGGTGATGCCGAACTCTCGCGCGTGAAGACGCAGTGGGCGGCATCCACCATCTACGCGCGCGATTCGCTGCAGGCGCAGGCGAGCGACCTGGGAAGCAACTGGGTGCAGGGCCTTCCGCCCGATGCCGACGCGCGCCTGCTGGCGCTGCTGCGCGAGGTGACGCCGGCGCAGGTGCAAGCCGTGGCCGCCCGCTATTTCGGCGACGACCAGCTGACCGTGGCCACCCTGGTGCCACAGCCGGTCGCCCCCGGTTCCCGCCGCCCCGCCGCGCCCGCGAGCGCCGACGGCCGCATGCACTGACGCGCCGCCCGCCGGAAGGAATTTCCCATGATGCCCCTTGCAATCAAAAAAACCGCCCTCCGCGCAGCGTTCGCGGCCGCAGCAGGCCTGATGGCCGCACAGTCCGCCTGGGCGCTGCTGCCCATCCAGCATTGGACCGAACCCAGCGGCGCGCGTGTCTGGCTCGTCGAAAGCCCCGGCATCCCGATGGTGGATGTGCAGGTCGATTTCGATGCCGGAGCACGGCGCGATCCCGCCCCGCAGGCCGGCCTGGCGGCGGCCGCGGCCGCCATGTCGTCCAAGGGCGTGCGCGCCGACGGTGCCGAACCCGCGATGGACGAGAACGCCCTGGGCGAGGCCTGGGCCGATCTGGGCGCGAGCCTGCAGGCGTCCGCGGAGCGGGACGGCTTCAGCTACGGGCTGCGCTCGCTTAGCGATGCCGACCTGCTGGACCGCGCCGCCCGCCTGGCCGCGCGGCAGATCGCCCAGCCGGCCTTCGCGCAGGATATCTGGCAGCGCGAGCGCGCGAGGTGGAGCGCCTCGCTGAAGGAAGCGGAAACACGGCCCGGCACGGTGGCCGCCAGGGCTTTCTCGCAGGCCGTCTATGGATCCCATCCCTACGGCCAGCGCGCCACGCCGGAGACGCTGGCACGCATCGAAGTCGCGGACCTGCAGAACTTCCACGACCGCTACCTGCAGGCCTGCCGGGCTCGGGTGAGCATCGTGGGTGCGGTGAACCGGGAGCAGGCCCGAGCCCTGGCCCGGACGCTGCTCTCGCGCCTGCCGGCCTCGGACGCCTCGGGCTGCGCCGCATTGCCCCCGGTGCCGCCCGTGCAGCCGCTGGCCCAGGCGCAGGAGGAGCGCATTCCATTCGCCTCGGCCCAGGCGCACGTGCTGATCGGCCAGCCCAGTTTTCCGCGCAAGGATCCCGATTTCCTCGCGCTGCTCGTGGGCAACCACATCCTGGGCGGCGGCGGCTTCACGTCGCGGCTGACGGAGGAGGTGCGCGAAAAGCGCGGACTGAGCTACAGCGTGTACAGCCAGTTTTCCCCGGGGCTGGATGCCGGCCCCTTCGTCGTCGCGCTGCAGACGCGCCCGGACCAGGCGGAGCAGGCCGTTCAGGTGTCGCGCGACGTGCTCGCCCGCTTCGTTGCCGAAGGTCCCACGGCCACGGAATTGCGCGCCGCCAAGGACAATTTGATCGGTGGCTTCGCGCTGCGCATCGATAGCAACCGCAAGCTGCTCGGGAACGTCGTGAACATTGCCTGGAATGACCTGCCGCTCGACTATCTCGAGCACTGGACCGACCGGGTGGAAGCGTTGACCGCGGAGGGCATCCGCGCGGCGATGGCACGCAAGCTGCAGCCGGCGCGGATGGTGACCGTGGTGGTCGGCGGGAGCGCGCCATGAGCCCGGCGCCGCGCAAGCCTGCTGCGCCCCAGCGCCCCGCGGCGAGTTCGGCAGCCCGGCAGGGCGGGCATGCCGGTGCGGGCGAAGTGCGCATCATCGGCGGGCTCTGGAAGCGCACGCGGCTGCCGGTGCCGCCGCGCCCGGGGTTGCGGCCCACGCCGGACCGGGTGCGTGAAACCCTGTTCAACTGGCTGGGGCAGGACCTTGCGGGATGGCGCTGTATCGATGCCTTCGCCGGCACGGGCGCGCTCGGCCTGGAGGCTGCATCCCGCGGAGCGGTGGAAGTGCTGCTGGTGGAAAGCGATGCGGCACTGGCCGATCAGCTGCGGCGTTCCTGTGAAAAGCTGGGCGCCACGGCGGCGCGGGTGCAGCGGGGCGACGGCGTGGCCGTCCTGCGCCAGCGCGGGCCGGGCTCCGCGCATTTGGTGCTGCTCGATCCGCCTTTCGACGGCGGCCTGTTCGAAGCGGCCCTGGCGGCTGCCGCTCCGGTGCTTGCGGAGGATGGATTCATCTATCTCGAGGCGCCGCAGCCCTGGGACGATGCGGCGCTGGCACCCCTGGGCCTCGCCATCCATCGCCATCTGCGGGCGGGCGCGGTGCATGCCCACCTGATCCGCAAGCTCTAGCGCCGCCTCGCGCGGCAAGGCGCCATGCCATGGTCCATGGACCGGATGCGGCTTTTCGCGCCCGTCCGGCCTGGGGCGCAGGAGCGCCGCAATAATCCGCTCCACCGACTGCCTTCAATCCAGGAGATCCGCCCGCCATGGTCCAGAACGTCATCGCCGTCTATCCCGGCACTTTCGATCCCATCACGCTGGGCCACGAGGACGTGGTGCGCCGCGCCACGCAGCTGTTCGGCAGCGTGATCGTGGCGGTCGCCGCGGGCCACCACAAGAAAACGCTGTTCAGTCTGGAGGAGCGCATAGAGATGGTGCGCGAGGCGGTCCGGCCCTATCCCCAGGTGCAGGTGGAAAGCTTTTCCGGCCTGCTGCGCGACTTCGTGGTCGCGCGCGGCGGCAAGGCGATGGTGCGCGGCCTGCGTGCCGTCACCGACTTCGACTATGAATTCCAGCTCGCCGGCATGAACCGCAGCCTCATGCCCGAGGTCGAGACCGTCTTCCTCACCCCGAGCGACAAGTACCAGTTCATCAGCAGCACGTTCGTGCGCGAGATCGCCGTGCTCGGCGGCGAAGTGGACAAGTTCGTGTCTCCCGGGGTCTGCCAGCGGCTTACCGACAGGGTGCGGGCGATGTCCCCGGCGGGCTGATGCCCCTCCGGGCCCGCCCGGGCCTCACGGGTGAACGATGTCGTGCACGAAGCGCAATTTGGCCAGCGCCCCGGACGACAGGGCGAAGGGGTAGGCGTCCTGCTGGCCCAGGCTCCGGTTCAGGCTGTTGAGCAGCAGCGTCAGCGGCACCCATTCCTGCACCATGGCCTCGAAATCCGGCCGGTCCGTGGCGAACGGATTGCCCACGCGGTAGCTCTGCACCACGCCGCTTTCCGGGATTTCCAGGCCCGTGTGGTAGCTGGAGGCGGTCTCCAGCAGATCGACCATGTGCAGGTAGTGGGCCCAGGTTTCTGCCCAGTCTTCCCAGGGGTGGGCGGTGGCATAGGCGCTCACGTGGCGCTCGCGCCATCCGCCCAGGTGCGGGCTGCTGGCGTAGTAGGCCTGCAGGGCCTGGGCGTAGTCCTGGCGTTCGTCGCCGAAGACCGAGCGAAACTCCTCCAGCCGGCCCGATTCCAGCAGCAGGTGGTCCCAGTAGAAATGGCCCGATTCGTGCCGCAGGTGGCCGAGCAGGGTGCGGTAGGGTTCGTGCAGGGCGAGCCGCCGCCGGGCGCGTTCGTCGTCGTCCGCTTCGGCCACGTTGAGCGTGATGGTTCCGGCTGCATGCCCCGTCATCACGGGATGGCCGGGCTGGTCCGCCAGGAATTCGAAGACCGGGCTGGCACCGTCGGGCGCGGGTTGCAGGCCCAGGCGTGCGAGGGTGTAGTAGAGCTGCCGCTTGGCATGCTCGATCTGCTTCCAGCGGCGCAGGTTGGCAGGTTCCGAGAGGTCGGGAAGGATGCGTGTCTGGCGGCACGACCTGCACAACTGCTGCGGATCATCGGCGGACACCGCGAAGTTGCACGCGGCGTGCGCGACCCGGTTGTGGCACATCCGGTACAGCGGCGAGGCGCTGCCCTGGCGGCGCGACGGCACCCGCTGCCACAGATCGGTATCACCCTGCAGGCCCGGCACCGCAGGCACCAGAGCCGCCATGGTGAGCTGGTCAGGCAGGAAGGCCAGCTTCGCGCCGCAGTGCAGGCACTGGACGCTGTCGAAGAAAACGAGATGACCGCACTGGTCGCAATTGAAAACCTGCATGGTTGCGAAGCATAGGGCCTGTGCGGTCCGTCTTCGGATGGACGGGCCGATGGCGGCCACTTGCGGCGAGCAGTGGGCTCTGCCGTTGGAGACTGCAAAAGAAAAACAGGCTCCATGGGGAGCCTGCTGTGGCAAGGGAGGGCCGGGCGGTCGGGCCGCCGGCCCGCGTGCATCAGGGACGCACGACGATGCTGTTGCGCACTTCGCGCACGTGCTTGGTGTTGCGGGCGATGGCTTCCGCACGATCCTTCTCGGCCTGCGACTTGGCGAAGCCGGACAGCTGCACCGTGCCGTTCAGCGTCTCCACGCTGATGGACGTGGCGGACACCGACTTGTCTTCGGCCATCTTGGCCTTCACGGCGGTGGTGATGCCGGCGTCATCCACGTAGGAGCCCACGGTCTGCTGGTCACGTGCCACCGAGCATCCGGTGGTGACGATGGTGGCGCCAGCGAGGGCTGCAAAGGCGAGTGCACGAGCGTACTTCATGGTTATTTCCTTGGTTTGGTTGAGAGAACACGGGTGCGGGGACATCCTTCAGTCCGCCGGCCTTCTGCACCCTCCTTGCCGGTGGACTGCCTGCGAGGGCCGGCTGCGCCTTCAGCGGTGCAGCCAATCCTTGAGTTCGTCGGCATGCTCTTCCTCGTCGGCGAGGATGCCTTCCAGCATGCGGCGCGTGGTGGGGTCCTTGTCGCCGATCAGGGTGATCATCTGCCGGTAGGCCTCGACAGCGATGCGTTCGGCCACCAGGTTGGCGCGCACCATCGCCTTGAGGTCCGACGACTCGTCGTACTGCGCGTGGCTGCGTTCTTCCAGCGTGCGGGGGCGGAAGTCCGGCTCGCCGCCCAGTTGCACGATGCGCTGGGCGATGAGGTCGGCGTGGGCCGCTTCCTCGTTCGCATGGACCAGGAATTCCGCGGCGATCGCGGGAGACTCCAGACCGTCGGCCGTGAAGTAGTGGCGCTTGTAGCGCAGCACGCACACGAGTTCGGTCGCCAGTGCATCGTTCAGCAGCTTCACGATGGCGTCGCGGTGCGGGCCGTACGCAGGCGTGACGGCGCCTTCGTCGAGATCCTGGGTGGCCGCGTACTGGAGGGCTTTCTCGTCCAGGGTGAGCGATGCAGTTGCCGTGGGTGTGGAGTTCGGGGTGGTCATGGAGCGCCCGTGGAATGTTGTTGTGGATATGGGGCGGGCCGGTGGTGGAGGGCTGCTGGAGGCTTCCGTTCCCGGTCCCGCGTACTCAAGTCAGGAGATCAGTAGTCGCGGCCCCGGGGGCGGCGTGCCAGCATGCACAGCGTGGCCACGAAGGCGCCGGCGGCTGCCGCGATGGCCAGCGACTTGCCGGGCTGCTCCGAGACGTAGCGGGCGGTGGCGTCGGCGGCCTGGTTGAATTGCCGGCGGGCGCGCTCGCCGGTGTCGGCGCAGTAGGCGATGCCGCGGGAGGCGAGGTCCTGGGCGCGTGCAGCCAGGTCGTCGATCAGGGGATCCACGTCGCTCTGCAGTTCCCGCACCTTGCGTTCGGCCTTGTCCAGGGTCTTGTTCGCCGCGCTGCGGGTGGTGCGAACGGCGTCCTGGGCGTTGTCCAGCATGTCTTCGGCCACGTCGTGCGCGGTGTCTGCAGCCTTGTCGGCGAGTTTCTGTGCTTCCATGGTTTCTGTTCCTCAGGTAGTCGGGTCGTCAGGGCAGGCAGGTCGGTTCGTTCAACCGCGCTTGAGCAGGCTCAGCACGAAGGTGACGACGGCCATGATCACGAACACGAAGAACAGGATCTTGGCGATGCCGACGGCGCCCGCTGCGATCCCACCAAAGCCGAAGAGTGCGGCGATCAGTGCGATCACCAGAAAAACGACTGCGTAATGCAACATATCTTTCTCCTCTTGGACCGGAGGGCCGGTCGGTGGTTGGTCGATGGCGCTGTCGCGTTGGCGCCTGGGATCCAATGTAGATTTGGGGGCGCGCACAGGCTGCCGGCCCCCGGCGCGCAGCGCTGTAGGACGCGGCCGACCACCGCCGCGGCAAGTGCGCAGCGCTGGAAAACGGGGGGAAAAGTCCACACCGAAAGCCGCCGGAAACGGCGCAGCGAGGTGCGTGGAAGCGACTGCAGCGGGCGCGTGGCGTCGCCCCGGGGCGTTCAGTGCACGACGGGCAGCACGGCAGACACGAGCGTGCCTTCGTTGGCCTCGGAGGTGACCGTCAGGCGCCCGCCGGCGGCCTCGACGCGATGGCGCATGCCCATGAGCCCGTGTGCGGAGGTCTGCACCTTGCTGGTGTCGAAGCCCGAGCCGTTGTCGCGGATCTGCACCGCCACGTGGGTGGGATAGTTGTGCACGGCCACCAGCACCTTGGTGGCATTGGCGTACTTGCCGATGTTGGTCAGCGACTCCTGAACCATGCGGTAGATCGTGAGTTGCACGGCCTCCGGCAGCTCCACCGATTCGAGATTGAGCTCCACGTCCACGCTGCTGCGCTGCTCGAACTCGCGCGCGAGGATCTCCAGCGAGGCGGTCAGGCCCAGGTTGAAGAGGGACGAAGGCCGGAGGTCCTCGATGATCCTGCGCTTGAGCGCGATGCCGCTGTTCAGGGTTTCGGTGAGGTGCTTGAGCCGCTCGGCGATCTCGGGCGACTGCGCGTCGATCTTCGACTTCAGCCGCGCGACGTCGAGCTTGGCTGCGGTGAGCAGTGCCCCCAGTTCGTCGTGCAGTTCGCGGGCCAGGTGGCCCCGCTCGTCCTCGCGCACCTGCTGCAGGTGGTTCGCCAGTTCGGTCAGCGACGCGGTGCGTTCGCGCACCAGCAATTCCAGCCGGTCGCGTTCGCGCTGCAGGGCTTCCTGTTCCCGTTCCTGGGCGGTCTGCAGGGCGCTGGCCTGGCGCAGGTACATGTAGAACGCGAGCAGGCCGATGGCCACGACGGTCGCGATGCCGATGCGCGAAAGGGTGAGGGAGTGGAGGATCTCGTCGGTGTGGTGCGTGGAGCGGTCCGCGCTGCGCTGCGCGAGGCGGCCGGACAGCGTGCGGATGGCATCCATGTTCTCCTTGCCGACATCGGTGGAGAGGACGAACTTCCAGGCGTCGTCGTTGTTCTGGCGGCGCAGGCGCAGGCTCAGGTCCAGCTCGGACATCTTGCGGGAGATCTGTCGGGAGAGCTGGGTGAAGTCTTCCTGGTCTTCCGGAGAGGAGCGGTAGATGGCCCGCAGTTCTTCCAGGTTGGCATCGATGGTGGATGCCGCCTTCTGGTAGGGCTGGAGGTAGCGGTCGTCGCCCGTGAGCAGGTAGCCGCGCAGGCCGGTTTCCGCGTCCAGCATGTTCTGCATCATGCGGTTGAGCGCGGCGCGGGTCGTGTAGGTGCTCGACAGCGCGCGCACGGCCTCGTTGGACCGCGCGTATCCGGCCTCATTGATGCCAACCAACGCAGCGGCTGCCAGCAGCGCCAGGGGCAGGCTGACAGCCATCTTGCGAAAATTGGACCAGCGCATATGTATGTTTCTCCGGTAGGGATGGGGGTGAATTCTGGATAATGTCACCAGCCCGCAGCAATCGCCGCAGGCACGCTCCCGCAACGGTGGATGGGCCACCTGACCAATGATGGGCAGCCCAGCTGCCTCTTGAAAGAAACTCTCAATGATCAAGATCGGCATTGTGGATGACCATGCGATTGTCCGCTCGGGATTGCGACAATTTCTGTCAGAACATGTAGACCTTCGCGTAGTCGGCGAGGCCTCGAACGGCCGCGAGGCCATCGACCTCGTGCGCAACCACGAGATCGACGTGCTGCTGATGGACCTGTCGATGCCCGGCCAGAGCGGCCTCGATGCGCTGGCCATGCTGCGCGCGAAGGCGCCGGACATGGGCATCCTCATCCTGAGCGGGTACCCCGAGGAACACTACGCGATCAACCTCATCCGCCAGGGTGCCAGCGGCTACCTGAACAAGGAATGCGACCCCAAGGAGATCGTGGAAGCCATCCGCACCATCTCGCTGGGCCGCCGCTACCTCACGCCCGCCGTCGCGGACCTGCTCGCGCAGCAGCTCAATCGCAAGGACGACGCGCCTCCGCACGAGCAGCTGTCCGAGCGCGAGTTCCAGGTGTTCCTGAAGCTGGCCAAGGGCGAGACTGCGGGCGACATCGCCAAGTCCCTGTCCCTGAGCGTCAAGACCGTGAGCACCTACCGCACGCGCCTGATGGAGAAGATGGCGCTGTCGTCCAACAGCGACCTGACCTACTACGCGCTGAAGAACAAGCTCATCGATTGATCGCTGGATTGTTTGCGGCAGGGCATCGCGCCCTGGCGCGACGTGCGGCCAGATCTTCGTCGGACCTGTTCGTCATGCCGCCTCGTCTGGCCTGCGGTCTAGCCAAAGGACGCTGGCACATGCCGTGTCGCGGCATATGTGGATCGCACGTTGCCGCGCGTCCAGGACCCCGGAGGGATGGATTCCTTCCGGGGTTTTGTGCTTCATGGGATGGGACGCTGCACCGTGCGGCTGCACGCATGCGGGCCTGCGGCAACGGAGGCCGCAGGAAGATCCGCCGTGGCGGGGAAAACGATTGCGCTGTCAGGCGTTGCTGGCGGACTTGCGCAGCGTGCTGTGTTCCACGCAGTACTCCACGAGGGCGTCTATCTCGTTGGATTTGTCGAAGACGGCGTCCACGCCGAGCTGGGCGCAGCGCACGCGAACATCGGGGGTGGCGTAGTTGCTCAGGACGACCATCTTCTGGCGTGCCGTGCGGTCGCGGCAGGCAGCGAGGATGCCCAGGCCACTGCCTTGCCTGAGGAAAAGATCCACGATGGCCAGGTCCCATTGTTCGGGGTTCGCGGCCAGCCACTCCTTGCCTTCGTCTTCGGTTTCGGCGACACCCACGGCTTCGACTTCCGCCAGCTCCTCCAGCGTGCCGATCAGGTTCTCCCGGATCGTGGCGTTGTCTTCGACGATATAGGTGCGCAGTTTCACTGTGAGGCCGGTGCCGCTGAAGGCGTCGGATGGGAGGGGTTGATCACGGCTCTACTTTATAGGGAGAGAGCCGGCATTCTGCCAGCAGCAGGGTGTTACCCCGGTAGGATTTCTCCTACCGAAGCACTTCGCCGCTGGCACCCTTTTTTGCGTGCCGTGTTCCGCACACGCTGCAGGCCGGGTCGCGGCCGGCGCGCATGGAGGTCCACTCCATGGAGAGGCCGTCCAGCATGAGCAGGCGCCCTGCGAGCGATCGTCCTGCCCCGCAGAGCAGCTTGAGCGCCTCGGCCGCCTGCATGGCGCCGATGATGCCGACCATCGGTGCGAACACGCCCATCGTGGAGCACAGCACTTCCTCGAACGCCGCCTCCGGAGGAAAGAGGCAGGCATAGCAGGGTGCATCCGACGCGCGCGGGTCGATCACGGTGATCTGTCCGTCGAAACGGATCGCCGCGCCGGCCACCAGGGGCACGCGGTGGCGCACGCAGGCGGCGTTGACGGCCTGCCGTGTCGCGTAGTTGTCGCTGCAGTCCAGCACCACGTCCGCGAGCGGCACGTGGGCGTCGAGCCAGGCCGGATCCACGCGCAGGGGCAGGGCCTCGACCTGCACGCCGGGGTTGATGGCCTGCACGGCCTGCGCTGCCGAAGCCACCTTGGACTGGCCGACGCGCTGCGTGGTGTGGGCGATCTGCCGCTGCAGGTTGGTCAGGTCCACGGTGTCGGCATCGACCAGGGTCAGGCGGCCCACGCCTGCCGAAGCGAGGAACAGGGCTGCAGGCGATCCCAGGCCGCCGGCACCGATGACCAGCGCGTGGGCGGCGAGCAGCCGTTCCTGGCCTTCGATGCCGATTTCTTCGAGCAGGATGTGGCGGGAGTAACGCAGGAGCTGGTCGTCGTTCATGGATGGGGCGTGGTGCGGGCGGGAGCGATGGGGGGCACGAAGGCACAAAGCAAAAGGCCGGACCCCTCGGAGTCCGGCCCTCGCTGGAAGGATGCATCCCGCCGGTCAGTTGTCCTTCTTCTCTTCCTTGCGCTCCGTCTGCGTCTTGCTGACGACGACGGTCAGGCCCTTGAGCTGGTTGAGGGCCTGGGTGAGCTGGAAGTCCTTGTCGGTTCCGAACTCGGGCATCTTGTTGCGCTCGGCGACGGGCTTCTTGGCTTCTTCCTCGAGGCGCTTGCGGGCTTCCTCGCGGGCCTTCTCGCGCGCTTCGTCCTTCTGCTCCTCGCCCTGGCCGCTGGTCAGGTGCTTCTCGAGGTCCGCCTCGCGCATGCGCAATGCGGCGAAGGGGTCCCCGTCGGGGCTGTCGTCCACCATGATGTCGGGGACGATGCCCTTGGCCTGGATCGACTTGCCGCTGGGCGTGTAGTAGCGCGCCGTGGTGAGCTTGATGCCGGTGTCCGGGCCCAGGGGGCGAACGGTCTGAACCGATCCCTTGCCGAAGGTCTGGCTGCCCATGATGGTGGCGCGCTTGTGGTCCTGCAGCGCGCCGGCGACGATCTCGCTGGCCGAGGCGGAGCCCTCGTTCACCAGCACCACCAGCGGAACGCTCTTGAGCGCTGCAGGCAGCCGCTTGAGCGGGTCGCCGGCACCGCGGCGCTGGTAGAACTCGGGCGAGGCCTTGTAGACCGCCTTGCTTTCCGCGAGCTGGCCGTTGGTGGACACGACGGTCACATCTTCGGGGAGGAAGGCGGTGGAAATGGCCACGGCCGCGTCGAGCAGGCCGCCGGGGTCGTTGCGCAGGTCCAGCACCATGCCCTTGATGTTCGGATCCTGGCGGTAGATCTCCTCGACCTTGCGCACGAAGTCGTCCACCGTGCGTTCCTGGAATTGCGACAGCCGGATCCAGGCATAGCCGGGCTCGATCTCCTTGCCCTTCACGGACTGGGTCTTGATCTCCTCGCGCGTGACGGTGACCGGGAAGGTGCGGCTCTCGTCCTTGCGGAAGATGGTGAGCGTGACCTGGGTGTTGGGCTCGCCGCGCATCTTCTTCACGGCTTCGTTGAGGGCGAGCCCCTTCACTGCCGTGTCGTCGATCTTGGTGATCAGGTCGTTGGTCTTCAGGCCCGCGCGGAAGGCCGGGGAGCCCTCGATGGGGGACACGATCTTGATCAGGCCGTCTTCCTGGGTGATCTCGATGCCCACGCCCACGAAGCGGCCCGTGGTGCCTTCGCGGAATTCCTTGAAGGACTTCTTGTCGAAGTACTGGGAGTGCGGATCGAGGCTGGACACCATGCCGGAGATGGCGTCGGTGATGAGCTTCTTGTCGTCCACGGGCTCGACGTAGTCGGTCTTGATGAGCCCGAAGACCGCGGAGAGCTGCTGGATTTCCTCGAGGGGAAGCGGAGTCATGGCTCCGCGGGCGACGGTCTGCAGGGAGACCGTGGTCAGAGCGCCGGCAACGACGCCGACCGACACCCATCCTGCGATTTTGAGTTTGTGGCCCATTCGAAAAACACCTTTGCCGGTTCTAGGTCCAATATACACCCCCTTGGAAAGGGCAGGCGCGGCGCAGTTCCGCGCCCGCGGGGCTTTTTGGCGCATCGGGGCCGCCTCGCGGGTTTACCCCGCCGCCTGCGGCCCGTGGGGTCAGGCCTTGCCCTGGGACGCGACCGCGGCGGCCGCCTGGGCCGCGGCCTCGGCATCGCCCAGGTAGTAATGGCGCAGCGGCTTCAGGTCGTCGCCCAGTTCGTAGACCAGGGGAATGCCGTTGGGAATGTTCAGCCCGACGATGTCGTCGTCGGAGATGCCGTCCAGGTACTTGACCAGCGCACGGATCGAGTTGCCGTGGGCGGCGACCATTACGCGCTGGCCCGATCGCATGGCAGGCGCGATGCGCTCGTTCCAGAAGGGCAGGACGCGGGCGACGGTGTCCTTCAGGCATTCGGTGAGCGGGATCTGCTCGGCATCGAGGCCCGCGTAACGGATGTCGCCGCGCTCGCTGCGCGGATCGGTGGCCTCCAGGGCCGGCGGGGGTGTGTCGTAGCTGCGGCGCCAGACGAGCACCTGCGCATCGCCGTACTGCTTGGCCATGTCGGCCTTGTTGAGCCCCTGCAGGGCGCCGTAGTGGCGCTCGTTGAGGCGCCAGCTGTGCTCCACGGGCAGCCAGGTGCGGTCCATCTCGTCCAGGACATGCCACAGGGTGCGCGTGGCGCGCTTGAGCACGCTGGTGAAGGCCAGGTCGAACTCGTAGCCTTCGGCCTTCAGGAGGCGGCCGGCGGTCTTGGCCTGCTCGATGCCGGTGGGAGTCAGGTCCACGTCGGTCCAGCCGGTGAAGCGGTTTTCGAGGTTCCAGGTGGATTCGCCGTGGCGGATCAGGACGAGTTTGTGCATGGTGGCTGGAGGATGGGGAAGCTGTGGAATCGGACGGGTCAAACGCCGCATTCTAAAATTGCGGGGTTTGCTTTCCCCAAGGACCTCCGTGAATTTCTTCATCGACAACTGGTATCTCGTCCTCGTCGCGCTGGTTTCGGGCGCCATGCTGCTCCTGCCGGTCTTCCGCGAAGCCGCGGGCGGCTCGCTCACCGCGGCGCGCGCGGTGCAACTCATCAACCGCGAGAAGGCCGTGGTGGTCGATGTCTCCGAGCCCGACGAGTTCGCGGCCGGCCATGTCGGCGGCGCGAAGAACGTGCCGCTGGGCCAGCTGGAGGAACGGCTGCCGCAGGTGGTCAAGAACAAGTCGGTGCCGCTCGTGCTGGTGTGCGCCAAGGGCGCCCGGGCGCAGCGCGCGGTGGCGGTGGCCAGAAAGCTCGGCTATGACAAGGCCGAGGCGCTCGCGGGCGGGCTGAAGGCCTGGCGCGATGCCAGCATGCCGGTTGAAAAGGCCTGAAGCGGCACCACGTGCCCCTCACACCCTACGCAATCTTCCAGGAAGGCCGCCCCATGCAACCCGTCAAGATGTACACCACCGCCGTCTGCCCCTACTGCATCCGGGCCAAGCAGATCCTCAAGTCCAAGGGCGTGGAGCAGATCGAGGAGGTCCGCGTGGATCTCGACCCCGAGGCCCGCTCGCACATGATGGAGATCACCGGACGGCGCACGGTGCCGCAGATCTTCATCGGCGACACCCACGTGGGTGGCCATGACGACCTGGTCGCGCTCGACGGCCGCGGCGGCCTGATGCCCCTGCTCGGCGCCTGAAAGGCGCACCGGCCGGGCGCTGCATAATGCGGCCCCGGGTGCTGCCCGCTGCGGGAACGAGACGTCCCCGGCGGGCTTTGTCTTACCTGGCCCTTTTCCCGTTTCCGAATCGAAAGAACGACCTCATGTCCGAAGAAAATCCCGTGTTCCAGATCCAGCGCGTGTATCTGAAGGATCTGTCCCTGGAGCAGCCGAACTCGCCCCAGATCCTGCTGGAGCAGGAGCAGCCCAACGTGGACATCCAGCTGGGCGTCGAGGCCTCCCCCGTCGCCGACGGCATCTTCGAGGTCGCGGTGACGGCCACGGTGCAGACCAAGATCAAGGACAAGACGGTGTTCCTGGTCGAGGCCAAGCAGGCCGGCATCTTCGAGATCCGCAACATTCCGGAAGACCAGATGGGCCCGATCATGGGCATCGCCTGCCCGCAGATCGTCTATCCCTACCTGCGCGGCAACATCGCCGACGTGATCACGCGCGCCGGCTTCCCGCCCGTGCACCTGGCAGAGATCAACTTCCAGGCCATGTACGAGCAGCAGCAGTCGCAGCTGGCCTCGGCCGCGCCGACGCCGGGCGTCACGCAGTAATTCTTCCCACCGGGCGCCGCCGCACGGCGGCGCGTCGCAGCCGGGGACTGCGAGCGGTTCCCCTGCCGAAACCGCAACGACCTCCCTCATGAAGATCATCGTGTTCGGTGCAGGCGCCTGGGGCACCGCCATGGCCCTCAGCGCGGCCGCGCACCCGGCCGGACATGCCGTGACCCTCTGGGCGCGCGATGGCCGCCAGGCCGCCGCCATGCAGGCGGCGCGCGAGAACGCCCGCTATCTTCCCGGCATCGCCTTTCCCCCGGCCTTCGCCCTCGCGAGCGGTGCGCCTTCCGGGGCGCTTGCGTCCAGCCGGGCCGACCTGGCCATTGTCGCGACCCCCATGTCCGGCCTGCGCGGCATGCTGGAGGCGTTGCGCGACGCGGCCATTCCCGTGGCCTGGCTCTGCAAGGGTTTCGAGGCCGTTCCCGCAGGTGGCGAGGCCGCGTCCCAGGGCCTGATGGCGCACGAGATCTGCAGCCAGGTGGCCCCGCGTCTGCGTGCGGGTGCGCTCAGCGGCCCCAGCTTCGCGCTGGAGGCGGCGCAGGGGCGGCCCACTGCGCTGGTGGCCGCAAGCCGCGATGCGCAAGTACGTGAATTGCTCGTGGAAGCATTCCATGGGCCCACCCTGCGCGTTTATGCCAACGAGGACATCGTGGGCGTGGAGGTGGGGGGCGCCGTGAAGAATGTTCTGGCCATCGCCACCGGTCTTTGCGATGGGCTGGACCTGGGAACGAACGCGCGTGCCGCGCTCATCACTCGGGGCCTGGCCGAAATGAGCCGGCTCGGGCTCGCGCTCGGCGCGCGGGCGGAGACGTTCATGGGACTTTCAGGACTGGGCGACCTGGTGCTGACGGCCACGGGGGACCTGTCCCGCAACCGCCGCGTGGGCCTGGCGCTCGCCCGGGGGCTCACACTGGACCAGGCGGTGGAATCGCTCGGCCATGTGGCCGAAGGGGTGTACAGCGCGCGGACGGTGGTGCGGCGTGCAGGCCAGCTCGGCGTGGACATGCCGATTGCGCAGGAAGTGGTGGCGCTGCTGGATGGCCGATCGACCGCTTCGGAGGCCGTGGCACGGCTGATGGGACGTGGCCCCGCAGCGGAACTGCGCTCCTGCTGAGCGTCGCCCCCGCGGTGGGCCAGCGTGGGAGCCAGCGCACCGGCCACCCACGCCGCCGAGGCGCATCACACCACGCCGAAGAGCATCAGCAGCAGGACGAGGGACAGCGGGACGCCGAGGAGCCACAGGATGATGGGCATGGTCTTTCTCCTGAAAGGTGGGTTGAAGATGCCTCCACCTTAAGACCCGGGCGCCCCGCGGATTGTGCGCGCGCGGCACCTGCCCGCGTAGGTGCGCACCTTCCCGCCGCGCGGGACATCTCGTGCCGAGCTGCTCAGAATTCGAGGTTGTCGATGAGCCGGGTCGGGCCCAGCCGGGCCGCGCCCAGGGCCACCAGCGTGCCGGCTTGCGGTGCGTTGTCGGGGCGCTGCAGGTCGGCCCTGCGGCGCACCACGAGGTAGTCGGGCTGCCAGCCCCGGCTGCGCAGCGCGTCGCTCGCCTCGGCCTCCAGTCCGGGCCAGTCGGTGACGGGGCGCGAGAGTACGGCATCCGACAGGGATCGCAGGGCGCGCGACAGCTCCACCGCCTGGGCGCGTTCGGCCGGTCCCAGGTAACCGTTGCGCGAGCTGAGGGCGAGTCCGTCCGGGGCGCGGCAGGTGTCCCCTGCCACCACGTCCACCGGCAGGGCGAACTGCTCCACCATGCGGCGGATCACCATCAGCTGCTGGTAGTCCTTCTTGCCGAACAGGGCCGTTCCGCCGCCGGTCGTGCCGAACACGGCGGAGAACAGCTTCATGACCACGGTACAGACGCCGGTGAAGAAGCCGGGGCGGAACTGCCCTTCGAGCAGGTCGGCCAGCAGGGGATCGGGCTGGACCTTGAAGGTCTGTGCCTGCGGGTAGAGGTCCGTCTCGCGCGGGGCGAAGAGGATGTCGCAGCCTGCGGCTTCCAGTTGCGCGCGGTCGGCCTCCCAGGTGCGGGGATAGCTGTCGAAATCCTCGTGGGGTAGGAACTGGAGGCGGTTGACGAAGATGCTGGCGACGCTCACGTCGCCGAGCGCGCGGGCCTGCCGCACCAGGGACAGGTGCCCTTCGTGCAGGTTGCCCATGGTGGGGACGAAGGCCGGGCGGCCCCGGCTGGCGAGCGCGGAACGCAGGTCGGCGATGGAGTGTGCGATGAGCATGGAGAAACGGCTGGAAAGGCGGTGGCAGGATGGCCGGACGTGGCGGGAGGGCAGGAGGCGTTACCAGGCGTGCAGCGCATCGTCGGGGAAGCGCCCCGCCTTGACGGCCTGCACGTAGGCTTCGATGGCGCCGCGCACGCTGCCGGCCTGGGCCATGAAATCGTGCGCGAACTTCGGGTTCTTGCCGAGGTTCACTCCCAGCATGTCGTGCAGCACGAGCACCTGGCCGGCCGTGCCGCTGCCGGCGCCGATGCCGATGGTGTGGCAGCGCGGCAGGGCGTCGGTCACTTCGCGCGCCAGCGTGGCGGGCACCATCTCGAGCACCAGCATGGCGGCACCCGCGTCCTGCAGTTCGTTGGCCTGGCTGCGCAACGCGCGCGCGGCTTCGTCGCTGCGGCCCTGGACGCGGTAGCCGCCCAGGGAATGCACCGTCTGCGGGGTGAGGCCCAGGTGTGCACAGACCGGCACGCCGCGCTCGACCAGGAACCGGACGGTGGGTGCCGTCCACCCGCCGCCTTCGAGCTTGACCATGTGTGCTCCTGCCTGCATCAGCGTGCAGGCGCTGCGCATGGCCTGTTCGGGGCTTTCGGCGTAGCTGCCGTAGGGCAGGTCGGCGATCAGCCAGGCCGTGCCCTGCACCCGGTGCAGGCCCCGCGCCACGCTGGCCGTGTGGTAGGCCATGGTGTCCAGGGACACGCCCACCGTGCTGGGCAGGCCCTGGCAGACCATGCCGAGCGAATCGCCCACGAGCAGGCATTCCACGCCTGCCGCATCCGCTACCGCGGCGAAGGTGGCGTCGTAGGCCGTCAGCATGGTGATCTTCTCGCCGGCCTCGCGCATCTGCGCCAGGCGCGGCAGGCTCACGGGGCGGCGCTGCGGCAGGGGGGAGGCGGGGGGCAGGGTGCCGTAGGGCGTGGCGGCGTTGGCGGGCGTCGGCGTTGGCTCGGTCATGCAATCAATCCTCGGGAAACGCGAATGAGCCGCGAGTCTAAGCCGGCGTCCAGGCCGGTCCGCCGGAGTGCTCTTCCGGAGCCAGGGGGCACCCATGTGGGCAAGTGCGCGTTGCCGGTATGCTCGCGTCCCATGACGAATTTGTTTCAGCCAGCCGCCGCCATGGCCGGCGATGCGCAATCGCAGGCCGTGGTGCAGGCCGACGTGGCCCGCGCCCTGGAAGAGGACGTGGGTGCGGGCGACCTGACTGCCGCCCTGATCGATCCGGCGCGGCGCGCACGCGCGCGTGTGCTGGCCCGCGAAGAGGCCGTGATCTGCGGTGCCCCCTGGGCCGAGGCCGCGCTGCGCGCGCTGGATCCGGGCGTGCGGCTGACCTGGCACGTGGCCGAGGGCCAGCGCTGCGCGGCCGACCAGGTGGTGCTGGAGATCGAGGGCCAGGCGCGGGCGCTGCTGAGCGCCGAGCGCACGGCGCTCAATTTCCTGCAGTTGCTGTCGGCCGTGGCCACCAAGACCCGGCGCTACGTCGATGCCGTGGCGGGCACCCGCGCGCAGATCGTGGACACGCGCAAGACCCTGCCCGGACTGCGACTGGCGCAGAAGTACGCCGTGCGCATGGGTGGGGGCACCAACCACCGCATCGGGCTGCACGACGCGGTGCTCATCAAGGAAAACCACATTGCCGCCGCGGGAGGTGTCACGGCCGTGCTGCATGCGGCGCGTGCCGCGGCCGCGCAGGCGAAGTTCATCGAGATCGAGTGCGAGACACTGGAGCAACTGCACGAGGCACTGTCGGCCGGCGCCCGCATGGTGCTGCTGGACAACATGCCGCTGCCGATGCTGCACGAGGCCGTGCGCCTGAATGCCGCGCATCCGGCAGGGCCGGCCATCCTGGAGATTTCCGGGGGCGTGACGCTGGAGGGCCTGCGCGCATTGGCCGAGACGGGCGTGGACCGCATCTCCATCGGCACGCTGACCAAGGACGTGAAGGCCACCGATTTCTCGATGCGCATGCAGGATCCGGCCTGAGTCGCCCTCCGCACGCTGCACAGCGCGTTTTCCGCAACCCCGACGAGGCCCCGCAGAATCGGCCCGACAGGCACCCCACCATGACCACCGACACCCTCGCCCTCAAGCCCGTGGAATACGAACAGCCCGCCAGCGAGGGCGGGGGCGCGTGCTCCACCCGCCACGCCTGGGCCCGCGTGCCCGCGGAGCCCCTGCCGGCCGAACGCGCCGCGCTCAAGGAGCGCATCCGCGCGCTGCTGCGCGAGAAGAACGCGGTGATGGTGTCGCACTACTACGTGCACCCCGACCTGCAGGACCTGGCGGAGGAAACCGGCGGCATCGTCAGCGATTCGCTGGAGATGGCCCGATTCGGGCGCGACCATGCCGCGCAGACGCTGGTCGTCTCGGGGGTGCGCTTCATGGGCGAGACGGCGAAGATCCTGTCGCCCGAGAAGACCGTGCTGATGCCCGACCTGGACGCCACCTGCTCGCTGGACCTGGGGTGCCCGGTGGACGCATTCAGCGCCTTCTGCGACGCCCATCCGGACCGCACCGTGGTCGTCTATGCCAACACCAGCGCCGCCGTGAAGGCGCGGGCCGACTGGCTGGTCACCTCCAGTTGCGCGCTGGAGATCGTGGGCGCGCTGCACGCCGCCGGCCACAAGATCCTGTGGGCGCCCGACCGGCACCTGGGGGCCTATATCCAGCGGGAGACCGGGGCGGACATGCTGTTCTGGAACGGCGCGTGCATCGTGCACGACGAGTTCAAGGCGGCGGAACTGGAGATGCTCAAGCGGGAGCATCCGCACGCCCGGGTACTGGTGCATCCGGAGAGCCCGGCCGAGGTGGTAGCCCTGGCGGATGCGGTGGGCTCCACGAGCGCGATCCTCAAGGCGGCGCGCGAGATGGACGCACGCGAGTTCATCGTGGCGACGGACAACGGGATGATGCACAAGCTGCGTGCGCTCAATCCGGACAAGGTGTTCCACGAGGCGCCCACGGCCGGCAACAGCGCCACCTGCAAGAGCTGCGCGCACTGCCCCTGGATGGCCATGAACGGCCTGGCCGACGTGGCGCGCGTGCTGGAAACCGGCGCGAATGCGGTCCACGTCGATCCAGCGCTGATTCCCCGGGCGCGCCAGCCCATCGACCGCATGCTCGCGTTCACCGCGGCGCTCAAGGAAGGGCAGCCTGCAGGCGCCCTGGTGCCGCGCATCGGCGCGGCATGATCTCTTCGGCCCGCATCGATTTCTCCACGCCGCTGGATCCGGCGGCACCGCGGCTGCGCCTGGCCTTCGCGGAGCCGCGCGAGGTGCTGGTGGCCCGCTCGCTGCAGGAAGTCCGCCCCGTGCTCGAAGCGGTGGACGCCGAGGCACGGCGGGGGGCATGGTGCGTGGGCTACCTGCGCTACGAGGCGGCGGGAGCGTTCGATGCGGCGCTCGCGACGCATCCTGCCGGCGGGCCTCTGGCGTGGTTCGCCGTGTATGGCGCTCCCTTGCCGGCAGGCGAAGTGGTGGACGTGGGCGGGATGGCCGAGGCCGGCAGGGCATCCGCGTCGGTGGAGGGGTGGGGCGGTCTGGACCGCCAGGATTTCGATGGAGCCTTCCGGCGCATCCAGCAGGCCATCCGCGACGGCGAGCTGTACCAGGTCAATTTCACGGCGCCGCTGAGGGGCCGGTTCGAGGGCCGCCCGGCGGCATTGTTCGAAGCCCTGCAGCGCGCGCAGCCGGACGGGTATGCCGCGCATATCGATACCGGAGACGAGCAGGTGCTGTCGGTGTCGCCCGAACTGTTCTTCGACTGGCGATCGGGCCCGGCGGGCGGATCGATCCTGGCCCGCCCGATGAAGGGCACGGCACCGCGGGGCGACACCCCCGAGACGGACGCGGCCTGGGCGGAACATCTGCGCACGGCCCCCAAGGAGCGGGCCGAGAACGTGATGATCGTGGACCTGCTGCGCAACGATCTCTCGCGCATCGCCGAGCCCCACAGCGTGGCCGTGCCGGCGCTGTTCCGTACCCAGGCGCTGCCCACCGTGTGGCAGATGACGTCGGACGTGACGGCCCGCACGCGGCCGGGCCTGGGCCTGGCGGACGTGTTCGCCGCGCTGTTTCCTTGCGGATCGGTCACGGGCGCGCCGAAGGTGCAGGCGATGCGGACCATCCGTGCGCTGGAGGCCGGGCCGCGCGGTGTGTACTGCGGGGCGCTGGGGGTGGTTCGGCCCGACGGCCCGCCCGGAGAGGGCGGTATCGCGGCCACGTTCAACGTGCCGATCCGCACCGTGGTGCTGCGTGGCGGCGCGGCGGAGTGCGGCATCGGCAGCGGCATCACCTCCGATGCGCAGGCGGATGCCGAATGGGACGAGTGGCGCCACAAGCGGGCCTTCGTGGAGCGGGCCAGCCAGCCTTTCGAGGTGCTGGAGACGCTGGCGCTGCAGGATGGGGCCTTTCGCCACCGGGAGGAGCACCTGGCGCGCATGGCCGGATCCGCAGCGCATTTCGGGTTTTCGTGGGATGCAGGCCGCGTGCAGGCCTGCCTGGACGCACTGGCGGCGGAGCATCCACGGGGCCGGTGGCGCGCGCGGCTGCTGCTGGATGCCGCCGGCCGGCCGCGTGCCGAAGCCTTCGCGTGCCCGGAGGTGCCGGTACCGGTGCGGCTGGCGCTGGCGGACCGGCCCTTCAGCGCGGCGCACGGCGAGTTCGTGCGCCACAAGACCACGCGGCGCGCGCACTATGCGGCCTTCGCGCCCGCCGTGCCGGGGGTGTTCGATACGGTGCTCTGGAACGAGGCGGCGGAGATCACCGAGGGGACCTTCGGCAACATCGCGGCGCTGCTCGACGGGCGCTGGGTCACGCCGCCGCTGGCCTGCGGGCTGCTGCCCGGGGTGGGGCGGGCGGTCGCGCTGCGCGAGGGGCGGCTCGTGGAGGCCGTGGTCCGGCTGGAGGACGTGCCCCGCGTGCGCGGATGGGCCTTCCTGAACAGCCTGCGGGGCTGGCTGCCTGCGGAACTGGCCTCCGGCTCCTGAGCGAGCTGCCGGCACCGGCTTCGTATCCGCGGCCGGCTGCTTCGCATCGCCGCGCATGGCTTCGCGCCGTGCCTCCGGCATGACCGCCGTATCGATACCCTGCTGGGGCGGACCTGTGGTTGCGGGTCGCGGCGGCCGGGCATCCATTCCCGGCATGCCGTAAGTGCCCGCGCGGGCGTGCTCCAAAAGCGCACGTTGTGGCAGGGACCGCCGCTTTTCGATACACGACAAGGATTTCTCATGCGATCGCCTCACCAGCCCGCGGCAGCCGACAACGGCGCCGCCACGTTCCAGAGCCCGCCGCTCGACACCCATGATTTCATCCGCGCCGCTGCCCGTGCGCTGGGCATGGACAACGCCGGGATCGACCGCGCGGCGGAGGATGGTGGCTGCGCGATCGGCGACCTGCTGATCACCGTGGCGCCGCTGTCGCCTCCGCCTGGCAGGCAGGATGCGATGCCACGGCCGGAGGTGCAGGTGATGCTCACCGTGGTCATGCGGCAGAGGTTTTCCGACATGCCGGCGCAGGATGCGTCCGCGCTGCTGGCCAACGCGCCGGGGCTGCTGGCGGGGTTCGATGCCGCGATCGGCTGCCTGCCGGAAGGCGAGGCGACCTTGCACCGCCGCGTGACCCTGCCCGCCGGGGATGCCGAAGGGCAGGCACTGGCAGGCGAGATGGTGGCCACCGCGCGCCTGGCCACCCTGGTCTTTTCCCCCGGCATCGCAGGAGGCTGACATGACCGCCCCCATTTCGCGCAAAGGTCCCCCCATCGGGCCGGATGCGGCGCGCGCGACAGAGACACGTCCTGCAGATGCTCCCGCCGGCCGGCCTGCTTCCGAGTCCCTGGCCGCTCCGTCCGGGTTGGCGCGGCGTGCGCCCCAGCCCCAGGGCGGCGTGGCCGGCAGGACCCGGACCGCGGCCCTGCCGCAGCGCCCGGCGGTGGCGCGCCAGGCCGCTTCACCCGCCGGCACGCCGGTGGCAGCGCAGCGCAGGGCGGCCGCCAGTACCGCCGATGGCGCCCGGCTGCTCGCGGCCCTGCAGCAGGACCTGTCGATGCCTGGCCACCAGGAGGCCGCCCACGGCGAGGCGATCCTGCATGGACAGGCGGCGCTCGCCGGCCTGGACCGGTCGCTGCCCTCCGACCTCGCCGGTGCCCGCCGGGGCGCCGAGCAGGCCGCGCTGGCATCCGGCGCCCTGCACGGCGCTGGCAGGATGCCGGACGCCGCCGTGGAGGCGTTGCTGGATGGCACTGCCAGCCGGCGCGCCGAGGCCATGGTCGGCGCCATGGCGCCGCTTCCGTCGCTGCCGTTCGAGCCGATCGACGAACGCGCGATCGTGCCGGATGCCATGGTGCAGGGGATGAACGCGCTGGAGGCTGCCTCCGGGACAGCACTGCGCGAGCGGGCCCGCTCCCTGCAGGAGGACATCACGACGCCGGGCAGCGACGGCAATGTGCTGGCCGCGCAGATCGCCCTGGGGGCCGTGGCCCGCGGTGGGCACGCGGAGGCCGGCCGCCACGTGGGTGCCGCGCTGGTCCTGCGCCTGCAGGCATCGACCCTGCCGGTGCCGGACCTGGGCGTGCTGCGCGCGGCCGTTTCGTCAGGGGCCGTCCGCGGGCCCGCCGCGCTGGCGAAGGTGATGGAATCCGCCGTGGCCGCGCCGCTTTTCATGGCAGAGCCCGCGGCCGGGGATACGGAGGCGCGCGCACCCAGCCCGGTGCAGGGCGTGCTGGCGCGGCGTGCCGCGCAATCGGTGGGCCGCTCGTCCGCCGCGATGGCGGAGCTGGCCCGGTCCGTGTCGGCCCCCGGTTCGCTGCCGCAGGCCCGCGCCCTGGCGGAAGATGCGCCGGAGCGCGGGGCCCTGCAGCGCAGCGGCCGTGCCGTCGGCCAGTCGATCGGTGCCTTCCAGGCCATCGCATCGCTGATGCGGCCCGTGGCCGGCTGATCCCGTGGCCGGAGCGCCTCCGGGCGCTCGCGCGCAGCGGAACCCGGCGGCGGAAAAGGCTAGGTCAGAGCTTTTCCTTGACGTAGGACGCACGGTCCATGTCCACGATCTCGACGCTGAGCTGGACCATCACGCCGGCAGGCCTGGGCGTGTGCTCGCGCAGGACCGCACCGACACGGCCGGCCAGGTCCTGCTTGGCTTCGGGCGTGCGGCCGGAGAGCAGGCGCAGTTGCGCATGCACGAAGGCGCGCCCGGCTGGCTGCGTGCCGATGGCGAACCGCTCGGCGGTGGTGAAACGGCTCTTGAGGTCGGATTCGGCCAGGATCTCGGGGCTGGCAGTGAGGGAGGCATTCACTGCCTCCAGCACTTGCGCTTCGGGGAAGGGGCGCAGGTTGTCGCTGTATTCGATGACGAGATGGGGCATGGCGTCGCAGGGTCTGTGATGAGAGGGGAAGTCAAAGGGTCAGCCGCGCGGGAGCGCCAGGTCGAGCACGCAGCCGTCGCCGACGGCATCGCGCCAGACCCGCACCCGGCTGGGCGGCGGATCGAGGTCGCCGAGCGCATCGGCGATGAACACGCAGAGATTCTCGAGCGTGGCGGGGCCCAGGCCCGGCACTTCGTCGAGGAGGTGGTGGTCCAGGCGCTCGCGCAGCTGGGCGCAGCGCGCGCGCAGGTGGCCCAGGTCGATCACCATGCCCGTGGCAGGATGGCGCGGGCCGGTGACGGAAATCTCCGCGTGGTAGGTGTGGCCGTGGATGCGGCGGCTGCCTTCGGCTTCGATTTCGCGCTGCAGCGTGTGCGCGGCATCGAAGAAGAAGCGTTGGTGGACGGTGAACAGCATGGTCGGGAGACGAAGGCGAAAGGGGCGCCGCTTCAGCGGATGCCCGTGAGTTTGTGGGTCTGCAGGCTCAGGCGCCAGGCGGGCCGCTCCATGCAGGCGGCGATGCACAGGCTGGTGTTGGCGGCCTGCTCGGGCCCGTCCATGGGCTGCAGGAAGCGATGTTCGAAGCGGGTCGCGTTTTCGAGTTCCGCGAGGTCGAAGCCGGGTTGCGGCCAGACCAGCTTGAGTTCCTGGCCTGCGCGCTGCACCCAGGGCGCGCCCGCCTTGGGGCTCACGCAGAGCCAGTCGATGCCGGGCGGGGCGGCGACGGTGCCGTTGCTTTCCACCGCGATGCGCATGCCCCGGGCGTGCAGCGCGTCGATGAGCGGGGTGTCGAGCTGCAGCAGCGGCTCGCCGCCGGTCAGCACCACCAGCCGGTGGTCGGCATCGTGCGCCGGCCATTGCGCGGCGATCACGTCGGCCAGCGCATCGGCCTGCGCGTACTTGCCGCCCAGCGTGCCATCGGTGCCGACGAAGTCGGTATCGCAGAAGCGGCAGATGGCGCTGCTCCTGTCTTCTTCGCGGCCGCTCCAGAGGTTGCAGCCGGCGAAGCGGCAGAACACGGCGGGCATGCCGGCCTGGCCGCCTTCGCCCTGCAGGGTGTAGAAGATTTCCTTGACGCTGTAGGTCATGCGGCGGCCTCCTGGGGCAGTACGGACCGGGCAGTCGGGGCGATGTCGGCCAGCGCATCCACGAGCCGTGCCACGTCCGCCTCGGTGTGGGCCGCAGACAGGGCGATGCGCAGCCGCGCCGTGCCCTCCGGTACCGTCGGCGGCCGGATCGCGGGCACCCACAGGCCCCGCGCGCGCAGCGCTTCCATGGCGGCCAGCGCCTCGTCGTTGGCACCGATCACAAGCGCCTGGACGGCAGTGCGCGACGTGCCCAGTTCCCAGTGCGTGTCCTGCAGCACGGGAGCGAGGCCCGCGCGCAGCTGTGCGATGCGGGCGTCGAGATGCGCGCGCAGCGCATCCCCGCGCTCGATGAGGCCGAGGCTGGCCTGGAGCGTGCGCGCCAGCAGCGCGGGCGCGGCAGTGGCGAAGATGTAGCTGCGCGTTTTCTGCAGCAGCCATTCGATGAGGACCTCGCTGCCGGCCACGAAGGCCCCGGCAGCGCCTGCCGCCTTGCCCAGCGTGGCCATGTAGAGCACGCGCTGCGACGCCCGCGGCCCGGTCAGGCCCGCTTCGGCGAGGGCACCGCGGCCCTGCGGTCCTAGCACGCCGAAGCCGTGGGCATCGTCGAGCAGCAGCAGGGCGTCGTGGCGCTCGCAGAGCGCATGCAGCGTGCGGATGTCTGCGACGTCGCCGTCCATGCTGAAGACGGCATCGCTGACCACGAGCTTGCGCCGTGCGGGACTGGCCGCAAGCTGGGCCTCTAGCGCCCCGAGGTCGCCGTGGGGGTAGCGGTGGATCGTGGCGCGCGAAAGGCGTGCCCCGTCGATCAGGCAGGCGTGGTTGAGCGCATCCGAGAACAGCGCGTCGCCCGCGCCGACCAGCGCCGGCACGATGCCGATGTTGGTCGCGTAGCCGGCGTAGAAGTAGAGCGCCCGGGGCAGCTGCACGAAGCGTGCGAGGTCGTCCTCGAGCGCGGCATTGGCCTGGCTGTGGCCGCTCACCAGCGGAGAGCCGCCCGATCCCACGCCGAATTCCCGTGCACCCGCGCAGGCGGCGTCGGCGAGTTCGGGATGGCTGGCCAGCCCCAGGTAGTCATTGCTGCAGAAGGCCAGCATGGGCTGCCCGTCCACATCCAGGTGCGCGCCCTGCAGCGGCCGTACCGCGCGCCGGCGGCGGCGCAGGTGGACGGCGTCGAGTTCCGCCAGGCGGGCGGGCAGTTCGTCGAGCCAGGAGGGAGCGAAGGGAAAGGTCGTCATGCGGAAGGCGTGGTCCAGGAATCGGGCAGCGTGAACGGCGTGGCGCGCGGGTCGGGCTGCCGCTGGTGCGGTATGTCGGCGAGCAGGGGCGCCTGCAGGCGCTGCCGCAGCCAGGCGATATTGTCCTCCGCCGCCAGCATGGCAGGGTCGATGCGGCTGGCGATCCAGCCGGCCAGGGGCAATCCGCGCGCGCGGATGGCATCGGCCGTGAGTGCCGCGTGGCTGAGGCACCCCAGGCGCAGGCCCACGACGAGCACCACCGGCAGGCCGAGCGCCTGGGCCAGGTCGGCGCCAGTCTCGGTGTCCGAGAGCGGCACGTGGAAGCCGCCGGCACCTTCCACCACGACGGCATCGGCCTGCGCAGCGAGTGCTCCGCAGGCCTGCACGATGGCGGCGATATCGATGCGCGTGCCCGCACGCCGCGCGGCGATGTGCGGCGAGAGCGGGTCGGGCAGCAGCACGGGATTGTCCAGCGCGGGCGCCACCTGGACCGTGGAGGCGGCGCGCAGGGCCAGCACATCCTCGTTGGCGAGCGTGCCGCCGGGGCCGATGGGCTCCGCGCCCGCGGCGATGGCCTTCATGCCCACCACGCGCGCATGGTGGCGCGCGAGCGCATGCAGCAGGCCGGCGCTGGCGAGCGTCTTGCCCACGCCGGTGTCGGTGCCGGTGACGAAGCAGCCGATCATGGCAGGCTCCTTTCGGCGGCCGCAGCCGCGCCAGGGGCGCCGGTCTCTTCGGCCAGCGTGGCGTCCAGCGCCGCGAGCGCCTGCCGGCCCAGGTGTGCGATGGCGTCGTCGTCCAGCACGTAGGGCGGCATGGCGTAGAGCGTGCGGCCGATGGGCCGCAGCAGCAGGCCGCGCGCCATCGCGTGGCGGTGGTAGCGGCGCGCGAAGTCGGGTGCCGTGCCTTCCACGTCCCAGGCCCAGAGCATGCCGAGGTGGCGCGCGTGCCGCACGCGCGGGTGGGCCGAGAGCGGCGCGAAGGCCGCGTGGAAGAGCGGTGCGCGCCGTGCGTTGTGCGCCAGCGCATCGGTCTGGGTGAACAGATCGAGCGTGGCCAGCGCCGCGCGGCAGGCGAGCGGGTTGCCGGTGTAGGAGTGCGAATGCAGGAAGCCGCGCGCCACGTCGTCGTCGTAGAACGCGGCATACACCGCATCGGTGGTGAGCACGGCCGACAGCGGCAGGGTGCCGCCCGTCAGGCCCTTGGAGAGGCAGATGAAGTCCGGCCGGATGCCGGCCTGCTGGTGCGCGAACATCGTGCCGGTGCGGCCGAAGCCGGTCGCGATCTCGTCCACGACGAGGTGCACGCCGTAGCGGTCGCACAGCGTGCGGGCCTGCCGCAGGTATTCGGCATCGTGCATCGCCATGCCGGCGGCGCACTGCACCAGCGGCTCCACGATGAGCGCGGCGGTGGTGGCATGGTGCTCCTCCAGCCAGTCCTGCAGCACGGCGGCGGCGCGGCGCGCCACGGCGGCGGCGTCCTCTCCGGCCGCGGCGCCCCGCGCATCGGGGCTGGGCACGGTGGCGCCCAGGCGCACGAGGGGGGCGTAGGCTTCGCGGAACAGGCCGATGTCGGTCACCGCGAGCGCGCCCACGGTCTCGCCGTGGTAGCCGCCTGCCAGGCCGATGAACCGGCATTTCCCGGGCCGGCCGTGGTTGCGCCAGAAATGCGCGCTCATCTTGAGCGCGATCTCCGTCGCGGCCGAGCCGTCGCTGCCATAGAACGCATGGCCGAGCCCGGTGAGCGCGGCCAGGCGCTCGGAGAGCTCCACCACTGGCGCGTGCGTGAAGCCCGCGAGCATCACGTGGTCCAGCCGCGCCAGCTGGTCGGCGATGGCCTCGCGGATGTGCGGATGTCCGTGGCCGAAAAGGTTGACCCACCACGAACTGATGCCGTCCAGGTAGCGGCGGCCGTCGTCTCCTTCCAGCCAGGGGCCGGCCGCACGGGCGATGGCCACGGGCGGATCGGCCTCGTGGCGCTTCATCTGGGTGCAGGGATGCCACACGCTGGCGATGCTGCGGGCGGCGAGGGAAGTGTCGTCTCTGACCATGCGTCTGCAGGAAAGAAAAAAGGGGCCCGGCGCCGGTCAGCGGACCGGCGGCACGAGGAGGGTGGGGGCCGCGGGCGCGGCCATGGCGGGCCAGTCGCGGCTGTAGTGCAGGCCGCGGCTCTCGCGCCGCTGCTGGGCCGAGCGCACGATGAGCTCGGCCACCTGCACGAGGTTGCGCAATTCCAGCAGGTCGCGGCAGACATGGAAGTTCGCGTAGAACTCGGCGATTTCCGCCTGCAGCAGCGCGATGCGGTGCGCGGCGCGCTCCAGGCGCTTGTCGGTGCGCACGATGCCCACGTAGTCCCACATGAAGCGGCGCAGTTCGTCCCAGTTGTGCGAGATGACCACGCGCTCGTCGGCATCGGTCACGCGGCTGTCGTCCCAGGCGGGCAGGGCCGGAGGCGGGCTGGAAACGGGCGGCGCGGCGAGGATGGCATCGGCGGCGGCGCGCGCGAACACCATGCACTCCACCAGCGAATTGCTCGCCAGTCGGTTGGCGCCGTGCAGGCCGGTGCAGGCGGTTTCGCCGATGGCATGCAGGCCCGCCAGGTCGGTGCGCCCCGCGAGGTCGGTGAGCACGCCGCCGCAGGTGTAGTGCGCGGCGGGCACCACGGGGATGGGCTGGCGCGTGAGGTCGATGCCCAGTTCCGCGCAGCGTGCGAGGATGGTCGGGAAGTGCGCCTGCAGGAATTCCGGGCTCTGGTGCGAGATGTCCAGGTGCACGCAGTCGAGCCCGTGGGTCTTCATCTCGAAGTCGATGGCCCGGGCGACCACGTCGCGCGGAGCGAGTTCGGCGCGTTCGTCGTGCGCCGGCATGAAGCGCGTGCCGTCGGGCCGCAGCAGCCGGCCGCCCTCGCCGCGCACCGCTTCGCTGATCAGGAACGACTTGGCCTGCGGGTGGTAGAGGCAGGTGGGGTGGAACTGGATGAACTCCATGTTCTGCACCCGGCAGCCCGCACGCCATGCGGCGGCGATGCCGTCGCCCGTGGCCGTGTCCGGGTTGCTGGTGTAGAGGTACACCTTGCCCGCGCCCCCCGTCGCCAGCACGGTGTGCGGCGCGCGGAAGGTGTGCACGGTGTCGGTGGCCTCGTCGAACGCGTAGAGCCCCAGGCAGCGCTGCGGGCCGGGCAGGCCGAGCTTGCGGGCGGTGATCAGGTCCACCAGCGTGTGCTCTTCCAGCAGGGTGATGCCGGGCGTGGCGCGCACTGTGTCCAGCAGGGTGCGCTGCACGGCCGCGCCGGTGGCATCGGTGGCATGCACGATGCGCCGCGCGCCGTGGCCGCCTTCGCGCGTCAGGTGCAGCCGGCCCGGCGCTTCCTCGGAGAACGGCACGCCCAGGGTCTGCAGCCACTGGATGGCCTGCGGCGCGCCTTCGACCACGGCGCGCGTGGCGGCGAGGTCGCACAGTCCCGCGCCCGCCACGAGCGTGTCCTGCACGTGGGCATCGAAGGTGTCGCCCTCGGCCAGCACGGCGGCGATGCCGCCCTGCGCCCAGCCGCTGGCGCCGTCGGCCAGTCCCCGCTTCGTGAGCACGGCCACGCGGTGCGTGGGGGCGAGATGCAGCGCGGTGGACAGGCCCGCCAGGCCGCTGCCGATGATGAGTACGTCGTAATCGAAGGAGGCCATGCGGTTCGGAAGGGATGGAAGTCGGATGGGGCCGCTGTCCGCCGGAGGGCGGTGCCGCGGCGGCGGTTCACACCGGGGTGTAGGCCAGGCGCACGTAGATGGGCGCGAAGGCTTCCGCCTGGGTGATCTCGATCAGTGTTTCCTTGCCCAGCTCCAGCAGGGCGATGAAGGTCACCACGAGCACCGTGGAGCCCTTGGAGGGATCGAACAGTTCCTCGAACTCGACGAAGCGCCGGCCCTGCAGTGTCTTGAGTACGGCGCTCATGTACTCGCGCACGCTCAGTTCCTCGCGGGTGATGCGGTGGTGCTGCACGAGTTTCGCGCGCTTGAGGATGTCGCGCCAGGCTTCCTGCAGTTCGGCCACGTGCACGTCGGGAAACCGCTGCACCAGGCTCTGCTCGATGTGGACCTGCGCGCGCAGGAAGTCACGGCCGTACTGCGGGGCCCTGCCCAGGTTGGCCGCCGCGAGCTTGATCTGCTCGTATTCCAGCAGCCGGCGCACCAGTTCGGCGCGCGGGTCTTCCGGCTCCTGGGCGCCTTCCTGCTTCTTGGGCGGCAGCAGCATGCGCGACTTGATCTCGATGAGCATCGCCGCCATCAGCAGGTACTCGGCCGCCAGTTCCAGGTTGCGGCTGCGGATCTCGTCCACGTAGCCGAGGTACTGCCGCGTGACATCCAGCATCGGGATGTCGAGGATGTTGAAATTCTGCTTGCGGATGAGGTAGAGCAGCAGGTCCAGCGGGCCCTCGAAGGCCTCCAGGAACACTTCCAGCGCATCGGGCGGGATGTAGAGGTCCTGCGGCAGGGCGAACAGGGGCTCTCCGTAGAGCCGCGCCACGGCGTCGCCGGCCGCACCGCCGGCGGCGTCCTGCGCGGCGTCACCGGCGTGCGGCGGGGCGTCCATGGTGTCGGCGCTCATGCGCTGCATTCATCCGGATGGGGCGGGCCGCCCGCCGATCGACGGCATGCCGGCCGGTCCATGGGCTGTGCGGTCAGCCCTGGGTCTGGTACACGTAGGGCTTCTGGGCGACGCGGGCTTCGTCGTATTCCTCCCAGATGTCGCGGTCCACCTGCTTGTCCCACAGCAGGGCGCGGCCCGCCACCTGCTGGGCGTCGAGTTCGGGCCGGTCGGACTTGAGCTTCTGGATGAACTGGGTGGCGTCGGACTGGTAGTCGGGGCGGCGGAAGAAGGACATGGCAGGCGGATCGAAGTCTTTGTAACAACCGGAGATTTTACCGGGGCCGGACGCGGCTACCATTTCCGGCTGGCGTTCCCGGCCGCTCCGGCGGCCGGGGCCGCACGTCCCCCCTGCATTCCGCGCCTGGCGCGCGCCCGCTTTTCCCCCTTTATCGATGACGCTTGCCCTGTCCCCTGCATCCTCCCTCCATTCCCTGACCCTGCCCGGCCTTCCCGGGCCTGCCTCCCCCGCACGCCGCCGCGCGCTGGCCGTCGCCGCCGCGGGCGGCGCGGCGCTCTGGCTGCTTGCCGCCTGCGACCCCCAGCGCATCAGCGAACTGGAAGAGGGCGTCTCGACCGAGGCCGACGTGCGCGCCCGCTTCGGCGAGCCCGAGCGCATCTGGGACGAGCCCGGCGGCGCGCGCACGCTCGAATACAACCGCCAGCCCGCCGGGCACCAGAACTACATGATCACCATCGGCCCCGATGGCCGCATGAGCGCGCTGCGCCAGGTACTGGCCCCCCACGTGTTCGAGACCATCGTTCCCGGCATGCTCATGGAGGAGGTGCGCCGCAGCCTCGGCAAGCCGGCGAAAATGATGACGTTCGAACGCAAGGGCGAGACCGTCTGGGACTGGCGCTGGAACGACGGCGGCAACCAGCCCATGGTGTTCAGCGTGACCTTCGACCTCCGCGGCCGCGTGCTGCGCAGCGGCAGCACGGCCGAGCTGCAGGACGGCCGCTGAGCCTGCGCGGTGGAGGTGCCGCCGCTGGCCTCTGGCCCGCCGCTTGCATGGCTTCTGTACCTTCCCCCTGCACCTCCCGCCGCTGCTGCCTGCCATGCCATCCACGCCGCCCGATCCCATTCCGGTTCCCGTTCCTTCGCTGCGGCATGGCCGCTACGAGGATGTCCAGGCGCTGGTCGCTGGCACCCTGTTCGTGGCCATGGCCCTGATGCTGTTCGGGCAGGCCGGGCTGCTCATCGGCAGTACGGCCGGCATCGCGTTCCTGCTGCATTACCTGACGGACGTGTCCTTCGGCAAGCTGTTCTTCGCCGTCAACCTGCCCTTCTACTGGTTCGCCTGGACGCGCATGGGGCGGGAGTTCACCCTCAAGACCTTCCTGAGCGTGGCCCTGCTGTCGCTGCTCACCGAAATGTTTCCGCACGTGATGCACGTGGACTACCTCGATCCCCTGTTTGCGGCGGTGCTGGGTGGCCTGCTGCTGGGCACGGGCTGCCTGTTCCTTGCGCGGCACAAGTCGAGCCTGGGCGGGGCCACCATCGTCGCGCTGTACCTGCAGAACCGGCACGGTATCCGTGCGGGCAAGGTGCAGATGGCGATCGACTGCACCGTGCTGGCGCTGGCCCTTTTCGTGGTGCCGCCCGAGCGCGTGGGTTATTCGGTGCTGGCGGCGGTGGTGATGAGCGTGTTCCTCTGGATCAGCCACCGGCCGGGGCGCTACGTGGGGGAGTAGGGCGCGGCAGGGTATGGCGGTGCGGGTGCGGCCTGCACCGGGGCCGGACGGATCGACTCGCGGATATGGATGCCGCTGTTGTCGGAGTCGCCACCCGTGACGGCATCCGCCGCCATGCCCACGCCCTTGCCGACGATCTTCACCGTGCCGATGGCGGCGTCGGCTGCCAGCCCGACGGCGCTCGCGGTGACGCCGACGGCCGTGGTGGCCACGCTCACCACGGTGCAGCCGGCGAGCGCGGACAGGCAGACTGCCAGAGCGAACGGCCGCGTCAGGGCGCGCAAAAAGCGCGAAGCAGCACGCATTGCGGCCCTTTCTTTTCGTGTCAGTAAACCGTGGCGCAAAGCGCCGCCCGCAGCGGCCCCCATAGGTCTCAACGGGGGCCGACCATCGGACATGATAGTGTTTGCTCTTCCGGCAATGAGGAGTCGCTCCGGTCAGGCGATTTCCTGTTGTTGAATCCCTTCAACGATGGATAGGCCGTCACGTTCCATTGGTAGCTCCCCCTGCGCTCCATTTCGATCACTGAGTAGCGGCATTGGTCGTTCAATTTCTCGAAGTGGAGAGCTATGCGTTCTGGACGGGGGCCTTGGCTTTTCTCCAATACTTCGTATCGCGTCGAATGGCATGAACTGAAAGCCGAGCGCCATTCAAGGGTTTTCTTTTGAACCTTCAAGATGCCGGAGCAGGCCCTGCCAGTTCCCTCGAAAACGCCTGAAACAGCCTGGTCTGCGGCAGCCGCAGTTACCTGGAAGGCTCCCAGGCAGGCTGCAAACGCGATATGCCGCATTGAGTGCATATCGGCGTCTTCATCTTTCGCCTGAAAGGAGGCGGGATGCGACGATGACGCCCAAATGGACCGTGTCAGCCGCTCTCAATCACCGCACCCGCATGCCCGGCGTAGCCCCAGGCCACGGGTTCAGCACATGGATGCCCGGATGCGCCTTCTCGTCGCCGTGGCTGGCGGCAAGCACCATGCCCTCGGAGACGCCGAACTTCATCTTGCGCGGCGCGAGGTTGGCGACCATCACCGTCAGTTTGCCCACGAGTTCCTCGGGGCGGTAGGCGCTCGCGATGCCGGAAAAGACGTTGCGGTGGCGGCCTTCGCCCACGTCGAGCGTGAGGCGCAGCAGCTTGGTGGAGCCCTCGACCGGCTCGCAGTTCACGATCAGTGCGATGCGCAGGTCGATCTTCGCGAAATCGTCGATGGTGATGGTGGGGGCGATGGCCTCGCCGCCCGGTGCATCCGCTCCGGCATCGGCGGCAGCGGACGCTGCGGGTGTGGCAGCGGCGGCCGGGGCCTCGAACAGCGCCTCGAGCTGCTTGATGTCCACGCGCTGCATCAGGTGCTGGTAGGCCCCGATGGCGTGGCCTTCGCCCAGCAGGGCGGGCGCATCGGCGAAGGTGAGCGGCTGGACGTTCAGGAACGCTTCCACCTGCGCCGCCAGGGCCGGCAGCACGGGCTTGAGGTAGAGCGTGAGCAGGCGGAAGGCCTCGATGCAGGTGGTGCAGGCGGCCTGCAGCGCGGCTTCCTGGCCTTCCTGCTTGGCGAGTTCCCAGGGCTTGCGTGCGTCCACGTATTCATTCACGCGGTCGGCCAGCAGCATGGTCTCGCGCACGGCGCGGGCGGTGTCGCGCCGCTCATACGCCTCGGCGATGGCGCCGGCCTGGGCGCGCAGGGCCTCCAGCAGTGCCGCGCCGTCGGCATCGGGCGTGCCGAGCCGGCCGCCGAAGCGCTTGGTGAGGAAGCCGGCGGCACGGCTCGCGATGTTCACGAACTTGCCGATCAGGTCGCTGTTGACCCGCGCCATGAAATCCTCGGCATTGAAGTCGATGTCCTCGTTGCGGCCGTTGAGCTTGGCCGCGAGGTAGTAGCGCAGCCATTCGGCGTTCATTCCCAGGCCCAGGTACTTCAGCGGGTCGAGTCCCGTGCCGCGGCTCTTGCTCATCTTCTCGCCGTTGTTCACGGTGAGGAAACCGTGCACGAAGACCGCATCCGGCGTCTTGCGGCCGCTGAACTTCAGCATCGCGGGCCAGAACAGCGTGTGGAAGGTGACGATGTCCTTGCCGATGAAGTGGTACTGCTCCAGCTGCGGATCGGCCACGTAGTCGTCGTAGCTCTGGCCGCGCTTTTCCAGCAGGTTCTTGAGCGAGGCGAGGTAGCCCACGGGCGCGTCCAGCCAGACGTAGAAGTACTTGCCCGGTGCGTCCGGGATCTCGATGCCGAAGTAGGGCGCGTCGCGGCTGATGTCCCAGTCGCCCAGGCCTTCGCTGGTGGTGCCGTCGGGGTTGGTGCGCACCGAGAACCATTCCTTGACCTTGTTGGCCACTTCGGGCTGCAGGCGGCCGTCCTGCGTCCATTCCTGCAGGAAGGCCACGCAGCGCGGGTCGGAGAGCTGGAAGAAGAAATGGTCGGAGCTTTTCAGCACCGGCTTGGCGCCGGAGAGGGCCGAATAGGGCTCGATCAGGTCGGTGGGGGCGTACACCGCGCCGCAGTTCTCGCAGTTGTCGCCATACTGGTCCCTGGCGTGGCAGCGCGGGCATTCACCCTTGATGAAGCGGTCCGGCAGGAACATGTTCTTCTCGGGGTCGAAGAACTGCTCGATGGTGCGCGTCTCGATCAGGCCCGCGGCCTGCAGGTCGCGGTAGATCTGGCGGGCGAGTTCGTGGTTCTCGGGCGCGTCCGTGCTGTGCCAGTTGTCGAAGCGGATGTGGAAGCCCTCCAGGTAGGGCTTGCGGCCGGCGGCGATGTCGGCCACGAACTGCTGCGGCGTCTTGCCGGCCTTCTCGGCGGCGATCATGATCGGCGCGCCGTGCGTGTCGTCCGCGCCGACGAAGTTCACCTCGGCGCCCTGCATGCGCTGGAACCGCACCCAGATGTCGGCCTGGATGTATTCCATGATGTGGCCGATGTGGAAGTTGCCGTTGGCATACGGCAGGGCGGTGGTGACGAAGATCTTGCGTGCGGGCATCGGGAGCGGGCTTTCTGAGGGGAGTGCGGCCCGGGCGGAGGGCTCCGGGCGCAACGGATGATTTTAAGAGCCTCCCCGGTCCGGCGCCGCGCCGGCCGCCGTCACCTGCGGCGCAGCAGGTTGGTTTTCGCCAGCTCGACGATCTCGTCGCCCCGGCCGTTCATCACCGCCCGCGCGGCGTACAGGCTGAAGCCCTTGACCTGTGCGGCCCGGATCTTCGGCGGCATCGACAGCTCCATCGGGTCCACCCGTACGTCCACCAGGGCGGGGCCGTCGTGGGCCAGCGCCCGCACCAGGGCGGGCTCGAGTTCGTCCGAGCGGGCGACGCGCAGGCCCAGAAAGCCCATGCCGTTCGCGATGGCGCTGAAATCCGGGTTCTGCAGCGCGACGTTGGTGTCCAGGTAGCCCGAGGCCTTCTGCTCCATCTGCACGAAGCCGAGCACGCCGTTGTTGATGAGCACGATCTTGATCGGCAGCTTCATCTGCACTGCCGTGAGCATGTCGCCCATCAGCATCGCGAGGCCGCCGTCGCCGGAGATCGACACCACCTGGCGGTCGGGTCGCACCGCCTGCGCGCCCAGGGCCTGCGGCATCGCGTTGGCCATCGAGCCGTGGTTGAAGGAGCCGAGCAGCCGGCGCCGGCCGTTCATGCGCAGGTAGCGGGCGGCCCAGATCGCGGGCGTGCCGACATCGAAGGTGAATACTGCATCGTCGGCCGCCAGCCGGTCGAGCGTGGCCGCCACGAACTGCGGGTGCAGCGGTTCGTCGCCGGCGCGCGGCGACGCGAGCGCGTCCAGCTCCTTGCGCGCCGCCTGGTAGTGCTCGCGTGCCTTGTCGAGAAAACCGGTGTCGCGGCCCGGCTCGATGAGCGGGGCCAGCAGGGCAGCAGCCTCGCGCACGTCGGCCACCAGCCCCAGGCGCAGTTGCGCGCGCCGGCCCAGCGCGCCGGGATCGCGGTCGATCTGCACGATGGCCGCATCGTCCGGATAGAAGTCGCGGTAGGGGAAGTCCGTGCCCAGCATGAGCAGCGTGTCGCACTCGCGCATCGCGTGGTAGCCGGACGAGAAGCCGATCAGCCCGGTCATTCCGACGTCGAACGGGTTGTCCCACTCCATGTGCTCCTTGCCGCGGAAGGCATGCACGATGGGCGCGGCCAGGGCCCTCGCCAGGGCCACGACCTCGTCGTGCGCTCCGGCCGTGCCGGCACCGGCCAGGATGGTCACGGCGTCGGAGCCGTTCAGCAGCGCGGCAAGTTCCGAGAGCGCTGCCTCGTCCGGAAGCATGCGGGGCGCGGCCGGCGGCGCGAAATCCGGCCGGGCGCCCTCGGGCGCGTCGAGGGTGGACACGTCGCCGGGCAGCACGATCACGGCCACGCCGTGGCGGCCGATGGCCGTGCGCATCGCGCGGTGCAGCACCTCGGGCAACTGTTTCGGGTCCTGCACCATCTCGCAGAAATGGCTGCATTCACGGAACAGCTCGGTCGGGTGGGTTTCCTGGAAGTACCCCAGGCCGATCTCGCTGCCGGGGATGTGGCTGGCAATGGCCAGCACGGGCTGGTGGTTGCGCTGGCAGTCGTAGAGCCCGTTGATCAGGTGCAGGTTGCCCGGCCCGCAGCTGCCTGCGCACACCGCGAGCCGCCCCGTGACCTGGGCCTCGGCACCCGCGGCGAAGGCGCCGGCCTCCTCGTGGCGCACATGCATCCATTCGATGCCGCCGTGCCGGCGCAGGCTGTCGTTGATGGCGTTCAGGCTGTCGCCGGTGACGCCCCAGATGCGTTGCACGCCGGCGTGCGCCAGGGTCTCGACCAGGAGGTCGGCCACCGATTTCGCCTTGGAGGAACCAAAAATGCCCATCGCCAGGAACTCCCTGGAAGTTGCGGTCAGGTCATTCTAGGTACGCCGGAGCCATCGGTGTAAACCCTGAATGTCGGACGTTTTCGCTTTCAGCGGGAAGGCTGCCGCGCCGGGGCCCGGACCGGCTGGCCCGCGTCGTGCCAGCCGAAAAAGCGGCAGATCTCGGCGCGGCGCGCGAGCGCGTCCTGCCGGCCGAGCGCCATGAGTTCGCGCGTGTACCCGGGCTCGAACAGCAGGTAGCTCGCCAGCGCGGCGCCGCGCACGTCCCGCTCGTTGGCGGTCACGCCCAGGGCGCCCAGCAGGGTGCGCACGGGTGCGGGCAGGTCGCCCACGTGGCGGGCCGCCAGCGCATCCAGCCGCTGCGACGGGGCGATCACCAGCAGTTCCAGCGGCCGCAGCGGGCTCAGCGCCCGCGCCTCGGGCGGGATCAGCGCCAGGGTCTGGTTGATGCGCTGTGCGCGCTCCACGTCCACCGCCAGGGCATCCAGGAAGATGTTGGACAGCGCATGCCCCGCCACCTGGGCGAGCGTCGGGTAGGCCGGCACGGTCTCCGCGGACAGGTCGCCGGCCGGCTCGTGCATGCGGCCCGCGCCGATCACCAGCACGCGGCCGGCGCCCAGGTGGATGGCCGGAGCGATCGGCGCGGACTGGCGCATGGAGCCGTCGCCGAAGAACTGGGTCCGCCCGTCCAGCTCCAGCGCGGTGGCCGGAAAGACGAACGGGATCGCCGACGAGGCCAGCAGGTGGTCATGGGTGATGCGGCCCCGTGCCGCGCGGCGCTGCTGCCGCTGCCAGGGCGCGAGCGAATCGGCGGCTTCGAAGAAGGTGATGTGCTCGCCCGAGGTGTAGCTGGATGCCGTGACGGCCAGCGCCTGCACGTGCCCCGCGCGGACCAGGCGCGGCAGGCGCGAGAGCGGCACCAGGCGGGAGAGCAGCTCCGCCAGGGGGGCGTTGTCCAGCAGCGAGCGCGGTCGCATCCGCCGCCAGCGGGCCAGCGCCCAGCCCAGCGAGAGCAAAGTGAGCCAGCGCGCTCCGCTGCGCATCACGCTCAGCGAGTCCGCGCGATAGACCTGCTGCGCGTGGAAGCCGCTCCACACGTGCGCGATGCGCCGCACCGCCCGGTCGAAATGGTCCGCCCCGCAGGCCAGGGCGGCGGCGTTGATGGCCCCGGCGGACGTGCCGGTGATGATGGGAAAAGGGTTGGGCTCGCGCCCCGCGCCGCAGGCCTTGCGCAGGTCGGAGATGGCCTCCAGCACGCCCACCTGGTAGGCCGCGCGTGCGCCGCCGCCCGTGAGCACGAGGCCGGCCGGGCGCTGCGCGGTGGCTCGGGACGGCGCGGCTGCCATGGGAGGGGCGGCCGCTTCAGCGGCCCGTGCCGGCCGGGGCCTTGAGCAGCAGCGCGGCCACGGCGGGGCCGTCCAGGATGTCCAGCCCGTGGCTGCGCGCGAAATCCCGGGCCGCATCGCTCACGGCGCCCAGGGGCGCGAGGTAGGCGCCCGAGGCGCCATCCTGCGCCTGCACCGCGGCCTGCAGTTCGCGCAGGGGCTCCACGCCGTGGGTGCCGGCCTTCCAGCGGCGGGCGCCCACCAGCACGGCATGCCCGCCCTTGTCGAGGCGGAAGTCCGCCGCGCCACCGGCCAGCCGCTGGACGGTGTAGCCCTCTGCCAGCCAGGCACGCTCGAGCCGGTCCGCGAGCGTGCGCCAGGGCAGGGCGCCGGCCTCGTCCAGCGCTTCCTGCAGGCGTGCGGCACTGGGTGCGTTCCATTGCCGCCAGGCCGCCATGCTGCCCACGCCGACCAGGGGCAGCACGCCCACGGCCGCGAACGGCGCCACGTGCGCCGGCAGCAGCGCCCCGCAGGCCAGGGCGATGGCGCCCGCCGCGAGGAAGCTCACCCACCACGGCGAGCGCAGCAGGATGGCGAAAAGCGAGTTGGGGGCCATCTTCAGTTTCACGGAACGGCAATCCTCAAAAGCAAAAAAACGAAAAACCGCGGCATTGTCCTGCGCCGCGCGAGGGTGGAGGGCAGGGAATAGACTACCCGGCCCCAAGGAGATTTACCGATATGGCAGTGACTGAACAGGCGCTACTCGCGGCGCTCGCGAGCGTACGCGATCCGCACACGGGCAAGGATTTCGTTTCCACGCGCGCGCTGCGCGACCTGCGCATCGAGGGCGGCGCCGTGTCCTTCACCGTGGAACTGGGATACCCGGCCCGCAGCCTGGAAGCCGCCCTGGCGGGCGAGCTGGAGGCCGCGGCGCGCACCGTGGAGGGCGTGGAGCGGGTGTCCGCCACCATCGCCACGCGCATCGTCGCGCATGCGGTCCAGCGCGGCGTGCAGGTGCTGCCGCAGGCGCGCAACATCATCGCCGTCGCCTCGGGCAAGGGCGGGGTGGGCAAGAGCACCACGGCTGCCAACCTCGCGCTCGCGCTGGCATCCGAGGGCGCGCGCGTGGGCGTGCTCGATGCCGACATCTACGGCCCCAGCCAGCCGATGATGCTGGGCATCGCGGACCGGCCCGAGAGCGCCGACGGCAAGACCATGGAGCCGCTGCGCAACCATGGCGTGCAGGTGATGTCCATCGGCTTCCTGGTGGAGCCCGACCAGGCCATGATCTGGCGCGGGCCCATGGCCACGCAGGCGCTGGAGCAACTGCTGCGGCAGACGAACTGGCAGGACCTGGATTACCTCGTCGTGGACATGCCCCCCGGCACCGGTGACATCCAGCTCACGCTCTCGCAGCGCGTGCCCCTCACGGGCGCCGTGATCGTGACCACGCCGCAGGACATCGCGCTGCTCGACGCCCGCAAGGGCATCAGGATGTTCGAGAAAGTGGGCGTGCCCATACTGGGGGTGGTGGAGAACATGGCCGTCCATGTCTGCAGCCAGTGCGGGCATGTCGAGCACATCTTCGGCGAGGGTGGCGGCCGCCGCATGGCCGAGGAGAACGGCATGGCCTACCTGGGCGCCCTGCCGTTGGACCTGCAGATCCGCCTGCAGGCCGACAGCGGCACCCCCACCGTGGTGGCGGAGCCCGCTGGCGAGGTGGCGAACATCTACCGCCGGGTGGCGCGCGAGGTGGCCGCGAAGATCGCGACCCAGGCCAAGGACTTTTCCTCGAAGTTCCCCACCATCGCGGTCAGCAAGGACACCTGAGCCGATGGTGCCGCTCCGGCGGCACCGCGCAAGCCCCTTCGTTGATCGCCCGTTCAGTAGAAAAAGTCAATTGCTTTTGCTGACTTGATCTATTGACGCGCGTCAACCGCAGCGTTGAAACTCCGCGCATCCGGTAACTGTTTCCGGATTTTTCATCAAGCGGAATACAACAACCTTGCGTTAAGGAGCGGGCATGGCGGATACACGACCAGGTTTTCTGGACAAGGAGCGGATCATCGCGGGACCGGGTTTCAACCGGTGGCTGGTGCCGCCGGCCGCGCTGGCCATCCACCTGTGCATCGGCATGGCCTACGGCTTCTCGGTGTTCTGGCTGCCGCTCTCCAAGGCGCTGTCCACCGCCGGCACGGGCGCGACGGCCTGCCCGAAGGACATGAGCTTCTTCGCCGAGCTGTTCGCCACCGGCTGCGACTGGCGCGTGGCCACCCTGGGCTGGATGTACACGCTCTTCTTCGTGTTCCTGGGCTGCTCGGCGGCCATCTGGGGCGGCTGGCTGGAGCGCGCCGGCCCGCGCAAGGCCGGCGTGGTTTCGGCCCTGTGCTGGTGCGGCGGCATGCTGCTGTCGGCGCTGGGCATTTATCTGCACCAGTTCTGGCTCATGATCCTCGGCTCCGGCGTGATCGGGGGCATCGGGCTGGGCCTGGGCTACATCTCGCCGGTGTCCACCCTCATCAAGTGGTTCCCCGACCGCCGCGGCATGGCGACCGGCATGGCCATCATGGGCTTCGGCGGCGGCGCGATGATCGGCTCGCCCCTGGCGGTGGAACTGATGAAGACCTTCTCCACGCCCACGGACGTCGGCGTGATGCAGACCTTCGTGGTGATGGCACTCGTCTATTTCGTGTTCATGATGGCCGGTGCGCTCGGCTACCGCGTGCCGCCCACGGGCTGGAAGCCGGAAGGCTGGACGCCCCCGCCGCCCTCCGCCAACGCGATGATCACGCAGCGCCACGTGCACGTGAAGCGCGTCTGGGGCATCCCGCAGTTCTGGCTCGTGTGGATCGTGCTGTGCATGAACGTGAGCGCGGGCATCGGCGTGATCGGCATGGCCTCGCCCATGCTGCAGGAAGTCTTCGGCGGCTCGCTCATCAACGTGCCCGCGAAGTTCGGCGAACTCGACAAGGGCCAGCTCGCCGCCATCGCCGCCGTGGCCGGCGGCTTCACGGCGCTGCTGTCGCTGTTCAACATCGGCGGCCGCTTCTTCTGGGCCAGCCTTTCCGACAAGCTCGGCCGCAAGATGACCTACGTGGTGTTCTTCGTTCTGGGCGGCCTGCTCTACGCGAGCATCCCGGGCTCCGCCAGCGCGGGCAGCAAGCTGCTGTTCGTGGGCGCGTTCTGCATCATCCTCTCCATGTACGGCGGCGGCTTCGCCACGGTGCCCGCCTACCTGGCCGACCTGTTCGGCACGCAGTTCGTGGGCGCCATCCACGGCCGCCTGCTCACCGCCTGGGCCACCGCCGGCATCCTGGGCCCGGTCGTAGTGAACTACATGCGCGAATACCAGCTCGGCCTGGGCATCCCGCGCGAGCAGGTCTACAACCAGACCATGTACATCCTCGTGGGCATGCTGGTGATCGGCCTGATCGCCAACCTGATGGTGCGCCCGCTGGCGGCCAAGTGGTTCATGAGCGACGAGGAACTGGCCCACGAGAAGAAACTGGCCCACGAGAAGGCCGTCGCGGCCGAGGTCGGCACCGGCGCGGGCGCGGGTGGCGGCACCACCAGCCCGGCGCTGGTCGCCTTCGCCTGGGCCGCCGTGGGCATCCCGCTGGCCTGGGGCATCTACAAGACCCTGGTGAGCGCGGCCAAGTTCTTCCATTGAAGGCGAGGAAGCCGGCATGCTGCCCCGAAGCCTCGCCCGGCGGATCCGCGCGGCGGCGCGGGCCTTCGCCGCGGTCCACCAGGGCGGCTTCGACCTGCAGCCCGCTCCCGCGGGCCAGCCGCCCGTGCTGCGCTGCGGCGGCCGCGTCCTGAACGGCGACTTCGCGGCCATCGACCGCTTCACCGGGCAGACCGGCGTGCGCGGCACCGTGTTCGCCCGCCAGGGCGACGACTTCGTGCGCATCGCCACGTCGGTGCGCAAGCAGGACGGCGAGCGGGCCGTGGGCACGCTGCTGGACCGCTCCCACCCCGCCTACCGCGCCCTTGCCGCGGGGCGCCCGTATGCCGGCTACGCCACGGTGTTCGGCCGGCAGAACCTCACCCGCTACGACCCGGTCCGCGATGCGGCAGGCCAGGTCGTGGGCGTGCTCTATGTCGGGCTGGACGTGAGCGGCATGCCCGCGCTGGGCGCGGCGGCGCGGCTGGCGTTGTCGGTGGTGGTCGCGCAGTACGCGATCGGCGCCGTGGCCTGGGCGCTGCTGCCGCCCCTGCAGCTGGCCTGGCTCGCGGTCTCGGTGGCCCTGCCGCCGGTCGTCGCCGCCGTGGTGTACGTCCTCGCGCGGCGCGGTATCACCCGGCCCGTGGCCGAGGGCTGCTCCGCGGCCCGGCGCGTTGCCGCGGGCGACCTCACCACGCAGATGCACGTCGATCGCCGGGACGAGGTGGGCCAGATGCTGCAGGCCATCAACGGCATCGGCGTGGGCCTCACCGGCCTGGTCACGCAGGTGCGCCAGGGGGCTGAATCGTTGCGCGTGGCCACGCGCGAGATTGCCGAAGGCAACGGCGACCTGGCTTCGCGCACCGAGCGGCAGGCAGGCGAGCTGAACGCCGCGGCTTCGGCACTGCAGCGGCTTACGGCCACCGTGGCGCAGAACGCCGAGCATGCCCGGCAGGTGAACGGCCTCATGGGCGAAGTCTCGCAGGCCTCGGCGCAGAGCGGCGAGGCGGTGGAGCGTGTCGTGCAGACCATGGCCGGGATGCGGGAGGATGCCCACCGCATCCAGGACATCATCGGCATCATCGACGGCATCGCCTTCCAGACCAACATCCTCGCGCTCAACGCGGCCGTCGAGGCGGCGCGCGCGGGCGAGCAGGGCCGCGGTTTCGCGGTGGTGGCGGCGGAGGTGCGCGCGCTCGCGCAGCGCTCGGCCGGCTCCGCGCGGGAAATCCGAACGCTGATCGCGGCGTCGGTGGAGCGGGCGGACGGCGGCAGCGGCCTCGTGGATGCAGCCCGCGCATCCATGCAGGGCATCGCGGGATCGATCGGCGACGTGACCCGGCTCATCGAGGGCATCGCCGCGGCCAGCAGCGAGCAGAGCCAGGGCATCGAAGGCATCCATGACAGCGTGGGCCGCATCGAGCAGATGACCCAGCAGAATGCGGCCCTGGTCGAGCAGGCCGCCGCGGCGGCATTGCGCATGCGCGAGCAGGCGGCGGGGCTGGCCGACGCGGCCGCGAAATTCAGGACCCCCGCATGACCGCGCGCTCCCGTTGCCCTGCCGGCGGCCATGGGCCGCGCCGCGATAACCCGGCGCCTGCAAGGGCCTGGGCCTGCGGCGTAGCCTGTGGGCCGTGCGTCCGGCGCGATGCGGGCGGCCGTGCTGCATCCATCCGCGATGATTCCGTTCCAAGGAGACCACGATGAGCGAACAGAAAATCGAGTTCTACAAGGGCCCGGCGGGAGGCTGGGGCGCGCTCAACAGCGTGAAGAACACCCTGCTGCGGCAGGACATCCCCCTCAAGGGCGCCAAGACGCTGCTCTCGGCCAACCAGCCCGACGGCTTCGACTGCCCCGGCTGCGCCTGGCCGGACCGCAACCATGCCTCCACTTTCGAGTTCTGCGAGAACGGCGCCAAGGCCGTGGCGGCCGAAGCCACGGCGCGCCGCGCAGGCCCGGAGCTGTTCGCGCGGCACACGGTGGCCGAACTGGCCGCGCAGAGCGACTTCTGGCTGGAAGACCAGGGCCGCCTCACGCACCCCATGGTGTACGACGCCGCGAGCGACCGCTACGTGCCGATCGCCTGGGACGACGCCTTCGCGCTCATCGCCCGGCACCTGAACGCGCTGCCCGACCCCGACCAGGCCATCTTCTACACCTCCGGCCGGGCCAGCAACGAGGCCGCCTTCCTCTACCAGCTCTTCGTGCGTGAATACGGCACGAACAATTTTCCCGACTGCTCCAACATGTGCCACGAGCCCAGCGGCAGCGCCATGCGCCCGCAGATCGGCGTGGGCAAGGGCACGGTCACGCTGCAGGACTTCGAGCAGGCCGACGCGATCTTCATCTTCGGCCAGAACCCCGGCACCAACCACCCGCGCATGCTGGGCGAGCTGCGCGAGGCCCACAAGCGCGGCGCGCAGATCGTGAGTTTCAACCCGCTGCGCGAGCGCGGCCTGGAGCGCTTCGCCGACCCGCAGAGCAAGATGGAGATGGCCACCCTGGGCTCCACGCCGATCAGCACGCATTACTTCCAGGTGCGCGTGGGGGGCGACCTGGCCGTGGTCAAGGGCATGATGAAGCACTTGGTGGAGGTCGAGGACCGCGAGGGCGGCGTGCTGGACCATGCCTTCATCCGGGAGCACACCACCGGCATCGAGGCGCTGCTGGCGGACCTGCGGGCCGAATCCTGGGCGCTCATCGAGCAGGAGTCGGGCCTGTTCGAGGCGCAGATCCGCGCCGCTGCCGAGGTCTATCGCCAGGCCCGCAGCGTCATCGCCTGCTGGGGCATGGGCATCACCCAGCACATGCATTCCGTGGCGACGATCCAGATGATCGTCAACTGGCTGCTGCTGCGCGGCAACATCGGCCGCCCCGGCGCAGGGCCGTGCCCCGTGCGGGGCCACAGCAACGTGCAGGGCGACCGCACCATGGGCATCTGGGAAAAGCCCCCGGCCGCGCTGCTGGACCGCCTGCAGGAAGTCTTCGGCTTCGAGCCGCCGCGCGAGCCCGGCGTGGACACGGTGGAGGCCATCCAGGCCATGCTGGACGGCAAGGCGCGCGTCTTCTTCGCGCTGGGCGGCAATTTCGCCGCGGCCACCCCGGATACCTACGAGACCTGGAAGGCACTGCAGCGCTGCGACCTCACGGTGCACGTGACCACCAAGCTCAACCGCAGCCACATCGTGCACGGGCGCGAGGCGCTGATCCTGCCCTGCCTGGGCCGCACCGAGATCGACATGCAGGCCGCCGGCCCGCAGGGCGTGACGGTGGAGGACTCCATGAGCATGGTGCACATCTCCGTGGGCATCAATCCGCCGGCCTCGGAGCACCTGCTGTCCGAGCCCGCCATCGTCGCGCGGCTGGCCGCGGCCACGCTGGGGGCGCGCAGCCGCGTTCCGTGGCTCTGGCTCATCGAGGACTACGCCCGCATCCGCGACAAGATCGAGCAGGTGTTCGCCGACTTCAAGGACTTCAACCAGCGCATCGCCGTGCCGGGGGGCTTTCGCCTGCGCAACACGGCCAGCGAGCGCATCTGGAACACCGAGGCGCACAAGGCCGTCTTCGTGGCCCACCCGGTGCCGCAGGACACTCCCGTGCACCAGGCCCGCGCCCGCACCCGCGACACCGTGGTGTTCACGCTGCTCACCACGCGCTCGCACGACCAGTACAACACCACCATCTACGGCCACGACGACCGCTACCGGGGCGTCTATGGCCAGCGCCGCGTGGTCTTCATCCACCCCGAGGACATCCGCGCGCTGGGCCTGAAGGACGGCGACTGGGTCGATATCCAGACCGTGTGGAGCGACGGGCAGGAGCGGCGCGCCGACCGCTTCAAGCTGGTGGGCTACGACATCCCGCGCGGCAACCTCGCCGCCTACTACCCAGAGACGAACCCGCTGGTGCCGCTGTCGTCCGTGGCGTTGAACGCGGGCACGCCGACCTCCAAGTCCATCCCCGTCGTGCTGGTGCCCAGCGCCGCGGTGGCCGGGGCCACGGCCGAGGGCCCGTCCGCCGAAGTGGCGCCTGCCGCCGTCTGAGCCCGCCTTGACCGTTCCGGACGACGATTTCACCGCCGCGCTGCTCGCGGCGCTCGCCGAACTCGATGCGCCGCAGGGTGTGTCCCTGCCGCGCCTTGCCAAGCGCCTGGGACAGCCCGGCAGCGCCGTGCTGCGCCGCCTGCACCTGCTCGGCGACGCCGTGCTGGGCGGCACGCCGGGGCCCGGATGGGTGCGCGTGGCCCAGGACGGCGACCGCTGGCTGGCCCACCTCACCGAGGCCGGGCGCGTGCGGGCGGCCAGCAGGGTGGCCCATGGGGTGGGCGATGCCTGTGCCATGTCGGCCGCTGCAAGTGGGCCGGACGCACCGGGCGACGATGAAGCGCCTGCCGCGCCCGTGCCGGAGCCCGTGGTGGCGCGCCCCGTGCAGCGCCATGCCGGGGTGTCCGGCGACACGCCGGCCGCTGCCGGGGCCCCGCCGGCGGATGCCCTGGCCTGGCAGGACGATGCCGTGGCGTCGGAAGTGCCCGTCGCCCTGGTCTTCAACGGCCTCTCGCATGCCGTCATGATGGCCACGCCCTCGGACCTGCAGGCCTTCGCCCTGGGTTTCGCGCTCAGCGAGGGGCTGATCGACACGCCCGCGGACTGCCGCGGCATCGAGGTGTTCGCGCGCAGCGGCCCGCAGGCCGGCGGCAGTGGTGTGGCCTGCGAGGTGCACCTGGAGATCGCCACGCGCTGCTTCGCGCGCCTCAAGGAACGGCGCCGGGCGCTGGCGGGCCGCACGGGTTGCGGCCTGTGCGGCATCGACAGCCTGCAGGCGCTGGACCTCGTGCCCGAACGCGTCCGCGCCCGCCCCTGGGCGGCGGCGCTGCCGGCCGGCGTGGTGCTGCGCGCGGTGGCCGCCATGCCGGCCCTGCAGGTGCTGAACGCCGCCGCGGGCGCCCTGCACGCGGCGGCCTGGGCCACGCCGGACGGCGAACTGACGGACCTGCTGGAAGACGTGGGGCGCCACAACGCGCTCGACAAGCTCATCGGCCGCCTCGCCCTGCAGGGGCGCTCCGGCGAGGACGGCTTCGTCGTGATGTCCAGCCGCGCCAGCTACGAACTGGTGCGCAAATGCGCCCGGCTCGACATCCCCTTGCTCGCCACCGTCTCCGCGCCCACCTCCCTGGCCGTGGATCTGGCGGCCCAGGCCGGCATCGCGCTCTGGGGCTTGTGCCGCCCACCCCGCGCGGTGCGCTACACCGCCAGCACCGACTCCTGAACGGCGCAGCACAGGCCGGTCGCACCGCTGGCGCGGTGCCCGGGCATGCGGATTGCCTGACCCGGAGACGGGCTGCGGCGCCGCGTTGGCGCCCCGGCCCGCCTTTCCCTTCAGGAGGCACATTCCTTATGGCATCCCCATCTTCCGGTTCCCCCACGCCGTCCCCTTCCAGCCCGCAGCCGCCGGGCGGCCAGCCCGGCCGCGATCCGCTGTCCTTCGGCATTTCCGTCGCGGGCGAGGAAGACCCGGGCGCGGCGTTCGACAACGAGACGCCGCAGGCCAGCGGCCCGGCCGGCGCGGCGCCGCAGCCGGGCGCATCCGACCAGCCCGCAGGGCAGGGCGGGCGCGATCCGCGCCCGGCCACGCCCCCGCTGGCGCCGGGCGACGAAGCCGCGCCCGGCACGCCCGGCACGGGCGAGAACCTCTGCCCCGCCTGCGGCGGCACGGGCCGGCGCGAAGGCGCGCCCTGCACCGAATGCGCCGGCACCGGCCGGGTGACCGTCGGCATCGGCGGCGCCTGACCGGCGCACCGGCTGCCGTGGCCCCTGGTGCCCGTACGGGCGCGCAGTGCACCGTGCGGCCGGGTGCCCCGGCGCAGCGGAGGGCTGCCGCGTTTGCGCTAAGGTAGCCGCCCATGACCTCCCTGCCGCCCTTCATCCAGCTGGGCTGGCGCATGCTCCGGCGCGACCTGCGCGCGGGCGGCCTGCGCCTGCTCACCGTCGCCGTGGCCCTGGCCGTCGCGGCCCTCACCTCCGTGGGGTTCTTCTCCGACCGCCTGCAGGGCGGGCTGGAGCGGGACGCGCTGCAACTGCTGGGCGGCGACGTGGTCATCGCCAGCGACCAGCCCACGCCCGAGGCCTTCATCGACAAGGCGCGCGCCCTGGGCCTGCGCGGCGTGACCACCATCGGTTTTCCCACCATGGGACGGGCGGACGATGCCCAGGGCGGCGCCAGCCGGCTCGTGGCCCTCAAGAGCGTGGAGCCCGGTTATCCGCTGCGCGGCAGCCTGCAGACCACCGATGCACCGGGTGCGCCTGCGGCGGCCACCCGTGACATCCCGGCGCGCGGCGAGGTCTGGGTCGATCCCGCGCTGCTGGAGTCCCTGGGCCTGAAGCTGGGCGATCCACTGCTGCTGGGCGATGCGCGCCTGCGTATCGCTCGCACCATCGCCATCGAGCCCGACCGCGGGGCCGGCTTCATGAGCTTCGCGCCGCGCGCCATGGTGAACGCTGCCGACCTGCCCGCCAGCGGCCTCGTGCAGCCGGCCAGCCGGCTCACTTACCGCTTCGCCGTGGCCGGCGACGCGCCGGCCGCCGTGCAGCAATACACCGCCTGGGCCGCCGAGGCCGTGCAGGCGCCCGGCGTCCATGGCGTGCGGGTGGAGTCGCTAGACAGCGGCCGCCCGGAAATGCGCCAGACGCTCGACCGCGCCCGCAAGTTCCTCAGCCTGGTGGCCCTGCTGGCCGCGCTGCTCTCCGCCGTGGCCGTCGCCCTGGCCGCACGCGGCTTCGCCAGCGACCATCTGGATGCCGCCGCGCTGCTGCGCGTGCTGGGGCAGAGCCAGCGCGGCATCGCGGGCGGCTACGTGGTGGAGTTCGCGCTGGTGGGCCTCTTCGCCAGCGCCGTGGGCGTGGCCCTGGGCTACGCGGTGCACCATGTGTTCGTGCTGCTGCTCGCCGGCCTCGTCGAGGCCACCTTGCCCGCCCCCAGCCCCTGGCCCGTGGCCTTCGGCTTCGGCATGGGGCTCACCCTGATGATGGCCTTCGGCCTGCCGCCCGTGCTGCAACTGGCCCGCGTGCCGCCGCTGCGCGTCATCCGGCGCGACCTGGGCGCCCTCAAGCCCGCATCGCTCGCCGTGCTCGGCGTGGGCGTGGCCGGCTTCGCGGCGCTGCTGCTGGCCGTGAGCAGCGACCGCAAGCTCGGCCTCATCGCCGTGGGCGGCTTCGCGGGCGCGGTGGTGCTGTTCGCGCTGCTCGGCTGGGTGGCCGTCAGGGTGCTGCGCGCCAGCGTCAACGAGGCCACGGCGCCGCGCTGGCTGGTGCTGGCCACGCGCCAGATCGCCGCCCGGCCCGTCTATGCCGTGGTGCAGGTCAGCAGCCTGGCCGTGGGCCTGCTCGCCCTGGTGCTGCTCGTGCTGCTGCGCACCGACCTCATCGACAGCTGGCAGCGCGCCACCCCGGCCGACGCGCCCGACCGCTTCGTCATCAACGTCATGCCCGACCAGGCCGACGCCTTCCAGGCCGCGCTGCGCGACGCGGGCGTGCGCCGCTACGACTGGTTCCCCATGATCCGCGGCCGCCTCGTCGCCATCAATGGCCGCGAAGTGGGCCCGCAGGACTACACCGACGACCGCGCCAGGCGCCTCGTGGACCGCGAATTCAACCTCTCCAACGCCGTGAAGGCGCCGGAGCACAACACTGTCGTGGCCGGCCGCTGGACGGAGGGCGCTGCCGGCGAGATCAGCGTGGAGGACGGCATCGCCGAAACCCTGGGCCTGAAGCTGGGCGACACCCTGCGCTTCGACATCGCCGGCGTGGCCAGCGAGGCGCGCATCACGAGCCTGCGCAAGGTGGACTGGAGCTCCCTGCGCGCCAACTTCTTCGTCATGTACACCACCGACCGCATGCCGCCCGAGCTGCCCGTCACCTACCTGGCGGCCTACCGCGCACCCGCCACGCCCGGCTTCGACAACCGCCTGGTGCAGGCCTTCCCCAACATCACCAACGTGGACATGGGCGCCACCCTGGCCCAGGTGCAGCGCGTGCTGGGGCAGGTCGTGCGGGCCGTCGAATTCCTGTTCGGCTTCACGCTCGCCGCCGGCCTGGTCGTGCTCTTCGCGGCCGTTACCGCCACGCGCGAAGAGCGCGCCCGCGAATTCGCCATCATGCGCGCCGTCGGCGCCCGCGCCAGCCTGCTGCGCCAGGTGCAGCGCGCCGAACTGGCGGGCATCGGCCTGCTCGCGGGCTTCCTGGCCAGTACCGTCGCCGTCGCCGTGGGCTGGGCCCTGGCGCGCTACGTGTTCGACTTCCAGTGGACCGCCTCCCCCTGGGTGCCCCTGGCCGGTGCCCTCGCGGGTGCGCTACTCGCCCTGGCTGCGGGGTGGTGGGGCCTGCGCGAAGTGCTGCGGCGGCCGGTGGTGGAGACACTGCGGCGGGCGGCGGAGTGATTGAATCAACAAGTGAGTGAGTCAGAAGAAGGAGGGCAGGACACGGATCGACCGGATGGGGGCCCGGGATCTGCGGAGGCTTCGGCGAGGCGTGCCATAGTCCGCGGATGACGACGATCGACCCTTCTTCTTCCCAAGACCCGGCCTCCGTTTCCACCCCCGCTCCTACTCCGGCCCCATCCCCGGCAGCCTCTGTCGAGGCAGTAGAGCAGCCATCTCCTGCCGCCACGCCCTTCGCATGGATCGGCGGCGAACCCGCCGTGCGCACCCTCGTGGACCGCTTCTACGACCTCATGGACCTGGAGCCGGAATACAAGGAACTGCGCGCCGCCCACGGCACCACCCTGGCCGATGCGCGCGACAAGCTGTTCTGGTTCCTCTGCGGCTGGCTCGGTGGGCCCGACCACTACATCGAACGCTTCGGCCACCCGCGCCTGCGCATGCGGCACATGCCGTTTTCCATCGGCATCAAGGAGCGCGACCAGTGGGTGGCGTGTATGGACCAGGCGATGGGGGAGACCGGCGTGCCCGAGGCGCTGCGGATGAGGCTGCGGGAGAGTTTCATGGGGACGGCGGATTGGATGAGGAATCGGGGTGGGTGAGTGCAAACCTGAACCAGTTTTTGAACTTTCGTTCTGCGCCCTTTAAATAAAGCCGAGGTCTACCTGGCGACGAATTTAATATGGAATGCTGTGCACCAAATCCAAGCGGAATTCAATAGGGTAGCAAGATGTCGTCTTCGCTCATTCGAGGAATCGCGCGGATGACAAGAGACCTGAGATCTTCATAGTCGTCAGGTTTTATGGATATTTTCCAGCTATAGAGGAAATTCAGACTTTCTTCAGCCGGTTTGAGCCGTAGGGCTATTGATGTTATGTATGGTATGTCATATTCGGAGTTCCATAGGTCTGCAAGTTGTTCATCCCATGCGTCTGTTGGCTCCGAGGTGCTTCCAATGATGGCGTCGGTAAGTGATATTTTCCTTTGGAAATCATATTCATTTTTTATTTTAATCTCTTCGAGGATGCTAGTGATTTCATCCCTCTGGATGAACGCTCCTGCTTCTAAGGATTTGACGTAAATTGATATATCTTCAACCAGTCCGAGATCTTGATTTTTGCTTCGATTGAACCCTATTTCTAGCCTTCTTGCATAGCGTTTTAACGTTGCTTGAGTGGATGGTTTCAGGTGTATAAGAAGTTCTGCATTGAATTGTTTTGGAAAATTTTTGCGTTTTCTTGATGCTGGTGTGAAGGAGGTATCTTGACTTCCCGGGGGCGTAGCTAGCAGGCTTCTCGAAAAATTGATTATCTTCTCTCTTTCTTGCGTTTCAATATTAGGAAGAATAGAGGTCGAAGCACAGTCCAGACTAAGGAGGGTGATAAGTTCAATGAGAAATTCAGGCACTTGCTAGTCTTGGCGAACTGCGGGCGCACTCATGCCAAGGCAGCCAACAATTTGCGCCGTACCAGCCAGAGATTGGCCAGCGCAAACAGCGTGTGCAATTGCGCGGTGTTCTTGGCCAGTCCTCTGTAGCGTACCTTGGCATGCCCGAACTGGCGCTTGAGCACTCGGAATGGGTGTTCGACCCGCGCCCGGATGCCGGCCTTCACGCGCTCGAGTTGCCGGGTCAAGGCCTCGATCGGCTTGGCCGGATCCAGCAGGCGGCGTTTGCCGGGCCGCATGGCGATGTGCCAGCTCACGTCGCGCCTGGCATCAGGGCGTTGGCCGGCGCCTTGGTAGCCAGCGTCGGCATAGGCATCGTGGTCGCTTGCACGCAGCAGACTGTTGGCCTCGATCACATCATTGACCGCGCCGCTGGTGCCGCGCACTGTATGCACCAGGCCCGAGTCGGCATCCACTCCGATGTGGCACTTCTTACCCGTTGTACCACTGCTGCCCCTTGCGGCTTTGCTTCATCTCCGGGTCGCGCTCGCCGCTACTGTTCTTGGTCGAGCTGGGTGCTGCGATCAAGGTGGCGTCCACCACCGTGCCGCTCTTGAGCATCACGCCCTTGGCGCTGAGCAGATCGTTGACGGTCTGCAGGATCTGCACAGCCAACTTGTGCTTCTCCAGCAGGTGTCGGAACCGCAGAATCGTGCTCTCGTCGGGCAGCCGCTCATCCCAGCCTCCGAGCCCTGCGAACTCACGAAACACCGGCATGTCGTGCAACGCTTCCTCCATGGCCGGGTCGCTTAGCGCGAACCACTGCTGCATGAAATGGATGCGCAGCATGGTCTCGCATGGGAATGGAGGACGTCCCCGCCTGCCTTCGGGTAGGTACGGCGACACCAGGGCCACCAGCTCGGCCCACGGTACGACCTTCTCCATCTCATCCAGGAACTCCCGGCGCCGCGTTCGCTTCGCCGTCATTCCCAAGCCCAGGCTGTGCTGCTTCATGTGCCGTATCGTCTCAGGGCTTCACGTCGATGCCAAGCACGTCGCGGGGCGGTTTATGCAGACCTTCCTTAGGAAGGGCGGCGTGGAAATGGCATGCTCTTTTATCAATGGTCATCTCTTTTCACTTTGATGGTATTTCAGAAATCATTGCCGTTTTATTTTTTTACTGTTGATCAGAACTATCTCGCAATGCTTCTTGTGAGAGAACTCTGTCAACCTGTCCTGCAAATGGATGTGGTCCGTTTCATTAAAATCCATTTCGTGAGCAGAGTTGATAAAAAATAGCCCTATTTTGCGCAATGTGGCTGGGTCAGCAGATATGGCGATCTCATGAGTCTTAAACGATCTTTCATCATCCTTAGATGTGGCGTACAACTGAAATTTGTTGATTTTCATTTGTCAAAATTTGGAGTGCAAATGCTTTAAGCTTCTCGGAAATTTCAATAGCTTCCTCCACGGAAATCTCTACAGGGTCACTATCTCTGGTGACTGCTTTTAGATGTATTGATAATGCTTGTTCAATCCAAATTTTATTTCTTCGTTGTTTGACTCGAAGAAGCTTTGCTCGTCAATTTTGTTTTGCACATACTTATCCTGTAGCGGGAGAACGGGTGGCGCTCTGTACGGGTGAATATTTTTCACCTTCCCTGGCCTTATCTGTGTATGCACTCAAGCTCAAGTAATCCCTTGATACGTAGGTTATGGTGAAGGGAGTGGAGTTTCGGCGATCTGCGATCTTCCGTTCAAGCGTGAGCGTTCCGAAAAATAAAGATAGAAATAAAATATCTTGCGAATTACGTAACATTTCTTGTTATTATTGTGTATTCTTCTTGTGAAATCGTCGGCCCCCATCCGACCCCTCTTGGCAAGAGATTTAAGATGACTGCGTCAATTGATTCGCAGTTTGCGAGATTGGTTATGTTTAATAATTGTAGGAGAAAGGACCGAGATTCGCTGTGATCGCTTGTGTACAGGGCGCAGAGCCCGATTTCTGTTGAGTAATCGGTCACTTGGCTTGCTAGGCCGTTTAGCTCTTGATCTATTTTCTTGAAACTCTCGGGAACAGGGTCGCCTCTGCCATTAATCGGCAGGGTTGCTCCAATATTTTCCCACTCTAGGAGGTTGTCCTTGACCAAGATTGATAGCTGATGAAGCACCAAGATCTCAATGTCTTTAGTGAGCCTCCCCTTTTCTTTGAAAAAATGGTGAACAATAACTCCCCCTAATGCTTGCATTGAACGGGTAGTTAGTGATTTTAAAAAGTCTTCACTCGATAACATATTTTACTCCGAATGCTTTTAATAGCTCACTGCAAACGTCGCATGGACACTTGGGTTTTCCATGCTTGCCGCTGACACTTCCCTTGCCTCTAACATCCACCACTGTTATTACTGCACCTTCAAGACTGCGCCCCTTATTTTTCGCTCTAGCTATTGCATTGACTTCGGCACACTCTCCACTATAAGAGTTTTGAGGTATATCTTTCAACTTGTTTGACACCTCATCGTTCATTTGGCCGCCCTGGTTTCGGCCGGCAGTTATGGTTCCGTCTTTGTGGCGAATAACTGCGACTGTATTGGGTCTTGATGATGCTGGAAGGTTTTGGGCCCTATTGGCAAGGCTTCCGGCAGTCGCTGCTAGGCCTAGCGGATCAATCCATGTGGATGCATTACTGGCGTAGATAAAGAGATTGTCACCACCTTTTAATCCTATAGGATCTTCGCTAACGAACCTGCCTGAAGCTGGATCGTAATATCTATACCGGTTGTAATGGAGCCCTGTTTCTTCGTCGAACTGCTGCCCTTGAAGTCGGAAAGGTTGATCAATAAACCCAGAAACGGCACCACGTGTGTTTTCTTTGCGAACCGTGTGCCAACTTGCTCCAATTTCATCCTCCCTGCGCCGTAGTCCAAGCAGGTTATCGGTACCCGTAGCCGACCTCGGGACGGCCCGCAACGCCGCCTCTCCCCATACCTTGTAATCGACCGCCCAGGCAATCTGCCCATAGACATCGGTCAACTCCAGCGGCGCCCCGATCTGGTCGCAGTGGTACCAGTAAGTATGTTGTTCCTCTGCCGTGCCCTGGATGGTGGCCAGCGGCACGAAGCTGTCTGGCTCATAGATGAACAGCGATCCGCGCCCGCCCCGCTGGCTGTGCACCATCAGGTCCCCATCCCAGAGATAGTGCGTGGAGCCGAACCTATCGCTCTTGGTAACGCGGCGGCCAAGGGCATCGTAGGCGTAGCGGGTGGCCTGCGTCACGCCGTGTCGGGTGGTGGTGGATTCGACCAGTTGGTGGTCGGCGTTCCAGCGCAGTTCGATGGTTTCGTGGTGGCCGGCCTTGCGATTGCCGCGCGTGCGCTTCGTCACGTTTCCGTGGAGGTCGTACTCGTAGTGCAGGTCCTGGTAGAAGCGCAAGCGGTTGTCGCCCACCACGACCAGTCCTTGCTGGGGTATGCCCTGGCCTGCCTGTTGGCGCTGCATCTGCGCTTCGTTGGCGTCCAGCAGGTTGCCTGCGGGATCGAAGGCGAACAGTTCCCTGGCGAGTGCGCTGCCTTGGGCAGGCAGCGCGGCGAGGATGCGCCCCGTGGGGTCGTAGCGGAAATCCTGTCGGCCGCGCAAGGTGTCGGCACGCGCGATGAGCTGGCCCGTGGCATCGTATGCGTAGGCGCGTTCCAGCACCGCGCTTGACGCATTGGATCCCGCTGGCGCCATATTCCCGCTGCCCCGCAGGCTGGCGCGGTGGCGCACGAGGCGGCCCGCCGGATCCCAGCCGTAGTGGCTGGTGGCGGCGCCCTGGCTTCGCTCGATCTCACGGTGCAGTGCGTCGCGCTCGATGTCGGTGATGACTTCGTGGGCGCTCTGGTCGTCCGTTGGCGCGATGTTGATCTGGTGCAGATGCCCGGAGCCGTAGAACAGCCAGTTCAGCGTGCGCCCGTCGGGAAGGCCCGTGCTGATGCGGTTGCCCAGCGGATCGTAGGCGTGGGTGAGCGTGCGGACCAGATCGTTGGAGACCGGATGGCCCGGGCGACTGCGCACGGTGCCGGTCCCTTGCCCGATCAATGTCTGTGTCTCCGACAGCAACTGCCCCACCGGGTCATAGGCAAAGGCGAGGTGCGCCGCGCCATTGCTCGCCTGGGTGAGGCGGCCCAGCGCGTCATAGCGATAGCTCGACTCCTCCACGGTGCCATGCCCGTGCGACCGCTTGGCCAGCAGCCGGCCGAGCGCGTCGCGTTCGAAACGCGTGGCCTTGCCCGGGCCGGCCTCGCAGCCTCCTGCTTCGATCACGTGGGTGAGCTCACCCGCGGGGTTGTAGACGTAGCGCTGCCAGCGGCCGTCGAAGCCGATCTCGTCGGTGAGTTGGTCGCGCAGGTCGTAGCGGAAGGTGGTCTGCGCGCGGTTCTCGTTGATGAGAGAGACGAGACGGCCGGCGGCGTCGTAGTGGTAGGCCAGGATGCGGCCGGCCGCGTCCTGGCGGGTGAGGGGGCGGCCTGCGCCATCGTAGGTGTAGCGGGTGGTCTGGCCGAGCGGGTCGGAATAGGCCAGCAACTGGCCTTCTCCGTTCCAGGCGTATTGGTGGACGGCGGATGCTCCGTTCGTGCCGGGCTCTTCCACGCGCACCAGCCTGCCTGTGCCGTCATAGGCGTAGCGCGTGGTGTGACCGAGCGCATCGGTGCGTTCCAGGATCTGCCCCATCGGGCCGTAGGCGAAGCGTGTGGTGCGGCCCGAGCAATCGGTGGTGGCGACAAGGTTGCCGGCCTCGTCCCACGACAGGCGCCGCGTGCCGCCGCGCGCGTCGGTGATCTCCACGGGCCGGCCCTGTGCGTCGTAGGCGTAGCCGGTGGCCTGTTCCAGGGGATCGATGGAGCGTACGAGATGGCCGCGAACGTCGTACTCGCGCCGCCATGCATGGCCCATGGCATCGCGCAGCACGGTGACGAGGTCCCGCCGGTCGTATTGCAACTGCGTGCTCTGCCCCAGCGCATCGGTGACCTGCACGATGTTGCCCCGTGCGTCGGTTCGCAGGCTGGTGCGCCGGCCCAGCGCGTCGATGCGTCCGCGCGGGGTGCCCGTGGCGTCGAAGGGGGTTTCCTCGCGCACGGCCTCGGGCGTGCCTTCTGCGGTGATGGTGGCCACGATGTTGAAGCGCGCGTCCCAGTGGTAGGCGGTGACGCGGCCCAGGCCGTCGATGTGGCGGGTGATGCGCTCGGCGGGGAAGTAGGCGAAGCGGTCGTCGTCCTGGCCGGGCACGGGCGTGTCGGCACACCAGGAGCGCAGCACGCGGCCCTCGGGGCTTTCGTGGTCGTATTGGGCGAAGTAGCGGTGGCCGCTGGCCTTGCGGTAACCCACCAGCACGCCCGAGCGCCAGGCATATTGGCGGTAGGGGGCGGCGCCGTGGTGGGTGGCGACGAGCTGGCCGTGGGCATCGTAGTCGTAGCGCGCAAGTTCGGTGGGTGCATGGCCAGGCACGAGGAGTTCGACACGTGCGATGCGTTCGCCCTGCAGGGCATCGTGCGTTGCGGGGGCCGGGGAGCGCTGCCATGCCAGGCGAAGGTGGCGGCCGGCCGTGTCGGTGAGGCCCGTGAGGCGCAGCGGGCGAAAGGCTGCGGCGAATGGATCGGGGCTGGGTCGTGCCGCCACTCCTTCACGCGCCCGGCGTTCTCGCTCCTGGCGGCCGCTCCAGGTCAACGGCTCTGTCGTGCCGCCCCCAGTGCCGGGTTCCATGGGCTCCCAGTGCATTGCGATGGCGTTGCCATCGCGGTCCTGCAGACGGGCGAGCGGCAGGCGCCACTGCTCGGGGGCCTCGCGGCGGAAGTGATGTTGCAGGCCGCTCTTGTGCTCGACGATCCACAGGTCGGCGCCAGGGCGGCGCACGGTGAATTTCTCGTAGGGGTCGAAGTAGTCGGTGCCCTCGGGCACCAGGGGCAGAGGGACATGGCGTCCGGCTTCGTCCAGCAGCACCATCCCCTCGGCCGAAAGGCGCAACTGCTGCGCCACCGGGTGGCTCCAGCCGCGTCCGAAGGGGCCGTCTTCGGCCAGGCCCGAGCGATAGCGCCTGCGCCAGGGCAGGGACAGCAATGGGCCGGGGCCGGGCAGCGTGAAATCTGTCTCGTCCATGAGCTTCTGCCCGCTGGAGATGAGCACCGGGCTGCCGATGGCGCACGATTCGCAGGGGCCCTTGCCGTGGGGCGGCTTGGTGTCGCTCTGCGCCGTCGTGGGCTTTTTGTCGTTATTCCCCTTGCTCTTCGTGTGCATCTTGAACTTCTTGCCGGCCAGGGCCAGAAGAAGCGCAAGACCGGCGCCGAGCAGCCACTTCGCCAGACGCTTGCGGGCAGCCTCGCGCTGCGCCTCCGTCATGGGGGAGCTCCAGGTTTCCATGATGGACTTCAGTTCTTCGGCGGCCGCGATGCCCGACTCCCCCAGGGTCATGATGCGATCAGCGACGACCGCGCCGCCCAGGACCTGCCCGACCACCGGCACGCCCTGCGCTGCGGTGGCCGCCATCGAGAGCGCCAATCCGCCGTAGGTGGCCGGGTCCTTGAGCATTTCCATGATCTGGTCGATCTGCTCCTGGGCCGCCCCCTCGAAGTGCTCGACCTTCATACCGCCCAGGACGTCGGCGCCGTTCCTGACCGTCTGCTGGATCTCGGGGGCAAGCTTGCTGAGGACAGAGTTCGTCAGCGTGGTCACGCCGTTCACGACCATCTCGCCTGCTTCGTGAACCACCGTCTTCACGTAGGTCACGTGTTCGTTGACCTTGTCGCGCACGTTGGTGAACAGGCCCACGATGACGCTGACCGGGTCATGCTTGCCCTGGTCCATGGCGCCGTAGCGGTTGGCCATCTGCGTGCCGTGCTCGCGGATGGTGCCCAGCGGCACATCGATGGCGCGGCTGTTGTTGGCATGCCATGCCACGCCGGGCGTGCCGCTGGTCTTGAGCTTGACGGGGGTGGCCGGCTCGAAGGTCCATCCGTTGGCGACCTGGGTGATCGCGCCGTTGCCCCCGCTGAAGATATGCGTTCCCATGCTCGGTCGGCTCCCTGCTCTTGTTCGTTCCGTATTCGTTCTTCTGTCCGTCAGTCGCCGCGCTGGAGGAAGCGCGACGAATACGTGCGTACTGGTTCCATGGCCGTGCTTTCGTCCGTTCGTGATCGGGTACCAGGTCGATCAGGCAGCGCCACCGTCCGCTCCAGCGCCACCGCTGCGGCGCCAGTGCCCTCGTCGAGTGCCCAGGACAGCACCGAATTCGGCGGGCGCTCGTCATGCCATGCACGCTCGGCGGCCAGGGCCCAATGCACGGGCCCGGTGGCGGCGCCCACCTGGCCGATCACGGCAGCGGGCTCCCAGTCGGTGGGTTCCAGGTCCGGGGCAGCGCGCACGCGGGCGGTCACCTGGGCGAGCGCCCGCCATGCGGAGCCATCGAAATCCGAGATGCCATAGCCCACGTCCTCGCCCTGCCAACCTGCCTGGGCCAGCGCGTTGCGCAGCACCTGTTCGAGCGCGCCGGTATCGGGAGGCTGTGGTGGCCTCCTGTGCGGGCCGCTGCTTTCCGCCAGGGCGGGGGCATGCAGCACGAGGCGGCGCTCGCTGCTGGCGTGGGTATCGGGCACGCTGGCCAGCCACAGGCAGGCCGCCGCCTCGCTCGCCACGCAGCCTTCCGGTGTGCGGTCCGTGAGCAGCGCGCCGTCCGCGTAGCCTCGGGCCAGCCGCGGCGCATCGAGCAGGCTGTCCACGGCCATGAGCAGTGCGGTGCCACCGGGTGCCGGGCTGCGCTGCAGCGCAGACAGGGCCGCGAAGCCCGCCGTGTGGCCGCCGCGCACGAAGCGGCAGGGCAGTGTCGTCCAGGGCGCTTCGGCCCCGGCTCCGGCCCAGCGTGCCAGCTCTGCAAGCCCCGATCGCCAGACCTCGGCGCAGCTAGCATCGTCCAGCCATGCGGGCAGGGCCAGGACCATCTGGCCGGGGATGGGAAGGCGGGCAATGCCTGCCGGGTTTGCAGCGCCCGTTGCGGTCTGGAGGCTGGCAGCGAGATCCGCCAGCGCGGCGCCCAGCAGGCGTGCCAGGCGCGGGATGCCGGTCGTGTCGCCGGTGATTTCCGGGCAGGGGGCCGTGGTGATGGGATGCGGGCCGACGGCGGGCCAGGCGGACTTGCGGAAGCGCTTCTGCAGGCCCACCCAGGAGGCGGCCGATTGCCATGCGCGCGTGCCGGCCGAAGTGACGGCGCCGCAGTGTTCGATGCGCCAGAGGCGGGTGGGCGAAGCGGGGGAAGGGGAGGCCATGGGAACTGCGTGCGTCAGGCGGGCTGCGCGGAAGGTCGTGCGGTGTGCGATGGCACGGTCGAAGGCGAGCGGGCATGGGCAGCGATGTGCACGAGGCCGATGTCTTCCCGGGCCGGGAGGGCGATGGCAGTGCGCCAGAGCAGGCCGGCGAGGCGGTCGCCGGTGTCCGCCATCAGCGTGTCCCAGCGCATCTCCTGCGGAGGCAGCAGCGTGCCGCCGGTGGTTTCCGCCTGGGCGGTGAGGGCGATCTCCGGCCAGGTGAAAAACAGCGGCCCTGCTGCGTCCATGCCGTGCAGCCCCAGGCGATGGCCGGGGCGCGGGGACTCGCGCAGTTGCAGCGCTTCGGGCGCGGCGTTGTAGTGCCGGGGGGCGAAGTCCTCCGGCAATTCGGGAGCGCGTGTGGCGCGCCAATGTTCGTCGAAGGTGCCCTGCAGGTCGCGGCGCGGCACGTGGTGGGGCGGGACCGAACCCAATGCGGCGGGCTCGGGACGGTCGTTCCAGTCGCGCAGTAGCCGGTCGGCCGATTCCACCCAGGGCAGGGGCCGGCCCCGGGCATCGGCGGCCGTGCGGTGGTACCCCATGCCTTCCGGGTTGGTTTCGATGGCATGGTGCTCGCCCGTGGCCGGGTCGGTGTACTGGCCGCCAAAGGCGAAGGGGCGCAGCAGCGGGATGCGCGATGCCGTGTGCGTGCAGTCTGCGCGCAGGCGGCCCAGGCCACCGAAGTCGGCCGTCCATGTCCGGGGCGCGAAGGCGCGCAGGGCCAGCAGGCGGCGTGCCGTGGGGCCGGCCAGGACATCGACAGCGGCATCCATGGCGCGCGCGGGTTGGCCGCCGGGCGCCACAGCCCAGGCATGGAGCAGCAGGTCGAAGCAGGGCTTCGGCGGCACGTGCTCGGTTTCGATGCGGCTCCAGCATTCATTCGCCCGGTCCGCGATGGCGGCGGCCTGTGCGTCTTCGAGCGGCAGGCTGCCCAGCGTTTGCTGCAGGCCGCTGCGGTACAGGGGCGCTTGCCGCTCCGCAGGGGCGAGGCGCGCAGGTGCGCCTTCCGTATGGGACAGCAGCCAGCTGCCTTTCACGACGACCACCAGGACGGGGCCCATGTGTGCATCCCGGTGCACGAACGTCTGGGCCCGGAACGGCGTGTGGTTGAGGATCTCGCAGCTCATGGGTTGTCGCTGCCGTCTTCGAGCGAGGCGATCAGTTGCACGGCCTCGACGGCGGCCATCTGGCGCGTGGCCAGGTCTTCCGGCTGCAGGGGGAAGCATCGGGTGCCGTAGCGTGCATGCTCGGTGTACAGCCAGCGCCGCAGGGTATGGCCCACGTCGAAGGCCTGCTCCAGGCAGGCGCGCGGCGACCAGGGGCGGGCACCGCGCAGGCGCACCGGCTCCAGCGCCCAGAGCCGCTCCTTCATGGCGGGATCGGCCCAGGAGGTGACGTCTTCGGGCGCGAGACCGGTGCAGCCGTTGGCGGCGAACACGCCGCAGGCCAGTGCGCGCAGCGCGCCCTGTCGCGCCTGCGGGCTGGCCCCTTGCGTGTTAGCCAGTTCCGGTGGCACCTGCCCGAACACCAGCTGCAGCACGTCGCGTTCTGCCGGGCTCACGGGCCGGTCCTGCCGTTCGATGAAATCCAGCACGGGCAGCAGGCCGCGTGCCTTGCCGGTGAGCGCCACCACGCGCAGCGCGGTGTCGTTGGGCACGCGCAGCCCGCCCACCACCGCGTCCAGCGCGGCGTCGGGCTCGCGGGCCGCCCAGAGGGCCATGGCCGCATCGGCGGCCAGTGCCCAGCCGACCGGATGGGACTGCTCGTTCGGGCCGTCGGGCGCGGTGATGCGGGTGATGTAGCTGCGCACCTCCGCTGCCAGCCGCTGCCCGCCGGTGATGGCCAGTGCCCGCAGCGCCGTGATCTGGCGCGACAGGTCCTGGCCCTGCAGCACTTCGGCCCAGCGTTCTTCCGCGCGGGGCGGCAGCGCGTCCATGCCGGCGCATGCCAGCAGGCAGGCATCCTGGTCGGCGCCGTTGCGGGCTGCGGCATAGACGGCATCGGCCTGGACCGGAAGGGCCAGCCGGCCGGCCAGTTGCACGCCGCAGTCCCGCAGCACGGGGTTGGCGGCACTGAGCAGCCGAGCGCAGGTGTCGGGCTTGCCATGGAACCACAAGGCATCGCCCACGGCGTCGGGGTGCTCGGCCAGCAGTGCTTCGATGAGTGCGAGGCGCGCGCCCGCGTCCGGCTCATGGTGTTCGGACAGCATGGTTCGCACAAAGGCCGCGCCGGTCTGGTCTTCTGCCGGTGCTGCTGCGGCGGCTTCAGCAGCGGCGTCCAGGCAGGCGGGCCCATAGTAGCGGCAGACCGCGAGCAGGGCGTCCAGCCGCTGGTCCACGGCCTTGAGGGCGCGGACCGTGTGCCCACCGCGCAACAGACCCGCGCGGCGGCCGTAGGCGCGGATGGCGATGCCCATCTGCCGCGGCAGCATGCCGGGCAGCGGGGGCGGGGCGATCGATGGAACAGAGGACATCGTCTGAAAGTGCAATGACGCGCCCTGGTAGGCACGGCCTCGGGTCTATGGCGGAAAAGGGCAACCGCCTGGCCTGACGGCGGGCGGCATGCCGGTCAGTTGAGCTCGATGGAACCGCCTTCGATGCGGTGCGTCTCGATCGCGGCCGACGTGATCTGGTGGGCGCGCGTTTCCACGGAGCCGTCCTTCTCGAACTGCATCCGGGTGTCGCCGCAGCGCAGTACCACGCGGCCCACGGCAGCCAGGTCGATCTGCGCCACTTCCAGCGCGAGGCTGCCGGTGTCGCGGTCGAACTGCCACGGCGGGCAGGCCGGCGCTCCCGGGGCCGGCCAGGCGGCCACGATCAGGGCCGGTAGCGCCGCCCCGTTGCCATTGGTGCCTTCCTGGCCTTCTGCAGGGAGCGCGGCCAGCACGGACTGCCCCGTGATCACGCCCGGCACCTGTGACGCCAGTGCGGCGCGCCATTCGCGGCCGTGGCAGAGAATGACGGCTTCGCCATGCTCCACGCGCAGCACCTGGGCGGGCAAGAGTCCGAAGGCCGCGCCGGCATGCGGCTGGGCCGAAGCGGTGCCGGCGGCTTCGCCGGATGCGCGCAGCACGCGGAGGTCAGTTTTCATGGATACCTCCGGAGTTGGTGGTCACGTCGCTGGCGCCGATCAGCTTGATGCTCTCGCCGTTGGCGGTGATGGTGCCGTCGGCCTGCAGGATCAGCGTGCTGCCGCCCACCTTGAGGGTGATGGATTCGGCATCCATCGTGATGCTCGATCCGCCTCCTCCACCGCCACCGCCTTGCGGTGACGAGGCCACGATGTTCTTGGGCCCGCCCGCACCAGACGGACCTCCGCCGCCACCGCCCCCACCACCGCCCACGGTGAGCGTGTACTTGGTACCCACGTCCGTGCTCTGGTTGGAGCCGACCTTCACGCTGCGGTCACTGCCGACCATCGTGGTCTGCGTGCTCCCGACCACCGTGGCCATGACGGCGCCCACGTTGAGGTTGTACGCCACGCCGACGTTCTCCATCCGCCCCACCCCCACGTTCTGCATGTAAGCAATGCCGATGGTCTCCGTCTTCATCTTGCCGACCTTGATCGACCAGTTGTTGCCGATCTTGTCCTTCTCGTTGCGGCCGATGGTCTTCGTGCGGTTCTTGCCGATGGAGACCGTCTCGTCGATGCCGACGTCCTCGCGGCGGTTGTCGCCGATGCTGATCGTCTCGTCGTGGTCCACCCGCTCGGTGCGGTTGTTGTGCACCGTGATCTTTTCGTCGCGGTCCACGGTCTCTGTCCGGTCGCGATGCACGATGGTGGTCTCGTCCCTGTCGATCGTCTTGCGCCGGTCCTGACCCACCCACTTATCCTCATCGTTCTCGACTTCGGTGAGCTGGTCCTTCTGCGCATGCAGCCACAGCTGCTCCGCGCCCTTCCTGTCCTCGAAGCGGATTGCGTTCGCATCGCCCGCGCCGTTCTTCATCCCGTCGCCGAAGGCCCCGCCCTTGCTCGACTTCGTCTTGATGCCCGATTGCGTGGCATTGCCCGGCAGGCCCCAGGGCGGCATGTTGGCCGCGTTGTAGACGCAGCCCAGGATGATCGGGTAGTCCGGGTCGCCGTTGAGGAAGTCCACGATGACTTCCATGCCGATGCGCGGCGTGAACACGGCGCCGAAGCCGGGGCCGGCCCAGCTGGTGGAGACGCGCACCCAGCAGCTCGAGTTCTCGTTCATCGAGCCGATGCGGTCCCAGTGGAACTGCACTTTCACGCGGCCGTACTGGTCGGTCCAGATTTCCTCGCCGGGCGGGCCCACGACCACGGCGGTCTGGGGGCCGGTGGTGCGCGGGCGCGGGGTGGTCACCTCGGGGCGGTAGGGCACGGAGGTGGGGTGCACCTCCATGCTGAATTTCTGCACGGAGCCGGCCTGCGTCTGCCCGGCGCCGCCCGTACCCTGGGTGGCCTGCACGTTCTCTTCCAGGTGGTAGTGCACGCGGGTGACGAGGTACTGCCGGTTCTGGTCGCCGCGCGGGTAGTTCTCCAGCACGATGGTGTAGCCCGGGGCGATGCTGCGCTTGTTCAATTCGGCGTGGGCGCGCTCGCGGGCCGCCATGCCTTCTTCCATGTGCAGCCGGGTATAGATCTCTCCGTCGGAGAACTCGGTGTAGCCGCCCGGCCACTCGTAGCGCTCGTAGGCATCGTGCGCATGGCCCGGGGGCGACTGGCGCATCTCGGAAAGATCGGCGCGCGGCTTGGTGAAGTCGTAGTCGTCCAGGTAGGCGCGACCGGGCGCGACGCCCTGGCCCATGCGCCAGGCGAAGATGTGCTCGCGGTCGGCGATCGCCGTCTTGCCCGGCGGGTAAAAGGGAATCACGTGCCCGCCTGGCAGCGGCGCGTGCGACGCCACCACGTCGTCGGCGAAGACCACCGTATGGCTGCCGCTGGCATGTTCCACGAACCAGTAGATGCCCTCCGATTCGCACAGCCGGGAGATAAACTGGTAGTCGCTCTCGTGGTACTGCACCGTATAGGGCCGGCTGCGGTAGCCGCGCGTGAGGCGCAGCACGAAGGGCCGGCCGTAGCGCGAGAGCACCTGCGAGACGATGGCCGGCACGTCCATTTCCTGGAAGATGCGGAAATCGGTGCGGCGCGTGGCGAGCCACAGCCACGGCTGCAGGGTGAGCCGGTAGGCGATCTGCGCGGAGGTGTCCTGCCCACGCATGCCGAAGCGGGTGACGATGCCGTCCAGGTAGCGGCGGCCCAGGCCTTCGGTTTCGATGGAGACGGTGGTGCCCAGGCCGAGCAGGGCCTTCGGGTCGATGCCCTTGTCCTTCGAGAGCAGGTCGATCTCGAAGCCATACAGCGCCGACAGCGCTTCCTCTCCTTGCAGCTGGCGGAACTGCAGGGCCTCTCCCAAGGGTGTCTGAATGGTCACGCGGCGTTGCGTCATGCGATCAACTGTTTCCAGCCGTTATTTTTGTGGCGCGAATTATGGTGCGGTTCGCCTCGCGAACGCGTGCCACCGTCGAGCCAATTGCATCCAAATGTTCGACGTAGTGATGTGGAAGGCTGCAGTTGCCGGCGGTTCATGCCGCATCGGCATGGAGTCATGGCGATGTCACACGGCCGGCCAACACTGGCGGCTTTCTTTCGTTACCCATCCCACTCCATGTCTCCACATTCCCCTTCCGCTGCCCTGCGACTGCCCCGGTTCCCGCTGGTGGCCCTGTGCGCGATCCCCTCGCTGTTCCTGGCCGCCTGCGGTGGCGGCGGCGATGGCGGCAGCTTCACCAGCAGCAAGCAGGCCACCGCCACGCTGGCCGTGCTGGAAACCACCGACCTGCACTTCAACGTGCGCAGCTATGACTACTTCAAGCTCGCCGAAGACAAGTCGTACGGCTTCGAGCGCACGGCCACCCTGGTGCGCCAGGCCCGCAAGGAGTTCGCGAACACGCTGCTGGTGGACAACGGCGACACCATCCAGGGCACGGCCCTGGCCGACTACGAAGCCGTGGTGAAGACCATTCCGTGCAACCAGCAGCTGTCGATGTACAAGGCGATGGGCGCCCTGGGCTTCGACGTGGGCACGCTGGGCAACCACGAGTTCAACTACGGCCTGCCGTTCCTGAACCAGGTGCTGGGCGGCGGCATGCAGGTCGATGGCGTCGATTCGAGCGTGAAGTGCGCCGGCGCGGGCTACCCCACGGTGCTGGCCAACGTGTACAGCAGCAAGACCCGCCAGCCGCTGATCCAGCCCTACACGCTGATCGAGAAGACGGTGGTGGCCACCGATACCGACGGCAAGGAAGTGAAGCTGCCGATCAAGGTCGGCGTGATCGGCTTCACCACCCCCGGCATCATGAACTGGGACAAGCGCTACCTGGACGGCAAGGTCTATACGGAAGGTGCCGTCGAGGCCGCCACCAAATACGTGCCGGAACTGCGCGCCAAGGGCGCCGACGTGGTCGTGGCGCTGCTGCACGGCGGCCTGGACGCCAGTGCGTACACCTCCACCATGGAGAACCCGGGCCTGTACCTGTCCAAGGTGTCGGGCATCGACGCGATGGTGATGGGCCACCAGCACAGCGTGTTCCCCGACACGGCAGCCACGCCGGCCTTCACCCAGGCGGGCGTGGACAACAAGGCCGGCACCATCAATGGCGTGCCCGCGGTGATGGCCAGTTCCTGGGGCAAGGCCCTGGGCGTGGTCCGCCTCGCGCTGAAGTGGGACGGCAAGGCCTGGACCGTGGACAGGAGCGCGTCGAAGAGCGAGCTGCGCAACATCCAGACGGGCAAGGACGCCGCGGGCAAGGCCGTGTTCGTGGATGCCGACAGCAGCATCGCGCCGCTGGTCGAAACGCAGCACCAGGCCACCATCGGCTATGTGAAGACGCCCATCGGCAGCACGGACTTCCGCATGAGCACGCTGTTCGCCGACGTGGGCGATCCGGGCGCGATCCAGATCGTGAACCAGGCGCAGCAGGCCTACGTGTCGGCCTACATCCAGGCCAACCTGCCGCAGTACAAGAGCCTGCCGGTGCTGTCGGTGAGCGCGCCCTTCAAGTCCGGCTTCCAGGGCGGCGCCGACTACACCGACGTGGCCGTGGGCCCGCTCGCGATCTTCAACGCGGCCGACCTGTACCTCTACCCGAACACCGTTTATGCGGTGAAGGTGAACGGCGCGGACATCAAGAACTGGCTGGAGGCCGCGGCCAAGCGCTTCAACCAGATCGACCCGGCGAAGACATCCGAGCAGGCGCTGATCAGCACCTTCCCGGGCTACAACTTCGACATGTTCACCACGGCCGACGTGCAGTACGAGATCGACGTCACCCAGGCCGCCGGCAGCCGCATCAGGAACCTGACCTACAAGGGCCAGGCGATCGACCCGGCGCAGGAGTTCGTGATCGCCACGAACAACTACCGCGCGACCAGCGGCAAGAGCTTCATCGACAAGCTGGACGGCTCCGGCACGATCTGGGCGTCTCCCGACGCGAACCGCGACGTGGTGATCGACTACATCCGCAAGAACCCGTCGGTGACGCGCACGGCCAACGGCAGCGCCAAGAGCTGGCGCTTCACGAAGGTGAAGACCGCCGGCCCGGTGGTGTTCAGCTCCGGCGCCAATGCCCTGTCCGTGGCGCAGGCCGCCGGCCTCGCCAACATCTCCGTGCTGGCGGCCGACGACGGCTCGGGCAAGGGCACGTCGAAGTACGCGCTCGACCTGTCGAAGTAGACAACGGGGGCGGCAGGTGTCCGGCGGGCGGTGCCGGGCGGGGCCCCGAGGGGCCGCCGGCACCGCCTTGCTGCATCCGTCAGTCGTCCAGCTTCTCGCGCAGCACCTTGCCGGTGGTGGGCTCGATGCGCAGTTCCACCGGCTGGTTGGCGGCGTTGGTGGCCTCGGCTTCCCAGAAGCCGTCGTCGTAGTCGATGTCGCGGATGCGGGTGTATCCCGCCACCTGCAGGGCCTGCTGGACCTGGTCCGCGCTCAGCACCGGCTGGCCGTTGAGCGTGCCGCCGCTGCGGCCCACCTGGCTCAGCACCTCCAGCGTCGCGGGGTGCAGCACGAATTCCACCTTCTCGCCCTGCAGGGTGGACTGGCGCGCCTTCGCTTCCCAGAAACCGTCGTCCAGTTCCACGTCATAGACGACGGCGTAGCCCGCGGCGCGCAGCCGCTGCGTCACCTGCTCCACGCCGGGCAGGGCGCCGCCGATGTCGCTCTTGCGCACGGCGGTGAAGCTGCCGTCGGCATCCTTCACCAGCACGGTGGCGCGGGCGCCGTCGCTGGAGACGGCGCTGGCCGTCCAGTAGCCATATTGCTTCTGCAGGTCGTGCGGCGCGACATACTGGTTGCGGGCCATCACATCGACGGCCTCGGCAGCGCTCAGGGCCCAGGCCATGGAGGGCAGGGCGGTGGCGGCTGCGGCGGAGAGGGCGATCGTCACGAGGGTTTTCTTGTTCACGGTGTTTCCTTTCGATGTTGCGATGGTTGGCAGGTGATGGCGGCAGTGTGTGCCGCGGTCCCTAAATCCACCGTGAAGCGCCCGTTCATGGTCCGTTTAACGCGGGCCGCAATAATCGGGCGATGACACGACCGACACCCGGTGCTTTCCTGCGGGCCGCTGCCCTTGCCGCGGCGGCGCTCGCGTGCGCGCAGGTGCCCGCCGCCGAGCAGGACGCCGCGCGGCGCGGCGTGCTCGCCGGCCAGCTCAAGCCCCTCAACAGCATCATTGCGGACATCGGGCGCAAGTACGGGGGGCGCGTCATCGAGGTGGAGACCAAGAGGGGCCGCCAGGGTGAGCTCCGCTACGAGATCAAGGTTATCGACGCCCGGGGCGAGAAGCACGAGGTGCTGGTGGACGCGGCCTCCGGCGCCGTGGTCGCGCGCGAGCGCGAATGGCCGACGCAGCCCGTTGCGCTGGCGCAGATGGCCCGCTACATCCGGCAGCTGGAGCAGAAGTACGGAACCCGCGTGGTGAACGCGGAATTCGAGCGCGACGGCCAGGGGCAGGCGGTGTACGAGGTCAAGCTTTCCGAGCGGCCCGCCGGCGAGACGAAGCTGCTGCTGGATGTGCGCACGGGCGAGGTGCTGCACCCGCCAGAAGCCGGCGCCGTGCAGCCTCCGCCCAGGTCCATGGCGGTCATGCTCGAATCGCTGCAGCCGAAATTCTCCGGGCTGGTGCTGGAGGTGGAGCTGGAGACCGACCACCGCCGGCGCCCCTACTACAGTGTCGAACTGCAGCAGCCCAACGGCTTCAAGCTGGAACTGGAAGTGGATGCCGCCACCCTGGAGGTGACGCGGCAGAAGGTGGACGACGACTGATGCGTGTACTGGTGGTGGAAGACGACGTGGCGCTGGCGCGGCAGCTGCGCGAGGCCCTGGAGGCCGCGGGCTTCGCGGTGGACGTGGAGCACGACGGAGAGGCCGCGTCCTTCGCCGGCAGCGTGGAGGCCTACAGCGCCGCGGTGCTCGACCTGGGCCTGCCGCTCAAGGACGGGCTGAGCGTGCTGCACGACTGGCGCGAGGCCGGCTGTGGCTGGCCCGTGCTGGTGCTCACGGCCCGCAACCGCTGGAGCGACAAGCTCGCCGGTTTCAATGCGGGGGCCGACGACTACCTGACCAAGCCGTTCCTGATGGACGAGGTGGTGCTGCGTCTGCGGGCCATGCTGCGTCGCGCGGCCGGGGCCGCCGCCGCGGTGATGCGCGCGGGCCCGCTGGAATACGACGCGGTGCAGGGCCGGTTCTCGCTGCACGGACAGGCGCTGCAACTCACCGCGCAGGAGCACAAGATCCTGGCGTATTTCATTCACCATCCGGGTCGGCTGCTTACGCGCACCGACATCGCCGAGCACGTGTACGCGCGCGACCTCGATCCGGATTCCAACACGCTGGACGTGCTGATCGGCCGCATCCGCCGCAAGCTCGGCGCCGCGCCGCAGCTGGTGACCGAGCGCGGCCAGGGTTTCCGGCTCGTGGCCTCCGGGGCGCCGGGCTGACGCATGGCGGGGCCGGCCATGACGGACGGTGCAAGCCCCAGCCATGCGCCGGAAGCCGCGGCACCGGCCGCTCCGGTGCCGCCTGCGCGGGGCATGTCCGCATGGGCGCTCCGGGTGGCCCAGTGGCCCATGGCCACGCGCATCGCGTTGCTGGTGCTGATCCCCATGCTGCTGCTGGTGTCCGCGGGCGGGCTGTGGATGCGCGGGCAGATGCACCGCAGTCTGCTGGAGGGCTTCGAGCAGGTGTTGCGCGACAAGGCCCAGCGCGTGGGCGCGCGGCTGCAGCCGGGCCCGGCGGGGCAACTGCGCGAGGCCGCGGGCGGGGCGGACGAATTCAGCGCCATCTATGCCGGCTGGTACTGGCGGGCCGAGGCCGGCAGCGAGGTGCTGCGTTCCCGCTCGCTCTGGGACATGGGCAGCCTGCCGGCCGGGCCCGGTCCGGTGCCGGGATCGGCCGTGCTGCACCCGGCCACGGGCCCGATGCAGGAGCCCCTGCTGGCGCTCACCGTCCCCATCGCGCTGGGCCAGCCTCCCGTCGCGGTGGCGCTCACGGTGTATGGCCCCGCCGACCAGCTGCAGCGCAGCGTGCGGCAGATCGACCGCAACCTGCTGGCGGCCGGTTGCGTGCTCCTGGCCCTGGCCGGCGTGCTGGCCTGGCTGCAGGTGCGCGTGGGGCTCGCACCGCTGCGCCGGCTGGAGGCGCTGATCGCCACGCTGCGCGGGCCGCAGGGTGCGGGATCCGATGTGGCGGAGCACCTCGCGGCGCCCACGGGCAGGGACCTGCAGCCCCTGCAGAGCGAGCTGGCCGGCCTGCTGGCGCACAACGCGCACGTGGTGGCGCGCGCGCGGGCCCATGCGGTGGACCTGAACCACGCCCTCAAGAAGCCCCTGGCGCTGCTGGGCGCGCAGGCCAGCGCGCACCCCCAGGTGGCCAGCAGCGAAGTGCGCCGCCAGGTCGAGGCCATGGCACAGCTGGTGGACCGCTACCAGGGGCGCACGCTGAGCGACGCCCTGCACGCCCACCCCGGTGCCGGCGCGCCCGCGGTCGATGTGCGCGAATGCGTGGGCCAGGTGCTGCGCATGATGCAGCGACTGCATGCCGCGCAGGAACTGGACTGGGTGCTGGAGGACCGCGCCGCGGGCCCGGTGCGGTGGCGCGGGGAGCGGGCGGACCTGGAGGAGGTGCTGGGCAACCTGCTGGACAACGCCGGCAAGTGGGCGGCCTCCCGGGTGCGGGTCACGCTGTCGGCCGATACCGTCGCCGGCCACGGCCGCCTGGGCCTGGACATCGAGGACGACGGCCCCGGCATGACGCCCGAGCAATGGCAGGCCGCAGGCCGGCGCGGCGTGCGGTTCGACGAGTCGGTGCAGGGCAGCGGCCTGGGACTGGCGATCGCGGGCCAGATCGCCCAGGCCTACGGCGGCCGGCTGGAGCTCTATCGCAGCGCGGACCTGCGGGGCCTGGGCGTGCGGCTGGAGATGCGCGGCCTGGTCCTGCCTGCAGGCAGCCCGGCCGGCTAGCTGGCCGGCGCGGTGCGGCGGCGGCCCGGCTGCAGCAGCACGACCAGCGCGCCGGCACCGCCTTCGGCCGGGCGCGCCTGCACGAACGCCAGGACTTCCTTTTTCTGGACGAGCCAGCGCTGCACGCGGCCCTTGAGCACGGGTGTCCTGCCGGGCGAGCCCAGGCCCTTGCCATGCACCACGCGCACGCAGCGCAGGCCGGTGCGGTGGGCCAGCCGGATGAATTCACCCAGGGCCTCGCGCGCCTCGTCGGTGCGCAGGCCGTGCAGGTCGAGCTGGCGCTGAATGCTCCAGTGCCCGGCGCGCAGGCGGTGCGTCACGTCGGTGCCGATGCCGGGGCGGCGGAAGCTGAGCTGGTCGTCCACGTCCAGCAGCGTGCTCACGTCGAACTCGTCGCTGATCGATTCCCGCAGCACGCGTTCCTCGTCGAGCTCGCGCTGCACGGGCTGCGGCTCGGGCGGTTCGGGCAGGTGCCAGCGGCGCTCCTGCGTGCCGCGCAGGGCCTGCACCGGGCCGACCGCATCCTGGAAGAGCATGCGCTCCGCCCGTGCGCGGCGCGCGGCCTCCTGCCGCTCGCGCAGCAGCCGGGCCTCGCGCTCGGCGGCCTCGGCCAGCGCCTTGCGCAGCGGTTGCAGGTCCTGGAGGGAGCGGGCTTTCACGGTCATGGAATGCCGGTTGTATCCGATCCGCGCGCTGGCCTGCGGCGGCGTGCGGAGTAACCGGAAAAGCCGTGCGGGCCGGCTTGCGCCCCTGGGCCGCCAGGCTCCTAGACCCAGATGTCGTTGGGCGCCGTGCGCTCGCCGCCGGCATCGCCCGTGTTGGCCACGCCGCGCGGCTCCACCAGCATCAGCCAGACCTCGCCCTGCGCGCTGGGGCGGTGGGGCGTGCCCCGCGGCACGACGAACATGTCCCCGGCCCGCAGGTGTACGGCCGTGTCCGGCAGGTCGATGCGCAGGTGCCCGCGCACCACGATGAAGGCTTCGTCGGTAACGTCGTGCTGGTGCCAGATGAAATCGCCGTCGATCCTGGCGAGCTTGAACTGGTAGTCGTTCATCTCCGCCACGACCCGGGGCTGCCACAGGGCGTCGATGAGAGAAAACTTGTGCGCGAGATCGATGGCGGCAGGAGCCGCCTTCGGGGTGTTGGCGGTGCCGGGAATGGTGGAGAGGGTCATGGACGTGAGACAGGTGATGGAAACAGCGCCACAGCTTAGGCAGCGCTCCATCCGCCGTCTTGCACGATCGTGCAACCTGTCTGGCAGATTCCGGAAACAGGTTCTCAGCGCCTGCCCTGCATCCGGACCCAGCGCGCGGGCGGCACGCCGAAGGCCTGTACGAAGTGCCGCGTCATGTGGCTCTGGTCGTGGAAACCTGCCGCTGCGGCCGCCTCGGCGAGCGGGGTGCCCCCGGCGATCAAGCCCCGCGCCAGGTCGAGGCGCCGCAGCACGAGGTAGCGGTACGGGCTGGTGCCGTAGAGCGCCCGGAAATCGCGCGACAGGCGCCAGCGGTCCTGCCCGCTCGCCCGCTCGAGGTCCGCCAGCGTCAGGGGGTGCGGCGACTGCAGCTGGGCGTGCAGGAAGTGGCGGGCCCGCTCCGCGGCCTGCCAGTCGCAGGTGCGGCGCCCGCCGGCCGGCCCAGACACCGCGCACAGCGCCTGGGCCAGGTCGAAGAGGGCGTCGTCTTCTTCCAGGGCGTCGAGCGGAGCATCCATGCGGCGCAGCAGCGCCTCGACGGGGGCCGCCAGCCGCGGGTCGGACGTGATGCCGCCGGGAACGAACGGCAGCGGCCGGCCGCCCAGCATGGACTGCAGCAGCGCCGGGGGAACGTACACCATGCGGTAGCGGAAGCCGTCGCCGGTGCCCGCGTGGCCGTCGTGCAGTTCGTCCGGGTGCAGCACGAGCGTCTGGCCCGGCAGGCTGTGGCGGTGCTCGCTGCGGTAGCGGAAGCTCTGCACGCCCGACAGCGTACGCCCGATGGCATAGGTATCGTGCCGGTGCGGCGCGTAGCCGTGGCCCTGGAAGTACGCCTCGATGCAGGGGATGCGCTCAATGTCGCCTGCCTGCCGGACCCAGTCGTGGGGGGAGGGGTGTTGTGTCATCGCGAAGCTGCCGGTTCCAGGTACTCCGCCGCGATGAATTGCGTGGCCTGGGCCGGGTTGAAATTGTCGTCGCTCACGAACACGATCACGCGGCCGCCGCCGGGCAGGGGTGGCCCCCAGGCCATGCCCTCGAGGTTGTCCACGGCATCCAGGCCCGGGCCCGGCATGTCGGCCACGAGGGTCTTGGCGGCCGGAATGTGGTTGCCGGGTTCCAGACGTTCGAGCGCCAGCGTGTCGGTGGCGCTGCGGGTGTCGATGCGGTAGAGGCGCGCGGAGAAGCCCGCCCCGGCGCTGTAGGCACGCTCCAGCACCAGCAGGTGGCCGGGGCCGTCCGCCAGGATCTCGCTCACGCCGTTGAGCCGGGGCCCCCAGGGAATGCGCCGTTCGCGGGACACGGCGTCCGGCACGTAGGCGATCTGCCGCAGCGCCTGTCCGCTGGCGATGTCGAGGGCCGTGATGCGCAGCGGCCCGCCGGGCGCCTGCCGCGTGGGCAGCGGGCCATCCTGCCGCCAGGCGCCTTCCATGGCCAGCCAGGCGGTGCGGCCGTCGGGGGACAGGGCCAGGCCCTCCAGCGTGCGGTTGGGGCGGGGGCCGCGTCCGCCACCGGGCTGCGGCTGGAAACCCGGGGGCAGCGGGAATTCCCGCACGGCCGACCCGTCGGCGCGGCTTTCGCGCAGCGACGGCCCGAACCCCCGCGAGAAATCCCCCTCGCTGGTCCAGAGCAGGTTTCGGCCGCCGGGCAGCCAGCGCACGGCCTCGGGATCGACGACCTCGCCGGCGGCCGGGCCGCCGCGGCGGGCCTGCAGGGCGGACGGGAAGGGCTCCCCGCCCGGCTGGCGCAGCGTGACGGCGCCGGTGAGCCGGGGCGTTTCCAGCGCGTCGGCACGGTAGCGCAGGCGAGCGGTATAGAAGCGCGCCGGCTGGTGCGCGGAGCGGTCGTCGCTCAGCAGCACCCACTGGTCGTGCACGGGGTCGTAGTCGATGCCGGAAATACCCCCCACCGTGCTGCCGAGGAATTCCGTGCCGGGCGGAAGGCTCGCGGTGCCGATCCAGCGCAGGCGCGCAGCGCCCGGAGGTGTCCCGGGCCCGTGCGGCGCGAGGGGGGCGATCGGTGCGGGCGCGCAGGCCGCGAGCAGGGCGCCCAGCGCCAGCGCGGCGGCCAGGCGGGCGGCGCGGGCCGGTCGGCCCGGGCCGGGGTCGCGGAATGGGGCCGCGGGGGTCAGAGCAGGCCTTCTTCCGCCATGGACAGCGAGGCGCCCGGCGCGACGATGATGTGGTCCAGCACCCGGATGTCCACGAGCCGCAGGGCGTCGGTCAGCGACCGGGTGAGGGTTTCGTCCGCGCGACTCGGCTGCACCTGGCCGCTGGGGTGGTTGTGCACCAGCACCACGGCGGCGGCGTGGTGGTGCAGCGCGCGCACCACCACCTCGCGCGGATAGACGCTGGCCTGGGACAGGGTGCCGCGGAACATTTCCTCCATGGCGATGAGGCCGTTCTGGCTGTCCAGGAAGAGCACCGAGAACACCTCGTGCGGCTTGCCGCCCAGGTGCAGCTGCAGGTAGTCGCGCACGGCGCGCGGCGAGTGGAACAGCTCGCGCTTGGGCAGCGTCTGCACCAGCATGCGGCGCGCCAGCTCCAGCACGGCCACGAGCGACGTGCGCTTGGCGGGCCCCAGGCCCTTGATGCGCTTGAGGTCGTCGGCATCGGCCTGCAGCAGGCCGCGGATGCCGCCGAACCCGCCGCGCAGCGCGCCGGTGGCCGGGTCGGGCAGCGCGGGCGAGAGCAACTCCTGCGCCATCTGCATCACGCCCTTGCCCACGATGCCCGTGCGCAGGAGGATGGCGAGGAGTTCGGTATCGGAGAGGGAGGAGGGGCCGCGCGCCAGCAGTCGTTCGCGGGGGCGGGCTTCGATGGGCAGAGTCTTGAGAGCCATGGGGTTGCACAGAAGGAAGGACAATCGGGGCAGACACCGTGACCGCGGATGGGCGGCATGGATACTGGGTTTTTATACACCATCCGCAAGCTGACAGGCGCTTTTGTCCATGATTTCCAACGCTTTCCCTTCCGTGCCCACCGTGCAGCCCGGGTCCTTCCTGACCCTGCACTACCGCCTGGCGGGCCCTTCGGGCGATGTCATCAACACGTTCGGCGACAAGCCGGCCACGCTGTCCCTGGGGGCCGGCGAACTCTCGCCCGCGATGGAGCAGCGCCTGATCGGCCTGGCGGAAGGCACCCGCACCACCTTCGAGCTGCCGGCCGGCGAGGCCTTCGGCGAGCGCAACCCCGAGATGCAGCAGTGGGTGGCGCGCCGGCTGCTGGCCGAGCTGGGCGATCCCGACGAGCAGTACACCCTGGGCGACGTGGTGCAGTTTCCCACGCCCGACGGCACGGGCAGCTATGCCGGCGTGGTGCTGGAGGTGCGGGACGACGGCGCGGTGCGCTTCGACTTCAACCACCCGCTCGCGGGCCAGCCCGTCACCTTCGAGGTGCAGCTCATCGGAGTGCTCTGACGCCATGGCCATCCAACCCCAGGAAATCGTTCTGGCCGAGCCGCGCGGCTTCTGCGCGGGCGTTGACCGCGCGATCGAGATCGTCGAGCGGGCGCTGCAGAAGTTCGGCGCGCCGATCTACGTGCGCCACGAGATCGTGCACAACACCTACGTGGTCAACGACCTGAAGGCCAAGGGCGCGATCTTCATCGAAGACCTGGCCGAGGTGCCGCCCGGCGCCACGCTGGTGTTCAGCGCGCACGGCGTCAGCAAGGCGGTACAGGCCGAGGCCGAGGCCCGGGGCTTCAGCATCTTCGATGCCACCTGCCCCCTGGTCACGAAGGTGCACGTGGAAGTGGCCAAGCTCGCGAAGGAAGGCTACGAATTCATCATGATCGGCCACAAGGGCCACCCGGAGGTCGAGGGCACCATGGGCCAGCTGGACCACGGCATCCACCTCGTGGAGGACGTGGAGGACGTGGCCCGCGTGCAGCCGGCGCAGACCGCGAAGCTGGCAGTGGTCACGCAGACCACGCTGTCGGTGGACGACGCGGCCGAGATCACCGCTGCCGTGCGCGCACGCTTCCCGCAGGTGCGCGAACCCAAGCAGCAGGACATCTGCTATGCCACGCAGAACCGCCAGGACGCGGTGAAGGTGCTGTCCGGCCAGGTGGATCTCGTCATCGTGGTGGGCAGCCCCACCAGCTCCAACAGCAACCGGCTGCGCGAACTGGCGGTGCGGCTGGGAACGCCCTCCTACATGGTGGACAGCGCCGACGAGCTGCGGCCGGAGTGGTTCGAGGGCGTGGCCCGCGTCGGCCTCACGGCAGGCGCGTCGGCCCCCGAGGTGCTGGTGCAGCAGGTGATCGACCGCATCCGGGCGCTGGGTGCGGTGTCGCTGCGCCGGATGGACGGCATCGAGGAGACCGTGAAATTCCCGCTGCCCAAGGGCCTGAAGCTCGACGCGGCCACCGGCCTGGAGATCTCCCAGCGCACGCCCGAGACGGGGGCGGGGCGGCCCTGACCGGCCTGCTGCACGGCCCGTTCCGTGGCGCGCGCACGCCACGGCCGGGCCAAATCCCTACGCCGCCGGGCATTGAATCCCCCATCCGGGGTAGGACTTCTTACAATTTGAGTCCGATTCACTCCGAGGGAGCCTTCACTCCCTGTCTATGGAAATAGCAATACTTTTCGCCCTCATCCTTCTCAATGGCCTGTTTGCCATGTCCGAGCTGGCGCTGGTTTCCGCGCGCAAGACCCGGTTGCAGAAGCTGATCGATGAGGGCGATACCGGCGCCATCGCCGCCATGAAGCTCGGCGAAGACCCGACGCGCTTCCTCTCCACCATCCAGATCGGCATCACCTCGATCGGCGTGCTCAACGGCATCGTCGGCGAGGCCGCCCTCGCAGCGCCGCTCGGCGAGTGGCTGCTGTCTGTGGGCATGCCCGAGAAGGCCGCCGGCTACACGGCGACGGGCCTCGTGGTGGTCTTCATCACCTACTTCTCCATCGTCGTGGGCGAACTGGTGCCCAAGCGCCTGGGCCAGAGCTACCCCGAGACGCTCGCCCGCCTGGTGGCCCGCCCCATCAACTGGCTGGCGCTCGCCACCAAGCCGTTCGTGCGGCTGCTGTCGGTGTCCACCCAGGCCCTGCTGCGGCTGCTGGGCGTGAAGGAGAACACCGCCAGCGCCGTGACCGAGGCCGAGATCCATGCCGTGCTGGCCGAAGGCACGAGCGCGGGCGTGATCGAATCCCACGAGCACCAGATGGTGCGCAACGTGTTCCGCCTGGACGACCGCCAGATCGGCTCCCTCATGGTGCCGCGCGCCGACGTGGTGGTGCTCGACGTGGAGGACTCCTTCGAGGAGAACCTGCAGCGCATCGAATCCTCCGACCATGGCCGCTTCCCCGTGGTGCGCGGCGGCATGGAGAACGTGCTGGGCGTGCTCAATGCCCGCCAGTGGCTCTCGCGCTCGCTGCGCGAGGACGTGCGCGACCTCGCGGCCCAGCCGCTGCAGTCGGCCCTCTACGTGCCCGAGACCATCACCGGCATGGAGCTGCTCGACAACTTCCGACAGTCCGACCTGCAGATGGCCTTCGTGATCGACGAGTACGGCGAGGTGCAGGGCATCGTCACGCTGCGCGACCTGATCGAGGCGATCACCGGCGAATTCCACGCGCGCGATCCGGAAACCTCCTGGGCCGTGCAGCGCGAGGACGGTAGCTGGCTGCTCGACGGCCACATCCCCGTGCCGGAGCTCAAGGACCGCCTGGGCCTGGACACCGTGCCCGAGGAAGAGCGCGGCCGCTACCACACGCTGAGCGGCATGGTGATGCTGCTGACCGGCAAGCTGCCCAAGGTGACCGACACCGTGCAGTGGGAAGACTGGCAGTTCGAGGTGGTGGACATGGACGGCAAGACCATCGACAAGGTGCTCGCCAGCCCGCTGCCCTCGGTCGAGATCGCGCAGCCCCAGGGCGCGGCGATGGCCGACTGAGCCTTCAGCTCCAGAGGTCGAGCGGCGGATCCGCCGCCACCGCGCGCAGGATGTCGGTGCGCGAGATGAAGCCGGCGAGCGTGCCGTGCTCGTCCGTCACCGGCAGCCCGGGCAGGCCTGTGTTCAGCAGCACCCCGGCCACGCGGCGCAGTTCCGTGTTCGGGGCCACCGTGGGCACGGGGCTCACCATGACTTCCGACACCGGCCGGCGCGCGAGGTCGATCGCGGCCTTCACGCTGCCGGGCTCGGGCAGCAGGTCGAGCGGCGCCATGTCGGCGCGCAGCAGCAATCCCACCACGTGTCCCTGCGCATCCACCACGGGTGCCTGCGCGACGTGGTATTCGGCCAGGGTCTGCCAGGCGTCGTTCACGCGCACGTCGGGCGGCACGGAGAGGGAGCCGGAGGTCATCACGTCCCGCACGCGGGTCAGCGGCTGGCGCGCCTGCTGCGGCCCCTGCTCCGTCTGCGCGTAGGCGCTCACGGCCACCTGGGCCCGCAGGTTGACCGGGGCCGCCGGCGCGGCGTCCGGGGCGGGCAGTTCCGGTTCGCGGTCGGACACGTCGGGCCCGCGCGTGCGCAGCGCCTGGGGCCGCTGCACACGGCGAACGGGCGATACCTGGTCCAGCTGCTCGGGGCCGCCGCGGTACATCTGGCCCGAGGGGCCGAACACGAAGAACATGGGACGCATCTCCTGCTGAAGGCCGGCCGCATCGCGCGGCCCGTGCCATGTTATCGGCACCCCGCGCCGAAGGTGTGCATACACTGTCAGGTTTCGCCTCCGAATCCCGGGGCGCCGTTCCACCGCATTTCTCCTGGTGTCCGCTTCATGATCGACCGTTCCGCCATTGCCTCCGCGCGGCAGCGCCTGGCCGCCCATCCCGACTTCCTCCGCACCACGCCGCTCATGCGCCTTTCCGGCGGTTCGCTCGACCTGGGCTGCGCGGAGGTCTGGCTCAAGCTGGAGCACCTGCAGGTGGGAGGCAGCTTCAAGGCCCGCGGCATGCTGAACCGCCTGCTGGCCCAGCCGCTGCCGGACAGCGGCGTGATCGTGGCCTCCGGCGGCAATGCCGGCATCGCCACCGCCGCCGCCGCGCGCTCGCTGGGCACGCGCTGCGAGGTGTTCGTGCCCGAGGTGTCGCCCGAGGCCAAGCGCGCCCGCCTGCGCGCCCTGGGGGCGCAGGTCGTCGTGGCCGGGCCCACGTACGCCGAGGCGCTGCAGGCCTGCCTGGAGCGCCAGCGCGAGACCGGTGCGCTGCTCACCCATGCCTACGACCAGCCCGAAGTGGTGGCCGGTGCCGGCACCCTGGCGCTGGAAATGGAAGAGCAGGCCCGGCGCCTGCCCGACAGCGTGCTCGTGAGCGTGGGCGGCGGCGGCCTGATCGGCGGCATCGCCGCCTGGTGCGAGGGCCGCGCCCGCGTCGTGGCGCTGGAGCCAGAAGGGGCACCCACGCTGCACAGCGCCCGGGCCGCGGGCATGCCCGTGGACGTGGCGGTGGGCGGCATCGCCGCCGATTCGCTCGGCGCCAGGCGCATCGGCGACATCGCCTGGCAGGTGTCGCAGCGCCATGTGCAGGAATCGCTGCTGGTGTCCGACGACGCCATCCGCACGGCGCAGCAGTGGCTGTGGCACGAGCTCAAGCTGGCGGTGGAGCCGGCGGCGGCGCTGGGCATCGCGGCCCTGCAGAGCGGCGTGTACCGCCCCCGGCCCGACGAGACCGTGGGCCTGGTGCTGTGCGGTGCCAACTGCGACCCGGCCACCGTGGCCTGAGCTCCCGGGCCCGCCGGGCGGGGGAGGGGCCGTAAAATCGCCGGCTATGCTCGACATCCTCCTCCTTCGCAAAGACCTCGATTCCGCCATCGCGCGGCTGGAAACCCGCAAGAAGCCCCAGGCTTTCCTCCAGGTGGAGGCCTTCCAGTCCCTCGAGTCCGAGCGCAAGACGCTGCAGACGCGCACCGAGGAGCTGCAGTCGCGCCGCAACCAGCTCTCGAAGCAGGTCGGCCAGCTCAAGGCCAGGGGCGAGAACGCCGATGCCGTGATGGCCGAAGTCGGCGGCCTGAAGGCCGAGCTGGAGAGCTCTGCCGCGCGCCTTGAGCAGATCCAGGCCGAGCTGCACACGCTGCTCGTGGCCGTGCCCAACCTGCCGCACGAGAGCGTGCCCGTGGGCAGCGACGAATCCGGCAACGTGGAAGTGCGCCGCTGGAGCCCGGATGGCCAGGACCCGAAGCCGCTCGGCTTCCCGGCCAGGGACCATGTGGACCTGGGTGAGCCGCTGGGCCTGGATTTCGACATGGGCGTGAAGCTCTCGGGCTCGCGCTTCACCGTGATGAAGGGGCCGATCGCCCGCCTGCACCGCGCGCTCGCGCAGTTCATGCTGGATGTGCAGACGCGCGAGCACGGCTACACCGAGTGCTACGTGCCCTACGTGGTGAACGCCGATTCGCTGCGCGGCACGGGCCAGCTACCCAAGTTCGAAGGCGACCTGTTCGCTGCGAAGAAGGGCGGCCAGGACGGCGAGCCCGTGCCCGACAACGCGGCGCTCTACCTGATCCCGACCAGCGAGGTGCCGCTCACGAACTTCGTGCGCGACCAGGTCGTGCCCGAAGCCGAACTGCCCATCCGCCTCACGGCCCACACGCCGTGCTTCCGTTCCGAGGCCGGCAGCTACGGCCGCGACACGCGCGGCATGATCCGCCAGCACCAGTTCGACAAGGTCGAGATGGTGCAGATCACCCACCCGGACCGCAGTTACGAGGCCCTGGAGGAGATGACCGGCCACGCCGAGGCCGTGCTGCGCAAGCTCGGCCTGCCGTACCGCGTCATGTCGCTCTGCACGGGCGACATGGGCTTCGGCGCCGCCAAGACCTACGACCTGGAAGTGTGGCTGCCCGCGCAGAACACCTACCGCGAGATCAGCTCCGTGAGCAACTGCGAGGCCTTCCAGGCCCGCCGCCTGCAGGCGCGCTTCAAGAACGCCCAGGGCAAGAACGAACTCGTGCACACGCTCAATGGCTCGGGCCTCGCCGTGGGCCGTACGCTGGTGGCGGTGCTGGAGAACTACCAGCAGGCCGACGGCAGCGTGGCGGTGCCGGAAGTGCTGCGGCCGTATCTGGGCGGCGACAACGTCCTGCGGTAAACCGCGTTCACGGTCCCGGCTTCCGCGCCGGCGACCTCGTCGGGGGCGTCGCGGGTTGCGCAAGGATCGCGCCGCTCACGATTTCGAGCATGCGCTCGGAGCGCCCGGCATGCGATGGCTGGTCGCGCAGCCATGCGAGCGCGGCGATCAGGTCGAACAACTCGTCGCCGTCCATGTCGGCGCGTGCCTTCCCATCCGCCTGCGCACGCGCCAGCAAGGCTGCGCCCGCGGAGCGCAGCCGCACGCAGGATGCGTGCAGCGCAGAGGATTCATCTTCTATGGCGGACATCATCGGCGCAATGACACCACGCTGGCGATGGGTGAAGGCAATGATCTCCCGCAGCCAGGCCAGCAGCGCCTGGTCCGGGGCCGCTGCCGTGCACAGGGCATCGGCCCTGGTCGCCAGGTCCTCGAAGTCGTTGCGCAGCAGCGCCTCGAGCAGGGCTTCGCGGGTGGGGAAGTGGCGGTACAAGGTTCCCAGGCCGACCTCGGCGCGCCGGGCGATGTCCCGCAGTGAAGCCTCTGCACCGGTTTCGGCCAGCGCCTCGCGGGCCACGTGCAACAGGCGTTGGTAATTTTTCTGGGCATCGATGCGCATGCGGGCCTTTACAAGTGGATCACTGCTCCGTATATTCGGAGCACTGTTCCTGTCAGGATACGCCATGCACCGTTCCGAAGAAAAGCCCCGCACCATGAAAGCGGTCCGCCAGCACGCGTTCGGCGGCCCCGACGTGCTCCACTACGAGGATGCGCCCCTGCCGGTGCTGCGGCCGGGCGAGGTGCTCATCCGGGTACGCGCGATTGGCTTGAACCCGCCAGACCTGTACCTGCGCGAGGGCTACAGCCTCCTCCCCCCGGAATGGCGCCCCCCGGTGGCGTTCCCGCTGATCCTGGGCACGGACGTCTCGGGGGTGATCGAGGCGGTGGCAGAGGGCGTGGAAGGGCTGTCGCCAGGCGACGCCGTGTACGCCATGGTGCGGTTCCCGAGCGGACTGGCCGGCGGCAGCCAGGCGTATGCGCAATACGTCACCGCGCCCGCCAGCGAGGTCGCGCTCAAGCCGGCGGGGATCGACCATGTGCACGCCGCGGGCGCGCCGATGTCGCTGCTGACGGCCTGGCAGTTCCTGATCGCGCTGGGCCACGATGTCACCAATCCCCTGCAGCCCGCGCAACACGTGCCGGTGCCGTTGCGCGGCAAGACCGTCGTGGTCAACGGGGCGGCCGGCGGCGTCGGCCATTTCGCGCTGCAGCTGGCCAGGTGGCAGGGCGCGCGCGTCATCGCGGTGGCTTCCGGCAAACACGAAGCCTTCGTGCGCCAGCTGGGCGCCGAGACGTTCCTCGATTACACCCAGGTGAAGCCGGAGGAAATATTGCACGACGTGGACCTGGTCGTGGATGCCGTCGGTGGCGCCAGCGCCGGCAGGTTCCTGCGCACGCTTCGCCGCGGCGGCGCATTGTTCCCCATCTTCCCGCTCGGCTTCGACGGGCACGACGCGGCGGCGGCGCTGGGCGTGACGGTGTCCACCACCCAGGTGCGCTCCAGCGGCGCGCAACTCGGCGAACTCGCGGCATTGCTGGATGCGGGCTCGGTGCGCGTCGCCATCGACAGCACCTTCGCACTGTCGCAGGTGCGGCAGGCCCACGAACGCGCCGGGCGAGGGCACATCCAGGGCAAGATCGTCATGACGGTGGAATGAGGGCGGGGGGCGCCATAGGTGTCCAGTGGTCTAATGCGGTGCTGATCCTGGCCCGCTCCCCGGCAACACACTCATTCATGCGCAGTATCTTCCACCTGGCCTACAACGTTCGCGACCTGGACGAAGCCCGGCGCTTCTACGGACAGGTCCTCGGCTGCTCCGAAGGGCGCAGCACCGACACCTGGGTCGATTTCGACTTTTTCGGCCACCAGCTGTCCCTGCACCTGGGCGAGCCCTTCGCCACGGCGCGCACCGGCCACGTGGGCGATGTCCTGGTGCCGATGCCCCACCTGGGCCTGGTGCTGGAGCTGCCTGACTGGCAGGCCATGGCGGACCGTCTCAAGGCCGCAGGCACGGCATTCGTGCTGGAGCCCCAGGTTCGCTTCGAAGGCCAGCCCGGCGAGCAATGGACGATGTTCTTCATGGACCCCTTCGGCAATCCCATCGAGATGAAGGGCTTCCGCAGCCTCGACGATCTGTACAAGGCCGCCTGAGTCGTCCCGTGCTGGGGAGATGGGGCGAGCTGCGTGCGTTGGGCGTTGTGCCCTGCAAACTTCCTGCTACAATCGCACGCTTCGACACGAATGCAGGAGAGGTGGCAGAGTGGTCGAATGTACCTGACTCGAAATCAGGCGTAGTGGCAACACTACCGTGGGTTCGAATCCCACCCTCTCCGCCAAATGAACAAAGCCCTTGAATGATTTCAAGGGCTTTTTTCTTTGTGCGGCATGGCTTCGAAGTTGTTTGTCCAAAACGTCCAACTTCCATGTCCAACTACACGTGTTCTGCATCTCCGCCAGCGACAACTCAGCCGGGCTCCGATGCGCTGGCACCCGAGCCTGTTTCCTCAACGTTCGGAGCTTCCACTGGCAACCCGAAAGCGACGCTCAGCGACTCTGACGCGTCCGACACCTGCCTTTCGGGCTAGGCACCTCGTCTGGGTTTAACTCACTTTCCAGGGGCGCCAATGGCATCTGGTACATGCGCTTGGTCGTGCCCGAGCACATTCGGGCCCACCATAGGGAGCTACTCCGCGTAAGGTGGCCCTAAGAGCGGCTAACACGACCTGTTCATAGCCCAGCGCGAAGCAGCTATGCTTGGCGCCCTCATGGCAAGAAGACCCGTCAGCAAAGAACTGTGGCGACAGCTGCAGCCGCTCATCCCGGCCTTCGTGCCCTCGGCCAAAGGCGGGGCGCGCAAGCGCACCGTCAGCGATGAAGCCGCACTCAATGGCATCCTATTCGTGCTGCACACCGGCATCGCCTGGGAGGACCTGCCGCAGGAACTCGGTTTTGGCAGTGGCATGACGTGCTGGCGGCGGCTGCGCGACTGGAACGCTGCCGGGGTGTGGGAGAAGCTGCACCACGCCATGCTGGTGCGCCTGCGCGAGCACGACCAGATCGATTGGAGCCGGGCAAGCATCGATGGCTCGTCGGTACCAAGCCCCCGGGGGGCCAGGAAACAGGGCCCAACCCCACGGACAGAGGCAAACTCGGCTCCAAGCGGCACATCGTCGTAGACGCGCGGGGCATTCCGCTGGTGGTGCTGGTCAGTGGTGCGAATCGGCACGATTCGATGATGTTCGAGAAATGCATCGATGCTCTGCCAGCCGTCAGGGGACTGCAGGGCAAGCCGCGTCGCAGGCCATCGAAGCTGCACGCCGACAAGGGCTACGACTATGAGCGCTGCCGTGTCTTCCTGAGACAGCGGGGCATCGCCAGCCGGATTGCCAGACGAGGCATCGAAAGCAGCGAGCGGCTGGGTCGGCATCGGTGGGTGGTGGAGAGAACGCACGGATGGTTTGCAGGCTTCGGCAAGCTGCGCATCCGATTCGAGAGGCGGCTGGACATCCACGAAGCGCTATTGAAACTGGCGGCAGCGATCATCTGCGCGCGCTTCGTGGATCGGTGGTGTTAGCCGCTCTAAAGAGCGTCTGATGTTGCCCCCTTATTCCCGGCCCGTCCTATTCGCAATAAAGCGACTGGTCCATCGATGGCTCCAGCCGCACCCGGGCGGCCTGTTGCCGCCTGAATTCCCGAGGCGAGCGCATTTTCAGCGACGAGTGCGGATGCACCTCGTTGAAGTGCTCGAAGGCTGCTGACAACTGTGCCAGCACCGTCCTTGCGTCACGTAGGTCCATGCGCGCTACGTAGTCGCGCTTGAAGGTGTTCACGAAGCTTTCGGCCATGCCGTTGCTCTGCGGGCTGCACACGGGCGTGTTGATGGGTTTGAGGCCCAGTGCGCGGGCCAGCGCTCGCGTCTCGGCTGCGATGTAAGCCCCACCGTTGTCGCTCAGGAACTCGAGCTCCTGGCCCGCCGGCACTGCCTCCACCGCGCCGAAGCGGCGCTCGGCCGCTTCAATGAGCATCTCGCGCACGGGCTCACCCGGCAGTCCCTTGCCTTCCCAGGCCCGCCAGGCCATGACCTCCCGGTCGCAGCAGTCCTTCGTGAAGGTGGCTGTCACGGTCTGACCCGAGTCGCACTTGATCTCCAGGCCGTCGGAGCACCATCGCAGGTCACTGCGCGAGACCGCCACACGGCCCTCATGCGTGCGTGCCGACTGGCGTCGGCGCGGTGCCTTGGGCAGCAGCAGGCCGGCTGCTGCCATCACGCGATAGACGCGCTTGGCATTGACCCTGGGACCACCCTGAGCCGCGCGCTGGCGGTTGACCAAGGCACAAGCGCGTCGATAGCCATAGCTGGGCAACTGCGCAATCTTCTGGCGCAGTTCACCAAGCAGCGCGGCATCGTCCGTAGGCGTGCGGTGCCTGCGGCCATCGCGCCAGTCTTCATCGCGCCCGAGCAGGTCGCGCACGTGCGAGCGCGCCAGCCCCATCGTCCGGCAGACCGTCTTCACTGGTCGTCCCCGGGCAACAAGGGCGAGCGCGCAATCCACTTTTTTTCGGCTGCGTACTCCACGGCTTCCTTGAGGACTTCGTTCTCCAGGGTCTTCTTACCGAGCACGCGCTGGAGCTTGGCGATTTCCGCACGAGCAGCAGCCAGCTCGGATGCCGGCACCCCGGCTTCGCCAGCAGACACAGCGGTCAAGGCCCCCTGGCGTTCGAGCTTGCGCCACTGGAACAGCAGCCCCGCCGAGACGCCTTCCTGGCGAGCCACCAGCGACACACTCATGCCTGGTTCATAGGTGCGGCGCACCAGGGCCGCCTTCTCTGCGAGGGACCAGCGCCTGCGGCGCTGGTCCTTCACCACTACCTCTACTGACTCCGTATGTCTAGTCATATGCACAGTCCTGTTCCTATCTCCAAAGATAAGCGACAGGACGGGGCCGGGGAATCAGGGGGCTATCTCACGTCGCGCTCGCAAAATCGCGACAAATGTGCTTAGACTTCTTTGTCAAGTACGGCTCTGGAGCTCCCATGACGTGCTCCCCGATAGCCGCACCAGCCGAATGGAAATGAGGACCGTCAACTTGGAGAATGACGGACATGAGGAAGAGTCGATTCACGGAGCAGTAGATCATTGGTTTCCTGAAGCAGGCCGAAGCGGGCTTCGCGGTCAAGGAGGTCTGCCGGCAGGGCGGGTCCAGCGAGCCCACGTTCTACAAGTGGCGAGCCAGGTACGGCGGCATGAATGCCGAGGAAGCCCAGACTGCCCTGGTCCGAGTGGTGGATGACACCCTGGCGCAGCCAACTCGGCCCGCATCCGTGGCCGGCCGTAGTTCTCACGGGAAACCCACATGCACCTGCCTGATCCGCTCGGTGACCACCAGGTCGTCCACCGCGCTGGCTTGGCATTCGGTACCGTCAGTGGTAAAAACCGCTGTGGGACATGCCCAGCACCCGGCACATCGTTCGAACGGGGAAGTCGGCCAGGTTCGCGTCCATGAGTTCGAAGACGGTGTGAACGTCTTGTCGCTCTTGGCGGCGAACCAGGCCGTAGCCTTTGCCAGGATGTCGCGCTCCATCTGCACTTGCCGCAACTGCCGGCGCAGCCTTGCCGGCTCCTCGCGTTCGCTCTCGGAGAGCGCACCTGCCGCCTGGCTCCGCGACGCTTGGCCCCCAGTGGCGCCAACCCAGTTGGCGATGGTTTGCGCGGTTACCCCGAACTCGCGCGCCAATTCTGCTGGTGTCCTGCCCGATCGCACCAGCTCCACCATCTGCTCTCGGAACTCCGCCGGATACGGCGGCCTTGTATTGCCCATTTTGAACTCCTTGCTCTACAGCGTAAGGTGTCCGTCAAACCGGGGCAACTTCAGTCGCGGACTTGCTTCTGAATATCCGCGTAGCCCGCCTCATCGATTTTGAAAGCCTTTTTGCATTGAGGGCAAATGATTTTATGCAGGTCTTCTTGGAATTAAAGATCGTTAAATTTCCTTTGGCGCCCTGAGCCAGTCTGAAACACACGTCGGGAAACAGGCGATACGGTACCCAACCGGGGCTAAGGCATCCTGAGCAGCGGACGTATCAACATGGCCCGTGCGTAAAGCGATGCCGCCAGGGCATTCAATGCAGATTCCTCTCAACCGATGCGGGAGTACGGGTAAGAATTCTTGATTTGATAGGCCAAGAACTGCCCCTTGGAGCCTGCCTGAATGAGTTGCTCAAAAAGCGTCTGCGTCACGTTGTAATACTGGTAGATGGCACCGCTCGTGAACTCCACCTCCAAAGTCTGAGACGGTTCGTCGTACCCGATAGCGGCAATGTTGGAGGAGGCTACTGGTTCTCGGTTCATTGTTTATCTCCCTGTGGTTCTGGTGTGTCTTCGACTGGAACTCGCACGATGCCAAGTTCTTGCGTGACTGCAAACGTCCTCTGAGCTCGCCACGAGGCCACGACTCGGTCATACCCTTCCGCTATCCGCTTGGTAGCCCAGGCTTCGGAGACCTTGGGGTCAGAACTCTTTGGGCGATGCTCAAGTGCGGGCAACGTGACGCGGCATCGCACCGGAAGTCTGGCGGCCTCTCCGGCGACGATGGCTTCCCCCGTTCTTAACACCGGCAGTAGGTCCACTAGCCCACCGAGGTTATCGGGAAGTGCTCCTTTCACACGGGCGCGGTCTTCTGGGTTCGACAGCCGCAAGGCCAAGATAGTGCCGCACTGTGACAGGATGGTCTCATCGACCTCGGCGGGGCGCTGTGAAACCACCATCGCGCCAATCCCGTACTTGCGGCCTTCCTTGGCGATGCGCTTAACTATGTCAGCAGCCGGGCCATCTTCCTTCGCGCCGGATAGGTAACGGTGTGCCTCTTCCATCACGACCAGCAGCGGGCGGTGTATTCCCCCTTCGGTTTTCTCGCGGCTCCAGTAGAGTGCCTCGTAAACGATCCGCAAGATTGAGCCTACAAGTGTTGTCAACACGGAGCTTGGTACGCCCGAAAGGTCCAGGATTGTGACCGGCTTCTCGTGTCCCAACCAGTCGTCCAGGAGTTTGTCCAAGTCAAGTTGAGCGGTTCCATTCAGCGCAGGTTCCCACGGGCCGGGATGAAGGATGAAGTCGAATCGATGGTCGAGCAGCCGAGAACGCATCAGATTTAGCTGTCGGCGAATGCCCCTTGCTTGCGTATTCAAGAATGGTCCAGCAGAGCCCAGTGCCGCAGGGGCGTACTTGGGAGGCGTGAGAGACACAGGGTCACCCGCCTGCTCCAGTGCAGGCTGGTCTCGCTGTGGTCCGTTGAAGGTCCGCATCTCGAAGTCGATGAGGTCGTACCAGCACTGTTTGAGGCTGAACGGTACCGGGCTATCGACTGTGAGCGACTGTGGATCCAATCCTGCGAAGTTGGCCGCCGCCAGCACCGAAGTCTTCATTTCCTGGATCTTGTCGGAGAATGCAATCTCTTGGTTCTCAGTCAGGCCTCCTGCAACGAAGTCGAGGAGGTCTTTCGCTTGAAGCGCCCAGTAGGGTACGAACAGCGGGCGTTCACCGGGTTGTGGCGTAGCGCTGTACACACGGGCAAAGTCCGCCAGGGCATGAGTGTATTCCCCGTGCAAATCGAGAAGAAGTATCCGAGACGCTGGTGCACCGCTTTCTTGATTTGGTCGAACAATTGACCGCAACAGACTGGCGACGGTTGTCGACTTGCCTGAGCCTGTTGATCCCAAGACAGCGGAGTGCCGAGTGACCAGTGCGTCCAGAGAGAGTTTGACGGTGATACTCTCGGAACTGGATAGAGTGCCGATCGCGATCTGGTCCAGGCCTTCGCTCCCATAGATGCGCTTGAGGTCTCCTTCACTAACGATGTGCACTGCGTCGTTGATGGATGGCAGTTGGCTAAGGCCGCGCTCAAAGCGCTGACCGAGGGCTTCTCCTGCGAGTTCCACGGTCATCCAGCGTCCACCGCTCCCTGCTTTGGAGTCTGCCGATGCACCGACCTCGCTCACGATTCCGAATAGGTCTTGGTAACCCTGAGGTATACGCACGAAGCCCCCAACCTGAGCAACGCGGTACATGTGCCCTTCGATCATCGCGATGCCTGAAGCTAGGGACTCGGCCAGGGACACAGTTACGGTGGGACCCGAAACTGAAGTCACCAAGCCAAGGAAGGTAGGATCTTTGGCGCTCACAAGTTAGTCTCCCCCGCAGTCGCTAGAGCAACTGCGACGGCAGCGGGTGCGCCACCTCCCAGTGCTGCGACGGCGGCATCGGGTGTCATGGCTCGTGCACTCAAGTCGGTTGCTTGTGCAAGAGCGCAGAAGCGAGTGAGCAGCGCAAAGTCTCCCAGCAGGAACTCGCTCGGCCCCCCTTGCCATCGTGCACCCCAGAAGGTCGCACGGATATCTTCCCAGTTCTTTGGGGGGTCTCCGGGTCGCCATGTTCCTTTGACACCTCCGATCACTGCCCCGTCGGACGCATAAACCGACAGATTGGGACGTTCGTATGCCAATTTGCAGGCTGGCTCTTCAGACGCCAGATGCATATACTGAAAGGCCATCACCGAGGCGTTTGCATTCATGGCAAGTGCTTCGTCCAACACGGCGCAGATGTGTGCGTCACGGAACGAGAAGCCAGAGGTGAGCAAGATGCTGTCCGGGGTCAGAAGAAACTGGCGCAGCCGCTCGAACAGGGCCGAGTATGGTTGCTTCTGGGTCAGCTCATACTTCAGATGGTCGGGATAGACGAGTTGGGATGCAGCCCGCCCGCGGCCGCGAACAACGGAGTCGCCTTCTAGAGCCCAGCCTAAGGAGCCGTGCAGCTTCCACAGGCGAGACCACCTTGGTGGTAGATCGTCGCTGGCGACGCTAACGGGATCAAAGAAGGGCAGATGTCCTCCAGTGAAGCCATCGAAATACGAGGCACGGGATCGCTCGAAAGCCTCTTCGAACAATAAGTCGTAATTGGTCGTGAAGATTTCGACGGCATGCGCCCGAAGCGTTCCGCTGACCCAGGACACTAGCTCCGTGTATGCGTTCCGTTCCTTGGGCAGGGGGACACCCACCACCTCGCCAATCTTCTTGCACACCTCTGCACCGAGGGCCTTGTATCCTTCGGAGTCAAGTCCATGAACCTGAGCGGGCCCGAGCGCCTGCTGCAAGAGTCGAATGCGAGTGAGTATCGATTCAATGTTTGCGGTAGCACCAAGTTCTGCACGAATCGCCTCCGCGGCAGCCTTCTGCTGTCCGGCCAACGCTTCAATCGCCTGGCTGGTCAGTGCCTCCACACCCGGCATCAATGAGTGTCCGCCTTCTGATACCAGCGTTCCTGTGTCATTTATTCGGAGCGACATTGGTGCTCCAGCACCGACCAGCAGGCCAATGCGCTTCCGACCTTGGGACAGGATCTGTCGGAGGTCCGACATGAAGCGGTCAGGATTGTGGTAAGTGTGCAAGCGGACCCCTCTCTGAACTTCTAGTAGGCCCATTCTGCACGCGTTTTATTGGAGGGCACTATGCCTGCGCTCAATGAACCGCACAGTCTAAAAAGGCTGCGCGCGGCGCGACCGTCTGCTGGGCAATTCAATACCGGGCGTTCATCGAGCGGCGCACCACGGGCCGCAATCGCTGCAGAACCCATCTCCAACGTGGCGGCTTCAGTCTGATTACTGAAGTTCACCAGCGACTGCTTGGCGGCGTCTCAACACTAGAAGACGCGGTCAAGGGCCACGCACCGCGCCGCTATACATTCGGTGCATGTGGGGGTAGGTCATGGTGGTCGCCTCATCCTGTGGCTCAGGAGTTCCTACACGGATGTACTTAGCAGAGACTGTCACTGGTAATCTAACGACATGGGGCAGCTCGGTCGGAGTCACTGAAGCCGAAGCCCCTAGCCCTAACAAGAGTACAAGGCGACAGCACGAAGGGACCTGGGACCGAATGACCTCAAGCACTGAGACCGTCAGGCGTCTCGCGGCGATGACGGATGCCGCCGCGTTCGAACGCATCGCGGCTGCCGTTCTGCGGGAGAGCGATCCTTCCCTTTACCGGAGCATCTCCCATCCTGGAGTTCAGCCAGGCGGCAAGACCGTGAAGGCACCCTTCGACAACATCGGATGGTTGAATCAGCCGAATGGCCAGCCGCGGCTAGTCTGTGCAGCGCATACCACGGAACAGCATGACCTGACAGGAAAGTGGCTTCACAATCCATCAACCGTGAAGGTAAGGAAGCCTGGCGGAAAGCCGACGAAGTCAGCGGGTGACCTTGTCAAAGGCATCGAGGAAATCGAGGAGTTGCGCAAGGCCACGCCCGGCCTAGAAGTGACCTTTGCCCTCACGACCAACCTCGAGGTATCCCTTGAGCTGCTGGTCGCGGCCAAGACGATGGCGGGAGCTGCGAAGGTCGACCTGGACGTCTGGTCTGTCTCCCGAATCGCACACTTCCTCGACACTGACCCGAAGGGCCAGCTCATTCGAAGGTCTCAGCTTGGCGCACCGGTTGAACTTTTGTCACTTGAGCTTCTGCTGGATATGGGGCGGCGTAGCTTTCGAGATCATATCCCGCATGCATTGGTGGAGGATGCCATCCACCGCGACAACTTCGTTCTCGGCCGCGCCGACAGCCTTGTCGTCGGAGACTCCGGGATGGGGAAATCCACGGCGTGCGCAGCGGTCCTGAGTTCACGCATCGAGGGTGGATTGCCGGCAATCGTTGTTCCGGCGGAGTATCTCGACGCGGCGCCCACGTTTGAAGAGGCGCTCGACAGGGAGCTTCGTCGTCAGGAGCCTGGCCTCGAACCGGCTGCCGGCGCGAAGGCGGTGTCATTGTGCACGGTCGATGCGCCCATGTTTGTCCTGCTCGAAGACGTTAATCGCTCGCCGAGCCCAGGTCGGCTCTTAAACAAGATCCTCGCGTGGGTCACTGCGTCATCTGGCGCAGGCTCCGGCGGCCGAGGATGGCGCGTAGTCTGCCCGATCTGGCCTCGACATATCGATGCGATTGAAGACCAGAAATCGGCATTCAAAGTCGTGGAGGTCCTCCGGATCGACAGGTACAGCCAGTCGGAGGCCGTCCGAGCCATCATGACCCGCGCGACGGCGCTAGGCGTACCGATGGACGAAGGCGGTGCGGCAACCGTTGCTTCAAGGTTGGGATGCGATCCCCTTCTAATCGGTCTGCATGACCTCCAGTCCGAGGCTATGGCTACAGGCGTCATTCGGTCCTACGTCGATGAGCGCCTTCGTGTCGTGTCCATCGAGTCTCAGGTGACACCCACCGAAACCGTTGATGCCGTGCATCGCCTGCTGCGACACGGGCTGGAGCGGCGAAATCTGTCCCCCAATTGGGATGAGATCAGGACCTGGATCCAGGAAAAAGAGGTTATCCACACGCTGCGATGCGTCTTCCGCGAAGGGAGCGTCATCCGGCTGTCTTGCTCCGAGAAGGGTGAGGTGATCGCGTTCAGGCATGACCGTGTCATGCACGCGCTGGCGAGCGGGGCTGTGGCTGAAGTCCTAGGAGGCCAGCCGCCGGAGTATGTGGCTGATCCATTCTTCGCCGAGCTGGTCGCAGGAGCGGCGGTGCAGGTGAATCTACCTGAACAGGCATTGCTCACGCTGACCGTCGCCAGCCCGGTAGTGGCCGCTCATGCGTTGAAGCTCGCTTCGGAACAAGATAGTCCGTACGCCGACGTGGCCGCGCAAGCGCTCGAGGGCTGGCTGCTTCGACCCGAGACGGCAGATAAATTGCAGGCCAGTCGAAGGTACGCAGTGGCGTCTGTCCTCGCGGAGACCACTTCGCTCCACGTTTTGCGCTTGGCCGAGCAGTTTCCCCGAGATGATTCCCTTTGGTGGGACCCTCTGTGGGTTGCCGCGTTTCGAAACGGTGATCTCCGATCCGGGTTCGCGTTTCTTTCACGTTTCGACCTTGGCATGACCGTTGCCGGCAAGCACAGCTTGCTGTCCCTGGTCACTAGGACGTACGGCGATAGTCTGGTCGACGCCATCGGCGAGAACCTGCAGCGTCTTGACCTCGACCAGTTCCGGCACCACGGCGTAAGGACGGGTGCGTTGAGGCTTGCCGGATATGTTGGAGCCGCGAAGCTGGCACCAGCCATACGTGCGTGCTGGGAGCGGGACACTGAGAATGAACGGGACCTTCGGTCCTACCTGTTTGCGGCTGCACGTTGTTGCGGAGACGAGGCTGCGGCAACTCTCGACCCCATCCTTGACGCGTGGGAGACCATCCCCGACGACCCGGACTCAACCATAGGCCAGCCGATCAATCGTGTGGCGTCGGAGGGGGTGTCGTGGGAGTTCAGGCATTACCCACCCTATGACGCGGTGAGCCATTTCATTGCTAGAGCTACGACATCTGCGAGACTGGCCTGGCCTATCACCTACATGCTGCGAACGGTCGACCACCCCCAAGCCGTGGAGCACGTCGCGCGCTACGCGGCCTCCCGGGCCTCGGATATTTTTATTGACCACCTGCTGTCGGACTGGCAAGGGCGTTCGAGCAGCCCTGCCAGACAGATGTCTTCTGCCTCGAAGGATCGGCTTTTGAATATCGCCCTTGCCGAACATGAGGCCGAAAACGTCCGGAGGCAGGCGTTCTCGTTCTGGGATCGGTCCGCCGCACCTACCGACCTGCCGGCCTTGAGGAGCATCCCCGAGGGCAGTCTCCTCTTTGAACGGGCCCTTCGGGCCAGGGCTCGGCGGCGGGACTACTCGATCACGCCACATTTGCTGCTCAAGATCAAGGAAGATCCCGACCGCTGGATCAGCGCCGGACTTCATATCTGGTCGAGCCTGATGACCGAAGCACTTGAGTCCGCACTAGACCAACTGGCAGCGAAGCCGGATGGCGAAGGAGCAGACCTTGGCCACGAAGTCGCATCTGCGATGATCTTCGTCGATCCAGCACGACGTGTGGCGATGCTAAGCGCCAGGTGGGCAAGGTTAAAGACCATCCCCGAGATGGTTCAGGTGGCCCTTCTTACGGTCGGACCCGCGGCGGCTGCGTTGGTGCAGGAAGCCATCGCTGGAGCACCTAACCCTGGCACGCTGCTCAAGTACCTCGCTGTGACGGCGACCATGACCTCAAACGGACGGCGGCCCCTGGAGACTGTGGACCAGCTTCGCAACTTGGTCCCAGTCATGCAGCATCTGTCTGACGGGGACATCGTCATCCTCTCGGCCACGTGCGAGAAGAATGGCTGGGCCGACTTCAGGCGCCAACATCTCGAGCCACGCTTGGGAGCAATGCCCAATCGCTCTTCCTTCCTGACGGGTGATCCTGTTGATCTTTCCGCCTTGGATAAGACGCTTAAGCCTGAGCCCGGGGTGATAGTCAGTCTCCACCGCTGGCTTGAAAATTCGGTACGCCGAGGGATGGGGCGAGGCGCGTTGGTCAAAGAATTGATGCAGTGGCTGAGAACAAACCATCAGGAGCGCGCCATTCAGATCGTTGGCGGCATCATTAGTGCGGAGGGAACCCGCAACGAGCTGCTTTTGTTTGAGGAAACTGCCAAGCAGCTGCCAGATGCCTCAGCGCTCCTTGAAGCCGTCCGATTCGACGTTTTTCGGAGAAGCCTCGCATGAGACCTCATCTCCGTCCGTAGTGCCGGGCTGGGCTTCCCCCAGTTTCCCGGACACATCAAATGACATGATGTGGTGATGGGGCAAACATGCCAAGGACGAGAAGAGCGTTTACGGACGAGTTCAAGCGAGAGGCAGTGAATCTTGCCAAGCAGCCTGGGGCGATGGTCACATACATTGCGAGGGACTTCGGTATTGACCAGAGCGTGCTGCGGCGGTGGATCAGCCAGGAGCTAGGGGGTGTTATGGATATGCGGGCCAATAGACCTTTGCGCAGCGAATCGGCATCGGAGGTAGAGCGGCTGCAACGAGAGTTGCGCCGGGTCAGCACGGAGCGCGACATCCTAAAAAAACGCTCGGCTACTTTGCAAGGGTCCCGCAGTGAAGTATGCCTTCATCGCTCGCCATCGTGATGTGTGGCCGACGCGAGCCATGTGCCGGGCAATGAACGTGTCTGCCAGCGGGTTCTATGAGTGGTTCGGCAGGCCTGCCAGCGAGCGCAGCCAGACCGATGCGAGGCTCACGCGCAGCATTCGAGAGAGCTTCGAACTCAGCGATCGCACCTACGGCAGCCCGCGGGTATGGCACGACTTGAGGGCTGCCGAGAGACATGCGGCATCCATCGCGTGGCACGCCTGATGAGGCTGGCCGATCTGCAGGCCAGGCGAAAGCGCCGCCGGCTTCCCGGAGATGGCGCGAGCAGGCTGGAGAGCCACATCGCGCCCAGCCATCTGCAGCGTGAATTCGAGGCGCTGGAGCCCAACCGGAAATGGGTCGCCGACTTCACCTACATCTGGACGGCCGAGGGCTGGCTCTACGCCGCTGCCGTGATGGACTTGTATTCAAGGCGAATCGTTGGCTGGTCGATGAGCGATAGCATGCAGGCCAGGATGGTGAGCGATGCGTTGCTTATGGCCCTGTGGCGCCGTGGCAAGCCCGCTGCGCTGATGCATCACTCCGATCAAGGCAGCTAATACACCAGCGACGAGTTCCAGCGGTTGCTCAAGAGCCAGAACATCACCTGCAGCATGAGTCGGCGTGGTGAATGCTGGGACAACGCGGCAATGGAAAGCTTCTTCTCGATGCTGAAAACCGAGCGCTGCGCTCGAACGATCTACCGTACCAGGCAGCAGGCCAGAGCCGACGTGTTCGATTACATCGAGCGGTTCTACAACCCGCTCAGGAAGCACTCAAAATTGAACTATCTCAGCCCGGTTCAATTCGAGGAACGACAGTGCTTGAAGGGCTAGGCAAAGCGTCTGGGAAACTGGGGGAAGCCCAAAGGCGCGTTCCTGCTGCACAGACCTGCCGACCTGGCGCAGGCCCGGCGCATGGTGAGCCAGTCAGTTCCCATCTACAACAACCAACGGCCTCATCTGTCGTTGAAAATGCAAACGCCCGATGCTGTGCACCGGGCGTCTCTGGTCGGCCAATGCCGGTCTGTTCAGTGATCCAGGTGTCAACCTAGATCAGGACGGGTCACCGCTGCGCGACTTCGGGCCAGCCGATGGCTACCCTGCAAGCTGTGGCGCGGCAATCAGCGGGACGGCTGCCTCCGGCGGCCTCCCCGCCATCTTCCGGGCCCGCACGCTCTCCAGGAACGTTTCCTCCGGCATCGGCCGGCCATGCAGCCAGCCCTGCTGGGACGGGCAGCGGTTGGCCTGCAGGAAGTCGGATTGCTCCTGCGTCTCGACGCCTTCGGCCACCACGTGCAGCCCGAGGTGGGAGCCCATCGACAGGATCGAGCAGACGATGCCGACGCTGGCCGTGTCGCCGGGCAGGCCGTTGATGAAGCTGCGGTCGATCTTGATCTCGTAGAGCGGCAGCTGCCGCAGGTAGGCGAGGCTCGAGAAGCCCGTGCCGAAATCGTCGATCGAGAACCGCACTCCCAGTTCGACCAGTTCCGCGAGGCGTTCCGCCGCATGGTTCACATCGGTGATCAGCAGGCCTTCCGTGATCTCCAGGATCAGTCCGGACGCGCAGGCACCGGTCGCCGCCAATGCGTGGCGGACCTCATCGACGAAGCCCGGATGCTTGAACTGCGCCGGACTGATGTTGATGGCCAGGGTCAGCGAGGGATCTTCCCGGTGGAGGTCGGCGAGGATCCTGCAGCCGGTCTTCAGCACCCAGGTGCCCAGCTCGATGATGAGGCCGGAGGCCTCCGCCAGGGCGATGAACTGGTCCGGCGGCACCATGCCGCGCTCGGGATGCCGCCACCGCAGCAGCGCCTCGCCCCCCGTCAGCTGGTTGCGGGCATCGTGCTGGGGCTGGATCTGCAGGAACAGTTGCTCCGAGCCGATGGCCGCATGCAGATCCTGCTCCAGCGCCAGGCGTTCGTGGAAGCCCGCCAGCATGTTCTCCTCGAAGAAAACGGGATGGTTGCCGCCCTGCGTCTTGGACCGGCGCAGGGCGAGTTGCGCTTCGCGCAGGGCGTCGAGGCCGCTGGCCGTATGGGCATGGATCAGGCTGATGCCCGCGCTCGCGCGGATGCTCAGGGAGCCCTGGCCCGCGTTGAACGGCGCGGCCAGGCTGTGGAGCAGCTTGGCGGCGACACCTTCCACCAGGTGGCGGACGTCGTGGTCGATGCGGCCTTCCGTGCGCAGCAACACGACGAATTCGTCGCTTCCGGTGCGTGCCAGCGTGTCTCCACGCCGCAGGACGCGTTTCAGCCGCCGTGCGGTTTCGCAGAGCACTTCGTCGCCGACCTGGGTGCCATGGGCCACGTTGAGCAGCTTGAACTGGTCGATGTCCAGGCAGATGACGCCCGTCGGTCCCTCGCCGCCTGCCATCGGGCCCCGCTCCGATGCCAATTGCTCGAGCAGGTGCCGGCGATCCACCAGGCCGGTCAGGGCATCCCGCTGCTGTGGTGCCACGGCGGCCGGAAGGCCGGCCTCTTTCCGGGATGCTGCGGCGTCTTCGTCCTGGCTGGTGATGCCGGTTTCGGCGATGGCGATCCCGCCTTTGCCTGCCTGCTTGACGGCATACATCGCCGCATCGGCGGCATGGATCAGCGTCTTGACGCTGGTGGCGTGTGCCGGGTAGCTGGCCACGCCGACGCTCGCGCCGACCCGGGCCGATTCCCCGTTGGGCAGCACGAACGGCGCCTTGAAGCTGTCGATCAGCTGCTGCGCCAGGTCCGACACGCTGGGGTGGAGTGCGTCCACGCCCGCGATGATCACCACGAGTTCGTCGCCTCCCAGCCGGCCGATGACGTCGCAGTTGCGCTGGAAGAGCATGCGCAGCCGCTGGGCGGCCTCGACCAGCACCGCGTCCCCGGCGGCGTGCCCCCAGCGGTCGTTGACGGACTTGAACCCGTCGAGATCGATGAACATCAGCGTGACGTCGCCCGGGTCATGGCCCGGGTGGATGGCATGGATGTGCTGTCCGAGCAGGGCTTCGATGTAGGAGCGGCTCTTGAGCCCCGTCAGCGCATCGTGCTCCGCGCGGTAGCGCGCGGCGCTCTCCTGGTTCTTGCGCCGGGTGATGTCGTAGAGCACGCCCTCGACGTACTGCTCCGGGGCACCGGCGCTTTCCATGCACGACACCATGCAGTGGACCCATACCTTCGTGCCGTCCGGGCGGATCAGTTCGAGGTCTTCGGCTTCCGGCTCCAGGGAGGTGCGGGCGCGTTCGATCAGCTGCAGCAACTGGGCCGAGCGGACGAAGAAGGTCGGGATGAAGTCCCCGGCATGGGCGTTGATCTCCTGGCCGGCCTGCAGGTGGAGCAACCGCTCGAACGCCGGGTTGGCGTGCAGCAGCTGCCCCGCCGGCGAGAGGATGAAAATGCCCGCGCTGGTCGAGTCGAAGATGCCCCGGTAGCGTGCCTCCAGCGCGGAGATTTCCTCGCGCATGCCGCGTTCTCGCTCGAGTGCGTCCTGCTGCAGTTCCAGCAGGCGGTTGACCGCGGTGGTGACGATGCCCACTTCATCGACGGCATGGCGCGGGTTGATCGATATGCGGCGCGCCGTGCCGGGCATGATCATGGCCAGCTCCGCCGCCAGCCGGTGCATGGGCTGGGACAGCATGCGCCGGGCCAGCATGCTGAATACGCCGAGCACGCCGGCCAGCAGCACGGTGATCGCCACGACCAGCTGGGCCGCCTGCCAGCCTGCCTCGGCGTTCATCCGCTGGTAGTTCAGCCAGACCTGCAGATCGCCGATGTGCCCTTCGAGCCTGAAGGGCGACACCAGGGGCGACTGGAAGGTGGGCTTCGCCGGGGCATTTCCGTCGGTGGCATCCAGGCCGGCATCCGGGTTGGCCTTCGCCGCCATCGTGACGCCGGCGGCATCGCGGACGCCCACGCGGGCGACCGCAGGGTGGTGGGCCAGGCCGTCCAGCAGTTCCTTGAGCAAGACCTCGTCCCGCGCATACACCCCGACCGCCACCGTCTGCTGCACGGCCGCGGCGATGGCGCGCGCGGAGGCTTCGGAGTTTTCCAGGTAGTGCGACTTGGCGCTGAGGTACAGGACGATGGCCACGAGGATCGCCATCACGCCCGCGACGCTCACGACCGCCCACTGGAAGCGGCGATGGAGGCTTTTACTGCGCATGGGGAGCGGGGCGGTGGTGGGAAGGCACGTGCAGCATCACGGAAGGTGCATCACCACCCGCACCGAGCTGTCCTGCGGGGGACGGGTGATGTAGCCGATGGCCGAGGGATCATTGCGCAGGCGCTGCAGCATGGCCGTGTCGTCCTCGGCGGTCTGCGGCGGCCGCACCTGGCCGGTGAAATGCAGGCGGGCCCAGTAGCTGTTGATGCGGGCGATGTCCATGCCGGTCAGCAGTTGGTAGAACTCGGCGCGCGCCGGACCGTCGCGTTTCTGGTCGAGCGGGGTGGCAGCGCTGCCGTCGGGGAAGGCGCGGGTCCTGCCGGTATAGATGGCCACCAGCTCGTTCTGGTTCACGGACTGCAGCGGACTCTGCGCGGACACCACCACGTAGATGGGGGCGGAAGCCACGGTGAAATGCAGCGCATGGACCGCCAGCGCGATGGCGGCCAGCATGCGCGGGAGGTTCGGGAGTGCGCGTGGCATCACTGGCCCCATACGAAATCGACCAGCAGGGAGACCAGGGTGCCTTTGGCGGCCTGCCCGTCGTGGTTGCGCCAGCCTGCCGCGCCGTTCTGCCGGACGTGGAACCGGTCGACCTGGAACTTGAGCGCGGCATTCGATGCGAAATCCCATCGAAGACCCACGCCGAACGTGCTCTGGTCGAAGCGGAACTGGTTGGCCGCGTAGGTGGCGTAACCTGCCAGCATCTGGGCCTGCCGGGCCGCCGCGGGGCCCGCCACGGGCGCCAGCGAAGAGGCCACGTCGGGAGTGGCCAGGGCCGCCTCCTGCGGCTTCACCCGGCTGGCGAGGGCGTAATAGGTAACCGTGTCCCTGCGCCAGGCGGCGCTGGCGTAGGCCCGGTAGGCATCCAGCGTGCTCCCGGGAATGTTCAGCCGGCTGCCTTCCGCCACGAAGGTCCAGGGGCCACTGTCATATTGGGCTGCGAGCGCCAGGTAGCTGGTTGCGCCGCCGGCCCAGAGCCTGTCGCCGAGCGGTGTGACCGCTTGCCGCACTCCGGGCAGGGGGGACTGCCGGAGGCTGTCGATGCCCTGGCGCAGCGCCTCGTATTCCGGGCCCTGGTCCAGGTCCACCCGGGCGTGCATGTAGCTGAGTTTCAGCAGCAGCCCGCCCGCTTCCCGCGACAGCCCGAGCGCCAGGATGCCATCCGCTTTCGCCGGCCGGTGGGACCGGCCGCCGTCGGTGGTATTGGTACTTATCGTGCCGGTGGTGGCACGCAGGCGCCACGACGAACCGCCCGTATCCCATCGCTGCTCCACGTCCAGGCCATCGATGGCCACGACCGGCGCGAAGGCATAGAAATCGGCGGGCGGGCGCGCCCAGGTGAATGCATAGCCGACATTGCGGCTGTCGGAATACAGGAACACGTCCGGGCTGACCCGGCCCATGCGGAGGCGGGTATTCGCCCAAGGCCGGTAGCCGACATAGGCCTGTTCGATCGCTTCGCCGGAGAACGCACCCTTGGCCCTGGGCAACAGGACGCCCTGCGCGGCGGCCTCCCAGCCGCTGCTGTGGCTCCAGTCGATTTGCGCGCCGAGCCTGGAATCCGTCGTGGCGCTGAAGTCTGCCGCAGCGCCTTTCTGCGCGGTGCTGCGGATCAGACCCCAATGCGGGGCACCGCTTTTGTGGACCACGCCCACGGTGCCGAAGCCGCTGAGGGAGATATTGTTTTCCGTGGCCTCCTGGGCCTGGAGGGGCATGCCCTGGCCCAGGGTGAGCGCCAGTGTGGCAAAGGAGATTCTGCGTACAGAACGTGCTCCGGGACGCGGCGCTGTCTTCGGCCGCTCCGCCGGAGGGAAAGTGGTTGTTCTGGTGATCAAGATGGTCTGCGAGCCAGGAAATCCTGAATCTCCCGAAAATGGGGTGAATAATCGTATTTATGATTATTCTTTTATTTTCAGCAGAAAAGAATGAATCAACTGCAAACAAATTGTACTTCTTGATGCATTTTTGCCACTGAAAAAGATATTTTTGCGATTTCTATTTGTTGTTTTTTGGAAAATATGTCATCGGACTTCCCGAGGTTGCGTAGGACGCCGGACGTCTGACTGGCCGCAGGGAGTTCATCCGGCGGCGCCATGCTGGTAGAGTGCATGCAATGCGCCGGCCTTCCATCCGGCGCACCCGAACAATGGAGCAGTGAAGCTCCCACCGATCTTCCAGGTCGGTGGGAGCTTTTTTTTTGGAGGGCAGGGCGTATGCCAAAAGGACAATCGGCCCACTGGCGGGTGGGGGTGCTTTTCTCCACCACGGGCGTCACCGCCGCGGTCGAGCGGACGCAGCGGGCGGCCACGCTGCTGGCGATCGACCAGATCAATGCGGCGGGCGGGGTGCTGGGGCGCAGCATCGAGCCCATCGTCCACGACCCGGGCTCGCAGCCGCGGCGCTACCGCGAGCTGGCCGAGCGCCTGTGCGACGTGGACGGCGTGACCGTGATCTTCGGCGGGTACATGTCCAGCACCCGCAAGGCGATGCTGCCGGTGGTGGAGGCGCACCGCGCGCTGCTGTTCTACCCGACGCTCTACGAAGGCTTCGAGTACTCGCCGCACTGCGTCTATACCGGCGCCGCGCCCAACCAGAACTCGGTACAGCTGGTGCGGTACCTCGCGCGCCACTATGGCAAGCGGGTGTTCCTGGTGGGTTCCGACTATGTCTATCCCTATGAGTCCAACCGCATCATCGCGGACCTCTTCAGGCAGTCGGGCGGCAAGGTGCTCGACGAGATGTACGTTCCGCTGCGGGTGGCGGACATCGACATGGGGAAGGTGCTGCGGCGCATCCAGGCCGCCCGGCCCGACGTGGTCTATTCCACCGTAGTGGGCGACGGCATCGCCCGCTTCTACGAGGCCTACCGGGATGCCGGCTTCGACACGCGCATCCACCCTATCGCCAGCCAGTCGACCCAGGAGGCCGAGGTGGCGCAGATGGCGCCCGGCGTGGCCGAGGGCTGCATCACCGCGGCGCCGTACTTCTCGACCCTGCAGTCGGAGGCCAACCTGCGCTTCGTGGAGGCCTACCGCGCGCGCTACGGGGCAGACATGCCGATCACGGCATGCACGGAGGCGGCGTACTTCCAGGTGTACCTGTATGCGCAGTCGCTGGCCCGTTCGGGCGGCGACCGCATGAACCAGCTGCTGCCCCACCTGCACCAGCACGCATTCGACGCACCGCAGGGCGCGGTCCGCATCGATGGCGACAACCACCATACCTACCTCTGGCCGCGCGTGGCGCGCGTCGATGCCCAAGGACTGTTCCAGGTGGTGGACGACCCCGGCTTGCAGGTCAAGCCCGACCCCTACATGATTGACAACCGGCTCGATCCGCTTGAGCGGAGACTGGCCTGACAGCAGGAGGCAGGATGTCTGTTGCCAAGTTGCGCGAACTGCTCGAGCTGAAGGTGGTGGTCGTGCATCCGCCCGACGAGGAAGGCGCGGCCCTGATCGGCCACATGCGGCGCATCGGCTGCCTGGTCAGTTCGGTCTGGCCGATGCCCACCGCCCCTGCCAACAACACCGACGTGCTGTTCCTGCTGATCGACGGCGAGGAGCGGGCGGCCACGACGGCATTCCTCAAGGCCCTGCCGCAGCCGCGGCCGACGGTGATCGCCATCGTCAACTACGAGGATCCCGGCACGCTGCAGATGGTGCTGGAAAGCGGGGCCCTGGCGGTGGTGCAGAAGCCGATCAAGCCGCTGGGCCTGCTGGCCACGCTGGTGACCGCGCGCAGCCTCTGGACCGAGCGCCAGGCGCTGGCCAAGGAAAACCGCAAGCTGCGCCGCAAGATCCTGAGCGACCAGACCATCAGCCGCGCCAAGACCATCCTGATGGTGACCCGGCAACTGGATGAAGCGGCGGCCTACCAGACGATCCGGGAGCAGGCCATGGCCAAGCGGGTGCCGATGGACGACATCGCGAATTCGATCATCCACATGGAATCTCTATTGAAATCTTCCGCATGAGCCGATATAAATACGGCACCGCATCGCAATTTGAGTTGACGGTGTGGTGACTGCGGCATCCCCTGTTCACAGGCCATGACGCGGTTGGTCCGGCAAGCGGTCAACGCTTGCCAGGCCCAGGCAATGAAGCCTCCCGGAGCGGTCATCCCGCGCCTGGAGGTTTTTTTTTGCCTGCGCCCGACAGTGCTGTCGGCTGGTTCTGCTTCGTCCCGGTTCATCAATCCGGCGGTGCGCTCCATGCCTGCGCCGCCCTGTCAACAAGGATCCGCCATGCCGAACACGACACGCCGTCGTCTCCTCGCTTCTTCCGCCGCCACCGCGGCCGCCCTCGCGACACCTGCGTGGATGCGCTCCGCCCACGCTGCCGAGACCATCAAGGTCGGTGCCCTGTATTCCCAGACCGGAGGCCTCTCCATCGTGGAGAAGATGCTGGCCAATGGCGTGCTGATGGCCGTGGCCGAGATCAACGCCGCGGGCGGCGTGATGGGCCGCCAGGTCGAGGTGGTGGTGGAAGACGGCGCTTCCGACCCGAAGATCTTCAACGAGAAGGCGTCCAAGCTGGTGGTGCGCGACCGCATATCGACGGTGTTCGGCTGCCACACCTCCGCCAGCCGCAAGGCGGTGCTGCCGGTGTTCGAGCGCCGCAATGCGATGCTGTTCTACCAGACGCACTACGAAGGTTTCGAGTGCTCCAAGAACGTGGTGTACAGCGGTGCCGTGGCCAACCAGCAGCTGGGCAACTACATCCCGTGGATGGTCAACAAGCTGGGCAAGAAGAAGATCTTCATCGTCGGCTCCAACTACGTCTATCCCCGCGAGATGGCCAAGGTCAGCAAGAAGCTGATCGAGCAGGCGGGCGCGCAGTGGGTGGGCGACGAGTACCTGGAGCTCGGCCACTCCGAGTGGGCCAGCATGGTGCGCAAGATCAAGGAGTCGGGGGCCGACGCCGTGCTGTCCAACGTGGTGGGCGACTCGATCATCGCCTTCTACCGCGAATACAAGAACCAGGGCATGTCGCAGGCCGCCGTGCCGATCTGCGCCACCGTGACCGGCGAGATCGAGATCGCCGCGATGGGCGCCGAATACGCCGCCGGCAGCTATACGTCGGTGCCGTATTTCATGTCGATCGACACGCCGGCCAACAAGTCCTTCGTGGAGCGCTACCGCAAGTTCGTCAACGACCCGAAGGCCGTCACCTACCACTCGCTGGAGGCAGCGTACTTCCAGGTGTTCCTGTGGAAGCAGGCGGTGGAGGCCGGCAAGTCCGCGACGGCCGACGCGATCCGCGCGCACATCGGCGGCCAGTCGTACGACGCGCCGGGCGGCAAGGTGCTGATCGATCCGGAGAGCCTGCATGCCTGGGTCACGCCGCGCATCGGCCAGTGGCAGGCCGACGGGCAGAGCAAGGTGGTGGATGCCGCGCCGAAGCCCGTGCGGCCGCTGCCGTACTTCGCCTATGGCGAGACCGACACGAACCTGATGTGCACCACCAAGGGTGCGGTGAACGTCAAGTCCTGAGCTCCCGGGCGCCATGCGGCCGCGCCACCCGGCGCGGCGGCGCCTGCCTGCCTTCCTTCCATGGGAACCATATGCTGGATGTCTTCTTCATCGGCCTGAGCGTGGGCGCGATATTGCTGCTGGTGGCGCTGGGGCTGGTCATCACCTACGGCGCCATGGGCGTGATCAACATGGCCCACGGCGAAATGATCATGGTGGGCGCCTACACCGCGGTACTGGCGCAGATCTGGCTGGGATGGGGGCTGATCGCCTCGATTCCGCTGGCCTTCGCCAGCGCCGCGCTGCTCGGCCTGCTGATCGAGCGCTGCGTGGTCCGCAAGCTCTATGGACGCCTGGCCGATACGCTGCTGGCGACCTGGGGCGTGGCGATCCTGGTGCAGCAGGCGGTACGGCTCGAGGGCGGGCTGAGCTTCTTTGGCATCCACGTGCAGGGCCTGGGGCCCGGGCTGCAGAACCTGCCCGTGCCGGAGATGCTGCAGGGTGTCGTGCAGGTCGGCGGGGTGGCCATCAATGCCTACCGCGCGTTCATCGTGGCGAGCACCGCCGTGCTCACGCTCGGCACCTGGTTCCTCCTCTACCGCACCACCGTCGGCATGCAGGTGCGCGCGATCATCCGCAACCCGCGCATGGCCGCGGCGTGCGGCATCGACGTGCAGCGCGTCAACGCCTGGACCTTCGCCTTCGGCGCGGGCCTGGCGGGCGTCGCGGGCGTGCTGGTGGCGGGCTTCAAGACCGTATCGCCCGACATGGGCACGACCCTGGTGGTGGACGGCTTCCTCGTCGTGGTGGCGGGCGGCCTGGGCAGCCTGCTGGGCGCGGTGGTGACCGCGGTCGTGCTGGGCGAGGTCAACGGCGTGATCGCCACGCTGTCCAACGACATCGTGGGACGGGCCGTGGTCTTCGGCCTGGTGATCCTGCTCATCGTCGTGCGGCCGCAGGGGCTTTTCTCTTTCAAAGGGCGCTGAACCATGACTGCCTCCTTCGACCGGCGCGCGACCTTCGCCGCCTACGGCGCCTTCCTCCTGCTCGTGGCCCTGGCTCCGCTGGTGCTCGATCCCTTCTGGCTCAACCGCATCGCCAAGTACCTGGTGTACGGCATGCTGGGCGTGGCCATCGCCCTGGGCTGGGGCTATGCCGGCATCCTGAACCTGGGGCAGGGGCTGTTCTTCGGGCTGGGCGCGTACATGCTCGCCATGGCCCTCAAGCTCGCCAGCCCCGCCAGCCAGCAGCCGGGGGCGCACGGCCCGGTGCCGGACTTCATGCTGTCCAACGCCGAGCCGGGCGCCATCGTCGATCTGTGCTGCATCAACCGCGGCGCGTTCCTGTGGCAGCCGTTCCAGCACCAGGGCTTCGGCCTGGCGATGGGGCTGCTGCTGCCGATGGCGGTCGCCTTCGTGCTGGGCGCGGTGGTGTTCCGCAAGCGGATCGCCGGTGTCTTCGTCTCGATCATCACGCTCGCGGTGGTGCTGCTGGTGCGCCTGCTGCTGGTCGATGCGCAGCCGCTCACCAATGGCTTCAACGGCCTGACCGACCTGGCCTGGCTGCGCATCGGCGGGCTGGAGTTCGATCCGTTCGGCCTGCCGGCCTATTACCTCGTCGCCGGCACCCTGGCGGTGGTGCTGGTGGGCACCCGGCTGCTGGTGGCCACGCGCGCAGGCCTGATCCTGAAGGCCGCTGGCGAAGACCCGCTGCGCGCCCGCTACCTGGGCTTCGACGTGGCGCACTACCAGACCTTCTTCTTCACGCTGTCGGCCGGCATCGCCGCCGTGGCCGGCATGCTCTACGTGGTGGTGGCCGAGTTCGCCTCGCCCAGCTTCATGGACCTGGCGTTCTCCATCAGCATGGTGGTGTGGGCCGCGGTGGGCGGCCGGTCGTCCCTGCTGGGGGCCTGCCTGGGCGCCATCCTGATCAACCTGCTGGAGGCCACGGCGAGCGAGACGCCGGCCCTGGTGGAGGCCTGGAAAGTGGTCGTGGGCCTGGTCTTCGTGCTGGTGGTGCTGTATTTGCCCAAGGGCATCGCGGGCTGGGGGCACGACCTGCTGGCACGCCGGCGCAGGCCTGCCTCGCACGCCGGGAAAGTCCCGCAGGCTGTGCAGCCCGCAGAGGCCGCGCCCGTCCTTCCCGCCCGGGAGGCCGCATGACGCCCGTCGCACTGCAATTGGACGACATCGGCGTGCGCTTCGGCGGCTTCAAGGCCGTGGACGGCGTATCGCTCACCGTGCAGGAAGGCGAGCTGCGTGTCCTGCTGGGCGCCAATGGTGCCGGCAAGACGACGTTGATGGACCTCGTCTCCGGCAAGACGGCCAGCACCCAGGGCCGCATCCAGCTGTATGGCCGCGACATCACGCACTGGCCCGAGTACCGGGTGGCGCGTGCCGGCATCGGCCGCAAGTTCCAGATCCCCAGCGTGTTCCGGGAGCTGAGCGTGCGCGACAACCTGCGCGTGGCCAGCTGCCGCGAGCGCTCGATCCTGCGCAACCTGCGCTTGCGCTTCGGCAGTGCAGCGGAGACGCAGATCGACGAGATCCTGGCGCTGACCGGCCTGGAGGCCGAGCAGCACCTGCAGGCCGCGTTCCTGAGCCACGGGCAGACGCAGTGGCTGGAGCTGGGCCTCCTGATCGCGCAGAAGCCGCAGGTGCTGCTGCTCGACGAGCCCACGGCAGGCATGACGCAGGCCGAGACGCTGCGCACCTCGCAGATCCTCAAGGCCCTGCGCGGCCGCCACACCATCCTGGTGGTGGAGCACGACATGGCCTTCGTGCGCGAGATCGCCGAGCGCATCACCGTGCTGCACCTGGGCAAGGTGCTGGCCGAGGGCGACGTGGAGGCCATCGAACGCGATCCCCGGGTGCGCGAGGCGTACCTGGGCTCACACGGGATCAGCACACCATGCTAGAACTGAAGAACGTCCACAGCTACTACGGGCGCAGCCATGCGCTGCACGGTATCGACCTGCGGGTGCCGGCCGGCCAGGTCACGGCCGTGCTCGGGCGCAACGGCATGGGCAAGACCACGCTGCTGCGCACCCTGGTCGGCAGCCTGGTGCACAGCACGGGTGCCATCCTGCTGGACGGCGCCGACATCGCCGCGCAGCCCACGCACCTGCGTGCACGTGCCGGCATCGCCTATGTGCCGCAGGGCCGCGAGATCATTCCCGATTTCACAGTGCGGCAGAACATCCTGATGGGTGCCTTCGCCCGCCAGGGGCCGCGCGAGGTGCCGCCGCTGGCGCTGGAGCTGTTTCCCTACCTGGCCGCGAACCTCGACCGTCCCGGCGGCGTGCTGTCCGGCGGCCAGCAGCAGCAGCTGGCGATCGCCCGGGCGCTGGCCGCTGCGCCCAAGGTGATGCTGCTGGACGAGCCCAACGAAGGCATCCAGCCCTCGGTCGTGCAGGAGATCGAAGCCGCCATCGTGCGCCTGAATGCCGAGCTGGGCATGACCATGGTGCTGGTGGAACAGAACATCGGCTTCGCCCGCCGCGTGGCCAGCAGCTTCGCCATGCTGGAGAAGGGCGCGATCGCGGTCGCCGGCCCCATCGCCGGCCTGACCGATGCGGTGGTCGATCGCTACATGACCATCTGAGCCGGCTCCAGGCCTCCCTCCCTCTTTTTCTCCGTTGTTCATCCACAGGAGCCCTTCATGGTCCCTTCACCCTTTACCGCTGCCGCCGTCCAGTTCGAACCGGTCCTGAATGCCAAGGAACGCAATGTGCAGGCCCTGCTCGCCCTGGTGGACGAAGCCGCCGCGGCCGGCGCGCGCCTGGTCGTCACGCCCGAGATGGGCACCACCGGCTACTGCTGGCACGACCGCGACGAGGTCGCGCCGGTGGTCGAGCCGATCCCCGGCCCCACGACGGAACGCTTCGCCGCGCTGGCAAGCGCGCGCGATTGCCACATCGTCGTCGGCATGCCCGAGGTGGATCCGTCCACCAACCTCTACTACAACAGCGCGGTGCTGATCGGCCCCGGCGGCGTGGTCGGCGTGCACCGCAAGAGCCACTCGTACATCTCCGAGCCGAAATGGGCAGCGCCCGGCGACCTGGGCCACGCGGTGTTCGAGACGCCGCTGGGCCGCATCGCCCTGCTGGTCTGCATGGACATCCATTTCATCGAGACCGCGCGGCTGGAAGCGCTGGGCGGCGCCGACGTGATCTGCCACATCAGCAACTGGCTGGCCGAGCGCACGCCGGCGCCCTACTGGATCACCCGCGCAGCCGAGAACGGCTGCTACCTGGTCGAGGCCAATCGCTGGGGACTGGAGCGCACCGTGCAGTTCAGCGGCGGCAGCTGCGTGATCGCGCCCGACGGCGAGATCCTGGCCGTGGTCGATGACGGCGACGGCATCTGCTATGCGCAGATCGACCCGGCCCGCAGCCGCGCCCGCGAGTTCCTGGGCGAGCCGGTGATGGCGCAGCGCCGGCCGGAGCACTACCCCGCGCTGATGACCAACACCTTCCTGTGGAACCCGTCGGATTTCTTCCGCCTCTATGGGCACCGCCCGCTGCCGCCGGGCCGGCGGTCGGTGGTCTCGGTGGCCCAGTTCGCGCCGCAGCCGGAGGCCGGCGACAACCTGGCCGCCATCGCGCACTGGGCCGATGAGGCCCGGCGGCGCGACGGGGCGGAACTGGTCGTGTTCCCCGAGCGGGCCCTCACGGGGCTGCACGACCCCGTCCGGAGCGCCGTGCCGGCGGGCGGCGACGCGGTGGATGCGGTCGTGCACATCGCGATGCGGCTCGGCCTCTACCTGGTGGTGGGCTTTGCCGAACGCGATGGCGACAGCCTCTACAACAGCGCGGTGCTGGCCGGGCCCGAAGGGCGCATCGGCATCTATCGCCAGCTGCACCTGGCGCAGCAGGACCGCGCCTGGGCCACGCCCGGCGAGCGCTGGGCGGTGCACGACACGCCGCTGGGCCGCCTGGGCCTGCTCATCGGCCACGACGCCAGCTTTCCGGAGGCGGGCCGCGTGCTGGCGCTCGAGGGGTGCGACATCATCGCCTGCCCCGCGGCGCAGAGCGAGCGATTCACCGGTGCGCATGCGGGCTCCGCCGTGCGGCAGAACTACCCGATCCCCACGGGCAGCGATCCGCTGCACTGGCACCTCTACCGGGCACGCGCCGGCGAGAACAACGTCTATCTGGCATTCGCCAATACGCCCGAGGGAGGGCGCAGCGGCGTCTTCGGCCCGGACAGCTTCGAGTTTCCGCGGCAGGAAAAGCTGGTGTGGGAGGAGGAAGGCATCGCCAGCCTGGCCACCGACACCCGCGCTGCCGAGGGCAGCCGCTACCCCACCAGCGTCGTCCGCCGCAAGGACCTGGTGCTGATGCGCCTGCCGCACCATTACAAGCCGCTCATCGCTACCGGCGGATAGCCGCCAGCGAGCGGTTCGCCGACGCCAGCCGGGCGGGGGCACGTCCCGCGTGCTATACATTGACTGAAGCAACCCACCATCCGAGAGGACCGCATGCCGATGTCGATCAAATCCCTCCTGAAATCCTCCGTCGCGGCGCTGGCGATCGCCGGCGGCGGCGCGGCATCCGCCCAGGGCACGCCCATCGATGCCGCGGCGTTCGACGCGCTGGTGGCGCAGGGCCCCGTCGCCAGCGCCGAAACCATCGCCGCGAGCCCCTGGGCCAGCAAGATCAAGCAGGCCGGCACGCTGCGCCTGGGCGGCACCCAGACCTCGAACCTGTTCTCGCTGCTGAACGAGAAGGACGGCAGGATGCGCGGTTTCGACGCCGGCATCGCCCAGCTCCTCACGCGCTACATCCTGGGCGACGCCTCCAAGGTCCAGTTCACGCAGGTGACCTCGTCCACGCGCGAGCAGGTGCTCGTCAACGGCCAGGTGGACACGGTCATCGCGACCTATTCCATCACCCCCGCCCGCGCCGAGAAGATCTCGTTCGCGGGCCCGTACTACACCTCGCAGGCCGGGGTGCTGGTGAAGGCGAACAACCAGGCCATCCAGTCCTACAACGACCTGGGCGGCAAGAAGGTCGCCACGCAGGCGGGCTCCACGGGGCCGGCCATCCTCGCGCAGTTCGCGCCCAAGAGCACCGTGCAGGAGTTCCAGACGCACCAGGAGGCGCTGGATTCGCTGCGCCAGGGCCGCGTGGCCGCCTACGTGACCGACTACACGCTGCTGCTCAACACCCTGAGCCTGGGCACCGGCGACGCGAAGCTCGCGGGCGCCCCGTTCGGCGCGCAGGACCCGTACGGCATCGGCCTGCCCAAGGGCTCGGACGGCGTGGCCTTCGTGAACGCGTTCCTGAAGAAGATCGAGGCCGACGGCACCTGGGCCAAGCTCTGGACGATCGCCATCGGCCAGCGCACGGGCAGCACGGCCGTCCCCACGCCGCCTGCGCTGCCCTGAACCGATGGGCGAGGTAACCAGGCTCCTGGCCGACCAAGGGCCTGCCTTCTGGCAGGCCCTTTTGCTGACCTGGAAGCTCACCGCGCTGTCGTTCGTGCCGGGCGTGCTGCTGGGCATGGGGGTGGCGATGCTGCGGCTCTTTCCGCTGCCGCCGCTGCGCTGGGTGCTCACCCTCTACGTCGAGACCTTCCGCAACATCCCCAGCGTGGCGCTGCTGATCTTCATCGTGTTCGCGCTGCCCGATCTCGAATTCGTGATCGACTACGAGCCCAGCGTGGTGCTGACCCTGGTGCTGGTCTGCTCCGCATTCACGGCCGACTACGTGCGCTCGGGCATCAATACCATCCCCGGCGGCCAGGTCGAGGCCGCGCTCAGCTTAGGCATGCGGCCCGCGCGCATCATCTGGTCGGTGGTGCTGCCGCAGGCGCTGCGTTCGGTGGTGCAGCCGATGACCTCGCTGCTCATCGCGCTGATGCTGTCCACCTCGCTCGCGTCGCAGGTGCCGTTCCCGGGCCGGGAACTCACCACGCTCGTCTCCAAGATCGCGACCGACTCCGCGGCCGGCATGGCTGCCTTCGCCGTCGCGGCCGCGATGTACGTGGCCACCGGCCTGCTCATCGCGTGGGCGGGCGCGGCGCTGGACAGGAAGCTGCGGATCCTGCGATGAACCGGTCCCTCGAAGACATCCTGTTCGGCGCGCCGAACCCCCGCACCCGCACCGTCACCCGGGTGGCGAGCGCGGTCGCGGTGGGCCTGCTGCTGCTGCTCGCGGCCGGCATCGCGTTCCGCTTCCATGCCGCCGGGCAGCTCGATGCCCGCTACTGGAAATTCTTCGCCTGGCCGACGACCTGGGCCTTCCTGGCCAAGGGCCTGCTCGGCACGCTGGCCTCGGCGGCGATGGCCGCGGTGATCGCGCTCTCCCTCGGGCTGGTGCTGCTGGCGGGGCGCCTGGCGCGGTACCGGCTCGTGCGCTGGCCGGCCGTCGCGGCCATCGAGTTCCTGCGGGGCACGCCGACGCTGCTGCTCATCTACGTGTGCTTCCTGGTGCTGCCGTCGGCCGGCATCAAGCTCGGCACCTACTGGATGCTGACCCTGCCCATCGGACTCAGCACGGCCGCCGTGGTGGCCGAGGTCTATCGCTCGGGCGTGCTCGCCGTGCCGCGCGGCCAGGCCGATGCCGCGCGCAGCCTGGGCATGAAAGAGACCCAGGTGTTCTTTGCCATCGTGTTTCCGCAGGCGCTGCGCTACATCGTGCCGGCCCTGGTCGCGCAACTGGTGATCGTGGTGAAGGACACGACCTTCGGCTATGTCGTCACCTATGGCGAGCTGATGCAGAACGCGCGGGTGCTCATCGCCAACTACCACTCGCTGGTGCCGGTGTATCTCATCGTGGCGGCGCTGTACTGCCTGGTGAACTACGCGATTTCCCGGGCGAGCCGGCGGCTGGGCCGGCCGGTGCATTGAGCGCGGCACGGCGCAGGTCCTCGGTGGTTTCCCCTGCGCCGCAGGGGCGCCAGCCCGGGGGCTGGAACAGGTAGCCCAGCGCCTCGGGCACCGAGCGCGCGCCGCGCAGGTCGCGCCACAGGCTGCGCCACTGGTCGAACTCGATCTTCAGCAGGTTGTAGCCCGTGACCGGCCGGACGAGGCCGTAGCGGCACGGCAGGTCGGGGCGCTCGGCGATGTAGGTGCCGAACAGCCGGTCGAAGACGATCAGCACGCCTCCGTAGTTGCCGTCCAGGTATTCGAGATTGGACGCATGGTGCACGCGGTGCGCCGAGGGCGTGTTCAGGATCCATTCGAGCGGGCCCAGCCGGGGGATCCAGGTCGCGTGGATCCAGAACTGGTAGAGCAGGTTCAGCGACAGCATGACCAGGATCACCTTCGGCGGCATGCCGAGCAGGGGCGCGGCCATGAAGAACAGCAGCGTGCCGGTGAGCTTGCCCGTCCAGCCGAAGCGGTAGGCGGCCGACAGGTTCAGGTCGTTCGGCGAATGGTGGATCGCGTGGGTGCACCAGAACCAGCGCACGCGGTGCGCGGCGCGGTGGTACCAGTAGTAGCAGAACTCCTGGGCGATGAAGCAGGCGGCCCAGCCGGTCCAGTGGTCCATGGGCAGCGTCCAGAGCCGGTGCTGGTAGAGCCAGTCCATCGCCTGGCTCCAGAACGCGAGCGGCAGCAGCCAGCGCAGGGGGTACTCCCGCACCAGGAAGTCGATGAGCGACACCCCGCTCGCACGCCAGTCGTACCGGGGCCCCGCCGCGCGCAGCGACAGCACGGCGGCCTCCGCGGCGGAGGCGACCAGCACGGTCAGTACCGCGAACTTCAGGATCGTGTACAGGAGCTCCATGCCGCCAATCTGGCGGAAAACGCGCGGTGGCGCCAGTGCGATGCGACGGAAGGCACGGCAGGGGAGCGAACCGGGGGATGGACGGCGCCGCCTGCCGTGGGGGCTTTCGCCGGGGCGGTCAGGCGGCCTGGCGGCCCCTCGCTGCCAGCGATGCCGCCAGCAGCCGCGCGGACTTCGCGTTCACGCCCTTGCCGGTGATCGACAGCGCCGGCGGATGGGCGAGCATGTGCGCGAACACCTGCTGCACTTCGTCTGCGCGGATGTCGCCGATCAGCGCGATCGTGTCGGCCAGCGGCGTCACGGTGCCGTGCGCGAACACCTCCTCCACGGCCCGCTCCATCGTCGCGAAGGGCCGCTCGCTGGCGCGCACGCGCGAGACCGTGAGCTGGTTCTTCGCGCGCTCCAGGTGCACCGGATCGATGGCGGCTGCCTGCGCATGCAGCAATTCGCCCGTGGCACGCACCAACTCTTCGACCTTGTCCGGCGTGGTCACCGCATGCACCAAGAAGTTGAGCCACGCGTCGCCACTGTCGATCGTGGCGTCGGCGTTGTAGGCCAGGCCCAGCCGCTCGCGCACCGTGTCCACCAGCGGCGAGGACATGCCGCCGCCGAACAGGTTGGCGGCCAGCGCTGCGGCCAGGCGCCAGCGTGGGGGCAGCATGGCCTGCACCGTGCCGGCACCCTGCCATTCCGGCCCAAAAGGACCGGGCAGCGGATAGGCGATGTTCAGGAACACCTGCGACACCTGCGTGAAGCGCCGCGCCACGGCCTGACCGACGTGCGGGGCGGGCGTGGGCGGCTGCACCCCGGCGCCATCGGCGGCCTGTGCCCCCGATGCGGACAAAGACGCGGGCATGGCAGAGAACAATTCCTCCGCTCGCCGCATCCATGCATCGACGTCGAAATTCCCCGCAGCCGCGACGATGGTCTTGCCGGCCACGTAGTGCCGCTGCACATGGCGAACCAGGTCGTCGCGCGTGAAGCCCTCGATGTTCTCCACCGTGCCGATCACCGGCATGCCCATGGGATCGTCGCCCCACAGTGCACGGTCCAGCAGGTCGCTGGAGCTGTCCTCCGGGTCCTCGTCGTACTCGATCGCCTCCTGCCGGATCACCTCCAGCTCGCGCTGCAGCTCGGCCTCGGGGAAGGTGCTGTGCAGCACGATGTCCGCCGTCATGCCGAGCAGCTGCAGCGCATGCTGGCCCAGCCCGGTCATGAAGTAGCCCGTGCTGTCCTTGCCCGTGTAGGCATTCACGTCCGCGCCCAGCCGCTCCGCATCGAGGTTGATCGCCTGCACCGAGCGCGTGGCCGTGCCCTTGAAGGCCATGTGCTCCAGCACGTGGCTGATGCCGTTGGTGTCCGGCGTCTCGTCGCGCGAGCCCACGCGCAGGAACACGCCGACGCTGGCACTCTGCACGTGGGGCATGGGGAGGGCGAGGAGGCGGACGCCGTTGGGGAGGGTGTGGAGGAGGGAAGTGGGAGAGGGGGGATGGGCCATCGATGGTCTGGGCAGGGAATCTTTGCGCTTCTATCGGACAGACGCGGCGTATCGTTCCATGGCTCGCTGCCTGCATGCCGCATTGTCGTCGGGCCGTGATGGAGCGTGTGATACGCAGGTGTTGCGTTCCGAGGGCGCATAGGCGGCAGATTGGTATTTTGATAAAGATTAATGGTTTTGATAAATTTTGTTGATGCGACTTGGCGCTTCCAATAGCCCTGTGCGTGAATGAACATTTGCAAACAAATTGCCTGCGTCGGAAGCCTTTCCAACTCATCGTTACGCCTTCTATCATCGCGGCCGTTTCAACTTGACTCTGCAGCAACCGAGGGGCTGCAGCCATAACAATGACACGCCGCGTCACCATCCAGACGCCCCTGGGAGAGCAGCTGCAGTTCCGGCAGCTGCGGGGCAGCGAGGAGCTGAGCCAGCTTTTCTCCTTCGACATCGACCTGCTCTCGGAGGGGCGCGACATCGATCCCAAGGCGCTGCTGGGCAAGACGGCGACGGTGGAGATCGAGACCGAAGGCGGTGGCAAGCGGTACCTGGATGGCCTGGTCACGCGCTTCGGCATGCAGGGCCAGGACCACCGGCTCTATTCGTACCACCTGCGCCTGCAGCCCTGGCTCTGGGTGGCCACGCGGCGGCAGGATTTCCGCATCTTCCAGTTCAAGACCGTCCCGCAGATCGTCCAGGAGGTGCTGGGCCGCTACGGCTACCCGATGCAGCTCAAGCTCACGCGCGCCTACCGCGCCTGGGACTACTGCGTGCAGTACGGCGAGAGCGATTTCGACTTCGTCTCGCGGCTGCTCGAGCATGAAGGGGCGTACTACTACTTCCAGCACGCGAGCGGCCAGCACACCCTGGTGATCGCCGACGACATCGTGGCCGGCCACGAGCCCTTGCCGGGCGCGGCCGTGATCCCGTTCTACCCGCCCGAGAAGTCGGCCGTGGCGGACCGCGAGAACATCCACGCCTGGACGCTGGGCGAGGAGATCAAGCCGGGCCGGTACTACAACGACGACTACGATTTCAAGAAGCCGAGGTCGGATCTTTCCAACATGCGCCAGCAGCCCCCGGGGCATGCGCACGATGCGTACGAGATCTACGAATGGCCGGGCGGCTACGTGCAGCACGGCGACGGCGAGCAGTACGCCCGCGTGCGGCTGCAGGAAGGCCTGACGGGCCACAGCACCGTCCGGGGCGAATCCCGCCACCGGAGCCTCGCGACGGGCTACACCTTCACGCTGGAGAACTACCCGCGGGGCGACCAGAACCGCCAATACCTCATCACCGGCGTCACCTACCACCTGCACGAGAACCCGCGCAGTTCCTCGTTCAACAGTGCGAAGCCAGGGGAATCGCTCAAGCACAACGAAGAGCAGGGGTCGTTCCAGAAGTTCAGCCTCACGGCCCAGCCCACGAGCCTGCCGTACACCCCCGCCAGAAAAACCCCCAAGCCGCGTACCACCGGCCCGCAGACGGCCGTCGTGGTCGGCCCGGCCGGGGAAGAAATCTGGACGGACGAATACGGCCGCATCAAGGTGCAGTTCCACTGGGACCGGCTGGGGGCGATGGACGAGAACTCCAGCTGCTGGATGCGAGTGGCGACGAGCTGGGCAGGCTCGGGATTCGGCGCGATCTCCATCCCGCGCATCGGGCAGGAAGTGATCGTCGATTTCCTTAATGGCGACCCGGACTATCCCATCGTCACGGGCAGCGTCTACAACGCCGCGAACATGCCGCCCTGGGCCTTGCCGGGCAATGCCACGCAGTCGGGCATCAAGACCAAGTCGAGCAAGGGCGGGGCGTTCGGCGACGGGATGAAGAACGGCGCGGGCGATGCGAACGCGATCCGCTTCGAGGACAAGAAGGGCGCGGAGCAGGTGTGGCTGCACGCGCAGAAGGACCAGCTCATCGAGGTGGAGAACGACGAGGACCACTGGGTGGGGCAGGACCGGCGCAAGACCATCGACCGGGACGAGACGAACACCATCCACCGGGACCGTACGGAGACGGTGGACCGCAACGAGAAGATCACGGTGCATGGCTGGCGCACCGAGGAGGTCGATGGCGACGAGACCATCACCATCCACTCCAACCGCAAGGAGCGGGTGGACCACAACGAGACGATCTCCATCGGCGACAACCGCGACGAGACCGTGGGCGCCAACGAAGACATCCGCATCGGCAACCACCGCAGCAAGACCGTCGGGCAAAGCGAAAAAGACCGCATCGGCACCAGCTGGAACATCCGGGTGGGCACGATGAAGACCGAGACCATCGGGATGACGGCCATGCAGAACGTGGGCCTGGCCAAGATGGTGAACGTGGGGCTGGCCTACAGCGTCAACATCGGCGGCGTGCGCAACGACATCGTGGGCGCGAACTGGACCCGCACGGTCGTCGGCAGCGATTCGGTCAGCGTGGGTTCGGACCGCAAGGCGAGCGTGAGCGGCGCGGACAGCCTGGAGGTGTCGGGCGCGCTCACGGTGAAGGCCAAGACCATCACGCTGGAAGCGGGCGACGAGATCACGCTGCGCTGCGGATCGAGCACCGTGCGGCTCACGCCTGCGCTCATCGAAGTGCTGTCCTCGCTGGACAAGCTCAACTGCTAGGCGCACCGATGCGAGGTGCTCCGCGCGCACGTGCGCAGGAGCGGGCATCGCAACCACCATACAGAGAGCCACAGGTACTGCTTGCTTGAAAGAGCGCAGTGCCTTGGCCTTGTGGGCGCCACGACGAAGAACAAACAAGCAAGCAAGGGGAAACAAAAATGAGCGGCAAACCCGCGGCCCGGCAGGGCGACTTGACGAAAAAAGGCGGCCCGATCGTCCAGGGCTCGGCGACGGTGCTGATCGGCTCGGCAGGCGGCGTGGCGTGCTCGGAGTGCCCCGGGGGCATGGCGGTGGGCAACCCGGTGAACCCATCGCTGGGCGCAAAGGTGCTGACAGGGGCCGATGAACTGGACTTCGCGCTGCCGGGGCCGCTGCCGCTGGCGTGGCAACGGGTGTACAGCAGCTATGTGAACGCAGAGCACGGCGCGGCATGCGGGCTGCTGGGGTATGGCTGGAAGCTGCCGCTGGAGCTGCGGCTGCGGCTGGAATCGGACCGGGTGGTGCTCTTCGATGCCTCGGGGCGGGCGATCACGTTCGACGAGGCGCTGCAGCCGGGGCAGGCGCTGTACAGCAGCAGCGAGGACCTGTGGCTGTTGCGGGGTGGGGGCATGGCTGGCTCCACGGCCCCATCCTCCACCCCGGCCGAACTGCTGCCCTGGGCGCAGCAGCCACGCTGGTCGCACGTGCCGGCCGTGCTGCGTGCGGACCCGGGCTGCGTCATCTCCGTGCCGGGGGCGGGCGGTGCAGGCGCACCGGCCTGGGTCTTCCTGCCGGCAGGAGCATCGACCGAGGGAACAGCCGCGGGCCATGTCCTGCACGCCGTGATCGACCGCTTCGGCCGCAGCCAGCGCTACCAGTGGGGCGAGGAAGGCGAACAGCAGGGTCGTGTCGTAGGCATCACCGATGGCACCGGGCGCCGCTATGCACTGCGCTATGAGCGCATCGCGCCGGATGCCACTGCAGCCCGCAAACCCGGCAGGCCGAATGAGTGCGGACATGCACGCCATGCGCTGCTGAGCCCCGACGACGGCGTGCGCCTCGTGGGCGTGGACTGCACGCTCAACCCGCTCGATCCTGCGGTGGTGCCCGGCACCGCCCCGCGCCCTCAACCGCTCGTGGGCTACCGCTACGACAGCGCAGGCAACCTGGCCGAGGTACTGGGCGCGGACGGCACGGTATTGCGTCGCTTCGGCTATGACGCACTGCACCGCATGACGGAGCACCAGGTGCGCCAGGGTCCGCGGCACCGCTACGTGTACGAGGACCAGACCGCGCAGGGCCGTCGCCAGGGGCTGGCGGCGCGCCCGGGTGCCCGCGTGGCCGAGCAACACAACGAAGAGGGACTGTCGTACTTCTTCGAGTACAGCGAAGTGCCTCCCAGCATCGGTGAAGGTCCAGCGGGCCCGGCGTGCAGCAGCGCGGTGGTGCGCGACAGCCTGGGCCGCACGACGACTTACCACTTCGAGGGCGAAGGCGGGCTCAAGCGCCTGGTGCGCCTCGTGGCCCCGGACGGGGCCGAACAAGGATTCCGATACGACAGCGCCGGCCGGCGGCTCTCTGCCACCGATGCGCTGGGCCGCACGACATGGTGGCGCTACGACGGCGCAGGCCGGCTGCTGGGCGTGCAGGGCCCGGATGGCCGCAGCACCCAGCAGCACTGGGGCGCGGCGGGCAGTGCGCAGGACGGGTTGCTGCTGGCGAGCCAGGACGCGGCAGGCCTGCGCACGCACTACCGCTACGACGACTGGGGCCGTCTAGTGGAGGTCGCGATGCTGCCGGAAGGAGGAACGGGCGAGGCGGCAACACTGCAGGCCCTCACCACACGCTTCGAATACGCACAACCCCAGCAGGATGCTGAGACCGGCGCGACGACATTCCCGCCCCACACGCTCGCCTGGTGCGACCAGCCCGTGGCGATGATCGACGCCCAGGGCGGGCGCAGCCTCTACGCCTACAACGCCTGCGGCCAGCTCGCACGGCACACGGACTGCTCCGGCCGCAGCCAGACATGGCGCCACGGCGCCTGGGGCGAGGTGCTGGAGACCACGGATGCGCTGGGCCAGCGCACCCAGCTGCACCACGTGCTGGAACATGGCGCCCTGCGGCTGGTGGGCGTGCAGCAGCCGGGCAACACGGCGGTGCGCTACCGCTGGTCGGCCGCCGGCACGCTGGAGGCAACCACGTACGGCACGCACGACGTGCTGGAGGGCACGGGCGAGCCCGCGGGCACCAGCACGACGGTCGCCTACCGCCACGACCTCTGGGGCCGGGTGGTAGAGCAGGTGCAGGCGGGCCGGGGCGTGCAGTTGCGCTACGACGTGGCCGGGCGGCTGCAGGAACTTGTCAACGAGAACGGCGACGTGACCCGCTTCGTGCACGACGCGGCCGACCGGCTGGTGCAGGAAGTGGGTTTCGATGGGCGCAGCCAGGTGTATGGCTACGACGCGGCGGGCCAGCTCACGCACACGGGTGATGGGCATGGCGAGGGCCACCACCCGGGCGCGGCAGCGCGGCCGGAACTGGGCGCAGTGGTGCGAACGCGGTTGCACTACGACCTGGGCAGCCGGCTGGTGGCGCGCGTGGCCGTGCGGCTGCCTGCACCGGAGCCCTCCGATACCGAACCTCACGCGATACTGCAGATCCAGCGCTTCGAGCACACCGCGGCCGGAGCCCTGCTGCAGGCGCGGACGTGGGAAGCAGAACTGTCCCACGGGATCGAGCCCATGGCTGTGCCGACGGCCCTGTCTGCTGACTCCTCGCGTCCAGGGGCTGCCACAGGCCGACCCATCCCCCTCGCCGAACGCTGGCTGGCGCTGAATACGCAGGCACTGTTGTCCCTGCTGGATCGCCCCGGCGATCCCGCCCAGGCCCCGCTGGCCGCCGCCCTGCAGGCGCAGCGGCTGCAGCCCGAGGCCCGCGTGGCGCTGGCACGCGATGCCTTCGGGCGCGTGTGCGGAGAGACGCAAACGCTGTACCGGCAGGCCACACAGTTGCAGGCACCCCATGCCGGTGGCGAGCCGCCCGTGGAATTCGAGCACACGATCACCCACACCCTGGGCCCGCTGGGCCAGCGTACGGCCACGCAGGCCCAAGGCCTGGGCACGTTGCAGTGGCTGGCCTACGGCTCGGGCCATGTGCACGGGCTGCTGCTGGACGGTCAGCCGCTGGTGGACTGGGAGCGCGATGCGCTGCACCGCGAGGTGGGGCGCACGCTGCACCTGCTGGAAGGCCAGGACAACGCAGACCTGCCGGCGATCGTGCATGCGCGCCAACTCGACCCGATGGGCCGGATGCTGCACCAGGACTGGCGCGGCCTGCGCCATGCGGCGCCCGTTGTTCCTGCTGATCCGGCAAACGAATCCGAGACAGGTCCCTCTTCCGCCGCGGGCCGCATCGCCCCGGCGCTGGGTCCCCTCTCCACACTCGCCCAGCGCCGCTACTGGTACGACCCGCTGGGCCAACTGGTGGGCGTGCAGACACCGGGCGAGGCCACGCGCTACGGCTACGACGCCTGGCAGCGCCTGAGCGGGCTGCACCGTGCGGGCCAGGGTACGCAGGAAGTCCGGCAGCACTGGGCGCTCGACCCCGCAGGCAATCGCCTGCCCGCGCCCCCGGAGGCCGGCGTGATGGCACCGCACGCCGATCGGCAGGCGTGGGCCCGCGAGGTGCGCGATCATCTGCAAGACCCCGACTTCGACCTGCTGCGCGCGGGCGACGGACCCGGCGAGCGTGCGGGCCCGGTCACGCACTGGCCGGGCAATCGCATCGGGTGGAGCACGCCGGAGCGGGACAGCGACGGCCAAGGTACCCCGATCCGCTACCGCTATGACGCCTTCGGCAACCGGGTGCAGGCGCTGCACGCTGACGGCCGCGCGCAGCGATTGCGATATGACGCCCTGCACCAGTTGCGCGAAGTCTGGCAGCGCGAGGGAACGCGTGGCGCCTGGCAACGGGTGGCCTGCTACCGCTATGACCCCTTCGGCCGGCGGCTGGCCAGGACCGTCATCGGCGATAGCCGATACAACCATGGAGCCGCATTGGGCTCCGCGGCCACTACCTATGCTGGCTGGGACGGTGATCGTCTGATGCATGTCGAAGGCCCGCAGGGATTGCAGCACATCCTGTATGAGCCGGACTCGTTCGTGCCGCTGCTGCGGCTGGAGCGGGACCGGGCCATCCCCACACCCGTGCAGGCCATGTTCGCGTTGGAAAACCAAGGCGGCGAATCCCACGCGGCGGCCCTGTTCGGGGAATTGCCGCGTGCACAGCGTGAATGGCTGGAGCAGACTCTGAACGACGCCCTGGGGCCGCACGGCGACGCACTGCGGGCCCGCCTGCAGGCAGGCCTGCCCGAAGAAACCGGCGTACTGCTCTCCGCAGGCCTCCGCTCTGTGCATCAGCAACGGCAGTCGGCCGCCCAGGCCCACGCGACGCGCATCCGCCATGTCCTGTGTGATCACCTGGGCACCCCCATCGCCCTGGTGGACGCCAACGGCCCGCAGGCGGGCCTGGTCACCTGGGCTGCCACGTACCACGCCTGGGGTGCCGTGCGCGAGGAATACGATCCGCACGGTATCGGCCAGGACATCCGTTTCCAGGGGCAGCAATTCGATGCCGAGACGGGATTGCACTACAACCGGTTCCGGTACTATGACCCGATGTTGGGGCAGTATGTGACGCAGGATCCGATTGGGTTAAAGGGAGGGTTAAATAAATCAAATTATTCTGGGAGTAGTCCTGCAATAAATTGCGATCCGAAAGGTTTGGACTTTAAAGATAAGGCAACCAAGGGTGGGGAGGTTGGTTATGAGGTATACGATGCTAAAAGCACCTATGAGTCAGGAAGTAAACGAGCATGCCTCATTAGGCAAATAACAAATCGGCAGATTGCCTATCAGGAGTTGCTGGGTAAAATGGGGAGCGGTAAACCTCTTTCAGACTGGGAGAATGAGGCGCTCAGATACTTGAATCAACAACATCCACGAGACAAGTTAACTGCAATGGCTATAGGGTTTGAGTATGGGAGTGAGATATATACAAGTGTTGGAACCAGCCAAGGAAGCCTGATATCCATAGCTAAAGATGCTATTCTGGGGATTTTTGGCGAGCAAAAGGGTAAGAAAAATCAAAGTAGAATAGATCCTGGCCCAGGCAGAGGGCCTTGGTGTGTTGCGACGTTGAAGGAATGCGATGAGGATTAAAAGATTGAGTATCGTTTTAATCGGCGTTATCGTGGGATATTTCATCTACTTCGCTGTAAATGGTGTAATGACCAGAAATATTTGCACGACTGATCAATGTGTCGTTATCAAGGGTGATTGGAAGAAAGTTGATCTTGTATCGGGTCCTAAAGTTTTGTCGATTTATAAAAAAAATATATTCGGGGGAATGGAGGATGGTATCGACATCTATCCTATTGAAAAAGGATCAGTTCTCCCGAAAATTCTCGATGCCGCATTTAAACCTTTGTATGTCACGCCGCTGGGTGCCGTGGGGTCAATAGATGATAATAATCCTGCTATTAAGGAGAAAAACTATTCTGGATTGTTTGATGGAAAGTTGTATATTCCAGGAAAAAGGGTGTTAATCAGTTGTCAGAAGAAAAGTTGTTTGGACGATATTGTGGATATAAGATCGAAAGATGATTGATTGGGTCTTTGTTCTTCCAGGAAATAATTCTTGAAAAAGAATATTGTTTATCTTTTTGTAGTCTCTGGGGTTGTTGTTTCGCTGGCATGTTTTTTTGTCTGGATAAAATCAGGAATACCCAATCTTGAGACACTTGTCCCTCCAGCGCGCTGCGGAAAATCTGCGTACAACGACGAAAATGACAGAAGGCGGATTTCTGTAAACTGTCGGGATTACACTGGTAAAGTGCAGACGGTTGTTGTAAGGAAATTCGATAGCAAGGATGATTTGGCAAAAATGAATTTTGCTTTCAAAAATGGAGTGGGCTTGGATGGGTTTTTGTGTACTCAATTAAACGGTTTGCATGCGTGCTTTTCTGAAGTTGAAAAAATAATGGTCTCTTCAATTGTCGATGAGGCGGTTGTTTTTTATGTTTTGCAATATAACGAAGGAAGAAAAAATAAGGATAGATAAGGTGAGGCTGCTGAGCGGGCGCATCTGTAAAAGCTGCCCTTGCTTTCGCGCTCATGTGCAATTTCCGTAGTGCGCTAAGATGAAAATTAGATCAACGTTATTGGTGTTGATAACGATCTCCCTGATATGGTTTTTTCTATGCATCATGCAGCCTTTTGGAAATCATATCGTTGCCATAACTCATCCTTCAAGCGCATATAAAGAAAGAAACCTCTATGAAAAATTATTTTTAAATAAGAATATCTCAATGGCAAGAGTCAGATTGCTGGGGCCTTCTTGCGACGCCCCGTTGTTGATCAATGAAAATAAGTTCTTCTTTAAATATGCTCGCGGCAGAAATGGTGCTTTATCCGGCGCCATTGAGTTGCTGGGAGCTCGAAGAAATGAAATGTCAGAAATCGAGATTAAAGATTCACTATTTTTAATCGACAGCATTTCAAAAAAATGCAATCCTAACCGAGGTATTGGTGTAACACCTCCGCTCGCCAATGCAATTCTCTTGGGTGAAAAAGATGTTGTCAGAATTCTCTTGAAAAATGGTGCTAATGCGAATTTCAAATACATTAGCGAAAACAATCAGAAAAATATAGGCATTAATGATTTTGTCAATGCCAGAATAAGAAGAGAAATCCAATATTCAGGATTGGTAAGTGAGGAAACAAAAGAAATAATTCTATTGCTCGAAAAGAAAAGATAACATCCGCGTCAGATGCTATTCGTACCTATAAAAATGTCCGGCGCCGAAGAAATTTCCGCATCCGCTGCAGGTCCTGCTTCCGACTCGCTGGCTCCGGTGGAGGTACGCGCGCCTTGGTTTGTTTATTGGTCTGCGCGATGCCTTCGCTGCCCTGCGCTCGACTGACCGCATTTCCTCCTCGTGCGCTGCTGATGGTGCTCGCTGCCTCACGTGTGTTCGCTGCGACAGAAAACTCATAAGACGCTCTATGCCGGCGCACAGGAGGCATGGGCATGAGGCATACCCGCAGGCTGGCGCAGAGCATTGTTGCCATCCGGGCTGCGACGTACGATCCACGGCATTCCCGGCTCTGTGCGGCCAGCCTCCCGCGAATCCATCGCTGCGGCACGCGCACTCCCTGCCCCATGCCCATTCCCGACCCGAACGAGATTCCCGCGGCGCCGCACCGCCTCTCCCGCCGCTTCCGCCTCCTCGGCCCGGTCGCCCGCACGCTGCGGTGGTGGATGTGGGCCGCGGTGGCCGGGGCACTGGCGGCGGCGGCCACCGTGGCATTCCGCGCGCTGGTGCAGGGGGTGGAGCACCTCGCCACCGGCCATGCCGGCGGCCTGGTGGAAGCCGCGCGTTCCCTCTCGCCCTGGCGCCGCGTGGTGGTGTGCACCGTGGGCGGCGTGCTGGCGGGCCTGGTGCTCGAATGGGGTGGCCGCTGGGCGGCGGCCGGCCCGCGTGGCGATGCGCACCTGGACTACATCGATGCCGCGCGCGCCGGGCGGGTGGACCTCAACGATCGCACCACGCTCGTACGTTCGGCATCGGCCCTGCTGTCGGTCGGCACGGGCGCCTCCATCGGGCGCGAGGGGCCGATGGTGCAACTGGCGGCCTGGCTGGCCGCGTGGCTGGCCCGGGTGGTGCCGATCGCCCCCGAGCAGCGCAGCGCCCTCATGGTGTGCGGCATCGCCGCCGGCATCGGATCGGCCTACCACGCGCCGGTGGCCGGCGTGGTGTTCGTGCTGGAACTGGCGCTCGGCTTTTTCGCGCGCCATGCGGTCGCGCCCGTGCTCATCGCCGCGGGCACCGCCAGCGCGCTCATCCAGTTGCTGGTGGACCCCAAGCCGCTCTACGACGTGCCGGCGGTGGCCGTGGAGCCGACCAGCCTGGGGCTGGCCCTGGTGGCGGCCGTGCTGTTCGGCGCGGTGGGCTGGACGCTGCTGCACCTGCTGGAGGGCAGCCGCCGGGCTTTCGGGCGCGTGCGCTCCCTGCCGGCGCGCCTGGGCCTGGGCGGGCTGCTGGTGGGCGCGCTATCGGCCTGCGTGCCCGAGGTCTGGGGCAATGGCTACAGCGTGGTGTCGTCGGTGCTGCAGGGCGGGCACCTGTGGCAATGGATCGTGGTGGTGATGCTGACCAAGATCGTGGCGACGGCCCTGAGTTCGGGCAGCGGCGCCATCGGCGGCGTGTTCACGCCCTCGCTATTCGTCGGCGCCACGGCCGGCAGTGTGCTCGCCCAGCTCGCGGCCCTGGCGCTGCCCGCCGCCTGGGTGGGCGACCCGCGCGCGCTGGCCATCATCGGCATGGCCGCCGTGCTCGCGGCCGTGACCCATGCCCCGCTGATGGCCATCGTGATGGTGCTGGAGATGACGAACCAGTTCCAGATGACGGTGCCGGTGATGCTGGCCTGCGCGGTGGCGTATGCGGTGAGTACGCAGTTCGGGGGGCGGCCGTTGTATGGGAATCCGATTGAGGGGCAGCGGTGAGGTGGCGTTTAGCTCTATCCAGTCTTTGCTGGGGAGTGTGTCTATGGCCGATTCAGGCTGAGAGCGGTTGCTCGCGGGTCATTGGGTGAGTGACTGCTCTCGGCCCATACAGGAAATGGCGATGCGATGGTAGGCATCCGAAGAGTAGACACTCAACGCCGGAATTGTCCGGCACGCAGCATCATTTCGCTACGAGGCTTAACCTTATCGGCACGCCATGGCCGCGTCGAACGACCTATCAGGGCTCTCGCTCATTTTCCCGGAGCCATGAAGAAGATGTCATCGAGCGACGCGTAGAGATCGACGCTTGTTGCGAGCTCAGAATTTAGAGCGGCTAACACCACCGATCCACGAAGCGCGCGCAGATGATCGCTGCCGCCAGTTTCAATAGCGCTTCGTGGATGTCCAGCCGCCTCTCGAATCGGATGCGCAGCTTGCCGAAGCCTGCAAACCATCCGTGCGTTCTCTCCACCACCCACCGATGCCGACCCAGCCGCTCGCTGCTTTCGATGCCTCGTCTGGCAATCCGGCTGGCGATGCCCCGCTGTCTCAGGAAGACACGGCAGCGCTCATAGTCGTAGCCCTTGTCGGCGTGCAGCTTCGATGGCCTGCGACGCGGCTTGCCCTGCAGTCCCCTGACGGCTGGCAGAGCATCGATGCATTTCTCGAACATCATCGAATCGTGCCGATTCGCACCACTGACCAGCACCACCAGCGGAATGCCCCGCGCGTCTACGACGATGTGCCGCTTGGAGCCGAGTTTGCCTCTGTCCGTGGGGTTGGGCCCTGTTTCCTGGCCCCCCGGGGGCTTGGTACCGACGAGCCATCGATGCTTGCCCGGCTCCAATCGATCTGGTCGTGCTCGCGCAGGCGCACCAGCATGGCGTGGTGCAGCTTCTCCCACACCCCGGCAGCGTTCCAGTCGCGCAGCCGCCGCCAGCACGTCATGCCACTGCCAAAACCGAGTTCCTGCGGCAGGTCCTCCCAGGCGATGCCGGTGTGCAGCACGAATAGGATGCCATTGAGTGCGGCTTCATCGCTGACGGTGCGCTTGCGCGCCCCGCCTTTGGCCGAGGGCACGAAGGCCGGGATGAGCGGCTGCAGCTGTCGCCACAGTTCTTTGCTGACGGGTCTTCTTGCCATGAGGGCGCCAAGCATAGCTGCTTCGCGCTGGGCTATGAACAGGTCGTGTTAGCCGCTCTTAGCCCCGAACTGAACGAGCAAACCCAGACTTGCTTTCCTAGGCGCATCGCTTCCTCAATGAGAGGTAGATAGTCTCCGTCACCGCTGAGTAGCAGGAGCAGTTCGGCGCTCGGGAGGTGAGCCGCTCGCATAACGTCGATCACGATGTTGATGTCGACATTTCGAGTTTTCCGGCTTTTGGAACTTTTGTGAAAGATTCGCGGCACCAACTGCATCGAAGCGTCGGGGGTGTGCGGATCGGTGTCATGACTGAACTGGTACTCAGTTCCCGCAATCTGCGTCCTGATCTCTGAAATGCGCTGCTGGTCTCCGGTGGCGCTTGTGTAATAACTCACTCGCTGAATGTCCATGCACGACCAAGTGGTCATGCCAGCGTGCCACACGAAAGTATCGGGGATGTGGACAATCCCTTTCTTCGGTTTGCGACCCTCAGCCACCATCGCTTGGTAACGCATAACCAAATTTTCACCGTCAACGAAGACGTAAGCCTTGGACACTGGCATTTCTTGAGCCCTAACGTGGTGTAAGCGGATCGTTAGCGATTCCTGCCCAAGATTTAACCATTCTCCAAAGCTGCCGCTCGTGATGTCGGTTCCTGGCGCCGAAACCCGCTGTCGGGCGCCAGCGACTGCAGGGCGACAACCGCTGAAAAGCTGTCTTTCCGAACGCGAAGGTGCCGAGGCTTTTTCGACCCAACCAGAGAAACAAGGTGGCGATGCACTTGCGCGGCGCCGCTGCAGTTGCAAATCACCCCCGCACCAACACCAGCCCCGGCGGCAACGCCTCCCCAAACACCCGCCGCTGGTCCGCCTCATCCAGCGCCGTCACCTCCCGCACCATCGCCACCCAGCCCGGCGCGGCCTGCGCGGCTTCCAGTTGTACGGCGATCCGCAGGCGAACCTCCTCCGGCAGATCCCGCGCCCGGTCCCCCGTGGCCTGCGCGATCTGGGCCACGGCGAAGGCCGCGGCCTCGTGGCGCGCCCAGTCCGGCGCGATGTCGGCCTCGATCTGCGCGAGCCAGCCCTGCACGGTGGCGGGGGGCAGCACATGGTGCACGCTGGCGTACAGCGGCTGGCGCGCGCCCAGGCGGCCCAGGGCCCACCAGAGTTCGGCCGTGGGGCGTTGCGGTTGCTGCTGTCGCTGTTGTTGTTTCAGCCGCTGCAGCAGCCAGCCGCCGAACTGCGTCTTGTCGGCCGGCTGGATGCGTTCGAACGAGGCCGCCATGCGCAGCAGTTCGTCGGGCGCCTGCATGCGCGGGCCTTCGGGGGCGGGGATGTCGGTGCCGCCCGCGGGCTGCAGGTAGTAGGCGATGACGTCATAGACCATCTGCTGCTGTTCTGCGTCCAGGCCGCCCGCGATGCGGCGCCAGAGGGTCCACCATTCGGACCATTGCTGGCTGTCGTCGCTGTGGGCGATGCCGGGGCCGAACAGTTCCCACATCTGCTGCATGCGCCAGCCGTCGAGCGGGTCGCCGAAGCCGGGGCGCAGGGTGAAGCCGACGAGGTTGAACCAGGTGCGTTCGTGCTGGGCGGAGCGGCGGCGGCGCTTGGCACCCTGCAGCAGGGCGCCGAAGAGGGTGCGCAATAGCTGCGTGGGCCAGGTGGCGCGGTCGCCGAGCAGGCGCTCGAGGGTGGCGCGCAACTGGCGGACCTCTTTCGCATCCACGCCCTGCTGCTTCTTGCCGCCATAGACGCGGTCGATGGCGGCGAGGGCTTCGGGCAGGCGCGGGTGGGTGGCCGTGGCCTTGGCGTGGGAGGCGGCGGAAGGGAGCTTGGCGCCGGCATTCGCGTGGAGGTCTGCGTCGGCACCTGCATCGCCATCGGCCTGCGCATCCTGCGTGACCGCATCGCCGCGCAACTGGAATTCGAGTTGCCAGCGCTGGGGACGCGGGGCGTTCACGGCCACGCAGTGCATTTCCAGCGTGCCGACGTCGGTGATGCGGGCTTCGAGCTGTACCTCGACCTGTGTCGCACCGCCCGCCTGCGTTTTGGGCAGCACGGTGGCGATGGGGGGCAGGCGCTGCAGGCCTTCGTCGCCGTCCTGCAGGGGGACGAGGTCGCCGGCACGGTGGTGGCGATCGGTGGCGCTGGTGGCCAGGTTGAAGCGCACGGGCCGGCCCAAACGCAGGCGGAAGCGCCGGTCCGCGAGCCGCACGGTGTCGCCCTCGGGCGTGCCGTGCGGCAGCACGCAGACGCCCTGGCCGTCGTCCAGCGCAAGGTAGTAGGCACGGGCTGCGCTGCTGCGGATGCGGGGCGCGCTGCCGGCGCGGGCCATGGCGTAGGCGACGGCGCCGCGCGCGACGGCGGCGTCGAGGCGGGGTTCATCGACCTCCAGCAGGCGGATGGGCGGGGCGCCGGCCGGCTGCCAGCCGCGCAGGGTGGCGAGCAGGCGGTCGCGCAGGGCCTGGGCGTGGAACACGCCGCCGTTGAGCAGCACGGTGTCGGGCAGGGCGCCGCCCTGGCGCTGCAGGAAAGCGGCGATGTGGCGGGTGATGGCGGCGTCGTGGGCGTAGGGCAGGCCGAATTCGACGAGGGCGCCGCGGGCACGCACAGGCTGTGCATCCGCCGCGACCTGCGGGAAGAAGCCTTCGACCAGCAGCCGGTCCACGTCGGCGCGCGTGAGGGTGGCGGAGCGCGCGCCGCCGATCAGCCGGCTGCCGCTGCCTTGGAGCGTGACGGTGGTCTCCGCGGGGCCGTCTGGGGCGAGCAGGCGCTCCTTGGCGCTGCGGCAGCGCTGGGTGAGCTGCGCGAGCTGGATGGCCGAAAGCGGGGCATGCGCGGGCTGGCCTGGCTGGCCGGGTTGGGCCGTGGGCCCGCCCGACAGTCGCGGCTCGATCCAGCGCGCGAGCGCGAGGTCCATGTTGTCGCCGCCGAGCACGAGGTGGTCGCCCACGCCGGTGCGCGCGAGCTGCGGCTGGCCGGCGGCGTCCAGCCTGACGTCGATCAGCGTGAGGTCGGTGGTGCCGCCGCCCACATCGACCACGAGCAGGCGGCGCGTGTGGGCGAGTGGATTGGCCAGATCGGCGCGGTGGGCGAAGACCCAGTCGTAGAACGCGGCCTGCGGTTCTTCGATGAGGTGGACGGGGCCGAGGCCGGCGAGTGCGGCGGCCTGCAGGGTGAGCTGGCGCGCGCCTTCGTCGAACGAGGCGGGCACGGTGAGCACGGTGGGCTGCTGCGCGAGCGGCGCCTCGGGGTGGGCGTGGTCCCAGGCGTGGCGCAGGTGGCGCAGATAGCTGGCGCTGGCCTCCAGCGGGGAGACCTTGGGCACCTCATGGGGCGCGCCCCAGGGCAGGATGGCGGCGGTGCGGTCCACGGCGGGGTGCGACAGCCAGCTCTTGGCGCTGGCCACGAGCCGGCCGGGCGTCTGCTGGCCGAGTTCGCGCGCGAAGGCGCCGAGGATGGCGGGCTCTTGCGATGGCCAGGGCAGGGGCAGGTCGGCCGCCGCGAGCGCGCCTTCGGCCGCATGGAAGCGCAGCGAGGGCAGCAGGGGCCGCGGCGCGACCTCGCCGGCCGCGATGCTCTGGGGGATCGAAAAGACCTGGATGTCGTCCGAGCCCAGGGGCGCGAACGCGAGCACGGTGTGGGTCGTGCCCAGGTCGATACCGATGCGGAAGGCGGGCGCCATCACGCGTCGCGGACGTCGAACTCCACCTTCCACTGCGCGCCGCCCGAAGCCTCGGCCAGCAGTTCCAGCGTGCCGATGTCGGTCACGCGCGCGCGCAGCTGCACGGGCACGACCTCGCCCGCGGCGCGGCCTTCGGCGGGCAGCGTGGCTTCGATCTGCGCGAGTTCCTGCAGTTCTTCGGGCGACCAGAAATCCAGCAGGGTGCCGGGCTGGTCGTCGCGCCGCACGGACGATCCGAAGAAGCGGAAGCGCACGGATTCGCCGACCACGAGGCCCAGTTGCTGCGGCGGCAGCGGCGCCTCGGAGCCTTCCTCCATGCCGAAGGGCGCGACGCACAGGGCCTGCACGGGCGGCTCCAGGCCGGGCACGGCGGGCATGCTGGATTCGATGCCGACGTAGTAGGCCTGGGCCGTGCCGCCGCGGATGCGGATGCCGCGGCCCTGGCGCACCTGGCCGTAGTAGGCGGCGCCGCGCGCGACGGCGTGGTCCATGTCGGCGCCCTGCAGCAGGCGGGCGGCGGGCGCGCCGTCGGCGGCGAGCCAGGCGTTGAGCGTGGAGAGCACCCGATCGGCCAGCAGTTCGGACTTGAACACGCCGCCGTTGAACAGCACGGCGGTGGGGTGCAGGAAGGTGGCGCCCTCGGGCTGGGCGAAGCCCGGCAGCTGCGCGGTGGCGCCGACCTGGCGGCCCAGCAGCGCGGCGAGGTGGCGGGTGACGGCGGCATCCTGCGCGTAGGGCAGGCCGATCTGCGTGAGGCCGGCGCGCGGGCGGGTGATGGGCCGGGCGCTGCTCTCGACGGCCGGGAAGAAGCCTTCGAGCAGGATGGTGGAGAGCAGCTCGCGCTGCAGCTCGGTGCGGATGGAGCCGCCTATGAGCCTGGAGCCGCGGCTGGGCACGACCAGGGGCACGCTCTGCAGGCCGGGGTCGCTCAGCAGTTGTTCCTTGGCCAGGCGGCAGGCGTAGGTGAGCGCGCGCATCTGCCAGGGGTCGAGCTGTTTGCCTTCGGCGGCCAGGCCGCGCGCGACGCCGTGGGCCAGGGCCAGGTCCATGTTGTCGCCGCCGAGCAGGATGTGCTCGCCCACGGCCACGCGGTTGAGCTGCAGGTTGCCGGCGTCTTCGGTGACGGCGATGAGCGAGAAGTCGCTGGTGCCGCCGCCCACGTCGACGACGAGGATCACGTCGCCCACCTGCACCTGCTTGCGCCAGTCGCCCGCGCTGCCGGCGATCCAGCTGTAGAGCGCGGCCTGGGGTTCCTCCAGCAGCGTGATGCCCTGGTAGCCGGCGGCCTGGGCGGCCTCGGCCGTGAGTTCGCGTGCGGCCGGGTCGAACGATGCGGGAATGGTGACGGTGACGGACTGCTGGTCGAACGGCGCCTCGGGGTGGCGGTGGTTCCAGGCGTCGCGCAGGTGCTGCAGGTAGTGGGTGCTGGCGGCCAGCGGCGAGATGCGTTCGACCTCGGGCGGCGCGTCGGCCGGCAGGATGCCGGCGCGGCGATCGACCCCGGCATGGCCGAGCCAGCTCTTGGCGCTGGAGACGAGGCGGATGGGGGTGAGCGCGCCGTGGCTGCGCGCCCATTCTCCGGTGATGCGGCCGGGCGAAGCGTTCCAGGGCAGGGCCAGGTCGCCGGGCGCGAATTCGCTGTCGTGCGGCACGTAGAGGAAGGAGGGCAGCAGGGAGAAGTCCTGCACGGCGCCGGGGCCGCTTTGCTGTGCGACGGGCAGGATCTCGGGCGCCGCGCTTTCGCTGTGCAGATCGACCCAGGAGAGCGCGCTGTGCGTGGTGCCGAGGTCGATGCCGATGGCGTATTTCGCGCCGCTCACAGTTCGACCTCCGCGGGGGCGATCACGCGGGTGTCGTGCCCTTCGGTGAGGGCGGGCAGGCGCACGGCGGTGGCGCGCCAGCCCTTGTGCTGCAGCGTGCCGGTGAAGGGTGGCTGGCCGACCACGTTGCCGGTGACGCGCACGGCGGCGGCGTCGAAGCCGGCGGGCAGCGTCAGGCGGCTGCCTTCGGCTTCGGTGCGCACGGGTTCGAGATCGAAGGTGTCCTGCAGCACCTTGCGGGCGCCGCCGTGCAGCAGGCGCGCGGCGCCGCCCACGTCGGCATCGGAATAGGCGCCGATGTCTTCCTGCAGGAAATCGACGAAGCGCGATTCGCGCTGCAGCAGGGCGAGCAGCTGCAGGGCGGCATCGACATCGGCCGTGGCACGCACGGGCGCGGGGGCCGGCACCGGGGCGGGCGGCGGGGGCGGCGGTGCCTGCACGGGCGCAGGTGCGGGAGCGGGCGGCGGCACTTCGCTGGCCAGGGGCGCGCCGCTGCGCAGCGCCTGCACGCGCGCGGCCAGGCGGCCATCGCCCAGCAGGGCGAAGAAGCTGCCGATGGCCAGGGAGAGGCGGGAGAGGAAGGGGAGTTCTTGGGGTTCGGTCATGGGTCTGTGGTGGCGCCATGGGGCGCGACGGGCAGCGGGTGGGCCGGGCTGGCGCCGGGCCGTGTGACCGCTATTGTCTTCAATGCGGGAAAGCAGTTGTAAAACCCGAGGATTCCGCGCGGCCCTGCCGGGTGGCGGGCAGGCATTGCAGCGCGCCGAAGACCAGTTCGAACACCGTGAACCCCAGCACGATCGCGCTGGCGCCCTGCACCACGGCATGGATCTGCGCCGCGGCGAACAGCAGCCGGGCGAGGGCGTCGAGGCGGCCCAGCAGGATGGAGGGCGACAGCAGCCTCGCCAGGGACCACGCGACCACGACCGAGCCCAGCAGGTTGGCCAGCAGCATGTGCGTGGCGTCCAGCGGGTGGACGGTGCCGGGCAGTTGCCAGTGCAGCGCCAGGGCGGCCAACTGCGCGTACAGCCAGGCGAAGGTCCAGGGCAGGGCGAAGGGCCAGGTGACCAGCAGGTCGTACCAGGCGCTGGCGCGCACGATCCGGAGATAGGAAGAGGGAGTCATCGGTGCATTCGCGATTCGCGGGTGGTGGAAGAGGGCGCGAGCTTCCACCCTGAAGTAAGCTTCAGGGTCAACCACTTTTTTTATTCCGCACCCGCTGCGGGGCGGCTGCACGCATGCGCATCGGAGAACTGGCCGAACTGTCGGGCCTCAGCCGGGAGGCACTGCGCTTCTACGAGCAGCGGGGGCTCATCCGGGCCCGCCGCCAGGACAACGGCTACCGGGACTATCCGCCGGAGGCGGTGATGCTGGTGCAGTACATCCGCACCGCGCAGCAACTCGGTTTCACGCTGGCGGAGATCGGCGAGCGCCTGCCGCAGCTGTGGGACGCGCCGGACCCGGCACCCGCGCTGGCGGCGGTGCTGGCGCACAAGCTGTCCGAGATCGATGCGCGCATCGCGGCGCTCACGGAGTTGCGGGCCGTGCTGGCCGGACGCATCGCGCTCGCCTGCCCGCTGGAGCCCGGGTGATGCGGTGGGACCTGCCGCGCAGCATGGGCGTCCTGCTGGCCGCCGGCCTGCTGGCGGGTTGCGGGCGGCCGGCTCCCGGGCCTGCGGGCGAGGTGGAAGCGGCGCTGCGGGAGGCCGGCCCGGGCGAAGTGTTCCAGGGCCTGCTGGCCGGGCAGCCGGTGCACCTGGTGGTGCACGACTGCGAGGTGTTCCGCGTCCGTGATGCAGTGGGCGGCGGGCGCACGTGGGAGCGGGTGCTGGCGCCCGAGCCCTATCCTTTTTTCACGCGGTGCGAGCGCCAGTCGCTGGCCGCCGATGCGGGCGGCGTGACGGCCACGCTGGGGCGCATGGCCCTGGGGGCTGGCGGGTGCTGCGCGAGCGGCGGCACCTACCGGTCGGACGACGGCCGGAACTGGACGAAAGCGCCCTGGACGGCCTACCGGGCGGCTGGTGCGGGGGCGCTCCGTCCGGTCGCGCTGTCCGGTGGATCCGCGGAGGTGTCTCCGCCTTCGAAAGGATGGTGGCACGGCGTGTGCGGGCAGGACCAATCCGTGATCATGTCCGCCACGCACCGGGATGCCGGTGACGACTTGCCCTGGCGCGGGAAGGCCAGCGTCACCAGGCGTGAGAGGTCGGGCTCCAGCAGCCGGCTGGCCTGCAGCCGGCCGCTGGCGCGCTCCTGCGCGATGGAGTAGGGGCCCAGCACGGTGTAGAGCCCTGTCGTCGAGGTCACCAGCTCCTTCTGCAGCGTCAGCGAGTCCGCTTCGACGACGGCATCCAGTTTGAAGCCCTGGCTGCGGGCGGTTTCGTCCAGCGCGGTGCGCCACTGGCTGGGCCGCCGGGGCAGCACCAGCGGCAGTCCCTGGAGGCGGCGGAAATCGATGCCGGGCAGGGCGGTGAGGGGGTCGCCGGGAGCGGAGACGAGGAAGGTGTGGGCCACGGCCAGGACTTTTTCCTCGCTGCCCCGCGGCGGCTGGAAGCGGAAGACGATGGCCATGTCCACGGAGCCGCTGTCGAGCATGGCGTTGAGTTCGGTGCCCTGGGCCTCGACGACGTTGAGCCGGATGCCCGGGTGTTCCTGCCGCAGCCGCTGGAACACGCAGGGCATGAGGTGGTGCGCCGCCGAGGGAATGATGCCCAGGCGGACTTCGCCGCTCAGCGTACCGGCTTCGGTACGCAGGCTTTCCGACAGTGCCTCGGTTTCGTGCAGCCAGCGCCGCAGCCGGGGAAGCGCGCTGCGTCCCGCATCGGTCGGCACCACGCCGCGCCCGGTCCGCACGAACAGTGCCGTACCGAGCTGCTTCTCGAATTCGCTCACCTGCCGGCTGATGTGGGACTGCGCCGTCTGGCGCCGTGCCGCCACCTTGTTGATGCTGCCGCTGTCGGCGACTTCCAGGAGCAGGCGAACGCTCTCGATGTTCATGCGGGGTTTCCCGGTTATCTGCGTTTTGGCAATTCTGAAAGCTCTGAATCTTATCTGCACAGATAGATGGCGAATTCCTACATTGCACAGGCCTGTGCCGGGCGGCCATCGTGGATGGGCCGCGCGGCGCCTTCTTCCCAGCCTTCCGAGGACACCGCCTTGAAAATAGCCTCCTTCCAACACGCCGGCCAAGCCACCTACGGGGTCCTGCGCGGCGACGACTTCCTGTTGCCGGGCGACGACTTCCTGCGCCGCCATCCCGACCTGCGTTCCGTGCTGGCGGCGCAGGCCCTGCCTGCGCTGGCCGACGCCACCGCATCGGGCGCACGCGCCGTCCGCGCGGCCGACACCCGCGCCCTGCCGGTCATCCCCCAGCCCGGCAAGATCATCTGCGTGGGCCTCAACTACAAGACCCACGTGGCCGAGACCAGGCGGGCCGACAGCGAATACCCGTCGCTCTTCCTGCGCTTTACCGATTCGCTGGCCGCGCAGGGCGACGAGGTGCTGCGTCCATCCTTCTCCGAACGTTTCGACTGGGAGGGCGAGCTGGCCTTCGTGATCGGCCAGGGCGGGCGCCATATTCCCAAGGCCGACGCCTTCGAGCACATCGCCGGCTATGCCTGCTTCAACGACATCAGCGTGCGCGACTGGCAGCGCCACACGCACCAGTTCACGCCGGGCAAGAACTTCCCCGGCACCGCGCCCTTCGGCCCCTGCCTGGTGACCCGCGACGAGGTGCCCGACGTGGCCCGCCTGACGCTGGAAACGCGGCTGAACGGCGAGGTGATGCAGCACGCCAGCGTGGGCGACCTGATCTTCGACATCCCGACCATCGTCGAATACGTCTCGCGCTTCACGCCGCTCTCGCCCGGCGACGTGATCGCCACCGGCACGCCCGGCGGCGTGGGTGACCGCCGCGAGCCGCCGCGCTACATGAAGCACGGCGACACGGTCGAGGTGGAGATCACCGGCCTGGGCATTCTGCGCAACCGCATCGGAACGGACGCCTGAGGCGCGGGCAAGCAGATGGCAAGCAATTCCACCACCCCCAACGCGCGCAAGCTGCGCATCGCCGTGGACATCGGCGGCACCTTCACCGACATGGCGGCGTTCGACGAGGCCACGGGCCAGCTGCTGTTCGGCAAGGCGCTGTCCACCCATGGCGCCCTGGTCAACGGCATCCAGTCCACGCTGGACAGCGCGGACATCGATCTGAAGGACGGCAACCTGTTCCTGCACGGCTCGACCATCGCCATCAACACGCTGCTGGAGCGCAACGGCGCCAACACCGCGCTGCTGATCACCGAGGGTTTCCGCGACATCTACGAGATCGGCCGCGTGAACCGGCCCGACGCCTACAACCTGTTCTTCAACAAGCACCAGCCGCTGGTCAGGCGCTCGCTGCGCTTCGAGGTGGCCGAGCGCCTGCGCGCCGACGGCAGCCTGCACAAGCCGCTGGACGAGGCGGCGGTGCGCGAACTGGCGAAGGAATTGAAAGGCCAGGGCATCGAGGCCGTGGCCGTGCTGCTGCTGCATTCCTACCGCAACCCGGCCCATGAGCAGCGCGTGAAGGCCATCCTGCAGGAAGAGCTGCCGCAGGCCTTCGTCTCCGCGTCGCACGAGCTGAGCCAGGAATACCGCGAATTCGAGCGCGTCTCCACCGTCGTGGCCAACGCCTACGTGGGCCCGCGCGTGTCGCAGTACCTGGGCCAGCTGGAAACGCACCTCTCGGCCAAGGGCTTCGGCGGCGACTTCTACGTGGTCCAGTCCACCGGTGGCCTGTTCCCCATCGAGCATGCCCGCGTCGGCTGCGTGCGCATGCTGGAGTCCGGCCCGGCGGCCGGCGTGATCGGCGCGCAGGCGATCTGCGCGCAACTGGGCATGGGCGATGCCATCGCCTTCGACATGGGTGGCACCACCGCCAAGGCCGGCGTGATCAGCGAGGGCCGGCCGCTCACGACCGGCTCGGCCCTGATCGGCGGCTACGAGCGCGCGCTGCCCATCCAGATCCCGATGATGGACATCCACGAGGTCGGCACCGGCGGCGGCTCCATCGCCCGCGTCGAGACCGGCAACGCGCTGCGGGTGGGCCCGCAGAGCGCGGGCTCCATCCCCGGCCCGGTGGCCTACGGCCGCGGCGGCCAGGAGCCGACGGTGACCGACGCCAACCTGGTGCTGGGCCGGCTCGATGCCGACAACTTCCTGGGCGGCGAATTGAAGCTCGACCTGGTGGGCTGCCAGCGCCAGATGGCCGAGCGCGTCGCGACGCCGCTGGGGCTGGATCCGACCGAGGCGGCCGACGGCATCCTGCGCATCGCGGTGACGCAGATGTCGCATGCCGTGAAGGCCGTGACCACCGAGCGCGGCCTGGACGCCGGCAGCTTCACCATGGTGGTCTATGGCGGCGCGGGCCCGCTGCACGCCTCGGCCATCGCGCGCGAGATCGGCATCCGCAAGGTGCTGATTCCGTATGCGCCGGGCTATTTCTCGGCCTACGGCATGCTGTTCTCCGACCTGCGCTACGACTATGTGCGCTCGGTGTTCCGCAAGCTCAATGACGTGTCCTTCGACGAGATCGAGGAGGCGTACAGAAAGATGGAAGACGAGGGCCGCGCCGCGCTGGAGCAGTCCGGCGTGAAGGCCGACGGCGTGGTGATCGAGCGCGCCGCCGACATGCGCTACGTGGGCCAGGAGCATGCGGTCACCGTGGACCTGCCGCTGGCCTTCTTCGAAAGCCGCGACCGCTCGGCGATCAAGCGCCAGTTCGACGAACTGCACAAGGTGCGCTACGGCACCTCGGCGCCCAAGGAGCCGGCCGACCTGGTGAGCCTGCGCGTCACGGTGCTGGGCACCATGAAGAAGCCGCCGAAGCACCAGGTGGCGCAAGGCAGCGACAAGCCCGAGGCGGACGCGCTGCGCGCCGTCAAGCCGGTGTACTTCCGCGCGGGCGGCTGGGCCGAAACGCCGGTCTTCAAGCGCGACCTGCTGCGCGCCGGCAATTCGATCTCCGGCCCCGCCCTCATCGAGGAGCACGCCTCCACCACCGTCGTGCAGCCCGGCGACGCGCTGCGCGTGGACGAACTCGGCAACCTGCAAATCGCCATCGGAAGCGACCGCACATGAGCACCTACACCACCCCCGCAGCGGCCGCCGGCACCGGCGCCGCCGTCGATCCGGTCACCGTCGAGATCATCCGCAACGGCCTCTACGCCGTGACGGAGGAGATGAAGACCAACCTGACCCGCACGGCCTACAACCTCATCATCTACGAGGCGCTGGATTTCACCGTCGGCCTTTTCACCAAGGAAGGAGACACGGTCTCGATCGGCCTGGGCCTGCCGATGTTCATCCGCGGCATGTCGGAAACCGTGAAGGCCAAGATCCGCCACTTCGGCTACGAGAACATCCTGCCCGGCGACATTCTGGTCACCAACGACGCCTACACCACGGGCAGCCACCTGAACCACTTCACCTTCACCATGCCGGTGTTCCACGAAGGCCGGCTCGAAGGCTTCACCTGCTGCATGGCGCACTGGCTGGACGTGGGTGGCACGCTGGGCAACGTCACCACCGACATCTTCAGCGAAGGCATCCAGATCCCCATCGTCAAGTACCAGCGCGAGGGCGTGGTCAACCAGGACCTGATCGACATCATCGCCATGAACGTGCGGCTGGCCGAGCGGGCACTGGGCGACCTGCGCGCGCAGATCACCGCCATCACCACCGGCGAGCGGCGCTACGTGGAGCTGCTGCAGCGCTACGGCGCCGACGCGGTCAACGGCGCCATCCGCCAGATCATGGATTCGTCCGAGGCGGTGGCGCGCAAGAACACGCTGTCCATCCCCGACGGCGTCTACGAGGCCGAATCCTTCATGGACGACGACGGCCTGGAGATCGGCAAGCGCATCCCCATCCGCGTCAAGGTGACGGTGCAGGGCGACGAGATGACGGTGGACCTGTCGGACGTCTCCAAACAGGTGCGCGGCTTCTACAACTCGGGCTTCACCACCGGCATCGCTTGCGCGCAGGTGGCCTACAAGTGCCTGACCACGCCCACCGACTATCCGGTCAACGATGGCAGCTTCCGCCCGCTCAAGGTGGTGATGCCCATGGGCACGGTGGTCAGCGCCGAGCGGCCTTACCCGATGCGGGTCTGGATGACCTTCCCGATGACGGTGATCGACACCATCTTCAAGGCGCTGGCGCCGGCCATTCCCGACCGCTCCATCGCCGGCCACCATGCCGACTTGGTGTTCCCCAACATCCACGGCATCTCGCCGGAGGACGGGCGCCTCTTCATCGTCGGCATCGGCCCGCTGGGCGGCGGCTGGGGCGCCAAGAGCCGCGAGGACGGCGTTTCCGTCACCGTCTGCATCAACGACGGCGACACCCACAACAGCCCCACCGAGCAACTGGAAGCCAAGTACCCGGTGCTGGTCGAGAAGTACGAGATCCGCAAGGATTCCGCCGGCGCCGGCCGGTACCGCGGCGGGCTGGGCGCGGAGATGGTGGTGCAGGCGCTCTCGCCCTTCACCGTGACCACCCGCATCGACCGCGTCCACTGCAAGCCCTGGGGCCTGGAAGGCGGCGGCGACGCGATGGGCAACGGCCTGGCCGTGCGCCACAAGGGCGAATGGAAGACCGACCATGCCAACGCCAAGATCTTCAACGTGCGGCTGGAGCGCGGCGACGCCTACAAGATGCTGTCGGGCGGCGGCGGGGGCTTCGGCGACCCGCTGGACCGCGAGATCGACAAGGTGGCCGAAGACGTGCGCGAAGGCTATGTGAGCGCCGAAGTGGCCCGCGAGGTGTACCGCGTGGTGCTCGATGCGCAGGGCCGCGCCGACGCGGAAGCCACGCAGCGCCTGCGCGCCGCGCCGCGCAGCCCGGCCGCCGGCACCGCCGCCACCCCAACCGCCGCCTGGGACGGCCAGTGACCGTGGCCGAAGCCAGCGACTGCATCGCGCAGCGCACCGACGCGCTGCTGCGCCTCTGGAGCGACCTGGCGATGCGCCACGTCGCGCTGGGCGGCGCATGCGGCTGCGGCACGGGCGGCATCAGCCTGCGGCTCGAAGACTTCGAGCTGGACATCTTCGACTACCTGCAGGACGCCGGCCTGCGCTCGGGCGAGCCGGCGGTGGCCGCGTTCTTCGAGGACTGGGGGCCGGCCGCGTCCCGGCCCGAGCCGGTGCGCCTGCTGCTGCAGCGGCTGGGCGAGGGCGCGATCGGGCCCGGCGGCGCGGAATGGATCCTGGCGCGGCTGGAGCGCAGCCTGCGCTCGTTCGCGAGCCTGCACGGCTCGCAGGCGGAGTCCTGACATGGCGGGCCATTTCTCGGCCTTGCTGTCGGCGGAGCAGCCCGGCGGCGAGCGCATTCCCGTCACGGTGCTGACCGGCTTCCTGGGCAGCGGCAAGACCACGCTGCTCAACCGCCTGCTGTCCCAGCCGGAGCTGGAGGGCACGGCCGTCATCGTCAACGAGTTCGGCGAGGTCGGCATCGACCACGACCTGATCACCCACACCACCGAAGACACCGTGCTGCTGGCCAACGGCTGCCTGTGTTGCGCCGTGCGCGGCGACCTGGTGGAGGCACTGTGCGCGCTCGCGCAGCGCCCCGGGCCGCCCTTGCGCCAGGTGCTGATCGAGACCAGCGGCCTGGCCGACCCCGCGCCCATCCTGCGGGTGTTGATGGGCGACCCGGCGGTCTCGCGCCACTTCGCGCTGCGCGGCGTGGCCTGCACGGTCGATGCGGTGCTGGGCCTGCGCACCCTGGCCGCGCACGCGGAAGCCGCGCAGCAGGCGGCCGTGGCCGACCTGCTGGTGCTGACCAAGACCGACCTGCTGCCGCAGGAGGGGAACGGCACGGGCGCCATCCTGCGGGCGCTGGAGCGTATCAATCCCGATGCGTCCGTCGTGCAGGGGCCTGCCGCGCAGATGGGCGCGCTGCTGGCGCTGATGCGCCGGCCGGCGCCTGCGGGCCGCGAGGCGGGCCAGGACCTGGCGTACCGGCCGCCGCCATCGCGCGCCACGGCCCTGGCCGGGGCTGCGGAGCCGGTCCATGCCGGCGGCATCGCTTCCTTCGTGCTGGTGCGCGACGTGCCGCTGCCGCTGGAGGCGTTCGCGGACTGGCTCGACATGGTCGTGGCTTCGCGCGGGGCGGACCTGCTGCGTGTCAAGGGGCTGGTGCACACCACGGACGACCCGCGGCGCCCGCTGCTGGTCCACGGCGTGCAGCACCTGTTCCCTCCGCCCGAGCGGCTGCCTGCCTGGCCGTCGGGCGACACCCGCACGCGCCTGGTCTTCATCACCCGCGGGGTGGACGGCGATGCGTTGTCGGACACCCTGGACATCCTCGTGCGCAGGCACGCGCGGCGCCCGCCCTCGTGAGCGCGGCACCGACCCGGTTCCTTTCGGCTTCACAAGAAATTTCAAGGAGACAAGCATGAACAAACGCCAATGGCTGCGGGCCTTCACGGCTCTCGCGGCGGCATGCGCCGCGTCCGGTGCGATGGCACAGGCCGCTGCTGCCCACTTTCCCGAGAGCGACCGCGTGGTCCGGATCATCGTCCCGTTCGCGGCGGGCGGCGGGGTGGACAGCGCGGCACGCCTGCTGGCCGAGCAGATGCGCAAGCAGCTGGGCACCAACGTCATCGTGGAGAACAAGGCCGGCGCGAGCGGTACCGTGGGAGGCCGTTTCGTGCAGGCCGCGCCGGCGGATGGCTACACGCTGCTCTTTTCCGCAGCGACCCAGGTGCATACGCGGCAGGTGATGAAGAATCCGCCCTACGACCCGCAGGCCGATTTCTCGCCCGTGGCGCGCATCGGCGAAGCGCCGCTGATGCTGATCATCTCGCCGCAGCAGCCGGAAAAGAAGCTCTCCGAGGTGCTCCGGTCGGCCGGCGCGAAGCCCGAAGCCTGGACCGCCGCGCTGCCTGCGTTCGGTGCGCCCAGCCACCTCGCGACCCTGCTGCTCGCCAAGGAGGGGAAGGTGTCCTTCACCTACGTTCCCTACAAGGGCACCCAGCCGGCACTGATCGATGTGGCGGGCGGCCAGGTGCAACTGCTGCTCGACTCGATGGTGTCGCTGCTGCCCATGGCCAAGTCGGGCAACGTCAAGCCGATCGCCATCACCGCGAAGACGCGCAGCCCCCTGCTGCCGCAGGTGCCGACCTTCGCCGAAAGCGGCATGCCGCAGTTTTCCTACGCTTCCTGGTACGGCCTCTGGGCGCCCCGCGGCACGCCGGCCGACCGCATCGCGGTGCTCAACAAGGCCGCCAGTGCAGCGGTGTCCGAACTGGCCCGCTCGGGTGCGTTCGCCAACCTGGGCATCGAGCCGGTGAACGAATCGCCCGAGCAGTTCCGGCAGTACATCGCGCACGAAGTGACGCAGGGCGCCGAGCTGCTGCGCAACGCCGGCTTCAAGCCGGAGTGAGAGCACCCCGTAACGAGGACAACCCATGCATGCAAAGACTTTGCTGAGCGCCGCCGCCCTGTCGGCCACGGCCATTGCGGGCCTGCCGGCCTTCGCGCAATCATCGCTGACCGTGTTCGGGGTCATCGATGCGACCGTCCAGCACGCCAGCCAGGGCGGCGCTTCGGTGAACCGCCTCAACGGCAGCGGTGGCAACCAGATCAGCCGCCTCGGATTCCGGGGCGTGGAGGACCTCGGCGGCGGGCTGTCCGCGGGCTTCGTGCTCGACATGGGGCTGAATGTCGACACGGGCACGGGGGGCGTCACGTCGGCCAACAACCAGACGGCCGCCGCATCCTCCGGACTGGCGTTCAACCGCCGCTCCACCGTCAGCCTGAGCAGTACCCGGTGGGGTGAAATGCGGCTCGGCCGCGACTTCACGCCGACCTACTGGAACCTCACGTTGTTCGATCCTTTCGGCACGGCGGGCGCGGGGTCGGCGGCCAACATCATCCAGGGCAGCCTGTCGAAGGTGTCCACGGTGCAGACGGCGCTGCGCGCCTCCAACTCGGTCGGCTACTTCCTTCCCTCCATGAGCGGTTTCTACGGGCAGTTGATGTATGCCATGGGGGAGAACGGCTCAGGCGCCCCCAACGGCACGAGCAAGGACGGCAACTACGCCGGCCTGCGCGTGGGCTACGCGGCCGGTCCCCTGAATGTCGCCATCGCCCACGGCCGGACGTCGCTGGCTTCGGGCGACGTGTCCACGACCAACGCGGGCCTGGCCTACGATTTCAAGGTCGCCAGGCCGATGCTGCAGCTCTTCCAGGACCGCAAGGACGGCGTGGCCGCGCCCAGCCGCTCATCGGGCTTCCTGGTGGGCGCGCAATTTCCGGCGGGGCCGGGCTACATCCCGGTGTCGTACAGCCGCATCGGGGACAACGCCGCGGTGGAGCGCAAGGCGACCCAGCTGGCGATCGGCTACGTCTACAACCTCTCCAGGCGCACGGCGGTGTACACGACGTTCTCGCGCATCGGCAATGCCGGCGGCGCGGCGCTGAGCGGGGGCGGGGTGCCGGGCGTGGCGAGCGCGGCATGGCGCGGCACCGACATCGGCATCCGGCATACCTTCTAGCCACCGCGCCGCACGCCCGCGCGCCCCGCAGCCGTCACTGCATGAACCAGCCGTGGCTCACCACCAGCGACTGGCCGGTGAGCGCATTCGTGGGGAAGGCGGCGAACAGCAGGGCGGCGCGCGCCACGTCGTCGGTGGTGGTGAATTCGCCGTCCACCGTTTCCTTGAGCATGACGTTCTTCACCACTTCCTCTTCGGTGATGCCCAGGGTCCTGGCCTGCTCGGGGATCTGCTTTTCCACCAGGGGCGTGCGCACGAAGCCGGGGCAGATCACGTTGGCGCGCACGCCCTTGGCGGCGCCCTCCTTGGCGACCGTCTTGCACAGGCCGATCAGGCCGTGCTTGGCCGTCACGTAGGGGGCCTTGAGCTTGGAGGCTTCCTTGGAGTGCACCGAGCCCATGTAGATCACGCTGCCGCCGCGGCCCTGGGCGTACATGTGCTTCAAGCAGGCGCGCGTGGTGAGGAAGGCGCCGTCCAGGTGGATGGCGAGCATCTTCTTCCAGTCGGCGAAGCTGAATTCCTCCACCGGTTGCACGATCTGGATGCCGGCGTTGCTCACCAGGATGTCGATGCCGCCGAAGGCCCTGGCGGCCTCCTCGACGGCGGCGTCCACCTGGGCCTCGTCCGTCACATCGACGGCCACGCCCAGGGCCTGGGCGCCGGTGGCCTTGAGCTCGTCCGCCGTGGCGGTGGCGGCGTCCTTGTTCAGGTCGGCGATGACGACCTTCGCGCCTTCCTTCGCGAAGAGGGTGGCGATTTCCTTGCCGATGCCGCTGGCCGAGCCGGTGATGAAAGCGACCTTGTCCTTGAGTTGCATGGGATTGTCCTCGGGGTTGACGAATGGGATGGAAAGAAGCGGGGAGGGGTGGCGGACCGGTCAGGCGAGGTAGTCATGCTCCACGGTGCCCAGGGCCAGCGTCATGTCGGCGATGTAGTGCACGGCGGATTCCACCTTGCGCACCGGCAGGTCGGCCACGGGCGCCAGCGCATGCGGATGCAATTCCAGCGAGGCCGGGGCCGTCCAGGCGCCGTGCAGGGTCACATCGACCATGTGGTAGCGCACCAGCTCGCAGATGCGCGGCGTGCCATCGACATGGGGAATGATCTTGAGCAGGAAGTTCGGCTGCGCGATGCCGGCGAGCACGGGACCGGGGTCCAGCTGCCGGTGCTTGAAGCCCATGGTGGCGCTGGCCACGCGCACGCGGCCGTAGTCGAGCGTGCCGACGATCACGTCGGTCTCGTAGCTGAAGGCCGGGTTGGCGAGCTTCTTGGGAAAGCCCCACAGCTCGCGCCCACCCGCGATGGGAGGGTGGTCGTCGAGGTACATCGCATGCACGTAGGCGCCCTGTTCCACGCCACGCGCGGTGCGCAGCTGCACGGGGATCACCTGGCCCGACTCGGTGTAGTCGCCGAAGCCGGTGGAGTCGGGCATGCGGATGAATTCGTACTTCACGAGCGGCTCGGTCACTTCGAGCGGCTCGGGCACCACGGCGCGCAGCGCGTCCAGGTCGGTGCGGTAGGTGATGACCATGAACTCGCGCCGCATGAAGCGGTAGGGCCCCGGGGGAAAGGCGGGGCTGGTCAGGGGCATGGCGAAAGCCTGCTGGCGGACGTCTTCGATCTTCATGCGGGCACTTTCGGATGGAAGGGGGGAAAGGCAGGAGGGATCTTCGCTGCCAGTCTTGCCAGGGCCGCTTAGAAACGGCTTAAACGGTGGCGTGACGGGGCCGCGTCCTACAGGCCGCCGGGCTCGCCCACCGGGTGGCGCACCCGCGTGGCGCCGGGCTCGCTCAGGTCGAAGGTGGTCACGCCGTTGCGGGCCTCGCTGCGCAGCCACTCCGGGTGCGCGAGCGTGGCCTGCATGTCGCGCATGCCGGCCTGCCAGTGTTCGCGCACCGTGGCGCGCGAGAACTCGTAGTCCTTGGAGTCGCGCTCGTAGGGCCGGCCGCGGTAGATCAGGTGGACGATGTCGATGGGCGCGTGCGTGAACTGCGCGCGCAGGGTTTCCACGCTCGGGTCGCCCTGCAGCGCGGGCGGCAGCTTGTCGATCAAGTCGGCCAGGGCCTGCTGCAGGTTGACGTTGGCCGACAGCGCATCGGTGTTCATGCGCGTGCGGCTGGAGTACATGATGTCCTTCTGCCGCTGCGCCACTTCCGAGAGTGTGGCCGGCAGGGCGCCGCGGGCGCTGAACAGGTCCACCTGCAGCACCACCAGCGGGCGCGTGCGCGGATGCACGTCGAGCACGTACTGCAGCGGGGTGTTGGAGACCACGCCGCCGTCCCAGTAGTCTTCGCCGTCGATGTGCACCGCCGGGAACCCCGGAGGCAGGGCGCCGCTGGCCATGATGTGCTCCGGGCCGATCGCCTGCTCGGTGCTGTCGAAATACACCGAGTTGCCGGTACGCACGTTGACGGCGCCCACGCTGAGCCGCACCTCGCCATGGTTGATGCGGTCGAAATCCACCAGCCGCTCCAGCGTGCCCTTGAGGGGGCTGGTGTCGTAGTAGCTGGTCACGGGGGCGGAGGCGCCCAGCAGCAGGGCCGGGTCCAGGCGCGGCTGGAAGAAGCCGGGGATGCCGAACAGCGCCCCGGTGGCGGCGCTCCACTGGTTGAGCAGGGCGCGGTCGCCCAGGTACTGCGGCACCTGCTGCCCGAAGCCCGAGGACACGAGGTTCCAGAACTCCTGCAGGCGCGCGACGCGGCGCTCCGGCGCGTTGCCGGCGATGAGCGCCGCGTTGATGGCGCCGATCGAGACGCCCGCGACCCAGTCGAGGGCCGGATGCGCATCGAACAATGCCTCGTACACGCCTGCCTGGTAGGAGCCCAGCGCGCCGCCGCCCTGGAGGACGAGGGCCCGGTCTGCGGACTCCATGTCCACGCCGGCCGCGGGCATGCGGACGCCCGGCAGGGGGCGGGAAGGAGCGGCGGGCGGGCGGGGTGTCCTGGTCTTGGTGCTCATGCGGGTGCCTGGCGGATGGAGGGAAAGGCCCGGGCGGCGGGCCCACGCGATGGAGCAGCGGCGGTACTGCCGGGTTCCCCAATATACGCACCTGCGGCCGGGCGGGGCACGGCGGTGGTCTTTCCCGTGCCCGGACCGTGCGGTGATCGAAACAATTTTTACCGCACTGCCGCAACTTCATAAATACAAATAATTCGCATTACTTGTTTTGTTTGTATCATCGCTTTCCGCGCGTCGGAACCACCGCCGCCCATTCCAGGAAAGCGATGTCTATGTCCTTCATGCCGTTGTCAGAACCCTCCCTGGCCGATGTTTTCGTGGCGCACCGTGCGCAGCTCTGGCGCGTGGCCCGGCAGATCGTCAATACCGAGGACCTGGCGGACGACGTGGTGCAGGATGCCTACCTCAAGCTCGCGGAAGGTCCCGGGCGCGTGGCGGAGCGGCCCATCGGCTACTGCTGCCAGGTGGTGCGCAACCTGGCGCTGGACTATTGCCGCAGGCACCGCGTGGAAGCGAGCTACCGCACCTTCGACGTGGACGTGGAGGCTATCGACGTGCCGTGCCACCGCTCCCCCGACCGCCATATGTGCGAACAGCAGGTGATCCATGCGATCGACGAGGTGCTCTCGCAACTGCCGCCGCGCACGCGCATGGTGTTCGAGCTCTACCGCATCGAGGGCCTCACGCAGCGCCAGATCGCCGAACGCCTGGGCTGCGCGCTGGGGCTGGTGAACGGCCTGATCGCGGAAGCGGCGAAGGCCGTGGCGCGCTGCCGCGTCCACATGATGGCGGGGCAGTGACCCTGGTCCGGCGCCCAAAGCGGGCTGACGGGGCGGCCTGACGGGCGGCCGCAGCGGGGTGCAGGCGGCCCGCGCGGCGGCGCTACTGTCGGGATGCGCTAGGCTCGGCGCATGACTGCTTCCCCCGATGAAGATCCCGTATGGGACGCGGCCTGGACCTGGGTCCAGCGCGAATTCGACCGCGAGACGTTCGACGAGGCCGCGCGCGCCGAACTGGCCGCGTGGCTGCAGGCGGACCCCCTGCATCGCCAGCGCCATGAGGAGGCCGCGCAGCTGTGGCGGCTGGCCGGCAGGGTGCCGCGCCGCACGGACGATGGCGACGGGCATTCCTGAAACGTGCCGCAGCGGCCCCGGGTGCCCGCCGCGATGAACAGATGGCGCCGCCAACCGTCTTGTGAAGGCAGGCCCGCCCGGATGCGCTCCCCATTTTTCAGGGGGCGGCGCGGCGGGGCTGGATGTTCAACCGCACAAGGGATGCACCGATGTCTACGAGCTGCTTCGACCGCGAGGACGAAACCTTCATCGTCCTGATCAACCACGAGGAACAGTATTCGATCTGGCCGCACTGGAAGGCCGTGCCCGAGGGCTGGAAGGCCGTGGACGGCGTGCGCGGCGACAAGAAGACCGTGGTGGCCTACGTGGACGGCGCCTGGACCGACATGCGGCCGAAGTCGCTGCGCGACTGGATGGCGCAGCAGGACGCCGGGGCCGCGGCAGAAGGTTCCACCGCCGCGGCGGCCTGACGGCGATGGCCATGGCGAGCGACGCGGATCTGGTGCTGCTGTGCCTGCCCTGCGCGGGCGCGAGCGCGACGATGTACCTGCGCTGGCAGCGGCGCCTGCCCCCCGGGTTGCGGGTGGTGCCGGTGGAGCTGCCCGGCCGCGGCGCGCGCATGGGCGAGCCGTTCGCGCGGTCGTATGCCGATCTCGTCGGCCCGCTGGCGGAAGGCTGCCTGCGCGCCGCCGGTGGCGCCGCGTTCGCGCTCTTCGGCCACAGCATGGGGGCGCTGCTCGCCTATGGCGTCGCCTGCCGCTTGGCAGCCGTGGGCGCCGCCGTGCCCACTGCACTGGCCGTGTCGGGCTGTGCCGCGCCCGCGCTGCGCAGTGGCGAGCGCTATGCGGAGCCGCTGGACGATGCGCGCCTCATCGCGGATCTGCGCGAGCAGGGCGGCACGCCGGAGGCGGTGTTCTCCGAGCCTGAGCTGCTGCGCATCACGCTCGACGTGCTGCGGGCGGACTACCGCCTGTGCCATGGCTTCCGCCGGCCGGAGGGCCTGGAGGGCGCGGCGCCGCTGTCCTGCCCCGTCCACATCTTCGGCGGGCGGGCCGACCGCATCGCCGCGGCCGAGCTGCAGGCCTGGGCGCGGGAGACGCGCGGCCCGTCGACCCTGGACTGGTTTGGCGGCGGGCACTTTTTCCTGCGCGAGGAGGAGGACCGCTTCCTGCGGACCCTGGCCGCGCGCATGACGGCACCGGGGGCGACGCGCGGCGCGCAGCCCCTGGCGGCCACCGCCTGACCGCGGCCACCCTTTTTTCCTGCTTCCTTTTCTGGTTTCCCGCGCTGCCTCCGGCGCCGCGGGCTGGCAGCGCCTTTGCGCGCACGAGGAGTTCCACATGAATGAAATGCCGATGCAATTCAGGCGCCAGGCGCCCGAAGGGTCCGAACTGCCGCTGCTGATCACGCCGAACCGGCCCGGGGAAGGGCTGCTCGATGCCTTCGGCCGCCTGCGTCCGCGCATCGAGGAGGCGCTGCCGGCCGTGGGCGGGGTGCTGCTGCGCGGGTTCGACGTGCCGGCCGTGGAGACCTTCCAGCAGTTCGCGGCGGCCTTCGGCGATCCGCTGCTGAAGTACGAGTTCGCCTCGACGCCGCGCTCGGCCGTGGAGGCCTCCACCGGGGCGGGGGTCTATACCTCCACGGAGTATCCCGCGCACCAGACCATTCCCCTGCACAACGAGCAGGCCTACACCCGCGAGTGGCCCATGCGCATCTGGTTCCACTGCGTGACGGCGGCGCCGGAGGGGGGCGAGACGCCGATCGCGGACAGCCGGGCCATTTACCGCCGCATGCCCGAGCGCATCCGCCGCCTCTTCGAGCCCGGCGTGCTGTACGTGCGCAATTTCGGCGAGATGGACGTGCCCTGGCAGAAGGTGTTCAACACGGACCGCCGCGACGCGGTGGAGGCGTTCTGCGCGAAGGCGGGCATCGCCTGGGAGTGGAAGGGCGACGGCGGGCTGCGCACGCGGCAGCTGTGCCAGGGCATCGAGGTCCACCCCGTCACGGGCGAGACCGTGTGGTTCAACCAGGCCCACCTGTTCCACATCTCCGCGCGCGACGCGGAAGAGCGCGAGGTGCTGGAGGAGGTGCTGGGCATCGACAACGTGCCACGCAATACTTTCTTCGCCGATGGCTCGCCCATGCCCGATGCGCTGATGGACGAGGTGCGCGCCGTGCTGGACGCCGAGACCGTGTCCTTCCCCTGGGAGAAGGGCGACGTGGTGATGCTGGACAACATGCTGGCGGCCCATGCGCGCGCACCTTTCAAGGGGCCGCGCAAGGTGGTGGTGGCCATGGCGCGGCCCCACGGCAACCTGGGAGCGGGCGCATGAACGCGAAGGATCTTGCACTGTCCGCCGCCCTGGGCGCGGAGGCGGCGGCGCCGCGCAATTTCGTCGAGCGGCTGCGCACGCTGGCCGATGAGCGGCCGGACGCTGTCTGGCTGACGGTGGTGGACGAGCCGCAGGGCGGCCGGCGCGAAGTGGCGCTGACCTACGCGGAGTTCGCGCGCCGCGTGCACGCCCTGGCCGCGCGGCTGCAACAGCGGTTCGCCCCGGGCGAGCGCGCGCTGGTGCTGCAGGACAACGACGAGCACTATGCCGCCAGCATGCTGGCGTGCTTTCACAGCGGCATCGTCGCGGTGCCGGTGTTTCCGCCGGAATCGCAGCGGCCCCAGCACCTGGCGCGGCTGCAGGGCATCGCGCGGGACTGCGGCGCGGCCTGCGTGCTGACCACGACGGAGTGGGAGGCGATGGTGCGCGCCGGCTTCCCCGGCCTGGAGGTGATCGCGGGCGATGCGGTGGACCTGGCGCTCGCCGGCACCTGGCGCACGCACGAACCGGCGGACGACGACCTGGCTTTCCTGCAGTACACGTCCGGCTCCACGGGGCATCCCAAGGGCGTGATGGTGACACACGGCAACCTGATGGCCAACGAGCGCGCCATCCAGGAAGGCATGGCAACGGGGCCCGAGGACTGCTTCGTCTCGTGGGCGCCGCTGTTCCACGACATGGGCCTGATCGGGGGACTGCTGCAGCCGCTCTATTGCGGGGCATCCCTGGTGCTGGTATCGCCGCGCTATTTCCTGGAGCGGCCCGCGCGCTGGCTGGAGCTGGTGTCGCGCTACCGCGGCACGGTCAGCGGCGGGCCCGACTTCTCGTACCGCCTCTGCCTGGAGCGCATCAGCGACGCGCAGGCGCAGGGGCTGGACCTGTCGCACTGGCGCGTGGCCTACAGCGGGGCGGAGCCCGTGCGGGCCGACACCATGGCGGCCTTCGCCGAACGCTTCGCGGCCCAGGGTTTCCGCGCAGGCGCGGTGCATGCCTGCTACGGCCTGGCCGAGGCGACGCTGTACGTGACCGGTGTGCGCCCCGGGCAGGGCCTGTGGGCGCGGGGCTTTTCCGCGCAGGCGCTGGCCGTGGGCGCGGCGGAACCGGACGATGCGGGCACGGGGCCGCTGCTGGTGGGCTGCGGTGGCCCGGCGAGCGGGCATGCCGTGCAGATCATGGACGTGGCATCGCTCGCCCCCGCCGACGCGGGCTGCGTGGGGGAGGTCTGGGCGAGCGGGCCCAGCGTGGCGGCGGGCTACTGGGGCCAGCCGGAGGCGACGGCCGCCACCTTCGTGGAGCATGGCGGCCGGCGCTGGCTGCGCACGGGCGACCTGGGCTTCCTGCATGAGGGGCAATTGGTCGTGACCGGGCGCACCAAGGACCTGATCATCCTGCGCGGCCACAACGTCTATCCACAGGACGTGGAGCGGGCCATCGAAGCCGAGGTGGAGGCGGTGCGCAAGGGCCGCGTGGCCGTGTTCCCGGTGCAGGGGGCGCAGGCCGAAGGCATCGGCGCGGCGGTGGAGGTGTCGCGCGGCATGCAGAAGCTCGTGCCGCCGCAGGCGCTGGTGGAGGCCCTGAGCGCGGCCGTGAGCGAGGCGGTGGGCGAGCCGCTGTCGGTCGTGCTGCTGCTGCAGCCCGGCACGCTGCCCAAGACCACCAGCGGCAAGTTGCAGCGCAGCGCCTGCCGCGCGGCCTGGGTGGAGCGCAGCGCCGATGCCTACGCCATCCACGAGTGGGGGCGCTTCGTGCGCGGCGGGCCGCAGGAGGCCGCCGCGTCCGGCGGCGGCGCCCTGGATGCGCTCGAATCCGAGGTGGCGGGCATCTGGCAGGACGTGCTGCGCGCCGCGGCGCCGCAGGCGCTGGACCGCAACTCGCATTTCTTTGTGCTGGGCGGCAATTCGCTCGCGGCCACCCAGGCGGCGGCGCGCATTGCGCAACGCTTCGGCGTGGCGTTCGCGCCGCGCGTGCTGTTCGACCATCCGCGGCTCGGTGCTTGCGTGGAGGCCCTGCGCGCGGCCATGGCCGTGGCGCCCGCGGGCAGCGCCGGCGCCGGTGCGGTCGCGAGCGCCGTGGAGCCGCTGCCCCCGGCCCTGCGCGGCGGGAACCGTCCGCTGTCGCATGCCCAGGCGCGCCAGTGGTTCCTCTGGAAGCTGGCGCCCGCGGAGGCCGCCTACCACGTGGGCGCGGCGCTGTGGATCGAAGGGGAGTTCGATGCCGCTGCGGCCCAGGCCGCGCTGGAGGACGTGGCGCGGCGGCAGGCGTCGCTGCGCACCGTGTTCGGCGAAGGCCCGGATGGCGTGCCGTTCCAGCGCGTGGAGGAGATGCCGGCCATCGCGCTCGAGGTGGCGGACCTGGGCCGCACCGCCTGCTCGGAGCGCGACGATGCCGTGCGCGAGCGGCTGGACGCACTGCAGTCCCGGCCCTTCGACCTGCTGCAGGGCCCGCCGTGGCGGGTGGCGCTGCTGCGCCTGGATGCGCGCACGCACGTGCTCGCCGTGGTGATGCACCACATCCTCTCGGACGGCGCATCGATGCAGCTCTGGGCCGCCGAGTGGCTGGAGGCCTATGGCGCGCGCCGCCAGGGCCTGGCCGCGCGGGGCATGCCGCAGCTGCAGTACATCGATTACGCGGCCTGGACCGCCGGCCGGCTGGAAGCCGGCGAGGGCGAGCGGCAGTGGGCCTGGTGGCGGGAGCGGCTGGCCGATTGGCACGCGACGCCCTGCGAGGTACGTCCGGACCATCCGCGCCCGCCGCGCGCGTCCTACACCGCACGCCGCCATGCCTTCGAGGTGCCGGCGGCGGTGGTGCAGGGCCTGCGCGCGCTGCAGGCGCGCGAGGGCGCGACCTCCTTCATTGTGCTGCTGGCGGCCTTGCAGGTGCTGCTGTCCCGGTACACGGGCCAGCCGCGCGTGCGCGTCGGCGCGGCGGTGGCGCAGCGGGGCGTGCCCGGCGTGGACGGGCTGATCGGCCTTTTCGTGAACACCCTGGTGCTGCCGGGCGCGGTGGGGCCCCAGGCCACGCTGCTCGGCGTGCTGCGCGACGCGCGGGAGATGGTGCTTGGGGCCCAGGCCCACCAGGAGCTGCCTTTCGACCGGCTGGTGGAGGCCCTGCGGCCGGAGCGCAGCGCGGGCGCGAGCCCGCTGTTCCAGGTCATGCTCAACCACCTGGCGGAAGACGATCGGCTGTTGCAGGCGGTGCCGGGGCTCGCCGTGCGGGCCGAGCCGCTGCAGGGGCCGCAGGCGCAGTTCGAACTGGTGCTGGAGGCGCGCGAGCGCGGCACCGGGGCGCTGTCGCTCACCTGGGTGTATGCGGGCGAGCTGTTCGAGCCTGCCACCATCGAGCGGCTGTCCGGCCATTTCCTGGCCCTGATGCAGGCGATGGCCGAGGGCCCGGAGCAGCCGGCGGGCGCGGTGGAGTGGCTTGCGCCCGCCGAGCGCGCGCAGCTGGACGCATGGAGCCGCAACGGCCACCGCGAGAGCCCGCCCGTGCCCGTCTTCCGGCAGCTGGAGGCGCATGCCGAGCGCCAGCCGCAGGCCACGGCGCTGCTGTTCGGCGATGAGGCCATCGGCTACGGGGCGTTGAACGCGCGGGCCAACCGCCTCGCGCACCACCTGCTGCGCGAGGGGTTGCGGCCGCAGTCGCTGGTGGGCATCTGCATGCAGCGCTCGACCGAAATGATCGTGGGCATGCTGGCGGCGATGAAGGCGGGATGCGCCTACCTGCCGCTGGACCCCGAGCTGCCGGCCGGGCGGCTGGGCGACATGCTGGAGCACAGCGGCGCAGCCTGGGTGCTGTCGCATGCGGCGACGGCCGGGCAGGTGCCCGCGCTGCCGGGCGTGCGGGTGATCGGCGTGGAAGGACTGCAGAACGCAGTGCCCGGCGATGCGGAGAACCCCGGCATCGCGGTGCATGGCGAGCAACTCGCCTATGTCATCTACACCTCGGGTTCCACGGGGCGGCCCAAGGGCGTGGCCGTGCGCCATGCGGCGCTGCACACCTGCATGGCCTGGATGCAGGGCACCTACGGGCTGACCGCGTCGGACACGGTGCTGCACAAGGCGCCCTTCGGTTTCGACGTGTCGTGCTGGGAAATCTTCTGGCCGCTCACGGCCGGCGCCCGCCTGCTGGTGGCGCCGCCGGGGGCGCACCGCGATCCGGAGCACATCGTGCAGTTGATCGAGCGCCACCAGGTCACCACGCTGAACTTCGTGCCGTCCATGCTGCGGGCCTTCCTGGACCATCCGGGCATCGAGCACCGCACCCGCTTGCGGCATGTGATCTGCGGGGGCGAGGCGATGCCCGAGACCCTGCAGCGCGAGGCCCTGCGGCGCCTGCCGGGTGCCACGCTGCAGAACCTCTATGGGCCCACGGAAACGACGATCCATGTCACCCGCTGGACCTGCCGCGACGAGGCCGGGCCCGTGCCCATCGGGCGGCCCATCAGCGAAACGCAGGCCTGGGTGCTCGATGCGCAGCTGCAGCCGGTGCCCCAGGGCGTGGCCGGCGAGCTTTACATCGGCGGGGCCCTGCTGGCGCGCGGCTACCTGGGCCAGCCGGGGCTGACTGCCGAGCGCTTCGTGGCCGATCCGCAAGGGGCGGGCGGGCGCCTGTACCGCACCGGGGACTGGGTGCGCTGGAATGCCGAAGGGCAGATCGAATACCTGGGGCGCATCGACCACCAGGTGAAGCTGCGCGGCCTGCGGATCGAGCTGGGCGAGATCGAGTCGGCGCTGCGCGCGCAGGCCGGCGTGAAGGACGCGGTGGCCGTGGTGCGCGGCGCAGCGGGTGCCGAGTCGCTCGTAGCCTACGTGGCGGGCGAGGGAGACGCCGTGGCGCTGCGCGCGGCGCTGGCGCAGCGGCTGCCCGGCTACATGGTGCCGCGCGCCATCGTGGTGCTGGATGCGCTGCCGCTCAATGCCAATGGCAAGGTGGACCGGGCCGCGCTGCCCGATCCCGAGCCTGCAGCGGGCACCGGCAACGGCGAGCCCGCAGCCCCGCAGGGCAGCACGGCGCACCGGCTGGCGGCGCTGTGGAGCGAGCTGCTGGGCGTGCCGTCGGTGGGCCTGCAGGACAACTTCTTCGACCTGGGCGGCCACTCGCTGCTGCTGGTGCGTGCCCACCGCCGGCTGGAGGACGAGTGGGGTTGCCGGCTCGCGCTGGTGGACCTGTTCCAGCACCCCACGGTGGAATCGCTCGCGCGCCGCATCGACCAGGCCACGGGTGAGAGCGAAGGCGAGGGCGGCCCGGCGCATTCCGGCGCTTCCGCCGCGCCACACCTTGCCGACGACCGCGCGCGCCGGCAGCGGGCTGCGCTGCTGCAGCGCCGCGCCCATCTCCAAGGAGCCCGGGAATGAATGCACCCATCGACTCTCCCATGATCTCTTCGCAGGCACCGAGCGGGCTGGAGATCGCGATCGTCGGCATGGCGGGGCGGTTTCCCGGCGCACCGGATGTCGAGACCTTCTGGCAGCGCATCCGCGACGGCCTGGATTCCGTCAGGACCTATTCGGATGCGGAGCTCGAGGCCCTGGGCGTGCCCGAGGCGCTGCGCCGCGATCCCGACTATGTGAAGGCGGGCGTGCCGCTCGACGGGTTCGACCGTTTCGACGCGGAGTTCTTCGGTTTCACGCCGCGCGAGGCCGAGCAGCTCGATCCGCAGCAGCGGCTGTTCCTGGAAAGCGCCTGGGCCTGCCTGGAGCATGCCGGCTGCGATCCGGCGCGCTGGGACGGCAAGGTGGGCGTGTACGGCGGCGAAGGGCCGGGCGTGTACCTCATGCGCCACCTGCTGCCCGCGGCCGGGCTGGACGCGGGTTCCGGCATCGCCGACGTGCTCGGCCTGATGGGTGCCAACGCGCCCAGCTCGCTCTGCGCCCGCGTGGCCTACAAGCTGGACCTGCGCGGCCCGGCCGTGAGCGTGCAGACGGCCTGCTCCACCTCGCTGGTGGCCGTGCACATGGCCTGCCAGTCGCTGCTGGGCCACGAATGCGACATGGCGCTGGCAGGCGGCGTGTGGCTGAACCTGCTGCAGCAGGGTGGCTACCGCTACCAGGCCGGCGCGATCCTGTCGCCCGACGGGCATTGCCGCGCGTTCGATGCCGATGCCGGGGGCACGGTGATCGGCAGCGGCGTGGGCGTGGTCGCGCTCAAGCGGCTGGAGGATGCGCTGCGCGACGGCGACACGGTGCATGCGGTCATCAAGGGCAGCGCGGCCAACAACGACGGCGCGGCCAAGGTCGGCTTCACCGCGCCCGGCGTGGACGGGCAGGCCGAGGTGATCCGCGCGGCGCAGCTCGTCGCGGGCGTTTCGGCGGACACCATCGGCTATGTGGAGGCGCACGGCACGGGCACGGTACTGGGCGATCCCATCGAAATGGCCGCGCTCACGCAGGCATTCCGCGCGGACACGGATCGGCGCGGCTTCTGCGCGGTCGGCTCCGTGAAGACCAACATCGGCCACCTGGACGCGGCGGCGGGCGTGGCGGGGCTCATCAAGGCCGCCATGGCCCTGAAGCACGCGCAGTTGCCGCCGAGCCTGCACTGCCGGCAGCCGAACCCGCGCATCGATTTCGCATCCAGCCCCTTCTACGTCAACACCGAGGCTGCCCCGTGGCCCCGCGGTGCCTTCCCGCGCCGCGCGGGCGTGAGTTCGTTCGGCATCGGCGGCACGAACGTGCACGTGGTGCTGGAAGAGGCGCCGCCGCCGCTGCCGCGCGCGGTCCGCGCCGTGGACGATCAGGCAGGGCGGGGCAGGGAGGACGCAGGAGGCGTTCCGGAGCCGGAATGGGAGGTGCTCCCGCTGTCGGCGCGCACCGAGGCCGCGCTGCACGCATCCCGCGCGCAGATGGCCACCCACCTGCGCGGTGCGGCTCCCGAGGCGCTGGCGGACATCGCGCACACCCTGCAATGCGGCCGCCGGGCCTGGGCCTGGCGGACGGCCGTGGCGGCGCACGAACCCGGCCTGGCGGCGCAGCGGCTGGAGGCCCCGCTGCCCGCGGCCCGGCGCGTGCCGGCTGCCGCGCCGGAGGTGGTGTTCCTGTTTCCCGGTTCCGGCGCGCAGCACATTGACATGGCACACGGGCTCGACCGGCGCAGTGCGGTGTTCCGGCAGGCGCTGGACGCATGCGCCGCCGTCCTGCTTCAGGAGACCGGGATGGACCTGCGGGCGCTGATCCAGCCCGCGCCCGGCCAGGAAGCCGAGGCTGCCGAACGGCTCGCGCGTGTCGAGTGGATGCAGCCCGCACTGTTCGCGGTGGAATACGCGATCGCACAGTGGTGGATGTCGTGCGGCGTGCGGCCCGCGCTGATGCTGGGCCACAGCCTGGGCGAGTATGTCGCGGCCTGCCTGGCCGGCGTCTTCACGCCGGAGGATGCGATGCGCATCGTGATCTGGCGCAGCCGGCTCATGGCCGGCCTGCCCGCAGGCGCGATGACGGCGGTGCCCTTGCCGGAGGCGGAGATCGCCCCGCTGCTGTCCCTCGGCTGCGACCTGGCCGCCGTGAACGGCGATGGGCTCTGCGTGCTGTCCGGCCCGGCCGCCGCGATCGATGCGGCGGAAGAGGCGCTGCGCGCGCAGGGCCATGCGCCCCGCCGGCTGCACGTGGCCGTGGCCATGCACTCGCGCATGGTCGAGCCCATCGTGGCGGAACTGGAGCGGCGCATCGCCGCGGTGCCGCGCCATGCGCCGCGCATTCCTTTCCTCTCCAATGTCACCGGCCGGCCGATCACGGCCGAAGAGGCCATGAGCCCGGCCTACTGGGGAAGGCACCTGCGGGGCACCGTGCGTTTCCACGAGGGGCTGGACGCGGTGTTCGCGCGGCCGGGGCGCGTGGTGCTGGAGGCGGGGCCCGGCGAGTCCATGGCAGGGCTCGCGCGGCGGCATGCGCAGGCGGCAACGGCTGCCGGCATCTGGGCCAGCCTGGCCCATCCGCAGCAGCGGGACCGCGACGCGCAGCAACTGGCCCAGGCCCTGGCCGGCCTGTGGACGGCGGGCGTGGAGATCGACTGGCCCGCCACGCGCGGCGGCGCCCGGCGCCGGAACGTGCCGCTGCCCACCTATCCGTTCCAGCGCCAGCGCTTCTGGGTGGAAGCCGGTGCGCCAAGGCCGCAGGACGATGCATCCGCGGCGCAGCCGCAGGGGCTCTATTACCTGCCCGCCTGGCAGCGCAGCGGCGCGGTGCCGCCGGCCGCAGGGCCCGGCCCGGGCGATACGGTGTTGCTGCTGGGCGGCGCGGGGCTGCCGCTCGCGGAGCGCCTGGCACGGCGCCTGGCGGAGCGCGGAGCGCGCGTGGTAAAGGTGGCAGCGGCCGAAGGCTTCAGGGACGACGGCGGTGGCGGCTTCGCGCTGCGGCCGGAGGAGCGCGCCGACCATGCCGCGCTCTGGCGCGCGCTCGGGCCGGTGACGCATGCCTTCCACTGCTGGGGGCTGGAGGAGGACTGGGAGCAGGGCTACTTCAGCCTCCTGGCACTGGTGCAAGGCCGCGAGGACGCGGGCCGGGACGGGCCGCTGTCGCTCACCATCGTGATCGACCGGGCCGAGGAAGTGGCCGGGAACGAGCCGCTGGAGCCCGGCCGAGCCACGGTCGCTGCCCTGGCGCGCGTCCTGGGCCAGGAAATGCCGCGTATCGCCTGCCGCGTGGTGGATGTGCTGGTGCCGAACGCCGGCAGCGCCGCCGAGGCGCAACTGGCCGAAGCACTGGCAGGCGAGCCGGCGCGCCCGGTCGACGAGTTCTGCGTGGCCTGGCGCGGCGCGCAGCGCTGGGTGAAGACCTATGAGCCGGTTCCTGCGCCCGCGGCCTGCGCGCAGCGCCTGCGGCAGGGCAGCGTGGTGCTGGTCACGGGCGGGCTGGGCAGCGTCGGCCTCGCGCTGGCGCGGCACCTGGGTCGGCGCCATGGCGCGCGGCTGGTGCTGCTGGGGCGCACGCCGCTGCCGCCGCGCGGGGAATGGGAGGGCCTGCTTGCGCAGGCGGACCTGCCCGCCGCCCAGCGCCGCAGGCTCGTGCAGCTGCAGGCGATGGAGGCGGACGGCACCGAATGGATGGCCGTGGCGGCCGACGTCACCGACGCGGCGCAGTGGCGCGGCGCGCTGCAGGCCGTGCATGCGCGCTTCGGCGGCGTGAATGGCGTGGTGCATGCCGTGATGGAGCCGGGCGGCGGCATGCTGGCCACCCGCACGAGGGCGGAGGTGGAGGCCGCCTTCGCCGCGAAGATGCAGGGCACGTTGGTCATGGTGGACGCCCTGCGCGGCGAGCCGGTGGATTTCGTGCTGCTGTGCTCGTCCGTCGCCAGCTGGGTCGGGGGCCTGGGCCGCAGCGACTACGCGGCCGCCAATGCCTGGCTCGATGCCTTCGCCACCGCCAGCCGGCGCGACAGCCCGTGGCCGGTGTTTTCGGTCAACTGGGATGCCTGGCGCGATGTGGGAGTAGGTGCCGACATGGACGTGCCCGAAGGGCTGGGCCTGGACGAGCGCACGGGCATGGAGGTGTTCGACCGGGTGGTGAACGGGCCGCTGCAGCCGCAGACGCTGGTGTCGGTCACGCCGCTCGCGCAGCGCCTGCGCCCGCTGGACGGGCTCGTCGATGCGCTGGAGGCCGCGCCGCCGCCGGCGCCTTCCGGGGGCACCGCGCACCCCCGCCCGGTGCTGTCCACGCCCTACCGCGCGCCGGAGGGCGAGCTGGAGGACAACCTCGCGGCGCTGTGGACCGAGGCCCTGGGCATCGATGGCATCGGCGCCGACGACAACCTCTTCGAGCTGGGCGGCGACTCCCTGCTGGCGATCCGCCTGCTGGCCCGCGTACGCAAGGCCTATGCGGTGGATATCCACCCCGCGGCCTTCTTCAAGGCCCCGCGCATCGCCGACCTGGCGCAGCTCGTGGAGCTGCGGCTGATCGAGGACATCGAGCGCGGCGCCGCAACTTCTTCCGTTTCCCTGCAGGCCGATTGACATGAGCGACAGTCCCCTTCTTTCCGAGCGCCGCGCGCGCCTTTCTCCCGAACAGCAGGCGCTGCTGCGCCAGCGGCTGGGCGGCCGGCCCTCCGCCTCCGGCGGGGCGGAGCCGGGCCATGCGCCCGCCCTGGACGTGCTGCCGCGCAGCGGCCTGCCAGAGGGGGCCGAGGCGCCCCTGTCCTGGGCCCAGCAGGGCCAGTGGTTCCTCTGGCGCATGGACCCCGGCAATACGGCCTACCACGTGGGCGGCGGGCTGGATTTCGAAGGCCCGCTGGATGCCGCCGCCCTGCATGCGGCGCTGCAGGCCCTGGTGCGGCGCCACGCGGGCCTGCGCACGGTCTTCGGTGAAGGCGACGACGGCACGCCCTGGCAGCGCGTGGAGCCCGCGCGGGAAGTCCCGCTGCCCTGCACCGACGTTTCAGGGTGGGCGCTGGCCGATCGCGATGCCCGGCTGGAGGCGCTGGCGCGCGAGGTGTGCGCGGAGCCGTTCGACCTGCGCCGGGGCCCGCTGCTGCGCTGCGCGCTCGCGCGGCTGGGCCCGCGGGAGCACCGGCTGCTGTTCATGATGCACCACATCGCCTCCGATGCCTGGACGGTGGAGCGCATCCTCGACGAATGGGCGCGGGGCTATGCGGATGCGCTGGAAGGCCGTGCGCCATTCGATGCGCCCCCGGCGCTGCGCTACGTCGATTTCGCGGTCTGGCAGCGGCAGTGGCTGCAGGGGCCGGAGGCCGCACGGCACCGGGATTACTGGACACGGCAGCTCGCTGAAGAAGCGCCCGTGCTGCAGATCGGCCGGGGCGCTGTGGCCCCGGCGCTGCAATCGCCTCCGGCACCGGAAACCGTGGCCGCGCAGCATCTGCTGGCCGTGCCCGCCCCGCTGGCGCAGGCACTGCGCCAGCGTGCCCGCGCGCACGGCACCACGCTGTTCTGCGTGCTGCTGGCGGCCTTCCATGCGGTGCTGTTCCGCCATGCCGGGCATGCCGTGCAGCGCGTGGGCGTGCCCGTGGCGGGACGCAACCGGCCGGAGACCGCCGACATGGCCGGCGTCTTCATCAACACGGTGGTGATGCAGGCGCGGCCCGCGCCGCAGATGCCGCTCTCGGCCCTGCTGGCGCAGGTGCATGCGACCGCGCTGGAAGCCCGTGAGCACGAGGACCTGCCGTTCGAGCATGTCGCGCAGGTGCTGCGGCCCGAGCGCACACAGGAAGGTGGCGGACTGTTCCAGTGCATGTTCAACCACCTGGGCGAGGGCGGCCGGCCCCTGGCGGGCTGGCCGGGGCTGGCCGTGCGCCGCGTCGATCCCGGGCTGCGCGCGGCGCCGTTCGGGCTCACGCTGGAGACCATGGAAAACCCCGGGGGCGGGCTGCTCGCCGCTTTCCGCTACGACGCGGCGAAGTTCACACCGCAGGAAATGGCGGAAATCGCCGGCCATTACGAACGCATGCTGGATGCGCTGGCCCATGACCCCGGGCGCCCCGTCGGCGAAGTCGCCATGCTAGGCGATGCCGAGCGCGCGCGCCTGCAGGCATGCTCGGCAGGCGGGGACGCCGTGGCGATGGACCTGCCCGTGCACCGGATGTTCGAGCGCCAGGCGGCGCTGACGCCCGATGCGCCCGCCCTGGTGTCCGGCGACCGCGAATGGACATATGCGCAGCTCGACGCACGCACCAGCCGCCTCGCACGGCGGCTGCGCGCTGGCGGCGTGGGCCCGGAGACGCTGGTGGGCGTGGCGCTCGCGCGTGGCTCGGACATGGTGGAGGCGCTGCTCGCTGTGCTGAAGGCCGGCGGTGCCTACGTGCCGCTCGACCCCGAACTGCCGGCGGATCGCATCGCCTACATGCTCGGCGACTGCGCACCGGCGCTGGTGCTGACCGACGCCGCCCACCGCGCCTGCCTGCCGTCGGAGATGGCGCAGCCCGTGGTCCTTCTGCCCCTGGAGGATGCACAGCCGGGCGATGGTGCGGAAGCCGCGTGCCCGCCCGCGGCACTGCATCCCGAGCACCTGGCCTACGTGATCTATACCTCGGGTTCCACCGGCCGGCCCAAGGGCGCGGCCAACCGCCACGGCGCGCTGTCGAACCGGATCGCGTGGATGCAGCAGGCCTACGGCCTGGGCCCGGGCGACACGGTGCTGCAGAAGACGCCCTTCGGCTTCGACGTGTCGGTATGGGAATTCTTCTGGCCGCTCGCCGTGGGCGCACGCCTGGCGGTGGCGCCCCCCGGCGCGCACCGCGAGCCCGCGCAACTGCAGGCGCTCATCCAGCGGCATGCGGTGACGACGCTGCACTTCGTGCCCTCCATGCTGCAGGCCCTGCTGGCGCAACTGGATGCAGAGGCCTGCGCCAGCGTGCGGCGCATCGTGTGCAGCGGCGAGGCGCTGCCGGCGGAGGTGCGTCGCCAGGTGCTGGAGCGCCTGCCCGGCGCGGCGCTCTACAACCTCTACGGCCCGACGGAGGCCGCCATCGACGTCACGCACTGGACCTGCCATGCGCAGGAGCGCGGCCCCGTGCCGATCGGCCGGCCCATCGCCGGGCAGCGAACCTACGTGCTCGATGCCGCGCTGCAGCCCGTGCCGCCGGGCGCGGCGGGCGAGCTGTTCCTGGGCGGCGCCGGGCTCGCGCGTGGATACGCTTCCCGGCCGGGTCTCACGGCGGAACGCTTCGTGGCCGATCCGTTCGAAGCGGGTGCGCGGCTCTACCGCACGGGTGATCTCGTGCGCTGGCGCGAGGATGGCGCCCTGGAATACCTGGGTCGGCTGGACCACCAGGTGAAGATCCGCGGCCAGCGCATCGAGCTGGGCGAGATCGAGGCGCGCCTCCTGGCCTCGCCCGGCGTGCGCGAGGCCGTGGCGGTGGCCGCATCCACGCCTGCGGGCACGGCGCTGGTGGCTTACTGCAGTCCGCACGCGGGCGCCACCCTGGACGGCGAGGCGCTGCGCGCGCGGCTTGCCGCAGAGCTGCCCGAGGCCATGGTGCCCTCGCAGATCGCGGTGCTGCCGGAGCTGCCGCTGAACGCCAACGGCAAGGTGGACCGCAAGGCGCTGCCCTCGGTGCAGCCCGCTTCCACTGCGGGCTACACCGCCCCGCAGGGGGAGGTGGAGGAGGCGCTGGCGCGCATGTGGTGCGAACTGCTGGCGCTGCCGCGCGCCGGCCGCACCGACCACTTCTTCGCCCAGGGCGGCCATTCGCTGATGGCCATGCAGCTCGTCGCGCGCGTGCGCTCGGGCTTGCAGGCCGAGATTTCGGTGCGGGACGTCTTCCTGCACCCCGTGCTGGCGGACTTGGCGCGGTGCGTGGAAACCGCGCGCCCGCAACGTCCCGTGGCGGACGCGCTGTCGCGCCTCGATGCTTTCCTCGACGATATGGAGATGGCCGGATGAGCGATATGGATGCATTTTCCCCCCAGGTCCGGATGGCCCGGCGCTTCATGCGGCTGACCGATGCGCAGCGCCGCGCCGCCTACGCGAAGATGCGCGAAGAGGGGCTCACGATGGGCCAGTTCCCCATCCTGCCGCGCGAGGCGCAGGACGGCGAGGCCGACGCCGCCCAGGCCCCGCTGTCGTACGCGCAGATGCGCCAGTGGTTCCTGTGGCAGATGGAGCCGCAGGGCTCGGCCTACCACATCACCGGGGCATTCGTGCTGCGGGGCGCCCTCGACGTGCCCGCGCTGGAGGCCGCCTGGCGCGACGTGATCGCACGGCATGCCGCGTTGCGCACCGTCTTCCGCGCCGATGCCGAAGGGCATCCCCACCAGCAGGTGCTGCCGTCCGTGGAGTTCGGCGTGCACCGGATCGACCTGTCGGACCTGCCCGAGCCCGAGCGGTGCGCCCGCGCCGAGGCCGCCGCCCGCGCCTGCTGCGAGACGCCCTTCGACCTGGGCGAGGGCCCGCTGCTGCGGGTCTGGCTGCTGCGCACGGGCGTGGAGGAGCACCGGCTCGTGGTCGCCATGCACCACATCGTCTCGGACGGCTGGTCGCTGCGCGTGCTGGTCGAATCCTTTGCCGGGCGCTACCGCGCCCGCCATGCCGGCGAGGGCGCCGATGCGGCATCCGTGCCCGCGCTGCAGTACACCGACTATGCCCTCTGGCAGCGCCAGTGGATGGAGGCCGGTGAAAAAGAGCGCCAGCTCGCGTACTGGCGCGCCCGCCTGGGCGGCGAGCAGCCCGTGCTGCAGCTACCCGCGGAGCACCCGCGCCGCGCCGATGGCCGCTACCGGGCGGCCATGCATGCCTGGGACCTGCCCGCGGACCGCGTGCGGGCACTGCGCTCGGCGGCGCAGGCGCGCGGCATCACCCCGTTCATGGCGCTGCTCGCGGCGTTCCAGGCGGCCCTGTACCGCTGGAGCGGGCAGCAGGACGTGCGCGTGGGCGTGCCGGTGGCCAACCGCGGCCGCGTGGAGACGGAAGGGCTGGTCGGCCTGTTCGTGAACACCCAGGTGCTGCGCCTGCAGGTCGATGGCCGCATGCCGCTCTCCGCCACGCTGGACGCGGTGCGCGACGCCTCCCTGGAAGCCCAGGCCCACCAGGACCTGCCCTTCGACCAACTGGTCGAGGCGCTGCAGCCCGGCCGCAGCCTGGCCGCGCCGCCGCTGTTCCAGGTGATGTTCAACTACCAGCAGCACGACCACCGCGCGCTCGCCGGCCTGCCGGGCCTCGCGCTCGAGCGCTGGGACATCCCGGGCCAGACCGCCCAGTTCGAACTCATCCTGGGCGCGGTGGAGGACGGGCAGGGCGGCCTGCGCCTGGAGTTCCATTACGCCCGCGAACTGTTCGAAGCCGGCACGGTGCGCCGCATGGCGGGCCACTACGAAGCCGTGCTCGCGGCCGTGCTGCAGGTGCTGGAAGGTACGGGCGATCCGTGCGTGGGCGACGTGCCCCTGCTGGCCGGTGGCGAGGTGCGCCAGTTGCGCGAATGGGGCGATTGCCCGCGCGCACAGCCCCATGCCGAGCCCGTGCACCGCCTGTTCGAGCGCATGGCGCGGCGGCAGCCCGATGCGGTGGCCGTGGAGGCCGGGGACATGGCCTGGAGCTACCGCGCGCTGGACCGCCGGGCCAACCATCTCGCGCACCACCTCACGCACCACCTCGCTGCGCTGGGCGCCGGGCCGGAGCGGCGCATCGGTGTCGCCCTGTCGCGCTCGCCCGAGCTGGTGGCCGCCCTGCTGGCCGTCCTCAAAGCGGGCGCGGCCTTCGTGCCGCTGGACCCGGCCTATCCGGCCGAGCGCCTGGCCCACATGGCGCGCGACAGCGGCATGGCGCTGCTGCTCACCGAACGCGCCCTGGCGGGGCGCATCCCGCTGCCGCCCGGCGTGGCCTGCATCGCCTGCGACGGCGAACCCGGCGCATGCGATACGGGGCCGGACGTGACGGTGGTGCCCCACCAGCTGGCCTATGTGATCTACACCTCCGGCTCCACCGGACTGCCCAAGGGCGTGCTGGTGGAGCATGGCCCCTTCGCGGCCCACTGCGTGGACACCGCCGCCTGCTACGAAATGGGGCCGGGCACGCGCGAACTGCATTTCCTCTCGTTCGCCTTCGACGGCGCGCACGAGCGGCTGTTCACCGGGCTCACCTGCGGCGCCGCGGTGGTGCTGCGCGACGACACCCTCTGGACCGCCGAAGAGACCCTGGAGGCCCTGCGTACGCGCGGCATCACGCATGCGGGCTTTCCGCCGGCCTACCTGGGGCAGCTGGCCGACTGGGCCGGGCGGGCAGGGGGCGATGCGCCCGCGCTGGAGCTGATCTCCTTCGGCGGCGAGGCGATGCCGCGCGAAGGCTTCGACGCCGTGCGCCGCCACCTGCGGCCGCGCCTGCTCATCAACGGCTACGGGCCCACCGAGGCCGTGGTCACGCCCATGCTCTGGAAGGTGGATGCGCTCGCCTGCTTCCCCCAGGCCTATGCGCCCATCGGCCAGCCGATGCCGGGCCGCACCGCCCATGTGCTGGATGCCGACCTGCAGCCCGTGCCGCGCCACGTGCCCGGCGAGCTGTACCTGGGTGGCTCGGGCCTGGCGCGCGGCTATGGCGGGCGGCCGGGCCTCACGGCGGAGCGCTTCGTGGCCGACCCCTTCGGCAGCGGCGGGCGCCTCTACCGCACCGGCGACCGGGTGCGCTGGCGCGAGGACGGCCAGCTCGAATACCTGGGCCGCACCGACCACCAGGTGAAGGTGCGGGGCTTCCGCATCGAGCCGGGCGAGATCGAGGCCGCGCTGCGGGCCGCACCGGGCGTGGGCGAGACCGTGGTCGTGGCGCGCGAGACGGCGCAGGGCACGCGGCTGGTCGCCTATGTCGCCCCGGTGCCGGCCTCCGTGCCCGCGACACGGGCCGCGCTGGACGAAGGCGCCCTGCGCGCGCACCTGGAGCGCAGCCTGCCGGACTACATGGTGCCGTCGGCCATCGTCGTGCTCGATCGCCTGCCCACGGGCCCCGGCGGCAAGGTGGACCGCAAGGCGCTGCCCGAACCGCCCGAAGCCTCTGCCGCCCAGGCGGGCGGGGCGCCGCGCGGCGAAGCCGAACAGGCCGTCGGCCGCGTCTGGTGCGAGGTGCTGGGCCGCGCCGGAGTGGGCCGCGACGACAACTTCTTCGAACTGGGCGGCGATTCCATCCTCAGCCTGCAGATCGTGGCCCGGCTGCGGCTGGCCGGCTGGCGTGCCACGCCGCGCCAGCTGTTCGAGCGGCAGACCATCGCCCAGCTCGCGGCCGTCATCGAGCGCCTGCCTTCCGGCGAGGCCCGGCCTGCCGGCCCGGCGCGCGGCGAGGTGCCGTTGCTGCCGTTCCAGCGCGACTTCTTCGCCATGCCGATGCCGGCCCGCCACCACTGGAACCAGGCCGTGCTGCTGCGCAGCCCCGCCCCGTTGCAGGCGCAGGCCCTGCGCGGCGCGCTGCGCGCGGTGGCGGAGCGGCACGATGCGCTGCGCCTGCGCTTCACGCGGCAGGAGGGGGCGCCCGGTGCGGCTGGGGAAGCGGTCTGGACGCAGCGCTACGAGGACACCGCCACGGCCCTGTCCGGATGGGACGATGTGCTGTGGATGCGCGCGGCGGACGGCCCCGCCCAGCTCAGCGCACTGTGCGAGCAGGCGCAGTGCAGCCTCGACCTGGAGCACGGCCCGCTGCTGCGCGCCGTCGCCGTCGCCCTGCCGGGCGGGGACGCGCGGCTGCTGCTCGTCATGCACCATCTCATCGTCGATGGGGTGTCCTGGCGCATCCTGCTGGACGACCTGCAGCAGGCGTACGCCCGCTGCCTCGCGGGCGCGCCGGCCGCGCTGCCGCCGGCCTCCAGCGGGCTCGGCGAATGGGCCGCCGTGCTGCAGCGCTACGGGCAGGACCACGCCGACGAACTGGCGCACTGGGCCGCCCTGGCCGGCTGCCCGGCGGAGCTGCCCTGCGCGCGGCCCGAAGGCCCGCGCACCGCGGCCCAGCAGCAGTCGGTCTCCATCCGCCTGGACCGGTGCGCCACCGAGGCCTTCCTCGCGCAGGCGCCCGCGGCCTACCGCACCCAGGCCAACGACCTGCTGCTCACCGCCCTCGCGCGTGCGCTGTGCCGCTGGAGCGGCCACGACCGCGTGCTGGTGGACATCGAAGGCCACGGCCGCGAGGACCTCGACCCCGCGGTGGACCTGTCGCGCACCGTGGGCTGGTTCACCTCGCTCTACCCCGTGGCGCTGGACGCGCGGGGGCCGCTGGGCGACGCCGTGCGGCGCGTTAAGGAGACGTTGCGTGCCGTGCCCCGGCACGGCGTGGGCCATGGCGCGCTGCGCCACTTCGGCACCCCGGAGCAGCGCGAAGCCCTGCAGGCGCTGCCGCGCGCGCAGGTGGTATTCAACTACCTCGGCCAGTTCGACGCCCGGCCGCAGGACAGCGCAGGTGGATGGACGCTGGCGCCCGAGCCGGCGGGCCCCTTCGTGGATGCCGGCGCCCCGCTCACGCACGAGTTCACCGTCAACGGCCGCGTGCTCGCGGGCGAGCTGTCGATGGATGTGCTGTTCAGCGGCGCGCGCCACGATGCCGCCGCGGTGCGCGGCTGGATGGCGGATTTCGAGCGCGAGCTGCGGGCGCTGATCGATCACTGCGCGCAGGTGCCGCAGGGTGCCACGCCTTCCGACTTCCCGCTCGCGGGACTGGACCAGGCGGGCCTGGACGCGCTCGGGCTGGACTGGGCGCAGGTGGAAGACCTGTATCCCCTCTCTCCCCTGCAGGCGGGCCTCGTCTTCCAGACCCTGCTGGACCCGGATGCGGCCGCCTACCGCAACCAGCTGCGCATCGACTTCCGACACCTGGACGCGGACCGGCTGCGCGCGGCCTGGGAAGCGGCCTTCGAGCGCCACGCGGTGCTGCGCAGCGGCGTGCTGGCCGAGGGCGCCCGGCCCCTGCAGTGGGTGGCCCGGGCCGGCAGGCTGCCGTGGCGCGAGATCGACGCGCGCGGCGATATCGATGCACGCGGTGGGATCGGTGCACGCGATGCACGCGCCCGCCTGGACACGATCGCGCAGGAGGAGCTGGCGGCCGGCTTCCCCGGCATGCAGCCGCCGCTCATCCGTTTCGCGCTGGTGCGCACCGGCGAGCACGGCCACCACTTCATCTGGACCATGCACCACGTGCTGCTGGACGGCTGGAGCACCTCGCAGCTCATGGCCGAAGTGCTGCGCCACTATGCCGGCGAGCCCGATGCCGCGCCGGCCGGCCGCTACGGCGACTACATCCGCTGGCTCCAGCTCCGCGACGCCGAGGCGGACCGCACCTGGTGGACCGGGGCGCTGGGCGGCGTCGAAGAGCCGACGCTCCTGGCCCGGTGCCTGCAGCGCGGCGCGCCTGCCGAACCCTCCGAGCGGGGCGAGGGCACCGCAGGGCTGGAAGCCGGTGAGGTACGGAAGTCCTTCACGCAGGAGGAAACCGCGCGCCTGCAGGCCTTCGCGCGGCGCGAGCGCATCACCCTCAACACGCTGGTGCAGGCGGCCTGGGCCCTGGTGCTGCAGCGCCATGCCGGGCAGGAGACGGTGGTGTTCGGCACCACCGTGGCGGGCCGCCCGGCAGAGCTGCCGGGCGCCGAGCGCGCGGTGGGCCTGTTCATCAACACGCTGCCCATGGCCTGCACCCCGCGTTCCGGCGCGGCCGTGGGCGACTGGCTGCGGGAACTGCAGGCGCAAGGCCTGCGCATGCGCGAACACGAGCACACGCCGCTCTACGACATCCAGCGGTGGATGGGCACGGACGCTGCGGGGCTCTTCGATACGCTGCTGGTGTTCGAGAACTACCCCGTCGATGGCGCCCTGCACGCACTGCCCGCGGGGCTGGAGGCCGAAGTGGCCGCCCAGCGCGAGGAAACGCACTACCCGGTCACGCTGCTGGCGCTGCTCGAGCCGGTGCTGACGCTGCAGCTGCGGCACGACCCCGGGCGCATCGGTGCCGCCGCGGCCGGCATGCTGGCGGACCAGCTGGTGCGCGGGCTGCGCACGCTCGCGGAGGATGCCGGCCGCGCGCTGGGCTCGCTGGACGTGCTGGCCCCGGCGGACGCCCGCCAGGCCCCGGCCCCCGTGGCAGTGGACGGCAACGACACGATCCACCTTTTGTTCGAGCGCCAGGCCCGCCTGCGCCCCGACGCCGTCGCGTTGCGCTTCGAGGACGATGCGCTGACCTATGGCGAGCTCGACCGCCGCGCCAACCGGCTGGCGCACCGGCTGCGCGCCGAGGGCGCCGGGCCGGAGGCCCGCGTCGGCGTCGCGCTCGGCCGGGGGCTCGACCTGGTGGTAGCGCTGCTGGCCGTGCTCAAGTCCGGCGCGGCCTATGTCCCGCTGGACCCCGACTATCCCCCGGAGCGGATCGCCTACATGGCGGCCGACAGCGGCATGGCCTGCGTGGTCACGCAGGACGGCCTGTGGGACGCCTCGCCGCTGCCCGCGGGCCTGGCCGTCGTCGATCCGCAATGCGATGCCGGCGCCTGGCCCGACACACCGCCGGCTGTGGCGGTGCATCCGGACCACCTCGCCTACGTGATCTACACCTCGGGTTCCACCGGGCGACCCAAGGGCGCGCAGTTGTGCCATCGCCAGGTGGTGCGGCTGCTGCGCGGCACCGACGGCTGGTTCCGGTTCGGTCCGGAAGACGTCTGGACGCTGTTCCATTCCTGCGCGTTCGATTTTTCCGTGTGGGAGCTCTTCGGCGCGCTGTGCACGGGCGGGCAACTGGTCATCGTCCCGTACTGGGTGAGCCGCTCCCCGCAGGACTTCCTGGCGCTGTTGCGCACGCGGCGCGTGACCGTGCTCAACCAGACGCCGTCCGCCTTCGGGCAACTGGTGGGCCTGCCCGCCACCTACGAGCCGCCGCCGGCCGGCATGCCGGAGCTGTCGCTGCGCGTGGTCATCTTCGGCGGCGAAGCCCTCGACCCGCAGCGCCTGCGGCCCTGGATCGCGCATTTCGGCGATGCGCGGCCCGAGCTGGTCAACATGTACGGCATCACCGAGACCACGGTGCACGTTACCTGGCGCCGCATCACCCGGGCCGACCTGCAGCCGCAGCGCAGCCCGGTCGGCATGGCGATTCCCGACCTCGGCCTGTGCGTGCTCGATGCGGACCTGCGGCCCGTGCCGCCCGGGGTGCCGGGCGAGCTGTTCGTCAGCGGCGCGGGCCTGGCGCGCGGCTACCTGCGCCAGCCCGCGCTGACCGCGCAGCGCTTCGTCGCGCACCCCTCGCCGGGCATGCCCGGGGAACGCCTCTACCGCACCGGCGACCGCGTGCGCTGGGGCGAGGATGGCGAACTGGAATACCTGGGCCGGGTGGACCACCAGGTGAAGGTGCGGGGCTTTCGCATCGAATTGGGCGAGATCGAGACCCGGCTCCTGGCCCAGCCGGAAGTGCGCGAGGCGGTGGTGGTGGCGGAGCAGGGGCCGGGGGGGGCGCGCCTGGTCGCCCACGTGAGCGCCCAGCCCGGCCTCGCGATCGACGTCGCCCTGCTGCGCGAGCGCCTCGGGGAGTCCCTGCCGGATTACATGGTGCCGGCCGCGGTGCTGGTGTCGGACGGGCTGCCGCTCACGCCCAACGGCAAGGTGGACCGCCGGGCGCTGCCGTCGGCGGCCCAGGCCCTGCCTGGGGCCGGCGCGCCCGGCGAGCCGCCGCGCGAGGGCGTGGAGGCGGCCCTGGCCGCGCTGTGGCGCGAGGTACTGCAGGTCGATGCCATCAACCGGCACGACCACTTCTTCGAGCGGGGCGGGCACTCGCTGCTGGCGGTGCAGCTCGTCGCCGCCATCCAGCGCTCCTGGGGGCGCACCGTGGCGCTGCGCACGGTGTTCGAGGTGCCGGTGCTCGCCGACCTCGCCGCGCGCCTCGCGGCCGACGGCCTGGTACCGCAGGCGGGTGGCGCCGCCGTGGCCGACGACCCGGCCCGGCGCATCGACGCCCTGCTCGGGGAACTGGAACTCTGAATCACGAACGGGAAAGACGACCACCGCATGACCACCGAAATGCACGAGCTCTCGCGCCGCTTCGCGGCCCTCACCCCTGACAAGCGCCAGGTGTTCCTGGAGCGGCTGCGTGCCAGCGGCATCGGCTTCGAGGCCCTGCCCGTGGTGCCCCGGGCCGCCGCCGGCGAAGCGCCCATGGCCTATGCCCAGCGGCCCCTGTGGCTCGCGTGGCAGCGCGATCCCGCTTCACCGGCCTACAACCTCGCCGGCCGCATGGCGCTGCCGGATGGGCCGGGTGCGCTCGACGCGCCGGATGCCGCCGCGGTGCACCGCGCCCTGGCCACGCTGGTGGCTCGCCACGCCGCGCTGCACACCTGCTTCGGCTGCGACGCGCAGGACCAGCCGGTGCAGCGGGAAGACCCGCAACAGCGCTTCGGCTGGTCGGTGCGCGAATGGAGCATGCCCCGCGCGCAGGCGCAGGAGGCCCTGGCCGCGCAGGCGCAGGCCTTCGCCATAGAACCCTTCGACCTGGAGCGCGGCCCCGTCTTCCGTGCCTGCCTGCATGTCTTCCCCGAAGGCGCGCCCGAGCTGGTGCTGTGCGTGCACCACATCGCGGCCGACGGACAGTCCATCGGCCTGCTGCTGGCCGAATTGCGCGCGCTGCTCGCCGCGCCGGGTGAAGCGGCAGCCGTCCCGGCGGCGCCGGGCGCGGCAGCGCTGGGCTATGCGGATTACGCCGCCTGGCAGCGCCACTGGATGGAGGCCGGCGAACTGCAGCGCCAGATCGGCCACTGGCGCGAGCGCCTGCGCGACGCGCCGCTCGCGACCGCGCTGCCGCTGGACCGGCCCCGCACCGCGCGGCGCGGCACGCAGGGCGGCATGGTTACAGCGGTGCTGGACGGGGCCGTATCCGCCTCGCTGCGCGCGCTGGGCCGCGCGCATGCGGCCTCGCCCTACCTGGTGTGCCTGTCCCTGCTCGGGCTGCTGCTGCATCGCCTGGGCGGCCAGGACGACCTGTGCATCGGCGTGCCCACCACCACGCGGGACCGGCCCGAGCTGGCCGGCGTCGTGGGCCATTTCACCAACGTGCTGGTGCTGCGGCTGCAGGCCGATCCGGCCTGGACCTTTGCGCAGTGGCTGGAGCATGTGCGCGACCGCTTCGTCGAGGCCAAGGCCCACCAGGAAGTGCCGCTGGACATGCTGGTGGACGCGCTCTCGGTGCCGCGCGTGCCCGGCCTGCATCCGCTCTTCCAGGTCAAGTCCACCCAGCAGCAGGCCGCACCGCGCGGGGCGCAGAAGCAGGCCGCGGCGGCTGGAAGCATCTCCGTGGACGAGGTGCATTTCGACCTGAGCGTGGACGTGCTGGACGATGGCGACACCCTCTCGTTCGGCATCGCCTACGCGGCCGACCTGTTCGACCGCGACACCATCCTGCGCCTGTCCGACGGGCTGCGCCTGCTCGCGCGCCAGGCGGCCGGCGGCGGCATCCCGGCCATCGGCCAGGCGGCGCTGCCGCCCGTGCCCGAACTGCGCGGCGAAGACAACGCATGGCCCTGCGCGAACGTGCTGGAGGCCTTCGCCGCCGCCGCGCGGCGCGATCCCGCCGCCCCGGCCATCGCGGCGGGCGGGCGCACGGTCACCTGCGCGGAGCTCGACCGCGCGAGCGCCGCCTGGGCGCAGCGCCTGCAGGCCCATGGCATCCGTGCGGAAGACCGCGTGGCCGTGTGCCTGGAGCGCGGCCCGGAGTTCGTGCTGGCCTGGCTCGCGGCGATGCGGGCGGGGGCCGTCTGCGTGCCGCTGGACCCGGCGCTGCCGCCTGCCCGGCGCGACGAACTGCTGCACGACTGCGGCGCCGCCCTGCTGGTCGGCGATCTCCCTCACCCTCCGGAAGGCGTGCCGCAGTGGCGCATGGATTTCGGTGCGTCCGGCGGTGCGCCCGGCGGTCCGGCCACCGCGCCGCCGCCTGCGATCCGCCCGCTGCACCCCTCGCAGGGCGCCTACATGATCTACACCTCCGGCTCCACCGGGCGGCCCAAGGGCGTGGTGGTGCCCCACGGCGCGCTGGCGAACTACGCCCAGGGCGTGCTCCAGCGCCTGGATGTGGGGCCGGGCCGCTGCTTCGCGATGGTCTCCACGGTGGGCGCGGACCTGGGGCATACCGCGCTGTTCGGCGCGCTGTGCTCGGGCGGCTGCCTCTACCTGCCCTCCACGGCCGAGGCGTTCGACCCCGACGCGTTCGCGGCCGGCATGGAGCGCTGCGGCGCCGACGTGCTGAAAATCGTCCCCAGCCACCTGCGCGGCCTGCTGAATGCACGCCATCCCGCCGCGGCGCTGCCGCGCCATACCCTGGTGCTGGGCGGCGAGACGGCCGACGACGAACTGCTGCGCACCGTGCGCGCGCTGCGCCCAGGCCTGCGCATCCTCAACCACTACGGCCCCACCGAAACCACGGTGGGCGTGCTCACCCATCCCGCCGCGCCGCCGGACGAGGGCCCGCGCGGGTTCACCGCGCTGCCGCTGGGCCGGCCCCTGCCGGGCATCCGCGCCCATGTGCTGGACGCCCGCCTGGAGCCCGTGCAGCCCGGCATGCCCGGCGAGCTGTACCTGGCCGGGCGCGGGCTCGCGCGCGGCTACGCCGGCCGGCCCGGCACCACGGCGGAGCGCTTCGTCGCCTCGCCCTTCGAGGCCGGCGAGCGCCTCTACCGCACGGGCGACCGCGTGCGGCTGCGCGGCGATGGCGCACTGGAATTCCTCGGGCGCGCGGACGACCAGGTCAAGATCCGAGGGTGGCGCGTGGAGCCCGCAGAGGTCGCCCAGCGCCTGCGCGAGTGCGCCGGCGTGGCCGATGCGGTGGTGGTCGCGCGCGCCCGCGAAACCGATGGCGCCATGGCCCTGCATGCCTACGTGGTGCCCGCCGATGCCGGTGCGCCCACCGATCCCGGCGCGCTGCCGGCGCAACTGCACGCGCAGTTGCAGGCGGCACTGCCGGCCTGGATGGTGCCGGACCACATCCTGCCCATCGCCGCGCTGCCGCTCACGCCCAACGGCAAGCTCGACCGCCGGGCCCTGCCGCTGCCCGCCGCCGCTGCGCCCGAGGAAGCCGCCCGCAGCGAGCCCCCGCGCGGCCCCCTGGAAGCAGCGATCGCCAAGGTATGGAGCGAGGTGCTGCGTGTCGATCACGTCGGCCGCGACGACAACTTCCACGCGCTCGGCGGCGATTCCATCCTGTGCCTCAAGCTGGTCGCCCGCCTGCGCCGGCAGGTGCCGGGCGGCGCGCAGGCGAGCCTGGCCGATGTCATGCAGTCCCCCACGCTCGCGCACCTGGCGCAGCGGCTGCGCGAACGCTTCGAGGGCGCGCACGACGCGGTCTGCCTGCAGGAAGGCGGCGACGGCGTGCCGCTCTACTGCCTGCCCGGCATGGTCGTGAACACGCGCGAATTCCTGCCGCTGGCCGAAGCGCTGCGCGGCGAGCGCACCGTGCATGCCTTCGTGAGCCATGTGTACACGCGGCAGCGCTGGCGCGGGTTCGCGGTGGAGGCCCTCGCGGCCGAGTACGCCGACTTCATCGCGGCCACCGCCGCGGGCGGGCGGTGTGCGCTGCTGGGCTGGTCCTCCGGCGGCGACCTGGCCGTCGAGACCGCACGGCGCCTGCAGGGCCGCGTGGAGGTCGCCTTAACCGCGCTGGTGGACGTGCACCGCACGGAGCCCCTGCGCGCCGGCCGCCCGCTGTCCGCGGCGGAGCGCGCGCAGGCGCAGGCCCGGCTGGATGCCTGGCTGGCCGCTTCCACCATGGCCGACCGCTGGCGTGAGCTGCTGGCGCGCATGGGCGATGAAGAACGCGACGGCGTCCTGCAGCAACTGATCGATGCCTCCCAGCCCCTGCCGCTGGACGGCGAGGGCGAGGACAGCCACGAATACCTGCTGTGGACCACGCTCGACAAGCGCATGCAGGCCTGCCGGCACACGCCTGCCAGCGACGGGCTGCCGGTCCACCTCTTCCAGGCGGGCCGCTCCGTGGAAGAGGGCGCGGCGCTGCGCGACTGGTCCACGCTCGCGGACGTGCGCGGCGTGCAGGTCGTGGAAGGCGCGGGGCACCTGGACATCATCCGCCAGCCCGCCTTCATCGGCGCCCTGCGCGACGCCCTGCGCGCAGCCGACGGCACCCCACGCGCCTGAAGGGAAGGCAGGCGCCTGAAAACGCCTGCCTGAACGAAAAAAGGGGAGCGGCGCACTGCCGCTCCCCTTCGCGTTTCCGGCAGGCCGAGGGCCTTCGAGCCGCTCTTACCAGCGGTACGTGGCCGTCGCCACCACCCGGCGCGGATCGCCGTAGTAGCAGTTGCCGTACTGGTCGCAGTTGCCGATGTAGGTCTTGTCGCCCAGGTTGCGCACGTTCAGCGCGAAGCTCCAGCGGTCGATGTCGTAGCCGATCATCGCGTCGAACACGGTGAAGGACGGCACCTTCGCCGGCGCCGCGTCCAGGTCGCCATGGTTGGAGCCGGTGTAGCGCGCCCCCAGGCCCACCTTGATGCGGTTCGCGAACCGGTAGTCCACCCACAGCGCCGCGGCGTTGCGCGACACCGCCGTGAGCGGCTTGCCGATCTCGCGGGCCGTGCTGCTGGCCGTGATCTTCGCCGTGGGCGTGTAGCTGTAGGAGCCCACCACGTTCAGGCGCGGCATCAGCTCGGCCGAGGCTTCCAGCTCCAGGCCGCGCACCTGGATCTCGCCGGTCTGGCGCGGCACGAAGTTGTCGTCCGCGGTCAGGTAGTTCTTGCGGCGCAGGTCGAAGATGGCGGCGCTGTAGCGCTGCTTGCCGCCCTCGGGCTGGTAGCGCACGCCGGCCTCGTACTGGCGGCCGGTCTCGGGCTTGAACGGCTGGCCCGTGGCCGGGTTGCGCATGGCCGTGGGCACGAACGATTCGGTATAGCTCACGTACGGCGCCCATCCGCCTTCGGCCAGGTAGGTCAGGCCGGCGCGCTTGGTCGCCTTGTTTTCCGACACCCTGGTCTGGCTGCCGTCCAGCCGGCTGTCCGCATCGCTGGTGGCGCGGTCGTAGCGGGCGCCCAGGGTGAGCACCCAGCGGTCGCGCCACTTGATCTGGTCCTGCAGGTAGAAGCCGGTCTGCGCGAGCGTGGCGACCCCGTCGTACCACGGCGCGGGCAACTGCACCGCGCCGCCATACACGGGGTTGTAGATGTTCAGCGGGCTCGCGGAGCCGCCACTGTAGCTGACCTGGTCGATGCGGGTGCGCTGGTATTCCAGCCCGGCCAGCACGGTGTGCTGCACGTCGCCCGAGCGCAGGCGCGCCTCCAGCTGGTTGTCCAGGTTCAGCGCGTGGATGCGCTCGTTGCTGCCCGACACCGTGCGCCGCAGCGTGGAGAAGTTCGCCGGATCGCGCGGGTTCGCCGGGTTCACGGTGATGAAATTGCGGCCCTGCACCGCGGTGTAATCCACCTCGAGCCGGCCGTAGCGCGCGTTCTGCCGCACCGTGAAGGCATCGTTGATGCGGTGCTCGAACAGGTAGCCGATCATCGCGGTGTCCATGTCGAACCGGTTGTAGCCCGGCTCCCCGGCGAACAGGTCGCTCGGGATGGTGGTGCCGATGGCTGTCGGCACCAGCGAGCCCACGGCCGGCCGCGTGCGCGAGTACACCCCCGCGCGGGTACGGCCGAACTGCGACAGCACGGTCAGGCTGGTGTCGCTGGAGGGCTTCCACGTGAAGGCCGGGGCGATGAACGTGCGGTCGTCCTTCATGTCGCCCGCCGGCAGGTCGGCATCGCGCGTGAGCGCGGTCAGGCGGTAGAGCAGCTTGCCGTCATCGCCCACCGGGCCCGAGACATCGGCCGCGATCTGGCGGCGCCCGTGGTCGCCGATCTGCACCTGCACCTCGCGCAGCGGCTCGGCCGTCGGGCGCTTGCTCACGGCGTTCACCAGCCCGCCGGGGCCGCTCATGCCGTACAGCACCGAGGCCGGGCCGCGCAGCAGCTCGATCCGCTCGGCGCCGTAGCTCTCCACCGGCCAGATGCCCCAGTTGCCGTTGTTGCGCAGCGGCATGCCGTCCAGGTAGAAGCCCGGCGAATAGGCATCGAAGCCGCGCAGCGAGATCCAGTCGTAGCGCGAGTCCGCCCCGAAGCGCGTGGGGATCACGCCCGGCGAGTAGCTGAGCGCGTCCTTCACCGTGCGCGCGCCCTGCGCCTCCATCAGGTCCGCCGGGATCACCGAGATGGACTGCGGCGTCTCGATCAGGGGCGTGTCCGTCTTGGTGGCGGTCGCGCTGCGGCGCGCCGTGTAGCCATTCACCCGGCCCGTGGCGCTCTCCTCGGCGCCGCCGGTCACCGTGACCGTCGGCAGGGTGGTGGAGCCGGCGGAGGCCTCCTGCGCCCCCGCCAGCGGGGTGGACAGCACGGCCGCGGTGCCGAAGGCTGCGGTGATGGAAGCGTGCAGCAGGCGCTGCCGCGCAGGCCTCGCGGCGGAAACATGGCGCATCGGAAAACCCCCTTCAGAAATGGAATAAGTGCAGAAGTGCGGAATGCATACGAATTGTAATGAGAATGTTTCTTATTAACCAGTGCGCAGTTACGTTTTTTCCGTGACTGCTCATGTCCGGGGCAGCCACAGGCCGTCGTAGAAGTAATGCTCGCGCAGCAGCATCACCAGCTGCGCGCGCTTGTGCGGCAGGTCGAACTCCTTGACCTTCGCGTAGCCGGACTTGTCGAGGTTGCGGATCTGCTGGTGGTGGTCGATGCGCGGCTCGCCCAGGATGCGCTGCGTGCGCGGGTCGCACAGGAACAGGTAATGCGAGATCGAGGTGAGCCAGGCGGTGGCGAAGGCCTTGCCCCGGAACGCCGGCTCCCCGACCAGCACATGCCAGCCGCGGTCGTAGTCGTGCGCGTCGTAGAAGGGCGCGATGCGGCTTTCCTTGGTCCAGTACGCCTCGAAATACGCGAACGGCTCGCCGTCCAGGCTGGCGATCATCGAATGCATGTGCGGATCGCGGGCGATCCCCTCCAGATAGGCGCGGTGCTTCTGCAGGTCGCCTTCTTCTTCCCAGATCACCGCCACGTCCGGGTCGTTCATCCAGCGGTTGAAGCGCGGCAGGTCCTCGTCGATGTCCAGGCTGCGGAATGTGAACGTGCGCTCCAGCCAGGGGATGTAGCGCTGGTAGAGCAGCCCGCGCGGCTTGGGCGCGCGGCGCGGGTGGTAGCGGCCCTCCGTCAGCGCGAAGCGCTGGGCCATCGGCGGCGGCACCTCGGGCCGCCAGAGCCCGGGCTGCTGCCACAGCGTATCCCGGCAGGCGCGCCAGCTGCCGTCCGCCGCCGGCAGCACTACGCCGGCCTCCGCCAGCGCGGCCAGGGCCTGCGGCTCGGCGGGGTGCAGGGCCAGGTCCCTGCATTCCGGATGCGCGGCAAAGGCGGCGTCCAGCGCCGCGAGCGCGTGCGCTGCCGGCGCCGGCCGGGCGCCCTCCGCGGTGGGCCGCAGCGCCAGGTCGCCGCCGTGCCCGGACAGGGTCCAGTGCGATGCCGGCTCCGCCGGCCCGCCCTCCACCTGCAGGGAGGATCCGTCGATGCGCACCGCATGCGCCTGCCCGTCCGCGTAGGACAGGAAGGGCCGGCCGGCCCCGGCCTGGGCGTTCGCAGGAGCGGAGGAAGGGGAAGAAGTCGGGGTATGGGGCGTGGCGAATTTCACGGTCTGTCTCCTGGTCCTCAAGGGTGGAATGGCGAAGCGGGCCGGGGCGCGCCCGACAGGTGCGGGGCCAGCAGTTGCAGGCCCTGGTGGAGCGCGGGGAACAGGCTGCGGTGGAAGTTGTTCCAGCGCAGCTCCAGGATCGTGTCGGCCGGGTCGATCGGCGTGCCCAGCACGTCGTAGATCACCTCGCCCGAATCGATCCCGTCATCGACGTAGTGCAGCGACGCGCCGGTCCGAAGGATCGGCGTGACCGGCTCCGTGGCCATGCGCTGCCAGTCGGTCACGCGCTCGCCGCGGGCCCCGTGCAGGGCGTCCAGCGTGGCGTGCGCACCGCGGCGCCGGTAGGGCGACTCCAGCCGGGTGATGCCCGGGTGGATGTTCACGATGCGGCGGTGGAACGGCGCGCCGGGCTGCACCAGCGCATCCAGGATGACCAGCAGGCCGTCGAGCACCACGATGTCGGCCTGCAGCGATTCGAGCGTGCGCTGCAGCGCGGCCTCGAAGGCCTGCTTGCCGGCCGCGCGGCCCGGATCGGCCAGCGGCAGGCGGCGGTACTCCGACGGCACCGGCCGCAGCAGGTCGCGCAGCTTGCGGTCCTGGGTGGCGAGTTCGTGCGGAAAAATCCAGCGCTCCCCCGGCGTGCAGGTGAAGCCGTAGCCGTTCAGCGCCGCGCGGTCCCGCGGCGATTGCGGGTCGTCGTCGAACACGATGCCCTCCAGGGAATAGGCTTCCCCGAGCGGCGTGGTGTCGAGCGCATGCGCCAGGTATTCGAGCGGGGAGGGCATGTAGCGCCGCCCGCCGCGGTAGTCGATGAACTGGCCGGCCTGGTCGGCGGCCGCATTGCGCAGGGACAGTATGTAAACGAGCTTGGCCTGTGGCATGGAAGGGCAGGGGTTGGAGGTCGGAACGTTCTGAAAATTGAGCGGATCGTGTTGCGCAGTGCCGCGGTGGAGTGCCTGCGGGACGCTTCAGCCCGGGCCGGCCGGCTGCGCGTCCGGCGTGTCGGCGCAGGCATCCGGCCTGCGCCCGGCCGGCGGTGCGCGGTGCCGCGGGTCCAGCGGGCAACGGCCGCAATAGCCTTCGCCGGCCAGGCGGTAGTACAGGCAGCACTCGCGGTGCAGCGCCACGGATTCGATGCCCTGCGCCGTGGCCATCGCCACCACGCGGCGCGGGCGGCACAGCGGATTGGCGCGTGGCCCGCCGGCGGCGGGCCAGAGGGGCGCCTGCAGCAGGTCGGCGGCATCCTGCGCGATGGCGGGCTGCTGCGGCGCGAGCCGCACCGCCTGCTCCAGCACCGCTTCCAGGTGCCGCGCCGCATTGCTCCACAGCACCTTCTGCGGCACGCGCGCCACCTGCTCCAGGGCCGTGAACAGCGGCGCCCAGTGCTGCCAGACCAGCGGCGCGTAGCGCTGCGCGGCGGGGGCGCCCGGCAGTGCGGTGCCGATGCCGTCCAGGTATATGCCGCGCACCCGCCCGTCCGCGGCCAGGTCCAGGTGCAGCGCTTCCAGGCCTACGGGAAACACCTGCCCCAGCACGCTCGCGGCGGCGGCCACCGGTGGCACCAGCACGCCCAGAGTGTCGAGCACCCAGGCCGAGGCCGCCGCGCGCAGGTCCTTCGCCTCCGGCCCCTGCAGCCCCCACACCGCGGCGGCGTACCGGCGCAGCAGGTCTTCCAGTTGCGCCGGCTCGAGCAGCCGCGCGCCCGGCCACGCGCCCCCGGGCGCAGGCCCGGCATGCAGCCGCTGCGCAAGCGGCGCGAGCGCGCCAGGAAAAAGCGGCCGCAGCAACTCGATCATGGCGAGCGGCGGACGGGGAGCCAGAGGGGCGCGAGGGCGCAGTGCATTCCAAGGTGACGATCCAGCGCGGCGCTTGTTCATCCGCCCTGCGCGCGGTGGCCGGGAATGCCCCTGCGCATGAACATCCCCGCGCCCGCAGCGTCTTTGGAGCAGGCGTCCCGCCTTGCAACCAGCCCTCGACGGGCGGAAAGAGATCTTGCGCATGACTGCAGCCCCCGCTCCGCGTGCCCCGGCTTCCGAGGTGGCGCGGCTCCTCCGGCCCTTCCTTCCGTGGATCGCCCTCTCCACGGTGTGCGGCCTCGCCGCCGGCATCGCCACCGTGCTGCTGCTGCGCACGGTCAACGACGTGCTGCACAGCGAAGGCGGCATGTCCGGCGGCATGCTCTGGACCTTCGTGGCCCTGTGCGCCGCCGCGCTCTTCGGGCGCCTGGTGGCCGACGTGTCCACCAACTACGTCGGCCAGAAACTGGTGGCGCAGGTGCGCGTCGGCCTGGCCCGGAAAATCCTGTCCGCCCCCATCGACGCGCTGGAGCGCTACCGCACCCACCGCCTCATGCCCGTGCTGTCGCAGGACGTGGACATGATCAGCGACGCCGCCTTCGTGCTGTCGTCCGCGCTCATCGCTTCGGCCGTGATGCTGGGCTGCCTCGTGTACATGGCCTGGCTGTCCCTGCCGCTCTTCGGGCTGGTGGTGCTGGCGCTGGTCCTCGGCGCCAGCCTCCAGGTCGTGGCGCAGACGCGGGCCGAGAAAGGCTTCTGGAAGGCCCGCGAACACGAAGACAGCCTGCACAAGGCCTACCGCGCCATCAGCGAAGGCGCGAAGGAGCTGCGCATGCACCGCGAGCGCCGCGCCCGCATGCTGGACGGGCAGGTGGAGCGCATCGTGGCCCGGATCCGCGAGGTCAACGGCCGCGCCATCAACACCTACGTCACCGCCACCGCCTTCGGCTCCGCGCTGTTCTTCCTGCTCATCGCCATCATCCTCGGCTGGGCCGCCTTCCAGCCCACCGAGCCGGCGGTGCTCAGCGGCTTCGCGCTGGTGCTGCTCTTCCTCAAGGGGCCGATCGACCAGATCGCCGCCACGCTGCCCCACATGGGCCGCGCCAAGGTGGCCTTCCTGCGCATCGCCGACCTGTCGGCGCGCTTCGCCACGCCGGAGCCCCACCTGCACCAGGACCGCCCCGCGCCGGCTCCGGTGCTGCACGAAGGCATCTCGCTGCAGGGCCTGCGCTACGCCTTCGAGCCGCCCGCCGACGGCGGCGAGCCCTTCGTGCTCGGCCCCATCGACCTGGAGCTGCGCCGCGGCGAGATGGTCTTCATCGTCGGCGACAACGGCTCGGGCAAGACCACCCTCATCAAGCTGCTGCTGGGCCTGTATGCGCCGCAGGAAGGCGAGGTGCTGATCGACGGCGTGGCCGTCACCGCCGAATCGCGCGACGACTACCGGCAGCTTTTCACCACCGTGCTCTCGGACTTCTACCTCTTCGAGGACCTGGCCGGCGCCGGCGAGGGCAGGGCGGGCATGGCGGCCCTGCCCGAGGCCGCGCGCCCCTACCTGGAGCGCCTGGAGATCGCCCACAAGGTCAGCATCCGGGACGGCGCCTTCAGCACCGTCGATCTCTCCACCGGCCAGCGCAAGCGCCTGGCGCTGGTACATGCCTACCTCGAGGGCCGCCCGGTCATGGTCTTCGACGAATGGGCCGCGGACCAGGACCCGGCCTTCCGCCACCTCTTCTACACCGAACTGCTGCCCGAGCTGCGCGCCAAGGGGCACCTGCTGGTCGTGATCTCGCACGACGACCGCTACTTCCACCTGGCCGACCGCGTCGTCCACATGAGCGCGGGCCGCATCGCCGGCAACCGCGTGCGCGCCGGCCGCGAAACCCTGGCCGCCTGACCGTCAGTCCCGTCCCTATTTCCAAGGAGTTGTCATCCCATGCAGCACATCCATGACCTGATCGGTATCGGCTTCGGCCCCTCCAACGTGGGGCTGGCCATCGCGCTCGAAGAGCACCGCGCCGCCCACGGCCGCGCGCCCCAGGCCTTCTTCATCGAGCGCCAGCCGTCTTTCGCGTGGCATCCGCACATGCTGCTGGACCATGCGCACATGCAGATCTCCTTCCTCAAGGACCTGGCCACGCTGCGCAATCCGCAAAGCCGCTTCACCTTCCTCAACTACCTGCACGAGCAGGGCCGGCTGCAGGACTTCATCAACCTCAAGAGCTTCTACCCCAGCCGCCACGAGTTCAACGACTACCTGGGCTGGGCCGCGCGCCAGTTCGAGGGCCAGTGCGCCTACGGCGAAGAAGTGTTCGAGGTCCTTCCGGAGCCGGGCCCGGACGGCACCGTCGAGCAACTGCGCGTGCGCTCGCGCAATGCGGCCGGCCGCGTGCAGGAGCGCCTGGCGCGCAACCTCATCGTGGGCGTGGGCGGCACCGCGCGCATCCCGGAAGTGTTCCGCGGCCTGCAGGGAGACCCGCGCGTCTTCCACTCGAGCACCTACCTGCGCGACATCGCCCGCCAGGGCGCGGCGCGCAGCATCGCCCTGATCGGGGCCGGGCAGAGCGCCGCGGAAATCTTCATGGACCTGCAGGGCCGCCCCCATGCACCCGAGGTGGACTGGGTGATGCGTGCGCGCGCCATCCGCCCCTCCGACGACAGCCCCTTCGTCAACGAAATCTTCAACGCCGACTTCACCGACTACATGTTCGGCCGCTCCGGCCCGGAGCGCGAATCGCTGCTGCGCGAATACGCCCACACCAACTACGCCGTCGCCGACCTGGAACTGATCCAGCAGGTCTTCAAGACCTTCTACGAACAGCGCGTGACCGGCGGCCGGCGCCTGCGCATGCTGCGCCAGCACGAAGTGCGCGCCGCCCGTGCGGATGCCTCCGGCGTCTATTTCACCTTCCATGACCGCGAATCCGGCGAGGAAAGCACCGTGCGCTACGACGCCGCCGTGCTGGCCACGGGCTACGAACGCGCCGCCCACCGCGACGTGCTCGCGCCCCTGGCCCCGTACCTGGGCGACTTCACCGTCGATCGCCACTACCGCGTGCAGACCACCCCGGGCTTCCGGCCCGCGATCTTCCTGCAGGGCGCCTGCGAATCCAGCCACGGCCTGAGCGACACGCTGCTGTCCGTCACCGCCGTCCGCACCGGAGAAATCGGCCAGGTGCTCGCCGCCGCGCTGCCCCCGGCCCGCGAGCCGCTGCGCACGCGCGGCCCGGACGCCCCGGCACGCAGCGGCACGGGAGGCACCGAGCGGGAGACGCAGCACCTGCACGTGGCTTGAGGCCACCGGGCCCTTGCCCGCAGCGGCCGTGCCCGGCACCGGCAAAGCAGGGCCGCTGCGCCTGCCCCCGCCATGCGGACAATCCGGGCCATGCCGCCATCGTCCATGACCCAGCCCGTCCCGTGGCCCCTGCCGCCGGAGGTGCCCCTGGCCCTCCGTGCCTGGCGTGTCCCGCTCCCCCTGGAGGCACCCATCCCCGCGGACGACTGGGCCATCCTCTCCCCCGCCGAGGCCGACCGCGCTGCGCGCCTGCGCCAGCCCGCCGACCGCGTGCGCTGTGCCTGCACCCGGGCCGCGCTGCGCCGCCTGCTGGGCGAGCGCATCGGCCTGCCCCCGCAGGATGTGCCCCTGGCGGCCGGCACCCATGGCCGGCCCATGCTGGCGGGCCCGGTGGGCCGGGAAGGGCGTGAGAGGCTGGATTTCAACGTCTCCCACTCCGGCGCATACGCGCTCATCGCCCTGGCGGAAGGCCCCTGGGCCGTGGGCGTGGACGTGGAGCGCTGCGATGCCTTCGGCGCGCACGGCCTCGCGGACCCGGCCGCGCTCGAATCCCTGGTCCTGTCCCCCCGCGAGCGGGCCGCACCCCATGCCGCACGGCCGGATTTCCCCACCTTGTGGACCGTGAAGGAAGCGGTCCTCAAATGCATGGGCCTCGGCGTGGCCGAGCACCTGCCGCACGTCTGCGTGGAGCGGCGGGAGGCCGCTGGGGGCAGGGGTGGGGTGGAAGTGGTACTGGAGGGCCCGCTGCAGGACTCGGCCGTACAGGCCTGCGTGCTCGCCGCGCCGCCCGGCTACGCCGCCGCCCTGGCCTGGGCCGCTGCGGGAGCCGGTACGCCCCGCTGACCGGGCACACCGTTTGCCGTGTCTCCTGGCAGGAGCCTCCCGCTCCGGGCCGGCCGGCCGCGACCGCCCGCTTCGCAGCAGGCGGGGGAGGGGAGGCGCATCGGCAAATTTGCAGCAAGGAGCGACCATGCCCGCCACGAATTCCCGCACCCCCTGGCCCTTCCCCACGGCCGACGCCCATCCCTCACCCGCACCCGCGGCTGGCCCCGGCACGGACAGCACGGCCGGCGGACTGCAGGTACAGGCCGTCGAGGAAGACACGCTCGACAGCGCCGTGGAAGAGACCTTCCCCGCGAGCGACCCCGTGTCCGTCGTCAGCACCAAGTCCGTTTCCGCCGACGAGGGGGCGGCGGAAGACCCGAAGGCCAGGCGTTGACGCCAACGACCGCGCCGATGCCGACGCCAGCACCGGCAGCCGCCGGACGGCCCGGCCCGGCCGCACGGATCCGATGAACCCACCACAACCAGCGCCCCTGCTGCCCTTCGGCATCGTGATGGCCCTGTGGATTGCCGCGGGCGCGGCGGACTGGTGGTGCCACCGGCGCACCCGCATCGAAGCGACCACCACGGGCCTCGCGGAATCCGCCTTCCACTGGGCGCTGTTCCTGCAGATGGGCGCTGCCGTCCTGGCGGCCCTCCTGCTCGAGCCCACCGCCGGGCTCGTGGCCTTCCTGCTGGCCATGTGGCTGCTGCACGAGGCCGCCACCTGGCTGGAACTGCGCATGGTCGCGCCCGCGCGCACCATCACCCCGCTGGAGCAGATGGTCCACAGCTTCATGGAGATCCTGCCCCTGGCGGGCATCCTGCTGCTCTGCCAGCCGGCGCTGGAGGCGTGGCTGGCGGTGCCGGAGGAGGGCACCAGGGGCACGCTGGACTGGCGCTGGCGGATGCGTTCGGAGCTGCCTCCCTGGCCGGTGCTTGGGGGCTTCGCCGTGGCGATCGCTCTGTGCAATGGGCTGCTGCTGGCCGAAGAAAGCTGGCGGTGTTGGAGTGGGGCGCGTGCGGGTGGCCGTGCGCGCGTCCTGCGGGACTAGCTCTCCGAAGCCAAGGGCTTTTTGCACTCCCATCGCGCTGCCCGCCACGCCGAGCGCAGCGCCCGAAAACCGCCGCGGGAGCGCGAAAACCCGGTCCAGGCCGCGCAGCCTGGCGGCGTGGTGAATTTTGCAGCGACGACTGCATACGGGGCGTTCACCTATATCCAAATTTTTTACAGCGACAAAGCCGATTTAATTCGAACACCCACCTGCGACCTGTAGAGTGCGGACTGCGCTGTGCTCAACAATGCCCTGCGCGAACTTCTCGAATCCAGCATGCAGCAGACGACTGGCTTGATTATCAAACCCGTCGTGCATAGTGCTATCCGGGATTTTTTGGGTATTCAATCTGTATTTCACCAGAGGCAGTGTATGCAAAGCCGTTTTATCGGTTGGTCGGAAAAAGTGCTCGATGTGAACGATATACAGGCAGTCTCAAGGGATATTGACCGATACGGGTTTGCCATCGTCCGCGATGAATGGCGGTTCGATGCTTCAGACTTCGAACGCATGGCCGAACTCTATGGCCTCGGCCCCATGTACCAGTCCGAATTCAACCGCCGCATGCATACGGAAGGCATGTCCACGCGCGGCGTGAACCAGGTCGGTGGCTTGGCGAGCGGGCAGCATGATGTGTTCAATGGAACGGCAGGCGCGGCCTTGCATACCGATGGGTCCTATTTGCCCATCGGCACGATCAAGACGTCGATCCTGCTTTGCAGGCAGCATGCGGCTTCCGGCGGCGAATCGATACTGTTCGACAGCCTGTCGGCATTCCGGGCCCTGTCCCGCCATGATCCGGGGCTTGCCCGAAGCCTGCTGGCCCCGAAGGTGTTCCGGCGCAGATCGACCGATCCACGCCTGGATCAACAGTACGAACACATCGGCCCGGTGTTTCACGCCGGAGAAAACGGTGAAATGGCGGGCGGCTTCACCCTCGACGTGACCGCGGACTGGGACTATTCCCGCCGCGCCGACCCCCGGGTGATCGATGCCGTGGCTTACCTGAAACATCTTGCCGAGCCAGGCAGTGCATATACGCTGAGCTTCACCCTGCAAAGAGGGCAGGCATTGGTCATGCGCAATGACCAGCTTTCACATGGGCGAAACGCCTATATCGATGATCCGGCCCACCCCCGCGTCCTGCTGCGAGGCCTGTTCCTCTCCGCTCCACACGCCACGCAGGAAGCGCTCCCGGCCGCTCCCATTCACCAGTCCGTGCATCCGGCACAGTGCAGATGACGGATACGACGGAATACACGCTGGCATCCCGGTGGTCTTCATGGATGTCCTGTGACGAGAGTGAGCTCGCCACGCGCATCCGGAGTGATATCGAGGAATACGCGGTCGGCAATGACATGGCATCGGCCATCGTCGCATTCGTGCATGAATACCGCGCCGGCGGGAAGAACTGGAGCCGCGCAGGGTTGCGCGGAGACGAGGCGCTGGCACCCATGCGGGCCCTCGCGGAGCGATCGCCCGGGATATTCGACCTCATGCGTGCCCAGGTCGCACAGGCCGAGCACAACAAATGGCTGGGCAGCAGCCTGCCCGAAAGCGTCGCGCTCGCGCAGAAGCAATATACGAAATTCGCCATTGTTTCGACCCCGCGCTCCGGCACGCATCTCCTGCGGACGCTGCTCGGCTCACATCCGTGCATCGAGATGCACGGCGAGGCATTCAACCGGTTCGGCCAGCACCTGCTTCCGTATGCACAGGAAAGCACCGCGCAGCACATCCTCGACCGGCATCTGTTCCGGCCGTATTTCGAATACGTGGAAGCGGTGGGTTTCGTGCTTTTCCGGGATCTCGACACCGAATGGGCTGGTGCAAACATATGGGAGGCCCTGGTTGGCCTGCAGGACCTGAAGATCATCCTGCTGGATCGACGCAACCGGCTCGAGCGCCTGGTGTCACTGAAGAAAAGCCTGCGGGACCAGATCTGGTATGTCGGTCGCGACGACAAGAGGCATAGGCAGGAAATCAGGCTGACCATCCCACCAGCGGAACTCATCGAATTCATCGACCAGGATCTTGCCAATCGGGCCGAATTCCTCGACTGCTTCAGCCGCCACGCAATCCTCACCGTCGAATACGAAGACCTTCTCGAAAATCCCGGGCCCGTGCATGCGCAATTGCTCGATTTTCTCCAGGTATCGGCCGTGAGGCTCGTCCCTGGAACAGGAAAAAAAGAAACATCGTCGATGGCATCGGCGATCGAAAACATTCATCAATTGAAATCCGAACTTCAGGGGACGCCGTATGCACGCCATGTCTAGATCCCGCGGTTACTGGCCGCCTTATACCCCCATGGGCTTCGATGATGAGCGGCCAAGAATCGTGCGGGGCGAAGGAGCCTGTCTCTACGACGATGCAGGGCGGCGTTACCTGGATGGCATATCGGGCAGCTACAACCATTGCCTGGGCCATTCCCACCCGGCCCTGATCGATGCGGTCAAGCAGCAGATGGATACGCTGGTCCACGCATGCAATATCGGTTCGAGCACGGTACTGCCGGAGGCCCTCGCGGAACGGCTCATCGACGCGTCTGCACCCATGGGGCTCGCGCACATGTTCCTCGTGGGAAGCGGCAGCGAGGGGGTCGAGGCCGCACTGAAGATGGCGTGGCAATACCAGGTCAACCGTGGGCGCCCACAGCGCACGCATGTGGTGGCCATCGATGGCGCCTATCACGGCTGCACGCTGGGGGCGATGATCGCGACGCGGCGTGCCTTCATCAACGAAGGAGCATTGCCACTGGTCGCTGCCTGCTCGCTAACGATGCCCGCGCCGCTCAGCATCGACGATTTGCCGGCATGGGAAGCACTTCTGGCCGAACATGGCTCGACCGTGGCAGCGATCATCATCGAGCCGGTGATGGCAATGGCAGGAACACGCCAGTTCCCGGAGGGCTTCCTGCGATCGCTATCGTCGCTCGCCAAGGCCCACGATATTCCCCTGATTTGCGACGAAGTCTATTGCGGGATCGGCCGAACCGGAGTCTTGTGCGAGTCGTTCTCCCAGGGTGCCAGCCCTGACATCGTCATTTTCAGCAAGAACCTCGGAGGCGGTTTCCCCATCACCGCCGTGATGGCCACGGCCCACATCGCCGACAGCTTCTCATCACAGCCCGTCCCGCTTCTCCGGCATGGGCACACGCAGTCCGGCAATCTTCTGGGCTGTCGCGCTGCCTTGTTCATTCTGGATTATCTGCACGCACATGGCTGCTTTGAACATGTTCGAACGAGCGGCACACGGCTGCTGCAGTGGATTCGCGAGAAGTTGCCGACAGTCGATGATGCCGTGACCGTGCAAGGAAAAGGGCTGATGCTGTCGATCACTTTCGATTCCGCCGATACCTGCAGGCGTGTGCAAAACGACGCGCGCCGGCAGGGTTTGATCGTCGGGGCTGCAGACCGGCACCTCAAGCTCGCTCCCCCTTTCACCATCGATGATTCCGAGATGGAAGAGCTGGTCCACCATCTGATCCGGGCCATAGGCAACGCGCCGCGCCATTGATTCATTGTTGTGCGAAGAAACATATGACATCGGGATATTTCTCGCTCGGGCAGATCGCCGGGGGCAAGCTCCATCACACACCTTTCAACTGGGGGGAACTGCAGAACATATGGAGCAACGATGCGCTGGCCCGGAAGCTGGCCAGCGAGTTCCCGACGGAAGGTTTCAACTTCCGCGAACGCAACGGTGGGTACTTTTACCGGCGCACCATCGTCCCCCTGGGCTCTTCCGGTGTGGACGATCCCGCAACCCTGTCCGATGCATGGCAGGCGTTGGGCAAGGAACTGGTATCTGGTGCATTCCGGTCGGCCATGGCCGCTTTCAGCGGCACGGACCTGGCGGAATTCCCGATGGAGGCCGTGGCATTCCGTGGAGGCCAGAACACGCACTACCTGCCGCATGTCGATGCATCGCTGCGCCGGGGCTTTCGCCTGATCATCTACTTCAACGCCCGCTGGCAACCAGAGTGGGGTGGGCTGCTTCGCATTCTCGATCCGCGGGATCACCACCAGGCCTGCCACACCGTCGTTCCCGTGGTGGGAAATGCCACCGTGATCATTCGCGATGGGCAGTACGAAGATACCTGGCATGAGGTCACGCGACTGTCCGAAAAAGCAGGCCTGACCCGAAACACGCTCAACGTCACGTACTATGAACCAGGGACAACCCACACAGCACAGTAAGGCCTCCATGGTTCCCGGCCGCGGGAGAACGATCGTCATGCTCTACGGCCCGCCTGCCGTGGGGAAATTGACCGTTGGAAAAGAACTGGCGAAGAAATGCTCCGCTGCGCTGTTTCACAACCACCTGACGCACGACATCGCGATCGTCCTGCTCGGCGACAACAGCAGTTTCGAAAGCCGGCGGCGGTTTGCGTGCCGGTTGAGGCTCAATGCCATCGCGTTGTTGCTGGAGTCCGATGCTCGGGACATCATCACGACCTTCTGTTATGAAGGGCCCCATGACGACTGGTATATCGATGGGCTCAAGGCGCTGTGCGCGGAACACCAAGCGACCCCGTATTTCATTCAACTGAAGGCGCGCAACGATCAGCTCATGGGCCGGGTGGAAAACGCAGACCGGCGTGCGTTCAGGAAGGTCAACAGCGGTGAACAGCTTGCTGTGATCCTGGAGCGATGCGCTTATGGGATTCCGATCCGCGCGGACAACCATCTCTGTATGGATACCTCGGATCTTTTACCCGATGAGGTTTCGGGTGAGATTACGGAATGGCTGGCAACAGCGCAGTGCGGCGGCGTTCGATCTGTGTGCGGAGGCCTCGCGGCAGCACCAGAGGAAACCTTTCACAACCCCTGACCCGGGCGGGTCAGAGTTGAGCATCGGGGGTAGGCGCGCACATTCCAGTGATTTGACTGGGCCGTGGTGCCTCGACTGGGGTGAGGCGTGCCGCGAGACTCGGATCGAGCCCTCACCGGCTCGTGGCCTTCCTGCTGGCCATGTGGCTGCTGCACGAGGCCGCGACCTGGCTGGAACTGCGCATGGTCGCGCCCGCGCGCACCATCACGCCGCTGGAGCAGATGGTCCACAGCTTCATGGAGATCCTGCCCCTGGCAGGCATCCTGCTGCTCTGCCAGCCGGCCCTGGAGGCGTGGCTGGGGGCGCCGGAGGAGGCCAGGGGTACGACGCTGGGCTGGCGCTGGCGGATGCGTTCGGAACTGCCTCCCTGGTCCGTGCTCGGGGGGATTCGCCGTGGCTATTGCGGTGTGCAATGGGCTGCTGTTGGCGGAGGAGAGTTGGCGGTGCTGGCGTGCGCTGGCGGTGGGTCGTGCGCGTGTCCTATCGAACTAGCTCTTTGTTTCAAAGCCGACGGTGAGCACTCTGGTTCAGGCTTGTTAATGTCAACAAACTCTCATCGAACGAGTAGGGGTACGCTCTCTCGTGGAACTTCGGTTGCGGACAAAGGACTAGCAAATGGCTGAGATCGCCCCTTGCTGACAGTTAACTTTGGCCTGCAGGCGTCGGCTTTGCAGCGATTGCAGTCGGTCGCGGATGAGGATTCGGTGGCAGCTACAGGGGCAGAAGCAGCCGCTAAACCCGCTCTTGAACAGTGCCGCCCATTCAGAGTTGGCGCTCCATCCAACAAGCTCTACACCGTCTTCTTCGAAGACATCTATGGTACCGGTCGCGATTAATCCCTGGCGCTTCCAGAAGCGCTGGGACCGACCGTTTGTGCTCGCGTAGCTGAGGAATACGGAAGTCGTTCTCACGCTTTGCCCTGGTCATGCCGACGAAAAACACGCCGGGGTCGGAATTTTTTTGTGATACGTTACAAACAAGTAAGAAGAAGCGATCAAGAGGAGTTCTGGATGAAGGAAATCAGTGGCCGGGCTTTCGCGGAGCGGTTTGCTCTGAACCCTTTGGGCTTTGCGTGGTTGCTCGGTGCCGGAGCCTCCGCCACGGCGGGCATACCGACGGGCTATCAGATGATCCAGGAATTTCGCCTGCGCCTTTTCGCTTCGGAAACCGGCATCAGCCTGCGGGAAATCGACTCGGCGGACCCCGTTTGGCAATCGCGCATCGACCTCCACCATGAGAGAAAGAGGCTCCTCCCGCCCAAAGGGGACCCCTCTGAATACAGTCGGGCGTTCGAGGCCCTGTATCCCACGCCCGAAGATCGGCGGCTTTTCATCCGGAATCAGGTTAGCAAGGGGAGTCCGTCGCTTGGCCACAAAGTGTTGGGCTCGCTCCTGGGAGCAAGAAAGACCCCATGCGTATTCACAACGAATTTTGATTCGCTGATCGAAAGCGCTGCCACCATTGCGTCACAACTGCTACCTGCTAGCGAACGCGGCACGCCCACTCTAGCCGCGATCGACAACGCAGCCCGCGCCGAAACCTGCTTGCGCGAGAGCGAGTGGCCGCTGATCGTAAAGCTGCACGGCGACTACCAGTCGGTCGAACTCAAGAATACCGATCAAGAACTAGTGCAGCAAGACACCCAACTGCGCTTGGTGTTGACCCAATCGCTGCAGCGGTTCGGGCTGATCATCGTCGGGTACAGCGGGCGCGACGATTCCGTCATGCAGGCTTTGAATGCGGTCCTTCGATCGCCCGTTCGCTATCCCAAGGGCATCTACTGGCTGTGCCGTGACGCCGACAGCCTGCTCCCTGCGGTTCGGGAATTCCTTGAACAAGCCGAATTGGCACAGGTGGATGTGCACATCGTCAAGGGCACCACTTTCGACGAACTGTGCGGAGACATCGCAGACGTCACGGACCTTCCCGCCTCGCTCGTCTCCCATGTGTTCGGCGACCGCAGCAGCGCCGCTGTTGCGCAGGTACCGCTTCAGCGGCAGGCGGCCCTGAAAGCGCCGGTGCTGAGGCTGTCGGCCATACCGCTGCTTGAGATGCCCAGATCTGCCCGAAAAATCAGCCTGAACGCGAAGGCGGGTATCGCCGACATTCGCGCCTTGCTCAAGCAGGCGGGTGTGCGAGCCACCGTTGGGCAGGCGGGCGGCCCGGGTGTACTGGCCGCATTCGGACCCGACGCGCCGCTGAAAGAAGCGCTCGCCCCCTTCGGCGCGACGTTAGCCGGCGAGGTCGGGCTGGACATCGCCAAGGACTCCTGGGCCAAAGGCGTGCTCTACGATGCCCTCGTTCGCGCACTCTGCAGGGAACTGCCACTCTTCGCCCGATTGCATGGCCGCGGCCATAGCCTGTCGGTGTCACGTCCGAACCGTGAACTCCCCAGGGAACTGGCCCAGGCCAGACAAGACCTGTTGTTCCGACTGAAGGCAGCGTATGGCTCCGAATTGACCGGACCGGTTCCGGGCACTTCCGGCAGATACTCCGAGGGCCTGTCGATCCGGCTGGAGCACGCCGACGATCGCTGGTGGGCTGTGTTTGAGCCTGCGACCTTCATTGACCTAGATAACCGCACACCTGATGCCGATACCTCGCAGGCAATCGCCGAATGGCGCAAGGCCGAGGATTGGCGCAGAGAGCGATGGGTCCAGAAGTACAACCAACGCTGGTCCCCGATCCTAGACGCCTGGGTAGAACTGCTGACCCACGCCCACGGATCCCGGCGTAGTGCCTACGGTTTGGCCCAGGGAACGGGTGTCGATGCAATGTTTGAGTTGGGCGCCAAGACAGCACGCAGCAGGCCTGCGCACGACCATGACTTCTTTCATGTGCAGCGGGGGCAACGATGAGTGTCGAGAAGCCGCTATCGATCAGTTTGCCTGCCTTCACGTTGTTGGATGAGCCCGAACTGGCCTTCGCATCTGGAAACCCCAAGGCCCGACACCGGCACCCATTGCTGGGACTGTCGAGGTTCGGCGCGTTTGACCAAGCGTCGTATCGGCACTATAGCCGTGACCTTCGCGTCGCGTATGTGGGCCCCAGGTCAGGCGCCTCGCTGTTGCGCGATATGCGGGAAAGCTTGCGCGGACCTCAGCGCAACACCGACAACAACAGCTATGCCCAGGCTTATCCAGGATTCGAGAACATCTTCGGAGTGGACTTGCTCAGTGCCGATAAGCAAGCCCATGTCGTATGGCCTGAAGAACTGTACGACCTCGGTCAAGGCGACACGGTCAGCGAGCGGGTGCGCGCCGCACTTCATCACGCACTCAGGCGCCTTGAGGCGACGCGCGCCGAGTTTGACGTGGCCCTGGTGTACTTTCCTGACCGTTGGCTTGCACATCTTCGAACCAAGGAGTTCGATGCGCACGACGAGCTCAAGGCGCTGGGCGCTCAGTTGGGCATTCCGACCCAGGTCATCAACGACAAGTCGCTGAAATTCGGCAACTGGGGGGCAAGGGCGTGGCGCCTGTCCGTGGCGTTGTACGCGAAGGCCGGTGGGACGCCTTGGAAGCTGGCGCCAATCGAGGGCATACCCGAGGACACTGCCTACATCGGCTTGGCCTATGCCATTCGTCGATCATCGGACGAAGCCCACTATGTGACTTGCTGCTCACAGGTTTTCGACATGGAAGGAGGCGGCATGCAGTTCATTGCCTTTGAGGCGAATGACGCCATCGCCGACGAAGCCGAAGCGCGACGCAACCCCTTTCTGTCGCAGGCTGACATGCGAGCGGTCCTCACCCGCAGCATTCGGCTCTATCTTGAAGGACATGCGGGCCGCGTACCGCGTCGCTTGGTGATACACAAGACCACTGCCTTTACCGAGAGCGAGCTCAAGGGAGTGCAGGACGCGACGCAGTCGATCCCAGAGGTCGAGTGTATCGAGATCGGATCGAGCTCCGCATGGAGAGGCGTCTGGATGGTCGAGATGCCAGGCAAGCAACCCAGCATCCAGGCAGCGCGCTTCCCTGTTCCACGCGGCACTCTGGTCATGACCTCGGGCAACGCGGCGCTCCTGTGGCTGGCCGGTAATGCACCTTCCGCCGTTGGCGGTAGGGATTACTTCCAAGGTAGCAAGAGCATCCCGAAACCCATTGTCCTTCGTCGTCACATGGGACGCGGCCCCTACGAACTTCTGGCTTCCGAAGCCCTGGCGCTGGCCAAGATGGACTGGAACAACGATGCGCTATACGACCCCTTGCCGGTGACTATCATGTATTCGCAGCGGCTGTCACGCACCATCTCAAACGTGCCAAGCCTACCCGCGCACAGCTACCCGTATCGATTGTTCATGTGAGAACGACACACATGAATCGAGGGGCTTGTGTGACCTGCCCCCTGTAGCCATACCAATCATTGGGAGAGAGGTCCAGGGTTTTGCAGGTTAACTGATCCTGCATCAATGGTGGATGGTTCGCGGTGCCTGGCTGCAAAAGCGGAAGGTGGTATCCGGCCAATGCTCCCGTGGGACCGCACTTCGTTGTAATCCTGGCGCCACAGGGCAATGACCTCCCAGGCCTGGGCCAAGGTCTCGAACCAGTTCTCGTTGAGGCATTCGTCCCTGAACCGGCCGTTGAAGCTTTCGATATAGGCGTTCTGGGTGGGCTTTCCCGGCTGGATCAGGATGTGCTCGATACCTCGCGCCTGCAACCAGGCCATGAAGGCCCGGCAGGTGAATTCCGGACCGTTGTCGGTCCGGATGGCCTGTGGGTAACCTCTGAAGCATGCTGCGCGCTCCAGCACCCGGGCGACATGGGCCCCGGGCATCGACAGATCCACCGCGATGTCGATGCACTCGCGGGTGAAGTCATCGGTGATGGTCAGGCATTTGATTCGCCGGCCATTGGCCAGTGCGTCGCTGACGAAGTCCAGGCTCCAGGTCTGGTTGGCACGCAGGGCGGCAACCAGCGGTGTCCGCTCGCCGCAGTACCTCCTGGCCTTGTTGCGCTTGCGTACCGCCAGGCCCTGCTCGCGGTAGAGGCGATACACCTTCTTGTGGTTGGTGCCTGGAAACTCGCTGCGCAGCATGTCATGCACACGGCGATACCCGAGGCGCCGCCGCTGCATGGCCACGGCGTGGATGCGCTCGCGCAGCCGCACCGTGCAGGCGCCGGGCTGCGGCGGGTGGCGCCAGGCATCGCGGGAGAGCCCCGCAAGAAGGCAGGCCCTGCGCTCGGAGATCTGGGAATGCTCCAACATCCGGGCGATGGCCTTGCGCTTGTCCTGCGGGGCTAGCGCTTTACCCCGAAGCCGATCTTGAGAGCTTCGAGATCCAAGTGAGCCTCGGCCAGCAGCCTCTTGAGCCGGGCATTCTCGACCTCCAGCTCCTTCAGGCGCCGGGCTTCCTCGGCATCCATGCCGCCGTACCTGGCTCGCCACTTGTAGAACGTGGGCTCGCTGAAACCGCCCTGCCGGCAGACCTCCTTGACCGCCAGGCTGGCCTCAGCCTGCTTCAGGAAACCGATGA